>OY970187.1:0-1307500 GCA_963708165.1 Rubricoccaceae bacterium | reverse complement strand
TATAACGGTCCTAAGGTAGCGAAATTCCTTGTCGGGTAAGTTCCGACCTGCACGAATGGTGCAACGAGTTGGGCACTGTCTCGATCGCGCGCTCGGTGAAATTGTGGTGCCGGTGAAGACGCCGGATACCCGCAGCGGGACGGAAAGACCCCGTGCACCTTTACTACAGCTTAGCATTGACACTTGCCAAATCATATGTAGGATAGGCGGGAGACTTTGAAGCAGTGTCGCCAGGCATTGTGGAGTCGCCCTTGAAATACCGCCTTTGATTTGGTCGGTGCCTAACCCACGGCCGTAATCCGGTCGGGGAACAGTGTTAGGTGGGTAGTTTGACTGGGGCGGTCGCCTCCTAAATTGTAACGGAGGCTTGCAAAGGTGTCCTCAGCACGGTCGGTAATCGTGCGAAGAGTGTAAAGGCATAAGGACGCTTAACTGCGAGACATACAGGTCGAGCAGGTGCGAAAGCAGGTCTTAGTGATCCGGCGGTCCCGAATGGAAGGGCCGTCGCTCAAAGGATAAAAGGTACGCCGGGGATAACAGGCTTATCTCCCCCAAGAGTTCATATCGACGGGGAGGTTTGGCACCTCGATGTCGGCTCATCGCATCCTGGGGCTGGAGAAGGTCCCAAGGGTTGGGCTGTTCGCCCATTAAAGCGGTACGTGAGCTGGGTTCAGAACGTCGTGAGACAGTTCGGTCCCTATCTGCTGTGGGCGTTGGAAATTTGACTGGAGCTGTCCTTAGTACGAGAGGACCGGGACGGACTGACCTCTGGTGTACCAGTTGTGCCGCCAGGCGCATCGCTGGGTAGCTATGTCGGGAAGGGATAAGCGCTGAAAGCATCTAAGCACGAAGCCCACCAGAAGATGAGATTTCCCTTGTAGGTTGTTCGAGACTAGGACGTTGATAGGCGGCAGGTTGAAGCGTGGTAACACGTGAAGCCGAGCCGTACTAATTACCTACGTGGCTTATCGCCACACATTGCTGCATATGCATATCGCATTCTGCAATAGAGTCGATTATTTTGATGCTCTCTGATCAGTTTTGCTACGGTTATCCGCATGTCACCAGATTCTTGGTGATTGTAGCGCGGGGGATCCACCTCTTTCCATTCCGAACAGAGTCGTTAAGCCCCGCAGCGCCGATGGTACTGCCTCTAGGTGGGAGAGTAGGTCGTCGCCAAGTTCTTCCTAGGCCCTGATTCCAGAAATGGAGTCAGGGCTTTTTGTTGTCACCAATTCCTACGCCGTCGCCAGGACGATGTGTTCTGAGGCGCTAAATCAGCTTGTGCTCCTTCTCTCTGGTTAGATGAGAGTGCTGTAGTGACTGCAACAGCACGAATTATATTGAACGAGGGTGCAATTGCGCTTGCATTAAAATGAGTGTCAATATAGCTAGTTGTTTGTGAGCCAGACTTAAAGACCGGATCAGTCATCACATGGCGGCAAAAAGGAATGGTTGTAGAGACTCCAACTATTTCGTACTCAGTAAGAGCTCGTTCCATTCGTCTGATAGCTATATCCCTTGTGAGTCCCCACGCGACCACTTTCGAAATCATAGGATCGTAGAACACCGAAACCCGTAGTCCTCTCCCCACACCGCTGTCTACTCTGACTCCAGGCCCTTCAGGTGGAGTATGTTCACGCAGCAGACCTGGATCTGGCAAGAAGCCTGACAGTACGTCCTCGGCGTAGACTCGGCATTCAATTGCGTGTCCGCTACTCGATATCTGTGATTGATCGAATCCTAGTTTCTCTCCTCTGGCTATTCTGATCTGCTCTGCCACGAGATCGAGACCTGTAATCATCTCGGTGATAGGATGCTCCACCTGGAGCCTCGTGTTCATCTCTAGGAAATAGAAGCTCTGGTCAGAGTCCAATAGGAACTCGACGGTGCCTACCCCTACATAGGAGCAGGACTTGGCAGCAGCAACCGCGGCGCTCCCCATCTGCTCACGTAGCGAATCGCTCAGCACGGAGCTTGGAGCTTCTTCTATCACTTTCTGATGCCGCCTTTGGATTGAACAGTCACGCTCATATAGATGCACCACACTGCCATGGGAGTCAGCCAGAATTTGAAACTCGATGTGCTTAGGGCCTTCCAAGTACTTTTCTAAGTACACCCTGCCATCGCCAAACGCGTTCTCCGCCTCCCTCTGCGCTGATTGGAATGCAAATAAAAACTGATCTGGATCCTCCACAACACGCATTCCTTTTCCGCCTCCACCAGCAGCAGCTTTTACGAGGACAGGGTAGCCAATCTTCTCTGCTATCTGTTTCGCCTCGGTCGGGATCGCTTATTGCGTCAGGAGTACCAGGCGCCATTGGGACTCCGGCTTCTCTCATGAGCTCACGCGCCGAAGTCTTGTCGCCCATCTGCTCGATAGCTTCTGGCGATGGCCCTATGAATGTGATGCCCGCACCCTTGCAAGCGCGAGCAAACTCTGCATTCTCAGAGAGGAAACCATAGCCTGGATGAATGGCCTGAGCACCTGTGGAGCGTGCGGCATCGAGAATTGCATCGATGCGGAGATAAGACTCGCTCGAGGGCGATGGGCCTATATGTACAGCCTCGTCTGCCATCTGAACGTGGAGTGCGTTCCGGTCAGCATCGGAATACACAGCGACGGTGCGAATGCCTAGCTCTCTGCAGGTCCGAATGATTCGAACACAGATCTCGCCTCGGTTGGCAATCAGGACGGTATCAAACGACAAGTCGTCGGTCATGGGAATGGTATGGTTTTGGGAATCGCATTGTCACGTACTTTTGCCGTGACAATGCGGCACGGCGCCAACAAAACGCTAATGGAGACCTCTAACTACTACCAACTGCTCAACGTCTCGAAGGAGGCCGACGTCATTGAAATTAAGCGGGCCTACAGAAGTCTGGTTCAGACTCTTCACCCTGATCATAATGCCGGTAGCGCGAAGCAGGAAGAGAGATTCCGAGCCGTTCAACAAGCGTACGAGATCCTATCCGACCCGTCTCGTAGACTCCGGTATGACAGAGTACTCCTTGACGAGACCGGGGACATGCTGTGGTCTCTAGGAAATGGGCAACCGGTTGTTGCAGGGCGCTTAATCAGTTGCCCAGTGGTCGCTCATCTGACGTTCCACCAAGCCTTAGAAGGGGGAGGGATGCTTGTTGACGTTGCAGGCGTGGGCGAGGTGAGAGTCCCAGTGCCACAAGGAGTGCGTTCCGGTATCCAAGTGCGACTCAGAGTGGAAGGCGCAACGCGGTCACACGGAGAGTCCGATAGCCTGCACATCGTGTTTCACGTAGAGCCGAGTCCACGCTTCCGACGCGAGGGCGACGACTTGCACATTCAAGAGCCTATCACCGTGATCGAGGCACTCCTTGGTACACAGCGGTCCATTACAAATGCGTACGGACAGAATGTCAAGGTGTCTATTCCCTCAGGGACGCAGCCTGGTGAGCGTCTCCGCTTGCGCGGGCAAGGGGTGAAGACGGCGACGCAGCATGGCGATCTGTACGTTGAGGTGCAGATAGTTGTGCCTCGCACATTGACTCAGGAGCAGCGTCAGACGCTGGCAGCGTGCGTCCGCGATCTGGGCCTACAGTAAGCCTCTGGCGCCAGAGGCCACCTGAAATCGGGCAGGTGCAGGAGTATCACCTCGAAGTACCGAGCACATACAGGAAACGCGCCGTCTCGTGAAAGACGACGCGCTTGGGCAATCCTAGAAAAAGGGCTATGAGTCGACGACGTCGAAATCTGCCCGGCTTCCAACCGCCACATTGACGACGTTCGTCACATCGACAGGCACCTCGTCTGTGCGCTCGGACGTTTTGAGGTAGACGGTTCCTTCAAAGGTAGCGTCTTCGCGGCTGGTCAAGCCCCCGAGATCGGCATCGTTGCCTGCAAAGAAGACGCCTTTATAGACCGTGCCTTTGTAGGTGTCGACGGGGTACGCGTAGCCTTCGCCGGGAATGCCACCGAGGGTTGCGTTCTGAAGCTCGTAAAGTGCCAAAATAGGGGGGTGCTGGTGAATGGATTCTGAGTGGTAATGTATGGAATGCGCTGAGTACGGGGTGAGTTCGTGCCTCTGGCGTCCTTCACCTACTTTCCGGCTCCCCGCTATGCGTCGCTTGCGCTCTTTTCTTTTCAGCACTACGGCGATGTGTATCGTCGCGGGTTGCTCTGCAGGTGGGCCTGTTGGTGCCGCAGCGCAGCGTATCACGCCAGAGGCCTCTGGCGATGAGGTGCGGCTCACGATCCTGCATCTCAACGACGTGTACGAGATCACGCCTGTGGAAGGCGGGAAGGCGGGAGGACTCGCGAGAGTAGGCGGCCTCTTGCGGCAGCTTCGGGCAGACAATCCGAACACGGTGACCGTTCTGGCGGGAGACTACCTGAGCCCATCTGCGCTGGGTACGGCGCGTATCGACGGCGAGCGGCTTGCCGGGCGGCAGATGGTCGCCGTGTTAAACGCGCTGGGACTGGACGTGGCCGCGCTGGGCAACCATGAGTTCGACATCAGCGAAGAAGCGTTTCGCCAGAGGATGGCGGAAAGCGAGTTCGCGGTGGTCTCGGGAAATGCTCGCGCCGCCAGCGGCTTCGCTGACTTCGCGGGCGTGGACGAGCACGCCGTTCTCGAAATCGGGCCCGACAAGATTCGCGTTGGTGTGGTGAGTTCTGTGCTGCCTTCGACGGTCAAGGATTACGTCCAGTATGGAGACGCATTCGGTGAACTGGAGGAGGACGTGCGCGAGATCAGGTCGCAGAGTGAGGTGTTGATCGGGCTCACGCACCTCGTGTTTGCGGACGACGCCCGCATCGCGGCGGGCATTCCGGCCATCGACCTCGTTCTGGGCGGCCACGAGCACGAGAACATCCGCGCCTACCGCGGCACCGATGCCACACCGATTCTCAAGGCCGACGCCAACGCACGGACGGTGTACGTCCACGACGTACGCCTCAACCGAGCCTCTGGCGCGATGACGGTCACGTCGACACTTGTGCCGATCACGGACCAAACGCCAGAGGACCCGGCGGTCGCGGCGGAAGTAGCACGCTGGGTGGATGCGGCCTTCGCAGGTTTCCGCGAGCAGGGCTTCGAGCCGGATCGTGTGGTGGTCGAACTGACGGAACCGCTGGACGGACGAGAGGGAACGATCCGGACACGTCCATCGCTTCTCGGGTCTACCATCGCCGATGCCTTCCGTGCGGTCTCTGGCGCCGAAGCCGCGGTCTTCAACGGCGGCTCGGTACGCATCGACGACGTGCTGACGCCCGGGCCATTCACCGAATATGACGCCATTCGCGTGATGCCGTTCGGCGGAGGCGTGGTGGCGGTAGAGATGCCCGGTCGGCTCCTGTCTCGACTCCTAGATCAGGGGCAGGTTAATGCTGGAAGCGGAGGCTACCTCCAAACGAGCGGTATCACAGGTGCCTCTGGCGCGTGGAAGGTGGGAGGCACAGCCATCGACCCAGCGCGTGTATACACCGTCGCGAGCAGTGACTTTCTCGTCTCTGGCCGCGAAACGGGTCTGGACTGGTTCAGCGTCGATGGAAACGACGAGATCGTCCAGATGAGCTCTTTCGGCGATGTGCGCCAGGCGTTCATCACCGAACTCAAGGCGCGTTACGGTGACGGCTGAGCCTCTGGCGCCAGAGGCTGGAGTTTGCCTCAGCTTTGAATGTCTAGCACAGTGACATCGTACACAAGAGTCGAGCAAGACGGAATGGTCACACTCTCACCATCGACGGTGTTGGCGAACACTCGTGTGCCATACCCGCGATATGGGGGGACAGTAATCCTCTTCCGGCTGCCGAGCCGCATGTTCAGTACCCCCTCCTGAAGGCCTGACGGTAACGCAAGCATGTCGACCAGCGCCCTGCTCTCATCTAAGAAGACGGTTCCGTCTTCGAGCACGCCGGTATATCTGAGTGAGACGAAATCTTGTGCACCAACGCGCGCGGGGCTTGTGCCGGTGGTGATCTCCTCCTCCTCTATCACGCGCGACTCATTCGCGCACGACTGCACGATGGGCTCGTTGGAGTCGCACCCTGCGAGGAAGAGGGCGAAGGGCAGCAGAAGAGCGAGACGGAGCATCGGAGACTGGGAGGGAGAAGGCGAAGATATCGGTCCATGCGCACTGTCTCGTGCCTGGGGCACGCGTCTTCACCCCGTCTGCGGCCTCTGGCGACGCAGAGGCCCAGGGACGCCTCTGGGGTTACGCCTCTGGCGCCAGAGGCCGAACGCAACGTCTACGCCAGAGGCTACACGCCGAGGACTTCGGGATCGAGGAGCGCGTGGTGCTGGCGCAGCGTTTTATAGCCCAGCTTCTCGCCAGCCTTGTCCCACTGGACCCATTTGACCTTTTGGATGCCTTCGCCCTTTTCGGGGATGAACTCGCGCGCCTCGGTCGTCATCGAAAACCAATGCGTGGTTTTGACGGCGTAGACGCCGCGCTTGTGCCAGATGTAGCCGTGGATGGTGTGGCCAAGCGGATGGAGGATCTCGATGTACTTCTTCTTGACACCTACCTCCTCGGACACCTCGCGCCGCGCGACCTGAACCGGCGTCTCGCCGGGGTCTTGCTTGCCCTTGGCCAAGTCCCACTTGCCACGCCTCTTGATAAGCAGCAGCTTGATGTTGCCCTTCTTGGTACGCCGCACAACGAAGCCGCCAGCGGCCACGACGTGAAACGGGCGCCAGTAGTCGCCGTCGGCGTCCACGTTGAGGATGGCCTCTCGCGGGATGGACCACACGACAGGTTGGCTGGGCATGGGCAACTCCGCACCGTCTGGGCTCGTCGCGAGGTCGAGCGCGTCGCGGTCCAAGACCAGAATCCAGCCGGGGCGGCCGGGCTTGCTGCGGCGCGCCTCTTCGGCGGTGGGAAGTTGGCTGTACAGCCAGAAGGGCTCCGCTTTAGTGCTGAGCCCTTTGGAGGTCAGGCTGCGGGGATCGTCGTACGTGACGGCGTAAAGGAGCACGTGCGGTCAGTCGCGAGCGACAGGCGTTAGAAGGCAGGGCTCAAAGGTCGCACCTTGCGCGTAGTTGTGCCTCTGTCCATCCCTTCACGATCTCCGCCTCTGGCGCCAGAGGCCATTCCCCCTTCGATATGGCTCAGTACGACTTCGACTACATCGTGATCGGCGGCGGCGCCGCAGGGCTTACCGCGGCAGGCATCGCGGCGAATGCAGGCGTCAAGACGATGATGGTTGAGCGGCACCGCTTGGGCGGCGACTGCACGTGGACCGGGCTGCGTGCCCTCCAAAGCGCTTCTCCACGCCGCACACCTGGCGCACCACGCGCGAGAGGCCTCGGTCTTCGGCGTCGATGCCGACGTGAGCATCCGCTTCGGCGACATCATGAAGCACGTCCACACGCTTCGCGAGGAGGTCTACGAGGACGCTGACGATCCGGCCATCTTCGAGGGCTTCGGCATCGAGGTGGTCCACGGCGACGCGCGGTTCGTCAACGAGCATACCATCGAGATCGCGCCCTCGCCAGAGGCGCAGGCAGCCCAGGCCTCTGGCGCCATCGCGGGTGCGGTGCAGCAGAAGCGCCGCGTGACCGGGCGCATGTTCATCATCTGCTCTGGAGGGCGCGCCGCGCCGCCGCCCATCGAAGGGCTGGACGACGTGAACTACCTCACGAACGAAACCCTCTTCGAGATCACCGAGCAGCCCGAGCATCTCGCGATCGTGGGCGCCGGACCCATCGGTGTCGAGATGGGCCAGGCGTTTAACCGCCTGGGTACGAAGGTGACGATCGTCGACACTTCGGACCGCATCCTTGGCCGCGACGACCCGGACCACGCCGACACGCTCCGCCAGAGGCTGGAGGAGGAAGGTGTGCGGTTCGTCTTCGGCGCGCGCGTGGAGCGCGTCTCGCCAGAGGCACAGCCTTCCGGGGCCTCTGGCGTGCGGCTGCACCTCGGCGGCAGCGAGACGATCAGCGCGGACCGGCTGCTCATCGCGACGGGGCGAAAGCCCAACATCGAGACGCTGAACCTGGGCGACGCGGGCATCGAGTACACCGAGAAAGGCGTGAGCGTGGACGACAAGTGCCGCACCTCGCAGGGACACATCTGGGCCGCTGGCGACTGCACCGGCGAGTACGCGCTCACGCACATGAGCGAGCACATGGCAAAGGTGGCGACGACCAACGCGATCCTCAAGATTCCGTCCTCCATCGACCGCGCAGGCGTGCCGTGGACTACGTTCTCCGATCCCGAACTGGCGCACCTGGGCGCGAGCGAGGACGAGCTGAAGGAGAGCGGCGAGAGCTATGTCACCTACGACTTCCCCTACACCAAGGTGGACCGCGGGATCACCGAGGGCAAAACCATCGGCAGCATCAAAGTCTTCGCGACCGAGTGGCGCGGCAAGATCCTCGGCGCGAGTGTGCTGGGCGAACGCGCGGGTGAGTTGATGCAGATCTTTGCTGTCGCGATGAAGGCCGGGACCTCGCTGCAGACTATCTCGGACACCATCTTCGCGTACCCCACCTACGCACTGGGCGCCCGTCGCGCAGCGGACCAGTGGTACGTCCAGAAGCAGTTTCCGGTCGCGATCAAGGCGCTCCAGACGGTGCTCGGCTACCGCGGCACCGTCCCACCGCCGCCGGACCCCGACCGCGTGATGTAGGCACCGGGGACTGGCGGAGGTTCCAGCTGAGCCTCTGGCGCCAGAGGCTGTCACCGAAACAATCCGGTGATTCGCCGCGGCATGCCGCGACGCTACGGGTGCGATTCTCAGGCCACGCGCCAGAGGCCTCTGGCGACGGCGATCTTGCCGCCTCACCCCTCCCGTCCCGCCATGAACCTCCTCCTGCTTAGCAACTCCTCCTCCGACGCGGGCTACCTCACGCACGCGCTGCCGTGGCTGCGAGAGACGCTGACCGGTGCGAAGCGCGCCGCGTTCATCCCCTACGCGGGTATAACGGTAAGCTGGGACGACTACGCTGCCAAGGTGCGCGAGGCGCTTGGCAGCCTGGATGTCGAGATCGTCAGCGTTCACGAGGTCGACAACCCGACGGGGCTTGTGAGCGAGGCCGACGCCATTCTCGTGGGCGGCGGCAACACGTTTCATCTCTTGCGAGAAACGTACCGCGTGGGATTGGTGGAGCTGGTGCGCCAACGCGTGCAGGATGGAGCGGCGTACGTGGGGTGGAGCGCGGGCTCCAACCTCGCGTGCCGCACGATTATGACGACCAACGATATGCCCGTCGCCGAGCCCCCGACGTTCCGTGCCCTTGGGCTCATCCCGTTTCAAATCAACCCGCACTTTACCGACGCGCATCCGCCCGGCCACCGCGGCGAGACGCGCCGCCAGAGGCTCGCGGAGTTCGTCGCGGCAAACCCGGAGATGCCCGTCGTGGGCCTGCCCGAGGGCACCGCGCTCCGTGTCGCCTCTGGCGAGATGGCGTTGCTCGGCGCCGAGCGTGGGCTCCTGTTCGACCCGGCCTCGCCCGAGGGCCGCGAGGTGGGCATCGCAGAGATCGCTGCGCTGAACGTCTAGCGCCAGAGGCCTCTGGCGGCGCGCGTCACATTTGGGAGAGGACCGCGTAGGTTTGGCTTCCCTACGACCCCGCCCCATGCCACTCATCCCGATTACCTCCGCCGATCACATTCCCGGCGAGACCATCACCGGCCACCTCGACGTGGTCTACGGCAACACGGTCCGCGCCAAACATGTCGGGCGTGACATCATGGCGGGGTTCAAAACCATCGTGGGCGGAGAGATTCGCGGCTACACCGAAATGCTTCGCGAGGCGCGCGACGAGTCGCTGGACCGCATGAAGCAAGACGCCATTGACGTGGGCGGGGACGCCGTCATCAATGTCCGGTTCACGACCAGCATGGTTGGCAAAGGCATGGCCGAGATGATGGCCTACGGGACAGCCGTGCGTCTCAAGGAATAAGCTTGCGCCAGAGGCCTCTGGCGAGGTTCACGAGCCGGGCACGAGCGCGAGCACGCTGTCGGGCAGGTTCGACGAGACCGCCGGCGACTCCACGGCGGTCTTCCACGGAAGCGCTGGCCACCACGGCTCCGGCGTGTACGCCTCTGGCGTGACGCTCTCGCCCGGCCGCGGGAACGCGACCGGAATCCCAAGACGCTCGGCGGCGACGCGGACGCGCTCAGCGGGCTCGGTCCAACCGTGTACCGAGAGGTCGAACATGCCCCAGTGGACGGGCATCATCACGCGCCCGCGCACCATCCGATGAACCGCGATGGCCTGCTCCGGCCCTAGGTGCACGTCAGCCCAGGCTGCGTTGTAGGCGCCGCTCTCGATCAGCGTCAGGTCGAACGGCCCGTAGCGCTCGCCGACCTCGGCGAATGACGGCGTGAGCGCGGTGTCGCCGGAGTAGAACACGCGCTCGGTGCGCCCGAGGATGGCCCAGCCAGTCCAGAGCGTTGCGTCGCGGTCGTCTACGAAGCGGCCGGAGAAGTGCCGCGCAGGCGTGCTCACCAGCGTGACGCCAGAGGCCTCTGGCGAGCCGAGGGAAGCGCTTTCCCACCAATCCAACTCCGTGATCGCCTCTGGCGCGATACCCCAGGATTCCAGATGCGCACCGACGCCAAGCGGCACAAACCACTGCGGCACGCGATGCGCGAGCGCTCGGACCGTTGGCATGTCGAGGTGGTCGTAGTGATCGTGCGAGATCAGCACGGCGTCCACCTCCGGCAAGTCGTCCAGCGCCAGAGGCGGAGGCGCGAACCTGCGCGTGCCGATCCACCGCGACGGCGACACGCGCTCGCCCCACACCGGGTCGATCAGGATGCGCGCCGAGTCCAGCTCGACGAGCATTGCCGAGTGCCCCAGCCACGTCACGCGCAGCCTCTGGCGCGGAGCTGCGAAGTCCGCGGCCTCTCGCGAGACGGTCGCCAGAGGCGAAGCAGGAAACTGGGCGGGCGTCGTGCTGGTGAAGAAGTCCCAGGCGGTGCCGAGCGAGAAGCCGTCGGCCTGGGCCGGGAGCACGTTCTCGAAGCTGCCTCCGCCGTACTGCGGCGAGCGTTGCACGCGCTCCAGCCTCGCGCCGTCGATCTCGCCGCCCAGCGCGGGCCACGCCTCGATGGTGAGCACGGCGACGCTCGCCACGACCGCGAGAGCCGCCCACCCGAGCACGCGGTGCCAGAGGCGGCGAGGCTTCTTTGCCTCTGGCGGATGCGCCTCTGGCGTGCGTACCTCTGGCGTGTGGGCCTCTGGCGCCGAGTCGGTCACAGGCTAGGCGTCGGCGCCAGAGGCTTTCTGCGCAAACGCAAGCACGAGCCGCGCGTGCGCGGCCAGCACGTCCACCAGGCCGAGGTCGCCCAGGCGTTTGTCCGGCGAGGTCGGCAGGCCGGGCGGCGAGACGCGGCCCATCCACAGCGGCAGCTTGTCGCCCAGCGCGCGAGGGCCGGGAAAGCGCCCCGGCGGCAGGTGCGCGGTGTAGAAGTCCGCTTTCCGCGAGAGGCGGTCATAAATGGACTGGTCCGGCTCCACATCGCCCTCGGCACCCCTGGCGATCATCTCGGCGCCCAGCAGAAAGTCGTGGTAGAGGAACGGCACCTCCGCCAGCGCCGGGCCGACCGCCTGCAGGGCCTCTGGCGAGGCCTGAAGCCCCACCTCCGCCGCGCGGGCCGTGACCGTCGCAACGAGCATGAGCGTCTCTTCCGCGACGACGCTGATGTCGGCGTCCGGGCCGAGCGCAGGGGCCGTCGCGCGAACGAGGTCTTGCGTCGTAGAAAGGGCAGCAACGCTCGCGAACGCAGCGACGCGCGCCGCCAGAGGCGTGGGACTAGTCATCGGAGAGGGCGTGTTCGAGCAGCACTACGCCGGTCTCCCCGTCGAGGATCTGTGCGACGGCGGCCTGGCGCTGACTGGCGCTGTACAACCGGTGCAGACGGGTCCGCGCCGGGATCGTACCTCCACGACGAGCCGGTCGCCAGGCGGGGGACTGCGTCGGCGCCGTCGCGTTCGTGAACGGCGCACTTCCGCCAAGCACAGCACTCGCGCTCGTAGACCTCTGGCGTCGACGACCGTGGCGCCTTCCTAAGACGACGACCGGAGAGCGGCGAGCGCTGGGTCGGTCTACGCGCGGCGCGGCCGATACCGGTGCAGGAGCCGCCACACGTGCGAGAGGGTCTGGAGGTCTACGTCGTAGCCGACCGGCGCCAGAGGCGCGCCGCTGGCGCCGAGCAAGAGTGCCGGGTGCGTCACCTAAAGTCCCGCGTCGTCTACCGCCCGTCGCATCGGCTCCTCGAACGTCGCGTCGCTCGCCGCCGCCATTGCGCACCTGGTCCACGGTCAACGGGTCGATGCCGGTGATCTCTCGGAAGTAAACCGCCATCGGGTAAAACCGCGGGCCCACTTCCTCTTCGATGTGTCCGAAGCCTGCGTGGACGAGAACCCTAGCGTCCGGGGCGCGCGCGAACACGCGGTCGCGGAGGTACTCCGCCTGCGTCAGGTCGCGGCGCTGCTGGTAATCCAGCGTGTCGTTCTCTGGCTCGTTCTCGATTTCGTACGGGACCAGCGTGTAGCCCAGCCGAACCGCTTCGCGGATCATCTCGCCGAAGACAGGCTCGTCCGAGTAGTAGCCGTCGCCCGAAGCGGGGTAGCCTCTGGCGGTGACGCTGCTGTCGATCTCGGGCGCGAACGTCTCGGCGGCGAAGTAGCGGTAGCCACGTTCGTACAGCAGCGGAAGCAGGCGAAGCGTGAGCAGACGTGTGGAGGCGTCGTGGTGCGCCTCGTTGATCATCACAACGCGCTCCGCCTCGGCACGCTCAGCGATGTAAAGGGCGGCATCCACGGCGCGGACGCCCGCACCCAGCACGGCCACACTGTCGCCACGGCGGCCCATCGAGCGGTCCCACATCGCGAGGGCGCTCGCATGCCGGCCCAGCCCGGCGTCCATCTGCGCGAGGGTCTGGAGGTAGGCGTCGCGCCACTCGTCCGATTCGATCCACGCCGCCTCGGTCTCAAGAAGGCGGGAGTAGGCCGAGAGCGGCCCGTCTCCTTCTTGCTCCTGCCTCACCTCCCACGGCGGCGGCACGTCGCCAGAGGCGTCCTGGCCTCTGGCGGGAAACGCGAGGAGCGCGAGAACGGCGAACGGAAGGAGACGCAGCATGAGAGCAGAGGAGGTGATCCCTAGAGACAGCGACGCCAGAGGCGAGTTGCTCGGCCTCTGGCGTCAATCTGTCCTACTTCGCGAGGCGACCTCGCCAGAGGCTAGGCTTGGCTGTCCGTGCCCTCGTTGCCGCCGCCGATGGAGTCGCGCATGCGCGTGTCGGCTTCGACGTTGCGGATCTGGTAGTAGTCCATGATGCCGAGATTGCCCTGGCGGAAGGCCTCGGCCATCGCTTTAGGGATCTCAGCCTCAGCGCGCACCAGCCCAGCGCGTTCCTCCTGCTCGGACGCGACGGCGGCGGCGCGGCGCTCCTCGGCCTTGGCGCGCGCGACCCGGAGGTCGGCCTCGGCCTGGTCGGTCTGCAGCTTGGCGCCGATGTTCTCGCCCACGTCCACGTCCGCGATGTCAATGGAGAGAATGTCGAACGCCGTGCCGCTGTCCAGGCCTTTCGCGAGGACGGTTTTGGAGATCAGGTCCGGGTTTTCCAACACCTGCGCGTGCGTGGACGACGAGCCAATCGTGGACACGATGCCCTCACCGACGCGCGCGATGATCGTCTCCTCGCCTGCACCACCGACGAGCCGCTCGATGTTGGCGCGAACGGTCACGCGCGCAATGGCGCGCACCTGGATGCCGTCCTTCGCGATCGCCGAAATCGGCGGCGTCTCAATGACCTTCGGGTTGACGCTCACCTGCACGGCCTCGAACACGTCGCGGCCTGCCAAGTCTATCGCGGTCGCCTGCTCGAACGAAAGAGGGATGTTGGCCTTATCTGCCGAGATCAGCGCGTTGACCACCTGGCGCACATTGCCTTCTGCGAGGTAGTGCGTCTCCAACTGGTTCGCAGTGACGTCAATGCCCGCCTTCCGGGCTGTCACGAGCGGCCGCACGATGGCCGTCTGCGGCACTTTGCGCAAACGCATTCCGATCAGCTCGGAAATCTTGACGTTGACGCCTGCCGTTCGGGCGGAAATCCAGAGGCCCAGCGGCACGAAGTACGCCAGAACGATAAAGCCGAGAACGACCGCGAGGATGATGACGATCGCGCCGCCACCGAGGAATGCGTCAAACATGGACGTGTAGGCCTGTGGCCGGGGTGGTTAGTTCGTGCGGCGGTAGTCGCCGCTGCGTCCGCCGGATTTCGCCAGAAGCCGCGTCGGGCCGATCTCGATGTCTTTGGAGACCGACTTGCACATGTCGTAGACCGTCAGCGCGGCGATGGATACGGCCGTCATGGCCTCCATCTCGACGCCCGTCGGGCCTTCTGTCTTGGTGATCGCGCGAATGTCGAGAGCCGACTCGGCTTCGTTGAGCTCGAACGCGATCTCGACGTTCTGCAGCAGTACATCGTGACAGAGTGGGAGCAGACGACTGGTCTGCTTGGCGCCCATGACGCCCGCGATCTGCGCGACGGTCAGCACATCGCCTTTTTGAATCTGCTGGTCGCGAACGGCAGCAAACGCGATCTCTCCGAGCCGGACCTGGCCTGTGGCCACGGCCGTGCGCGAGGTCGTCGTTTTGGCGCTGATGTCGACCATCCGAGCGCGGCCCTGTTCGTCGATGTGGCTGAGGCCGCTGGCGTGCTGAGGCGGGGTATCGAGATCGGTCATCAGGTGGGATGCGTGTGTCTGCGCGAAGATACCGGCGCGGGCCGTACGGGGTTGCGTGCCGCGTTGGCGCCAGAGGCCTCTGGCGGGGCGCAGCCGTCGTGCCCCACCCTCACTCCCGGTCGCGCCAGATCTTCTGCGCCATCGCGAACGCGACGCCGACTGCCAGCCCCGCGAGAAGCATGAGGACGTACCAACCGGTGGACCCGATCTCCATGAGTGTGCCTGTCTGAGTGTGCGGAGAGCTGGGCGTACGCCGGGCAGGGCTCAGGCGTTCGCGTGCCTCTGGCGCCGCGCCGCCTTCTCGCCAGAGTTTTAAGCGGTGGCGTACGGCGCCCGGTCGTCTACGTCCACAAGGGCGTAGATGTCCGCCAGAGGCATGTCCGCCAGAGGCACATTCAGGTCGAGCGCGTCGCAGCGGAGCGAGGCACCCAGGCCGCTGGCGGTCTCGATGCGCCAGCCACCATCAATGCGCCAGCCGCGCGATCTCGGCACGGCGCGGCGGCATCGAAGGCGAGGTATTCCTCGGCCGTCATGCGGAGCGGGAGTGAGGGCTTTGCCATCGTGCGAAGGGGTGCAGGCACCACGAAACGACACGGGCGCCTGCCTGTTCGCCTCTGGCGCCAGAGGCTACTTGGACCCCAGAGGCTACCTGGACCTCGGCCGGTCCCCGCCAGAGGCCTCTGGCGCTACCGGAAGTCCGGCACGAAGGCGATGTCGCTGTCGCCGCGCTCGACGCGCGTGACCAGGATGCGCTCGCCGCCCGGCAGCACGGCGAGGCCGGGCTGGTCCGGTACGTCCCCGACCTCCGCGATTTCCTCCCGCTCGTTGCGGCCCGTTTCGACGCGCACGATGAGCGCGCCGCCGTCGATGCGGCGCTCCAGCACGTAGGCCCAGGCACCGTCCACGGTCCAGTTGGCCCAGTCGGCCGGGGCGACGTTGGCGCGGAGCCGCGTGATGCTGTTGTCCCGTGCGATTCCGTCCGGGCCGGGCGGCAGACGCCAGAGGCCGTTTTTGTCCGGCCGCACAACGAGCAATGCGCCGTCCGATGCCTCCATCGCGCTCACGCCGCCGTAGCGCGTGACCACCTGCGCGTCGCCGCCAGAGGCGGACATGCGGTAGATCTGCCACGTGCCGGTCCGCTGCGAGGCGAAGTAGATCCACTCGCCGTCGCGGCTCCAACTCGGCGCCACTTCGTCGCCGGGGTCGCTCGTGAGTGTGCGTACCTCGCCGTCGGCGCCGACGATGAACAGGTTGTTGTCGCCCTGCTGCCGCCGCGCCGCCAGCACCACCGATTGCCCGTCTGGGCTCCACCGCGGCGTGCTCACGCGCGGGCCGTTGAACTGCGTAAGGCGCCGCGCATTGTCGCCTCTGGCGTCGGCGACCCAGACCTCGTGGAAACCTGAGCGCGTGGAGACAAACGCGATGCGCTCCCCATCGCGCGAGACGTTGGGCTGCGTGTCCTCGCGCGTAGAGGACAGGAGCGGCACAGGCTCGCCGCCAGGGTAAATGCCCACGATTTGCGTGCTCGAGAGGCGCCGCGCGAACGCAATGCCCGAGCCGTTGTCCGCGATGGAGGGCTCCGAGACCTCGCCGCCGTCCGTACCGAGTGCGATCCATCGGGGCCGCCCGCCGTCGACGTTGATCCGCCAGAGGCCTGCTGCGCCGTCGCGGTTGGCGGCGTAGACGATCTCGCGGCCGCTGGCGCTCCAGTCCAGACCGGTCACGCCCTTTCTGCTCCAGAACGAGGCGCGAGACCGTACCGCCTGTAATCGGGACGGTGCACACGTCCTGGCGGCCGTCGAGCGCGGTGCGGACGAACGCGAGCGTCGTTCCATCGGGACTGAACGCGGGGTCGAGGTCGCCGGGGTAGGTAGCGGGCGGCGCGGTGAGGCGCTGCGGCGCGCTGCCGTCGAACGAGAGCAGGTGGACGCTAAAGGCCCCAGAGCCACCCTGCCGCCCGCAAAGGCGAGCTGCTTGCCGTCGGGCTCCACACGAGGTGGCGCACCTGGAACCGTTCCAGATCTGCCTGCAGGTTCGACCTCGCCGCCTCTGGCGGAGACGGTGTACACGTCGCACCCGCCTTCGATGCACCGCGCAAACGCGACGCGTTCGCCGTCGGGGCTCCACGCCGGGCTGTGATCGTCGGCGGGGCTGTCGGTGAGTTGCTGCGCCGAGCCTGCGGCTTCTTCGGACGCGTCCTGGATGTAGAGGTCGAACGGTTTGTCGCCTCCGCCATCCCACGCGAACGCGACGCGCGAGCCGTCGGGAGAAAGCGCGGGGTCGCGCTCCACGCCCGGAAGACTGGTGACGGGCACCGCCGCCAGAGGCCGAAACTGTGAGGCGTAGACGCGGACCGCGATCCACGCGCCGGCCCCGACCAGCGCGACGCGCGAACATGGTGCCCAGGATCAGGCTCAGGCGGCGCCTCTGGCGGCGGCGCAAGAGATCCGCGCGGCGACGCTCGCGGGCTTTGCGCGGGTCCTCGACGCGTCCGCCCGTGATGCGGGCGCCCGCTTCGATGCGCGAATCGGCGGGGGCCTCTGGCGCGTCCTCCACGTCGGCGATGAGGCGGTAGCCGCGCTTGCGGATCGTCTCGACGTAGGACGGGTTGCGCGCCGGGTCGCCGAGAGCCTTGCGCAGCTCGGAGATGCACCGCGCGAGCACGTCGTCGGTCACGATCGTGCCCTCCCAGACTTCGGCCATGAACTCGTCTCGCGTGACCGTCTCGCCGGGCCGGCGGGCCATGCACACGAGGACCTCCATCACCTTGGGCTCGATGCGGCGCACCTCGTCCTCCCGCGAGAGGCGGTTGGCCATCGGCTCCACGTCCCACTCACCGACGCGAAGCCGGGTGGGGAGTGAGGCGGCCGACGCGAGAGGGGTCGTGGCCTGTTCCATGGAGTGCCAGGGGCGTGGCGGTCGTCCGTGAGGGGGGCGGGCCAAGCCAACGAGCGCGCCTCGCGCCGTCGTGCCCAGTCCCGATGCCGGAGAATAGAGGCGCGGGCGTGGACTGTCCACCTTTGCGGCACTTCGGAACCCACACATTTCCGTCTTTTCTCGTCCATCAGGTATTCCTCAGACACGCCACACGCCTTCCCCATGTGCTGAAGGCCAGTTTTGCCGCATTATGCCCCCGGTCACCGACACGACGCCCACGACACCATGACTCGCGACTTCCTCATCCGCTGGACCATCGCAGTCGTCGTCGGGCTCGCTATCGCGCCTCTGGCGCAATCGTTTGAGGACCGCGTGTTCATTGCAAACTCTGGCGCCGCCCCGATCCCCGAACGCACTCTCGTGCGTTCGCCGGAACAGCCCCGCGGCGTCCTCCATCACAACGTGGTACCGGGGAAGGTATCGGAGGACGCCGTGGGCGCTGCTGGCGCCACGCTCCCGAAGGACGCCTCGGCAGGAGGCATCGCCGTAGAGCCTACCAACTGAGACCGGCTGCGTGCCTGGCGTCACCTCGTCAGGGCCTCGCGTGGCTGTGTCCACCACCACTGCCACGCGAGACCGACCGCACTTCTTGTCGGTTTCGCCGAGCCCACATCCTTTGCCCGGGGGATGTGGGCTCTTCCTTTTTGGGCCTCTGGCGAGAGTTCGCCCGGAGCGGTGCCAGCGCCAGAGGCGAGCTACTCCGCTGTGTGGTTGCGGTCTGGAAACCGAATGGCCTCTGGCGGAACGAGGTCTGCGAGCCACACGCCGTTCTCGGTGACAAAAAACTGAGTGCCGCTCGCGTGCAGCGCTGCGGCGTCGACGGCCAGGATGATGGGAGCGCCTCGACGGCGGCCCACTCGGCTCGCGGTCTCCAGGTCCGGCGAGAGGTGCACATGGTGGCGCGCCATCGGGCGCAGACCTTCGCGCTGTATCGCCGGGAGTGCCCGCGCGACCGTGCCATGGTAGAGCGTCGCCGGAGGCGTGACCGGAGCGAGACCGAGGTCCACCGCTACCGAGTGGCCCTGGCGGGCGCGAATCCGCGTGCCGTCGCGGCTGATCTCGAACCGCTTCTTGTCATTGGTCTCCACGATTCTGCGCAGCGCCCCTGGCGACAGCTCTACGCCAGAGGCTCGTGCACCGCGCACGAGGTCGTCGATGGCCGCCCACCCGCTGGCATCCAGCGTGACGCCCGCGGCCTCCGGCTTGTGACGGAGCACGAGCGACACAAACCGGCTGAGGCGAACGTCTGGCGGTTTCACCTGGGTTACTCCGCGGTGTAGATCGGCGCGCCGTCGAGGACGGTCGCGAGGACTTCGGTTTCGAGTAGCGCCTCTGGCGCGACGCGCATGAGGTCTTGCGAGAGCACGACGAAGTCGGCGCGCTTGCCCGCTTCGAGGCTGCCGACCATGTCTTCCATGAACCCGGCGTAGGCGGCATCGAGCGTAAAGCCGCGCAACGCTTCCTCGCGCGAGAGGGACTGGTTGCCGTACCAGCCGCCCGCGGGCGCGTTGGCGCCGTCCTGGCGCGTAACGGCGGCGTGGAAGCCCAACAGCGGACTCACGCGCTCGACGGGGAAATCGCTTCCCAGCGCCAGGCGCGCACCGGCGTCGATCAGTCGGCGCCACGCGTAGGCGCCGCGGATGCGGTCTTCGCCCACGCGCACTTCAGCCCAGGGCATGTCGCTCGTGGCGTGCGTCGGCTGCACGCTCGCGATCACACCCAGGTCAGCGGTGCGCTGGATATCGTCTAGCGTGACCACCTGCGCGTGCTCGATGCGGTGGCGCCCGGCGCCAGAGGCGGCGCCCGTCGTAGCCATCGCGGCTTCGTAGGCGTCCAGAACGGCGTGGTTGGCGCGGTCGCCGATGGCGTGCGTGTTGACCTGCAGGCCACACTCCATCGCGCGCGTCACGACACTGGTCAGGGCCTCTGGCGGCATGAAGAGCAGGCCTGTGTTGCCGGGTTCGTCGGCGTAGTCCGCCAGAAGCGCGGCGCCGCGGCTTCCCAGCGCGCCGTCGGCGTAGACCTTGACGGAGCGGACGATCAGGCGCTCGTCGCGCACCATCTCGGGGTACTGCTCGCAGAACGCGGGGAAGGCCTCTTGCGAGACCATGGCGTAGTTGCGAATCCCGAAGCGCCCGCCAGAGGCGAACCCGCGGTACAGGTCGATGGCGTCCAGCCCGATGCCAGCTTCGTGCACGCCGGTGAGGCCGTGGCGTGCGGTCTCGCTCAACGCGCGCGTGAGGGCTTCCTGGTAGAAGGCGGCGTTGGGCGCCGGAATGCGGTTCGCGATGAGGTCCATCGCGGCGTCGATGTAGACACCAGTCGCGCGGCCGTCATCGCCGCGCAGGATCTGGCCCCCTACCGGGTCCGCGCTCGGCGGAATGTCCGGGTCGATGCCGGCGGCTATCAGTGCGGCCGTATTGGCCCACGCCGCGTGGCCGTCGATGCGCGTGATCCAGACCGGGCGGCGGCCAAACGCGGCGTCAAGCTGCTGGCGAATGGGGAAGGGGTAGGAGCCGTCCTCGGCGGCGGGCCAGTCGTTCTGGTCCCATCCGCGGCCAATCAGCCACGCGCCCGCGGGCAGCGAGCTCTCGAAACGGCGCAGCCGCATCAAAATCTCCGACTGCGACGTGGTGCCGCTCAGGTCCGCCTGGAGAAGCGATACACCGAGGTTGAGCAAGTGCGCGTGCGCGTCGATGAGGCCCGGAATGACCGTATGGCCTCTGGCGTCGACCTCGGGCCAGGCGTAGGCCGCGACCAGATCCTCGCGCGAGCCCACCGCCGCGATTACGCCTGTCGGGTCGACCGCGATAGCGTCCGCCATCGGGTTGTCATCGTCGACGGTGTAGATCCGCGCGTTGGTGAGCACGTACGGCGGGAGGTCTGGCAGCGCCAGAGGCTGCGCCAAGACGGGCGCGGCGAGAAGGGCGAGGAGAACGGCAGCGAGTCGCATCGGGAGGGGGCGTCAGAAGGCTTTGTAAGAAACGATGGACTGACGGCCGGTGCCTCTGGCGATGCAGGTTCTGCTCAGGTCTCGCCAGAGGCCTCGCGCTCCAGTAGCAGCGTGACCGGTCCGTCGTTCACCATCTCGACCTGCATATGCGCGCCGAAGCGGCCTGTGGGCACCTCGCGCCCGAGCGTCTCCGCGAGACGCGCGACAACGCGCTCGTACAGTCTTTCTGCGGCCTCTGGCGGTGCGGCGCGCGAAAAACTGGGCCGCGTGCCTTTCTTGAGCGACCCGTAGAGCGTGAACTGGCTCACGACGAGCGCGTCCAGCCCGGTGTCGCGCAGCGAGAGGTTCATGCGGCCGGTCTCATCGGGGAAGATGCGCAGCGCCGCCAGCTTGTCCGCGATCCAGTCCGCCTCTGGCGCCCCGTCTCCCACGCCGACACCGAGGAGCACCAGCAGTCCAGGCCCGATCTCGCCGGTCGTCTCGCCAGAGGCCGTCACGCTCGCGCGGCTCACGCGCTGCACGAGCGCTCTCATTGTGACAGAAAGGCCGTGAACAGGTCCAGGGCGCGACCGCGGTGCGAGATCGCGTTCTTCTCGGCGCCGGTCATCTCCGCAAACGTCCGTCCGTCGCCGTCTGTGGGGACAAAGACCGAGTCGTAGCCGAAGCCGCCGTCGCCAGAGGCTTGGCTGATGATCCTGCCCTCGCACACGCCGTCGAAGAACTGAACGCCTCTGGCGTCGGCAAATGCGAGAGTGGTACGGAAGCGGGCAGACCGCTCGGGCTCGCCTGCCAGCGCGACGAGAAGCTTCTGGCGGTTGTCCCCAGCGTCAGCCGTGGGTCCTGCGTACCTCGCAGAATGAACACCCGGAGCTCCACCGAGTGCGTCGACCTCCAATCCTGTGTCGTCGGCAAGGGAGGCTTCGCCGGTGTGCTCGAACAGCGCTCGCGCCTTTTTCTCGGCGTTGCCGCGCAGTGTGTCGCGGTCCTCGTCCACCTCGGGCGCGCCAGAGGCGGACACGAGGTCGATGCCGAGGCCAGAAAGACGGGCGCGGAGCTCGGCGACTTTGCCGGGGTTGCGGGTGGCGAGAACGAGGCGCATGGGTTTGAGGGGTGAGCAGAGCAAGCTACCGGGTGCTGGCGTGTGCGAGGCCGTGCCACTTCGGGGCGTTTTCACCGTTCGTCGGCAGTTGGTTCGTTGGCGTAGCGCGCCGCACCTCCTACTTTGTCCGGCCGTGCGTGGCATCCTCGCACCCTCGCGTTTCCATCTCTAGCCTGTACATCGGTTTGGCCATCGGCATCAAAGTTCGCGACAAGGAGTCCATCGACCGCGCCCTGCGCCGTTTCAAGCGCACCGTCAACCGCGCGCGCGTCCTCCGCGAGTTCCGCGACAACCTCGCCTTTACGAAGCCGTCAGACACGAAGCGCGTCGAGCGCAAGGAGGCGTACAAGAAGGCCAAGCGCGCCTCGCGCCGCTACTACTGAGCCCAGGTGGATAGTCAGGCGCGCGCCAGAGGCTCGGTCTCGGCGGCATTCCCTGACGTTAGCTCCGCTGTGAAGCCCGCCCCGGATGCCGGGGCGGGCTTTTCCTACGTCTAGCCGCGAAGCGCGGCGCGCCTCTGGCGCCAGAGGCCAGTCGCCGCGCTCCCCGCCAGAGGCCTCTGGCGTTAGTCGTCGCCGTACATCCCGTCCACGAGCGCGGCGTAGCGCACCTCGATGGCCTTGCGCTTGGGCTTCATCGTGGGCGTGAGCAGGTCGTTCTCGACCGAGAACGGCTCCTCGATGAGCTGGAAGCCGCGGATCTTCTCGTGCGAAGCGGCGCCCTTCGAGTACTCCCGGAAAATGCCGTCGTAGATCGCTTGGGTCGCTCCGTCGCCACTCTCGCCGCGCGTCTTGAGTTCTGCCGCCAGAGGCTCCTCGGCTGGAATCACGAGCGCCGTCAGATATGCGCGGCCCTCCCCGATCACGAGAATCTGCTCGATGAGAGGGTTGGTCGCGAAGTGCTCCTCGATAGGACCAGGGTAGATGTTCTTTCCACCCTGCGAGACGATCATGTGCTTGATCCGGTCTGTGATGCGCAGATAGCCACCCTCAAAGCGGCCCACATCACCGGAGCGAAACCAGCCCTCATCATCGAAGACCTCGGCGGTCTCCTCGGGGCGTTTCCAGTAGCCGCGCATGATGTTGGGGCCACGGGCGATGATCTCGCCTGCGCCGGTCGTGAGGTCGGGCGGGGCGCCTTCCGTCCCGGTGATCTGGCCCAGGATCTGCCCGGACTGCAGGTCGCGGATGGCGACCGTAACGCCGGGAAAGACGTGCCCGACGGTACCGTAGATCGGCGCGTCGACCGGGTTGGCCGCGAGGATCGGCGACGTCTCGGTCAGCCCGTAGCCTTCTACGAGCGTCAGGCCTGCCGCCTCGAAGAACTCCCCGATCTCGCGCGGAAGCGCTGCACCGCCACTCACAGCGTAGCGTACGCGTCCGCCCAGCTTCTCGTGGAGCGTGGAGAACACGAGCTTCTGCGCGAGCGCATACTGCGGCGCCAGAAGCAGCCCCGGCGACTTGCCGCGCCTCTGGCGGTCGGCGACCGCCTTCCCGGTGTCGATGGCCCACGCGAAGATGCCGCGCTTGAGTAGACTGCCATCGCTGACAGACTTCTGGATCGTCGCGTAGATCTTTTCGAACACGCGCGGGACCGAAATCAGGACGGTCGGCCGCACCTCGGGGAGGTTTTTCGAGACGCTGTCGATGCTTTCGGCGTACGCGATCGTCGTCCCGGCGCCCAGCATAGCGGTATACCCGCAGGTACGTTCAAAGGCGTGACTGAGCGGGAGGAAGGAGAGGTGGATGTCGCTCTCGTAGATGTCCAGCGCGCCGTGTGCCGCCTTGGCGTTGGAGCACAGGTTGCGATGCGTCAACTCGACGCCTTTGGGGTTGCCGGTCGTGCCCGACGTGTAGATCAGCACAGCCAGATCCTCTGGCGTCACACTGCGACCGATCTCGGCAATCTCGTCGCCAGAGGTTTGGGCGTGCGCCGCGCCCTCGTCCATCGCGGCTTCCCACGTCGCCAGAGGCAGGGCTTCGCGCACCTTGCGCGGCTCGGCCATGCTGACCACGACCTCCAGCCCTGGCGACTCCTCGTGCGCTTTGTCGGCTTTGCGAAGCTGCAGGCCTGTCGAGACGACGAGCACTTTCGCTCCGCTGTCCTGCAAGATGTACGCGACCTGGCTGGCAGGCACGGTCGTGTAGAGCGCGACGGTTACTGCGCCGAGCGCCTGCACCGCGAGGTCTGTGACCGCCCACTCGGGCCGGTTCTCCGAGAGCAGCGCCACGCGGTCGCCTTTTCGGACGCCTCTGGCGTGGAGGAAGCCTGCAAAGGCACGCACCTGCGCTGCGAGGGCGTCATGCGTGATGTCGGTCCACTCCTTGGTCGCCTTGTCTTTATGGCGGAGCGCGGCGTGTGTAGAGCCCGCGTAATGCGCGGAGACGTTCTCGAAAAGCTGTGGCAGCGTGTCGAAGTCGACGACGAGAGGCATGGGACCGTGGGGAAACGAGAGCGCTTATAATAGGGCCTCTGGCGCCAGAGGCGCCGCAAAGCTGGTGCATACAGGTACGGCCCGCTCCCTTCTGGGAACGGGCCGACCGGGCAAACCTGCCGAGCGGTTTACTGAGTGTCGCGCTGGCGCAGACGGCGCGCGGCGTATCCAGCACCGGCGAGAGCTAGCAAACCGAGGCCGCCGTCTAAGGGCACGTCGTTCGGTGGCGGTGGCGGAGGAGGCGGTGGCGGGCCCGGGCCAAAGTTGTCTTCAGACGCCTCCGAGGTGGAGGTGGAAGACGAGGCCCAGTCGGGAACAGACTGGGCTACGACCGTTCCTGCGAACAGGAAAGCGAGGGCGAAGGCGAGGAAAAAGCGAGGCATGGACAAGGGAAGTCGAGAGCGGTCTCTTCTGATATACGAGTTTCGGCTGCGAACGGGCTCATCTTAAACACTTGAGCTCCGGGCAGGGCAGGCCTTTCGGACTGCCTTATCAAGTGTAAGGCGCAAAGAGAGGATAACGGCGTGAACAAAAAACATTCACTCGCCCTTCTGCTCAGCATCCGATAGACCCTTGCGGGGTGATGATTCCTATGACAGCAGCAAGCGTTCGTTCCAAGATCACGCGTGAACTGAAGGCGCAGGCTCAGCGCCTGGGCTTCGGTCTGGTAGGCGTGGCGCGTGCCGAACGGCTGGATGCGGAGGCGCAGCGCCTGGAGGCGTGGCTGGAGGCGGGGCGCCACGGCGGCGAAACGGGCGCGATGCCGTGGATGGCGCGCAACGTCGACAAACGCACCGACCCCCGGCTGCTCGTGCCGGGCGCACGCAGCGTCGTAAGCGTGGCCCACACCTACCTCGCGCCGGGTGCGGAGCCTCTGGCGGACGCCGACGCTCTCGCCAGAGGCGTAGGCAAGGTCAGCCGCTACGCCTGGGGCGACGACTACCACGACGTGCTCAAGGAAAAGCTGGCCGAGCTCTTCGACTGGCTCGATACCGCCTCTGGCGGCGCGGGCGGGCGCGCGTTCGTGGACTCGGCGCCGGTCATGGACAAAGTGTGGGCGCAGCGCGCGGGCATCGGATGGATCGGCAAGAACACCAACCTGCTCACGCGCTCGCACGGCTCGTTCGTGTTTCTGGGCGAGCTGATCGTGGACGTGGATCTAGACGCCGACGATCCGTTTGCAGCGGACCACTGCGGGAGCTGCACGCGCTGCCTGGACGCGTGCCCGACCGACGCGCTGGACGAGCCGTACCAGATCGACGCCACGCGCTGCATCTCGTACCACACCATCGAGCAGCGCGGCGCCGAGTGGCCGCCAGAGGCTGAGGAGATCGCGCAGGCCTTCGGCCCGTGGATCTTTGGCTGCGACATCTGCCAGGACGTGTGCCCGTGGAACAAGTACGCCCGCCACACGCAGGACGCGCGCTTCCAGGCGCGAGACGAGATCGTGCAGCAGCCTCTGGCGGCGTGGGCAGAGTTGGACCTGGAGGCGTTCCGCCAGAGGCTGCGCAAGAGCCCGATTAAGCGGACGCAGCACGAGGGGATGATGCGCAATGCGGAAAACGCGGCGGACAACGCGCGGCGGTGGCGCGAGCAAAACGGATAGCCTCTGGCGCCAGAGGCGTAACGGCGTATCCTGGAACTCTACGCGACCCCGACGCTGAAGCCGATTGCTGTGACTACAGGCTTGAGCATCTTTCTGGCAAGCTCTCAGCCTCTGGCGTTGCGCGGGCTCACGGCGCGCCTGAGCGACGCGGGAATCCTCACCGCGGGAGTTGCTGCGACGCCAGAGGCTGCACTCGCGCTCGTCCGCGGCGGCACGGCAAGCGTGCTCGTGCTGGGCCTGCGGCGGTGGATGGAAGTCCTTTCGCGCGTGGTAGCGGAGCGGCCAAGCCTTCCAGTCCTGATCCTGACGGGCCTGCGCGAGACCGAAATCGGGCCTCTGGCGCTGCGGGTGGGCGCGGCTGGGACCGTGGCGCGGCAGCGTGCATCGCGGGAGTTGCCCGAGGCGATATGCCGTGCCGCCAGAGGCGAGCGCTACGTTTCTCCCACGCTCGGGGCGTTCCTTGCGGACGCGCTCTTGCGCGGGCAGGACCTGGGCACGCTGGGTGCCGCAGGTGGGCTCTCCCTTCGCGAGGTGCAGATCGTGCGGCTCACCGCGCAGGGCTTGCGGCGGCGCGAGATCGCCGCGCACATGGCGATCGCGCCTGCCACCGTCACCACGTACCAGAGGCGCGCCCGCGCCAAGCTGGGCCTGCGCACCAACATCGACCTGGTGCGCTACGCGCTCACCTACGGGCTGGTCAGCGACGAGCCCTTCGAGCCTCCCCCGGCCTCTGGCGACTAGCGCGCGACGGTCATCTGCGCCGTCACGGTGTCGCCGCCGCTCTCCACTCGCGCGATGTAGACGCCCGGCGACCAGCGCGTCGTGCTCACCTCCCAGGCGTGCGTGCCTCTGGCGCCAGAGGCTTCGGTGTGCACTTCTCGACCGCGGGCGTCGAAGATGCGCAGCATCGCCGCCTCTGGCGCGTCCAACTCCAGCGCGATCCGCACCGCGCCAGAGGCGGGGTTGGGCGTGATGCGGAGTTCAGCGCCAGAGGCCTCGGGCGGCTCAGGCTCCGACGACACCGGAAGGCGCACCGCCTCCGTCGTCCGCCATACCCCACCGTGCGTCGCCGCGTAGATCCGCCCGTCCCGGCCTACCTCCACGTCCCGCACGCCGAAGTCACCCCAGCCGGTGCCTTCGCCTGTGAGTTCCTCCCACGTCCGCCCCCCGTCGTGCGACCATGCGATGGCGCCCCGGTCGTCTACGATTGTCCCATCGGACAGAATGTCCCCCCCGTCAATGCCTGCGACGAGCGTTCCATTCCCGTTGAGCACGACTGCGAGAGACTGTGGGTATTCGATTTCTGAGCCGCGCCCGAAGAGACGCCGTTCCTGGTACGTCTCGCCACCGTCCTCGCTGGCGTAGATGCCCGGAAACCCTTGCCCGGTGATCCTTAAGATGGCGTAGGCTGTCCCGCCATAGGGATGCGCTGTATCCGGGTGGACCTCCACAGCTTCCACGCCCCACCGGAACGGCTCCCAGAACTCCGAGCAGGTGTAGCGCCCGTCGGACGTGTTGTAGCCCATTCCATTGTATGCTGCGACGAGGAGGCGGCCGTCAGGAAATGCCGCGCTCGGTGGTAGATCAGCAACATCGTAGGACCTTCCTTCATCGCACGCGCCATTACTATCGTCGAAGTCGATAGCGTAGAACGATGTCCCGCCATCGTCGGAGCGGCACAGCCCGCTCAGCCCGATGTACAGGGCTGGCGGTGTGTCCGCGGGGTTTCCCAGCGGCGGTGCAAGGGCGCTCTCGTGCGCGCGCGCCATGTTGTCACAGGCGAAGGGCTCGTCGGTCTCCGTATTCGTCCAACTCCGCCCACCATCGCGCGACACCTCCAGCGGGTAGGAACCAACCCCGTACGCATTGATGATGGCTCCACTCGTTAATGCTTCGAGCCCACTCAGGTTGATTACGTTGTTCTGTCGCATGAGCGTCCAGCCGGGCTCGTCGTAGCGATAGATCCCGCGCTCAATCGTCTTGACAAACTTCGTGTAGAGCGTGTCTTGCGAGCCGTCAGAGGCGGGGCCGCGTACGAGAACGAGGTGGCTCGTCTGTTGATCGAAGCCCAGGTGCTCCCATCTTACCTGTGCCTCTGGCGTAGAGCCTAAGGCGAGGAACGCGGCGACGAGGAGAGAGAAGCGCATGGATACGGTAACTGCGTGACGGTAAAGCGCTCTGAGCGCGGAGCGTGCCCTTCTATGCGTAGACGGGCGATGTAGAGCCCTGGGGCGAGCCCGCGGCGGAGGTGCGCGGTGTGGTGCCCACCTTCGTAGACGCCGCTCGCGAGGGTAGAGACCTCGCGGCCGAGGGCGTCGTAGATCACCAGGGTAACGCTAGTCTGGTCACTGAGCGAGAATGGGAAGCGGACATCGCCTGCGCTCGGGTTGGGATACGGGGTGCCGAGCACGTGCGACGGCTCTGCCGCGTGCGCGCGTTTTGCCTCCAATGCGTTCTCCGCTTGAAGTCCCTGTGGCGTGTCCCAGACGGAGAGGCCGAGGGCTTCGGCGACCAAACGTACTTCTCGGCTCTCTGGGACGAGAGCCGTGACCGCTGCGAGGTCTGCTTCGGCAGATCGGCGGTCGCCGAGGTCGCGAAGCAAATGTGCCCGCGCGATGAGCCCGTACACCTCCGTTTCGCCCCCCTCTTCGACGAGCGCTGTTGCAGCAGTCAGTGCCTGTCGGGGCTCCCCTCGCAGGTCGTGTGCTTGCACGAGTCCTACGAGAGCCCATGCCCTGTGGTCTGCGCGGCGCCCAAGTGACTCGGTGCGAAGAACGGACATCGCCAGAGGCACGTCCGTTTCTGACAGTAGACCCCTCCCAGCGAGATGGCCCAGGTGGCTAAGCGCCTGTGCAGCCTCTGGCGTACCCGGCACGGCGTGGACGAGCGTGGAAAGCAGAGACGCATCTCGCCGTTCCACAGCCGTGACGTACGCCGTCCTCGCGCTCTGCTCTGGGAGTGAGCCGTCACTCTTTGCGGCGAGATCGCTGGCGCTGGACGTGGGCGGAGCGGCACTGCTGCTAGGTGCAGAGGTGAGAATGGGATCGACAATGACCGATGGTGTTACGTCGGGGCTAAAGCTCCGCCCCCACCAGTCGTAGCGAGCGTGGCCGCTCGTGCTCGTTCCTGCTATGGAGGCGTCCGGCCCAAAGCCATCGAACCACTGCGACCCGGGGCCTCCGTTTTCGAGGATGCTGTTGTTTGCCAGTTGTCCCTGTACGGCGTTGATGCCTGCCGAGAACCTGCCACTGTTAGCAGCGTGGAGACCGCCGTCTTGGTTCTTGATAACGAGATTGTATCCCTCGGGGTACTCGGTGTAATAGCCCGTCGAGTACGGACAGTCCGCGGGGAAGTAGTAAAAGCCGGTGGTGACGTTTCCTGATGCCGTCGAATATCCACCGTACCCACCATTGCCCGAAACTCGGTTGGTTGTCTCTGACGATGTGCTCGTGCGGTGACGGCCGAAGAACGCTTCAGAGTGAAAGCCGACGAGCAAGCCGTCACCTCCGTTGTCGATGATCGTGTTGTCGGAAAGGCGAGCCTGGGCGCGGCTCGTAAGCACGATCCCGTCGCCAGTCATCGACGAAATGGTGGCGCCGCGCACCGATACCGTCTCGCCGGTCAGAGTCACGTCGTGCGCGTCGCCGGAGACGCGGATACCAGAGACATAGCTAGGTGATAGAGCGTTCTGAATCACGGTGTCGTTGATCTCCACCCGCGCCGCGCCGTTCTCAATGTCCACAGCGTAGCCTCCCCAGCCGTTCACCTCTTCGATGGTGCCGCCGTTAAGGGTAGCGTTGGCGCCAGAGGCGAAGTCGATACCGTTCCAGCCGCTGCCGGTAGAAGAGAAGGTTATATCGGTGGCTGTGAAGTCCTGGGACTCGATGTCAAGTCCCGTGCCAGGGGCGAACTCCAGCGTAAGCATGTTAATTGAATGGTTGTGGGATCATTTGGTAAGGTATTTCCAATAAAAGGGGCGACTGGCGTTCCGCTGTCGTTATACAGCCGAAGCGTCACGCTGTCTGGTGATCCAATCTCCAGAGCTATTTCTGATTGAACTATTCTGTCTTCGATATTTTCATCACAGGGAATATCTGCCGCGGACTTGGGCTGGCTAGAAGCAGAGAGGGGTACGAGGAGAGCGAGAAGAAATACTGCTCTCGATACGGTGCGATTCATGGGCGTGCTTAGGATGGGCGAGCGGGCATTCAATGTGTCCCGTTCCTGTTGTTCCGTGCCCGTACACCCCGCGTACCCTAAAGCGGTACGCACTCACAGCCTCTGGCACATGATTTCGCCATCTAATCTCTCGCGCCATGCCTCTGGCGCCAGAGGCTGGTCTCGTCCCGCCGGAGTCGCTACACCGCCTCTGGCGTCGCGTCCAGTTCCAGGTCCGTGAGCGCGGCCATGTGCGGGGTGTCCACGGCGCGGTCCGTCTCCACGGCGCCGTCGCGCAGGCGCACCACGCGGCGGGCGTGCGCCGCGATCTCGTCCTCGTGCGTGACCACGATGATGGTGTTGCCGCCGCGGTACAGCTTCTCGAAGAGGCGCATGATCTCGTCGCTCGTGCTACTGTCCAGGTTGCCGGTCGGCTCATCGGCGAGCAAGATGGCGGGGCGGTTGACGAGCGCGCGCGCCACGGCCACGCGCTGGCGCTGCCCGCCCGAGAGCTCGTTTGGCTTGTGATCCATCCGGTCGCCCAGGCCGACCGAGCGGAGCACGTCGCTCGCGCGCTCGCGGCGCTCCTTGCGCGAGACCCCGGCGTAGACCAGCGGTAGTTCCACGTTCTGGATGCAGTCCTGGCGCGGGAGCAGGTTGAAGGTCTGGAAGACGAACCCGATCTCGCTGTTGCGCACCTCGGCCAGTTGGTCGTCCGTCAGGCGCGACACGTCGCGGTCGGCGAGGCTGTACGTCCCTTTGCTGGGCGCGTCCAGACAGCCGATCACGTTCATCAGCGTGCTCTTGCCGCTGCCCGAGGGGCCCATGATGGCGACGTACTCGCCTTTCTCGACCTCTAGCGAGCACCCGCGCAGCGCGTGCACCTTCTGGGTGCCCATGGTGTAGGTCTTCCAAACGTCGGCGATGTCGATGACGGGCATGGTCGGGGAGCGTAGAGCGTGGCGCCAGAGGCCTCTGGCGGGAAGACGAGGCGCGGTGTTTAGTCGTCCTCTTGAACCGCGTCGCCCGCTTCGAGCGTGGTGCGGAGGAGTTTGAAGGGGCCTGTGATGACGGTCTCGCCGCCCGAGAGACCGGAGGAGATCTCGATGTGCGTGTCATCCGCGATGCCCGTCTCGACGAGGCGCATCTCGGCCTTGCCGTCCACGACCACGAACACGACGCGGCGGAGGTCTTCGTCCTCGGAGACCGCATCGGGATCGGCGGATTCGTCGCCAGAGGCTTTGGCGGTTTCGAGGCTGTCGCGGCGTATTTGGTTGAGGTCGCGCACGGTCACGGCTTGGATGGGTACGACGACGGCGCCGCGCACCGTGCGCGTAAACACGTCGACCGTGCCGTTCATGCCGGGCCGCACGCGCACGCTCGGTGCGCGCTCGGCGCGCTCGTCCCCGCCAGAGGCCAGGGTGATCGCCTCTGGCGCCTCGCCAGAAGCCAGAATGGCGATGGTGACCGGGAAGTTGGTCGAGGCCTGCCCGCCCGCGTTGGGCGCCGTGCGGGCGCTGGTCGCGATCTCGCTGACGACGCCCATGAGCGCGTCTTCGGGAAACGCGTCCACTTCGACGCGCGCGCTGTCGCCCAGCGAGAGGCTCGCCACGTCGGTCTCGGACACCTCGATCTCGATGGTCATGTCGCTGAGCTGCGCGATGCGGAGAAGCTCCGTTCCTGCCATCGTGGCGGTGCCGACGACGCGCTCGCCCGCCTCGACGTTGAGGTAGGTGACCGTGCCGCTCATGGGCGCGTAGATAGCAGTCTGTGCGAGCTGCTGCCCGGCCTGCTGTGCGCTGGCCTGCGCGCTGGAGACGCGCGCCTGGGCGCCACGGATGCGCGCCTGCGAGCTCGCGATGCGCGTATCGAGCGTCGACAGTCGCGCCCGCGCGGCCTGCTCGGCGGCGCGGGCCTGCTCAAAGGCGCCTCTGGCGTTGTCCATCTCGGCCTCACTCCCGAGTCCCTGGTCCAGGAGCGACTGCTGGCGCGTCATGGTGCGCTCGAAACGGTCGCGCTCCGCTACCGCCTGCGCGATGTCGGCCTGGAGCTGTCCGCGCTCCGCTTCGACCTGCGCGGCATCGGCGCGGGCGGCATCCACATCGGTTTGCGCGGCGCGCACGCCCGCGACGGCCTGCTGGCGCTGCGAGGCGTAGGTGTCGGGCCGGATGCGCAGCAGCAACTGGCCGCGCTCGACCGCGTCGCCTTCCTTGACGCCTACGAACACGACCTCGCCCGAGACATCCGGCGAGATGCTCACTTCGCTCTCGGCCGCCACGACGCCAGAGGCGGTCACGGCCTGCGTGATCGGGCGCACGCGCGCCTCGGCGGTCTCGACCTCGACGCCGCTATCGCCGCCGCGGCCGAAGATCAGGGCCACGGCGACCAGAAGCGCGGTGGCCACGCCGAGGCCGATCAGGATTTTTTTCGTGGGAGACATGGGGTACTGCGGAATGCGTGAGGGCAGCCTCTGGCGGAAGCGGGTCGCCAGAGGCCGGGTGCTCTAGGGAAGCAAGTCGGTGAGGTCGTCGCCGGTGGCGAGGCGGAGCAGGGCGCGGCGGAAGACGAGCGTGTAGGCGGCCTGCGCGCGAGAGGCCAGCGCCTCGGTGAGGCGGGAGCGGGCGTCGGCGAGGTCGTACGGCGTGGTCACGCCCAGAGCGTAGCGCGCCTCTTCGGCGTCGGTGGCAGCCTGCGCGGCCTCGACGCGCGCGTTGGCGGCGTCCAGGCGCGCTTCGGCGCCCGCGATCTCGACGGCGGCCAAGCCGATCTCGGCCGAGACCGAGCGCTGCAGCGCGTCTAGCTCCAACCGCGCGTTGTCGGCCTGGAGCCGCGCCTCTTGCCTCTGGCGCCGCGCCGCAAAGCGGTCGAAGATGGGCACAGTGATGCTCAGGCCGATGCTGCCGCTGCGGTTGTCGCCGAGTTGGGAAAAGAACGGCGTTTTCTCGAACTCCACGTCAGGCGGCTGGGTGAGCGTAAACGGTTCGCCACCGACCAGGATGGGCGAGCCGTCCGGCAACGTGACAGGAATGGAGATGGGCAGAGCGTCGGGGTTGGTGAGGCGAGACTGGAGGCTGGAATAGCCGGTGCCGATCTGCCCGAAGGCGCTCACGTTGGGCCGCGAGGCCGTTCGCGCGAGCGCTTCGCCCGCGAGCGCGGCGTCGACCGCGATCTCTTGCGCGCGAAGGTCCAGGCGCGTGCCGAGCGCCGCGTCGACGAGCTCGCCTACCTCTGGCGCGTCCAACTCCAGCACGCCTGTGGCCTCCAACTCCTCTAGCTCGGGCCCGACAAAGGTGACGTTCGCCAGAGGCGAGAGGCCCAGCCGGTCGAGCAGGCGCACCTGGTCTCGCGCGATGGCGGCGCTGGCTTCGGCCAAACCTGCCACGCGCTCCGCGACCGTCGCGCGGGCGGCGGGCAGGTCGCTTTCGGGACGCGCGCCTGCAGCGACCAAGCGTTGGGCGCGGTCGAGTTGCTGGCGCGCGGCCTCCAACTGCTCGGTCTGGATCTCGACCAGTTGGCGGTCGAGCAGGAGTTGCAGAAACCGGTCGGCCACGTCGGCGGCGACAGTCTGGCGCGTGCGCTCGCCAGAGGCTTCGGCCGCTTCGCGGTCGAACTCGGCCTGGCGGACGAGGGCGCGCGTGCGGCCGCCGTCGTAGAGCGAGATGTTGGCGCTGATTCCTGTGTTCAGGCTCTCGACCCTCTGGGAGACGAGCTGCCCGGTCGTCTGGTCGAACGAGAGACCGTAGCTCTGGGACGGCTGCGCGTTCAGGCTGACGCTGGGCAGGCGCTCCGTCCGGGCGCCGCTGACGGCGAGGCCGCGGCCTGCTTCAGCGAGGTCGGCGCGCGCCACCTCGGGGCTCGTGCGCAGGGCCAGCGCGATGGCCTCGTCTAGCGTGATGCCGCCCTCAGCCTCTGGCGGGATCCCCCCAGGCGGCCCCTCGGGCATCGCCTGGGCGGAAAGGGCGGCGGGGAGCAGCAGCGCGGCGAGGGCGAGGAAAAGGCGCATGGTAGGGGAGGGGGTCGCGGCTCTCAACGGGCGCAGCGGCGCGAGGTTACGCCAGAGGCCCGCCGGAGCAGAGGGAAGGGTCCCTGCGGCGGTAAGCTACCGGGGCGGGGGCCCCAGATGGAGCCTCTGGCGCGCGCGCACAAACCGCGCCGGGCCGTGGGTGCGGCTCTACGGGTGCGCACGCTCCGTTCGGCGCCCGGTGTGCCTGTGCGCCAGCGCTCACAGCGTGCCCGTGGCGTGCGCGTCCGCCCACCGCCAGAGGCTCGGCCGCGCCGTACTCGCCTCGGGCTCTAAAACCGCGCGATCACGCCCAGCCCGCCGGTCCAGCGCGTCAGCGTATCGTCCCACGTGCGGCCCAACGCTGCGGAGATGCCGAAGCCTGCGCGCACCTCGCGCTGCAGCCGCACGCCCGCAATCCACGACTGCCGCACCTCCACGCCAGAGGCGCTCACGATGGGCTCCTGTCCTTGCCCGATGGTCACTTCGGCGAACGGCGCCGTGAGCCCGCCAATACCTTCGAAGAGGTAGCGCGCCGAGAGCGAGGTCGAGACCGCGACCGCCTCGTCCAGCGTGGCGACGCCTCTGGCGCGGACGAGCCAGTTGCCGGAATACTTCGCGACCGAGCCCAGCCCGAGCGTAGCCGCGTCCGCGTCGTAGATCAGGTGCCGCGCGCCCAGCGAGGCTTCCCAGCCGCCGCCGAGCGCGACGTAGGCCTCGCCCAGCAGATCGAGTTGGGGCACGCCCGCAGCCTCTGGCGCCCACTGCGCGCGCACGTTTCCATAGCCGCGCTCGCCCGCGCTCGCGTAGAGATCGGTCGCGACGAACGGGTCCGAGAAGCCGTTGCGCGAGGCCACGCCGCCTTCGAGCGAGGCCGCGCCTCTGGCGAAGATGCGCTGCGCCGCTACGCGCGTTTCGTGCCACGTCTCGCGGTCAGCGTCGAACGCCTCCGCGCTGGTGAACACGCCGCCGCCCCAGCTCTGCGCATTCGCGCCAGAGGCGAGCGCGAGCATTGCGAGCACGGCGGCGCACCGCCACGCGCGGCGCGGTCGGGGCGTGGAGACGCCAGAGGCCTCTGGCGACAAGGGGCGGGTGTGGGTCATGGCGTCTCGGCGGTGTTGAAGCCTGAGCGCGTCATCTCGCCCCAGGAGGTGTCGCCGCGGAGAAACTTCCAGAAGCCGCGCAGGCGCCAGTAGACCGTCATCTGGCGGTAGCCGAAGTTTTCGACGACCGTCAGGAAGAGGAGCAGGCAGAGGTCTTTGAACGAGGTGTAGCGCTGGAACGCGTACTGCTCCAGCGCGACCGCCGCGGTTGTCTGCGCGAGGCCGAGCGCGAGCGCGAGCGCCAGAAGCAGCAGCGCCATCGGCACGTTGATGATGCCCAGCCAGATCGAGAGCGCAAAGGCGACGTAGCCGCACGCTTCGATGACGGGCCCGAACATCTCGACGATCAGGAAGATGGGAAACGAGACCACGCCCATGCGCCCGTAGCGCCGGTTGAGCAGCATGTCGCGGTGCTTCCACATCACCTCCAGGCCGCCGCGGTGCCAACGGTCGCGCTGTTTGCCCAGTACCTTGGGGTCCGAGGGGCACTCGGTCCACGAGATCGCGTCGGGCACGTACTCGATGCGGTACGGGATGCCCTGCTCACGGTAGTGGCGGTGCAGGCGGGCGGTGACCTCGAAGTCCTCGCCCGTGGCATCAGTGTCCAGGCCGCCCACGGCCACGAGGGCGTCGCGGCGGAACAGGCCGAAGGCGCCGGAGATGAGCGGCAGCGCGCGCGCGACGTTCCACCCGACGCGCGCCGCGGCAAACGCGCGGATGTACTCCAGCACCTGAAACCGCGGAATCCACTTGGCGGGCATCCGGATGTGGGTCACGCGCCCGTAGCGCACCGTGCAGTCGTTGACGATGCCGATGGTGCCGCCAGCGGCGATTGTGGTGGCGTCTTTCAGGAAGGGCCGCACGATGCGGTGGAGCGCGTCGGGCCCGAGCAGGCTGTCCCCGTCCAGCGTGCAGAGCAGCGGCGTGCGGCAGTAGTTGATGCCCACGTTGATGGCGTCGGCTTTGCCGCCGTTCTCCTTGTCGATCAGCCAGAAGTCCGGGCGGCTGCGGCTGCGGTACGTCGCGCGCACATCGGCGGTGGCGATGGTGGCCGTGGGCGAGCGCGTGGCCTCCACCATGTCGAAGGCCTCGATGAGGCGTTTGGCGGTGTCGTCTTTGGAGCCGTCGTTGACGGCCACGACGTCTTTGGTGGGATAGTCCACGCCCAGCAGTGCGCGCACGGCCTCGACGCAGACGGCGCCTTCGTTGTACATCGGCGCGATCAGCGTGATCGGCGGGGCCGTCGCCGCGGCCGAAACCTCATCCACGTGGAACGTGCTGGACCACCTCCGCAGGCGCACGAGCGAGGGCAGCGCCAGAAGCGTCGTCGTGGTGTAGCTCACCGCCACGAGCACGAAAAAGGCGAGCACGACCAGATCCGCGACCCAGACGATCTGGCGCAGGACATGAAACAAAAACTCGATCATGCGAGCACCTCCGAAGGCGGCGACAGCGCGAGGCCTGCCTCGGCGAGCGCCTGCCGCGCGATGACGGCCTCTGGCGCGTCGCCAGAGGCGACGGTCTGCAACGCCGCCACGCGGCCCGACTCGATGAGGCCTCTGGCGGCCCGCAATGCCACCCACGACGAGTCGTCGCGCAGCGCGTACTCGATCCGCGCCGCATCCGACGGGCGGAGGCTGATGGCCGCGAGCGCGCTGACGGCGTGGAGGCGCACAATGGGATCGTCGTGGTCGCAGAGCGGACGCACGTCTTCGGCCTGTCCCGGCCCGCCGATGTCGCGCACCAACCGCAGAACCGCGGCCGTCACCTCGCGCGTGGCGCCAGAGGCCAGCACGCCAGAGGCGGTCTCGACGGCGGGGACGTAGACCAGGCGCCGCAGCGCTTCGGCGCACGAGACGCGCGCAAGCTCGCTGCGCGAGTCGTCGGCGAGGGCGGCCTGCAGCGTCTCGCCGCCATGCACGCCGAACAGCGCCAGCATCGACGCGAGGGAGTTCGCACCCCAGTTCTCGAAGCGCTCCAGCGCGTCGATGACGAGCCGCCGCGAGGCGTCGTCGCCGGAGCGCGCGAGGGCGCGCGCGACGGTCATCGCCACGTCCAGCGACGGGTCCCAGAGCAGCGGCGTGAGCCTCTGGCGCTCGGCTGGGCCGCCTACCAAGCCCACCAGGTGCGCGGCCAGCGCGCGGCGGTCTGCGCGGTGATTGGAAAGCCAGGACGTGGCCGCGCTCAAATGCAGGGTCGCCGCTTCGGCGAGAACGCCACGGCTGTCCCCGCCCAGGCGCAGCGCATAAGCGACAATCATGCGGAAAAAGTCGCCGCGCTCGTAGCGCGCCACCATGAGCCCGAGCGACTGAGGATCGCGGTCGCCCGTGAGGGCATCCAGAAAGACAGGCTCCCACCTCGCCCAGCGCTGAGCACGCGTGCGCTCTCGGTGTGCGCCCAGCGCCTGCGCGAGAAATGCGGCGATCACGAGCATGCCGGTCAGGCCCGTCAGCACGACGAGCGCGATCAGGACGACCGAGCGGGAAGCGGTGAGGGCTGCGATCATTCCGCCGCCCGCGAGCGCCGCGAAAGGCGCGACGTGCTCGCGCTCAGGGCCAGAAGCGAGAGCGGCCGCATCATCACGTTGTCGGCATCGAGCGCGTAGGCGCGCGCGATGACGGCGTCGTTGCCGGGCCAGCACAGCACGTTGATCGCGACCGAGCGGGTGCGCGCCTTGCCGCTGCGGATCCGCCGCACCAGGTCCAGCCCGTCGATGCCCAGCAAGACCGCGTCGACCAGCACCACATCGTAGCGACCCGTCTCGACGGCCTCCAGCGCAGCCACGCCGTCGTGGACCACGTCGATCTCCATTCCATCGCGCTCCAGACGATGGCGAATGACACGCGCAGTCAACTCGTCCCCCTCGGCGAGGAGAACGCGGATGCGCCGTGGCTCTGCGCGAACGATCCAGCCACCTGAGGTGGAAGAGGGCTGCTGTTCGCTCATAGAGCATGGGAGCCCCAATCGTCTATCCAGGGCGGATGCTCTAGCATCTGCGCGGCTTGCGTCGCAGGCACGGGCCGCGAGAACAGGTAGCCCTGCCCGAGCGGACACCCAGCGTCGATCACGGCGCTCAGTTGCGCCTTGGTCTCGATGCCTTCGGCGGTGACGCGGAGGCCGAGTTCCTGCGCGAGCGCGCTTACGGCCCGCACGATGGCGCGCGCCTGGGCCGACGTTTCCAGATCTGACACGAACGAGCGGTCGATCTTGAGCGCGTCGACGGGCAGCCGGTGCAGAAGCCCCAGCGAGGAGTAGCCCGAGCCAAAGTCGTCGATGCTAAGCTTGAGGCCGTGCGCGCGCAGCCGGTCTAGCGCGCCAGAGGCCGCGTTGGATTCGATGAGCGCACGCTCGGTCAGCTCCAGGATTATGCGGTCTGGGGAGATGCACGCTATCTCGGCAGCGGCGCGCGCGCGCTCGGCGAGGCTCTCGCGCAGAAACGACTGGTCGGAGCAGTTGACGCTGATCGTCAGAAACGCGTCGCTGTCGGCGGCCCAGAGGCCCATTTCGTGGCACGTGGCATCCAGCACCCAGCTGTCGATCTCGGCGACGAGGCCGAGCTCCTCCGCCAGAGGCAGGAAGTGGTACGGCCCGAGCAGGCCTCTGGCGGGGTGCTGCCAGCGCACGAGCGACTCGAAGCCTGCCAGCGCGCCAGAGGCGAGGTCGACGATGGGCTGGAAGTGGATGCGCAGTTCGTCCTCGGCGATGGCGCGTCGCAGGTCGCGTTCCAACGAGAAGCGAGCCGCCACCTGCACGTGGAAAGCGGGCTCGAAGGCGACGACGCGGTCGCGCCCGCGGCGCTTGGCTTCGTACATCGCCGTGTCCGCGTCGCGGAGCAGGGCTTCGGGGCTGTCGTACGCTTCGGCCCCGCTGACCACGCCGATGCTGGCCGTCGGGGTGAGCACGTGGTGCTCGATGGTGGCGGGCGTCTGGACCGCGGCCACGAGGGCTTCGGCGTGGTCATGCGCCTCTGGCGGGGAGCCTGTGACGACGACGGCGAACTCATCGCCACCGAGCCGGGCGACCGTGCCGGTTTGCGCGGCGCCACTCATGGCCGTCGCGACGTGGACCAGCAATCGGTCGCCGATATCGTGCCCGAGAGAATCGTTGACGGTCTTGAAGTGGTCTAGGTCGACAAAGAGCACCGAGAACGGCTCGGCCTCGACGAGGGCCTGAGCGATAAGCTCACGTAGGCGGAAACGGTTGGGCAGTCCCGTGAGCGCGTCGTGGTTCGCCTGGTGCCAGAGCATTTTTTCCAGCTCCCGGTGCTCGGTCTCGTCGCGCATGACGGCGAGCAGGCCGGTCTCATTTTTCTCGTCGTCGTAGAGCGTGCTCGCCGAGACGGAAACAAGGCGCTGCGTACCGTCGGGCGTCGTGTATACGAGGTCGTGTCCGCTTTCAGACGCTCGGCGCAGCGCGGCGCTCGGCGCCAGAGGCCCGTCGTCGGTGCGCCGCTGTGCGGCCGGGGCGTCGAACCGGTACCGCACCACGTCTCGGAAGCGTCGGCCCAGAACGTCGCTTTCGGCCAGGCCGTGGAGCCGGGCTGCGCCTTCGTTCCAGTACGTCACGCGGCCGTCGGTGCCGAGCGCCACGACGGCGTCGGTCACGTGCGCGAGCACGTCGGCTTGGAAGCGCGTGCGCTCTTGCGCCTCGCGGCGCTGCGTGACATCGCGGACGGCGGTCAGCCGCACCTCGCGCCCTTTGTACGGCGCAGAGCGGCCCTGCACCTCGGCCCAGAACGGCGTGCCGTCGTGGCGCACCAACACGACCTCGTACGCCTCTGGCCGGTTGGCGAGGTTCATCTCCGTCACCTTTGCGAGCGACTCTGGCGGCACCAGCTTCGCCAGAGGCAGGCCGATGCACGCCTCGCGCGTCTCGAAGCCGATCATCTGTGCGCCTTGCTCGTTGCAGTCCAGAATGCAGCCGCCCTCGGAAAAGAAGATGCCCTCGAAGGATGCCTCGCCGAGCGCGCGCAGTCTCTTTTTGCTGTCGATGTAAGCGCGCTCTCGGTCCTCGCGTTCGATGGCGCTGCCGGCCCACAGCGCCAGAAGCCGGATCAGGTCGTCGTCGGCCTCGGTGAGAGGGGCCTCTCGCGGGGTGGCGGAGGAGAAATTCAACGTGCCGTATACCTCGCCGCGTACGAGAACCGGCATTCCGGCGTAGCTCTCCAGCCCGAACGCGGCGTAGCACGGGTGGCGCCGGTGCGGAGAGGCGGCCATGTGATCGATCTCGAACAGATCGTCGCTGGCGAGCGTGAGCGCGCAATAGGTCTCGCCGAGCCGGAACGCATCGCCCGCGTTGAGGGGCGCCTCTGGCGCGTAGCACGCGAGCACGGTATAGGTGCTGCCAGTGACGCGGCTGCAGATGCCGATCTCGTAGCCGAGAAGCTGGGACGTGAGGCGCAGTGCGTGTTCGAGTGTGTCCTGAAAGGTGGTTCCGCGCGAGGTGATGGTCGCCAGAAGCCGAAGCCGGTCGGCTTGGGAGTCGCCGCCACGCACGCCGCGCTGGCGGCGGTCGGCGTGCACCCATCCGCGGATCGTCTCGGCGTTGCCGGTCCCTCGCGCGAGGTAGATCCACACGGGCTCATCAGACGCGGAGCGGATGCGGAGGCTCGTGCCGTCGATCTCGCCTGCGCGCACGCGCTGGAGAACATCCTCGGCCGCGTGGCGGTCATCCTCGCAGAGCAGCGTTTCGAATGGCTGGCCGACGAGCCCGTCGGCGTCGAGACCCGCTAGAGCGGCGGCCTCTGGCGAGAGCGCCGCAAGGCGGCCCGAGGCGTCGATGGCGACGGCGCCTTCGGAAGCGGTGGGATATGGCATGGACACGGGGAGACAGTGCCCATTTCCATGCACGATGTGTTCCACCGACCGGAGCGCGCGCTGACGGCACGAGAGCTGGATTCTAGAATCGGGTGGTTACGTATCGTGCCGGTTCAGATTCGAAACCGGTCCTTTCCACGCGACATTGCTGCTACGAAAAACGCCGACGCACACAGGGGTGTACGTCGGCGTTGCGGAGGGGGAGGGATTCGAACCCCCGGTACCTTGCGGTACGTCGGTTTTCAAGACCGGTGCATTCAGCCAGACTCTGCCACCCCTCCGTGGGCGGCTGGCGCGGTGTGCCAGAAACCGAAGGTAGTGCCTCTGGCGCGCCGTGCCGCGTGGAGGAATCGCGGAATGCGCGCCGGTGGCCTCTGGCGCCAGATGCAGCGAGGGCGCCACGACCGAAGCCGAGGCGCCCTTCGGGTCCTGCTGTCGCCAGAGGCTTAGCGCTTACCGAACCACCGTCAGCGTGCGGGTGAGCTGCGCGCCGCTCGGCGGCGAGGCGCAGCACGTACACGCCGGGCGCGAGCGCCGAGGCGCGGAGCGTGGCCGAGCGGGGGCCCGCACCCATCTCGCCCGAGGCGAGCACCGCGACCTCGCGGCCGAGCGCGTCGTAGAGCACCAGCGACGCCTCGCCAGAGGCGGGAAGCGCGTAGCTCACCTGCGTGTCGGCGCCGAGCGGGTTGGCGACGTTGAGCACGAGCGCGCCGTCGGGCGTCTCTTCGCGCGCGACGTTGATGGGGGCGGAGACTGTCGTCGTGCCGTCGGGCTGCACGACGAGGAGCGCGATCGGCGCCGTGGCCTCTGGCGTTGCAGATCCCGAAGCGATGAGAAGCGCGCTCTGCCCGGCGAGCCCTGCAAAGTCTGGTTCGAACTGAGCCAGCACAATGTTGGGCGCCGCAGACGTGATGTCGATATCGAGCACGGCGGGCGTCGTGGGCTGGTACGTCTCCTGCGCGTAGGTGCCGTAGGGGACGGCGTTGAACAGGATGGCCTGCTGCGTGACGCCCGTGCGCACGTCGATGGTGCCGGTGTCGAGCGCGCCGTGGAGAAAGCCGATATCGACGGTGCCGGGCGTGGTCGAGAAGCGCCGCGCGTTGTCGTAGAAGACGATCATCGGGTCGTCATCGGTGGTGCCGCCCGTGCCGCCAATCCCGACCACGACGGCGTAGTACGAGCGCGAGCCATCGAGCGTGATGTCCTGGCCCGCGAAGCTCTCGCCAGAGGCCGTCGACGCGCCCGGCGCGATGTCGATCTTGATGGACTCGCCCGCGCGCAGAAGCGTGTACGGGGTCGCGCTCTGGAACGCGAGATCGTCGACGAGAAGCTCGTCGTTCAGGTACACATCGACCGTCGGCGTGCCGGGGTCGGGGGAGTTGTGGACGAGTTGCACGAGCGCCGCCGAGGCGTTGATGGCGCCGGGCGTGTCGAAGCCACCTTCGGGGTCGAACGCGCCGATGCGCCAGTTGCCGTCGTCGCGGTTGCGAAACAGGTGGCCGGGGCGGAAGTCGCCGTCGGGTCCTACGTCCTCGAAACCGAGCTGCGCAGCGTAGGTGGCGTCGCCGCTGGCGCCAGAGGCAAATCCGACGGCGTCGGAGATTGTCGACCAGGGGTTGGCATCGAGCGTGCCGTCGTCGTTGGTGTCCAGATCATCGCCTTCGTTTCCAGCCACGCCCTCGACGAGCAGAAACGTCGCACCGGCGCCGTTTTCCAGGTTGAGGTCCACGTCGAAGTCTGGCGTGGCGGAGGTGAGTTGGCCGAAGAGGAAGTAGCCGTCGTCGGGGATCGTCTGTCCCGAGAGGTCGATGACTTCTTCGATCACGCCGATGTCGCCGTCCGAGCCGTCGCCCAGGATGACGAGCGAAAAGCCGTCCAGACTCGTCCCGGCCGGGCCGGAGAGTTCGACATACTCGTCTACATCCGTGCCGGGCTGATCGGACCGGATCTCGTTGAGCGTGACGGCCTGCGTGAGCTGGCCGCGGATCTCGCCGCCGCTGTTGTCGAGCGAGTGGACGTTGACGTAGTACTGCCCGGAGCGGAGCGCCTCGATCTGGTCGGCATCCAGCGGGAACCGGTTTTCGGGCCCGTACCACTGGCCTCCGCGGAGATCGCGGTCCAGCGCCGGGTCCAACGTGAGCACGATTGGCCCGTTGGCGCCCACCGCGCCGTTGTGAATGTGCGAGCCGACGCTGACGTTGTAGTCGCTTTCCAGACCGGAAAACTGGCCGCGGAAGATGAGCGTCGAGCCGTCGAGAACGGCGGTCGCGAGGCCGCCCGCGGTGGTCGTGACCGGTGGGACTTCCTGCGCCCCGGTGAGATCGGCGCGGAACAGGCGCTGGGCCGAAGCCTCTGGCGCGAAAGCGCCGGCGAGGAGGAGCGCGAGAAGGCTATGCGTGGCGTGGCGAAGGGACATGTGCGGTGACGTGCGGTGGAGACAGGACGCCTCTAACGGGACAGAGCCGATCCGGGTCCGGGCCTCTGGCGTGACGCGCTCAACCATCGAGGGCGCCCCGACCGAAGCCGGGACGCCCTCTCGTGCCTCTGGCGGCGCGTGCCGCCAGAGGCGTCGTCTGGTGCGCGTGTTAGCGCACGACCGTCAGCGTGCGCGTGAGCTGCTCACTCTGCGTCGCGAGGCGAAGCACGTACACACCCGGTGCCAGCGCCGAGGCGCGCAGCGTGGAGGTGTGTGCGCCTGCGGCCATCTCGCCAGAGGCGAGAACGGCGACCTGGCGGCCGAGGGCGTCGTAGAGCACGAGCGAGACCTCGCCTGCGGCGGGGGTCTCGAAGCGCACCTGCGTGTCGCTGCCGAGCGGGTTGGCAACCATCAGCGCGAGGGCGCCATCGATGATTTCTTCGCCGTTGCTCGGGAAGCCGCCGCCTCCACCGGTGAGGTTGGAGACACCGGGCGAGAAACGAACAGGGTTCTGCGGGTTCGAGGTGTGAGCCGCGAAGTCGCCGGTGAGGTCTGGCACGCGTGCGATCGACTGGTCCAGCACAGTGCCGTCGTATTCCACCGTCGCGAGCACAAAGCCCGTGGCGTTGGACGTAACAGGAGCGCTTGCGAGGACGACGGTGTCGCCTCCGTTGTTGAGCCCAAGGCTGCCGCTAGAGGCGACCTGGACGAAGGACGAGCCGAATTCGCCGGTGGGCGTGCCGCCGCCGAAGACGACGACAGCCTGGCCTGCTTCGAGAACCGTCCCGATGGGGAAGATGTGACGGGCAAACGTCGCATCGTCGGCGTCGCGGGAGGTCTCGTCCTCGATGGCAAAGCCGCCGAGGTCGACCGAGCCCGTGCCCGAGTTGACGATCTCGACAAACTCGTCCTGCGAGCCGTCGCGGGTGCCGTCACCGTTGGCGTCACCTGCGAGCCCGTCGGCGGGATCGTAGAGGATCTCGTTGATGACCAAGCCGCTGGCGTCACCCTGTGGCACCACGTCGTTCTCGGCGATGGGCGAGAGTTGGTAGCCCGTCACTGCCGGCGTGGCGTTGTCGAACTGCCCGAGTACGCCGCGGAAGATGGCGGTCTGCTGCGGAATGTCGATGCCTGCGATGCGGGTGTCGCTCGCACTCGGGGTGCGAAGCGTTACCGCGCCGTTGGCGCCAGAGCCGTCGGTGACGGCGTACGTGGTGCCGGCGGCAAACGCGCCCTGCCCGTCGATGGTCAGGTTGCGGACTTCGATGTACTCGCTTTCGTACTGCTCGCCATTGGCGGCGAGATCAGCCAGCGTCACGCGCTGGATCATCGGCAGGTCGTTGCCGCGCGAGAGGACCTCGAACTCTTCGACGGTGCCGATCTGAAAGAGACCCCGGAACTGGGCCGTCGTGCCGAGCACGGCGAGGGAGTCGCCAGAGGCGATGGCGCCAGAGGCTACCGCGTCAAAGAACGCCCCGCTGGCCTGGAAGATGGCGATGGCCGCCGTCTCGTCCTGCACGTAGGTGATGCGGCCCTGCGAGCGTGTTACCACGCCTACAAAGAGAACCTCCTGATCCACGCCACCGGCGCGAATGTCGGCGAGCGTCATCGGCTCCATCTCCTCGTCCTCCGCGAAGCCAACCTGACCGCGGATCTCTCCGTTCGGGAAGGCGGAGGAATGCACGTTGATGTACGCCAAGCCTGCGCGGAGCGAGTCCGCAAAGGTGGAGCGCACCTCGAACATGTTGTCCGCGGCCATCCACTCGCCGCTTCGCGGCATTGCCATGGGAACGGTCGCGTCGAGCGTGAGAACGACGGGGCCGTTTTCGTCGGCGGCGCCCGCGTGGATGTGTGAGAAGAGGTAATCGCCGGTCAAGCCCTCAAAAGAGCCTGCGACGGTCACCATGTTGCCGTCAACGGTGACGGTCGCGAAGCCGCTGGCGTCGGTCTCGACCGCCGGGTTCTCCTGGTCACCGCTGATGTCGGTCGCGAGGGCGTCGGCGTCCATGCCGAGCTGGCCGCGAATCTCACCCATCGGGTTGTCGACGGTGTGGAGGTTGAAGTACACCAGGCCCGCGCGGAGCGAGTCGGCGAACGTCTCACGGACCGTGAGCATGTTGTCGCCAGCGGCGAAGAAGCCGCCGCGGTTGTCCGCGTCGAGCGTCGGCGTGAGGCCGTAGCGGACGGGTCCGTTCTCGCCCGCGGCGCCTCCGTGGAGGTGCGCGCCGATGTTTGCGTTGTAGTCGCTCTCCAGGTATGCGAAGGCACCTGTGACGGTCAGCATGGTGCCGTTGAGGGTGGCGGTGATGCCGCCTCTGGCGTCAGAGTCCGGGTCGGTGGGGACCTGGAAGTCGCTGAGCGCGAGCGTGGTGAACACCTCGTCGTCCATCCGGACGAAGTTGGCGGCGCCTGGGGTCGCGAGGGCGGTCACGAAAGAGCCTGCGCCGTCAGGTGAGCGCTGGATAGACTCGTTGTTGCCATCGTCGTTGGCACGCTCGTCGTACTGGATGGTCTGCCCGAGGCCGGTCAGAAGTCCTTCGTCGTCGCTGTCATTGGTATCGTACACGACGGCGTCGACGAGGTTGGTCATCGTCACATCGGTGCCGTCAGGAAAATCAGCAGCGGAACCGGTGTAAAGCGCGACTGCGTCGGCGCCGTTCTGCAAGAAGCCTGAGCCCCCAGGGTCAAACGTCTGGTCGACGTTGGGTACGTCGGGGTTGCCAAGGACGTAGAACGCCCCGGGTGCGAGCGTGCCGGAGAGGTCGAAGGCAGCGTAGGACTGGTCGTTGCTCCCGTTGTAGAACACGACGGCGTAGTCGTCTAGGGAGATGTCGGCGCCAGAAGCGTTATAGAGCTCGACAAACTCCGCGGTATCAGAACCGGGAGTATCGGCGTCGGTCTCGTTGATGACGAGGCTTTGCGCGCCCGCGCCAGAGGCTGTCAGGAGAAGCGCCAGTGCAAAGCACGAGCGGAAGAGGTATCGGAGGGTCATGCGGTCAAGGGGAAGAGAGAAAGCGGAGACGTGGAAGCCCGTCGATGGGTCCGCGCGCTCCCTAACATTATGCAAGCACAACACGCCGCGCCTCTGGCGAGGCGCCCGAGGCGGTGAACGTCTGACGCATTCTCACCTCTGGCGCCAGAGGCGTCGGCCGTGAGCGGGGATGCACCGTGATTTCGAGCAACCCAAGGCGGCCGTGTCCGTTGTGCTCTCTAGCTTCGGTCTCTCCTAGGGGAATCCCCCACGCCCATGGCCCGCCAGTTCGACGTTCCCGACTTTTACCGCAGCCCCGTGGTGAGCCGCGTCAAGGCCGCCCGGCGCGATGCGGATCCGCGCAAGAAAGACCTAAGCCCGAGCGTGCTGGATTTTGGGCCGCTGCGCGTCAAGCTGGCGCGGCACTTCGGCTTCTGCTTCGGCGTGGAGAACGCCATCGAGATCGCGTACCGGGCGCTGGACGAGAACCCCGAGATGGCCTCTGGCGGGCGGATCTTCCTCCTCTCGGAGATGATCCACAACTCGCACGTCAACGAGGACCTGATCGCCAGAGGCATCCGCTTCTTGCGCACCACCAAGGGCGAGCAGCTGATTCCGTACGACGACCTACGGCCGGGCGACATCGTGATCATCCCGGCCTTCGGCGCGCCGCCGGAGATCGTGGCGGACCTCCGCGCCAGAGGCATCGAGCCCAAGACGTACGACACGACGTGCCCGTTCGTGGTACGCGTGTGGAAGAAGAGCGCCCACATCGGCGCCAAGGGATACACCGTGGTGGTACATGGCAAGCGCGACCATGAGGAGACGCGGGCCACGTTCGGGCACGCGAAGGAAAGCGCGCCCGTCGTGGTGGTGCGCGACATGGCGGAGACCGAGGCGCTGGCCGCGGTCATCGAAGGCCGCGAGGGCGCGGACTTTTTCTGGGAGCACTTCACCGGCCGCACGTCCGACGACTTCGACCCGCTGCGCGATCTGGCACGGTTGGGCGTGGTCAACCAGACAACGATGCTGGCGACCGAGACGGCGGCCATCGCGGAGCGCGTGCGCGAGGCCGCCGTCACGCGCGACGGCGACGCGAGCGCGTTCGCAGACACGTCGGACACGCTGTGCTATGCGACCAAGGAAAACCAGGACGCCACGCTCGCGCTCATCGAGGCGGGCGCCAACCTTGCGCTCGTCGTAGGCGGCTACAACTCGTCCAACACGAGCCACCTGGTGGAACTGTGCGAGGACGCGGGTCTGCCGACCTACTTCATCTCCGACGCGGACGACATGGTGAGCCCGCGCGAGATCCGCCACTTCGACTGGCGCGTCAAGGAGCATCGCGTCTCGTCTGCCTGGCTCCCGCCAGAGGCCTCTGGCGGCGGCCCGGTGAACATCATTCTGACCGCGGGCGCCTCGTGCCCAGACGCGCTCTTGGACGAGGTCATCCGCCGCCTGCTGCTCTGGTTCCCAGACGCGCACTCCGTGGAGGAGGCCGTGGCGCCGTTCGGCGGTGCGGAGCCTCTGGCGGCGTAAGGAACAGCGCGAGAGGCCTCTGGCGCCAGAGGCTTTCCTTTGGCGCGGATCTGGAGACCGCAGAAAACCGCCAGAGGCCTCTTGCGACAGGCCCGCTTACTCCTCCGTGATCAGCGCGGCGGTGCTCACCCAGAACGGTGCGTAGGGCGGGAGCAGCACTCCATCCACATCGGGACGCAAGTCGACGCCGGGGCGAGGCCGGTTGCTGGTGAACAGCAGCGCTCCGCCGCCGGCCATCAACTCCGGGGAGCCTTCGCCGCCAGAGGAGTTCACCTCGGGGCCAAGGTTGACCGGCTCGGACCACGTTCCATCCTCGCGACGCGTGGAGGCGTACAGGTCTGAGCCACCACGTCCGCCCGGGCGCTCTGATGCGAAGATCAGCGTCTTGCCGTCGCTCAGGAAGACGCCGCCGGATTCCTGAGCGCGCGAGTTGACGGGCGCTGGGAGCAGTGCGGGCGCTTTCCAGCCTCTGGCGCCATCGGGTGGTGCGAGGTAGAGATCGCGCCTGCCGCCGCCGTCGTCGCGCCGCTCGGTCCAGAAGAGGAGAGAGCCGTCCGGGGCGATGCGTGGACCGGTCTCGTTGTGGACGTAGCCCTGGCTCGCGTTGGCGGCGGTCTTGGGCCGGTTGAGGTCGGGTGCGTCCACGGGCTCGAGCGGGGACCAGCGCACGGCGCCGTCCGCTCCATCGGGAAGGCGGGTTGCGCGCCAGAGGTCGAAGTCGTCGAAACGCCCAGGGTCCGTGTGCCCGGCGTGCGGCTTGGTGAAGGAGAGCCAGAACGACTGCCCATCTGGCGAGACGTGCGGCCAGTCCACGCGCCACCCTCGCGTCTGCTCGACCGCTACCAGAGGCGTCCAGGCGCCGTCCACGAACCGGCTCGTGACGAGCTGCTGGATCGTCTCCGGTGAGGCCGGGAGGTCCGGCCGCTCCCACACGACGGTGTAGAGCGTCTGGAGGTCGGGCGTAAACGTCGGCGTAAACGCCCACCCGCTGTCCTCGAACAGAGCAGGAAGGAACGGCTGGGCGCGGTCAGGCGGACTCGGGACAAACAGCGTATCGGCCGCGGCTGTCACGCCAGAGGCCTCTGGCGCAGGCACGCTTTGGCAGCCCAGGGGGACGGCGAGAAGAAAGCTGAGAAGGGCGAGATGGAACGGCATCGGAGCGCGGGGTGGGGATGGGAAGGATGGGTACATACGAGGCGTCGCGCCAAGTGGTGTGCAGTGAGCGGGGACACGGCGCCGCCAGACGGTCGGCGCGTCTGGCGGCAACGTCTCTGGCGCGTGCGGCCTCTGGCGCCAGAGGCTGCGAACCGGCGGGCCGGTGTCTCGTTCGAGCCCTCTATCTTGCTCGCCCTCCTCTCCCCACACCTCCGCACATGGACGCCGCTCTCGATTACGCCCGCTCCCACGCCGACCGCTTCGTCGAAGAACTCAAGGCCTGGCTCCGCATCCCGAGCATCTCAACCGACCCTGAGTACGCGCCCCAGACGCGGCAGGCCGCGGAGTGGCTCGCCGACAACCTGCGGCTCATCGGCGTCAAGACGGTGGAGGTGATGGAGACCGGCACGGCTGATAAGCCGGGCCACCCTATCGTGTACGGCGAGATCCACGTCTCGGATGACGCGCCGACGGTCTTGGTCTACGGCCACTACGACGTGCAGCCGCCGGACCCGCTCGACCTCTGGGACTCGCCGCCGTTCGAGCCCGTGGTGGTGGACGGCAACATCGTCGCCAGAGGCTCGGCGGACGACAAGGGGCAGGCGTACATGCACATCAAGGCGCTGGAGGCGTATCTGCAGAGCGGCGCGGATCTCCCGGTCAACATCAAGCTGATGATCGAGGGTGAGGAGGAGAGCGGCAGCGTGCATCTGCCGGGCTTCATCAAGGCCAACATGGAGCTTCTGGCGGCGGACGTAGTGCTCGTGAGCGATACGTCGCTCTTCGCCCCTGGCGTGCCCAGCATCGCGTACGGCCTGCGCGGGCTGGCATACGTGGAGGTGGAACTGACCGGGCCGGGCAAGGACCTGCACTCGGGCGTCTACGGCGGCGGCATCGAGAACCCCGTCAACGCGCTCGCGCGGATGATCTCGGACCTGCACGACGCCGACCACCACGTGACCATCGAGGGCTTTTATGACAACGTGCGAGACCTGACGCCAGAGGAGCGCGAAGCCTACGCGGCGCTGCCGTTCGACAAAGAGGCGTGGATGGACGAGGCAGGCGTCGAGGTGACGAAATCCGAGAAGGGCTACAGCGTGTTGGAGGGCACGAGCGGACGGCCCACGCTGGATGTCAACGGCATCTGGGGCGGCTACACCGGCAAAGGCGCGAAGACGGTTCTGCCGAGCAAGGCGACGGCCAAGATTTCCTGCCGCCTGGTCCCGGACCAGTCGCCAGAGGAGATCACGGACAAGCTCCGCGCTCACTTCGAGGCGCACGTGCCGGACACGATGAAACTGGACTTCCGCGACCTCCACGGCGGCCACGGGTCCATCGTGGACACGACGGCGCCCGCGATGCAGGCGGCGTCGGTCGCGCTCGAAGGCGTGTTCGGCCAGAAGCCGCACTTCACCCGCGAGGGCGGCACCATCCCGGTCGTGGCGGACTTCAAGAAGATCCTCGGCCTGGATACGGTCCTCATGGGCTTCGGCCTGGACTCGGACTCCATCCACTCGCCCAACGAGAAGTTTGGCATCGACCGCTTCCACCAGGGCATCGAGGCCAGCATCCGCTTCCTGGACGCCTACGCGAAACAGGAGGCGTAGCCCGTCGCCGGAGGCCTCTGGCGCGATGGGTGCAAGCCTCTGACGCCAGAATGCAACTCCATCCTCCCATCGTGTCATCCTGAGCGAGCGGAGCGCGTCGAAGGATCTTTGACGTGACCCTCTCTCCCGCCAGAGGCGAGAGCATTGGCCAGCGCGTTGACGTCGGCAGAGATCCTTCGGCTTCACTCGCTAACGCTCCTTTCGCTCAGGATGACACGATGGGGTTGGCCGTGCTTCATCATCTCATTGTGCTCATGCGCGTGATTCTCGTGCTGTTTCTCCTCGCCGCCCTTGGCTGCAACGCCTCTGGCGGCAGCGCTCCGCCAGAGGCTCAACCCGCCGCAGCCTCTGGCGCCCAACCCTCCGAGCTACAAACCGCGCTCGAAGCCGTAGGCCTAACCGCGACCACGCTGGATGTGGAGACGGACAACCTGGAGATCTACGCGCTCGCGAGCGCTCAGACCGACGCCGGCGCCTTCCACATTCAGTGGGCCGACCTCCGCGAGGTCCGGCTGGAGCAGATCCTCGCCGACACCGTCGCCGCGCCAGAGGCGCCGGGCTACTTCGCGCGCGGCTCTCGCAGCCCCATGTTCGGGATGCTGAGCATGGCCGAGGTGACCTCGCGCGTGCGCAAGGCGCGGCCTCTGGCGGTGATCAATGGCGCATTCTTCGAGACGCCTCGCGAACCGAGCACGCGCCTCGCGTTTCCCATCGCCCGCTCCGGCGAAATCGTGACCGGCGGGAGCAGTCCCAACGGGCCGGGCAGCCCCGGAGCCTCTGGCGAGCGCTGGGATCGCCCACTGCGCGCGCTCGCGATGGACACGCCAGAGGCGCACATCGTGGACGTGGACCCGGCCTCTGGCGCCCCGCTGGGCGCGGGCGACTTCGCGGACGCCATGGCGAGCTACGCGCCCGAGGCGCACCCGACACGCCTCGCGACGCGCTTCCACCTCATCGGCGCGCTGGACCGCGACGGCGACGGGACGACCGAGACGCTCGTCATCGTGACCAACGACGGCCGCTCCACCATCGACGACACGGCCGCGCTCCTGGACGCTCTCGGCGTGGCGCCAGAGGCTAGACTGGCGCCCGATGGCGGCGCGTCGGTGTTCGTGTGGAACCGGAGCGTCGGCGTACTCCACCGCCCGACGGGCGATCAACCGCTCCCGCATTACCTCACTCTCCGGCTCCGCTGAGCCTCTGGCGCTTCATGGCCGACACCTCCTTTCGCGACCTCGCTTTTTCCGACCTCGACCTCGAACTCGACGCCACGCGTCGGCTTCTGGCCGCTTCGCCAGAGGCTCACTTTGGGTGGCGTCCGCACGAGAAAAGCTGGACGCTAGGACAACTCGCGGGCCACATCGCCAACCTGTTCTGGTGGGGCACGATGACGCTCACCCAAGACGAGTTCGACATCGGCGAGCCGATGCCGCCCAGCGATCCGCCCGAAAGCACCGAGGCACTCTTGGCGACGTTCGACCGCAACGTGGCCGCCTTCCGCGACACGCTCGCGCGGCAAACCGACGCCGATCTAGACAAGCCGTGGACGCTCCGCAGCGGCGAGCACCACATCTCGACCGACCCCACGCACAAAGTCTTGCGGCGCTTCACGTTTAGCCACATCGCGCACCACCGCGGCCAGATGAGCGTCTACCTGCGCCTGCGCGGCGTGCCCGTGCCCGGCATCTACGGCCCGTCCAAGGACGACCGGCAGGGTAGCGCCTGAGCCTCTGGCGCCAGAGGCCCGCGCACCACGAGATCGTGCGCAACACCGGCGCGGGTGGCGCGCGTAGGGACGCACCCCACCTGTACCGCTATGCCGACCCGTCGCCGCGCCAGCGGCTGCCTCACGTTCGTGTTTTTCGCCGCGGTTCTCGTGTTGATCGCCGCCGCGCTCGTGCCGCAGGTGGGCGCAGGCCTTCGCGCGCCGCTCTACGCCGCGCGCCTGGCCGCGATGGAGCCTCTGGCGACCACGCCCGTGCCGGTCGCGGGAGTCGCGCCAGCGGCTCTGACAGACACCTGGGGCGGGGCGCGCTCCGGCGGACGCTCCCACGAAGGCATCGACATCTTCGCCGCCAGAGGCACGCCGGTCGTGAGCGCGACCGAGGGCATCGTGGCGAAGGTCGGCACCAACAACCTGGGCGGCAACGTGGTGTGGGTGCAGGGGCCCGGCCGCGAGGCGCACTACTACGCCCACCTCGAAGCGCCGCAGCCCGGACTTGCCTCTGGCGACCGCGTCGCACCGGGCGACACGCTGGGGACCGTCGGCACGAGCGGCAACGCGGCCGGGACGCCGCCGCACCTCCACTACGGCATCTACACGGCCTCTGGCGCGACGAACCCGTACCCGCGGCTCGCGGTCGAATAGCCGCAGGCATGCAGAGCCGCAGGCATGCAGAGCCGCACCGCGCAAGCATCGCCAGAGGCCGCGTTGCGCGGCGAGAGCGCGTCCCGTAACGTGGGGCCCGCCCCACTCCCTGGCCCTATGAGCGACGCCCCGACCCACAGCCTGCCCTACACCGCCGTCCCCGAGTTGCCCCCCGAGGGCGCATCCGAAGGCAACCTGGAGAAAATCCGCGAGCTCCTGTTCGGGCGCGAGATGAGCGGCGTGGCGCAGAGGTTTGCGCGCCTCGAAGCCCGCATGGACGAACAGGGCGCCACGCTCCGCGCCGAGACCGCCTCGCGATTGGACGCGCTCGAAGCCCACGTCGCGCGCGAACTCGCCGCTCTGAGCGCCACCATCGCGCAGGAGCGCCGCGAGCGCATCGACGCGCTCGACCGCGCCACCGCCGACGCCTCTGGCGGCCGCGCTACGCTCTCGCGCATGATCCGCGAGCAAAAGGAAGAGCGCGACCTCGGGACGCAGGCGCTGCGCCAGCAGATCGTAGACGAGGCCGCGACGGCCCAGAACGCGCTCCGTACCGCCACCGACGAGATCCGCCGCACGATGAGCCACCACGCCGGGCTGCTCCAATCGCGCAAGGCCGACCGCAACGCGCTCGCCGCCATCTTCTCCGATGCCGCCGCCCGTCTCGAAGACGGCGCCTGAGCCTCTGGCGGCGAGTCTCCAGGCGCTCCGCCTGCGTCGAGACTGAGCCTCTGGCGTCCGACCGATGTCCTCCGATTTGCCTCTCGACCCGCCTCGATTCGCCCCGGTCCCTGTTGGGGAGCCGGGCGCGGCGGGTGACGGCTCGCCGCCAGAGGCTGGGCCCCGCGCTCCGGCCCCGCCAGAGGCCTCCGAGGAGGAGATGCTGCTCCGGCGCCTGCTGCTCGGAAACGACCGCGACGACGCGCTCGACCGCGTTGTCCGCAACGACCTGCCGCCGCCGCCGGTCGACTCGCGCGACGTGGCGCGCGTGCTGCCCGAGGCGGTGCTCCGCCGCGAGGCCCAAGACCACGACCTAGGCGACGCGCTCGCCGGGCCCATCGAGCGCGGCCTCAAGGCCAGCGTGGAGCGCAACCCGCAGCCCATCGTGGACGCCATCTTTCCGGTCATCGGCCCCGCGATCCGGCGGTCGATCCGGCACGCGATGGCGCAGTCGCTCGAATCCGTCAACCAGTCGGTCAACTACGGGCTTTCGTGGCAGGGCCTCCGGTGGCGCATGGAAGCGCGGCGGAGCGGGCTCTCGTTTGGCGAGGTCGTGCTGCGCCACACGCTGCAGTACCGCGTGGAAGAGGTGCTGCTCGTGCACCGCGAAACCGGCCTGCTGCTCACGCACGTCGTCGCCTCTGGCGTGCCCGGTGCGGGCGAGGACGCCGATCTGGTGAGCGCGATGCTGACCGCCGTGCGGCAGTTCGTCGGCGACTCGTTCAAGGTCGACGAAGGCGACGCGCTGGATTCGATCGAGGTCGGCGACCTGAGCGTGTGGATCGAGCCCGGCCCGCGCGCCATCGTCGCGGCGGTCATCCGCGGGCATCCGCCAGAGGCCTACCGCGGGCGCCTCCAAGCGGCATGCGAAACCGTCCACTCGCGCCTGGGCGACGCGCTGACCACGTTCACCGGCGAGACCGCCCCGTTCGACGCCGCGCGCTCGGTCCTGGAAGACCTCTTGGACGCCGAGTACACCGAGCCGCCGCGCGGTGGCCTCTCGCCCAAACTGCTCCTGCTTCTGGCGCTCGCCGCAGGCCTCGCGGCCTGGGGCGCGTACCGCTGGTGGGACACGCGCTCGCGCGAGGCAGACTACCTCGAAGCCCTCGCCATCACGCCCGGCCTGGACGTGCTCCGTACCGATCACGAAGGCGGCCGCCTGGTCGTCATCGGCGCGCGCGATCCTCTGGCGCCCGATCCCGCCGCGCTTCTGCCTCTGGCGGGACTCGCGCCCAGCGACGTAGACGCGAGATGGGTGATGGCCTACTCCGCCGACACCGCGCTCGTCGCCCGCCGCGCCGCTCGCGCCTTCGGCACGCCCGCAGGCGTAGCGTTGAGCGCCAGCCCCGACGGCACGATCCGAGCCTCCGGCGCCCCCAGCGCCGATACGTCCTGGGTGGCCCGCGCGCGCGAGGTTCTGCCCCTCGTGCCCGGCGTCACCCGCCTCGACCTCTCGGGCCTGCGCGACGACATCGCCGTGGCCCGCCGCGAGGTTGAGTCGTTCGCGCTTCAGTTTGACGAGAACGGCGCGACGCCGCCCCAGGCTGCGCTCGCCGACGCCCGCACGCGCATCGCGCGCCTGAGCGCCGCCGCGGGCGAGCGCCGCCAGAGGCTGAGCGTGGAAATCTCCGGACACACCGACGACCGAGGTACGCCCGAGGCCAACGCTGCGCTCGGCCTGCAGCGCGCCCGCGCCGTCGCCGCCGCGCTCGCAGATGTGGCACCGGACCTCGACCTCACGACGGCGAGCCGCGGCGCCCAGGACGCGCTCGCCCTCGGCCCGCACCCGCCCAGCCGCCGCGTCACCTTTCGCATTCTCGACTAGTCGCCTCTGGCGGCACATTCCCTACCTCTGGCGGCACAGCCTCTGGCGCCAGAGGCCTTCTTATGAGCGAGCCCAAAGAGACTCTCCGCCTCAAAGTGTGCCTCGTCGGCGCGCCCGCCGTGGGCAAGACGAGCCTGGTGCGCCGCTACGTGGACGGCACCTTTTCCGAGGACTACCTGACCACCATCGGCGTGCGCATCAGCCGCAAGCGCGTCGTCGTCGACGGCGAGCCGATTGGGCTCATCGTGTGGGACATCAACGGCGACGACGCGTTTGCGCCGTTGCAGAGCGCCTACCTGCGCGGCGCCTCGGCGTTTCTGCTCGTCGCCGACGGTACGCGGCCCGCCACGTTCGAGCGCGTGCTCGCGCTCCGCGACGAACTGCGCGAGGCCTTTGGCGACACGCCTGCGCTTCTGGCGCTGAACAAGCGCGACCTGGAAGGGGAGTGGGCCATCGAGCCCGAGCACCTCGCCGCGGGCACAGCCTCTGGCGTGGACGTGCGCCAAACGAGCGCCCGCGATGGCGACGCCGTCGAAGACACGTTTCTCGCCCTCGCGCGCCTCGCTCGTGGGTGAGCCGCTGCCTCCCGGCCTGTTCGCCGCGCTCGGCACCGCCGTGCTCGAACGCGTCGCGCCCGGCCGCTTCGCGCTCCGTGGCGCCGCGCCGCCGTGGTTCGCGGGCTTTCTCGCGCCAGAGGCCTCTGGCGCCAGAGGCGCGTTCGCGCTCACGTCAGACTTCCTCGCGCACTTCCTGCCCGACGCCGCCGCGGTCTGGGACAGCGAGGCTCAAGACGGGAGCGCGCCGCCGCGCGCCTCGGGTCCGTTTACCGAAGCCGGGCACGATGGCGCCGAGCGCACGCTAGAGGCCACCGCGCTCCGCGCCGACGGCCGCGCGTTTCTCCTGCTCGGCCCACCGACGATGAGCTACGCCACCACGCAGCGCCTGCTCCAAACCGCCCGCGACGAGCGCCTGGTCGTAGAGCGCACGCGCCAGCGCACCGAAGCGCGCGAGGTCCTGCTTCACTGCATCGTCCACGACCTCGCCAATCCTCTGGCGGGCGTGCGCGGCGGCCTAAACCTTCTCGACGCCCGCACCCTCTCCGAAGACGACCGCGAACTCGTCGCCATCGCGCGCCGCCAGGCCGACGCGATGCAGACCATGATCCGCGACGTGCTCGACACATTTCGCCACGAAGTCGACGCCATGCAGCCCGCGACCGCCGCCCCCGCTGACGTGGCCCACGCGCTGCGCCAAGGCGCCCACGGCCTCGCGCCGCACGCCCGCGCCTCTGGCGTAACGCTAGAGGTCCACGCGCCAGAGGCGCCCCTTCGCGCCGTCGCAGATGCCGGCCGGTTGGAGCGCGTCGTCCTGAACCTGGTGGAGAACGCGATCCGTCACTCGCCCGAGAACGGAACAGTCACGCTCTCGGCTCTGGCCTCTGGCGCAGACATTCTCCTCGCCGTCGAGGACGACGGCCCCGGCGTGCCGCCAGAGGCTACCGCCGACCTCTTTCGCCGCTTCCGTCCGCGCGGCGCCAAGCGAGGGCAGGCCGGGCTGGGCCTGTATTTCTGCCGCCTTGCCGCCGAAAGCTGGGGCGGCAGCGTGGGCTACGAGCCCCGCGAGGGCGGCGGCGCGCGCTTCTGGGTGCGTCTGCGCCCCGCCCGCGCGCCTCTGGGTGCGGGCGGCGGCACTGCGTAATTGGGCGCGCCTCTGGCGCCAGAGGCCATATCCGCTCGTCGCGCGTGCCGCGATCCCTCTAGCTTCCCCGCATGGACACGCCGCCCCTTTGCGTCGCCCTGGTGGACGACGACCCGGACTTCTCGCGCCTCGTCGCGCTTCGCCTCAAGCGCGGCGCCGGTATCCCATGCGAGGCGGTGCCGTTCGAGGGAGGTGCAGCGTTTCTGGTCGCGCTAGAAAGCGGCGCCCACTTCGACCTGCTCTTCCTCGACGTAGTCATGCCCGGCATGGGCGGCCTTGAGGTGCTCGGCAGGGTGCGCGAGAGCCACCCGGCGCTACCGGTCGTGATGGTGTCGGCGCAATCGTCCATCCCGGTCGCGCTAGAGGCTATCGAGAGCGGCGCGCAGGACTACCTCGTCAAAGGCGACGACGCGCTCGCCCGCGTGCCCGTGCTCGCGCGTGGCGTAGCGGATCGCCTCGCACTCGTAGGGCAGATCGACGCGCTCCGCCAGAGGCTGGGCGACCGCGGGGCAGCCCCCGAGATCGTCGGCGAAAGCCCCGCCCTGACGAAAGTGCTCCGGCTCGTGAGCCAGGCCGTCCGCGGCGACCTCGCGATCGCAGTATTGGGCGAGAGCGGCAGCGGCAAAGAGCTCGTCGCGCGCGCGGTCCACAGCGGCTCGGCGCGCGCCAGAGGCCCGTTCGTGGTCCTCAACTGCGGCGCAATCCCGGCGGAGCTGATGGAAAGCGAGCTCTTCGGCCATGAGAAAGGCGCGTTCACCGGCGCCATCGCGCGGCACGCGGGCGTGTTTGAGCAGGCCTCTGGCGGGACGCTGTTTCTGGACGAGATCGGCGAGCTGGACGGGCGCTTGCAGGCCAAACTGCTCCGCGTGCTGCAAGACCAGACCGTGCGCCGCGTGGGTGGCCGCGAGGCGTTCCAGGTCGACGTGCGCATCGTGAGCGCCACGCACCGCGACCTGGAGGCGATGGTGGCCTCTGGCGAGTTTCGCGAGGACCTGTTCTACCGTTTGGTGCAGTTCGCCATTCCGGTTCCGCCGCTGCGCGAACGCGGGGCCGACATCCTGCTTCTGGCGGAGCGCTTTTTGAGCGCCGTGGTCGCTCGCCACCCGGATCTGGAGGCGCGGCGCTTTACCGCCTCGGCGCGCAAAGCACTCGTGCGCCACGCGTGGCCCGGCAACGTGCGCGAGCTCAAAAGCGCCGTCGAGCGCGCCGCACTCGTGGCCTCTGGCGTGAGCATCGGCGCGAGCGATCTGCGCCTGGGCCGCTCGCTGCTGGGTGGCGCCCGCACACCCGCCGATCACGCAGTCGCCGCCACAGCTAGCAGCGAGATCGTGAGCATCGACGACCTCAAGCGGCTCGCCCTCGAACACGCACTGGAGGTCTGCGACGGACAGATCGACCAGACTGCCCAGGCGCTCGGCATCACGCGCTCGACGGTCTACCGCCTGCTTAAGAAGTACGGTATCGAGACGTAGTCTCTGGCGCCGAGAGGTGAGGCGTCAACTTTCGGACCTCCCCACGTTCTCCACCGCCAGAGGCACGCGCGGAGGCAGCTTACCCGGAACCCGGAACCCGGGCAGCCTTCACGAGGCGTCCGTCCCAGGATCGAACACGCGCGTCGGTGTCTGTCGCACAAGCGGACGCGCGTGGCTCCTATGTCGCCGCCAGAGGCCTCTGTGCGATGTTTCGAGTGTGGCACGGCTCTTGGAATAGGGGGTGGGCATCTGATGGCTCAGGTCGTCCGCCTTTCTCCACCACGAGGAGGTCACGGCCAGGGCTCACCCCCGGATGCACGTTCTTTCGCGCTCGTGCGGATTCGTCCCGGCACCTTCCCCACGGGGGCCGCATCTGCCCGCCCCTGGCTGGGTCGGCTCCGCCCGAGCACTCCGAAACCCTGCCCCAACCGACCGGCAGTCTACCCCTGGAGCGTGTGGGGCTGACACGCACAGGGATTCGGACACCGGTCGACGGGACCGAGACGACACGCCAGGGACGTCGACTCGGTCCCATTCGATTCCGCCCCATCTGCCCGTAAGCCGGTGGGGCGGTCTTGTGCGCTTCGGCGCCAGAGGCAAACCCCGGAGCGTGCCTCTGGCGGGAACCCTCTGGCTCCCCGTTGTTCACCGCTACCCCTTCTCGCCTCATGATGCGCACCTCTCTCGCTCTCCTCCTCGTCCTCGCGGGCATCCTCATCCTCGTCACCGGCTGCCGGACCGAGACCCCCGGCGACACGCCAGAGGCCTCGGGCGACGTTCCGGTCGAAACGGTCTCGATGATTGGCGGCGACGACCTGCCCTCGGATGACGAGGTGGAACGCGACCGCTACATCCGGCGCCCGGTGCGACTCGGTGCCGATACGCTGGGCACACTCTCGCGTGAGGCGGAGGCCGCCAACACCGAGACGCTCGCGGGCGTCGACACGCTGCGCGCGTGGTCGAGCGAGATGCAGCTTCCGCTGGGCGGTAACGTCGAAGGCCCGAGCGTGCTCAAGCTGCAGGTACTGCTGGACCGCGCGCGGTTCTCGCCCGGTGAGATCGACGGCCGCTGGGGCGACAACACCGAGACGGCGCTGATCTGGTTTCAGCGCTCCGAGAACCTCGACGCCTCTGGCGTCGCCGACTCCGTGACCGTGGCCGCACTCAGCAACCGCGCCGGACGCCCGGACTCGCTCGTGGTCAGCTACACCCTCACCGACGGCGACGTGGAAGGCCCGTTCGAGCCCATCCCGGACGATGTGTACGAAAAAGCCAAGCTGGACCGCCTGGGCTACGAATCGCTGAGCGAGGCCCTGGGCGAACGCTTCCATGCCAAGCCCGCGCTGCTCGCGCGCCTCAACGACGGCGCGGCACTGGACAGCCTGAAAGCCGGCGACACGATCCGCGTGCCTAACGTCATGGATGCGCCAGAGGACGCAAACCGTCGGGCGGCCTCTGGCGAGGTCGCGCTGATCCGCATCAGCGGCAGCGGTCACTACCTGCAGGCGCTCACCGCCGACAGCACCATTGTCTTCCATGCGCCCGCTACGCTCGGCGCCGAGTACGACCCGTCGCCCTCTGGCGACTTCACGGTCACTCGCACCGCGCGCAACCCGACGTGGCACTATCAGCCCAAGATCCTCGCGAGCGTCCCCGATGACCAGGAGGAGGCGATGCTGCCCGGCGGTCCCAACAACGCCGTCGGATCGGTATGGATCGCGCTTTCGGAGCCACACTACGGCATTCACGGCACGCGCGCGCCAGGCACCATCGGCTACGCCAGCAGCGCAGGCTGCACGCGCCTGACCAACTGGGATGCCGAGCGCCTGCTGGGCATGGTGGCCTCTGGCGTGCCCGTCCAGTTCCGCGACATCACCGGCCGCGACCCCTCTGGCGCGAAAACCTCGCAGGCGCCTGCCTCGCAGTCGTAGATCACTCGGCCTCTGGCGCCAGAGGCCGCCTCACCGCGCCAGCAGCCCGTACGGGTTGACCGGCTCGCCGTCCCAGAAGCTGGCGCCCGGCGCGACAGTCCAGACCGCAAAGTGCAGGTGCGTGTTGCCCGGCGCCGCGTTGCCCGAGTCGCCGACGGTGCCGATCGGCGCGCCTCTGGCGACGCGCTTCCCTTTCTTCAGGCCCGGCGCGTAGGCGTCCAGGTGCGCGTAGTAGCTCACCGTCCGCTTGTCCTGGCCCAAGACGTAGACCGTGAGGCCGCCCTTGTCGCTCGTGAACAAGCGCTGCACCGTTCCGCCAGAGGCCGCCACGACGGGCGTGCCGCGCGGCGCGAGGATGTCGATGGCGTTGTGCGTGCGGCCCTCGCTTCGGGCGGCCGTGAACGTGTCCACCAGGTCCTCTGGCGCGATGCCGAGCACGGGAACGGCCCAGCCTCTGGCGCTGACCTCGGGCCCCAGAGGCCGCGTGTTGGGAGTGGCGGTGCCCGCACGGCGCTGTGTCACGCGCATGGTGTCGCCTGCAGCAACAGGCGGATCCGGCGTGGTGCGTTCGCCAGAGGCCGGCGCTTCTGTGGACTCGCGCAGCGCTCCGCCAGAGGCCCGAGCGGTTTGTGACCTGTCGGTTTGCGACCCGTCGGTTTGCGCCTCTGGCGGGGCCGCGGTCTCAGTCTCTGGCGTTTCCAGGCGGCAGCCGGTGGCGAGCAGCGCGAGCAGGAGAAGGGCGCGGCTCATGCGTCCAGCAGGCGCACCAGCCCCTCTTGTGCCACGCTTGCCACCATGCTGCCCTCGCGGTCGTGGACGGCGCCGCGCGTGAACGCGCGCCCGCCAGAGGCGCTCGGGCCGTCCATGGCGTAGAGCAGCCAGGCGTCGGCGCGGAAGGGGCGGTGGAACCACATCGCGTGGTCCAGGCTCGCGGCCATAATGCCGGGGTCGAACACGCTGCGCGCGTGGGGGCGTAGCGCCGTTCCCAGCAGGCCGTAGTCGCTCGCGTAGGCCAGGATCGCCTGGTGGATCAGCGGATCGTCTGGGAGCTCGCCAGAGACCCGCAACCACACCTCCAGTTTGGCCTCCGTCGCCTCTGGCGCGAACGGGTTGACAGGGTTGACGGGGCGGTAGTCGATGGCGCGCTCGCTGGTGAGCGTGTCGCGGAAGCGCGCGGGGATGCGGTCGGCGAGGCTGCGCGCGATTTCGAGTTCACTCGTGACCGAGTCGGGCTCCGGGGCCTCTGGCGCCGGGTCGGCGTGGTCCAGGCCGGGTTCGCCGCGGTGGAAGGAGAGCGCGGCGTTGAAGATGGGGCGGCCGTGCTGGATGGCCGTCACGCGCCGCGTGGCGAACGATCCGCCATCGCGCAGCCGGTCGACATGGTAGAGGATGGGCGCCTTCACATCGCCGGGGAGGATGAAATAGGCGTGCAGCGAGTGGCACGTTCGGTCCTCTGGCGCCGTGCGCCCGGCCGCGATCACCGCCTGTGCCAGCACCTGCCCCCCGAACACGCGCGGCGCGCCGTAGGACGCGCTCTGGCCGCGGAAGTAGTCGTGCTCCAACGGTTCGAGGTCGAGAAGCGAGAGGAGGCCGTCGAGAGCGGAAGGCATGGCGGGTGGGAGAGGAGGCGCAAGAATAGCTATCGCCCGGCTCCGGTCGGTAGAGATGCCAGAGGCGCTTCACCGCGTACCCATCGCTTCTTCAACACATCCGGTATAGGAAAGCCCATTCGGGTGCACCATATATTGCGACGTGCGCTCAAGCACATCCGAGCCTCTCACCCCGGCTCGACATCACCCAACCGAATCAGCCCTTCTGGGGCACACGACTATGTTCAAGAACATCAGCATCTTCGCTCTCGCGTTCGCCTTCATCGGCCTCACCGGCTGCTCCGACAACGACACCGTCGAGACCACCGACATCGACGCCACCGAGGCGGAGGTCGTCACCCCCGTCGTTCCTGCTGACGAGGCCATCGAGGCTGACATGGAGCAGATGGGCGACGACATGGAGGCCGGCATGGACGACATGGGCGACGACATGGAAGCCGCTGGCGAAGAAGTAGAGGCAGAGATGGAGGAGGTCATCGAGTAACCCCTTCGCTCTCCAGAGCACCTGAGCCCGGCTGCGCACCTCGCGCAGCCGGGCTTTTTTGCGTGCCTCTGGCGCCAGAGGCGAGTCGTCACTCTGCGCCCGACCGTCTCGCGCGGTCCCACCGGCGCAACCCCAGAGGCTAGCCTGCGCGCTCGACGCGCACCAAACGGTACGACCCCTCCACCACATCGAAGACGAGCCCGACGCCGCTCTCGGTCTCGGCCTCGTCCTCTGGGACCACGTTGCCGTCCGTGTCGTAGCCGACCACGACGTACACCTCGCGGCGTGTGCCCTCGCGGCGGTACCGGTCGACGCCCGCAGCCAGCACGCGCTGCTGCACGGCCGGATCGTCCATGACCGCGGCGAGATCCTCTGCCGAGAGTCCGGGCGCGGCCAGGCCTCTGGCGCTTCCGTTCTGGAGCGCGACCTTGAACTCGGTCAGGAACGGCGCGAACGACGGGCCGGGGTCGGGCAGCGGCGCGGCTTCCAGCGTATCCGCCAGAGGCTCGGCGAGCGTGTCCGCAGGCAGATCGTCCTCGAAGCTGTCGTCCAGATCGCCGACGGTGGGGATGGCGGGAGGCGAGGGAGGCCGCGCGGGTGCCGGAGCCTCCCCGGCGCGCTCACCGCCGCAACCACTCGCGAGAAGGGCCAGCGCGAGAACCGCGCGCCTCACGCCTCGGCGACGGCTTCGCCGGAGATCACAGGCGGCTGCACCCCGGCGAGTTCTGCCTCTGGCGCAGCGCCGCTGGCGCCGACGCCCGAGAGCACGGCCCAGATCACGCCCAGATAGCCGCCGAGCAGCAGCAGCGGCGCGACGGTGAGCGAGAGCGCGCTGTCGACCGGGTTGTCGCTCACGGCGTTGTCGACCAGCATGAGGATGTAGCCGGTCACGATGAGCGCGATAGCTCCGAGCAGGAGCACGTAGTTGCGGCGCTCGAACGGCATTCGCACCGCGCGCGTGCCGCGGCGGTTGGGTGCCGCTTTCTTCGTCGCGCGCTTTTTGGAGGAACGCTTGGCCATCGGAGGGTCTGGAACTCGTGTGCGGCAAGATACCGGCGGCGCCAGAGGCTGCGCGGGTTTCACGCAGGCCGTCTGCGTGGGCGCCCGGTTCCGCCAGAAGCTGTCCCGCTAGAGGCCTCTGGCGGCCGCAGAGGCAGCGCGACGTGGAAGATCCCTCACCTCCCTTCGCTCTGCCGGGATGACGGTCGGGGAAGAAACGCGGTGGCCTCTGGCGCCAGGGGCGACGGGGAAGCAGCTGAGCCCGGAGCCCGCGCGCAGCGCCAGAGGCTTCTGGCGGAGAACTCGCGCGGAGCGCAGACGGGCGCGCAATGGGGCACCGCCCGGCGGAGTTGCCCGGTAGCTTCGCCTCCCTCCCCCGCCCGTCTCCGATGCGCCGCCTCTCGTTTCTCCTCGCGCCCCTGGCGCTCGCCGCCGTCGGCATCGCCTGGTGGCCACAGGCCTCGGTCGCAGATCCGCTCCAGGCCGACGCCGACTCGGCTCGCAGCGTCTCGGTCGATAGCGCCCTGGCCTCGCCCGCGCGCACGTCCGACGCCGAGATGGCCACCATCCTGGAGGAGATTCTGGACGACCCGGATCTGCCGCGCGCCATCTGGGGCCTCCACGTGCAGGACCTGAGCACGGGCCGCACGCTGTTGGCGCGCAACGAAGACCTCACGCTGCTGCCCGCGAGCACGATGAAGCTGCTCACCACCGCCGCAGCGCTGGACGCACTCGGGCCAGACTTCCGCTACAGCACGCGGCTCTACCACTTCGGCGAAGAGGTGGGCGGGACGCTGCGCGGCGATCTGGTCATCCGCGGCGCAGGCGACCCGACCTTCGGCAGCGAGTGGGTGAGCCAGGAGCCGCTGGAAAACTGGGCCGAGGCGCTCTACGCCTCCGGCGTGCGGCGCGTCGAAGGCCGCATCATCGGCGACGACGACCGCTTTGCGGACGCCGCGTACGCCGAGGGCTGGGACGTGAGTCACATCGCGACCGAGAGTTACGCGCCTGCCTCTGGCGGGCTCGCCTGGGGCGACAACCTGATGGCCGTGCGCTTCCGCAACGGCGAGGTCAGCGTAGACCCTCCGAACTTTGTCGAGTTCGTGACCGACATCGCGGCGCAGCGCGACGGTGGCGGTCGCCTCCGCGTCGGCCGGACGGTGGGCACCAACAAGGTGACGCTTTCGGGCGCGATTCCCTCGGGCTACAACGCCACGCTGCGCCTGCCCGTCGAAAACCCGACGCTCTACGCCGCGACCGCCTTTGCCGACCGCCTGGCCGACGCGGGAATCGCCGTCGACGCCGCCATTGTAGATGTGGACGAAATGGCGACCGCGCCCAACTACGAAGGCGCCGAGCCGATTCGCGCCTACGTCTCGCCCACGCTGCGCAACATCGTGCAGCGCATCAACCGCAAAAGCGACAACCTCTACGCCGAGCACCTTTTCCGCACGCTCTCGACCAGCGGCTCGACGGATGCCTCCGCGCGCCGCGTCGAGAGCTTTCTGGCGAGTGCAGGCGCCCAGACCGACGGCCTCAGCATCGTCGACGGCTCGGGCCTCTCGCGCAAAGACCTCATCACGCCGCAGGCGATGGGCGCGATGCTGGCGCACATGAACCAGCACCCGGGTGCGGCCGCCTTCCGGCAGTCGCTGCCGCAGGGTGGCGGCGCGGGCTCGACGCTGCGCAACCGCCTGGGCGGCGTGCCGGTCCGCGCCAAAACGGGATCGCTGCAAGCCGTCCGCGCGCTCGCGGGCTACGTCGAGGGGCCGCGCGGCCAGACCATCGCGTTCGTGATGATGGCCAACAACTACACCACCTCTAGCTCGCGCATCACCCGCGCGATGGACGCGATCGTGCGCGCTCTCGCCTCTGGCGAACGCCCCCCGGCAGACGAGGCGTAGGGGAGGCGAGAGGGAGGGTCGTTGGCATGGCCTCTGGCGCCAGAGGCTGGGCCTTGTTTTCCGCCCTGTCTTCCAAACGGCGCCAGAGGACTCGGGCGAAACTGGGTCTGCACCACGCGAGACGGACATGGGAAAGCGAGACAGCGCCAAACACGACGGCTGGGACACGCACGACGTGGACGGCTTCGAGGTCCTCGTGGGCCTGAGCGCTCGCGAAAACGACCGCCTCTCGCTCCGCGTCGCGGACCCGCTCGACATCTGGATGCACGCCGCCGGATGCCCCGGCAGCCACGTCATCGTGCGCAACCCGGACAAGCTGGACGCGCTCCCGCGCCCCGTTTTGCAACGCGCCGCGGCGCTCGCGGTGAAGCACTCGAAAGCGAAAAACGCAGGCGGTAAAGTGAGCGTCCACGTCTGCCGCGCGTGCGACGTGAGCAAGCGCCGCGGCGCCCCCGCCGGTCAGGTGCAGCTCAAGCGCTACGACACGCTCAAGGTCTACGCCGCCGACTGAGTCCAGCGCCAGCCTCTGGCGCCAGAGGCTCAGAACTTAGCCAGGTATGCCGCGACAGCGTCCACGTCGGGCAGGCGGTAGCGCGCGGCCGTCTCGCCCGCGCCCACTTTGACCGTGACCGCGCCAGAGGCTGCGTGCGTCGCGTCGCCAGGGGCCTCTGGCGCGAGGCGGTGCAGCGCGAGAAAGGCGTCCTCGTCGGTCGTGTCGTCGCCGAAGTAGACGGGCGTGCAGGCGGGGTGCTCGGCGGCGATGCGGGCGACGGCGGTGCCTTTGGAAATCTCTCGCGGGCGCAGTTCGACCACGTTCTTGCCCCAGACCGCGTGGAGCGCGGCGGGAACGCCAGAGGCCCAGGATTCGAGCGCGGTGCGGGCAGCGGACTCGTCTGGCGCGGCGCGGTAGTGGACGGCAAACGCGGCGCCTTTGTCCTCGATGTTCACGCCGTCCATCTCGGGCACGCTCGCGCGCAGCGCCGCCAGAGGCCCGGCCACGGCGGTGAGCGCGGGCGAGGCCTCTGGCGGAGTGCCCAGCGTTCCCTCTTCGGCACCATGCAAGCCCACGGCGCGCACCGCGATGCCTGGCAAAAAGCGGGCGAGCGTTGCCAAGTCGCGCCCGGACACCACCACGACGGGGTGCCGCGCGGCGAGCGACGCCAGAAGCGCAGGCACCTCGGGGTGCGGCCACGCCTCGGCGGGGTCGTCCACGATGGGCGCGAGTGTGCCGTCGTAGTCAAGAAAGAGGAGGGGTCGGTCGGGGTGCGGAGTCATGTGCGTCGAAGTCGTGGAGACGCCACGCCGTGGCGTCTGCGCCGCTGGGTGGCGTGCGCGAAGGCTTGCATGATCGCCGCCAGAGGCCTCTGGCGTCACGCAGCGGGCGCGCCCAGGCGGTCGAGAAAGCGCGAGGCCCAGCCGTGGACATCGAGCCCGCGCACAGCCTCGCGGACGAGCGCGAGGCGGCGGGCCTTTTCCGCCAGGGGCAGGTCGAGCGCAGCGCGGAGCGCGCGCGCCACGCCGTCAGTGTCGTACGGGTTGACGAGCACGGCGCCGTGCAGGTAGTCGGCGGCGCCCGCGAGTTCGCTGAGCAGGAGCATGCCGGGCTCGGAACGAGGCGTGCCTCTGGCGCCAGAGGCTGCGAGGCCATCGCCAGAGGCGGCGGTGCCCGAGACGGCGCCGAACTCGTGCGCGACGAGGTTCATGCCGTCGCGCAGCGGCGTGACGAGCGCGATGTCGGCGGCGCGGTACAGGCCCGCGAGCTCGGCCTGCGTGTAGGCGCGGTAGCGGTAGTGGATGGGCGTCCAGGCGCCCTCGGCGAAGCGCCCATTGATGCGGCCCACAGCCTGCTCGACCTCGCGCTTGAGCTGCGCGTACGCCGCAATGCCGGTGCGGCTTGGCGTCGCGATCTGAAACATGGCGACGCGGCCGTGCAGCTCAGGGTAGCACTCCAGAAAGCGCTCGTACGCCTCGAAGCGGAGCAGCAAGCCCTTGGTGTAGTCCAGCCGGTCGACCCCGAGGATGATGTGCTCGCCGACGACCTCGCGGCGAAACGTGCGGGCCTCGTGCGCAATGGCTTCGTCGCGCCCAAAGGCCTCGAACGCATCCACGTCGATGCCGATGGGATGCGGCTCCGCCCTCACGCGCCGCCCGTCCCACAGGACGTCGTGGCCGTCCAGCGTGGCGCCGAGCAGGTCGCGGGCGCTCTCGCGGAAGTTCTCCGCGTCGCCGTCGGTGTGGAAGCCGACGAGGTCGGAGCCCAGCATGCCGCGCATGAGCTCGCGGGCCGAGGGCAGGATGCGGAACACCTCGGGCGCGGGCCACGGGATGTGCCAGAAGTGGCCGATGCGCGCCTCGGGCCGCCTCTGGCGGAGCAGCTCGGGCACGAGCATGAGGTGGTAATCCTGCACCCAGAACTGGACAGGCGCGCCCGAAGCCGTCTCGCCCGAGGCGGCAGCTTCGAGCGCGGCCTCGGCGAAGCGCCGGTTGATGGCTCGGTAGGCACCTCGGAACGCACGCTCGGGTGCTACGTGGTTGACCAGGTAGTGCGCCAGCGGCCACAGCACCTGGTTCGACATGCCGTTGTAGTAGTCCTCGAACTCGGCCTCGTCCAGCGGTACGCGGCGGACCGTCAGCGTGGGGTCGGCTTCGGGGTACCGCTGCGCCAGAGGCGCCAGGTCTCCGGGCTCGCGCATGGCCACCCACGCGCCGCCGCGGGCCTCTAGCACAGGGAGAAGCGCCGAGACCAAGCCACCCAGCGCGGCCTGCCAGCCCGCAGGCATGTGCCGGATGGGTGCGCGGTTGGCGAGAAGGACGAGCGACATCAGACGAGTGCGGGGCCTCCAGATTACGCCGCCTCGTGTGCCGAGTTCAGGGCTACCTGAGCACCGCGCCGCCGCCAGAGGCTCGCGCGGTGTTACGGTTGCGTAGCCTCTGGCGCTGGCTACCGCAGCGTGCGCCGCGGCCTCCACTCTCGGTGCTCGCGCGCAGTGCGGCTGCACTTTGGATCGCCCTCTTCCGCCCCTGCCTCTGGCGCCAGAGGCCGCCCCCACGCCACATGCACCGCCCCCGTGGGCCCGTCCGAGAGGAAGTGGTCACGCCCTCGGGCTGCCTCGCCACGGTGTACGGCGAGCCTCTGGCGCTTGTGATACACCTGCAGTCCGCCGCCGAGTTCGGCAACGCCGACGTGCTGCGCGAGCGCACGGAGCGCCTCTTGCGGCAGGCCGAGCGCGACGCGCAAGACGCAGGCGTCAGCCGCGACGACACGCGCAGGCGTCGTTCGCCATGGTCGCGCTTCTGGACGAGCCCATCCAGCACTCCGCGTGGAGCGAGCGCGACGAGTGGCTGCGCAAGCCGCTCCAGCAAGAGCTGTCCGACCGTAACGATGCCGGGGAGGAGTCTCTGCATCGCCTCGAATGCTTGCGCAGCGCCACGCCTGAGCGCGCGTGCCGCTGCTCGCGCCGGGGCCTCTGGCGCCACACGCCGAGCCCATGGGCCGGGTCGCCGCGACCGTCCGCCGCCGAGTCCCCGCCTGTTCCTTGTCGCGCGCAGCCGCACGATGCCCGAGAACAAGCTCGCGACCGAGACCCCGCGCTTGGTGCGCATCGCCTCGCCAGAAGTGATCGAGCGCGTGGCGGCCAGCTTCACGCACGGCGTGCCCATCGAGTTCACGCAGCGAATCCCCGTCAGGCGGTCCATCGACGAGGCAGCATCGTACTTCGTGCTCCACTCGCGCGGGTTGTTGGCTCCATCGTGGCCAACTCGACGCTCTCCGTCTTCGTGCCGAGCGAACTCTCGGGGCTAGATCTGGAACCGATCAGCATCGTCGAGTGGCTCGCCTCTGGCGGGAGTCCGGTCTGGGCGCGCTGACTTCGCGCGCCAGACACCGTTGGCACCAGGCGCCGACGGATTCACGCGGCTTCCGCCCGCACCCGGATCGCCTCTGGCGCCGAGCGGCTGTACCTTACGGTCCGCGCCTGGATGGCGGAATTGGTATACGCGGCGGTCTCAAACACCGCTGGCTTCACGGCCTTGTGGGTTCGAGTCCCACTCCAGGCACACGCGGCCTCTGGCGACACGCCAGAGGCCGCTGCTGTTTACAGCCAGCCGTTGGCGCGGTACCACGCGACGGTCTCGCGCATGCCCTCCGCCAGAGGCACTTCGGGTGCGTAGCCAAACGCCGCGTGCGCCTTCGCGGACGACGCGACCCAGGCCTCTCGCGCCTCTCGTGCTTTCTCGCGGTTGAGCGGCGGGTACGCCCCGAACAGCTTGCCTACGCCCTCCACAACCGCCCCGATGGGCGCGATGATGCCCGCGGGCACCTTAACCTTGGCCGCGCTCGTGCCCAGCGAAGCGGTGACGGCGCGATGGATTTGGCCCCACGACTGCGCCGCGCCGCCCAGGAAATAGGTCTCGCCCGCAGCCTCTGGCGAAGCGGCTACGTCCACGATGCCGCGCGCCAGATCGCGCACAAACACGAGGTCGAGCGAGCGCGCGTTGGGGTCACCCACGATGGGGAAGAGCCTCTGGCGCGCGGCCGTCTTGATGACCGTGTAGATGTCGGCTTCGCGCGGGCCGTAGACCGCGGGCGGGCGCACGATGGTGACGCGCTCCGCCAGAGGATGCGCCGCGACGCGCTCTTCCATCTCGGCTTTGGACCGCCCGTAGTTCGAGATCGGGTGCAGCGGGTCGGTCTCGGTCAACGGCCGCGCGCCACTCGGGCCGACGGCCGCGAGGCTGCTCACGATGAGGATGCGCGCGGGTCGCTCCGGTGCGCTCGCGCAGGCGTCCAGAAGGCGCAGCGTGCCGTCGACGTTGGCCTCGCGCAGGGCATCCAGCGTGGGCGCGCGCGTGAGTGCCGCGGCGTGAATCACCAGGTCGGCGCCAGAGGCGGCGGCGGTGAGCGTGTGCAAATCCGAAAGATCACCGCGGACAGTCTCGACACCCAGGCCGGTCAGCCACTTCGGGTCCGAGCGCACGAGCGCGCGCACGTGCCAGCCTCGCGCCTTTAGTTCTTCTGCGACGTGGCTGCCGACGAACCCGGTGCCGCCGGTGAGAAAGACAGTGCGCATCGCGAGAGGCAAAGGTGGAGCGGCTAAGATCGCCGCGCGCCGGGCCTCTGGCGCCAGAGGTTTGGCGATGCCCCGGACTACTCGCTAGCGTCGATGACGAGCGCGCATTTGCCCGGCCCGTGGTCGCCTTCCAGGTGCTCGTGCGCCTGAGGTGCCTGGTCCAGCGCGAACGTGCGGTCCATGACCACGCGCGCCGCGCCAGAGGCGAAGAGCGTCGAGAGCCATTCGAGCGCGGGGCCGTCGGGTGCTGCCTGGCAGTAGGCCATGATGGGGCCAGGCATCGCCTTCTGGAGAACCGTGCGCGTGACCACACCGGGGCTGACAAGCGTCGTGACGTACGCGCCGGAGTGGCGCAGCATGGGCCGCGCGAGGCCAAACGGGAGCGTGCCCGCCACGTCGAAGATGAGGTCAAAGCCGTCGCGCCGTGTGATGTCCTCGGCGCGATAGTCGACCGCCTCGTGCGCCCCCAACTCGCGCACCAGATCGAGATGCTTGGCGCTCGCCGTCGCGACGACCTCGCCGCCGAGTAGCTGCGCCAACTGCACCGCCATCGTGCCCACGCCACCCGAGGCGCCGTTGATGAGCACGCGGTGCCGCGCGCGCAGGCCGCCCTTGGCGCGCAGCGCCTGAAGCGCCGTCAGCGCCGCCAGAGGCATCGAGGCGGCCTCTGGCGCCGAAAGGCCCTCGGGCCACGGCGCAGCGTCCTCCTCGGGCAGTGCCACGAGTTCGGCGTAGCCCTCGCCCTTGAACGTCGGCATCGTGCCGATCACGCGGTCCCCCTCGCGGTAGCGGCGCGCCAGAGGCCCCGAGCGCACGACGGTACCGGCCACCTCGACGCCCAGACCACGCGGCGGCGTGCCGGTCAGCACGCCGGAGACGCGACCACTGCGGATCTCGGTGTCGATCGGGTTGAGCCCGGCCGCGGCGACGCGGATCAGCAGCGCGTCGTCTTCCACCTCAGGATCCGGCGTCTCCTCCACCCGCAGAACGGACGGCGGGCCGAACTCGTGAAAGCGGACGGCGCGCATGGGGGTGATGAGACGCAACGATGGTCGGGTGGTGGGGAGAGCCTACGCCCGTTCCCGTTCGCAGTTCATCGGGCGCCGCGCGTGCCCCTCTGGCGCCCCGATGCATGACCGGCCGCCTCTGGCGCCAGAGGCGACACCCGGAGCAGGCCGCCCGAGGCTCAGCCGACGGCGGTGCGGAGGCGCTCGCCGCCCACGCGGCGCAGTTGGCTCAGGTCGAAAATGCTGAAGCCCACCTTGGAAAAGATGGGCAGCAGGATGAACAGCGCCGTGTCCACGTCCTGCCCCACAATGCCCAGACCCGACGGCCCCAGGATCCACGTCAGCGGATAGCCGATCCAGAAGAGACCGAGGTACGCCGCCACCTTCCGGTAGATGCTCCCGATTTCTGGGTCCTGCTCCGCCACGCGCTTGAGCGGTCCCCACACGAGCGCAAACAGCACCACCAGCGCCGCCACGCCGATTCCGAAGTACACGAACCGCGCAGTACCTGTCGAGAGGTCACCGACGAGCCCCGACAGAATCATGATGATGTCGGCCGCGACGAGCCCGAGAAGCAGCGGTACGTGCTTGCTCTTGTCGCCGCGCGTGGTCGCCGTCAGCCACAGCGCGACGAGTAGTAGTGGCGTCGTCACCACCCAGTCGGCGTAGCGCGCCCAGTAGGTTGTCTGCCCCGCGATCTCGGCGGTGCCCAGTCCCAGGCCCATCGCGAGGTAGGCCAGACCCGACCAGATCGGGATGATCGCCGCCACGATGTATTCCCACACCGGCACGCCCTTCGGATCTCGCATCCACGAGAGGAACAGTAGCGCGCCCGCCGCCATGCTGGCGACATAGATGGTGTAGAGAATGGTTTCGTAGGACATGCAGAGAGCAGGGTGGGGAGCCGCGCCAACCCGCGCCCCTTTGGAAGGCTCCGCACGCGGCCACATTCAGGGAATCCCCGACGGGGCCTCTGGCGCCAGAGGCCTGGGTTGGATGTGGGGCCAGAGACTCTAGGCGGTCAAGACTGAAATGGTATACTATTAGTATTAGTAGATCATTAGTGGCCATGCCCATCCGTCCACCCGAGCCTCCACGACCTCTCCGCCTCCTCATGGACGACCCAGAGGTGACGTTCCACCCTGAGGCTTTAACGCCACACCCAACGGGCGCTACCTCCCCTGGGACGAGGTTCGCCACCGCACGCCACCGGACGGCGTGACACCGCGGAGTGGTGGGTCGGAATCAAGCTCGCACGCCAGTCCATGCTGCGCGATCTGCCGCTCGCGGACACGCTCGGGCGTCCTCTCAGGTACGCCCTTCCCGACCCTGCCACACAGCGTCTCCAGCGCATCGACCGTGACGCTGGCGGTCAGATCCTCCTTTCCGAGGACGCCCCGAGTGCCGGACATCGTGACCGCTATGTCGTGAGCTCCCTGATAGAGGAGTCGATCATGTCCAGCTTGTTGGAAGGCGCGGCCACCACGCGTCGCGAGGCGAAGGAGATGATCCGGCAAGGTCGGAAGCCATCCACGAAAGGGGAGCGGATGGTCGCTAGCAACTTTCGCGCGATGCAGCAGGTCAAGACGCTTCTAAGCGAACCGCTTTCGGCAGACCTCATCCGCAGTCTCCACAACACGCTGGGAGAAGGCTCGCTGGATGCAGGTGCGCCGGGCGAGTTTCGTGGCCCGGATCCCTCAGAGCGGTGGGGCGTGTGGAGCGGGGACCGCCGCCTTTACGTGCCGCCACCGCCAGAGGCCGTGCCGGGGATGATCGAGCAACTCTGCGCCTTCGCCAACCGCACCGATGGACCGTTCGTCCATCCGGTCGTCAAGGCGGTCACACTGCACTTCTGGATCGGCTTTGTGCACCCGTTCGAGGACGGCAATGGCCGCGTCGCTCGCGCTCTTTTTTACTGGTACATGCTCCGAGAGAGGTATTGGCTCTTCGAGTTCGTCTCCATCTCCCGCGTGCTCAAGGACTCCTACGCGAAGTATGGCCGCGCGTACCTCTACACCGAGACCGACGACAACGACCTTACGTACTTCCTGCTGTTTCACCTTGACGTGATTGACCGCGCGCTGGACGAGGTGCAGGGGTACATCCGCCGCAAAGCAAAGGAGCTTCGCGAAACGCGCGCCGTACTCCGGCCGTCGTCCGACTTGAACCACCGGCAGATCGCGCTACTCCGCCACGCGCTAGAGCATCCAGACGCTGTCTACACCATTCGGTCTCACCAGACGAGTCACGGCGTCGTCTACCAAACCGCTCGGACTGATATGCTGAGGCTCGCGGAAAACGGGTTGCTTAATCAAGCCAAGCGAGGGCGGACCCTCACGTTTCGCGTTCCCCAAGACATCTCTGAGCGCGTTCGCGATGGTGAGTAGTGAGATCGGAAAGGGCTAGTAGTAGTAGCCTTTTAGTACTTAGCCTCTGGCGCCAGAGGCGTCTTCCCGCCACGCAGGGTCTCGCCAGAGGCCGCGCGAACACCCGGTGAGGCCTCTGGCGCCGCCGAACCCCACGCGGCGCCGAACGTGGAACGCGGCCTAAATCCCAGAGACATAGCATGGCCGAAGTCCCCACCGCCCCCGACCGCACCGACACCGTCCGCTTGCAAGTGGCCGGCGCACAAAACCCCGACGTGGGCAAAGGCGTCGCGCGCATCAACGCCGAGCGGCTCGCCGAACTGGGCTTGGCGCCAGGGGCCATCGTCGCGCTGACCGGCAAGCGCACCACGCCCGCCATCGCGCTCCCGCCGTACTCCGCCGATGCCGGGCTTGACATCATCCGCCTGGACGGCCTCTTGCGCGCCAACGCGGGCGTCGGCATGGGCGACCACGTGGAGATCGCGCCCGCGCAGGTGCAGGCCGCGAAGAAAGTCGTGCTCGCGCCAGCCCAGCAGGGTGTGCGGCTGCAGGGCTCGGGCCGCGCACTCTTGCGCACACTCATGGGCCGCCCGCTGGCCTCTGGCGACGTGGTGAGCACGAGCGTCTACCGCCAGGGCTCCGGGCCGGAGAACGGCAACCTGCCGGGAATGCCGCCCGAACTGTACCGGCAGTTGTTCGGGCAGCAGCGCGGCTTTGGTCTGCAAGAGATCCGGCTCGTGGTCACGCAGTCCAACCCGCGCGGGATCGTGCAGGTGACCGACGAGACCGAGATCGAACTGCTCCCCGAGTACTCCGAGCCCGAAAGCGGCGACGGACCCGTCGGCATCACCTACGACGACATCGGCGGCCTGGGCGACACCGTCGATCAGGTGCGCGAGATGATCGAACTCCCGCTCAAGCACCCCGAGCTGTTCTCGCGCCTCGGCATCGACCCGCCGAAGGGCGTGCTGCTCTACGGCCCGCCCGGGACGGGCAAAACGCTTCTGGCGAAGGCCGTCGCGAACGAGACCAACGCGCACTTCCTGGTCATAAACGGCCCCGAGATCATGGGCCGGTATTACGGCGAGAGCGAGGGCCGCTTGCGCGAGGTGTTCGAGGAGGCCGAGGCCAACGCGCCCGCCATCATCTTTATCGACGAGATCGACTCCATCGCGCCCGCGCGCGACGAGAGCGGCGAGGCCGAGCGCCGCGTCGTGGCCCAACTCCTGACACTCTTGGACGGGCTGGAATCGCGCGGCAACGTCGTCGTGATCGGCGCGACGAACCGGCCGGACTCCATCGACCCCGCGCTGCGCCGCCCGGGCCGCTTCGACCGCGAAATCGTGATCGGCGTGCCGGACACAAGCGGCCGCCGCCAGATCCTCGACATCCACACCCGCGGGATGCCTCTGGCGGAGGACGTGAAACTGGACGAACTCGCGCGCACGACCTACGGCTTCGTCGGCGCCGACCTGGGCGCGCTCGCGCGAGAGGCGGCCATCTCCGCGCTCCGCCGCATCCTGCCCGAGATCGATTTGGAGCAAGACGAGATCCCGGCCGACGTGCTGGACGAACTGATTGTCCGCGCCGACGACTTTACCGACGCCACGCGCCGCGTGCAGCCGTCCGCGCTGCGCGAGATCCAGATTCAGGTCCCCAACGTGGGCTGGAAGGACATCGGCGGGTTGGAAGAGGTCAAGATGCAACTCAGAGAAGGCGTCGAGCTTCCGCTCCAGCAGCCCGAGGCGTTCAAAAAGCTCGGCATCCGCCCCGCGAAGGGCTTTCTGCTCTACGGCCCGCCCGGCAACGGCAAGACGCTTCTGGCGAAGGCCGTCGCGCGAGAGGCCGAGGCCAACTTCGTCTCGGCGAAAAGCAGCGACCTCCTCAGCAAGTGGGTCGGCGAGAGCGAGAAGCAGGTGTCCCGCCTTTTCCAGCGCGCCCGCCAGGTCGCGCCGACGGTCATCTTTATCGATGAGATCGACGCGCTCGCGCCCGCCAGAGGCTCCGGCATGGGCGACAGCGGCGTGACCGAGCGCGTGGTCAACACGCTGCTCGCGGAGATGGACGGCCTGGAGGACATGCAGGGCGTCGTGGTTCTCGCCGCCACCAACCGACCGACGTTGCTGGACCCGGCTCTGCTCCGCCCCGGCCGCTTCGACGAGATCGTCTACGTCCCGGTCCCAGATCAGGAAGGCCGCCGCGTTATCCTCGGCATCCAGACCGGCACGATGCCTCTGGCGGATGATGTTGATCTGGACGCGCTGGCTGACCGGACAGAGCGCTTTAGCGGCGCCGACCTCGAAAACCTCGTCCGCAAGGCGGGTCTGCTCACGCTCCGCGCAGGCGGCGAGACCGTCGCGATGGAGAACTTCGAGGCGGCCCTCAAGGAGACGCGGCCCAGCGTGACGCCAGAGGCGGAGAAAGAGTACGAGCGGATGCAGCGCGAGCTGCGCCAGGAGGACCCGCGCGGAAACCGCGCCATCGGCTTCCAGATCGCGCCAGAGGCGGAAGGGGCGAGGACCTCTGGCGGCGGTGACTCGTGATGGCACGCTGGATCCTTAGCCAACTTCGTACAGTCACTCCGTGGACGCTGATCGCGATCGTGGGGTGCGCTGTGCTCACCCTCGTGGGCTTCTGGCGCGACGGCGGGCCGACGGCGTGGCCGCTCGTGCGCGGCACTCTTCCCAACCTCGTCGCCGTACCGACGCTCGCGTTCGGGTTTCTGATGTTGCGGTTCCCGGAGAGGATCTCGCCAGAAGCGGAGGCCGTGCAAACGCGTTAGTTTTGGCGCCTGTGGGCTGGAGCCATCGTAGTGACCATCGTGTGGGAGTTCGCGCAAAAGACGGGCCCGATGGTTTTCGACACGCTGGACCTCGCTGCGACTGCCATTGGCGCTCTGCTCGCGGCGGTGCTGTTCGCAGGTCTACAGCCGCGCTCTTTACAAGCCCCCGCAAGAGCCCGGCCCGGGTAGACAGGCTCCTGGTTGCGCCGGTCAGAACGTCTCGGCGAGGCATCTACAGCCTATGTAGCGCGCTCGCCCTGCCGCACCACAGCGGGCTAGATCACCCTCGCCAGAGGCCTCTGGCGGGGCAAGCTCACCAGAGCCGAGTACCTTGCGATACCTCTCCCGCACCACACATCCATGGATGTTGCCCGCAATGCGCCCTGCCCCTGCGGCAGTGGGCAGAAGTACAAGAGCTGCTGCGCTGGAAAGCCCAGCGGTATGAGCCGGAACGCGGCCAGGCATCCTCATCGGACTCGTGCTCCTCGTCGGCGTGCTGATCGCGGGGGCCGCCGTCTCGGGTTCTGGAGACGGCCCGCAGGGGGAGGGCGCGCCCGGCCAGGTCTGGTCGGAGGAGCACGGGCACTGGCACTAAAGCACGTTCGGGTGGGTCTGAAGGAGAGAACGCCCCGTCGGGGCGCTCGCGAACACTGGCGCCAGAGGCTTCGGCTTCTGGCGCTTTTGCATGGGGTGACGGCACGGGGCGGGCTAGCGTCTAACTCGGAGACCCCGACGGTGCCGTTGGTGACACTGCGGTGCACCTCGTGTGCAGCCGCGCGGAATCGCGGAGGTCTGTCCCGTTCTTTCTTCCACAGACGCCTGGACCCGTGCCTCTGGCGTGCTCCACTTCCCACCGACTCTGATTTCCAATGATGTTCCTCCGCCGCACCCTCGCGCCTCTGGCGCTCATCGGTCTCCTCTTCGTCACGCTGCCCGCCTGCGCGCAGAGCCTCGAGCCCGCGCCGCAGCAACGCGCCGCCAGAGGCCAGGGTGGCCCCGGTGGTGATCCCGCCGAGCGCCTGGACCGCCAGATGGCGTCGCTGGACGAAGCCGTAGACCTCACCAGCCGACAGGAAACGCAAGTCCGTGCACTCCTGGAAGAGCAGGCCGCCAACCGCCCGGAGCGCGGCGCCAGAGGCTCAGGCGACCGCGAGGCCCGGCGCGCCCAGCAGCAGGCGCAGCGTGAGGCGATGAACAGCAAGATCGAAGCGCTCCTGACGCCCGAGCAGGTCACGCGCTTCCGTGCGTGGAGCGAAGCGCAGCGCGAAAACCAGCGCGGTCGCCGTGGTGGCCGTCGCGGCAACGGATGATTCTCCGGCTCCGAGGCGTCCCGGGGCCACCCTCTCTTCGCCTCTGGCGCCAGAGGCCTCTTCCTGTCGTTGACATGCGCGTTCTCCTCGCCCTCTCTCTGGGCCTCCTTCTCGCCGCCTCCAGCGCCGCTCAGACCTCCGCCGAGGTGACCGGACGCGTCCTGGATGCCGCCGATGGGCTTCCGCTTCCCGGCGCAACGGTCTTGCTCGTCGGCGCCGACAGCGCCCAGGTGGGCGCGGCCTCTGGCGCGGACGGCCGGTTCAGCCTCCGGGTCGCCAGAGGCGACTACGAACTCCGCGTCTCGTTCGTGGGCTACACGACGGTCACGCGCACTGTCTCCGCCAGAGGCGCAGCGCTGGCGCTGGGCGAGATCGAGGTGGCCGAGGACGCGGGGCTGCTACAGGGCGTGGACGTGGCCGCGACGCGCCAACGCGTGGAGGTGCGCGGCGACACGACGGCGTTCAACGCCGACGCCTTCCCGGTCAACCCGGACGCGACGGCGCAGGACCTGGTAGTCGAAGCTGCCCGGCGTGACGGTCGAGAACGGGACGGTCACGGCCGAGGGCGAGACCGTCCGCCGCGTGCTCGTGGACGGGCGCGAGTTCTTCGGGACCGACGTGCAGGCGGCGCTCAACACGCTCCCGGCCGAGATGATCCAGGAGGTGCAGGTCTTCGACCGCCAGAGCGAGGAGTCGCGCTTCTCCGGCTTCGACGACGGCGACGCGGAGAAGACGATCAACATCGTGACGCGCGCCGGGATGCAGAACGGCCAGTTTGGCCGCGCCTACGCCGGCGCTGGCCCGGAGGGTGAGTACCTCGCGGGCGGCAACACGACGATCCTCAACGGCGACCGGCGCCTCACCATCGTGGCCCTGGCGAACAACGTGGACCAGCAAAACTTCGCCGCCGAAGACCTCGCCGGGATCGCCTCTGGCGGCGGCCGAGGAGGGCGCGGCGGACGTGGCCGGGGCGGACGCGGCGGCGGCGACGTGGGCGGCCTGCTCCAGAACGAGCAGGACGGCATCGCGTCGGCGACCGCGCTCGGCGTCAACTACTCCGACGTGCTCGCGGGCGGCAAGCTGCGCCTCTCGGGCAGCACGTTCTTCAACACGAGCGAAACGCTGCTGGACGCCGGGCTCACGCGCTCCACGCTGCGCGACGGCGGCATCTCGCAGCTCTACGACGAGACCGACCTCGCCGAGAGTGACAACACGAACGCCCGCGCCACAGTGCGCGCTCAGTACGACCTCTCGGACCGCACGCAGCTCACCATCGAGCCGCAGTTCTCGCTCCAGAACGCGGGCTCGGTCAGCGACCTTCGTGGCACTACGCGCACGCCCGGCGGCGAGCCTCTGGCGAGCACGGCCTCCACATCGGACGCCAGCGCCTTCGCGCTCGCCTCCGAGATCGACCTCGGCATCCGCCACCGCTTCGGCGCCAGAGGCCGCACGCTCTCGCTCAGCGTCGAGGGCGCCGTGGGCGACCAGGACGGCGAGACGACGCAGCAGATCGAGATCGGTGACTTCTCGAACGGCACCAGTGCGTCCATGAGCGACCAGCTGTTCGACACACGCTCGGACTCGCGCTCGGTCGAAGCCCGGCTGAGCTATTCCGAACCTCTGGCGGAGAACACGCAGCTTCAGTTCAGCTACCGGCCCGAGCTTTCGCGCAGCACGTCGAGCCAGAACGCGTTCTTCGCTGACCCTACGGGTGCGTACACGCTCGCGGACGCCGCGCTGACGAGCGTCTTTGAGCAGCAGTCGTTCGTGCAGCGCGGCGGCGTCTCGCTCCGCACCGGCTCGCGAGAGGCCAACGGCCAGATCGGATTCGACGTGCAGCACGAGCGCCTGGAAGGCGAGCAACTCGCGCCAGAGGCCTTCACCGTCGACCGCTCGTTCTGGTCGTTTTTGCCGTCGGCGCGAGCGCGCGTGACGCTGAGCGAGGGCAAGCGCCTGGACTTCAGCTACCGCGCCCGCACGCAGACGCCGAGCGCGACGCAACTCAGCAGCCTCGTGAGCACGCTCAACCCGCTGCTGCTCACGTCGGGCAACCCGGACCTGAGACCCCAGCACCACGCACTCGCTCCGCGGCCGCTTCAACGCGACCGACGCCGCGGGCGGCTCGGTTCTCTTCGGCTTCCTCAGCGGCTCCTACGGCCAGAACTACATCAGCTCCTCCACGATTCTCGCCCGCACTCCGGTCACGACCGCCTCTGGCGTGGTCATTCCGGCGGGCGGTCAGCTCACCCAGCCGGAGAACGTGGACGGCTACTGGAACGCCAGAGGCCTGCTCAGCTACGGGCGGCCCATCGGGTTCATCCAGAGCAACGCGAACGTCTCGTTCGGCGGCAGCTACACGCGCGCGCCGGGGCTGGTCAACGAGGTGCTCAACGTCTCGGACCAGTTCGGTCTGGACGGGCGCGTGTTCGTCGGCAGCGCCATCAGCCCGCGCGTGGACTTCTCGCTGGAGTACGGCGCGCGCTACTCCGCGACGACCAACTCGGACGCGCCCAGCCTGGACGACACGACAGTCCGCCACCTGGCGGGCGCCAAGCTCGCGTGGCTCCCCTGGGACGGCATCTCGCTGGGCACCAACCTCAACGCGCTGTACTACGCTGGCCTGGACGATGGCATCGACCCCTCGCAGATCCTCTGGAGCGCGAAGGCGGGCTACAAGTTCTTGCCCGGCGATGTCGCCGAGGTCAGCCTGAGCGTCTACGACATCCTCTCGCAGCAGCAAGACGTGGAGCGGACCGTCACGGAGCTCTACATCCAAGACGCGCGGACGGAGGCGCTCGGCCGCTACGTGATGCTTAACCTCACCTATCGCCTCAGCGACTTCGGCCAGGGCAACGCCAGAGGCGGCGACGAGCGCCGCGGCGACCGCGGCAGCTTTGGTGGCCGTGATCGTGGAGGCCGAGGGGATTGAGCCTCTGGCGCCAGACGTGTTTCGCCAGAGGCCTCTGGCGCCGCCGCGGCAATGCGCGAGCACCCCCCGCTTTGCTCCCCTTCGGTCCCAAAGCTGTCCCCCTTGACAAGGGGGACAATCCCGGTCTCAGTTCTCACGACGCCAGAGGCGTACCTGTTTCGCTGGGCAGACCGCGGTGAGAATTGTCCCCCTCGTTGAGGGGGACAGCTTCGCGACCAGCGGGCGGGGGGTAGCCACGCAGCACTGCAGTCTTCCGGCTGGCCTCTGGCGCCACAGGCTCGGCCGACCCTCTGCCACTGGCAACGGGCCCCTCCCGACTGGCTCTCAGCTCGCCTTCCGGTACGGCACCTCCGTCGCCAGAGGCTGAACGGGCGCGGCGTAGGACTCCCACACGTCCGGGTAGCGCGCGTCCAACCGGCGGACCAGGACGTGCGGCGCCTCGCCGTTGGCGACGTGCCAGAGCGCGCGGCTAGGGTCGGCGTCGCCGAGCGCGTAGGGGATCAGCGCGCTGGGCTGCTCGGAGCGGAGCGAGAGGCTGCGCGCCTCGGGTCCGGCGAGCGTCTTGAGATTGATGCGGCCTCTGGCGGAGAACAACTCGGCGTCCCACTGCGAGACGAGGAAGAGCACGTCTTCCATGTGGTCCAGCAGGTCGCTCCCGCGCAGGCGGTAGACGGCGTCGGCCGCGCCAGAGGCGAGCACGGTCGCGTCACGGCGAAGCTGGCGCTGGTGCTCGGGGAGGCCGCGCGCGCCGCCGATCTCGAAGGCCACGCGGCGCATCGCGTCACCTCGCCTCTGGCGTCGCGGACGGGCACCTCGATCGCGAAGTCGAACGTGAACAGTGCGCCGGGCAGGCGGTCGGTCGGCTCGATGGGGTGCTCGGAGCGCAGCACGGCGTCGTCGCCGAGGTATTTGACGACGTGCCACGCGAACTCGTCGTGGATCGCGCCCGCGTAGGGCGGCGGCGGCTCGACGGTGGGGCCGGAGAGGAGGGAGGTCGCCCAGTCGCGAGGGGTGGAGAGACCGGAGGTCGGGACGCGGTGCATGGGAGCGCAGGCTGAGGGGGAAGGGCGAGCGCCAGAGGCCATCGGGTGGCTCTTGTCGCGCGCGCGTACGCGTAATTAGCGACGCGCGGTGACACCTGAATGGCACAGGTGTAAAGGCCGTGTGAGATGTGCCTCTGGCGCGAGGATCAAGAGTCTCGCCAGAGGCCTCTGGTGGTCGTCCTGCGCTTCGTCTCGCACGTCTGCGATCTGCGCAGCCGTTGGTAGAATCGACTGTCGCAAACGAGCACCCATACTCCTACAGCATCATTCCCGCGAAGGCGGGAATCCAGGGTACCGGAATCACCTTCCATGCCGACCGCGAAAGCTCACGGTGAACGGGGCTGGCTCCCCTCCCTGCGAGCCCGAGTTGAGAACGGTCCGCCGGTGCTCATCCCTCTGGATTCCCGCTTGTGCGGGAATGACGGAAAGAAGAGCGATCATCACGTGCGCTGATCTCCCAGATCCGCCAGAGGCCTCTGGCGCAATACATGATGATGCGCTCACGTGTCACCGACGCGCCTCTGGCGGCGCCTGTATCCTTTCCGCGGTCTCCCTCCCACACCTGTGCTCTCGCGTCTCACCGTTCTCGCGCTCCTCGCGTGCCTCGCCTCTGGCGCCGCGCTCGCGCAGACGCCCGGCTTCGGCCTGTTCAACAACCGCAACCACCCCGAACTGGACTGGCAGGTGGCGGAGACCGAGCACTTTGAGATCATGTACCCGGCGCGCCTGGCGGGCATCGAGGAGCAGGCGGCAGCCGTGGCCGAGGAGACGTACGCGGCGCTGCAGACCAACATCGGGCCGGTGGACTTCCCGGACCGCATCCGCGTGTACCTCTCGGACGAGGACGAGATCGCCAACGGCATCGCGTACGAGAGCAGCCGCGTGGGCGTGACCGCAATCTGGGTGCACATCAACGAGTTCGCCAACATCTGGACGGGCGACGTGAAGTGGCTGCGCAAGGTGATGGCGCACGAGATCGCGCACATCTTCCACTTCCGCAAGACGCGGAGCAACATCGGCGTGGCGCAAAACCTGCTAGCCGACGCGCTGCCCAGCTTCTGGGCCGAGGGGTTCGCGCAGTACATGACCGAGCGCTGGGACGCCGCCAGAGGCGATGCCGTGCTGCGCCAGGCCGTCTTCGAGGACCGCCTGAGCTACTCCGACGGCCTCAGCCCCACCAACGGGCGCCTGCGCTACGCCGTCGGCAACAGCCAGATCCGCTACCTCGCCCAAACGCGCGGCGACAGCGTGATCACCAAGCTGCTGGAGCACCGCGACCCCGCGCTGTTCGGCGTCGCAAAGGTGCACGACTTCTACAGCGCCTTCCGCGCGACCGTCGGCAAGGCCTACCCGGACTTTTACGAAGAGTGGCGCAAGCACGTCAACGTGTACTACAACACGATCGCGGGCCAGATGGAGCGACAGGACTCGCTGAACGTCAAGCCTCTGGCGGTGCCCGGCCAGGCCATCCGGCAGCTGCAGTTCAACCCCGACACGTCGCGCTACGCCGCGGTCGTCCTCGCGAGCTTGGCGCGGCCCATCACGCGCCTCATCTCCGCTCAACAATCCTGGCGCGGACACAACCTCCAGCGCCAGAGGCCTGCGTCTGTTGGAAGAAGGCTCCATCGTCGGCCCCATCTCGTGGAGCCCGGACGGCGCGCGCATCGCGTACACGCGGACGGTGCGCGGCCGCTACGGCTCGTTCGTCAACGACCTGTTCGTCGTCGTCGACTCGACGGCCAAGCGCCAGAGGCTGACCCGCGACCGCCGCGCGATCTCGCCCTCGTGGGCGCCCGACGGACAGCGCCTCGCCTTCGTGGGCGTGGACGGCCCGACGGCCAACGTGTTCATCCTCGACACGGCCTCTGGCGAGGAGACGCCGCTGACGCGCTTCACGGGCGACGTGCAGATCACGTCCGCGCGGTGGAGCCCCGACGGCTCGCGCGTGGCCTTCGCGCTCTTCGACATCGACGGCAACCGCGGCCTCGCGACCGTCGACGTGGCCTCTGGCGAGGTCACGGTCTTGCCCACCGACACGCTGACGCCGCGCGACGAGCGCGACGACCGCGACCCGGTCTGGAACGCCGCGGGCGATGCCCTCGCGTTTACCAGCCTGCGCGACCGCATCGGTAACGTGTTCACAGCGCCTCTGGCGCCCGGGAAGAGGGAAGAGGGAGGGGGCAAGAGGGAAAGACGGGAGAGCGTCGCCACCGCCAGAGGCCTCTGGGCACGAGCGCGCCCCCTTCGCCCTTGGCCCTCTCCCCTTCCCCCACCCGCCGCACCTTCCTCTACGGTGGCGCCGAGGTCCTGGACTGGCTCCCGGCCGACAGCCTGCACCCGGCGGGCCGCCTGGTCATCGCCGCGACCGAGACCAAGCGCCGCGACCGCGTCTACATCATCGACGCGCGCCGCACGCCGACCGTGACTGCCCCCGCCGCGCCTCTGGCGCCAGAGGCCTATGCCGCCTGGACCGAGCACCGGCCCGAGGCCGATGTGCCGTGGGCCGTCGCGCCCGACGCGGGCCTGATCCGCCAGAGGCGCAGCTACAACGCGCTCGCCAACCTCGACCACGCCATCACCATCGCGCTGCCCTACGTGGACCCCGCTGAAGACGGAGACTGGTTGACCGGCGACGACGACTACGGCGCTTTCGCGACCTCCATTTTCCTGGAGCCGCTGGGCAAGCATCAGGTCTTCTTCCTGGGCGGCGTGAGCGTGACGCGGCCCGTCGACCGCTCCTTCCTGTATCTCTCGTACACCAACCGGCAGCTCGCGCCGACGCTGACGTTCGACCTCTACCGCTTTCCCGGCCCGACGAGCCTCTACGGCGACGACGTGCTCGTGGAGGACCTCATCGGCGGTGATATTTCGGCCACGCTTCCGCTCGACATCACGACGCGCCCTTATGCCGAATGGGCCTCTGGCGCCCGCGTCCGCCTGGCGCACGCCAACCCGCTGGGCGTGGACTCGCTCACCGTCCTCGACGCTGAGGGCCTGCCGTTGCTCACGCCAGAGGCCGGGACGCGCGCCGACGTGCAACTCGGCCTCGCGTTCAAGCTGCAGCGCCCGTACCGGCTTAACGTCATCCACCCGCTAGACGGCACCGGCTTCCGGGCTCGTGTGACCGCGGGCGCGCCGGTCCTTGGCGCCGAGACGTTCGTGCGCCCAGATGTTGAGGCCTATCAAGTTTTCCCGGCGCCGTTCGGCCGCTTCTTCCTGCACGGCCGCGCGACGGCGCTCTTCGGGGACCCTGCGCTGCCGCAAGACTTCGTAGGCCTCTCGCGCTACGACGACATCAGCGCGGCGCTGCCGTTCATCGGCGCGCTCTCGCTCGACGGCGCCGAGCGCGTGCGCGGCTTCCGCCGCTACGCCGTGGGTCGCGGACTGCTCTTCGGCTCGGCGGAGTACCGCATGGAGCCGCTGTTCGATCTGGAGACCACGATCCTCGGCGCTATCAGCTTCCGCGACGTTGCGCCGACGCTCTTCGTGGACGGCGGTATGGTCTTCGACGAGAACTTCGGCGACCCGATCCAGCGCGCGGGCGTCGGTGGCGAACTCCGCAACCGCGTTCTCTTCGGCGGCTTCTCGTTCCTGCACGCCGTCGGCCTCGCGATCCCCACGAGCCAGGTTGACAACCTCTGGAACGGCTCCATCCTCTGGGACGACGTGGACCTGTACTACCGCCTCCAGGCCTCGCTGCCGTTCTGATGAGTTCCGAGTTCCCGGTTCCGAGTTCCGGGTTTCTCTTACCGAGCCTCTGGCGCTCAGAGGCCGCGCATCCATCGTCACGCCGCTCCAATCGCCTCCGCCAGCGCGCTTCGAACCGCTCGCGGTCGTCCACATCCACACCTAGCCGCGACGCCTCTCGCGTGATACCGAGCGGCCCGCGCACGCGCACCGGCTCGCGCAGAACGACCGCGTAGCGCGCGCTCGCCAGAGGCGTGAGATCTAGAAAGCCCTCGGTCCCGGCGTAGCTGCCCTTTTCCAGCCGCCGCACTTCCACGATCTGCGCCAGAGGCACGCGCACCGTCCATCGCAGGCCGCAGCGGAGAACCAAGCCTCTGGCGTCGAGACGGATGGGCCGGGCGTGCATCGCGCGGAGATCGGCGACGAGCCAGAGCGTGCCGTAGAGGGAGAGCGCCACGTGTACCGCCGCAGCCGTCGCGTTCCAGAAATGCAGAATCAGAAAGTGGCCCACTGCGAGTTCGACCACGCCCGCGACGGCGATGCCTGCGAAGACCGTCGCGTAGCCGCTCCTCTGGCGGTAGCCGAAGGTCGTAGCGCCGCGCGGCTCCACGCCGCGGCCGAGCGCATAGAGCGGAACCGCCGCCTCCGCTACTGCAGCCTCCATCGCGAACCCGTGCCCGAACGCCGCGCCAAACGACTCGCGCAGCTTTTCCAACAGATCCGTCTCGCCAGAGGCTCGGTAGACGCGCACCACGGCCCGGATGCGAAACGCGATCCACGTCAGCGCCGCCGCCTCCACGAGCGCCACGCCGATCTCGAACGGTCCCAGCACGCCTTCGTACGCCTTCGGCAGCATCCAGTACGCGCCAACCAAGCTGAGCACCGCGACCGGCGCCAGCGTAATCGCGGGCCTCTGGCGCGAGCGCACGAGCAGCAGGTAGTAGAGCGCCGGGACGAGAACCACGAGGTCGACCGCGACCGCGCCTGCTAGAAGCCTTGGGTCCGGCGCCGCGTCCAACTGCGCGATGATGAGCCGCGAGGCGGCGTACACGCCGAGCGTGAGTAGCGCGAAGGTGGGGAGCGCGAGGCGTTCGAGGCGGGCAGTCATGGCCAGTGCAGGTGACGCCAGAGGCTACGCAGGTGCGCTCCGAAGGTGACGCCCCGCCAGAGGCCGAGTCCAGGCTGGCGAATGCGCACGCGCAGCCTCTGGCGCCACGCTGCTGTCGCTTCCCCTCCACTGTGTCATCCCTCGGCTCCGCTCGGGACGACGCGTTGGGAAATGGGCGTCTACTTGTGGCGCCAGAGGCCAATGAGGTAGCAGCCTCCACCCGGAACGCGCGCGGAGCGCCCGCCAGAGGCTACAGCACGCGGATGCGCACCGTCTCGATGCGGCTCGGGCTCGCATCGAGGATCGTGAAGCGGTGGCCGTCCAGTTCGACCGTCGCGCGCTCATCTGGCACGGTGCCGAGCGTGGCGAGGAGGTACCCCGCGACGGTTTCGTAGTCGCCCTCGGGAAGTGAGATCTCGGCCACGGACTTGAGATCGTCCAACTCGACGCGGCCGTGGACGTGCCAGCTTCCATCCTCTAGCAGGCGGATGGGCGCGGCCTCGGCGTCGTGCTCGTCGCGGATGTCGCCGAACAGCTCTTCCAGCAGGTCTTCGAGAGTCACGATGCCCGCTGTCCCGCCGTACTCGTCCACCACGACCGCGAGCGTCGAGCTTCCGCTGCGCGGCACGATGTCCTCATCGTCGCCACGCAAAAACGTGAACAGGAGGTCTTTGGCTGGCTTGGACTCGGGCACGACGCGGACCGACCGCGTGATCGCTTTCAGGTCGTCAGGCGCGTGAAACAGGTCGTGCGCGAGGACGACGCCCACGATGCGGTCTACGTTTTCCTTGTACACCGGCAGGCGGCTAAAGCCCGTCTCCACGAACAGGTCTCGCACCTCACGCAGGGTAGCCGATTCCTCCACGGCGCGGATCTCCGTCCGCGGCACCATCGAGTCTTTGACGCGCAGCGCCCGCAGCTCGAACACGTTGGAGAGGATCTCGCTTTCCTCCTCGTCGAGTTCGATCTGGCCCGTCTCGCGGCTCTCGCGCAGCACGATCTCGAAATCGCGGCGCAGGAACTGCTGCACCGTGTCGCCCTCGGCGCCGAGCGCGCGCACGAACAGCCCGCTCGTCCAGCCGGCGAGCTTGATGAGCGGCCAGAACACCCAGTACGTCAGCTTGAGCGGCGCTGCGAGCGCGAACACGACGCGGTCGGTCGGGTTGCGCAGCAGCGACTTCGGGATCACCTCGCCGAGCACGAGCACGAGCACCGCCGCGATGACGGTCTGCGTGCCGAGAATCAGCCCGGTCGGGTCCGCCGCCCGACGGTTTCGATGTAAAAGTGCGCCAGAGGCTCCTCCAGCGTCAGGCTCATCAGTGTCGAGTAGACGACGAGCGCGACGTTGTTGCCGACGAGCGTGGTCGTGAGGAACGTGGCCGGGTCGGCCATGAACTCCTGCACCACGCGGCCTACCCAGCCCGCACGCCGCGCCCGCACTTCGGTCTTGAGCCGGTTTGCGGTCACAAACGCGATCTCGGAGCCCGAGAAAAACGCGCTCAGGCCGATCAGGATCAGGATGGCGACGATGGCCATGGGTGAGGGACTGGGTTCTGGGTAGCGGATCTAAGGCGAAGGTGCGGCAGGTCTGCCAATCCCCAACCCCCGGTCCCGGGCGCGCTAGCGCCCCTGAAACTCCGGCTTCTCGCGGTTGAGGAACGCGCCGACGCCCTCGGCGAAGTCCTCCGTCGCCACGCACTGCCCGAACAGCGCCGCCTCTTGCGCCAGGCCGCTCGCCAGAGGCAGGTCGGCGGCGCGGAGCGCCTGGAGCGTCATCGCGACGGCCACGGGCGCTTTGCTCGCGATGGACTCGATAAAGCCTCTGGCGGCGTCGAGAAGCTCGCCAGAGGCCACGACTTTGTTGACCAGGCCCACGCGCTCGGCGCGCTCGGCCGAGATGCGGTCGCCAGTGAGCAGCATCTCGGTCGCGATGCCGTGTCCGACCAGGCGCGGAAGCCGCTGCGTGCCGCCAAAGCCTGCGATGAGACCCAACTGCACTTCGGGCTGCCCGAACTGCGCCGTCTCGGCTGCCACGCGCAGGTGGCACGCCATCGCGAGCTCACAGCCGCCGCCCAGCGCAAACCCATTGACCGCCGCGATGACCGGCTTGGCCATCTGCTCAATCGTGTTGAGAATGGCCTGACCGCGCAGCGCGAAGCGGTGCGCTTCGAGCGGCTCCATGCCCGCGAACTCCGAAATATCGGCGCCCGCCGCGAAGGCCTTCTCTCCTGAGCCGGTAACGATCACGCCGCGCACCGCCACGTCGTTTTTCGCGGCGCGCATCGCCTGGCCGAGCTCGCCGACCATGCGGCGGTTGAGAGCGTTGAGCGCGTCCGGCCGGTTGAGCGTGACGGTCGCGACGCCAGAGGCGTCGACATCGTAGAGGAGGGTCTGGAAATCCATGCGTGTAGGTGCGGGGTACTCGGTACGGGGTACTGCTAGGGGTGGACCGTCGTACCTCGTACCCGGTACTCCGTACCCGTTCTCAGTTGCTCCGGCGCGTGCGGCGGCGCTCGGCAGCGCTGGAGGCCTCTGGCGCGATGTCGTCCAGCAGGCCGCTGTCGATGCGGTCCTCCACGTCGCCGCCAGAGGCGAACGAGAGGTCGAGGCCTTCCATGTCGAGCGAGGTGATGCCCGCCATCGGGTCGCCAAAGGCGTCTTCGAGCGCCTCGACGCTGGCCTGCGTTTCTTCGACCTCGCTTACCAGCGTGTCGAGTTGGAAGGAGACCTCTTCGGGGTTCTGCATCGTCAGCGACTGCTCGTAGACGTAGCGCGTCACGTCCTCGATGGTTTCGAGCTGCGCGCCGATGATCGCAAGGTTCTCGCCCGCTTTCTTGAACCGCTCCAGGCGCTTCTCTAGAATGCTCATGCGGCGCTGCTTGATCGCGCGGACCCTCGGCGGGTCGGTCTGGATTTCCTGCTGCAACTCGTCGATGGCGCGCACGATGTCGCGCTCGCCGGTCCGCTCGGTAAAGCGCACGTAGCGCTCTTTGAGTTGGAGCAGGTTGAGATACGCGTCCAGCAGGCCGTCCAGCTTTTTGAGGTGCGCGTCTAGGATGCCCTGCGACGAATACGGCAGCTTGCCGAAATTGTCCTTGATCGCCTTCTCCATGTTCCGAAAGCGCACGTAGCGCTTCTGGTCGTCCTTGGAGAGCGAGCGGAACACGTCGCGGTCCTTTTTGACCTCGCGCTTGCGCTCGGCGATCTTGCGCGAGCGGACGAGGCGCTTGTAGCGGTCGCTGCGCGGGATCGTGCCGAGGTACAGGAGCTCGGCTGCGGCCGCAAACAACAGCAGGATGTTCGCCGCGACGCCGCCGGTCAGGAGCGCCGCCACCAGGGCGAAGATCAGGAACCCGAGATTGAGCGGGCTCATGAACGCCTCCTTGTAAAAGTTGATCGGTTCGTCGTTCATGTGGTGGGCGGGGCGCCGTGGCAGCCCCGCGATCTCTACTGGCCGCGCCGTCGGCCGATGGATTTGGCACCGCGCTCAGGCGCCGAGGCGTCTGGCGCGTCGGGTTCGGGTGGCGTGCGGCCGATGGTCTTGCCGCTGGCGCCAGAGGCGCTGCTGGCCTCTGGCGTGTTCCGGGGCGCGGGGGCACCGCCAGAGGCTGCGTCTCCGCCGAGCTCGGCCTTCATCTGGCGGATCAGTGCTTCGGCCTCGCTCTGGCGCGTGACTTCGGCGTCGGCCTCTTCCTGTGCGATGCGGGCGGCTTCCTCTTGCGCCATCTCCAGGCGCGCCTCGGACATGGCCGCGCTCTGCGCCACCTTGCCGGTAAACTCGTCGTGGGTGGCGTCCTGATCCGGCGTGAGCATGCCTTTGAGCGCATTCAGCGTCGACACCTTGCGCTGGGCGCCACGGTGCTGCTGCTTGAGGTCACGGAGCTTGCGGAGATGCTCTTTCTCCGCAGCCTTGATGCGCTCGAACTCGTCTTTGTCCATGAGGGATAGGGGATACGGGATGGAGGGATGCGGGGCGCGAGGACATGCCTCCTCATCCCGCATGGCTCGCTCGTCCCTCTCTTACTCGGTGCGGTCTCGGGTGCGACCGATGGAGGCGCTCGTGGAGACCTCCTCGTCGGGGATGCGGAGCTGGGGCTCGCCGCCAGAGGCGGTGCTCTCCATGCCCATCTCCATCTTGAACTGCTTGACGAGCTCCTGCGCCTGGATGTCCTGCGCATCCTCCTCGATCTGCATCGCCTCGGTGTCAATCGAGTCCAACGCCATTTCCATGCGCGCCTCGCTCTTGGCCGTCTGCTCGTTGACGCGGTTGATCATGTCCGTGTGCGTGGCGTCGACGCCCGCGACCTCGAACTGCTCCAGCGTGTCGGCGATTTTGGCCTGCCACTTGGCGCGCTCGTGGGCGCGCAGGGCCTCTTGCGCTTCCTGCACCTTGCGCTCGCGCTCGCGCATAAACGCTTTCTTGACCTGGAGGGCCTTGTCGTAGGCGCTCTCGGCGAACTGAAGCTGCTCGGCGGTGCGAAGCTGCGCTTCCTTGACCTGCTGCAGGCGAAGGGCGTAGCGCTGCGCGATGTCATCGCGCCCGGCGCCGATGGCGGCCTTGATCTTGGCCGTCATGGCCTGCTGCTCGTTGGAGTACTTCTTGTTCTCCTTCTGAAGGAGCATCACGTTGGCTTTCACCGTCGCGATGTTCTCGTTCATCTTCGGCACCTGATCGTTCAACTCGCGCATGTTCTGCTCGAGGATCAGACGGGGGTCTTCCATCGCAGAGATGGCTCCGCCGAAGAGTGAGGAGATGACGCGCTTAAACCGCTTCCACATGGCTGGGTCGGTGTAGGGAGTGGGGGTGAGCGAGAGGCGTACGAGCCGCTGCGTCCCGAGGTTCAGGAAAGTACGGTGCGCGCTGCCCACGGCGGTGAATCGCTAGGGCAGTGTGCAGTGAGGCCGATGTGCGGCCTCTGGCGGGGGAAGACAGGGCGAGGCGCCTCTGGCGCCAGAGGCGAGGGCGGAGCCGCGTCGCTTACGGCGTCCTGCTCGCCCAGCCGCGGGCGTCCAGGCGGTCCAGGATCATGGCCTCTGGCGTCGGCGCGGTCTCGCCAAAGGAAAACGCCGCGAGCAGGCGCTCGGGGTTGGCCTGCTCAGCGCGAGAGGCGTAGACGTGCGCCAGAGGCTCGCCGGGCTCGACGGTCTCGCCGGGCTTCTTGAGCAGCACGTAGCCCGCCTTGGGGTCCACGTTGTCCTCTTTCTTGGCGCGGCCCGCGCCGAGTGCGACGGCGGCCAGGCCGACTTCGAAGGCGTCGATATCGGTCACGAAGCCCTCTGCAGCCTCTGGCGCTGTGACCGTGGCCACGGGCTCGCCGTGGAGCAGGCTGGGGTCGTCCACGGTGGCGGTGTCGCCGCCCTGCGCCTCGACCATCTCGCGCAGGATGCCCCACGCGAAGCCGTCGCGCACGGCAGCTTCGGCGATGCGGCGGCCTTCCGCTTCGCCAGAGGCCTCGCCGCCCAGCGCGATCATCTCGCCTGCGAGCGCGAGCGTGACCTCCATCATGTCGTCGATCTCGCCGCCCAGCGGGGCGTCGCCGTGGAGGGCGCGGATGGCTTCGGCGGTCTCGGGCCCGTTACCCACGGCGCGGCCCAGCGGCGCGTCCATGCGCGTGAGCAGCGCCACGGTGGGTTTGCCAAACTCCTCGCCGATGCCGACGAGCGCTTCGGCAAGGCGGCGCGCTTCGGTCGTGGACTTCATAAACGCGCCTCGGCCCGCCTTCACGTCCAGAACCAGCGCGTCGATGCCCTCGGCGAGCTTCTTGCTCATGATGCTGGCCGCGATGAGCGGAATGCTCTCGACCGTGCCGGTCACGTCGCGCAGGGCGTAGAGCTTCTTGTCGGCAGGCGCAATCTCGGCGGTCTGCCCGATCATCACCACGCCGATCTCCTCCAGCTGCTTCCGATAGGCGGCGATGTCCAGATCGGTGCGGAAGCCGGGGATGGACTCCAGCTTGTCCAGCGTGCCGCCGGTGTGGCCCAAGCCGCGTCCCGAGATCATCGGCACGGGCACGCCGCAGGCGGCGACGAGGGGCGCGAGAAGAATGGAGACCTTGTCGCCGACGCCACCGGTGGAGTGCTTGTCCACCTTCGTCCCGGGCAGATCGGTCAGGTCCAGCACTTCGCCCGAGTGCAGCATCGCGCGGGTGTACGCGGCCGACTCCGATTCGTCCATGCCGCGGATGAACGCGGCCATGAGGAAGGCCGCCATCTGGTAGTCCGGCACGTCGCCTGCGGTATAGGCGGCGACGAGCGCAGTCACGTCCTCTGGCGAGAGGCGCGCGCCGTCGCGCTTGGCGGTGAGAAGGCGGACGACGTCGAGGTCAGGCACAGAAACGGAAGGGAGAGGATGGAGAAGGTCGGAACGCACGGCCTCTGGCGGAGGAGTCCTGTGGCGCCAGAGGCCCCAGTCACTGCGCCCCAGGCTCAAACGGAACGAGGCCGCCTCCCTGGGGAAACGGCCTCGCGAAGTCGGGTCGCTAGAGGCTAGGCCTCGGTAGCGGCAGCTTCAGTGCCCTCGGCGGCAGCCTTGTCGGCTTCGGCCTGCTCGGCCTCGTCGGAGGCGATCTGCTTGGCCTGCGCGTCGCCGTAGCGCTGACGGAACTTCTCGACGCGGCCCGCGGTGTCGACCATGGTGCGCTTGCCCGTGTAGAACGGGTGGTTCGAGGAGTCAACTTCAGAGTTGAGGCGCTCGCGCTCCATCGTGGAGCGGGTCACGAACTCCGTGCCGTCAGCGAGTTTGACGGTGAGGAACGAGTAGTCGGGGTGGAGGTCGGTCTGCATCGGTCTCGGGGTCGTCTCGGGAAGACTGCCTCTGGGTGCGGAGGCGGGCTTGATCGGGCGCGGAGTTGCGCGAACGCGAAAGGTAGGACGGCGCCAGAGGCTCTCCAATGGAGACGCGGTGTGTTCCTCCCGTCTTTGCACAGGTCTCGTGCTCAGGGCGGCGCATGAGCGCCAGAGGGTGAACTGCGCGGGCCTCTGGCGGTAGCATGGCGGCACCGTTTGCCTGCCCCTATGAAGATCGCCTGTCCGAAGTGTGCCTGGGAGCCGACCGCGTCGGCGCGGTGGACGTGCCGCTGCGGGCACGTGTGGAATACGTTCGAGACGGGAGGCACGTGCCCAAAGTGCCGCACGACGTGGAAGCAGACGCAATGCCTGGCATGCTCCGGGTGGAGCCCGCACGTGGACTGGTACCACGAGCTCCCGCCGGTAGACGCGCTGCTAGAGGCGGCGGCGGCGGCATGAGGTAGGCTCTGGCGCTCGGCCTCTGGCGACACGCTCCTAGCCTGTCATCCCGACAGAGCGAAGCGCCGAGGGATCTACTCCCCGGATGGCTGGTGGCCGTACGCGATCTCTCGCTAGGACGTGGCTAGATCCCTCGGCTGCACTCGCTACGCTCCTTCCGCTCGGGATGACAAGTAGGGTAAGGCGGCGGCGGCCTCTGGCGCCAGAGGCGAGCGGGGCGAAGCTTCCACCCGGAACCCGCAGGTTTCCAGCGGAACCCGGCCGCCAAGCCCGCGAAGCGCTCCGCCAGAGGCGTCCCAACGCGCGCGCGCCGCCGGGGCGATCTTGCCTCCCACGCCAGAGGCCCCGCGCCTCGCTTCCCCGCCCGCATGGCGCAGAAATCCCTTAAGAAGACCCTCACGCTGTTCGACGTCTACGCCGTCAGCACGGGGGCGATGTTTAGCTCCGGCTTTTTCCTGCTGCCCGGGCTGGCCACGGCCAAGGCCGGACCCGCCGCCATCCTCGCGTACTTGCTCGCAGGCGTACTCATCCTGCCCGCGATGTTCTCCGTGGCGGAACTCAGCACCGCGATGCCAAAGGCCGGCGGCGCGTACTACTTCCTCGACCGCAGCCTGGGGCCTCTGGCGGGGACCGTGGGGGGGCTGGGTACGTGGCTGGCGCTAGTGCTCAAGAGCGCCTTCGCGCTCGTCGGTATGGGCGCGTATCTGGTGTTCTTCTTGGACGTTCCGGTCAAGCCTCTGGCGGTGGCGTTTACGGTTGGGTTTGCGGCGCTCAACATCTTTGGCGCGAAAGAGACGACGGGGCTCCAGCGCATCTTTGTGGGCATCCTCGTAGTCGTGCTGAGCTTTTTCGTGATCCAGGGCTTGATCGCCGTGTTGGGTCTCGAAAGCGGAAGGGTTTCGGAGCAGCTCACGCCGTTTGCGCCGTTTGGCACGAGCGGTCTGGTCGGCACCATCGGGCTCGTGTTCGTGAGCTACGCCGGGCTCACCAAGGTGGCGAGCGTGGCCGAGGAGGTGCAGAACCCCGACCGCAACATCCCGCTGGGGATGATCCTCTCGCTGCTGACGGCCACGTTTATCTACGTCGTGGGCGTGTTCATCATGGTGGCCGTCCTGGACCCCAGCGAACTGCGCTCGGACCTGACGCCTGTGGCCACGGCCGCCGAGGCCTTCTTCACGTGGCTGCCGGGACGGTTGGGCTTGCTGCTCATCGTGATCGCGGCGATTGCGGCGTTCGCGAGCACGGGCAATGCGGGAATCTTATCGGCCAGCCGCTATCCGTACGCGATGGCGAAAGACCACCTCGTCACCAAGCGTCTGGGCACGCTGGGTCGGTTCGGCACGCCTGTTCCTGCGGTTCTCGTAACCGCGGCGCTGATGATCGCGGTGATTCTGCTGTTGGACGTGGAGGGCATCGCAAAGCTGGCGAGCGCGTTTCAACTGCTCATCTTTGGGCTGCTCAACGTGGCAGTCATCGTGATGCGCGAGAGCCGGATCGCAGGCTACGTGCCGGGGTATCGCAGCCCGTTCTATCCGTGGCTCCAGATCGTCGGCGCCATCACGCCGGTGTTGCTCGTCGCGCAGCTCGGCGGTCTCGCGATCGGTTTGTGTAGCCTGCTCATCCTCGCGGGCGTGGCGTGGTACTTCTACTATGTGCGGCCCAACCCGGATGTGGTGCGCGAGGGCGCGATCTACCACCTCTTCGCCCGCTTGGGGCGCCGCCAGTACGACGGCCTGGACGGCGAACTGCGCACCATCCTCAAGGACAAAGGCATGGCCGACGAGACCTCGTTCGAGCGGCTCGTCACACGCTCCGCCGTGCTGGACGTGGGCGCGGATACGACGTATGAAGACGCGGTCGGCATGGCGTCCGTGCTTCTGGCGCAGCACCTCCCGGTCACGCACGACGCGCTCGCCAGAGGCTTCGAGGCGGGCTCGCGCTACGGCGTCACGCCGGTCTCGCACGGCGCCGCGCTGCCGCACCAGCGCCTGGCGTCAGTGACGGGCTCGCACCTGGTCATGGTGCGCTCCAAGAGCGGCATCGAGATTCGCTTCGACGACCCCGAGAACGCCCACGAAGCGGGCGAGACGGTCAACGCCATCTTCTTCCTGATCTCGCCCGAGGAGCCGCCGGGCTTGCACCTCCGCACGCTCGCCAACATCGCGAGCCGCATCGACGAGGACGGCTTCCTCGACGCCTGGACGGGTGCGGAGACTGAGCCCGAACTCAAGGAGACGCTGCTCGCGCACGACCGCTATGTGTCGCTCGCGGTCGAGGCCTCTGGCGCGACGGCCGGGCTTGTCGGGAAGCAACTGCGCGAGGTGCGATTCCCGGCGGGCACGCTCGTGGCCCTCATCCGTCGCGACGGTCAGATCGTCGTCCCCAGCGGCTCGACCATCTTGGAGGAGGGCGACCGTGTGACGGTCATCGGCGACGCCAGCGGCGTCGCTGCGGTGCACGCGCAGTACGACGGGTAGCCTCTGGCGGGAGACCGCGATGCGACGTGGCGACCCCCGTAGGATGCCTGGGTCGATGCGCTGACGGGCCTCTGGCGCGGGGCCCACATCGCGCTCTGCACCAGAGACCTCGGCTCGCATGTTCCGTCTCCCTGGGAAAGGGGAGAGTTCAGACTGCAATCGCGTCCGGGACCGCGCAGTCCGGGTGTTCCGCCAGAGGCTGGATCCAGACTGTCCCCGCGCCGAGCGTTCTCAGAGGGTTCTGCCCAGCCGAGGGAAGAGACCCGGGCCTCTGGCGCCCGAGCTCTGTAGGAGACAGCTTGACCCGAAATCCGTCACGCCTCTGGCGTGGCCGGGACGGGCTCGGCGGGGTCCGGCGCCAGAGGCTCGATCCACGAGCGGCCGTCGCTCGCCAGAAGCCGCTCGGCGGCGGCCGGTCCCCAGGTGCCCGAGGCGTAGTTGGGAAACTCCGGCGGGACGACGCCCTCCCAGGCGTCCAGGACGGGTTGAACCAACTCCCACGCAGCTTCCACCTGATCGGCGCGCATAAAGAGCGTGGCGTCGCCACGGATGGCATCGAGGAGAAGCGTCTCGTACGCGTCGGGCGTGGCCTCGCCGTAGGTCTCGTCGTACTCGAAGCGCATCCCGACGGGGTGCAGCAGCATGTTCGGGCCGGGGCGCTTGGCCTGGAACTTGAGCACGATGCCCTCATCGGGCTGGATGCGCAGGATGAGGCGGTTGGGCCGCCAGGCTTCGTCGGCGCCTGCGGGAAACGCGCGGTGCGGGACCGGCTTGAACTGGATCGACACCTCGCTCACGCGGCGCGGCATCCGCTTGCCGGTGCGGAGGTAAAACGGCACGCCGTCCCAGCGCCAGTTGTCGATCTCCAGCTTGAGCGCCGCATACGTCTCCGTCGTGGAGTGCGGGTCCACATGCGGTTCGCTTCGATAGGTGGGGACGGCCTCGCCGGCGACGTAGCCCGCGCCGTACTGCCCGCGCACGGCCACCTCGGAGACGGCCTCTGGCGTGATCGGCCGCGCGGCGCGCAGCACGTCGACCTTTTTGGTGCGCACCTCGTCGGCGTGGAACGAGACCGGCGGCTCCATCGCGACGAGGCACAACAGTTGGAGCAGGTGGTTCTGCACCATGTCGCGCAGGGCGCCCGCGCTCTCGTAGTAGCCCCCGCGGTGCTCCACACCGACCGTCTCGGCGACGGTGATCTGCACGTGGTCGATGTAGCGGCGGTCCCAGACGGGCTCGAAGAGCGCGTTGGCGAACCGAAAGGCGAGGATGTTCTGAACGGTCTCCTTGCCCAGGTAGTGGTCGATGCGGTAGACCTGGCTCTCGTCCACCGTCTTGAGCAGCATCTTGTCCAGGCCTCTGGCGCTGGGCAGATCCAGCCCGAACGGCTTCTCGATGACGATGCGGCTGCGCTTTTTGTCGCGCAAGAGGCGCGCGTCCGCGAGGCCAGTCGTGATGGGCTCGACGAGAAACGGCGCGACCGAGAGGTAAAAGACGCGCTCGGGCTTGCTGCCCTTGGGCGCGAGGCCGTCCAGCTTTTTCGCGAGGGCGCTGAACGTCTCCGGCTGCGTCGCGTCGCCCTGCAGGTAGGCGAGGCGGCTGGCAAACTCGGCCCAGCTTTCGGCGTCGGCGGACTCGGGGTAGAACCGCCCTAGAGATCCTGCAGCGCCGCACGCAAACTCGCGGAAGCTGTCGTCGTCCATTTCCCTGCGGTCCGCGCCGATGATCTGGACCTGATCGGGTAGGTGTCCCTCGCGGTAGAGGTCGTAGAGTGCGGGGATAAGCTTGCGGTGCGCGAGGTCGCCCGCGGCGCCGAAGAGGACGAGTTGGACCGGAGTGGAAGCGTCGGGCATAGAGGTAGTCGTAGTCGCCAGAGGCCTCTGGCGGGGGAATGCGGTGTGCGTCGCTCGAACCCCTCCCTTGAGGGAGGTGCCCGAAGGGCGGAGGGTGTTCACGGCCTCTGGTGCCGGAGGCGAGCGCAAGGGTATGGCAGGCCGCTGGCGTGAACACCCCCACCCGCGACGCGGGAGCCCCCTCAAGGGGGCGGTCAGAGAAGAGCGGGAGCTTTCTGAAGCCTCTGGCGCCAGAGGCCCGTCCTCTACCGGACGGTCTCGTCCCACTCGGTGTGGAACGTGCCCTCGCGGTCGGTGCGCTGGTAGGTGTGCGCGCCGAAAAAGTCGCGCTGCGCCTGGATCATGTTGGCCGAGACGCGCGCACTGCGCATCCCGTCGAGATAGGACAGCGAGGCGGAAAGTGCGGGGACCGGGATCCCTGCGCCAGAGGCTGCGGCGACGACCGCGCCGAGCGCCTCGCGCGTGCGTCCGAGCGTATCGCTGACCTCGGGCGCCAGAAGCAGCGTGTCCAGGTCGGGTGTCTCGGCAAAGGCGCTGCGGAACGTTTCGAGCATGGCTGCTCGGATGATGCAGCCGCCGCGCCAGATGCGTGCGACCGCGGCCATATCGAGATCCCACTCGTACTCGCGCGAGGCCTCCGCCAGAAGCGAGAAGCCTTGCGCGTAGGTCGCGAGAAACGCCGCGAGCAGCGCGTCTTCGAGTTGGCCTTCGGTCTCAACGGGCAGCGTGAGGTCTCGGTCCGCCAGATGCTCTGCGATGGCCTCTCGCGTGGGCTTCTGCGCCGAGACGTAGCGCGCCGCCACGGCCGCGTCGATGGTGGGAATGGGCACGCCGAGGTCGAGCGCGTTCTGACTCGTCCACTTTCCTGTGCCCTTCTGCTTGGCGCGGTCGAGGATGCTGTCGATGAGGCGCGCGTCGCCAGAGGCGGCCTCTGGCGCGAGGTCGTCGCGCTGGCGCAGAATGGCGGCGCTGATCTCGACCAGGAAGGACTGCAGCGGGCCATCGTTCCAGGCGGAGAAGCGGTCGGCGAGCGCATCGGCGCCCAGGCCGACGCCGCGGCCCAGCACGTCGTACGCCTCCGCCAGAAGCTGCATCAGGCCGTACTCGATGCCGTTGTGGACCGTCTTGACGTAGTGGCCGCTGGCGCCGGGGCCGAGCCATGTCACGCACGGCTCGCCGTCGACCTTGGCCGCGATGCCGTCCAGCGTCTCGCGCACGAGCGCGTACGATTCCTTGGGCCCGCCCGGCATCAGGCTCGGACCGTGGCGCGCACCTTCCTCGCCGCCGCTCACGCCCATGCCCATAAAGTGCAGGCCGCTGGCGTCCAGTTCAGCCTGGCGGCGGACCGTGTCGGTAAAGTGCGAGTTGCCGCCGTCGATGATGAGGTCGCCCTCGGCAAGGTGCGGCGTGAGCGACGCGATCACAGCGTCGACGGGCTTGCCGGAGGGCACCATCACGAGCACAGCGCGAGGCGACGGCAGCGCCTTGAGGAAGTCGTCCAGGCTGGTCGTTGCGAAGAGGCGCTGCTGGTCTGTGGCCTCGGCGTGGATGGCGTCCACGGCGGTCTGCCCCAGGTCGTAGCCCACGACGGCGCTGCCTGCGTCGGCGGCGTTGAGCGCGAGGTTGCGGCCCATCGTGCCCAGACCGACGATCCCAAACGTGCCGCCGAAGCCCTCGGCCTCTGGCGCCAGAGGCTCGGTCTCGGGGTGGGCGGCGGGGCCGCCGGAGATGTCTGGGTCGACGCGAGTGGTGGCGTGGTCGGGGGTGTCCGGCATGGAAAGGCGTGAGGAGAGGGGAGGTGCGCTGGGGTCAACGCGGCCCAGCCCGGTGGGGTCCGGCGCGGGCGCCAGAGGCGTGTCATGTTTCCGCTTCTTGCCATCGGGCGCGGCGCCCGCGTCTCGCTCGGCGGGAGTGGGGCCGCGCTCTTGCGCACAGGACCTCGCGGGCGAGCGCGCACCAGTAAGTTCGAGGCTCTCTCTTCGATGCTGTCCATGCCGTTCGCGCTCCTTCGCCAGAGGCTCGTCTTCGCCGCCGCCCTGCTGCTCGTCGCCTCTGGCGCGAGCGCGCAGGAAACGCTCCTGCTCCGCCAGCCGACGATGAGCGCGCACGCACGTCGCGTTCGCGCACGGCGGCGATCTGTGGATCGTGGACCGCGCAGGCGGCGACGCGCGTCGCCTGACCAGCACGCCCGCCGTCGAGGCCGACCCGCATTTCTCGCCCGACGGGCGGACGCTCGCGTTTACGTCCGACCGCAGCGGCGTGGACGCCGTCTACACCGTGCCCGCCTCTGGCGGCGACCCGACGCGCCTCACGTGGTACCCCGCGAGTCCTCCAGCGCCAGAGGCTGGACCCGCGACGGCGCCCGAGTGCTCTACGCGTCGTCCCGCGAGGCCGCCCCGACCGGCTACGACCGGCTGTGGACCGTCGCAGCCTCTGGCGGGCCGAGCACCATGCTTCCCGCGCCGTGGGGCACGGACGGCAGCTACGCCCCCGATGGCGAGCGCATGATCGTGGACCGCGTGGCGCGGTGGGACAGCGAGTGGCGCGCCTACCGCGGCGGCCAGAACACGCCGCTGAGCATCCTGAACATCGAGACGCTGGAGGAGACCGAGATTCCCAACACGGAGCGCACGACCGACATCCAGCCGGTCTGGATGGGCGACACGATCTACTTCCTCAGCGATCGCGACTGGGTGAGCAACGTCTGGGCCTACACGCCTGCCTCTGGCGCGCTGCGCCAGCTCACGCGGTTCACCGGCGCCGACGTGAAAACGATGGGCGCCGGTCCTGACGCCCTCATCATCGAGCGCGAGGGGCGTCTGCACACCGTCGATCCCGCCTCTGGCGACGTGCGCACGCTGACGATCTCCGCCAGAGGCGACATGCCGTGGGCGGCCACGCGCTGGGAGGACGTGAGCGAGCGACATCGAGGACGTGTCGCTGAGCGCGACCGGCCAGCGCGTGCTCGCGAGCGCCCGCGGCGACGTGTTCACGATCCCCGTCGAGAACGGCGACGCGCGCAACCTCACGCGCTCCTCTGGCGCCGCGGACCGCGCGCCGCTGTGGTCGCCCGACGGCACGCAGATCGCGTGGTTCTCCGACACGGCCTCTGGCGCCAGAGGCAAGACCGGCGGGGCGGGCTACGCGCTGATGATCGGCGGGCAGGACGGGCTCGGCGAGCCGCGCCGCATCGACATCGGCGAGAGCGCGATGGCGTGGGAGCCCACGTGGTCGCCCGACGGCGAGCACATCGCGTTCGCGGACGACAAGACGCACGTCCGCGTCGTCCACGTCGAGTCCGGTCGCGTGCGGACGGTCGGCGTGGGCGGGACCAACATCGAGCGCGGCAACATGGGCCTGGCGTGGTCGCCGGACTCCAACTGGCTGGCCTACTCCAAGGCGGGCGCCAACAACTTCCGCAGCATCCTCGCGTGGAGCGCCGCCTCTGGCGAAACGCTGACGCTGACCGATCCTCTGGCGGACGCGCTACTCGCCCGCGTGGGACCGCGACGGGCGCCACCTCTACTTCCTCGCGAGCACCGACGTGGCTCTGGGCTCCGGCTGGGCCAACACGAGCGCGATCACCGCCGACGCCGAGTACGCCGCCTACGTCATCGTCCTCCGCGCCGACGACCCGACGCCGTTCTTCCCGCAGAGCGACGAAGAGCCCGAGCCGGAAGACGATGCCTCTGGCGACGAAGAGGCAGACGCAGGAAGCCGAGACGCCAGAGGCCAATCCGCCGAGGCCTCTGGCGAGGACGCCGCGCCAGAGGAGGAGATGGAGGTGCTGATCGACATCGAGCGCATCGACCGCCGCACGGTCGCGCTGCCGCTCCCCGAGGCCAGCTACGCCGTTCACGCTCGCCGGCCCGAGGGCACGGTCTTCATCGGCGAGTACGCGCCGGGCGCGCCGGGCCTCACGCTGCACAAGTTTGACCTCAAGGAGCGCGAGGCGACCGAGTTCGCCACCAGTGTGCGTCAGGTCGCCGTTTCGGCGGACGCGCAGAAGATGGTTGTCAACGCGGGCGGTTGGAAGGTCGTCGGCACAGGCGGTTCGGAGGCGGGCGGAGGCGAAAGCTTCTCGCCGACTCTCCAGACCGAACTCGACCGGCAGGCCGAGTGGAAGCAGATGTTCGACGAGGCGTGGCGCTACCAGCGCGACTACTTCTACGACGACAACATGCACGGCCGCGACTGGGACGAGGTCTACGCGCGCTACGCGCCACTCGTGCCGCACATCCGCCACCGCGCGGACCTCAACTACGTGCTGGACCAGATGAACGGCGAACTCTCCGTCGGCCACAGCTTCGTCTTCGGCGGCGACATGCCCGAGACCGACCGTCCCCGCGTCGGCCTGCTCGGTGCTGACCTCGAAGCCCGCCCGACGACCGCTGGCGCATCGCGCGCATCTACACGACCGAAAGCTGGAACCCCGGCCTGGACGCGCCGCTGGACCGCTCCGGCCTAGAGGTCGAAGAAGGCCACTTCCTGGTCGGCGTCAACGGCCGCGAGATGACCGCGAGCGACGACCCGTACCGCTTCCTCGACGGGACCTCTGGCGTGCAGACCGTGCTCCACATCAACAGCGAGCCCACGATGGAGGGCGCGTGGCGCGAGACCGTCACGCCGGTGCGCAGCGAGAACGGCCTGCGTCAGCGCGCGTGGGTGGAGGACAACCGCCGCCGCGTGGACGAACTCTCCGGCGGAAAGCTGGGCTACGTCTGGGTGCCCAACACGGGCGGCCCCGGCTTCGTCTCGTTCAACCGCTACTACTTCGCGCAGCAGGACAAAGCGGGCGCCGTCATCGACGAGCGCTTCAACGGCGGCGGCCTCCTGGACGATTACATGGTGGACCTGATGACGCGGCGCTTGCGCGCCGCCATCACCAACGAGGCCCCTGGCGGCGCGCACTTCCGCCTCCCGGCAGGCATCCTCGGGCCGAAGGTGCTGCTCATCAACGAACTCGCGGGCTCCGGCGGCGACTTCTTCCCGTGGGTCTTCCGCCAGCAAAACGCCGGGCCGCTTATCGGCACGCGCACCTGGGGCGGGCTCGTCAAGTCGTCCGTCCACTACGCCCTCATCGACGGCGGCGCGCTGACCGCGCCCGACAACGCGGTCTTCGATCCCATCGCGCGGCAGTGGATCGGCGAGAACGAAGGCATCGCGCCCGACATCGAGGTGCGCCTGGACGCCCGGTCGGTCGCCTCTGGCGTCGATCCGCAGCTGGAGCGCGCCGTGCAGGAGGCGCTGCGGCTGTTGGAGCAGGAGGGCACGCCAGAGGTCATCCCGCCCGCGTACTCCACGCCCGCGGTGCGGCCGAGGCGGTAGCGCCAGAGGCCTCTGGCGAGGCTGCACTGGTGGGCTCGGGCTCTGGATTAACACCGTAGGGGCGTATCGCATACGCCCCTACCGAGCACTGTGGTCGTACTCGGTGGAGCCTCTGGCGCCAGAGGCCCGGGTTCACAAAGGCGCAACGGTGGGCGCCGCGCGATGCCGCTAGCCTGCGGTCCCTCCCGGCTCTGATCCATGCGCGTCCTCGCCCTCTCGTTCGCCCTCGCCCTCGCGGGCTGCTCCGCCACCGCACCGGTCTCGCCGGCAGGCCTCTGGCGTCGATCTCGTGCGCGCCGCGCAGGCGCTCCTGCCGGACTACGCGTACCCGGCAGGCGACACCGTCCGCGTGGCGACGTTCAACCTGGAGCACTTCGTCGACGAGCACGACAGCCCGTACATCCGCAACGCGCGCGAGGACGCACCGGACCTGCCCGCGCTCCGCCAGAGGCACGCGCTCTTCGCCGAGGCGCTCCGCGCGATGGACGCCGACGTGGTCTCGCTACAGGAAGTGGAAGGCGAGGGCCTGATCCGCGCGCTCGTGGACAGTCTGGTCCCGGAGATGGGCTACCGCTTTGTCGCCTCGGCGGACGACGCCGACTGGTACCAGAACGTCGTCGTCATCAGCCGCCTGCCGCTCGGACCGCTGACGACGTTTGCCGACACCGTCACGCCCATCCCCGGTTTTACTGACGACGAGGGCCGCGCTGAGGCGACCGACATCGTCAACCACCGGCTGTTCGCCGTGGACGTGTACGCGCGGCCGGGCTACAGCTTTACGCTCGTCGCCGGGCACCTCAAGGCGGGGCGCGGCGACCGCAACGAAGCGTGGCGTTCGGCCTCCGCTGCGCTGCTCCACGCGTGGTTGGGACAGCGCTACGGGGTGCGGGCGCCAGAGGCGAATGTCCTTTTCGCGGGCGACCTCAACTCGGTCCCCGGCACGCCCTCGTTCGCGGCGCTGCTCAACGCCGAGGGCGCTCTCGGGGCGGTGCGGCTCTCAGATCCTCTGGCGGGATCCGAGCAGTTCTCGCACCCCTCGGGCGATCCGCAGCGCCGCCTGGATCACGTGCTGGTGAGCGCTGGCGTGGCGCCAGAGGTTGCGAACGCTCGCGTCGTGCCCATGCCGGTGCCATCGCCGGAGCGGCTCTCGGATCACCTGCCGGTCGTGCTCACGCTCGTCGCGCGCGAGCGCTAGGCCTCTGGCGCCAGAGGCTAGAAGCGCCGGACAGTGAACACAGCGTCGTCGTCCTCGAAGTCCTGGCCGTCGGCGGAGAGGAAGGAGGCGTATGTGGCCTGCGTGCCGCGCACGCGGAAGACGAACACGACGAAGTCCTCGCCCGGCTCATAGCCGCCGATGGTGAGCGCCTGCGCCTCGCCAGAGGCCAGGACGGCATCGCTGCTCGCGATCTCGAACGAGTTCGCGGGGTCGAAGAGAGCCGCGCTCTCCTGGTCCATCGCGTACGCGATGATGTCGGCAGACGTGCGGTTGACGATCACGCCGTCGGCCTCTGGCGAGCGCGCGGCGTCGATGTCCGCATCGGAGGGACTGCCGAGTGAGCATCCAGAAAGAACGAGAGCAAAGAGAAGGAGTGCGCGGTGCATAACAAGCGGGAAAGAGCGTCGCGCCAGAGGCCTCTGGCGCGAACGGTTAGAGGGCGGTGATCGTGACGGTTTCGTCGTCGCGCGCGAACTCGCGGGCGGAGGCGGTGACCGCCGTCGTGTACAACGCGCGGCCATCGGCTACGCGGTAGACGAACACGACGATGTCATCGCCGCGCTCGTAGCCGTCGATCTCGAACGGCGCCGCCTCGCCTGCACCGACAACGAGTTGGTCTGTGATGTCGAACTCCGGGTTGAGGTCGATCAGCGCCGCCGTCTCGGCATCGACCGCGAAGACGTGGACGGACTCGGCCGTTTTGTTGACGACGAGTCCGTCCGCGCTCTCCGGGAGGCGCCCCCATCCGTCGGCGAGGGAGCAGGCGGCGAGAGCGAGGAGCAGGAGGGGCGCGAGGCGGAGCATCACACGACGGGCGGAGGCGAGCAGCGGGCCTCTGGCGGCGAAAGCGCGCCAGAGGCGTGTACTCGTTCTCTACGGAGCACGCGCGCGGACCGCTGCACGCGGCTCGGATATCTTTGCGATGTGACCGCCACCGCTCCTATCGCTCTCGGCCTCTGGCTCGCCGCCCTCATGGCGAGCGCGGGCCGCGGCCCTGCGCCAGAGGCCGCCTCTGGCGAGACGGCGGCGCGCATCCGCGACGGTGACGCGCACGCGTTCCGGCGCTTCTTCGACGCTACGCACGCCGACCTCTTGCGCTCGCTGCGCCACCGCGGGCTGCACGCGCCAGAGGCCGAGGACGTGGCGCAGGCCGCGTACGTCTGGGTCTGGGAGCACCGCGCCGAGATCGACCCGGCAAAATCGCTTCGCGGGCTCCTCTTCCGCATCGGGCTCACGCGCGGGCTCAACGCGCTGCGCGACGGCGCACGCTCCGAGCCTCTGGCGGGCCGTGCGCCCGACGATCTGCTGCCCGAGACGCCCGCCTCTGGCGATCCGGCTGAGATCGCGGATCTGCACCAGAGGCTAGCCGAGGCGGTGGCCGCGTTGCCCGAGCGCAGGCGGCAGACGTTTATGCTCTGCTTTACCGACGGCCTCACGCACCGCGAGGCCGCGGAGGTGATGGGCGTGAGCCCCAAAACCGTGGAGCACCAGATGGCGGCGGCGCTCAAGACCATTCGCCAGAGGCTGGCGCCGTTTCTGGGCGCACCCGGAAAAAATCTTCCTCGCGAATAGGGGGACCCCTCCGCCCCGGGTGTAGGGCACACGACGGAGCGTCCGTCAGCCCACACATTCCCAGAATCCCATGCCCACCTCTTTCATGCGCCCCCTCGCCCTCGCGCTTGGCCTCGCGTTCACCCTCACCGCCTGCGATGCGTCCATCGACGACGCGACCACAGACCTCACCGAGGCCGAGCAGGCCGAAGCCGTGGCGCTCGTCGCCGACGCGCTCGCGGAAGACACCGGCGGCCTCATCGCCTCCGCGTCGGATCTCACAGCGGCAGTTTCGCCAGACGGGCTCCGCGAAGGCCCGCGCTCTGTCCGTGGCGACCGCCGACGCGCCGCCTGCCGTGGCGGAGACCAGAACGTGTCCTACGACGCCGACAGCGGCACGCACACCGTGACCTACACCTGTGAGCAGTCCAGCGCCGCTGGCTCCCGCGACTACGCGGCTACGTTGCTCTACCAGTTCCGTGACGCCAGCGGCGGCTTCGTCGCGCGTCCGGACGACAACTGGGAGAACGTCTCCTCGGTCGGGTTCGACGGCGAGCGCGAAGGCTCTTTCTCGCTCACCCGCGGCGATCGCTCCGCCTCCTCCACGTTCGAGCAGTCCGGAGAATGGTCTCTCACGGGCCTCAACGTAGACGGCGCCCCCGCGCTGTTCTCCGTGCAGCAGGAGCGCTCCGGCACGAGCGAGCGGACGCGCCCCCGCGGCTCGGTGGCGCGCGAGTTCGAGACCTCGCTCAGCGGCGTCGGCATCGAACTCGTCCCCGCCGCCGACGGGACCGGCTACGCAGCCTCTGGCGAGCTGAGCTACACCCTCACGATGGAGGTGGAGCGCGGCGACCGGATGACGGAGCGCACCGTAGAAGGCACCATTACGCTGGACGGCACGGAGCGCGGCCTCTTGCGCGTCTTCGGCCTCCGCGGCGCCTACCGCGTCTCCCTCGGCGACGGCTCCACGACGCCCCAGGGTTAACCTCCCTCGCGCCCAGGCCGCCAGAGGCCTGGGCGCGACCCCGCTCTTCTCGTGTCCGACACTCCCGACCCCCGCGATCTCGACCTCGCCCGGCGCCTCGACGCCGGGCAGGCACCGGACGGCTCGGACACGCTCCATGCGGCTCTCGATGCCGCCCGGCCTCTGGCGACGCCCGTCGCGCCAGAGGCCTCGGCGCGTCTGTGGGATGCCATCGCGAGCGAAACGGGTCTTGCGCCAGAGGGCTCACCTGCGCCAGAGGTGAGTGCGCCAGAGGCGCGGCCTGCTCGGGCGGCAGATCGAGCACCGAGGCGCGGCGCCCGGACGCGCGTCCCGCGCTGGGTGGGCGCCGTCGCGGCGCTGGTGCTCGTCGCGGCCGTGGGCTCATGGGCACTGCTGCGCGTGTCCGGGGACATCCAGCCGGTCCTCGTCGCCCAGGCCTCTGGCGAGATCGTGACGTGGACGGCGCCGGACGGATCCCGCGTGACGCTGCGGCCACGCAGCCAGCTTTCACGGGTCGGTGATGGCCGTGCCTATGCGCTCACCGGCGAGGCGTTTTTCGACGTGGCGAGCGACCCCGACAGCCCGTTCACAGTCGAGACCGACGCGGGGACCGTACGCGTGCTCGGCACGCGGTTCGACGTGAGCACGTGGGGTGGCGAGACGCACGTGTACGTGGAGGAAGGGCGCGTGGAACTCGCGCACGAGAGCCAATCGGCCGTGCTCACGGCAGGCGAGGGCGCCGCGGCTCTCGCCTACGGCGTGGAGCGCCTGGCCGCGCCAGAGGCCGAGGCGTTTTTGGACTGGACACGCGGCGAGGCGGTCTTCTCGCGCGAGACGGTCGCTCGCGTCGCGCAGGAGATGGAGCAGCACTTTGGGGTGCCGGTCCGCATCCCGGAAGGCGTGGGGCGTGAGACCATTTCGGGCGTTGTCGCGCTGGACTCGGCGCCAGAGGCGATGGATCAACTCGGCCGCATCCTCGGCGGCACGTTCGTGCCGGAGGCGCGAGGCTACCGCTTCGTCCGGCCGTGAGGCCGCCGAGCCTCTGGCGAACCGAGCACCGCCGCCTTTGGCGCCAGAGGCTCGGCGCCGCGCTGCTACTCGTTCTGGCCTCTGGCGCGAGCGCGCAGACGCTGCGCTACGACACCCAGCCGCTGCGCGAAGTCATCGCGGACGTAGAATCGCGCACAGACTGGCGCTTTCTCTACTCCGACGCGCTCGTGGCAGGCAAACGCGTAAGCCTGAGCACCGAGGCTCGCTCCCTGCCCGAAGCGCTCTCGCGCGCTCTCGCGCCCCTCGGTATCGGCGTCGACGCTGACCGACAGAGGCGCCGCATCCTCCTCGTGCCCCAACGCCCTGCGCCTCTGGCGCCAGAGGCGTCGGCGCCTCGCCAGAGGCCCGAGCGGGTCGTGCGCGGGCGGGTCTTAGACGCTGAGACGGGCGAGGGCCTGCCGTTTGCGACCGTGACGTGGCAGGGCGGGCGCCGCGGTGTGGTCGCAGACAACGCGGGAGGGTTCGTGCTCACCGTGCGCGATGGCGACGCCTCTGGCGCCAGAGGCCAAGCTGTCGCGCTCACGGCGTCGTTCGTGGGCTACACCGCGCAGACCGCATCGCCGCGCGGCACACACGTCGTGTTTCGACTCTCGCCAGAGGCCCGCGCCGGTCCGGCGGTCGTGGTGCAGGCGCGCTCCTTCGTGGCAGGCGTGGACACGGCATGGGCGGCGCGCATCCAGCCGCGCTACTACGATGCGCTGGGCGAGGGCGGAGGCCTGCGCGCGCTGGAGATTTTGCCGTCTGTCGCGCCTGCGGCGGCCTTTTCGGACGGCCTCATCGTGCGCGGCAGCCCGGCTGATGCCTTCGAGGTGCGCCTGGACGGCGTGCCGGTCTACAACCCGCGCCACCTCTTCGGCCTCGTCGATGCCTTTAACGCTGACGCTCTTCGCGCCGTCGCGCTCCACATCGGCGTGGCGCCTGCGCAGGTGGCCATCGCGCCCGGTGGCGCCATCGACTACGTCACGGCCACAGGCTCGCCGGTGCGGGTGCGGGCGCAGATCGGCGTGTCCAGTCTCGCCGCCAGAGGCTCGGCGTCTGTTCCGCTGCGGCCTGGGCGCACGACGGTCTTGGTGGGCGGGCGCACCTCGGCGCTCGGCGCCGCTCCCGGCACGGCCAGCGCGCTTACCGAGCAAGGCCTGGGCATCGCGACCCGCACGAGCCCCCTGCCAGCAGGCACCGACGACGCGCTCGCGCGGCTGGTAGACGTGAGCGGCACCCGCGCCGAATACTGGGACGTGCACGCAGGCATCGCGGACCAGCGAGCCTCTGGCGGCAGAACCGTCGCGACAGGCTACATCGGCGGGGACGCGACGGAGGTGCTCTCCGACCGCATCGTTCTGGAACGAAACGATGACGGCAGCCTCGCGCGAGATGCCGTGTCCGTCGCCGCGCGCAACCGATGGGGAAGCGGCGCGGCGAGCCTCACCGATCAGCGCCTTCTCTCCGCGCGATGGATGCTCACCTCGCGCCTGGGCGGCAGCGCCTATCGCGCTCGGTTCGCCCAAGACGATTTCGCCTTCCGCTCCCAGCCCGGCCTGGGCTCGCTCGTTCTCACCGACACGCTGGGCTACGACAACGATCTGCGCGAGGCCATCGCCGCGCAACAACTCGACGCCGCCCTGGGCCGCGGCGTGGCCTCTGGCGGCTACAGCCTCCACTTTTACCGCCAACGCTACGAGGAAACGGCCGCGAGCCGCAACGCATTCGTGGCCGAGCAAAGCGCGACGCGGCTGGACCTCCACGCCGCGTGGGAAGGCCAGCCTCTGGCGGCGTTCACGCTCGACGCCGGCCTGCGCGCGCACCTGTATTCCGAGAGCGACGGCCCGCGGTTCAGCCCGCGCGTGCGCGTGCGCGTGGATGCCGCGCCCGGCCTCGCCGTTTCGGCCGCGCTCGGCCGCAGCACGCAGTTTTTGCACCGCCTCACGCTCGCAAACGTCGCAGGCGCCGCCGCCTGGGTCCTCACCGACGCCGAGCAGACGGTCACCGAAGCCGACCTCGCCGAGCTCAGCGCGGAGATCAGCGCCTCTGGCGTGACGGCGCAGCTCACCGCCTACGCCAAGCAGACGCGCGGACTCTGGCTCCACACCGAAGACCGCTCCGTTCGCGGCTTGGCCCAGGGGACTGTGCTCGGCCGCCCGTGGCTGACGGGTGTGGGCTCGGCCGCCAGAGGCGTGGAAGCGCTCGTGCGCGTGCCTGCAGGCGCGTGGAGCCTGGGTGCCTCTGGCGCTGTCTCGCGTGCCACATTTCGGCACCCGGATCTCGAACGCGGCGAGGCGTTTCCGGCCGAGTGGGACCGCCCGCTACGCCTCACGCTTCTGGCAGATGGGCCCGTTTTGCCGGGCGTGCGTGCAGCGGCCTCGTGGACCGTCGCTTCGGGCGCGCCCAACCCGCTCGCGGCGCAGGCTGACGAAGCCGAGCGCCTGCCGAGCCTCTCGCGCGTCGACCTCCGCCTCACCGCCTCGCGCCGCATCGGCGCAGCCAGCCTCATGCTCGCGCTCGGCGTTCGCAACCTCTTCGACGCCGACAACGCGTTCACGCGCGAGGCAACCAACGTTGTTCGGGTGCGCCGGGGGCTTCGGGAGCCGCGCCTGCTCACCGTCCCGCTGGACATCTACGACGTAGGCCTGCTGCCCACCGTCGACCTCGCGCTACGGTTCTAGCCTCTGGCGCCAGAGGCTCAGACCATGTACGGGACGGCGTGGCCCTCGTCCAGTAGCATCTGGTTCAGGTGCAGCGTCTCGCCCTCCACCTCGCGAAACACGTCCGCGAGGTAGCGCCCGTATTTGCCCGCCTTCGTGGACTCGATGAGCACGCTCGCGCCGACCGGCATGAGCTCGCGCAAGCGGTCGCGCGCGGCGTAGCCCGCGAGTTTGGTCTCGGGCGTTCCGCCGCGGATCTCAGGCGTGTTGACGCCGAACAGCCGAAAGCTGACGTTTTTGTGCCACGCCGAAAAGCCCAGGTCCACGTCGGCGCGGAAGGTGTCGCCGTCATAGACCGACGCGACGATGGCGCGGTAGCGGTACTCGGGATGCATGGGTCGAGAGGTGGCGTGCGGCGCAGGATAGCCCCTGGCGCAACGCCGTTCTCCACTCCGCCTCTGGCGCGATGGCGTGCGCCAGAGGCGTACCGGGAAAGCCCGCGAGGTCGCGCCAGAGGCCGTGCGCGCGGAACGGCGCGAGAGGGAGGCGGTAGGGGCAGGGCACCTCCCCACCGCATCATGCCCGTCGCCGCCGCTTCCCCCTCTGAGTACACCGTCGGTGTGATGACCATGGACGTCGAGGGAAAGGACTCGGAGGGCTTTCTCGAAATCGTGAAAAGCGGCGTGCGGGTCTTCGAACACGCGCTGGAGCGGCTCGGCCTCCGCACCGACCTGTTTTCCTTCGAGGGGCCGCACCTCTCGCCAGGCGCTGGCGCCTACGCGCCACTGGACTTTCTGGAGATCGCGGTCGCGGAAAAACTGGAGCGCAAAATCCCATTCCTGCTCGTCGTCACCGAGGTCGACCTGTCGTCGTCGTCGCTCGCGTACACGCTCGCGCTGCCCAGCCAACTCACCAACATCGGCGTGGTCTCCACCAAGCGGCTCAACCCCGGCTTCTGGGGCGACGACCCCGACGCCACGCGCGCCGCGGAGCGGCTGGGCGCGCTTTTGCTGCACACGTTCGGGCACCTGCTCAACCTGCGCCACAGCGACGACCACACCAACCTCATGCACCCGGTCGAAAGTGTAGAGGACCTGGACGCGATGAAGGCCTTTACCGACACGCAGCAGGACCGCCTGCGCGACATGCTTCCGCGTGAGAGCCACGACACGCACGCCAAGGGCCGGGGCCGCGGCGCGCGATGGGCATTCACGCTCAAGACCATCGTCGCAGATGCCGGCTCTATCGCGCGAGCCGTGATCCGCGCCAACCCTCTTCGCCTGGTCTCGCGCATGCCGACCATGATCGCGGCCGGGCTGTCGGTCATCATCGTGCTCCTCTTCGGCGCCGAGACGTGGGACGTGGCGGCTGCAGCCACCGTCTCGCAGGCCGTGCTGTTCTCCGTCGCCTCGCTTCTGGCGGCGGCCTTCGTGCTCTACCGCGCCTTCGCCTTCGATGCCCTGCTGGGCCGCGACGGCCTGCTCTCGGAGTCGACGGTTGTCACCGCGACCGCGACGCTGCTCAGCCTCGCGCTGGCACTAGTCGCGCTGTTCGCTTTCTTCGGCGGCCTGATGTACCTGGGCGTGGTCACCATCTTCCCCGAAAGCCTGATGGCGGCGTGGTCCTCTGGCGACCCGGCCACGAGCCCGACCGACCACCTCAAGCTCAGCTTGTTTCTCGCCGCCATGGGCGTGCTCGCAGGCTCGCTCGGCGGCCGCTCCGACAGTCGCGATCTGGTTCGCGGCGTGCTCTTCCTCACCGAGGAGAGCTAGGCTCTTGTCTGCCGAATCCAGACCGGCCTGCACGCGGCCCTTTGCCACATCACCCGACAAAGCCTAGCCGCCAGAGGCCTCTGGCGGTAAGGTCTGAACCGGCTCTGCGCGTGCGCCAGAGGCCCGGCCGCTCTGTCTCTCGTTTCGCCTCTGGCGCGTGCCCCTCTCGATTCCCTTCTGCCGTTGAGCGATTTCCTGTATCTCCCCCAGTCTGCCCGCGCGACGCTCCACGACATCGGCGGGTTGCTGCTCATCCCGGGCGCGATCGCGCTCACGGCTGTCGTCGTCGCGCTTGTCGCAGGCGAGATGCATACGCTGCCCGCGTTCGGCATCGCCATCGGTACCAGTGCGGTGTTGGGCTTTGGCCTCCGCTTCCTCGCCAAGCCCGCGCCCGACTCGCCGCCGCCCGACGCGCTGGGCACCGTCGCCGTAGCGGTCGGGTGGATGGGAGCCGCGCTCATCGCGTCGCTGCCGTTTTACTTCCTCACGCTCGGCGGAGGACCCGTCACCGCGAACACGCTGGCGTACGGCACGTTTTGGAACGCGTTCTTCGAAGGCATGTCGGCGCTTACCAGCACCGGGCTCAGCGTCGCAGATGACGCCGAGTGAACTACCGCGCGCCGTGCAATGGTGGCGCACGGCGCTGGAGTGGGTCGGCGGGATGGGCGTGGCGCTGCTCGCGCTCACGCTCGCCAAAGCGGGCCTGGACCGTGGCTCGCTCGTCACCGCCGAGATCAACGTCAAGACGCTCGTCGACGAGTCTGAGCACCCCGTCCGACGGCTCTGGATCACCTACGGCATTCTCACGGTTGCATCCATCCTCCTAATGTGGGGAGCGGGCATGCCATTTTGGGAGGCGCTCAACCACGGCGCGGCAGGCATCGCGACCGGTGGGTTTACCGTCACGTCCGACAGTTTCCAGAGCTACGCGCCCATTATCAAAGCAGCGGGCATCGTGGTCATGGTGCTGGGCGCGGTGGATTTTCTGGTCTACGCCCGAGCGTTCGGCGGCGGCGGAATCAAGGCCGTATTTACCGACCGCGCCACGTGGTGGCTCCTCGGCGCGCTCGTCTTCGGCGGGCTCGCGCTGTGGGGCGTGACGGCCTCTGGCGGCGACAGCGGAAGCGCCCTGGACGACGCGTTTATCTGGGCGAGCGCGCTGGGCACGTGCGGCTTCGCATCTGTCGACCTCTCCGAGTGGAGCGGTGCCTCGTGGATGCTCCTCATCGTGGCCATGTTCGTCGGGGCCGCTGCGGGCTCCACGGGCGGCGGGCTCAAAGTGCGCCGCGCCGGCTCTGCTCGTCTCCAACGTGTGGTGGCGCGTGCGCGAGCGCCACGGCGACAACCTCTCGGAGTACCCGATCGGTGGCGACCACGCTGGAGCCCAGCGCCGCCTTTGACCGCCTCGCCAAAGCGAGTGCGCTCGCGACGGTATTTCTGATCTCGCTCGTCCTCGGCGCCCTCGCGCTGATGATCCTCGAAGGCGACACGCACTCCTCGATGGCGCTTCTCTTCGAGGCCGCCTCGGGCCTGGGCGCCGTCGGCATCTCCTCTGGCGTGACCTCGGCGGAGCTCGGCGATCCTGCCAAAGGCGTCCTCATCGTGCTGATGTGGCTGGGCCGCCTGGAGGTCATGGCCGCGCTCATGATCGTGGCCGAGATCTTCCTGCCGCACGGCACCGCGGAGGACGAGAAGACCCGGGAGCGCTTCGGCGGCTCCGAGTAGCCTCTGGCGCCAGAGGCTCACTCGGGCGTAATCACGGCTTGCGGAATGAGACGACGCGCGTCGTTAGCGGCTCCTCTAGCGGCGCCTGGAGCCCGACGACACCGGTGCGCTTGGAGCCCTGCGGGATGTAGGTAAACGTCACCTCGCCGCAGGAGTCGGGCCCGGAGCAGACCTCGATCATGGCACCTTCTGCCACGCGGTCGCCCTTGTTGGTCGCCTCGATAGGGATGATGATAAAGTCGCCGTCCAGGGTCGGCTCTTGCAGCGTGACCTGAATATCCGCGGGCTTATCGGACCCTGCGATGGCCTGATAGCTCATGTATCCGATCACGCCCAGAGTGATGACGAGCCCGATGGCGAAGACGGTCCATTCCAGCCAGTTTTTTTCCTCCTCGTCCGAGGCGGAATCTTCTTTCTGCGACGACTCCTCGCTCTCGGACGAGCTGTTGCTCTCGGACGAACTCTTGTCCCCGGACGAACCGCCTTCTTGGGACGAGCCGTCGCTAGAGTCGCTGTTCTGGGGGGACTCTACGTCGCGAGAGGAGCCGTCGCCAGAGGCGGGGTCGTCGGAGGTGGCGTTGGTGTCGTGGGAGGTAGGCATGGAATCAGAGGAGGAGGCGACCAGCCGAGGCGCCGAGCGAGGCCGGGAGGCCGAGGTAGATGATCATCGTGAGCGTGGCGTCGAAACCTGTTTCGCCAAAGCGGCCGGCCGTCCACAAGAGCGCGGCGGACGCGAGCAAGCCGATGGCGTAGGTGACGCACGCGTCGCCAAAGGGGCCTCCGGCGAAGATGGAGCCGTCCTGAGCCGAGCCCTTGAAGTTGGTGTAGCTCACGATGCCGAGCGCGATGCTGAACGAGACGAGCGCGATCAGGAGCGCCTGCCACTCGTGCGCCTGCACGCTGATGAGCAAGATCTCTTCGGTTGGCGCAACGCTGGACGCGATGAGGATGGCGCCCAGAAAGGCGAACGCGAGTTCGTGGCCGATGCTGCCTTTTTCCTGCTTCTCGCTTTTCTCCCCGTCTGAGCTTTCGTCGGGATCGGAGCCCAGTTGGGTGGCCCCCACGGCCACGCCAATCGAGACGTAGACGCCCACCATGACGATGCGGCTGATGATCTCGGAGGCCGACATCTCCAGCGACAGCTGGCCGGTGAGCAATAGCAGGATGGCCGTGATCGTAAAGCCGAGCGCGATCGACTCAACAGCTTCGCTCGCGTTGCCGATCAGCGACTTGCTGTCGCGGAGCCCGGCATAGTGCCCATAGGCGAGAAGCACGAAAAAGGTGCCCACAAACGTGACCAGCACGACGTGTGGCGGCGTGACGTAGCCCTGCCACCAGATCTCCATCGTGTAGATGCACGCGACGGCGAACAGGAGCCCGCCAGCGGATGAGCGTCCGTACTGCTTGAGCGTCTCGGGGATGGGGCGCGTGGTCGCGGAGGACGAAGCCATCGGGGCGTGGGGGAGAGGGCACCCTTCACGTAAACCACGCGCCGGGGATCCTCGTTTGTGCTGCGGCGCGCGTGTTGAAGGGATTCCCTGTGCCTGTGCACATAGCGTACTCCCATGCCTCTGGCGCCGAAGGCGTGGGAGTGCGCGTGCCTCGAAACGCGCGGGTGGCGTTTCAGGTGGCCTCTGGCGGGAGCCCTGGCGCAGGCGCTGCGCCAGAGGCCACGCCACGCCAGAGGCCACGCCACGCCAGAGGCTTAGGCGGCGGCGAGCGTGGCTTCGATCTGCGTGATGCTGTCGCGGAGCTCGGCGGCTTTCTCGAACTGCAACGCCTCGGCCGCCTTGTCCATCTCGCGCGTGAGCTGCGCGACGAGGTCCAGCTTCTGGTCGTCGGTGAGGTACTTGACGACCGGGTCCGCGACTTTGGGAAGCTGGTGCGGGCCGGAGTAGTAGGTCGGCGTCGGCGTCTCCTCGGGCTCGGGCTTGTGGTCGGCCACCATCGTGCCCTTGCGGATCTCGTCGATGGACTTGGTGACCGTCGTGGGCGTGATGTTGTGCTCGCGGTTGTACTCCGTCTGGATCTCGCGGCGGCGCGCGGTCTCGTCCATCATGCGCGCCATCGAGTCCGTCACGCGGTCGGCGTAGAGGATCACGACGCTGTCCGCGTTGCGCGCGGCGCGGCCGGCGGTCTGAATGAGCGAGCGCTCACTGCGCAAGAAGCCCTCTTTGTCGGCGTCGAGGATGGCGACGAGGTTGACCTCGGGGAGGTCCAGGCCCTCGCGCAAGAGGTTGATGCCGATCAGCACGTCGAAGGCGCCCAGGCGCAGGTCGCGCAGGATGTCCACGCGCTCCAGCGCGTCGATGTCGGAGTGGAGGTAGCGCACGCGGACGCCGAAGCTGTCGAGGTAGTCGGTCAGGTCCTCAGACATGCGCTTGGTGAGCGTGGTCACGAGCACGCGGCCCCCGGCCTTGACGCGCAAGCGGATCTCCGCCAGCAGGTCGTCGATCTGGCCCTCGACAGGACGCACCTCCACCTTGGGGTCCAAGATGCCGGTCGGGCGGATGATCTGCTCCACGACGACGCCGTCGGACTTTTCGAGCTCGTAGTCCGCGGGCGTGGCGCTGACGAAGAGCACCTGGTGGTGGAAGTTTTCGAACTCCTCGTAGGTCAGCGGGCGGTTGTCCATCGCGCTGGGAAGCCGGAAGCCGTGCTCCACCAGGCTGAGCTTGCGCGCGCGGTCGCCGTTGTACATCCCGCGCACCTGCGGGATGCTGACGTGGCTCTCGTCCACCGCCAGAAGCCAGTCGTCGCCGTAGCTCATCTGGAAATAGTCCAAGCAGCGTGGAGGGCCGCGTGCCGGGCTCGCGCCCGTCCATGTGGCGGGAATAGTTCTCGATGCCGGAGCAGTAGCCGATCTCCTTGATCATCTCCAGGTCGAACAGCGTGCGCTGCTCCAGCCGCTGCGCCTCGACGAGCTTGCCTTCGTTGCGGAGGATCGCGAGGCGCCAGCGCAGCTCTTCCTCGATGCCTGCCAGCGCACGGTCTAGCTGGTCCTGCGGCGTCACGAAGTGCTTCGCGGGATAGATCGTCAGCAGGTCGCCTTCGTTCGCGATCTCCTTGCCCGTCACGGGGTCGATGAGGGAGACCTTTTCGACCTCGTCACCCCAGAAGGTGATGCGGTAGGCCTGATCCTCGAAATAGGCCGGGAAGACCTCCACCTGATCGCCACGCACGCGGAACGTGCCGGGCGCAAAGTCGATGTCGTTGCGGGTGTAGAAGACGTTGACAAGCTTGAGCAGCAACTCGTCGCGGTCGACGGTCTCGCCGGGCTTGACCTGGATGACGCGCTTTTTGTACTCCTGCGGGTTGCCCAACCCGTAGATGCAGCTCACCGACGCCACGATCACGATGTCCTTGCGTCCGCTCACGAGCGCCGATGTGGCGCGGAGGCGGAGCCGGTCGATCTCCTCGTTGATCGCCATGTCCTTCTCGATGTACGTGTCCGAGGAGACGATGTAGGCCTCGGGCTGGTAGTAGTCGTAGTAGGAGATGAAGAACTCCGTGGCGTTGTTCGGGAAGAAGGTCCTGAACTCGGCGAAGAGCTGGGCAGCCAGCGTCTTGTTGTGCGAGAAGACGAGCGTCGGCTTGCCCGTCTTCTGGATGACGTTGGCGAGCGAGAACGTGTTGTGGACGAAGAGGCCGCCATGGCCCGCCAGAAACGTCTCCGGTCCGGGGACCGAGAAGTCGTAGACGTGCGGGTGCTCGTAGGCCTCTGGCGCCACCTCCGCGACGGGCGTCCAGCGCACGCAGGTGAGGCGCCGGAGCGTGGCGATCTCCTCCGCCAGAGGCGCGGTGACGTTGCGGCGCGTCGCCTCGTCTTCGAGCGCGTCTACCATCGCGCGGAGAACCGGGCGCGAGGGGCGCCGTGTCTCCGTTTCGTAGCTCTGCACAGCGCTTCGCGTCACGCCCGCCCGCGCACCGAGAGCGCGCGCCGAGAGACTGAAGCCTCTGGCGGAGCGATCGCAGGTCTGCGCCGCGAATGGGTACCACGTCCACGTTCGTGTTGCCTCTGGCGCCCAGGAGGGCCGCAAGCCGTTCGTGCTTGCGCGTGAGTCCGAACCCGACGTGCTGGGCGAAGCGGTGCAGATCGTCTTGGCCGGAGACCGTGATCTGCCAGTACCACGCCCCGGCGTGGTCGCTGTTGGTGGCCCGCTTGAACACGCGCCGCAGACGTGCCCAGATGCCGAAGCGGAACAGTGCGTAGGCCACGCCAGAGGCGAGCGCCTCGCTGGCCGTCACGGCCGTGACAGCGCTCGCGCGCTCAACCGTGCCATCGCCGTCGAAGTAGCCTCGCAGCAGCGTGCCGAGGTCCGCGTCAGAGAGCGACGCCCAGAACTCGGGCAGGCACTTGGAGGCGGAGCCGTTGCCGACGAGATGCCGGAGCCACTGGGCGAGAACTCGGCTGGATACCTGGTAGTCGCCGCTCGGGCGCGTAAGCCACGAGAGCCCGAGATCGCCAACCGCCTGCTCGATGGCGGTGCAAATTTCCTCGTCCCGACTCGACACCGTGACGTAGCTCTCTGTCGCATGGCCCTCGGCGACGTAGACGCCGAGGAAATAGAGAAGAGAGGGCGTCAGCGGTACCTCGGCCGGGAGAGCCGCACCCGCTCGGGCCGCGAGCATCGCGCCAGAGGCCGACCACGCACCGGCGAGGTCGCCTGTGGCCTCACGCACTGCGCGGAACGCGCCCGTTCCGATGCCGCCGCGCGCGGCGTTCTCCGACCGCACGTCGAACAGCTTGACGTACGGGTTGCCCGCGCCAGAGGCCGCGAACGGTTCGGCAAAGGCTGCGGTGCCGCGTGCGCCGACAAACGCCTCGACCTGCTCCTGCGCGTGCACGTAGAGCCCTACGTCCGGCATCGTCTCCACGAGGTCTACGGACGTGGCCTCTGACGCCAGAGGCGCCCCAAGCGATTCGGGTAGTGGGACGTAGTCCGTCTGGCGCGCGTCTGCTGTTTCGATGAGCGTGAGGTGACCATCGCGAAGTACCCAGAGGTTGTGATCGCCCGTGAGGGTGACCTCGCGGCCGCAGGCCGTGCGGAGGCGGTACATGGCCTCTGGCGCCTCGTGCCGGATCAGGGTGCCGATGGGCGCGGGCTCGGCGCGGCCCGTCTCGGGGTCGAAGGCGAACGTCTGGAGGCCGAGCGCGGCGGCGTCGAGTTCTTCCGTGTCCCCGATGCGTACGACGGCCTCGGAGTGAGTAGCGAGCGCGGCGTCGATCAGCGGCCCGATGGCGGTCACACGCGGCGTGCCGTCCGCGTCGATGACATAGACGGAGTCGTCGTAGCCAACGCTCTTGCCCGTGCCTGTGGCCCCCAAGAAGCGTCTGGTACTGGTCGCCTCGGAACAGCCCCTCGGTCATCTCCGCGATGGCGCGCGGCTGGTCGCCCATGGGGCGGAAGGGCGTGTCGAGCTTGAACGGGGAGTCGATGCGGGCAATCGTCGCCATGTCGTCGGGTCGCGGGTTGGGCAGCCGGGAAGCGTAGCGCCTCGCGCTGACAACGGTGCGTCAGGTGCGGGCGGCCATGTGTACCCCGCCTCTGGCGTGGGGTTCGCGCCAGAGGCGCGACATGCAGGCCTCTGGCGCCCAGACACACAAGCGCCCCGCCAGCCGAAGCCAGCGGGGCGCGGAGTCGCCAGAGGCTCCCACCACGAGGCCTCTGGCGAATCGGCTCTACCGCACGACGGTGATCCGTCGCACGGAGGACGCCTCTGGCGTCGCGAGACGGACCACGTAGACGCCCGGCGCGAGCGCGCCCGCGTCCAGCGTCGCCTCGTGCGTGCCCGTCGCCGTGCGCGCCAGAGGCGATCGTCGCCACCTCGCGGCCGAGTGCGTCGTACACCGAGACCTGTCGCGTCGCCAGAGGCGGAGAGCGTGTACGGCACGCGGATGGCGCCGCGGCCCGGGTTGGGCGCTGGAGCACCGAGGCCGAAGGCGGCCTCTGGAGTGCCGTCCGTGCTCGTCGCGCTCGCGGGCGTGATCTTCAGCGCGAAGCGGTCGCCGGAATCGGCCGAGCCTCCGGTCTTGGCCTCTGGCGCGAAGCCCATGAGGTCGAGGCCGAGTGCGGCGGAGCGCGCCTTGCCTGCCGCCACGTCGAGCGTGAAGGCGTACGTGCCGCCGTCCACAATCGCCGTCGCGCTACCGAGCGTGCGGTCCACGAGTGTGGCCGTCCAGCCTTCGGGCAGCGCGCCGCTCCACGCGAGCGAGAGGGCCAGAGGCCCGGCGGTGTGGCCTTCGGCGGCGACCGCCAGAGGGATTTCCATCTCGCCGCTGGCGCTCGCGGGCAGCGCGTTGAGCGCCAGAGGCGTTGCCTCGGCGTCTCCGATGGTGCTCGTGGAGAGCACCGTCCGCGGGTAGGCGCCCGGCGTGAGGCGGTAGCCGTCGAAGCGCGTCCTCGCCGAGGGCGGCCTCTGGCGAGACGGCGATAAACGTAGCCGAGACCGGCGCGTCGTTCAGCGACAGCTCAAAACGAAGCGGAGTGGGCGAGGTCTTGCCGTAGACGCCCGGGCCGGGGTCGACGACCGCGGCCACGGGCACCTCCAGCGTCGGGTTGGCGGCGACGGCCTTGGCGAAGAACGCCTGGAACGCTGGGACGACGCCATCGGGGAGGTCACCGCCGAGCCCTGCGGCCCACGTGCGGTAGTCGCCGCCCAGGTAGTTGCGGGTCGAAGACGTAGATCGTCTGCGAGAGGCCGCCGCCGCGGACGACCTCGTCCCAGTCCATGCCGGCGGTCAGCGGGTTGCCGAGCAGGTTGAAGCCTTCCTCGACCGCGGCGCGTGTTCGCGTTGTCGGTGTACGTCAGGAGCGACGCGGGGTAGGTGAACGGCGCGCCGGCGTCGGTGTAGCCGGGATCGGGCACGGTGAGCGTCTTGGGGAAGCCGCCCTGCACGCCAGAGGCGCCGGGGGACTGGTCGTCGTCCTCGTAGACGAAGACGTAAGCGCCCGCGCCGCGGCGGCCACGTCGCGTTCTGGTCCGTGAGGCAGGTGTAGCCCGTCTCGAAGTCGCCGGTCGTCTCGTCCCAGCTGTACGCGGAGCAGAACGAGGCGGCGGGGTTGTCGGAGCCGGAGAAGCCCTGGGTCCAGAGTCGAGCGCCAGGAGGTCGTCGTAGGTGCCGCCGGTGGGGAGCGCGAGCATGCGGTAGGCCTTGCGCGCCGGTGAGCGTGGCGGTGAGTTCGGGCCGGGGCGACGGCAGAGGTCGTGCTCATCCCGTGCGCGCCAGCGGTGCCGGAGACGAAGCGCCCGTTCACGTTGCGTGCCGTCGAGGTCCGCGCCGGCCGAGTGGTTTCGCCCTGAAGTTGGACCAGTAGATGTGCTCGCTCGCCCACCGCGATGCCGCGCGGGAACAGTGTCTCACTTGTCCCGCTCGGTGATGAAGGCCTGGTCTCACGTTGGTGCCGTCGAGGTTGGCGCGGCCGATCGGCGCCGGCGCCGGAGTGCGCCGCCTGGTGCTCTCGTTTGCCAGTAGACGTACGTCGTCGTTGACCGAGACGCCGTAGTGCCGCTGGAAGCGGTCGGGATGAACGTCGCTGTTTGCGTCGGTGCCGTCGATGTTGGCCCGGCCGATGGCGTTATTAGACACGTCGCTGGCCCAGTAGAGGTATGCTGGCGCGTCGATGGTGATGCCGAAGATGCCTGGGAGATGCCGGTGATGAAGTCCGCGTCACGGGTTGGTAGCCGTCCGATGTCGGCGCGTGCCAGATCTTGAAACCGCCGAAGTCGCTCGAGGACCAGTAGAGTTAGTCCGCGTCTACGGCGACGCCGAACGCACCTGGCGCGGAGATGAAGGCCTGGGCGATGCCGCCGGTCGCCGTCGAGGTTGGCGCGGCCAATGCCGCCGGACGTCTGGGTTGGCCCCAGTAGATGAACTGGTCATCCTGCGTGATGCCTCGTGGGGAGGTGGCGCCAGCAATAAAAGTCTGATTGACGCCGGAGCCATCGATGTTGGAACGGCCGATGGAGTTGGAGTCTGGAGTTGGCCCAATAGACGTACTGCGCCGTCGTCCGAGGCGGGCGGCGTGTAGGGCGTGAGGGTGTAACGTGTACGCCGCGCCAGAGTTGCTCGTGGCATTCGTCGGCCCGTCCTCGCTGTGCGCCCCGACGAACGCGCGGTCGCCCGAGAGCGACACGGAGTACGCCGAAGTGGTCGTCCGCATCGGCGTTGCTCGCGCGGAGGATGGTGGTCTCCGTCCACGCCGCGCCGACGAAGTTCGAACACGTACGCCGCGCCAGAGGCGCTCGTGCCATTGGTTGGCCCGGCCTCGCCGAGCGCCCCGACGAGCGCGCGGTCGCCCGAGAGCGACACGGCGTACGCCGAAGTGGTCGTTCGGGTCGGCATTGCTCGCGCGGAGGACGGCTGTCTCCGTCCACGCCCCGCCGTGAGAGCTCGAAGACGTACGCCGCGCCAGAGGAGCCGCGCCGTTCGCGGCCATCCTCGCGGCGCCCCGACGAGCGCGCGGTCGCCCGAGAGCGACACGGAGAACCCGAACTGGTCGAATTCCTCGGCGTTGCTCGCGCGGAGGATGGCCGTCTCCGTCCACGCGCCGCCGTCGAGAGCTCGAAGACGTACGCCGCGCCAGAGTTGCTCGTGGCGTTGGTCGGCCCGGCCTCGCCGAACGCCCCGACGAGCGCGCGGTCGCCGGAGAGCGACACGGAGCGCCCGAACTCGTCGTTCGCCTCAGCGTTGCTCGCGCGGAGGATGGTGGTCTCGCGTCCACGCCGCGCCGTCGAAGTCGAAGACGTACGCCGCGCCAGAGTTGCTCGTGGCATTGGCCGGCCCGTCCTCGCGGTCGCGCCGACGAGCGCGCGGTCGCCCGAGAGCGACACGGAGCACCCGAATAGTCGTTCGCGTCGGCGTTGCTCGCGCGGAGGACGGCCGTCTCCGTCCACGCCCCGCCGACGAGAGTCGAAGACGTACGCCGCGCCTGAGTCGCTCAGTCGTTGCGTCGGCCAGTCCTCGCGGTACGCCCCGACGAGCGCGCGGTCGCCCGAGAGCGACACGGAGTACCCGAAGTCGTCGTCCGCCTCGACGTTGCTGGTGCGGAGCATGGCTGTCTCCGTCCACGCCCCGCCGACGAAGTCGAAGACGTACGCCGCGCCCGGCGCTCACGTCGTTCGTCGGCCCACCTCCACGTAACGCCCCGACGAGGGCGCGGTCGCCCGAGAGCGAGACGGAGTACCCGAAGTATGTCGATCGCCTCGGCTTGCTCGCGCGGAGGATCTCGTCCTCCGTCTGATCCGGCCATCTGCCTCGCGAGCGAGGCCTCCACGGCGTCGGCCAGCGAGCGGGCCTCTGGCGCGCTGAGGCCCTGCGCCTCGGCCTCGGCGGCGAGCGTCGCCCGCGGCTTGGAGCGGTCGTCGCCGGCGTGGAGCGCGTCCGGGAGCGAGCAGCAGCGCCAGAGGCGCGATGCAGGAGCGCGAGCGTGCGCGAGGAGGAGGCGCCGGAGTCCGCGCGGGAAGAAGCAGAGCGTCATCGGTTCTGGGGAAGGATGACGGGTCCCGCCAGAGGGCGAGGTCACATATGAACACATTAGGCCCCCTCCACGCGTCGATTTCTGGACATCGTGGAGTCGGTTTTCTGGACATTCTCGCGTAGCGCGCGTGAAGGCGCTCTGTTCGCCAGAGGCGCCTCAGGACCGAGTCGGCTGCGCCAGAGGCGGGTCAGGTCGGCCCGGCGGCGGCGTACTCCGAGGGCAGCGACGCCGTAGCGCGCACTGGAAGGCTTCGCCGAAGTGCGAGCGGCTGCGGAAGCCGACGGCCTCGGCCACCTCCGCGACCGCTGTGCCCCTCGGTGCAGCAGACGCGCGGCGCGGCCGATGCGCAGCCGGCGGATCATCGCGCCCGGTGACTTCGCCGGTGAGCGCCTTTGAGCCGCCGCGTGAGTTGGCGCGGGCTGGCATGGAGCGCGTGCGCGAGGTCTCCCACGGAGAAGCTCGGGATTCGGCATTGCCCGCCTCGACCGCCAGGCGGACGCGGTCCAGAAAGAGCGTGTCCTCGGAGTCTCCCGTGCTCCCACTCCAGCGGCGAGCACGGCGCGCTGGCTCCACCGCTCGCGCAGCGCTCTGGCGCGTGTCCACGAGCCGACACGCCCACGCCCGCACGCGCTCTGGCGCCAGCGGCCAGGCCAGTACGGCGTCGGCGCCGCTTTCCAAGCGCGCGCACCTCGGCCTCTGGCGCGGCGCCAGGGGCGAGCACGAGCAGGATCGGAACGTGACCCGATGCGGATGTCGGCGCGGATGGCACGCACGAGCGCGAGGTCGTCGTAGGCGACCACGAGCCGCGGCAGGAGCGACCGCGCGCAGTCGAGCCCCTGCGCGGTGCCTCTGGCGGTGTCGACGCGCCAGAGGCCCTGGAGGCTGCGGGCGAGGCGTGTGCGGATGGCGTCGTCCGGGCAGACGACGAGCGTGATCGCCGAGGACGGTCTGTAGGAGCGGGTGATGGGGCCGGGGAAGAGGCTGCGCTACCGACAGAAGCGTCAGAAGTCCGTCAGGGTGATTCGACACGCCCTTCGAAAAAACATCGGCCCCGCGCTGGGCGCTCCCGCCTCTCTGGCGCGTGTCCACCCACATGAGCTGCGCCTACCGGTCGGTGGCTCGACAGAGTATGTTGGGCTTTTCCCCACCACATGCCGCACCTCGAAACCACGGCTCTGCTCGGATCGGCCCGCAGCGGTGACCAGAGAGCCGCCGACGCTCTGTTCGAACGGGTGTATGCCGATCTTCGTCGGCTCTCGCAGGCGCGCCTGAACGGCCATCAGGACGCCGTCACGATCTCCGCGACCGAACTCGTCCACGAGTCGTACCTCAAGCTGATCGGCGAGCGAGGACTGGAACGACCGGAAGCATTTCATGGCCGTCGCCGCGCGCGCGATGCGGCAGGTGTTGACCGACCGCGCCCGCGCCCGGTCGCGCTCAGAAACGCGGTGGCGGCCGCCGCGCGATCACGCTCCACGCAGGATGCAGGGGCCGTTGCGCACGGACGCGCTGGGCGACATCCTGGCCGTGGACACCGCGCTGACGCGGCTCAGCACCTACGATGCGCAGCTGGCGCGAGCTCGTGGAGCTGCGGTTTTTCGCCGGGATGACCAACGCCGAGGTCGCGGACATCTTCGGAGTGACGCCACGCACGACCACTCGGATGTGGGCGCGCGCCAAGGCTCACCTGCGCCACTCGCTGGACTGACGCCGATGCCTTCTGTCCCGACATGGGCCGACCTCGACGCAGCGCTCGACGCGGCGCTCGACCTCGACGACGACGCGCGGGCAGCGTACCTCGCGACTCTCCCCTCCGACCTCCTCCAGAGGCTCGGCCCGCTGCTGGCCACGGCCCTCGAAGACGACCCCGTGCTCGACAATCCCAGCGCGCTCATCGCGCCTCTGGCGCCAGAGGCGCCCGCTGTCACGGAGGGGAAGCGCGTCGGCCCCTACTGCATCGGCGCGCTCATCGGCGAGGGCGGCATGGGACGCGTCTACCGCGCCACGCGCGCCGACGGCGCCTTCGAGCAGACCGTCGCGCTCAAGGTCGTCCGTCAGACGCTCACGCTCGCCGGCGCTGACGTCGCCGCCCGGCTGCGCCGCGAGCGCGATGTACTCGCCGCGCTGGACCACCCCGGCATCGCGCGCCTCATCGACGGCGGCGAGACAGACGACGGCGTGCCTTACCTCGTGACCGAGTTCGTGGACGGTGCGCCCATCACCACCTGGGCCGACGCCAGAGGCCTGGGCATCCGCGAGCGCGTGCGTCTGATGATCGATGTGGCGCGGGCCGTGGACCACGCGCACCGCCGGTTCGTGGTCCACCGCGACCTCAAGCCGTCCAACGTGCTCGTCGCCGAGCGGGACGGCGCGGCGCGGCCGGTCGTGCTGGACTTCGGCATCGCGAAGCTTCTGGCGGAGGCCGAGCCCGGAGCCTCTGGCGCGTTCCCGCTCACGCGGACCGGCATGCAGATGCTCACGCCTGCCTACGCCGCGCCGGAACTGTACGACCCGACGGCGAGCATCACGACCTCGGCGGATGTGTACGGGCTGGGCGCGTTGCTCTACGAGGTGCTGACGGGCGCGCGACCGTACGAGGACACCGCCTCTGGCGCCAACGTGCAGGCCTCTGGCGCCAGAGGCGGGAGCGCCACGCGGCGCGAGCCGACGCGGCCGTCGCAGGTGGTCTCGCAGGCCGCGGGAGCCTCGTCAGAGGCAGGGGTCTCGCCAGAGGCAGGGGTCTCGCCAGAGGCCACCGCGCCAGAGGTCGCAGGCGCTGGCGGGGGACCTGGACACGATCTGCCTCAAGGCACTCCACGAGGACCCGGCGCGGCGCTACGGCTCGGCGTTGGAGTTGGCGGGCGATCTGGAGCGGTACCTAGAAGGGCGCCCAGTGGAGGCGCGGCGGGACTTCGCTGGCCTACGTCGGCAGGCCGGTTCGCGCGGCGGCACCGTGCAGCGGTGGGCGCGGGCGTGGCCGCGCTGCTGGCGTTGGTGGCGGGGCTCGCGTTCTCGCTCGTCTCGCTCGCGGGTGAGCGCGCGGCTCGCGCCGAAGCGGAGGCGTCGGCAGGCGCGCGCGACCGAAGCGGCGGACCTTCTCGCGGGCATGTTCCAGACCGCGAGCCCGGACTACGACGACGGCCGCGACGATGACCACGCGCGAGGCGCTGGCCGAACGCGTGTGCAGCGCGTCGGGCGCGTGGAGTCGCCCCGGCTTCAGGCCTACCTGCTCCGCGTGCTGGCTCGAGACGTACATCCAGATCGGCGATCCTCAGACGGCAGACTCGCTCCTTCAGGTCTCGCTCGGATCTCATCGGGCGGGACGTGAGTAGCGAGGAGCGCCTCTCGCGTCCGAGCCCTGCTCATGCCCACGCGCGACGCCCTGGCTGATCCCGAGGGCGTCGTCGCGCTCGCAGAGCCGGCTCTACCGCGGACCACCGCGACGACGACTCGGGCCGAGCGCTCGGGGCGCTCTGGTGGTTGTCGCGCGCTCAGTCCGGCCTCGGCGAGCACCGCTCCGCCATCGCGATGGCGGAGCGCTACCGCGCCATGCTCCCGCCAGAGGCCAGTGACGGCCAGAGGGCCGAGGCCGCGTCCCTGCTCGGTGGCGCGCTCTTCTCGGCGGGACGTGTCGAGGCGTCCATCGCTCCTCTCTCCGAGGCGCTAGACCTGACGGTCTCGGAGGTCGGCCGCCGTGACGGCCGGACCGTGCGTGGGCCGTCGCGCTGGGTCGTGCCAGAGGTCACTTCGGGCAGTATCGAGGAGGCGGACCGGTTGCGGGCGGCTATCGCGCGCCACCGAGCGTACGGCGCGGATCGCGTGCGATCTACCCCCTGGCGTACCTCGACGCCAAGCTCTCAACGCGGGCAGCTTCCGCGAGGCCTGCTCGCGGTGCTGGATTCTGCGCTCGCGGTGGGGACCGCTCTGAACGCTGCCCCCGCGATTCACCCGGCTCTGCCCGAGTGGCACGCGCTTCGCGCCGAAGCGTCCAATGGCTCTGGCTCCCCCAACCCATCCGTGCGGTAGTCCCGGCCGCCAGACTGCCTCTGGCGCCAGAGGCGAACGCATACGCCCCGCCCGGAGACTCCAGGCGGGGCGCGAGGCAGAAGTGCGAGAGCGGACTTAGCGAGCGGCGACGGTCGCAATGTCCGGGTCCACGTTGGGCGCGGTGCCCTCCAACAAGTCTCCCACCCAGTCGTTGAGAGCCACGCCCGCCGACGTGCCGAAGTAGCGCGCATCTGTCCGCAAAAACGTGTGGCTGGAGCCCGAGGCGTAGTACGTCGCCCAGCGGTCTGGGGCGGTGCTGCGGAGGTCACGCAGGCCGGCCGCGTACTCGTCGCCGGTAATGGTGCCATCGGGCTGGCCGCCGCCGAAGAAGAACCGGATGACGCCGTCTTCGAGGTAGGACGTGAGCCCGAACGTGGCCGAGGGATACCGGTCGGCGTAGTAGGCGTAGATGTCTTCCAGGCCGTCCGGCGCGAAGAGGCCGCTGGCGTCCGAGGGGAAGGCCTCGGGGAAGTTGTACAGGCCCACGAACGCGCCGCCGATGGCGGGACTAAACACGTCGTCGGCGTAGAAAATGGGGCCGGAGTCGTCCAGCAGCGTCATCTGGCTGGTGCCGAACCGGTCCGCGACCTCGGCGAAGTTGACGAGAGCGCCGAAGCCGCCTGCGCTGACGCCGGTGAGCAGCACCTGACCGGGCGTGTCCAGGCTGGCTTGGACGTCGTCGAGGTAGAGTTCCATGTTCTGGTGCCCGACGAACTGCTGGGCGCCCTGCACGCCCGGAACCGCGGCCTCTGGCGCCGAGCCGCCGTGCACGTCGCCGGTGCAGTAGGGGACATAGACCATGTTCCAGTCTCCGACTGGGTTGGCGTCGCCGGTGCTGAAGATGCCCGTCTCGCCGTCCAGCGCGACGCCAGCGGTGAAGTCGGCCTCGGTGAAGTTGGGATCGTTGAGCGCGCACGTGGTGGCGTCGAAGCAGGCGCCGCCGCCTTCGAGATAGATCGCGAGGTCGGTCGCGCCGTCCTGCAGGCGCACGCCGAAGCCGGTCGCGGAGCCGTCGCGGCACTGCGCACCCTCGACGTCGATCCAGGTCCACTCGCCGAGGTTGGCCTTGGCCTCCGCCAGAGGATCGTCCTCACGGGGAGGGTCGGTGATGGTGCCCGAGTCGCACGCGGCGAGGCAGAAGGTCAGCGCGCACAGCGCGAGAAGGCGGGACATGGGGGTGCGATGAATGTGTGCGCCCAACCTAGCGAGCAAATACACGACCGGCCTCTGGCGCCAGAGGTTTGCAGGGAGCGGTTAACACGGCGGCGCGGCTGGCTGATACCTCGGCGCCGACCCACCACCGGTATGCCCTCCACTCCCCCCGCATGGATCGCGCGCGCGTCTCCTGCGCCAGAGGCCCCACGTGGCCGCGTGCTCCTCGCCGACACCGACGAGCCGACGCTGGCCGTGCTGCAGCACCGGCTGGAGCGGGCGGGCATGGAGGTCCAGACCGAGGACAACGGCTCGGACGCGCTCGCCGTAGCGCGCCGGTCGGACTTCGACGTGATCGTGGCGGCGAGCCTGCTGCCGGGCATCGACGGCCTCGCGCTGATGCGCGCGCTTGAGGACGACGCGCCTCTGGCGCCGCCGGTCGTGCTCGTGTTCTGGCCCGGCGACGACGACGCAGTCGTGCGCGCACTCGAGGCGGGCGTAGCGGACGTGATCGTGCGCCCGCTCTCCATCTCCGAGGTGGGCGCGCGCATCCTCCGCCTGGTGCAGACCACGCCTCGCCAGAGGCCCCGGCGGTCTGCGCCTCTGGCGGGGGCGGCGCTGTGATCTCCGAGCCGCCCGAGCATCTTCTCGCGCAGACCGCGCTGTGGCTCTTGGCCGTGGCGGCGGTGCTCACGATTGCCGTGGCGGGCGCGGCGCTGGCGGTGCACGTGTTGGACGCGCGGCAGCGTGCGCGCCGGGCGTGGCGGTGGGCGCAGTGGAAGCCCCACCTGATGGCGCTCATCAGCGGCGAGCGCACGCCCGCCGACTTCCTCGCGGTCGTCCGCCCGCGCCAGAGGCACGACGCGCTGCGCCTCTTCTCGCTCTACGCCATCCGCCTGCGCGGCCCGGGCTACCGGCGCCTGTGCGCCGCCGCCGAACCGCTCTTGCCTCTGGCGTTCGACGCGCTGGGCGCGCGGCGTGCCGAGCGGCGCGCCTTCGGCGCGTTCACGCTCGGTCTCTTGGGCCGCGAAGGCGCCAGAGGCCCCCTCGTGGCGGCGCTCAAGGACCCGTCGCCAGAGGTCGCGTTTGCCGCCGCGCGCGGTCTGGCGCGGATGGGCTTTCCGACCGGCATCGCGCCCGTCATCGACGCGCTGGGCCGTTTCGAGTTCATCCACACCGACGCCGTCGCCTCGCTTCTGGCGCACTTCGGGCTCCGCGCCGGGCCGCCGATGATGAAGGCGCTCGCCGCGCCAGAGGCCTCAGCAGGGTCAGCCTCTGGCGCGACGCGGCTCGCCCTCGTACGCGCGCTGCAGCGGTTGAGCTATGTGCCCGCCGCCGACCTCGCGGCTCAACTCCTGATCGACGAACGTCAAACGCCCGAGGTCGCGCGGGCGCTGCTGGACTTGCTCCACGATGTCGGCGATCCGCAGCACGCGCAGGCCGTCCGGCCCTACGCCGATGCTGAGGACAGCCAAACGCGGCTCCACGCCCTCACCACGCTCGCGCGGCTGAGCAGCGACGAGCAGGACGCCTGGCGCCTCGCCTACGCGCTGGACAGCCCCGATCCCTGGACGGCCCTCCGCGCCGCCAGAGGCTTGCGCGAGGTGGGCTACGGCGACGAACTCCGCGAGCAGGCCTCTGGCGGCGGCGCGCTCGCGGGCTTCGCCAGTCTCACGTTCGACACCCACTAGCATGATGCACTCCGCCCTCGCCCTCGCCGATTGGGTCGTGCTCGGCTTTGTCGCGCTCGTCGTGTCGCACTACTTGGTGGGGGCCGTGATCGCGCTCGTGGCGCTGGTGCGGTTCCGCCAGAGGCAGGCGTCGTTCCACGTCGAAGATGCCAGTGTGGCGGCGGCGGTCCCGGGCGTGACCCTGCTGGTGCCGATGTACAACGAGGGCGTCGTGGCCGTCGAGGCGGTCCACGCGCTGCTGGGCGTGGCGTACCCGACCAAGGAAGTGCTCGTGATCGACGACGGCTCCAAAGACGACACGCTCGCGCGGCTCATCGAAGCGTTCGACTTGGTGCCCGCGCCGCGACCGCTTCTGGCGCCCAACGTGCCGCACGAGCCGGTCCACGCCTCGTACCGCTCGCGCCAGAGGCCTGAGTTGTGGGTCATCGCGAAGACCAACGGCGGGAGCAAGGCCGACGCAGTCAACGCAGGCCTGGCCTACTGCCGCACGCCGCTCTTCTGCATGCTGGACGGCGACAGCCTGCTCGCGCCCGACGCGCTGCACCGCGCGGTCCGGCCGTTTCTGGAGGACACGCGGACCATTGCCGTCGGCGGGACGGTCGGGATCGTCAACGGGTGCCGCGTGCGCCATGGGCAGGTGCAAGACGTCCGGATGCCGAAGGCCTGGCTCGCACGGTTCCAGGTGCTGGAGTATTTGCGCGCGTTCGCCTCGGCCCGCGTTGCGTGGGACCACGTCGGCGCGCTGCTCATCGTCTCGGGCGCCTTCGGACTGTTCCGCCGCGATGCGGTGATCGAGTTGGACGGTCTGGACGACGAGACCGTGGGTGAGGACATGGAACTGATTCTGCGGCTCCATCGCGCCTACCGCGAGAGCGGGCGCCCGTACCGCGTGGCGTACGCGCCAGATGCCGTCTCGTGGACCGAGTGCCCGGAAACGGCCAGCGTCCTGGGCAACCAGCGTGACCGTTGGCACCGCGGCCTGGCGCAGATCCTCTGGCGCCACAAGCGGATGCTGTTCAACCCGCGCTATGGCAAGGCGGGGCTGTTGGCGTTCCCGGCGTATGTGTTCATCGAGCTGCTGGGGCCGGTGGTGGAAGGGCTGGGCTACATCGGGCTGGCCGTCGCCGTCGCGTTCGGCGTGGTAGACGTGCCGCTGGCGCTGCTGCTGCTCGCGCTCGCGTTCGTGCTCGGCCTGGCGCAGTCCATCGCGGCGGTGGCGCTGGAGCAGATCGCGTTCCACCGCTACACGCGCCTGCGCGACCTGTGGATGCTGTTTCTGCTCTCGGTCGTGGAGAATCTGGGCTACCGGCAGATGACGGTCTTCTGGCGCCTGCGCGGGCTGGTGAGCTACTTCCGCAAGCAAAACGTCTGGGGCGAGATGACCCGGACGGGCTTCCAGACCACGTGATGCGCGCTCGCTCTTTCGCCTCTGGCGCCAGAGGAATTCTCGCCAGAGGAGTTCTCGCCAGAGGCGTTCTCGCCAGAGGCCTCGCGGTGCTGCTGATCGCACTCGTGGCGCTGCCCGCGGCGGCGCAGGAGTGGATGGGGCTCGCATCGGTCTCGGCGGAGTTTCCCGAAGACCGCAGCGCGTGGACCGAGGCGCGGCTCGCCTCTGGCGCAACGTGGTCTCAGTACTCCATTGTGGCCGAGGCGGGACGGGTGGAGCGCTACGACCAGGCCTCGGCGTTCGTCGGGGCCGACGTGTACGCGCCTCTGGCGCCGCGCGCCTATGGCAACGTCCGCGCGAGGCTCGCGCCCGGGAGCGAGATCGCTGCGCGGACGGACCTTTCGGCCGAGCTTTACGCGGCGCCTGTCGAGGCATGGGAAGTCTCGCTGGGCGCGCGCCGCCTGGCATTCGTGGACCGCTCCGTCCACCTCGCGACAGTCAGCGCGGCGCGCTACGCCGGCCCGTGGCTCGGGCGCGTGCGCCTGACTGCCATCCCCGACGATGGCCGCGTTCCTGTCTCCACGTCGGTCTCTATTCGCCACCTGACGGACGGCGCGGGTGGCCCGACCGCTTCCTTCTGGGAGATCACCACCGGGCGCGGGCAGGAGGCTACGCCAGAGGCCCTCGGGGCAACCGCCGTCCGGGCGTCGTGGTTCGCCTCGGCGCGGGTGCAGCGCCGCATCGCCTCTGGCGCTGGCGTCTCGCTCGGCGGCGGCTACACCGCCGATGGCGGCCTCTCGCGCGCCTCGGCCGAACTCGGCGTGTTCGCGCGCTGGTAGCCTCTGGCGCCAGAGGCGGACCGTGTCAGGGTATGGCGCGTATCCTCGCGCCGATGCAGTACTGGCTCTGGTCCGTTCCCCCCGACGCGCTCGCGGCCTTTGTCCGCGCCGAGACGTTCGCGCTCCGCACGCAGGGGCGGAAGGCGCTTCAAGATGTGAAGCGCGGCGACCGCATCTTCGCGTACATCCCCGGCAGCCGCACGCTCGCGGCGCTCGTCGAAGCCTCTGGCGAGGCGTTCGAGGACAGCACGTCGCTCGTGCTCGGCAAGCACCTGCCGCACCGCGTGCGCGTGCGGACGTTGACTGTGCTCCCGCAAGAGGCCTGGGTGCCGTACAGTGGTTTCGCGCCACACCTGAGCGTGCTGGATCAGTACCCGGACGAGCCCACGCCAGACCGCCAGTTTCGGCGCGTGGCGCAGCGCGTGCTGCACCCGCTGCCCGCGCTGGACGGAAAGGTTTTGGAGTTTCTCGTCGCGGCGCGAGCGGGCGAAAACCCGGAGGTGCTCATGCAGCTGGTGGAAGCCGTGCGCGCGACACGCCAGAAGCCAGAACCTGCGCCTCTGGCGCCAGAGGCCGTTGTGGCGGAGGAGCGGGCCGCGTATGAGAGCTGGGACCGCGCCGCCACGCTCGAGCGTCTGATCGCGGCCATCGACGTGCGCGGGTTCGTCTACGAACCGTGGCAAGTGGCCGCGTTCGTGACAGCACTGCGCACTCGGCCGTTCGTGCTTTTGGCGGGCGTGACGGGCGTCGGGAAAACGCAACTACCGTTGCTCGTCGCCGAGGCCACAGGCGCGCGCGCCGACGTGCTCCCGGTGCGTCCAGACTGGATGGACCCATCGGAAACGCTGGGCTACCGCGGCCTCGATGGGCGCTTCCGGGCGGGCGGCGTGCTCCGCGCCGCGCGAGCCTCTGGCGAAGCCGAGGACCACCAGCACCTGCTGGTGCTGGACGAGATGAACCTCGCGCGCCCAGAACACTACCTCGCCGACGTACTCAGCCGGATGGAACTGCGCGGGTCAACCGGCGAAACGTCACCTCTGGTGAGCGAAGACCTCGCGCCAGAGGACGCCGTATGGCAGGCCGTTCGGATGGGCCCGAACCTCGCTCTCGTCGGTACGGTGAACGTGGACGAGAGCGCGCACGCGTTTAGCCGCAAAGTGTTGGACCGGGCCTTTACACTCGAACTCGACGCGCCGGATCTCGCGACGTGGGCCGCGCCGCCAGAGGCCTCTGGCGGTGCAGAGCGCTGGCCCGTCCGCGCGTGGCAGCCTCTGGCGCGACGGCTCTCTGGACTCCGTGGTCTCACCGACGAGCAGCAGACACGCGTCGAAGCTGCGGTTCAAGCTGTCGCGGAGGCGAACGCCGTCCTCGCTCCGGCAGGGCTGGGCATCGGCTATCGCACGCGGGACGATGTGGCTCTGTTCGTGCTCCACGCGATGGAGACGCCAGAGGCATTCCGAACGCGCGAGGGGCGCCTCGCGAACCCGCTGGATCTGGCGCTGCTCATGAAGGTGCTCCCTCGCATCGACGGCGCAGGCGCTACGACGCGCGCGGCCGTTCTTCGACTGCTCGCGTGGGCCTCTGGCGGAGGCGCGCGGGTGGAGGAGCACGATGCTGTGGGAGTCGTGGACGCCTGGGTCGAGGGCGGTCGCCCGCGCGTGCTCCCGAGCGCTCGCTTTCCGTACACTGCTGCGCGTCTCGCGAGAATCGCAGAGGGTGCGGTAGAGGACGGCGTGGCTTCGTTCTGGGCATGATGCAAATCCGGGCTCGGCGCATGCTCCTATGGTAGAGATTGTCACCATCCAGACGGCACGCGTGCGCGTGACATGGAGCGGCGCGCCGCCAGAGGCCGGTCTCACTCGCGTGCGCGTGCTCCGGGGCGTGGGGCACGTCGAAGCCTCTAGCGAGACGATGCCCGCGGCGCCAGAGGCGGACGTTCCGATGGCGATTCGGGAAGAGTCGATTCTGTCACTGCTAGTCGAGAGTCGATCTGGGAAGCCGGTGGAGGTGTTGCATCGAGATCCCGGGCAAACGTCTGGCCTCACACGCGCCAACAATGGGCGCCTGATGCACGGCTCGGTTCGCGTGCGCGACGACGCGGGGTGGAGCGTGTTTACAGTCCTTGTGGACGGCACGCCAGAGGCCGAGATCGCGCTTCACGTCGTGCCATCGAAGCTGACGGTCGAGGACGTCGCAGCGATGCGAGGCGACGTAGAGCGGGTGTGGCGCGGCGCAGCTCTCGCGGCATGGAGCGCCGCCCAGGAGCCCGCAGACGCCAGCAGCCCCGAGTCGTCTGCACCCGCCTGGGTCACGCTGCTCCGCCACGCCGTCGCGCGCCTAGAAGGGCCTCTGGCGGAGATCACACGGCGCCCGGAGTTCGAGCTCAGGCAGAATGAGCACATCGTTTCTGCGACGCGGCTCCGGGGAGACGCTCGCTCTCTCCGCGCGATCCGGCGGCAGCGCGGAACGGGTGACTTCCATGCTGTCGCAGGAGTGCCTGTCCGCGCACGCGTCCCAGCCCCCGTGCTCCGTGCCGATGCTGATGTGGCGGCGCACCGCTGGATTCGCCAGAGGCTGGACGCCGCATCGCACGCGCTCACCCGCATCACGCGCGAGGAGGCGTCGCACCCGTACGCGGAGCACGGGCGCCGTCGCGCTCTAGGCCAGGATCTGGACCGCATGGCGACCGCGATCCACCGCTACCGTCGCCAGAGGCCTCTGGCGGATGCCGCGACCGGGACACCGGTGCGGCGTGCTCCGCTCGTGCTCCGGCGCCGCCCGGTGTACCGACAGGTGTTTGAGACGCTGCGGCTCCTGGAGTATGGTCTCGCGGTGGGAGGGCAGGAGGTGGAGACGGCGTGGCTGGGGACGGCGCGTCTGTACGAGACATGGGCGGTGCTTCAGGTCGTGCGCGTAGCGGCGCGCGTACTCGGCACGCCTGCGCCAGAGGCCCCGTTCGGGCTCGTCGCCTCTGGCGCGAGCGTGCGCGTCGGGCGCGGACGCCATCGCGCGGTGATACTGCGGGGCGAGAGCGGGAGCCTGGAGATCGCCTACGAGCCGCGCTTCGCAGGACCGCCAGGATTGCTCGCGCAGCGCCCCGACGTACTGCTCACGTTTCGAGCCTCTGGCGCGCCGCCGCGCCGCGCCGTGCTCGACGCCAAATACCGCCGCGACGACTCGGACGCTTACGCCGCGCGACACGGAGCCGCCGGTCCGCCAGAGGCCGCGTTGGGCGATCTGCACCGCTACCGCGATGCGATCACGGATGTCTCCGGCGACGCTTTGGTAGATGTCGCAGCGGCGCTGTACCCGCATCGCGCCGCGCCGTCGTTCGAGAACGCACGCCTCTGGCGCGCCAACGCAGAGATCGGCATCGGCGCGATTCCACTGGTGCCGGGCGACGATGTGTGGCTGGAACGGTGGCTCTCCCGATGGATCGGCAACGACCGCAGCACTTGACGGTCCTACGATCCGAATCGTATCGTTTGTCATGCGCTGCTGTCTCGTTCTCCTTCTCGCCGTCACAGCCTCTGGCGTAGCGGCTCAGCCCGCCGCACGCCAACTCGCGCTCGACGGCGACCGCGCAGGTGCTCTCGCGCTCCTGCTACACGCCGATGCTCCCACGCCAGAGGCACGGCACCTAGCGGCCCGGCTCGCGCTCGACCTCTCTCGCCCGCTCGTCGCCGCGCGCGTTCTCGCAGACGCCGACACGAGCGATGCCGAGGCGCAACTCTTGCTCGGCCTCGCGCTCCGCGCGCTGGGCGACGCCAGAGGCGCGGAGCAGTCGCTGGAGTTCGCGCACCGGCTGGCCCCTGGCGGCGAGGCGACGGCGGCGCTCGCCGACGTGCTCAGCATCTCGCAGCCCGCCGAGGCACTGCCGCTGTACCGGCTTCTGGCGGCGCAAGACAGCCTGAACCCGGTCGTGCTGAGCGCTCTCGGGCGGGTCTACGCGCGGGTGGACTCGGTGCCTCTGGCGCGAGAGGCGCTCTCGCGAGCCCATGCGCTCTACCCGCAGGGCGAGGCCACAGCCATCGCTCTCGCGGACGTGCTGGAAGACGACCTCGTGGCACAAACGACACACCTGGACTCGGCGCTCGCCCTGCTTCCCCGCTCGGCAGAGTTGTGGCGCCTGCGTGGCGGCGCGGCGATGCAGGCCGGGGACACACCGCTCGCCGTCGATGCGTACCGAAGCGCCCTCGCGAACGACGACTCCACCGCGTCCCGGCTACGCGATCTGGGCGTGGCGCTGTACTACCTCGGCGACGTGGCCCAGGCCTCTGGCGTGCTCCAAGCCTCATTCGAGCGCGACAGCACCGACGCGACCACGCTCCGCGTCTATGGCTTCGCCGCGAGCGAAAACGGCGACACGCCTCTGGCGCTGCGCCTGCTCGCGATGGCGACCGACGCGATGGGCCGCGAGCCTCTGGCGGACGTGTACGAACGCATCGGGAGGGTACATGGCGAGGAGATACGAGACCAGGACGCGCTAGAGGCGTTGTCGCTCGCCCACGCCCTCGCGCCCGAAAGCGTAGGCATCGCGGTCAACCGGGCGCTCGCGCTCCAGCGCACCGGCAAACGCGCCGAGGCGCTAGAGGCCTACCGGGCCGTTCTCGAGCGCATCCCCGAGACTCAGGTCCGCACCCGCGACATCGTTCAGGGCCGGATCGAGATGCTCGAAACCATCGACGCGCGCTTCGAGGAGGCGCGCCAGAGGCGTGTTCGGGACGAGCTACGCCGCCGACTCAACGAATAGGCTGCTGAATGGCGATGGACGCGGCGGGCACGTTGTCGGTCGCGAGCACGTCGGCGCCAGCGCGCAGGAACGGCGCATAGGCCTTCCAGCCGCCGGGCATCGTCGCCGCGATGTCGGTCTCGCCGAACGTCCCGGCCTGCGTCATCACGCCTGCCTCGTGAAAGACGCGCGCCGTTTCCGGGTCGGGCACGCCGACGCCGATAAATGCGATCAGCCGGTCGGCGTCCATCATTGCCAGGTGCTCGCGCGCGCCCTCTGGCGTCTCGGTCGAGACCGAGATCATCATCTCTGGCGCCAGACGTGCAACCTCCAGCGCGTCTTTCAGCGAGTACGCGATTACCGCCACTCGGTTTTCCGCCCGCCAGAGGCGCACGGTGCGGACGATCTCCGCGAAGGGCACGTCTTTTACGTCCAGCATCAGAACGGCGCGGCCCTCGGCCCACGCGAGGGTTTCCGCGAGCGTCGGCACGCGGTACGAGGTGGCGGTGCCGTTCTCGTTGAGCAGCCGCAACGCGCGAATCTCGCCGAACGTCAGCGCGTCCACGCGGCCTGTGCCGGTGGTCGTTCGGTCCACGGTGTCGTCGTGCATGAGCACGAGGTACCCGTCGGCGGTCCGCTGCACGTCCATCTCGATAAGGGCGGGCGCGAAGTTGAGGGCGTTCTCGAACGCCTCTAGCGAGTTCTCGGGAAACCCTGGCGTCGGGCCGCCGCGGTGCGCACTCACCATCGGGCGCCTGCCGGGCGTCCACCGGAACGCCGCCGCGAGCGCGTCAGCATCGGCATAAGACCGGTAGTGGATGCTCGATGTCGGTCGCGAGATGTCTGGTTCGCGAACCGGCGGCGTGTCCTCGGGTCCGATGGGTCGCGGGCTCCCGCAGCCCACCACGAGCAGCGCGACCGCCGCAAACCACGGCAGCCTCTGGCGCCAGAGGCGCAGTCGTGTAGGCGTCGCGCTCATGCGGACGCCTCGGAAACGCTGTGCTTGAGCCGCGAGACCACGCCTGCAAACCCCTGCTGCCGCTGCATGCCCAAGAGCGGCGCGATGCCGAGCTGGCGCAAGAGGTCCTGCGGGATCTGCGCGACGTCCTCTGGCGAGGCACCGTCGTACGCTTCCATCAGAATGCCCACGAGTGCACGCTGCGTCGGAGCCTCGCCGGGAATGTCCGCGTGAACACGCACCGCGCCATCGGCCACTTCAGGAAAGAAGTAGACCTCGGCCATGCACTCGTGCACGCGGCCCAGCCCTTTCTCGCGGAGCGCGCGGTACTTCTCCGGCAGCGGTGGAAACTGGCGGGCGCGCTCCAGCAGCATCTCGACGCGGAACTCGTCGGGTGCGTTCTGAAACTCGTCGATGATCTCGCGGAGTCGGTCGGTCATGGGACAGCCTCTGGCGCCAGAGGCGAGGGAATCAAAAGGAGAGAGCATCGCCAGAGGCTAGCTCTCGTCGGGCTCGCCTTTTTCGATGGGCGCGCCGACGAGGTTGCCCCACTCGGTCCACGAGCCGTCGTAGTTCTTGACGTTCTCGAAGCCGAGCAGGTACTTCAGCACGAACCACGTGTGGCTCGACCGCTCGCCGATGCGGCAGTACGCGATCATGTCCTCTTTCGGGTCGAGCTCTTGCTCGCCGAGGTAGATCTCTTCTAACTCCTCACGGCTTTTGAACGTGCCGTCGTCGGCGGCGGCGCGGCTCCACGGCACGTTGCTCGCGCCAGGGATGTGTCCGCCACGCAGTGCGCCCTCTTGCGGGTAGCCCGCCATGTGCGTCACCTCGCCGATGTATTCCTGCGGGCTGCGCACGTCTACCATCTGGCCTCCGTCTTTCATGTGCGCCATCACGTCGTCGCGGAACGCGCGGATGGAGGTGTCAAGCTCGTTGGCGTGGTAGTCATCGCTTTCGAACTCGGGAACGTTGGGCGTGAGCACGCGGCCCTCCTCGGCCCATTTCGCCCGGCCGCCGTCCATGATGCGGCAATCCTCGTGCCCGAACATCTTGAACGTCCAGAAGGCGTAGCAGGCCCACCAGTTCGATTTGTCGCCGTAGAACACCACCGTCGTGTCCTTACGGATGCCAAGGCGTGAGCACAGGCGCTCAAACTGCTTCTGCGAGATGTAGTCTCGAACGTCCGGGTCTTGAAGGTCGTTGGTCCAGTCCACATGCACGGCGTTGTGCAAGTGCCCCGTCGCGTAGAGGAGAATGTCCTCGTTCGACTCGACGAGTCGGATGTTGGCGGTGTCCGCGAGGTTGCGAGAGACCCAGTCTGTGGAGACGAGAACGTTGGGCTGTGCGTAGTCGGACATGAGAGCGCTGGGAGAGTAGAAGGGAAGGCGCCAAGATACCGACGGCGGGTGCGCGGGAGCCTCTGGCGCCAGAGGCGGAATGGATGGCTCTGCGGCTGCGCGCATCCCATGTGGAGGGCTCGTGCGCCTCTCCTTCTTGCTCTCTCTCGAAAGAGGCTCACCGTGCTCGCTCTCATTGCAGGCTCGCGACCCCACGCGCAGTGTCTCCAGCATGGAAAGCACGCCAACGCATGCCGCGCTCGTGTCGAAGGTGACCCCGCTCGCTTCGCCAGAGGTCGCCACATCTCCTGGCCTCTGGCGCCATTCCTCTTCGAGGCCGGTGCTTCTCGCGGCGATTCAGAGCTCGAAAGAAGGGGACGCTGCTAGATCCTAGCGCCTGAAAGCTATCCCAGGCGGCTGCACCAGCGGGCTAGGGGAGTAGATTTACCTGTTCTCGCCTTTGATTCCAGTACTGCGCGCATCACGTCGCCAGAGGCTCCAATCAGGCATTTCTGCGCAAGTTGCGGTGAGTCTGTACCTTACAAGCATGCGAATGCAGCGCTGCAGCCTGGCGATCCCACTCTATGTGAGGCAGGTACTTCAGCGTGCCTTGACCCCGGCTTAACACCCCGGCTATATTCGCAGCTGTCGCTTCATCCCCTCCTCAACCGACTGTCGCCACGAAGTTGTTACAGACTTCCTTCTCACACACACGCTTCCGGGTTTCCCGAAGCGGAGAGGCACAGGTCCTAGGGGGGCTGCGGCGTGGGCCGCTTGCCCTATGCGGGCAAGAGTACGGTTCCCGGCCGGGGTGGCCGGTCCGTCCCCGGTTTGTTAACCAACGCAACCGGCGTCTCTGACGCACCATCCACCCCGAGCTGCGCACCACACACCCGCGCTCGCTCGGGCTCTTCACACCACCAACTCGGAGGTAGCAATGTTCCGTTCACCGAGTACTCTCGTACTCCTTCTGCTGTTAGGTCTGCTCCCAGGAGTAGCCCTCGCACAGAACTCAGGCACCCTCGCTGGTCGCGTCACTGACGCCCAGACCGGGGAAACTCTCCCTGGAGCCAACGTCGTCATCGAAGGCACGACGCTCGGCGCCGCAACCAACATCGACGGCGAGTTCCGCATCATCGGCGTCCCCGTCGGCACGTACGACATCACCGCGTCGTTCTCCGGCTTTCAAAACGTCACGCTCGAAGGCGTCGACATCAACAGCGGAAGCACGCGCGAAATCAACTTTGACCTGTCGAGCGAAGAGCTCGAAGGGATCGAGATCGTTTACGAGCGGCCAGTTATCCAGAAGGACGCCATTGGCGTCCCTCGTGTGGTGTCTGGCGAAGACCTCGAAAACCTTCCGATCCGTAGCGTCGCTGCAGTGACCGCACTGCAGGGTGGTGTTGTCTCATCTGACAACTCTAGCACGCTCAACATCCGCGGTGGTCGCGGCGAAGAGGTCGCCTACTTCGTGGACGGTGTCCGCGTGACAGGTCTTCTCGGCGTAAACCAGCAGGCAATCCAAGAGCAGGAAGTCCTGATCGGGACAATTCCCGCGAAGTACGGCGACGTCCAGTCGGGTGTGATCTCGATCACGACCAAGACGGGCCGCTCTGACTTCTTCGGATCTGCGGAGCTCGTCACCAGCCAGGGACTCGACTCCTATGGTGACAACCTCGCCTCCCTCTCGCTGGGTGGCCCGGTGGTTCCTGGTCGCCTCGGGTTCTTCCTCTCCGGTGAGTACAACTACACCGAAGACAACAGCCCGTACGGTGTCGATACGTACCGCCTGAACGACGCTGATTACAACGACCTGCAGATCAACCCTCAGGCTCTAGAAATCACGGACGGAATGGGCAACAACGACTTCATCGCGTTGCCTGTAGCAGTGCTCAGAGGGCTCGAAGGACCAATCGGGTCTGACTCTCTCCAGGCGCTCCTCATCGCAAACGGAGCGATCCCTGAAGGCTTCACGCTTCGAAACGGCAACCCCGTTGACCGCGCTGAAACGTTCACGGAGGATGCTTTTGAGTTAGGCCGTGGCAAAGACGACCCAGATCGCGATCTGATTCTGAACGGAAACCTGAACTTCGATCTCGGAGCTGTAAACCTCCGCCTCGGCGGTGGTCTCGCTACATCGAGAAGCGAGCCGTTCAGCTTCACGAACTCGCTGTTCAACCGAGACGTGTTCCAGCGCAACGAGAGAGACACCTACCGCCTGTACGGTACCTTTCTCCAGCGTCTCTCCAACTCTGCGTTCTACCAGATCCAGGGAGAGTACTCGAACGACCAGAGTGCTTCTTACCCCGACGGATTCTCGTCTGACGTAACGAGGTTCTCCAGTACGGAGACCTTGACTCCCCGGCCAACCAGGTTGCGCAGCAGTACTACGTCTTCCGTGATGAAACCAACGATGGGGTAGCCAACCCTACGTACGTCCAGCAGTTCACGCGTGACAGTGGTGCTCGCCCAGGGCGTGCAGTAGGTGGTCTCACGTTTAGCCTTCCAGGCCGCGTGACGAACACTGGATTCTCCCAGTCGAACAACGAGCGGTATCGCTTCTCTGGCAACGCGACCACCCAGGTGGGCGTGCACCAGATCGAGTTCGGCGGAGAGTACCAGCAAGACACGCGTCGTTTCTTTAGCATCGGAGGCTATGGCCTCGCAGGATTTGTCAACGACGAAGACGGACCGGAGCAGCGAATCGCTGGCTTTCCCGACGGAATCACGTCCTACGATCAGCTTCCAGTGAGCGCGCTTCGTGACCGTACTACCTACTACGGGTACAATTACAACGGCACAGCAGAAGTCAATGATCAGGATGTAGACCTGTTCTACGACCGTACCAACGAGGACCCCGATTCGAAAAACCTCGATGCGTACCGCCCTCGTTACTACGCGGGCTACATCCAGGACAAGATCGAATTCCAGGACCTGATCATTCAGCTAGGCTTCCGCGCTGACGTGTTCGACAACAACACGCTTCAGTTGAAAGATGTCTACGCTCCGACGCCGATTCAGCGCGCTGGAGACTCTGGTGTCCCCCTGCCAAACGGAATCGATAGTGACTTTGCTGTCTACTACAACGGCGACAACATCGTCGGGTACCGTGACACAGACGGCAACTTCTTCGACAACGAAGGCTCGGACGTGAACCCGAGTTGTTGTTCTCAGAGACAACAGCGGCCAAGTTCGACCCATCGACGCTCCTCGTTCCACCGTGTTCGAAGAGTACACGCCGCAGGCCACGTTCATGCCCCGCGTTGGCGTCAGCTTCCCGGTTACTGACCGCGCGCTGTTCTTCGCGAGCTACAACGTGACATCACAGCGTCCAACGGAGGCTGCGTTTGCAACACTGGCATCGTTCGACGAACTCGGACGGTCAGACGCGTACCTCCAACCCGACGTCTGGAGCCTGAGCGGACCACTCAGTACGAGCTCGGCTTCCGCCAGAGGCTCGGAGAACGTGCTGCGGTCAGCCTTTCTGGTTTCTATCGCACACAGGACAACAAGATTTCTGTGCGCGAGGTAACCGGTGGCTTCCCTGCCTACTCGACGTTCTTCAACGCTGACTTCACGACCACTCAGGGTGCGGAGGTCAACTTCGACTTGCGCCGGACAAACAACCTGTCTGTCAACGCCAACTACACGTTGTCGTTTGCTCAGGGCACAGGTTCGGATGCGAACTCGACAGGCACGGTTGCATGGCGTGGAGACTACTTCCCGCAGTTCATCAACCCGTCTGACTTTGACCAGCGCCACACGGCCAACGTGAGCCTGGACTACCGGTTCGGTTCGGGCGAAGGCCCGATGATCGGTGGTGTACGTGCACTGGAAAACTTCGGTGTCAACGTTATCGGTCAGTTTGGAAGCGGACGCCGCTACACACGCTTGAAGCCAAACACGAGCTTCTCGGTGGGTGACTCGTTCACAGAGGAAGTAGACGGAACGATCAATGGAGCACAACTTCCAGCGACCACTCGTCTCGATCTCCGTGTAGACCGTGCGTTCAACCTCGGATTCAGCGATTCGCGAGTCCGCGCATATGTCTCTGTCATCAACCTGTTGGACACACAGAACGTTCTGGCGGTCTACCGCTCGACAGGTCTCGTGAACGAAGATGGGTTTGCGAACACCGTGAATGGACGTACTGCCCTGGACACGCCTGGTAGGCTCTTTAGCTACCAATCGTACATCGGCGGACCCGTGAACGTAGGTGGCCAGCAGACATCCGGCGGAGCCTTTTACGGCTCCCCGCGACAGATTCGTCTGGGTCTCCTCTTCGATTTCTAGGATGACACTTCAGGTTGCCTAGGCTTCGTGCCTAGGCAACCTGTGTTCTGTCATCTTCATCCACATACAACGATCCTATGGTCCGCACTCGATACGCGACCACGCTCCTTCTTCTGCTTCTTGCAGGAGTACTGGCGCCAACAACCTCGGCTCAAGCCCCCGGCAACTGTACGTTGGGAATCGCGGAGGCTGATCTCAACATCAACAACGTCTTCGCCCGTGTGTTCAACACAGGCAGCCTCTTTTTCGGAAACACGACGACGAACGGCGACGGTTACCTCGCCCCCAAATCATCGGGTAACTCTCCTGTGTACGCTTCCGGTCTCTGGGTCGGAGGCCAGGTAAACGGTGAGCTGCGCGTTGCAGGCTCACGGTACACGAACTTTACCTTCTGGCCAGGACCACTCGGAAGCGATGGTCGCCCTGTCGACCCGAACAACTGTAGCCCGTACGACGAGATCTACAGTGTCACGCGCACCGACATTGCCAACTTCGAAGCAGGCGTTTCGAGCCCAGCTGACCTCCTCAACTGGCCGTTCGATATTGGTGCTCCCGTTATTGATGGTGACGGTGTAGAAGGCAACTACAACCTCGCGGGAGGTGATCGCCCAGAGATCATCGGTGACCAAGGGCTCTTCTGGGTGATGAACGATGTCGGCGGCGAGCATGCAGCCCTCGGTACTGACCCTCTTGGTATCGAAGTGCAGGTTCTCGCGTTTTCGTTCTCGCGAGCGGATGCTCTCGGGTAATACAACGTTCTACCGCTACAGGATTATCAACAAGGGTCCCAACCCCATCGAGGACACGTATGTGTCCATCTTCTCTGACCCAGATCTTGGAGGTGCAACCGATGACTACGTCGCATATGACGATGAACTAGGACTCGGAATTGTCTACAACTGCGGACAACAGACGACTCGCCAGTATGGAGCGGCTCCTCCTGCAGCTGGCTATGACTTCTTTCAGGGTCCTATCGTAGGCGCCGATACGCTCGCTGCTACAGCATTCTCATACTTTGAGAACGTCAAAAGTGGTCCTACTAGCAGATCCGAGCACAGGAGAAGCGATCTACTTCTTCATGCAGGGACTGTGGGGCGATGGTACTGTGATGCGCGCAAACGGAAACGGATATGGGCAGTCGACTGACTTTCCCATCACCAAGTTTGCTTTTCCTGGAGACCCGGTAACAGAGTGAGTACTGGAGCGAAGTCAACAACGACGGGACTGGCACAGACAATGGTGCTGGTAGACCGTCGATTTCGTGATCCACACAGGACCGTTCACACTCGAGCGTAACGATCCTCAGGACATCGTATTCGGAATCGTATTCGCGCAAGGTGCAGATCGCTTCAGCTCCATCACAGCGCTTCGCTCGGCTGATCGTCTTGCTCAGACGGCATACGACAACGACTTCAACCTTGCTCCGCCGCCGCCAGCTCCTCCTCGTTGCCAGCCTGGTAGCGACGTTCTTGCTCCTGGATCTGGAAACTGTCTTGAGGCTGTAAGTCTTGACGGCCAAGTGACGCTCGTGTGGGGATACCCTACGAACAGCGATAACTACTTGGGACAGTTCGAAGCTGTGGACGTTCTGCTTGACCCCGATGAGGTTGACGACAACACCTACAACTTCGAGGGTTTCAACATCTACCGGTACCCAACCGCAGACTTTGACGACTCGGCGCGCGAGCTCGTAGCGACGTACGACATCGACAACGGCGTCACGCGCGTCATCGACTTGGTCTTCGATGGTGATCTTGGAGACCTCGCGCCTGCTGTCGTCGCCAGAGGCACCGATTCTGGAATCCAGTACTCGTACCAGATCCAGAACGTGACCAACTTTACGGATTACTACTACGGTGTATCGGCCTACTCGTTCAACGAAGAGTCAACGCCAAAGGTGATCGAAAGCTCACCTACGCAGATTACTGCAACTCCTGCAGCGCTCACATCCGGACGTTCCACAAGAGCCCTGGCTGGTGACAGCCTAGGCGTGTCTGTGAACACGCAGGTCGGACAGGGAAGTGTGACGGCGACAATCGTTGATCCCACAGCTCTGACTGGGGACAACTACACGGTTGATTTCTTCTCCACGGAAGACGGTCAGATCTCCTACAACATCACGAATGCCACCACCGGCGTGGTTGTGTTGAACGGTCGTGAGTTCTTTGAGCGCACAGGACGTGCTCTCCCGCAAAGGAGAAACGTGGTAGCTGTAGACGGTATCTCCTTCAATGTAGAAGGGCCGCCTGGAGAGCTACAGTTCATTACACAACTCACAGACGGTGTACCTGTCGTCGACATCATCGGAATCGACGGCTCTGGTTTCGCTCTGAGTAGGAACACGTCACCTCGCTATTTCGTCGCTGCAAACGGCGCTACGGGAGGAACTGTCCCTGCAATCACGAACGCGATCCTCTCGCGGACAGATTGGCAAGGTGGTGCAAGCCGCCGTGCTCCTATCGATTACGAGATTCGGTTCGTGGCCAACCCTTCGGAGAACGGACAGCTCGTCTGGAACCGAAACTGGGACGCAAGCCGACAGCGCCGAGGCGTTCATGCTAGGATGGGTAACGGCTGACAGCTTGAACATCGAAGCTGACACTCTCTATGGTGCTGTCGTAAACAGCCCTGCCGCTTGCCCTTCCAGGTGTGGGAGATCAATGCGGATGGTTCTGAGGTTCAAGTTCAGGCATCGATCCTGAACGATGCGGGTTGTGGTGACTACCCGCTCCACTATCAGCCATCGTGCTTGGCTAGGCAACATTGATCCTGTGACGAACGTGGGCCTCCCCGCCGGTCGCTCTACGAACGGATCTACGTGCGAGAGCGCCCCTACAACGAGGCTGCTATGCTCGCTGACCCTGTTGGCGAATTCGAGAACGCGTACTTCGGTACTCCGTCGACAATCGGTCGTGTGCTTATCGCTCCTTTCCTAGGCGGTGCAGCTGCGCTTCCCGCGCCTGGTCAGACGATCAAGTTCAGAACGAGTAAGCCAAACCTGCCAGGTGACAGCTTCACGATCTCAACGCAAGACTTGAACATCGAAGAGACGACGGTAGAAGACCAGCAAGCAGCACTTGAGCGTATTCAGGTGGTCCCAAACCCATACCTGGGAGCATCGACGTACGAGTCAGGTAACCTGAGCCGTGTGGTCAAGTTCACCAACTTGCCTGAGCAGGCTGCTACGATCCGTGTCTTTACGGTTGCAGGTACTCTTGTCAAGACGCTGAGAAAGGAAGGTTCTAGCCGCTCTCTCTCCTGGAACTTGGAGACAGAGAACAACCTCCCCGTAGCTAGTGGCATGTATCTCATTCACGTCGACGTCGACGGTGTGGGAGAGCGCACGCTCAAGCTCGGAGTCGTGCAGCGCCGGACCCAGATCACCGTTTTCTAGAGCCCGGTCGCTACCTGACCTACACAGCACATACAAGACATGACTATCAAAACTCTCGCGCTCTGCGCCGTCGGGCTGGGCCTTACCGGGCTCTTTGCCCCAGGCGCTGCAGCGCAGGGCGATGACCGGCAGGGAACACAGGCGATGGAGGAACTCCTCGTCCCTGTAACTCCTCGCACCGTCGCTCTCGGTAACACGCTGACGAGTGGCCTCGACAACCTCGCGGGTGTCGAAGCTGCTCAAAGCAACCCTGCTGCTATCCTCGCTTCAAACGGCACGAACGTAATGTTCAGCCGCATGGATTACGTCGAGGACATCGGCATCAACTATTTCGGCATCGCACAGAAGTTTGGCGCGAATAGCGTTGCACTGACTCTGGTGTCGTGGGACTACGGTGACATCACTCGTACCAGCGAGGAGAATCCGGACGTCAACCCAAATGCAATCGAGACGTACGACGCGTCTACGTATTCATTCGGTGCGACGTACAGCCGCCAGTTCACGGACCGCATCGGTGCGGGCGCAACGATCAAAGCTCTCGGGCGCACGATCGACAACGTCAACTCCAATGGTGTAGCGTTCGACGCTGGTATCACTTACGTGGTGCCAGAGTCTGGCCTTCGCTTCGGTGTCAGCCTCAAGAACCTCGGTTCTGAGATGACATTCGGTGGTGACGGTCTCCGCCGCGACATCATCAACGACGGTCCGAACGGACCTGGGACGAACGCTGGCGAGGTCGACGATCTCCCTGCTCAGCTTCCGTCTGTTTTGAACTTCGGTGCCGCATACACTCGTCAGTTCGCTGGCGACGTATCGGTATCCGGAATGGCGAACTTCCGCTCGGTGTCTTATGACCAGGACCAGTACAGCGCGGGCCTGGAGCTCGGCTATGCCAACTTGGTGTACGCTCGCGGTGGCTTCAACATCACGGCAGACAACGAGCAGGACTTCTGGCAGGGATGGAACGTGGGCGCAGGCCTGAACCTTGATGTTCAGACCACGACGCTCAGTGTTGATTACGCATACCGTCCCTCGGACGTGTTTGGCGATGTCAACATGTTCTCTGTCTCGGTTGGGATCTAACTCCAGCTAGAGTCGAGTCTCGAAGGGCGGTCCCGGCAATGCGCTGGGACCGCCCTTCGTATTTTGGGACTGTCTCTCGCCTGAGGCCTCCGCACTACACACACGCTATGCGCCCCGTCGCACTTGGAATCCTGATCGTTTTGCTGGTCTTCGGACTGGCAGCGTGCTTAAACCCCAAAGGGGTCGAGGCGGAACTGGGATTTCTGAATCTCTCGTCAGACGTGGAATACGTGGGTGACGAAACCTGTGGGACCTGCCACGAAGAGCTGTACGCGAGCTATGCGACCCATGGGATGGCACAGTCGTTCTATCCTCTGGCGGAAGAAAACGCGGTCGAGGACTTCTCTGGAGTGACGGTCCGGCACGAGGCGTCGGGTTTTGAGTACACAGCACGGCGGGAAGGGGACAGATTTGTACAGGAGGAGCGCCGTGTGGAGCCTGATGGCTCCGTTACGCATCGACTGACCCGGACGATGGACTATGTGGTGGGAAGCGGCTCTGCCGCGCGGACGTACCTCTCCGAAGAGAACGGACGGCTCTACGAACTTCCCCTGACGTGGTACACGCGGGACGACAGCCGAGGCGCCTCTGGCGTGTGGGCGTTGAGCCCAGGGTACGAGGTGAACAACGCCCGTTTCTCCCGGACCATTCCAGACCGGTGCATGGCGTGCCACAACGGGACGAGCGAGTACGAGCCGTACACGGACGGCAAGTACGCGTCGCTCGCCAGCGGCATCGGCTGCGAGCAGTGCCACGGGCCGGGCGAGATTCACGTGGAAGCCCGCACGGCAGAGGCCGAAGCGCCAGACTCGATGGACGTGACGATCGTGAACCCCAAGTGGCTCAACACAGACCTCCGCTTGGATGTGTGCCAGCAGTGCCACCTGAGTGGCGAGGTCTCGGTTCTGCGCGAAGGGCAAACTGCGGACAGCTACCGGCCGGGAACGCCTCTGGCGGACCACCGCGCCATCTTCGCGCTCACAAACACCGACCCGAACGAGGTCAGCGTGATCTCGCACTCCGACCGTATGAAAGAGAGCGCGTGCTTTCAGGAGTCGGTTGCGATGGACTGCGTGACGTGCCACAACCCGCACGAAGGGTTTCAAGACAAAGGGCCGGAGTACTTCAACACGACGTGCCAGACGTGCCACGCGCCAGAGGCGCTGCAAGGGCAGATGGCCTCTGGCGAACTGAAAGAGAAGCACGCGCCAGAGGCGAACTGCTTCTCGTGCCACATGCCGAAGGTGACGGCCGAAGACGCGCCGCACGCGTCCTTTACCGATCACAAGATCCGCGTGGTGCGGGACGACGCGATCTCCGGCATGGCCTCTGGCGGAGAGTCCGAACTCGTGCCGTACTACGACCGCGACGAGGGAGACGAGGCACTGCGTGGCATCGCGTACATCGTGTTTGCGCGGCAGAGCGGAGGATCGCCTGCGTTCCGTCGCGGGCTCTCGATGCTGGAGTCGGCGTTGAACGAGCCCACAGGCGCGGGGGAAGCGCAGTTCTTGCTGGGGTTCGCGAAGCTGCAGACCGGCGACGCCAGAGGCGCGCTCCAACCTCTTCGCGCAGCTATCGAACTGACGGCCAACCCGGAGCGGCTCAACACGCTCGCGCAAGCGCTCGAAGCCTCTGGCGGGAGTGTGGCCGAGTCTGAGCGGTTGTACCGGCAGGCGCTCGACATCCAGCCTGCCGCCGCAGACATCCGGGTCAACCTCGGGCGTTTGCTGGAAGCTCAGGGTCGCCTTCCAGACGGCATCGCGCAGTACCGGGCCGCGATTCAGGAGGAGCCGTGGTTGGTTGAGGCACACACGCTGCTTGGAGGGGCGCTAGCCAAGTCAGGCGATCTATCCGGCGCCGTCCAGTCTCTGCGCGAAGCGATCTCGCTGGAGCCGCGTCAGGCTGACGCGCTGACCAACCTCGCCGTCCTTCTAGCGCAGCAGGGGCAGATGGGCGAAGCACCACGTCTGTTCCGCCAGGCTGTGCAAGCCGATCCACGCAACGCGAACGCACAGGCGAACCTCGCGCTCTATCTCCTCAACGAGAACGACGCGCAGGGCGCGCTACTCAGCGCGCGGACGGCGCTGCAGATCAACCCCCAGCAGCAGACCGCGCAGCAGGTCCTCGGCATCTTGCAGCAGAACGGGATCCGCTAACGCCAGAGGCCTCTGGCGTAGGGACTGAAGAGGACGCCGCGGAAGTCAGCCCTGGTGCGGGAATTGCCTCTGGCGCCAGAGGCTACGGCTGGCCGCTCTCGGCGAGATCTGGCGCGGGAAGACCTGCAAGGTGCGCCGCGATGCGGGCCGCGTGGATGCGGCCGTTTTCGATAAACCACCGGCTCGTGTTGTACCCGCCGCAGACCGTTCCAGCGAGATACAACCCTGGCCGGTTGCTCTGCATCGTGGCCTCGTCGACATGCGGCACGAGAGCGTCGCCTTCCAACTCGACGCCGAGGTCGCGGAGAAACGAGAAGTCCGGGTGGTAGCCTGTGAGCGCGAGGACGGCATCGGCGGGGATCGCCAGAGGCCCGTTGGGTGTGGCGATGTGGACGGCCTCTGGCGTGATGCGCTCGACCGTCGCGCGGGTGTGCGCCGTGATGGCGCCGTCGGCGATGCGGTTGACGAGATCGGGGCGGATCCAGTACTTGACGGTCGGGCCCACATCGTCACCGCGGATCACGAGCGTGACGTTTGCGCCGTGACGGTTGCACTCCAGAGCAGCTTTGGCCGCGGAGTTCTTCGCGCCGATCACGACGACATTGCGGCCGCTGTACGGGTAGGGCTCTTTGTAGTAGTGCGTGACGTGCGGCAGATCCTCGCCCTCCACATTGAGCATGTTGGGCTGGTCGAAAAAGCCGCTGGCGACGACGACGGCCCGCGCTCGGTGCTCGCCTTTGCTGGTGCGGACGGTGAAGTCGCCTGATTCACCGTCTACGCCAAGGACGCGCTCTCCGAGGCGAAGGTCTAGGCCTTCGCGCTGCGCGACGCTGCGGTAGTAGTCGATGGTTTCCTCGCGCCGCGGCTTGTACAGCGTCGTCGCCAGAGGGTGCCCGCCGATTTCCAGCAGCTCGGGCGTGGAGAAGAACTCCATCTGCGTGGGGTACCCCACGAGAGAGTTGACGAGCGCGCCTTTCTCGACTACGCGAGCGCTCAGCCCGGCGCGTGTGGCGGCGAGGGCGCACGCGAGCCCGATGGGTCCGGCGCCGACGGCGAGAAGGTCGACGGCCTCTGGCGAGTCTTGGATCTGCATACGAGTCCAACGCCAGAGGCGGGTCTGCGTTGCCGATGCGTGCTCGAAAAGCGTGTGGTCTCTGGCGCCAGAGGCTAAATCCCGGTTTGCTTCCAGTACCCAGTACCCAGTACCCAGTCCCAGTCCCCAGTCCCCGCTACACGCCGTCGCCAGAGGCACCGGGGCGACGTGCGGCGAAAAAGCGCCGGAGCAGATCCGCAGCTTCGTCGGCCATGACGCCGGAGACGGTCTCGACCCGGTGGTTGAGCCGTGGGTCTTGCGGAATGTCGTAGAGCGTGGAGGCGGCGCCTGCTTTCTCGTCGAACGCGCCATAAACGAGGCGGTCCAGGCGAGACCACACGAGCGCGCCCGCGCACATGGGGCAGGGCTCCAGCGTGACGTAGAGCGTACAGCCGTCCAGAAACTTGCTACCGACGGTCTGGCACGCGGCGCCGATGGCGAGCATCTCGGCGTGCGCCGTGGGGTCGCCCAGCGTCTCCACCTGGTTGTGCCCGCGCCCGACGATGGTGCTGCCTTTGACAACGATGGCGCCGATGGGCACTTCGCCCGCCTCGGCGGCGCGCTCGGCCTCGCTCAGCGCGAGGCGCATCCAGCGGCGGTCAGGGTCGAGAAGCGAGCGGAGAGACACAGGAGCGGGCGCCAGAGGCCTCTGGCGGGAAACGTGAGCTAGGCGCGGACGAGCGGCATCGTCATGCAGCGCGGGCCGCCGCGGCCGCGGGAAAGCTCGTTGCCCTCCAGGCGAATCGCAATCTTATCGTCCAGCGGCAGGTCGCCGTCGCCGTGGTATTGCAGGAAGCTCTTGGCGTCCACGATGCGGAAGCCGTGCTCCTTCATCTTGGCGTACGTCTCGCGGTTGCGCGTGTAGCCCACGACGAGTCCGGGCCGGATGGCGAACAGGTTGGCGCCATCGGTCCACTGCTCGCGCTGCTGGCTGATGAGATCGTCGCCGCAGGGGATAAACGTGACCTCGCGCTCCATCACGGTTTCCAGTGCATCGTGGAGGCTGGTGTGGACGCGCATCGTGAACGCGCCATCCTCGCCAGAGGAGAGATCGTAGACGTTGTCGGTGTAGCCTTCGATGATGGGTGGGAAGACCACGAACGTGGCCTCGTCTGCAAACGTGAAAACGGTATCGAGGTGCATGCACGAGCGCCTCTTGGGCAGGTTGACGACCAGCACGTGCTCGATGGCGGTCCGCGCCAGAAGCTCGCGCGCGACGTGAACCGCGCCGCCCAGGCTCGTCCGCTCGCTCTGCCCGATCAGCACCACCTTGTCCGAGACGACGAGCAGATCGCCGCCCTCGAACGAGACCTCCTCGGGCAGCTCGATCAGCCTCTGGCGCGAGGCCGCGAAGCGCGGGTGGAAATTGAAAACCGTCCGGATGAGCGCACTCTCGGGCCGGCGCGCCGGCCGGGCCGCAGTGCTGAGCACGACGTGATCGCCGACGACGGCTGCGAGATCGCGCGTGAACAACAGGTTTGGGAGCGGGTGCGCTGTGACGGGGAATGGCGCCTGGCCCGTGAACGCGAAGCGGTGAAGCGTCGGCGCGTCCAGGCTCGAGAGCTCGGACTGGTAGGCCTCGAAGTTGCGCTCCGGCACGAGCCCGATCAACTCCTCGACGTAGTTGGTGCGCGCCTCTGGCGTTTGAAAGGCTTCCAGCACGAGGTCTGAGAGTTGCAAGACGGCGTCGTCGTGGCCCACGAGGCGGCGGAAAAGCGTCGTCATGACCTCGTGCTCCTGGCGCGCCTCCTCGGCGAAGAGGATGTCATCGAACAGCAGCTCGTCACGGTTCTCCGGCGAAACGAGCGCCATCTCGTCGCCCGGGAGGTGGACGAGAACCTGTCGCAACGGGGCGACTTCGGAGGTGACGTGGAGCGGAAGGTCGGGCACAGAGGCGGGGCTGGAAGGGCTTCCAAACTACCGCGCGAGGCTCGTCCTCTGGCGCCAGAGGCCCGCTTCTACCGCCTCTTCTTCTGCAGCAGCTCCACGAACCGGAGCAGCGCCGCAACCACGACCAGAAGGACCAGGACGGGCAATACGAGCTTGATCAGAGCCACGCTCACTTTGAGGACGACGCCTAGCAGGGCGAGGGCCACCATCACCACGATGGCGATGAGCAAGAGCTGTAGTAGACGCTGGATCAGCATGGACGAACGGGTTAGAGCGTGAGCACCTCGACGGAGGAGAGGGCCTGGCCGCTGGCGTCGCGGCCTCCGATGACGAGGATACGGCCGCTCGGCGCGAGGGTTACAGTGTGCCCGTAGCGCGGCGTCGTGAGTTCGGCGGGGACGGAGAGAAACCGGCCGAGGCGATCCGAGAAGACCTCTAGCGACGCCAGAGGCGCGCCGTCCGGATCGCGGCCGCCCACGAGAAGAGCGAGCGAGTTGCTCAACTGCGTGCCCGCCGCCGAGGTGCGAGGCTGCACGGGTGCTTCCACGTCGTCGGAAGTCAGGTCGAACGGGTACTGGCTGCCCGGTGCGGTGTAAAACAGGCGCGACGCGAATGCGTCCCGGTCCGGTGAGATCGTATCGAGGCCCGTCCAGATGGTGACGACCTGGTTGGCACTCGTCGCCACGACGAGTTGGGTGCCATCTGGGGCGACAAACCCGTTGCCCGCTCCACCGGGAGGCGTGAGCGTGACGAGCGTATCGGCGGTGGCCGAGGACCGAAGCTCTAGCACGTCGACGGTGCTGCTCAGCGCGACGGAGCCTGGAAGCGGAAACACGCCACCGAGCACGTAGAGGTAGGTCCGCCCGTCACGGGTCAGGAGGATCGTGGTGTGCCCTGTTTTCCTGCTCGGGGACCGGCGAGTAAACACGGCGCGCGTCGTGCCGGTCTCGGGGTCGAGAATCTCCGGGACGCTCACGAACGCGCTCTCGCCAGAGGCCTCTGGCGAGGACGTGCCGCCCAGAAGAAGTACGCGCCCATCCGGCAGCGCTGTGGCCGTGTGGCCGGTCCGCGGCGTCTGTAGCGCCAGAGGCGCGTCGAGGGTAAACGTCGTCCCGGCGCGCTCGCGGAGCAGCTGCGCGCTGCCGATCACGTCGCCCGCAGCGTCGATGCCTCCGGCAAGGAGAACGCCCGTGTCGAGGCGCGTCGCGGTGTGGTCTGCCCGTGGCTGAGGCAGGTCACCGTCGGAGCCTCTCACGCCGATGGAGGCCTGAACGATGTCAATCTCGCGCGTGGTGGTGGCGCTCTCGGAGGACGCCTCTAGCACGAGCGTGTTGGCGCCGGGGCGCAGCGCGACGCTGATTTCCCACAGGCCCGTTTCAGCGTCTCGCGTGGCCTGGGCGCCATCAACCAGTACCTCGTCTACGTCCGAAAGCGCTGTGATGGAGAGCTGCAACCGGATGGTGCTGGCGCCCTGAACCGTGGTCAGGTCAGGCGAGATCACCTCGATAGCAGGCGCGATGGGGTCGACGAGCGGACGGTCACATCCGGCGACGAGCACCGCGGCGAGGGCGAGCAGCACGCGGGCCTCTGGCGAGAAACGGATCATGCGGGTGTGGCGGTAAACAGAGGCGCGTCGTAGGCGACGTGGTGGAGGACGAGGCCGTGCGCGGGTGCGGCGGCACCGGCGAGGCGGCGGTCGCCAGAGGCGATCACGTCGGGAAGGCTAGCGGCGTCGCGCTGGCCGCGCCCGATCTCTAAGAGCGTGCCTACGATGGCGCGCACCATGCCATGTACGTAGCGGTTGGCGGTGATCTCGAAGCGCCAGTCGCCCGAGCGTTCGCCGCGCACCCAGCAGGCGTGGTCAACGGTGCAGACGCGGCCGGTCGTCTCTGAGCGTGTGCGACAGAACGACGAAAACTCGTGCGTGCCCAGCAGCGCGCCAGAGGCGGCGTTCATGGCCTCTACGTCGGGGACGGGGCGCAGCGCCACGCGCCAGAGGCGGTCCAGCGCGCGCGGCTGGGTCGCGACGTGGTAGTGGTAGGTGCGGCGCCGGGCGCTGTAGCGCGCGTGGAAGTCCTCGGCGGCAGGCTCGGCGGCGAGCACGGCGATGCCGCGCGGCGTGAGGCCGTTGAGGCTTCGGCGCAGCCTGAACAGGTCTGTTGCCTCTGGCGTGTCGAGGTGCGCCACCTGGCCTCTGGCGTGAACGCCCGTATCGGTGCGGCCCGAGCCGGTGATGGGCGTTTGGGTGCCGAGGCACGTCGCGAGCGCGCGCTCGATCTCGCCTTGGACGGTCACCTCGCCGGGCTGCTTCTGCCAGCCGGAAAACGCGGTGCCGTCGTATTCGATCAGGAGGCGGGTGCGGGGCACAGGCAGGAGGGATGCGGGATGCGGGATGCGGGATGCGGGATGCGTAAGGCACGGCGGCGCTCGAAAAGTTCCGAACGGCCTCTGGCGCCAGAGGTAGGGGTTCGAGGAATCCTGACATTCGTCGCGGCATGCCGCGATGCTACGGATTCGGAACTCGCGCCGCCGAGCGCCAGAGGCTCGCCCAGCCGCGATCTTCCAGTCCCCAGTCCCCAGTCCCCAGTCCCCACATGCCCCCTCGCGTTTACCTCACCGGCTTTATGGCCTCTGGCAAAAGCACCGTCGGCCCGCTGGTCGCGGACGCGCTGGGCTACCGCTTTCTCGACCTCGACTGGCTGATCGTCGTGCGGACGGGCACGTCCATCCCGGAGATCTTTGCCTCTGGCGGCGAGTGTGCGTTTCGCGAGGCCGAAGCCGAGGCGCTGCAGGAAACCACGCGCGGCGAGAGCCACGTCATCGCCTCTGGCGGCGGCTCGCTCGTGCAACCGGGCGCGATGGAGGTCGCCCGAGGCGCGGGCTCGGTGGTGTGGCTCCGCACTACGCCCGCGACTGTCGCGCGGCGGGTGGGCTCGGCGGGCGACCGCCCGATGCTCTGGGGGGACGACGGGCGGCCTCTGGCGGGCGCGCCGCTGCGCCAGCGCATCGGCGCGCTCATGGCCGAGCGCGAGGACGCCTACGCGCGCGCTCACCTCGCCGTCGATGCCGACGGTCCGCCAGAGGCCGTCGCGCGGGCCGTCGTGGAGGCGCTCGCGACGCAGATCTGAGACGCGGGCGCGGTGATTCGTGTCCTCTGGCGCCAGAGGCTGAGATCAGAGATGGCCGCCGTATGTTTCGTGCATGGCCTTTCCGCTCTCCACATCCTACGCGACCACAGGCGACCTCGTGCGCCGTGAGCGAGAGACCGGCGATCGCTACGAGCTCTACAAAGGCGAGCTCTTCGCGATGGCGGGTGGCAAGCTGCCGCATACCATGTTGGGAATCAATCTCGCTGCAGAGCTGCGCGATGCACTCAAGGACACCGATTGCATTGTGCTGGGCTCGGACGGCCGCGTGCGCGTGCCCGCAAGCGAAGCAGGTGACGACAGCTTGCACACATTCCCTGACGTGAGCGTGGTTTGCGGCGCCCCCGAGATCGTGGCGCCCGCCGACACGCTGCTCAACCCGTCGCTCGTGGCCGAAGTCGTCTCCGACTCGACCGAGGCGTACGACCGAGGCCAGAAATTCGCCTTCTACCGCCGCATCGCGTCGCTCCACACGTACGTGCTCGTGGCGCAGGACCGCCGCGCCGTCGACGTGTTCGAACGCGGTGACGACGGCGCGTGGACCCTGCGCGACGACGACGGCCAGACGGTCGAACTCCGCCGCCTCGGCGTACGCCTCTCGCTCGATGCACTCTACGCCAAGGTGCCTCTGGCGCCAGAGGCGCCGCTGCACCCGACCGACCGTCCCGAAACAGACCGGGCCTCTGGCGACACCGCCAGAGGCCCGGAGGGGCAAGCGTAGCGCGAGGCTAGAGCCGCGTGAGGGTGTAGCCGTTCTCGCGCAGCATCTCGATCACGCTGTCCGCGCCGATGAGGTGGCCCGCGCCGACGACCACGAGCACGTCTTCGCCCTCGCGCGCCAGCATGGCCTCAATCTGTGGCACCCACGCGGCGTTGCGGTCGCGCAACAGTGCAGGGCGGATGGACTCTGGGATGTCGTTGAAGAAAACCTCCATCGCGTCGTCGTCGCCGGACTTCCAGGCGCCGATCAGGCCCTCGATTTGCTCGCTCATCGCGTCCCACTCGGTGAGGGTCTCCATGAGCATCTCAACCTGCGTGGCCTCGGGCACGCCGTCGAAGATGGCCATCTGGCTGTCTGCGGTCTCGAGCGCGAGCCGCTCCTTGTCGTCTGCCGTCGCGCGCGTCAGGAAGTGCTGGTCCACGCCGCTCGTCGCATCGTAGCCGGTGCCCTGGAGCGCCAGAGGCACGAGCGTGAGTTGCACGGCCCACGGCTCAAACCCCGAGAGCTGCTGCGCGGCCGGGCCCACGCGCGCTTCGAGCGCCGCAAAGTCCTCGCCCATGGCATCCTGCAGCGTGCGGCCGTCGGCGTACATCGCGCGCGTCATGACCGCGCTCTGGATCGACGCCATATCGCTCATGTCGATCTCGAACGCGACCGCCTCGGCGTCAGCGTAGGCCGCCTCCACCGAAGGCGAGAGTGGGTACGAACCGGCATCCAGCACGTGGACCGAGCCCAGCAGGTACACGCGGCTGTCGGCGTCCTCCATCACGTAGAGGACGGGGTTGATCTCGCCCGAGGCCCCGGCAGGCTGGGCGGCGGGTTGCGCCTCTGGCGTCGCGATCTGCGCAGAGGCAGGCGCCAGAGGCGTGAGGGCGAGAAGCGCGGCGAGGATCGAATGGCGAGTTTGCATAGGTCTAGCGGGTCAGCCGGAAGGTGAGGCGGTGGTGGATCGTCGGGCCGTGTTCGGCCAGGGCGGCGTAATGTTGCGCGGTCGGGTAGCCTTTGTGCTGCGCGAAGCCGTAGGCCGGAAACTCGCGGTCGAGCGCCATCAGAGCCCGGTCGCGCGTCACTTTCGCCACGACCGACGCCGCGGCGATGCTGAGGCTTTTGGCGTCGCCTCTCACGATGGCCTCCAGGTGCGCGGGTAGAGTTGCCCCAGAGACGCGTTCGTCGCCAGAGGTGCCGCCAGAGCGTTCCGCCAGAGGCGAGCGCTGCCGGAGCCTCTGGCGGGACGCGGTTGCCGTCGATGAGCGCGGCGTCGGGCACGACCGCCAAGTCGACGATGGCGCGGCGCATGGCCTCCATCGCGGCCCAGAGCACGTTGACCGTGTCGACCTCCGCGGGTGAGCACTCGCCCACGCCGACGGCGACAGCCTGCTCGTAGATGAGGGGCAGGAGCCTCTCGCGTTGCTCTGACGAGATGGCCTTGGAATCGTCCAGGCCGGGCAGGTGCGCATCGGGAGGGAGAATAACGGCAGCGGCTACGACGCACCCTGCGAGGCATCCGCGCCCGGCCTCGTCTACGCCCGCGACGCGAGCGCGCCCGGCCTCCCAATGCACGCGTTCACGTTCGAAATCAGGCATATCCGGTCGTCTGAGGTGTGGGGCAAAGCCTGGATCGGCCCGCAAGTTGTCGCGCAGGCCGAAACCATCTATCTTGGCTTACGTCTAGAAGATCGCCCCGCCGCACACGAGGAGGCTGGGCAGAGACCACACCGGTCGCCATCGCGCGGAGCGAGGCATCCCGGACGAACGACGTGGTCTCTCGCACGCGCGCGCCCATCAGGGCGCGGACTGCACCGCCGAGCCGCCGCTCCCGCATTGGGAGACCTGGGCTCGCACCCTCGGCCCGCGCAGGAACTCCCTGCCGCGACCCCACAGCACCGCCTGTGTCCCCACCGTAGGGGCCTCTGGCGAGCCGTGACACTTCACACTGTACCGCATAGCCATCCTATACATGGCAGACGACACGCAGGCCGCAGACGGCCGCGAATCGAAGGTCGACGTCGACAAGGAGGCTTCCACCTCGCCCAAGCGCGCCACCAAAAAGGCGCCCAAAGGCAAGGCAAAAGGGAACGCCACCGACGCCGAAACCCCCGCACCCAAAAAGACGCGATCCCGCGTCACCACCGTCGACCTGACGAGCAGCGCCCGGGCTAAGCCCACACCGCGCCCCACGGCCGACAACACCGCGCCAGAGGCTGAAAAGCCCAAGCGCACACCTCGCAAAAAGAAAGCGGACGTTGCGCCAGAGGCCGAGACGCCCAAGCGCGCCCCACGCAAGAAGAAGGCCGACGCCGAGGCACCAGAGGCTCCCGCTCCTGCGGACGCCGAGGAGACGCCCAAGCGCAAGCGCACCCGCCGCAAGGCGGACGCCGAGCCGGTCGCCTCCAGCGACGATCCCAAGGTGGCCGAGGCCTCTGGCGACGAGCCCGAGAGCCACGACGACCGCCAGAGGCAGGACCGCGGCGGCAACAACGACCAGGACGGCGGAGGACGCCGCCGGGGGCGCAGCCGCAACAAGAACAAGAGCGGCGGCGGAGGCAACGATCAGGGCGGAGGGCACCCCGGACAGGAGTTCGAGGGCATCCTGGAGCTGATTGGCGACAAGAAGTTCGGATTCATCCGCGGCTTCGAGACCTCGCTGCAGAAGGGGGACAACGATCCCTTTATGCCGCCGCCTCTCATCCAGAAGCACAACCTCCGCGACGGAGTCAAGCTGACCGGCATCATCAAGCCCGGCCGCAAGGGCGCCTGGCAGGTGACCCGCGTCGACACCATCATGGACGGCCCGGTCGAGGACTGGGAGGGCCTGGAGGACTTCGACGCCGGCATGGTGATTTACCCCGAGGAGAAGCTCAACCTCATCTCGGGCACGTCGGATTCGAACATGCGCGTCGTGGATCTCGTGACGCCGCTCGGCAAGGGACAGCGTGCCCTTATCGTGGCGCCGCCGCGTGCGGGCAAGACGATCCTGCTCAAGAAGATGGCGGAGGGGCTCTCGAAGAACCACCCCGGCATCAAGCTTATCGCGTTGCTCATCGACGAGCGCCCGGAGGAGGTGACGGATTTCCGTCGCAATACGGACGCGACCGTCTTCGCGTCCTCCAACGATTTCGGCGAGGACAACCACGTGCGCGTGGCGACGCTCGCCTTCGAGTACAGCCGCCGCATGGTGGAGCAGGGCCACGATGTGGTCGTGCTGCTGGATTCGCTCACGCGTCTCGGCCGCACGTTCAACCTCTTCGGCGGCAACTCTGGCCGTACGATGTCGGGTGGTCTGGATGCTCGCGCGCTGCTCATGCCGCGCAAGATCTTCAGCTCGGCTCGCAACATCGAAGGTGGCGGTTCGCTCACGATCATCGCCACGGCGCTGGTCGAGACCGGCAGCCGCATGGACGACGTGATCTTCGAGGAGTTCAAGGGCACCGGCAACGCCGAGATCGTGCTCGACCGCGAGCTCTCGGAAAAGCGAGTCTACCCGGCGATCAACATCCGCCGCAGCGGCACGCGCAACGAGGAGCGGCTCGTCGCCGAGGAGCACACCGCGCAGCGGAACCTCCTCTTGCGGGCGCTCAACTCGCGCCACCCCGTGGAGGCGATGCAGGCGCTGCTCAAGCAGATCCAGCTCAGCCCGAGCAACGAGCACCTGCTCAACGAGTTGATCCCCGAGTCGGCGTAAACGCGCGACCCTGTTTCCGCCAGAGGCCTCTGGCGAACCCCGCGAGGGGCGTCTTCGGGCGCCCCTCGTTGCGTTCAGGCCTCTGGCGGGGAAGCGACCGCCGCCAGAGGCCGTGGTAGCGCCAGAGGCTCAGCCTGCGGGGAAGCCGTAGGAGGCGCCCAGTCCCAGCGGAATCCCGAGGCCCCAGTAGACGAGCAGGAAAATGGACCACGCGACGAGAAACGCGAGCGAGTACGGCAGCATAATCGAGGTCAGCGTGCCGATGCCGGTGCTCTTGACGTAGCGCTGGCAGTACACGACCACGAGCGGGAAGTACGGCATCAGCGGCGTGATGATGTTGGACGACGAGTCGCCCACGCGGTAGGCCGCCTGCGTGAGATCGGGCGAGATGCCGACCTGCATGAGGACCGGCACGAAGATGGGCGCCAGAAGCGCCCACTTGGCGCTCGCCGAGCCCACGAAGAGGTTGACGAACGCCGTCAGGAAGATGATGCCGACGATGGTGACGCCGCCCGGAAGGTTGAGCGCTTGCAGCCCGGCCGCGCCCTTAACCGCCAGCAACGTGCCCAGGTTGGAGGTCGCAAAGGCGTTGATGAACAGCGCGCAGAAGAACGCCATCACGATGTAGTAGCTCATGCCCTGCATCGCCTTCGTCATCGCGTCGACGATGTCCTTGCTGCTCTTGAAGGCGCCGGAGACGAAGCCGTAGACCACGCCCGGAATCAGGAACAGCAGGAAGATCAGCGGCACGATGGACTGCATGATCGGCGCCGAGAACGAGTTCAGCGAGCCACTCTCAGGATCGCGAAACGCCGAGCCTTCGGGAAGCAAACTCAGCGTCAGCGCGACCAAGCCGAGCACGAGCACGCCAGAGGCCACCCAGAAGGCGCGGCGCTCGCGCGGCGAGATCGTCGCCATGTCCGGTGCCTCCTCGGCGTCGGCGTCCACGGGCGCGGTCGCGTTGAGGCGCGGCTCGATGATCTTGTCCGTGATAATCCACCCCAGGCCGATGATGAGCACGCTGGAGAGCGACGTAAAGAAGTAGTTGTTGAGCGGGTTGACCAGCATCGCCGGGTCGACGATCTGCGCGGCGGGCTGCGTAAAGCCTTGGAGCAACGGGTCGATGGCCGATGGGACAGGGTTGGCGCTAAAGCCTCCCGAGACGCCCGCGAACGCTGCCGCGATGCCCGCCAGAGGATGCCGCCCGGCGGCGTAGAAGATGATCCCGCCCAGAGGAATGACCAGCACGTAGCCCGCATCGACCGCGCTGTGGCTGATGAGGCCGACCAGGACGACGACCGGCGTGAGCAGCGCCGTGCTCGTCTTGCCGAGCAGCAGTTTGATGCTCGTGTTGAAGAACCCGGCTTCGTCCGCCACGCCCACACCCAGCATGGCAACCAGCACCACGCCCAGTGGCGCGAACGAGGTGAAGATGGTCACCATGTTCGCGAGAAACCCCGTCAGTTCTCTGCCGGTGAGGAGGTTCTTGACGAGCAGCGGCTCGCCCGTGCTAGGGTTGACGGCGTCGAACTGGACGCCCGCCAGAAGCGCGGAGAGAACCCAGACGATGAACAGCGAGAACAGAAACAGCATCGCCGGGTCGGGCAGCTTGTTTCCGATCCGCTCGACGTGGCCGAGGAGGCGGTAGATCCGCCCTTCGCGCTTGGCGGAGGCAGGTAACGACATAGGGGCAAAGAGGAGGCGCGCGCGAAACTAGCGCTGTCCGCCCGTACCGCCTCTGGCGCCAGAGGCCAGGCGTCTCTTGCGAGGGGTGGCGCCGAGCGAGCCTGCGATATCCGATAGCTCTGGGCTAAAAGCATTGCGCCAAAGCCTGTACGCTCACATCATCGCGATGCCTCTAGCTGAAAAATGGGGAAAACCCTTAGGTTCGTCGAAGATCTCCTCCTCGGCCGTTTGTACGGAACGGGGGGGCACAACAGGGGTGAGAGACCTAGGCTTCGTCAGGGCGGAAGGCCCGACTTATCCTGCCTGGGCCCTTCCATTGCTCCTCGTACGTGAGGCAATGGTCTGCCCGACGAAGCCTGTTTTTTTGCCTTACCGCGAGAGTCGACGGTGGTCCACCATGATGCAGCGCTCGGCGACGTAGGGGAGCCCGGCGGCCTCCGCGCTCGCCTGCGCCGGGGCTGAATGGACGCCGAGTTGCGTCCACACGAGCGGATGCTGGCCTGTGGCCTCCGCGCGCGCCTCCACATCGTGGACGACACCCTCGGTGTGCTCCGAGCGGCGAAACACGTTGACGATGTCGATCTGGATTTCGGCCGGAATGGACTGCACGTTCGGGTACGCGGTCTCGCCCAGGATCTCGTCGCGATGCGGGTTGACCGGCACGATGGTGTAGCCCGCCTTCTGGAGATAAACCGCGATGCGGTGACTGGTCTGCGTCTCTCGGGGTGAGCAGCCCACGACCGCGATTGTCTTGGCGGTTGCGAGAACTGTGGAGAGATCGGGGGAGGTCATGGTCACACGTGGCAGAGGCACTGCACCCGATGGGAGCGAGCGTCGTAGAAGCGGAGACCCACCAACGACACGGCCATGGCCTCGGATTCTCGCACGCGCCCCGCTCCTGTCTTCGACACGCCTCTGGAGGACGCGCCGGCCAGTATGGACCTGCCTCTGGCGCCAGAGGCGGAGATCGCAGTGACCGATGAAAAGCAAGCCGGAGCCCTAGGGCGGCTGGGTCGGTGGCTGCCGCGCCTCTCGGGTCTGGCGCAGTTCGCCAACCGCACCGGCATTGTGAGCGCGATCAGTGCGGGCGTGATCTGGTGGGCGGTTGTACGGCCGGATCTACTCTTTGCGAGCGGCGCTGCGGGAGCGATTGCGCTGGGCGTGCCTCTGGCGTTTCTGGGAGTGTTGCTGATTCCCGCCGCCTCGGCGTGGCTGCTCGGTCTCACGCTGAAAGACATTCTGGCGCTGCCGGAAACGCTGCGCGCTGGAGCGGCCGCGGTAGCGGAGGAGTCGCGTGGCGCGCTCAAAGCCGCAAAGTCTGGAGGGCGCATCACGGGCGTGATCCGTGCCGTCTGGGCGGCACGCGGCTTCGTACTGGCCTCCAAAGGCATGTGGGGCCGCGCGGCAACGGCCGCTCGCGTGGCGCGTTTGGCGCGACTGCCGTTTGTGCTGGGCACGCTGCTGATGTTCGCGCTCAACGCTCCGGTCATCATCGGCGGCATCGTGGCGCTTGTGACCCTGCTCGTGTAGCGCCAGAGGCCTCTGGCGTGCGTCACCTCGCGCCTGGGTTGTGCAGACGCGCACGATGTTCGTGCCTGCACATCCGTAGGCGATGCACCAGGGCCGCGGATGCGGTCGTTACCTTGCGCGACCCCTTCCAGAGCCGTGCCGGTTCCCGCTGAAATCCCACCCCAGAGCCCCCCTCGCGAGGGACCGGAGCCCCGGTCGCCGCGCGGTGGCGTGGCGTGGCGTCGCGATGCCGAGCCGCCGCTCGTGGCGTGGCTCAAGGCGCGATGGGCCGGAGTGAGCCCGCGCGCACGCTGGGCCTCTGGCGCGGCGCTCCTGGCGGCGCTCGCGCTCACGGTCTGGATCACGTGGGACGTGGCCGAAGTGGTCATCGACGAAGACGCCGCGGCGCGCAACGCCGCCATCGCGCGGACGGCCTGGGCCGCCTCTCGCCGCCAGGCCCCGACGCCTCTGGGTGCGGAGGCGGACGGCTCGGCCTTCGCCAGCGGCACGCTGGAGCCTGGAGACGCCGAAACAGCCGCGGGCAAATACGTCGACTTTTTGAGCTACACCACGTCGGACAGCTCGGCCTTCACGGTCGTCGCCACGTCCGAGGCGTTCACGCCCGACGTATCGGTGCGCACGCCCGACGGGCGCCGCTTTGCCGCCTCCGTGCTGATGGGCACCGCCTCGCGCGCCGAAGTGGTAGGACTCGTGGGACCGGGCCGCTTCGACATCGCGCTAACCTCGGCGCAGCCCCAGGCCTCTGGCGCGTATCAGGTCCTGGTCACGAGTGGCGCCGCTCGCGACACGCTCCGTGCCGACGACGCGCTCCGCGCCGACACGCTCGGCAGTGGCCGTGCGCTTGCCGGGCGCTACGAGGTGAGCTACGCCCTTCTCGCTGAGCCCGACCGGCCGGTCATTCTCGAAGTGGTCTCGTCGGCGTTCACGCCACGCATCACGCTCCTCGGACCCGCAGGCGAGATCCGGCAGCAACGCACGCTGGAGCGCGGGGCCTCTGGCGACAGCCTGTTCGGCGCCGTGCTTCGCTTCCGTCCCGGCTGGGACCTGCCGTACACCGTGCTCGTCTCCAGCGAAGGGCGCGAGGCCACAGGCCCGTTCGCTCTCGAAATGCGCACCGTCGAAGCCGAAGCTGTGCCGACCGATGGGCGCGCCCAAAACGGCGAACTCGGTAAAAACAGCTGGCTCCGCGATGGGCGCTATGTAGATGCCTACCGCTTCCGCGTGAGCGACGGCGACGACCTCAAGATCGACCTGCAGAGTTCGGCGTTTGCGCCCGCGTTCCAACTTTGGCGCGAGGAAACCCGAGGCGTGAAAGACGCGCTCTCCGATCTCAACCGTACCGAAAAAGCGGGCGTGGTGGTCGAGAAACCGGGTTTCCAGGCAGGCACCTATGTTCTCGAAGTGACGAGCGCGAAGGCGGGCGAGGGCGGGATCTACCCCGCGGGCCCGTACGCGCTCAAGCTGACCTCGGAGCGCCCCGAGCCTGTCCGGTTCGACCCGGAGGACTCCGAGGCGCCGCGCGGCTGGACGGGCGCGGTCACCAACTCCGCCAGAGGCGGCTCGCCCGATGGCGACACGTTCGTGATCTCGGTCTACGCCGTCTCGATCTCGTACCCGCGAGGCGACCGCACGCGCATCCAACTCGGCGTCACCGTCCGCTCGGTGGACTACGCCGGCCCGTGGGCACCGTGGCGCAGCTTTGCAGGGCAAGGCGCGCTCATGGACGACCGCGGGCGGCAGTACACGCCCGCAGCCGCCGAGAGCGCGGGGACGGGGACCGTCGCCGAGCCCGGCGCCGAGCGCCGCGGCCGCCTCGTCTTCTACGCCGATGGCGTCCGCACAGACATCGACCGCCTCGTGTTCTCCGCCCCGCTCGGCGGCGGCACATCGGTCCCCATCGTTCTCGACATTCCTCGCTGATCCTCCCGATCCCGTGACCCCGCACTTCCACCGCCTCGATGCCGAGGCCGACCGCGACTTTCTCGCCAGAGGCGAGACCGACCCGTTCACCGGCGTCGCGTTCCGCGCCACCAACACCGTCGTGCAGGCGGCAGACGGGACCGTGCTCTTGCGCGAGACGTGGGAAGCGCTGGGCGAGAGCTACGGCGGCTCCGCCGGGACGCTCGCGTGGGGGGCGGCCTCTGGCGACGGCGTGTCGGCTTACGATGCCGAGCCGCCTGTGGTGGCCTCGGGCATCGGTGCCGCAGCGGCGGTAGCGGCCATTCCGGCGGGAGGCGCCGCTGCGGCTCCGCCAGAGGCCATCGAGAGCGGAACGGGCGCGGCAGCGGCTGCGGCACTGGGCGCTTCAGCCTCTGGCGCGCCAGAGGCCACACCGCGCGCGCGCACTGCACCGCCCAGGGCACCGCGTGGCTACATGCCACCGCCCTCGGAGCCCGAACCGGAAAAGGGCCGCTCGTGGCTCGTGCCGCTTCTCTCCGTCCTGGGCATCGCGCTGCTGCTCGTGGTCGGCTTTCTCGTCGCGAGCCGCTTGACGGACCAGCCAGAACCCGCGCCTGTCGTCGTCGAGGAGGTTGCCGAACCGACCGCGCCCCAGGCCGTCGCGCTCGCCGCGGGCGAGTTCGTGGGCTCCCTCGAAGACGGCGACCGACAGGCAGGCGGGCGCTACGAGGACCGCTTCACGTTCGTCGCCGACTCCTCGGGCCGCGTCATCACGCTCGCACTCGACTCTCCCGACTTCCGCCCCGATCTGGTCGCGGTCGGTCCGGACGGCCAGCGCTACGAGGCCCAGGCCTCTGGCGAGGACGCCGTGCGCATCGACAATCTGCGCGGGCCGGGCCGGTTTGAGATCCTCGTCACCTCGCGCGAGCCGGGCGGCGAGGGGGCGTACGCCCTCCAGATCCGCCAGGAGACGCCCATCCAGCCTCTGGCGGCGAACGGCCAGACGACTAACGCCGTGCTGGGCCAGCGCAGCCTGATCGCAGACGGGTTCTACCGCGATACCTACGAGTTCAGCGCCGAAGCCGAGCGCGAGTACACGCTCGCGTTTGCCTCGTCTGCGTTCGAGGTCGTGCCGACGCTTACGCGTGGCAGCACCCGAATCGCACCGCGTGGTGGCGAATTTGTCTTTACGCCAGAGGCTGACGGACGCTACCGGCTCGTCGTGACCTCTCGCGAGAAGGGCAAGCGTGGCGCGTACACGCTCAACCTCAAAGCCGGGCCCAAGGCGCAGGCGCCCGTCGTGGAACCGCCGCGCGTCCGCGCGCTCACTCCCAACGCCCCGCCCTCGCGCGATTCCATCAAGGCGGGGGAGCAGGTGACGTACACCTTCGCGGGCCGCGTCGGTGACCGCGTGCGCGTCGACACGCGTGCGCTCGGCTTCGCGCCGTCCATTGTCCTCGTCGGCCCAGACGGCCGCCGCGTGCCCGGCACCACAACCGACGAACGCGCCAATGTGCGCGAAACGCTCGCCACGGCGGGTACCTACCGCGTCATCGTGACGAGCGGCGAAGCCGACGGCACCTTCCAGATCTCGATGGAGAAGACCGAGGCGCCCCGCGCCGCCGACATCCCCCGCATGCCGGGCATCGACGCGCCGCGCCAGGAGCCCGCTCCTCGGCAGGAAGGCGGCGGGCAACAGTACACGCCCCAGCCCATCGAGCGCCGCTAACCGCACGGCCTCTGGCGCATCCCGCCAGAGGCTCGCCTTCGCCTCTGGCGGTGCCCCTCACCGCCGCTCCCTTCGCCCGCCCCGCTTCTCACCCATGAGCGACACCGACACGATCCGCGTTCCCAAAGCCCGCCTCCGCGAGGTCAAGCAGGAAATCGACGCCCTCACCGCTGAGCGCGACCGCCTCCGCACCGATCTCGCCGCGCTGCGCGAGGAGCACGACAACCTGCGCGCGCACCTGACCGGCAGCATCCGCGAGATCGCGAAGCTGAAGGCAGCGGCCGAGTAGCCTCTGGCGCCAGAGGCTGTGGTGGGGTTCACACCACTGCGCGGTGCCGCTCTAGCCCGAATCCCTCTACCAACGTCATTCCCGCGCACGCGGGAATCCAGGATACTGGAGAGTCTTTCCAGCTAATCGCAGGAGCACAGAACGTACGCCAGAGGCGTCACGGCCCAGTCCTTTCCCTCCCTGCGACACCGAACGATTGCAGGCCCCTGGCGGTCGTCACTCTGGATTCCCGCGTGCGCGGGAACGACGACTGGAAAGGGGGAGGCGACTCAGCAGCTTTGTACCTACTGGTCATCCCGAGGGAAGCGACGAGGGATCTACTCGCCAGAGGCCTCTGGCGTGTCCTCGCCGTCCTCCGGCCGCAGCAGCGGAAACAGCAGCACGTCGCGGATGCTCGGCTGGTTGGTCATCACCATCGTGAGCCGGTCGATGCCGATGCCGAGGCCGGCCGCGGGCGGCATGCCGTACTCCAGCGCGCGAAGGTAGTCCTCGTCCACGGTGTTGACGGCCTCGTCGTCGCCGTCCTGAGCGAGCGAGACTTGGTCCTCGAAGCGTTGGCGCTGGTCCAGAGGGTCGTTGAGTTCGGAGAAGGCGTTGCACAATTCCTTGCCACCCGCGATAAGCTCGAAGCGCTCCACCAAGCCCTCCTCCGTCCGGTGCCGCTTCGCCAGAGGCGAGAGCTCGACGGGGTAGTCGGTGATAAACGTCGGCTGGATCAGATGGGGCTCGACGGTCTCGCCGAAGACCTCGTCGATGAGCTTGCCCAGCCCCATGCTCTCGTCCACGCCGATGTGAAGGGAGCGGGCGATGGCGGCGACCTCGTCGCGCGTCTTGCCGCGCAGGTTGTGGCCGGTGCGCTGCTCGATGGCCTCGAAGATGGGAATGCGCGCAAACGGCGCCTTGAAGCTCAGCGTGTGCTCGCCCCAGGTCAGCTCAGACGTGCCGTGCAGGTCCATCGCGATCTGCTCCAAGAGCGTCTCCACGAGCTCCATCATCCAGTCGTAGTCGCGGAAGGCGACGTACAACTCCATCATGGTGAACTCCGGATTGTGAAACCGCGAGAGGCCCTCGTTGCGGAAGTCCTTGGCGATCTCGTAGACGCCTTCGAAGCCGCCCACGAGCAGGCGCTTCAGGTACAACTCGTCCGCGATGCGGAGAAAGAGCGGCATGTCCAACGCGTTGGCGTGCGTCGTAAACGGACGCGCCGCGGCGCCGCCGTAGAGCGGCTGCAGCGCGGGCGTCTCGACCTCCAGATAGCCTCTGGCGTCCAGAAAGTCGCGCATGGTGCGCAAGAGGCGGGCGCGCTTGATAAACACGTCCCGCACCTCGGGATGCAGCGCGAGATCGGCGTAGCGCTGGCGATAGCGGAAGTCGGGGTCGGTGACTTCGTTGAAGGTCTTGGTCTCGCCAGAGGCCTCGTCCACGACGGTCTTCTCGACGGGCAGCGGCTTGAGGCTCTTGCTCAGCAGCACGATCTTTTCCGCCTGCACGCTCACCTCGCCCTTCTGCGTGCGGAAGAGCGTGCCTTCGATGCCGAGCCAGTCGCCGGGGTCGAGCAGCTTTTTGAACACCTTGTTGTACCAGCCGTCGGCGCCCGCGTCGGCCTCTTGCAAGGCGTCGCGGCGGGCGTAGATCTGGATCGCGCCAGAGGCGTCCGCGAGGTGGAAGAAGGCCACCTTGCCCATCACGCGCTTGGTCTGCATCCGCCCTGCGATGACGACGCGGATGGGCTCTGTGCCCTCGGCTTCAGGGTCGTGTTTTGCGTCCTCGAAGAGCTCCAGAGCCTCTTGCGCGTGGTGCGTCGTCGCCCACGTCGCGGCAGGGTAGGGCTCGACGCCCGCCTCGCGGAGCGCGCTCAGGTGCTGGCGGCGGACTTCTTCTTGCTCGGTGATCTCGCGGACGGACATGCGACTCGGAGGGATGAGGCGGCAAGATCCGCCTCTGACGCCGGGTGCGCGCGCGCGCACCTCGTTTTCGCGTCGCTTTCCCTTCGCCTCTGGCGCCAGAGGGACCAGGCGTACGCGGACTGAACGTCGCGCTCCGCCAGAGGCCTCTGGCGAGACGCAGGCGCACTCTCGCGCCAGAGGTGACCGGGCGCTCAAGCCGAGCGTGCCTCTGGCCGATACTCTCTGCCAAGAGGCCACATTACATCGCGCGAGATGTCCCAACGTGAGACGCCTCTGTGTACTTTCCACCCGCATGGTGCTCCGACGACTTTTCGCCCTCCTGTTCGCTGCCACGCTCGCCCTCGCGGCGTCGGCGCAGACCACGATCACGCCCTCCGGTCTCGGCTTCGAGATCGACCGCGTGCTGGACGATGAGGCGTTCGAGGGCGCGATCTGGGGCGTTTACATCATGGACCCGGAGACGGGCGAGGTGCTGTACGAGCGCAACGCCGAGCTACCGCTCATCCCAGCCTCCAACATGAAGCTGGTGACGACGGCGGCAGCTCTAGACGAACTCGGCCCGGAGTACCACTTCCGCACCCGCCTGTACTACCACGGCGACGTAAGCGACGGCGTGCTCACCGGCGGGCTCACCATTCGCGGTGGGGGAGACCCGCGCTTTGGCGGGCGGCGCGACCTCGCGGCCCTCGACGGCGTGTTCGAGCAGTGGGCCGACAGCCTCAAAGCGCACGGCATCCGCTCCGTCCAGGGCTCCATCTCGCTCGCCGACGACGCCATCGCGCAGCCCGCTGCCCACTTCGTCTCTCGGATGCGCCGCGTGCTGCGGGCCGAAGGCATCTCGCTGGAGGCGCGCGAGACCATCGTCCTCGATCAGGCGCCGGTCTACCGCACTCTCACGCGCGCCGCGATACACGACTCCCCGCCTCTGGCGGCGTTCGTGACCACGACGAACGAGAGCTCCAACAACATGTACGCCGAGCGCATCCTGCGCACGCTCACGGCGAACCTGTACCCGAGTATGGGTCCCGCGCCCGCCATATTCCGCGCCGAGGCCGCGACCCCATTTCTGCTGCGCGTCGGCGTCAACCCGCGTCACATCACCGTGGCCGATGGCTCTGGCCTCTCGCGAGACAACCGGATGACGCCTATCGGGATCGCTGGCATTTTGCAGGGCATGTGGGAGCATCCAGACCCGCGGACGAGCCAGGCCTTTATGGGCTCGCTGCCGCTCGGCGGCCGCACCGGCACGCTACGCAGACGGTTCACGTCGGGCGACGCGCGCAACAACGTCCGCGCCAAGACGGGCTACATCTCTCGGGTCCGCACGCTCTCGGGCTACGTCGCGACGGCCAATGGGCGGCAACTGGTCTTCTCGCTGATGTGCAACGGTTACACCGTTTCCAAGAGCCGCGTCAACCGCGCGCAGGACGAAGTGGTGGAGCTTCTAGCAGACTACGAGGGGCACCCCATTCGGCTGCGCAACCTGGGCGAGCGGTTCGGCGCACGCCGCTAACGCCAGAGGCTAGACATCGCCAGAGGCCTCTGGCGCCTGAACCGTGTGCGGTGTGAGGGCATTGCAGGAGACACACCTCTCCCACCCATGTCTTCTCTTCCCGCCCACGCATCCGGCACGTTCGAGCTCGGCGACGGCCTCACCATTCACCGCCTGGGCTACGGCGCGATGCGCATCACCGGCGAGCACGTGTGGGGCGCGCCAGAGGACCCCGAGGCCGCACGCGCGGTGCTCCGCCGCGCCGTCGAACTCGGCATCGACTTTATCGACACCGCCGACTCCTACGGCCCGTTCGTGTCGGAGGACCTGATCGCCGAGGCGCTGCACCCGTACGAGAACGTCACCATCGCGACCAAAGGCGGCCTCTTGCGCACCGGGCCCGCCAAGTGGCACCCGCTGGGCCGCCCGATGTACCTGCGCCAGTGCGTGCAGATGTCGATGCGGCGGCTGAAGCTGGACACGATCCCGCTCTACCAGCTCCACCGCATCGACCCCGAGGTAGACCGCGGCGAGCAGTTCACCGAACTCCGTCACATGCAAGACGAAGGCTGGGTGCGCCTCGTCGGACTGAGCGAAGTCGGCGTGGACGAGATCAAAGCCGCGCAAGAGGCCGGGCTAACCGTCGCGACGGTCCAGAACGAGTACAACCTGGGGCAGCGCAAGCACGAAGACGTGCTGGACTTCTGCGAGGCCGAGGGCATCGGCTTTATCCCATGGTACCCGCTCAACGCAGGCAAACTCGCCGACTCCGACGTGCTCACGGACGCCTCTGGCGCGATGGATGCCACGCACAGCCAGGTCGCGCTCGCGTGGTTGCTCAAGCGCTCGCCGGTGATGCTGCCCATTCCCGGCACCTCGTCCATCGAGCACCTCGAAGAGAACACCGCCGCGGCCGGGCTGAGCATGCCCGATGACGTGTTCGCCGCGCTCGACGACGCCACGCGCGAGACCGCCTGACCTGAAGCTTCTGGCGCCAGAGGCTCTAGGCCGGGCAGTAGTCATTCCGAACGCCCCTTGACGCCAGAGGCGCGAAGGCGGAGACTGAGGCTATGCGCGCCCTCATCTTCGCTCTCGTTCTCGCCTCTGGCGCTGCGGCCCAGCCCGCGAGTGTGCTCGGGACCGTCCAGGACTCGACGGGCTCGCCGCTTCCCGGCGTCAACGTCTACCTCTCCGGGACCACCCACGGCGACGCGACCGACGCCGGCGGCCGGTTCGAGATCGAGGGCGTCGAGCCCGGCGCGTACCGGGTCGTGGCGTCGCTTCTCGGCTTTGCGCCAGAGGCCGAGGCGGTTTCACTCGGCCGCGGCGACACGTTGCGTGTGGCGCTCGTCCTGGTCGAGCGGCCTCTGGCGTTGGGCGCGGCGCGTGTCGAGGCCACGCGCGACCGTCGGTGGGAAAAGCAACTCGCGTGGTTCTCCCGCGAGCTTCTCGGCGAGTCGGCGAGAGCCGATTCCACCACGATCCTCAACCCGGAGGTGCTAGACTTCCGCCAGAGGTGGGGCACGCTTACCGCCACGGCCCGCGCGCCGCTCGTGATCGAAAACCGCGCGCTGGGCTACCGCCTTCGCTACGACCTGCTCCACTTCGAGGCCAGTGCCGGTCGCGTCAGCTACGACGGAGACGAAATCTTCGAGCCTCTGGCGCCAGAGAACAGCGTGCAGACCGAGCAGTGGAGGGCTGCTCGGGAGGCCGCCTACCGCGGCTCGCTGCGGCACCTCTTGCGAGCGCTCCTCACCGGGACGGCGGAAGCCGAAGGATTTAGCCTGTCGCAGGTCTTCAGCGACACCCACACTGCCGGCGCCACCTTCCGCGCCAGAGGCTCCGGGCTGATGCGCGCCGAGCCCGACGGCTGGGGCATGCTCCGCTTCCGAGGCCGCATCGAGGCCACATACAAACGCGAGGTTGAGGAGCAAGCGTACCTCACCTCGCGCTGGTTCCGCGAGCGCCGCAGCCGCCCCGATCCTCTCCAGCGCTCCACCCTCTACCTCGACGGCTTCTCTGCGCGTATCGACCCGCAGGGTACTCCCGAGAACCCGTTCGCGCTCAGTACGAGTGGCTACATGGCCTTCGAACGTCTCGCGGACCACGTTCCAGAGGACTACACGGCAGAGGAATAGCCCCGTAAGGCGTCAATCGAGGAAAGCGGCCTCTGGCGAAAGTGGTGGCTAGGTGGGAGTAGCGCGCAGGCTTCTATCCGGAATACCCTTAGAAAATAAACGGTAACCCGAACAGATCTTGAGTTCAAGCTGACGTCCCTCCCTGACACGCACATTGGCTCCACCCCACCGTGTTTCGCGCCCCTCTTTCTCTTTACGATCTCTCGAAGGTGGTCCGTCTCTTCCTCGCCGTCGCTGGGGGACGGAGCCGTCCGCCCGGCCTTCATGAGCGGCAGCGAGTCATCGACCTAGCCCGGTCCTGGTCGCCCGAGTGCAGCGTTGCCAGTCTGGCGGCCGTGGTGGACATCGCATGCGTGGCTACCCAATCCGGGACTGATGTGGACGAGGTGGCGCGCGAGATAGCAGGCGTGATTGGGCACGACGGGATCTTACGCCTTCTCTCGAACCTAGGTCAGATCGCGCAGGCGGACGGCCACCTGGAACTCCGCGAGGCGCTCGTGATCAGCCGGATTCGTGCGGCACTGCACGACTTGGACGAACCGCCTGCGGAGGACGCTCGGCCTCGCCCGTTCCCGCGCCAGCGCTTTACCCGTTGGGCGACTGCGGAAAGGAGCACCTCGGAAACGAGCTAGGACCGTTCCCCGGTGTGCCTCTGGCGCCAGGGGCTCGGGCGCAAGCCGAGCGATGGGGTACCGCTCGCGAGGCGGCCTATCGCGGCTCGCTTCGGCACCTGCTCCGCGCCCTCCTCACCGGCACCGCCGAGACCGATGGATTCGGCCTCTCGCAGGTGCTCGACGACACATATACCCGAGGCGCCACGTTCCGCGCCAGAGACTCCAGTCTGATGCACGGCGAAAAGGACGGCTGGGGCTCGCTTCGCTTCCGAGGGCGCATCGAAGTGGTGTACACACGCGAGTCCGAAGAGAGCGTTTATCTCACGTCTGGACGGTTTCGCGAGCGGCGCAGCCGACCGGACGCGGTGCAGAGATCCGCGATGTATCCCGATGGAAACACAGCGCGTACCGACCCACAGGGAACGCCCGAAGACCCCTTCGCGATCTCGGTCAGCGGCTACATGGCATTCGAGCGTCTCGCAGACAGCGTCCCCGAAGACTACGCGCCGCCCTAGCCTACGCCAGAGGCCTCCGAGCAGCCTCTGGCGCACGAACAGCAGATCTGCGCCGTTGTGCAGAAACCGGCGTCGGACACATGTGTTGTACTCGTGCTTTCCTTCCCCGGGCGCCCGCGATCGTAGCCCCCTGGCATCGTGCACTGCGTCTCTTTAAGCCCGTACGACCTCTCGAAGGTCGTCCACCTTCTTCTCGCCGTCGCGGGAGCGCCTGTGCTTCCGCCAGAGGCGCACGAGCGCCAGCGCGCCATCGACCTGGCGCGTTGCTGGGCACCTCGTCAAAGCGCCGGTTCGATAGAGGCCGTCGTGGACACAGCCTATGTGGCGGCCCGTTCAGGGATCGACGTGGAACAGGTCTCGCGCGAAGTCGCAGGCGTGATCGGCCACGAAGGCATCCTCCGGCTGCTCTCCAACCTTGGCCAGATCGCGCAGGCCGATGGGCACCTCGAACTCCGCGAGGCTCGCATGATCGGCCGGATCCGCGCCGCGCTGCACCGCGCCGACGAGTGCGACACCTCACGTCTGACAGCACGCACTGCCTCTGGCGATGGTGGGCCGCGAAGTGTGGGGCGTGGCCGCAGCATGGTCACCTCGCGAACGCCCGGCTCGGGAGTCTAGCGAGCGGCTTTCGGCGTTTGTAAGACAGCCTACGCGGTAACAGCTTCACGCTCTCGCTTGGCCTCTGGCGCCAGAGGCTACTGCGTACCGGATTTCAGCTTGGCCTCTGGAAACGGGCGGTCGAAAGCGTAACGCTGCACGAGTCCTCTGGCATCACACACGTACGAGGCGTTGAGGATGAGGTCGCGAGGGTGCGACCGCATGAGGGTAGCTTTCAGGGCCTCGCTGTCGCCAGAGGCGCGTGTCGTGTGCGCCAGAGGCTCAGTCGGTGGGCGCGGTCCAGGCGGCGGTGGCGTCCTTGACGTAGGCGGCGATGTTCTCGGCCGGAATGCGGTCTTGCTCCATCGTGTCGCGCGAGCGGATGGTGACTGTTCCGTCCTCCAACGTCTGGCCGTCCACGGTGACCGCGAACGGCGTCCCGATCTCGTCCTGGCGGCGGTAGCGGCGCCCGACGGCGCCCTTTTCGTCGTAGAAGACGTTGAGCCCGCCGCGTAGATCTGCGGCGATGGCTTTGGCGCGGTCGTCCATGCCGTCTTTGCGGACGAGAGGGAAGACGGCGACCTGGTACGGCGCGACGCTCGGGTGGAAGCGCAGAACCGAGCGCTTCTCGGTCTTGCCCTCTTTGGCCGTCGGCACCTCCTCCTCGTGGAAGGCGTCGCAGAGCAGCATCAGGATCGTGCGGTCCAGGCCGACCGACGTTTCGACGACGTACGGGATGTATCGCTCCTGCGTGGTTGGGTCGAAGTACTCCAGCTTTTTGCCGCTGAACTCCTGGTGGCGCGAGAGGTCGAAGTCCGTGCGCGAGTGAATGCCTTCGATCTCCTGCCAGCCGAAGGGGTACTCGTACTGCACGTCCTTGGCGGCGTCGGCGTAGTGGGCCAGCTTTTCGTGGTCGTGCCAGCGCAGGCGGGACTCGCGGATGCCATTGCTCGTGTGCCACGCCATGCGCTTCTCGGCCCACGCCTCGTAGTGCTCCATCTGGCTGCCGGGCGCCACGAAGTACTGCATCTCCATCTGCTCGAACTCGCGCATGCGGAAGATGAACTGCCGCGCGACGACCTCGTTGCGGAACGCCTTGCCGATCTGCGCGATGCCGAACGGGATCTGCTGGCGCGAGGTTTTCTGCACGTTGCTGAAGTGCACGAAGATGCCCTGCGCCGTCTCGGGGCGGAGGTAGATCGCGTCGCCGTCCACGGCGCCGATCTTGGTCTCGAACATCAGGTTGAACTGGCGCACGTCGGTCCAGTCGAACGCGCCGGAGTCGGGCGCGCGGATCTCCTCGGCCATGATGAGATCGTAGAGGCCTCTGGCGGGATCGTCGGCGTTGAGCGCGGTCACCAAATCGGCGTGGACGCGTGCGGCCTCGTCGGTCTTCTTTTTCTTCTCCAGCTTCGCGATGTGCCCCTCGATGAGTTGATCGGCGCGGTAGCGCTTGTTCGACTGCTTGTCGTCGATCATGGGGTCGTTGAACGCATCGACGTGGCCGCTCGCCTTCCAGACGGTCGGGTGCATGAGGATGGCGGAGTCCAGGCCGACTACGTCCTCGTTCTCGTGGACCATCGCGCGCCACCAGCGCTCGCGCACGTTGCGCTTGAGTTCCACGCCCAGCGGGCCGTAGTCATAGACTGCGCCGAGGCCGCCGTAGATCTCGGAGGAGGGGAAGATGAAGCCTTGCCGCTTGGCGAGGGACGTGATGGTGTCGAGAGAGGCGGCCATGAGGTCGGTCGGGGGTCGGGGCGCTCAAGATCGCCAGAGGCCTCTGGCGGCGGCGCGAAAGGCGAGGGAAAAGAGGGGTGACGCCTTTTTCGTTTCGCCAGAGGCGAGCGCCGGTTTGCTCCCAGTCCGCCAGAGGCCGCGGCCCTCGATTCCTCTCCACCCTGCACGCGTCCGCTCCGGCCTAGCTTCGGCCATGACCTCGACGCCTCTGGCGCGGTGGGCGCCGTGGGCTGCGGGCGCCGCCGCGTTCTCGCTCTACGCCGCCACGCTCACGCCCAACCTCGCGCTCGCGCACGACGCGGCGGGCTACCTCGTGCAGATCGAGAGCGGTGAGCCTCTGGCGCTGGTGCATCCGCACCACCTGTTGTACAACGCCGCCTCGGCCCTGTGGCTGGCGCTGGTGGGCTGGACGGGTCTCTCGTCCGTCTACGCCGTCGCGCTGCTGAACGCCGTCGCCGGTGGGGCGAGCGTGGGCCTCGTCGTGGCACTGTTGCGCGACCGAGGTGGCGTCGCTGCGTCGCTGGCCTTGGGTGCGGGTGCGGGTGCGGGCGTGTCGTTTGGGTTGTGGTTCTACAGCGTGAGCGTAGAGGTGTACGTGATTCCGCTCGCGTTGCTGCTGGCCACGTTGTATGTCGCGCTCGGCGTGCCGAGTGCGCGCCGAGCCCTCGCGGTGGGTGTGCTGCACGGCCTCGCGATGCTGTTTCATCAGGTACACGTGCTCTTCGGCGTGGTCATGCTTCTCATCCTCTGGCGCCAGAGGCACCACGCGCGGCCTCTGGCGCAGGCCGCGCGCTACATCGCCGCGGGAAGCGTGGTGGTGCTGGTGGGCTACGGGGTGGCGCTGCTCGGCGTGGTGCGTGCCGGGTCGCCAGAGGCCGCGTGGACGTGGTTCACGCTCTACGCGCAGGACGGAGGCGCCGTCTACGGGCTCTCGGTCTCGACCGCTGCCAAGGCGCTCGTCGGGTTTGTGCGGTCGGTCGTGGGCGGGCACTTCGCCTTCGCGATGGAAAGCGTGCAGGGCCTGCTGGTGAAGGCATTCCCGGACAAAGTGCTGGACGACGAGACGTTCCTCGTGCGGGGTCTCCCGGCATGGCTTCCGCCTGCGCTCCTAGCGCTCGCGGGCGTCACCGCAGCGGGGCTTGTGGCGCTCGTCATCGGCGCGATCCGTCACCGAGGGCCTGCCTCTGGCGGTCGCGATCTGCGCGCGGCGCTCGTGGTGTGGATCGCGGTGTACGCGCTGTTCTTCTTCTTCTGGGACCCGTTCAACGTCGAGTTCTGGATTCCGCAAACGACGGCCCTCTGGATGCTCGTCGCGCTCGGGCTCTCCGGGCGTGGTGCGCCAGAGGCCAGAGCCGAGCACGCGCCTCTGGCGCCAGAGGCTCCGGCATGGGCCGTGCGCGCGCTCTGGGGTGTGGCGGCGCTTCTCTTCGCGGTCAACGGGCTGGGCGTGGTGCTTCCGGCGCGCGACGCGGACAACGACGTGTTCGCAGCACGGCTCTCGCCTCTGGCGGGCGAGATCGGGCCGGGCGATCTCGTCGTCGTGCCCAGCGACCACATCATCGGGGCGTACGCGCGCCTGCACCTGGACGCCGAGACCATCGGGGTGGCGCAGGAGGTGGGGGAGGGGGCCTCCGCCAGAGGCGCCGACGCGGTCCTCGCGCGCATCCGCGCCGCGCAGGCCTCTGGCGCGCGCGTGGCCGTCGCGCAGGAAGCGCTTCAGGTGGATGAGACCACGCGCCGCATCTACGGCGACAGCGTCGCCGTCGCCGCGGGACGGCTCCGCGCGGCGCTCCCAGCGCCCGACGCCACGCTCGCCGGGCGCGTCTCGCGCTTCGGCCTCTACCGCCGCACGCCAGAGGCCTCTGGCGGCGACGGCGGGCCGGCCCCTGGGCCACGCTAGATTGGCCGCTCTCCGCCACGCCCTTTCTGCCCTGTGCAGGCCGCTTCCTCTACATCTCGCAGCGCTGTGACCGACCAGGTGGGTGCGGGGGCAGATCCGCCAGAGGCGTCGCCGGGGCGCGTGCGCGCCGCTCGCAAGGCGATGCGCCTGCACCAGTGGGCGAAAAACGGCCTCGTGGCGCTTCCTGCGCTGCTCGCGCACGACCTCTCGCCAGAGGCTCTAGGCGCTGTCGTCGCGGCGTTCTTCGCGCTCGGGCTCGTCGCCAGCGGCACGTATGTCGTCAACGACCTCTTGGACCGCGAGCGCGACGCACGGCACCCGACCAAAAAGCACCGCCCGTTCGCCTCTGGCGCGCTGGCGCCCGGCTTCGGCTGGGTGTTTGGGCCGGTGCTCGTCGCGCTCGGCTTTGCGCTCGCGTGGGCGCTGTTGCCTCTGGCGTTTGTGGGCGCGCTCGGCGTGTACCTGGGCACGACGCTCGCGTACTCGTTCGCGCTCAAGCGCGTTGTGCTGGTGGACGTGTGCGTTCTGGCCGCGCTGTATGCGCTGCGCGTCCTCGCAGGCGGCGCGGCGACGGGCATCCCGGTCAGCGAGTGGCTTCTGGCGTTCTCGCTGTTCTTCTTCCTCGGCCTGGCGCTTCTCAAGCGCTACGCCGAGCTTCGCATCCTGGAAAAGGAGGTGGGCGCGCGCGACAACGGCCGCGGCTACACCATTGAGGACGCCGCCATGCTCCGCGCGATGGGCCCGGCCGTCGGCTTTCTGGCCGTGCTCGTCTTCGCGCTCTACGTCACCTCGCCCAACGTGGCCATTCTCTATACCCGCCCCGATCTGCTCTGGCTCGCTGCGCCGCTTCTCGCGTACTGGACGATGCGGATGTGGCTGCTCGCCCACCGCGGCGATCTTCCCGACGAGCCTGTGGCCTACGCTCTGCGCGACCGCGGGAGCTACGCCGTCGCGGCGCTGACGGCGGGCGTGCTCATCCTAGCATCGGTCGGGATCTGAGATGTGCCGCCTCTGGCGCCAAAGCCCCACGCCGGTCCCGCCAGAGGCTCCGTAGTCCGTACCCCTCCTCGCACCCGACGTGTCCCGCATCACCGCCCGATCCCAGCGCGACCACCTCTCGTGGGGCCGCACGCCGAAGCTGGCGCCTGCGCGCGTCCTCGCGCCCGGATGGCAGAGCGACGTTCCAGACCTGGGCGGCTTCGAGCGCCCGGTTCTCGCCTACGGACAGGGCCGCTCCTACGGCGACGCGTGCCTGAACGAGGACGGGATCCTCCTCGACACGATTGGCCTGGACCGGTTCATCGCGTTCGACCCTGCCTCTGGCGTGATCCGTTGCGAGGCAGGCGTGACGCTGGCGGATGTTCTCGCGCTCGTCGTGCCGCACGGCTGGTTCCTGCCCGTCACGCCCGGCACCAAGTACGTCACCGTTGCGGGCGCCGTCGCCAACGATGTGCACGGCAAGAACCACCACGCCGCGGGCACCTTCGGGCGCTTCGTGACGCGGCTAGAGCTCAAACGCTCCTCTGGCGAGACGCTCGTGCTCACGCCAGAGGCCGACCTGTTCCGCGCGACGGTCGGCGGGCTGGGGCTGACCGGCTTTATCACGTGGGTCGAGTTCCACCTCATTCCCATCGCGAGCGACCAGATCACGGGTCGCAACACCAAGTTCGGGAGCCTGGAGGAGTTCTTCGCGCTCAGCGAACTGGCCTCCGGCGAGAGCCCGTACGTCGTCTCGTGGATCGACGCGCTGCGCCCCGAAGGCCGCGGCATCCTCATGCAAGGCGACCACGCGGCCTCTGGCGATTTGCCAGATGCAGGCGACGCGCCGCCCGCTTCCCGCGTTGGGTTACCCGTCGACGCGCCGGGCTGGGCGCTCTCGCGCACGACCGTCCGCGCCTTCAACGCGGCGTACTACGCGCGCCAGAGGCAGAAGCGCGTGGACGTGCGCAGCCACTACGAGCCGTTCTTCTACCCGCTCGACATCGCGCGCGACTGGAACCGCGGCTACGGGCGCCGCGGCTTCTACCAGTACCAGTTCGTCGTCCCGTTTGCCGACGGCACCGACGCCGTCCGCGAGATCCTGACGCGCCTCGCCGCCTCTGGCGAGGGCTCGTTCCTGGCCGTCCTCAAGACGTTTGGCCGGGTCCCGTCGCCCGGCCTGATGTCGTTCCCGCGCGAGGGCGTCACGCTCGCACTCGACCTGCCCAACCGCGGCGCCCGCACCGTCCGCCTCTTGCGCGAGTGCGACGCCATCGTGCGCGACGCCAGAGGCGCCGTCTACCCCGCCAAGGACGCGACGATGACGCCCGAATCCTTCCGCGCCTTTTTCCCACAGTGGGAAGCCTTCGCCGCGCACATCGACCCCGCGTTCTCGTCTTCCTTCTGGCGACGCGTCACAGCCTGACCTCTGGCGCCAGAGGCCCGCACCTCCCCTATGACTGTTCTGATCCTCGGCGCCACCAGCGCCATCGCGCACGAGACCGCGCGGCTCTACGCGGAAGCGGGCGCCACGCTCGCGCTCGCCGCGCGCAATCCGGAGAAGCTGCGCGCTGCCGCCGACGACCTCCGCGCCAGAGGCGCCGCGTCGGTCCACGAGGTGCACTTCGACGCGCTCGATCCTGCCACTCACCAGACGTGCCATCGACCAAGCCTCTGGCGCCATGGGCGGCATCGACACGGCGCTCGTCGCCTACGGCGTGCTACCCCACGCCGAGACCGTCCACACCGACCCGGACGCGGCGGTCGAGTCGTTCGAGGTCAACGCGACGAGCACGATCTCGGTTATGACGCGGCTCGCGAACATGATGGAGGAGCAGGGCCACGGCACGCTGGCCGTCATCTCGTCGGTCGCGGGCGACCGAGGGCGGCCCAGCAACTACGTCTACGGCGCGTCCAAAGCTGCCGTGACCGCCTTCGCCAGCGGCCTCCGCGCGAGGCTCCACGGGACCGGCGTCGAGGTCGTCACCATCAAGCCCGGCCCGGTCGACACGCCCATGATCGTCGGCGTGCACGAGCCCGGTCTGCTCGCGGCGTCGCCAGAGGCCGTCGGCGCTCGGATCTACAAAGCGATGGGTGCGGGCGAGGGCACGGTCTACACGCCCGGCTACTGGCGCCCCGTCATGGCGGCGGTCCGCGCGATCCCGGACCGGCTGTTTAAGCGGCTGGACTGGTAGTAGAGGGATACGGGATAGAGAGGCATGGAGGGGTAAGGCCTCTGGCGCCAGAGGCCCAGAACCAACGCCCACACCTACCAACAGTGTCGTTTCCGGAAAGGCCGGAATCCAGAGTGACGAGCGCCAGAACCCACCGGAGGACTCTGGCGGCACGGCCGGCCCGCGTGTTGGCTGGCTTTTAGTACTTTCACTACGAAGTGAAAATACATTGTTCTGTTGGGAGCCCTCACGTCCCAGCCGAGTCATGAACAGACGCGTCCCTGCGCAATCTCCCGCCCACCCTCATCGCAATGCTCCCTAACGTACCCTTTGAGAACTTCTTCTCATACTCCCCGATGGCGTACGACATCGTGGCCCACGTGCTTACGCTGGGCTACGCGGTCATGCTCGCGTCGCTGTTCTACTTCATCCTGACGCTCAAGTCTGTTGCGCCGAAGTACCGCATCTCGTCGGTCCTCTCGGTCGTCGTGATGGTCTCAGCGTTTCTGCTGCTCTACGCGCAGGCTCAGAACTGGGACCAGGCCTTCGTCTACGACTCCGTCCTGAACCAGTACGTCCGTGCCGAGGGTGCTTCGACGTTCACCAACGGCTATCGGTACCTGAACTGGCTTATCGACGTGCCGATGTTGCTGTTCCAGATCCTGTTCGTGATCAACATCACGGGCGCCAAGTTTGCCTCCACGCGAAACCAGTTCTTCTTCTCGGGCGCGATGATGATCGTGACCGGCTACATCGGCCAGTTCTACGAGGTCTCGAACCCGACGCTGTTTTTCATCTGGGGTGCCATCTCGACGGCGTTCTTCTTCCACGTGCTCTACCTGATGTGGAAGATCCTGAAAGAGGGCAAGGAAGGCATGGCGCCAGGCGCCGCCAAGATCATCGGCACCATCTGGACGCTGTTCCTCGTCTCGTGGATGCTCTACCCGGGCGCGTACCTCATGCCGGTCTTCACGTCCAACATGCCGGATGGCTCCGGCACAGGCCTCATCCCGCTCTTTAGCGGCGAGACGGCCGTCGTGGCGCGCTCGATCACGTACACCGTGGCCGACGTGCTCTCGAAGGTGGTCTACGGCATCCTCCTCACCGTCGCGGCACAGATCCGCAGCAAGGAGGAGCATGGCTACGACTACGACGCGCTGGAGACGACCGCATAGACGCGGCCAGCACTGTCGATCCGCGCGGCGCGGTCTGAGGCTCTCCCGCCTCGGGCCGCGCCGCGTCTGTTTAGGTGCGCTCGCCTCTGGCGCCAGAGGCTCCCTCTCGCATCCCTCTATCCCTCTGCCTTTCGCGGTCCCCTACCGCCTCTGGCGCGATCCTGAGCGCGAACCACGCCAGAGGCACCCATGCCCCTCCGCTACACGCTCCAGGCCCAGTGTCCCGAGACCGGCGCTCGCGCCGGGCTCGTCGAGACCGACCACGGCACGATCGAGACGCCCATCTTTATGCCCGTCGGCACGGCGGGAAGCGTCAAGGCGCTCTCGCCGCGCGCGTTGACCGAGGACATCGGCGCGCAGATCATCCTGGGCAACACGTACCACCTGCACCTGCGGCCGGGGCGCGAGGTGCTGCGCGAGTTGGGCGGCCTGCACCGGTTCATGTCGTGGGACAAACCCATCCTGACCGATAGCGGCGGCTTCCAGGTGTTCTCGCTCGCCGACCTCCGCACGATGAGCGAGGATGGCGTCCGCTTTCGCAACCACCTCAACGGAGACTATCTCACGTTCACGCCCGAGAACGTGATCGACACGCAGCGCGACATCGGCAGCGACATCATGATGGTGCTCGACGAGTGCCCGCCCGCGACGGTCGACATCGCAACGGCCCGCACGAGCAACGAACTGACCGTCCGCTGGGCGAACCGCGCCTTCGAGCACTACCGAAAGACCCAGCCGCACTACGGCCACCACCAGGCACTTTTCCCCATCGTCCAGGGTGCCGTCTACCCGGAAGTCCGCCGCGAGAGCGCCGACGCGCTGCTTCAACTCGATGCCGAGGGCTACGCCATCGGAGGCCTAAGTGTGGGCGAGAGTGCGGACGTGATGTATCAAATCGTCGAGGTCGTCGCCGAAGTGCTCCCGAGCGACCGCCCGCGCTACTTGATGGGCGTCGGCACACCGCAGAACTTGATCGAGAACGTGGCCCGCGGCGTGGACATGTTCGACTGCGTGATGCCGACGCGCAACGGCCGCAACGGCTCGCTGTTCACGACCGAAGGCCTGGTCAACATCAAAAACAAGCGCTGGGAGCAGTTCGCCCGAGCCCATCGACCCCGGCCTGGACCTGTACGCGTCGCAGAACTTCTCCAAGGCCTACCTCCGCCACCTCGTCAAGAGCAACGAGCCTCTGGCGATGGAGCTCGCCTCGATGCAGAACGTGGGGTTCTACCTCTGGCTCATGCGCGAGATGCGCGCGGCCATCTTGGAGAGCCGCTTCCCGGCGTTTCGCCGCGAGTGGAGCGAGCGTGTGGCGCAGAAGGTGTAGCGGGAGGGATTCGGCCTCTGGCGCCAGAGGCCTCGGGTGAGGCGCCGCGGCATCCCGAGAGCACCCCCCGCTTGACGCGCCTCGACGGCGGCCAAGCTGTCCCCCCTTGTCAAGGGGGACAATCCAGATGTCAAATCTTTCGGCCGCAGGCGGCTTGACTGATTCATTGGGGGAGACCGCGGTGGGAACTGTCCCCCCGCTGAGGGGGACAGAGAACGCGACCCTGAAACGCGCGACCAGCGCGCGACGCCTCGATCAGCCTCTGCGGCAGATCAGAGCGCAGGCCCGAGCGTTCTCAGGGGGTTCGACCCGCCGAGCACCGCGCCCGCACCCCCGCTGCCAGAAGCCTCTGGCGAACCAACGCGGCCCGCCCCGCCAGAGGCGAGACAGGCCGCAGCACCCCAAGCCTCTGGCGCCAGAGGCTACTCCTCTGCCTCCTCGCGGAACGGGCTCGCCCACGGCTTCTCGCCCGTCGCGCCATCGCCATCCGGCAGGACCACGTGCGACGTGCTTCCGTCGGCGTTCACCGCGACCGCCACCGCGCCGCCAGAGGCGCCATTTGTGCCAGAGGCCTCTGGCGCCACGTCCCGGCCGCGCGCGGCGGCGATGCGCATCGCGAGCGAGTCGAAGGCCGAGTACATGACCGGCACGATGACGAGCGTGAGGAACGTCGCGAAGGTCAACCCGGAGATGATGGCCGTGCCCATCGGTCCCCAGAACTGCGTGTTCTCGCTGCCGATGGAAAAGCCAGGGTCGAGGTTCACGATCAGACCCACGAAGTCGATGTTGATGCCGAACGTGAGCGGGATCAGGCCGATGACGGTCGTAAACGCAGTCAGGAGCACCGGACGCAGACGCGTCGCGCCGCCGTCCACAATGGCCTCCTGCTTGTCCTCGCCTCTGGCGCGGAGCTGCTCGATGTAGTCCACCAGCACGATCGCGTTGTTGACCACGATGCCCGCCAGCGAGATCACGCCGATAAACGTCATCAGGCCGAACGGCGTGCGCGTCAGGATCAGGCCCAGCATCACGCCGATCAGGCGTCAGGCCCACCGCCACCATGATGATGATCGGGTTCTTGACCGAGTTGAACTGCGCGATCAGGATGATCGAGATGAGCGCGAGGCCCATCAGCAGCGCCGTCGTGAGGAAGCTGAAGCTCTCGTTCTGCTCCTCGTTCGCGCCGGTGTACGAGACGCTGTAGCCCTCGGGCACGTTCGACGGTCGTCTCCTCCAGCTCCGCCTGCACGAGCGCGAGGACTTCGTTGGCGTTCGCGCCAGGGGCCGCATCGCCCAGGACGGTGACCACGCGCTCCTGGTCCAGACGCGTGACCGAGCCCAGTCCGGCCGCGGGCACGATGCGCGCGACGGCCGTCAGCGGGATCTGCTGGCCCTCGTCGAAGATGGTCAGGCTCTCGATCTGGCGCAGGCTCTCGCGGTCCTCCTCACGCAGGCGGACCGTGATGTCGTACTCGTCCTTGCCATCGCGCCACTTGCTGGCCTCGACGCCGTTGACGGCGCCACGCACGCCCAGCGCGACCGCCCGCGTGCTCAGCCCGAAGGCCGCCGCGCGCTCGCGGTCGATCTCGATGCGGTACTCGGGTCGCCCGCTGTTGAGGTTGTCGCGGATGTCCACCAATCCTGGCAGACGCCCGGCCTCTTGCGCCGTGATGAGCGTCTGCTTGATGCCGTCCGCGAGGTTCTGGATCTCCTCGAACTCCTTGCCCGAGACCTCGATGTTGACCGCGGCGCCCGTCGGCGGGCCGCCCTGGTCCTGCGTGATCGTGAGGTCGATGCCCGGCAGGCCCGCGAGGCTTTCGCGAATGCGGCGGATCGTGCTGGAGGATTCCTCGGCGCGGTCCGCGTAGTCCACCATGTTCATGGTGATCGACGAGCGCTCGGCGCTGGCGGCACCGCCGCCAAACATCGCGTCGCCGCCCACGCCCACGCTCGTGGAGATGTTCTCTGTGTTCGCCGCCGTCGCCGGATCGGACTGCATGAGTCCGTTGACGCGGCTGAAGACTTCCTCCGAGACCTCGTTCGACCGCTCGATCGTGGTGCCAATCGGCGCCTCGGCGGTGATCATGATCTGGTTGGGGTCCGTCGTCGGGAAGAACTCGACGCCGGTCGGCGCGACGGCGAACAGCCCGATCACGCCGAAGAGCGTGCCCAGCGTGGCCGTGAGCAGCCTCGCGCGGTTGTCCGTGAGGAAGATGTACGGCGAGCCGAAGTTGGTCTGCTTGCGCCCTTCGCCTCTGGCGGAGCCCAGCGCACCCGCCACGAGCAGGAGGATGGGGATGGCGAGCATGCCGCCGATCACTTCGAGATCCTTGACGGACGTGAAGCCGATCTTGCCGCCGATGGTGAGGAGCGCGATGAGGACGAGAACCACGGCGCCGAACCACATGCCGACCTTCATGCTCACCTTGCCGCCCAAGAACGCCGTCTCGACGCTGTGCACCAGCATCGCGATGACGCCGACCAGAAGCAGGATCCCGCCCGGGACGATGAGCAGGAAGCCCGCAGGCGCCGCGGCAGCGTTGAGCGCCGCGCCCGCAATCAGCAGCAGGAAGCCCGCCGTAAAGGAGCCCAGCGCGAACGTGTTGCGCAAGAGGCCTCTGGCGACGGTGTAGTCGCGCTGGAGCATCCAGCTCAGGAAGCCGCGGTAGGCCTTGGTCATGCGCGGGACCGTCACGTTCGCGAACCGCTGGTGCGCCGGGTTGAGCGCCTTGCGGTAGAGCAGCACGAGCGCCGGGATGGCGATCGCGAGGAAGATCAGCGTCTGCCACCGCGCGATGCCGACGATAATCGCCGTAAACGCGACGAGGCCCAGCGCGATCTTGCGCTGCGTCGGATTCTCGCCTCTGGCGCCAGAGGCGTCTTTCTTGGCCTTGTCCTCCGCGATCTCGGCCTCGGTCTTGACGAAGTAGCCCGCGATGACCGGGTTGATGATGAGCGCGACGAACAGGCTCGCCGAGAGCGTGATGATCAGCGTCAGCGGCATGTAGCCCATGAACTTGCCGATCGTGCCCGGCCACAGCAGCATCGGCGCGAAGGCGGCGACGGTCGTGGCGGTACTCGCGGCGACGGCCAGGCCGACCTCGGAGGTTCCCTTTTGCGCCGCCTCCCAGTTGGAGTAGCCCTCCTCCTTGAAGCGGTAGATGTTCTCGATGATCACCACCGCGTTGTCCACCAGCATGCCCAGCGCGATGATGAGGCTGAACAGGATGATGAAGTTCAGCGTCTGGCCCATGACCGAGAAGGTCAGGAAGGTCAGGAACATGCTGAGCGGGATCGCCAGGCCCACGAGCGCCGCGTTGCGCACGCCGAGGAAGAACAGCAGGACCACGATCACGAAGAGGATGCCCGCGATGATGTTGTTCTCCAGGTCCTCCACGAGCGTCACCACCTGCTCGCTCTGGTCGCCCGTCAGCACGTGCGTCGTGCCGTTGGGGAACGACGAAGCCGTCGATGATCTCCTCGACACCGCCCACGACTTCGATGATGTTCTCGCCAGAGGCCTTCTTGACGTTGAGGCGGATAACAGGGCAGGTTCTCGGGAGTGGCGACGGGCACGGTCTCGCCGTCCTCGTTTTCCTCTTGCAGCAGTTCCAAGCGCGCGTAGGAGCTGCGGTCTTTGTAGCCGAACTCCACGTCGGCCACGTCGCGCACGTAGATCGGCGTCCCGCCAGGGGCCTTGACGACCAGGTCGAGGATCTCGTTGGGCGTGTCGAACTCGCCGTTGACGCGGACGAGGTAGTTGGACGGGCCGACATCCACCGAGCCGCCCGGGATGTTGGTGTTCTCGCTCTGGACGGCCTGCACCACGTCGTTGATGCTCAGGTTGTAGCCCTGCAGCGCCGCGATGTCCACGTCGACCTGCACCTCGCGCTCCAGGCCACCGAGCAGGTCCACGCCGCTGACGCCGGGGACGCCTTCGATCTCGTCCTGAAGCTCCTCGGCCGTGCGGCGGAGTGCGGTCAGGCTGCCTTCGGTGAGGAGGTTGACCGTGAGGACCGGGAAGTCCGCGAAGTCGATCTCGCTCACGATGGGCTCTTCCACATCGCTCGGAAACTCCGTCTTGGCCAGGTCGACCGCCTCGCGGACCTCTTGCGACGCCTCGCTAATGTCCTTGTCCGGGAAGAACTCCGCGATGACCGTCGAGACGCCCTCGGTGCTCGTGCTCCGCACCTGATCCAGGCCCGAGAGCGTCGCGACCTCGCGCTCGACCTCTTGCGTGATGATCGATCTCCACGTCGTCCGGCGACGCGCCGGGGTAGATCGTCGTGATGATGATCTGCGCGAACTCGATCTGCGGCTGGCTCTCCTTGGGGAGCGTGACGTAGGAGATGAGCCCGCCGATTGAGAGCGCGAACGTGAGGACGACGATGGCCGTCCGGTTGCTAATCGCGAGGTCGGTGATCTTCATGGGACTGGGTGTTGGGGACTAGGGACGCGGGCCTCTGGCGGGCGTCTCTAGTTCTCGGCGCGGGCGGTCGGTGGTGGGCGCCGTCGGCCTCTGGCGCGATGCGGTCTCGCCAGAGGCGGGCACGGCGGCGGCGCGGCGCTCGGTCGCGCGGACCACGTCGCCGTCGGTCAGGCTGGTCTGGCCGCTCACGATGATGCGGTCGCCAGAGGCGACGCCGGAGAGGAGCACGATGCGGTCGCCCGCGTTGGGGCCGACCTCGACGGCGCGGCGCTCGGCGATGGTCTGGCCGCCGCTACCCGTCACGGCGACGAAGACGCTCGTGCCGCGCTCGTCGCGGATGACGGCCTCTTGCGGGACGACGATGGCGTCTTCGAGGACCTCGCGCGCGAGCTGGAGGCGCACCACCATGTCGGGCTTGAGGCGGCGGTCGCTGTTCTCGACCGCGATCTCGACGGGGAACGTGCGGCTCTGCGGGTCGATGGCGGTGCCGACGAACGTGACGCGCCCGCCGCGCGCCTCGGCGCCGTAGGCGCTCGGGATCACGCGCACCTGCGTGCCCACTTCGATGTCACCGGCGTAGCGCTCGGGGATACCGGCCTTGACGGTCAGCCCGCCAGAGGCCACGAGGCGCACGACCGGCTGGCCGGGGCTCGCGAGCTCGCCCGGCTCTTGCAAGCGCGCCTCGACGACGCCGCCGAAGGGCGCCACGACGCGCGTGTTCGACAGCTGCGCCTGGGCGCTCTGCACGCCCGCCTGCGCGGCGTTGACCTGGGAGCGCGCGGCGTTGAGCTGCTCGCGAGAGGCCCGCAGGTTGCCCTGCGCCTGCGCGATGCCCGCGTCGGCCTGCGCCACCTGGGCGCGGGCGCCCGCGAGTTGCGTCTCGACGCCGCGGAACTCCAGCGCCGAGAGGATGGAGTCGCGGTAGAGCGGAAGCTGGCGCGTGTACTGGTCCTGCGCGAGATCCAGCTGCGCCTGTGCGGCCTGACGCTGCGCCTGGGCTGCGCTCACGCCCGCCTCGGCTCCGGCGATGCCCGCCTGCGCCTGCGCGATCCCGGCCTGCGCCGTCGCCACGCCAGCGCGCGACTGGGAGACGCCCGCTACCTGCGTGCTGGCCTTGACCTGCGCGACGGTCCCGCCGCGGCCGACGTAGGCGCCGAGCGGCGCGACGAACGTCAGCGAGCCGGGCACGTCGGGCGAGAGCAGCGCGTCGTTGGACGCGTCCACGCTGCCGGTCAGCTCGATGGCGTCCTCGAAAAAGTCCGGGTCCGCCAGGACGACCTCGACGGGCACGCCGACATCGGTGGAGTCGGCGGCGCCAGCGGCCTCTGGCGAATCGTCGCCGGGAGCGCCGCATGCCGCGAGGGACAGGGCGAGAAAGGAGAGAAGGGCGAGGCGAGACATGGCAGAGAGACCGGTCGTCGGTGTTCGGTGGTCGGTGTGGGCGCCTCTGGCGCCAGAGGCATCGCGTAGGGGCGTATTGCAATACACCCGCGGGTTGGCGCCAGAGGCCGCGGCCAGCGCGCCAGAGGCGGAAGGGAAGCGCGTCATCGGATGAAGGCCGTCGTCGGCGTAGGCTCGGCGGGCGTGACGGGCTCGGGTGCGATGGTGGCCGTCGCGCGCTCGTAGTCCGAGCGGGCGATCAGCGCGTCGTAGACCGCCTGGAGGTAGTTCAGACGCGAGGTGTCCAGGTTCTGGCTCGCCAAGCGCACGTCCACCAAGTCTGCGGTGCCCACGTCGAGGCGTTCCTCTGCAAAGCGGTAGGCGGTTTCAGCCGTCTGCACGGTCTGCGACTGCGCGGCGAGCCTCTGGCGGGCGCTGCGCAACTGGCGCATCGCGTTGGCGACTTCGAGGCGCGCGGCCTGGGTCGCCTGCTCCAACTGGATCTCAGCCTTCTGAACCGCAATCGTGTTTTGCTGGATGCGGCGGCGCGTCTGAAAGCCGTCGAACAGGTTCCAGTTGAGTTGCAGGCCCACGCTCACGGCGGGCTGCCAGTAGGCGTCGGAGAAAAAGCCTTCGGTCGACTCCTCGAACGTAAACGGGTCGTTGGCGTCGGGCGCGAAGACCGACGTACGGTTATCCGGCACGTTGGCGGTGTAGGCGAAATTGGCAAAGGCGCTCAGGCTGGGAAGCCTCGCCGCGGCCGTGATCTCGCGCTGCACCTCGTTGAGCTTGATCGCGAGGCGTGCCTGCTCCAGGTCGGGGCGCGTGTCGACCGCTGCTTCGAGTGCCTCTACGGTCGAGACCGTCCGGAACAGCCCAGCCTCTGGCGTGTCGAGCGCACTCTCTAGCACGACCGGGGCGCCGACGGGCAGGCCGAGCACGAACAGCAGCTGGTCCTGCGCGCTCTGCGCACCGGCCTCCGCCTGCACCAATTGCGTCTCGGCGTTGGCGAGATCGACCTCGGCGTTGAGCCGGTCCAGCTTAGGGCTTACGCCAGCGGCTACTAATTGCGTGAAGTCGCCGAATGTGTCCTCGGCGCGCTGGCGGCTCGCACGCACGACTCGCGCCTGCTCCTGCGCCAGAAGCGCACCGTAGTACGCCTGCCGCGTCTGGTGAATCACCTCGTCCTCAGCCTGCGCGACCGCCGCGCGGTTGATGTCGACAAGGCTCCGCGCGCCCTTGACCGCCGCAAACGCGACGCCGCTGTAGAGCGGCTGTGAGATGGAGATGGCGTTTTGAAACGCGTTGTCCGTGCCAAATGGGTTAGAGCCCGCCGCACCGGGCGTAAACCCGATAGCCGACTGGCCGTCGACGATGTTCTGGTTGTACTCCTGAAACGAGATCGGCACCGTTGCTGGGTCGTCGTCGGTGCGGGCGTTCTCGTTGTACTGCAGCCACCCGATGGCGCCCAAACCGCCAAAGATGTTGCCCGCAGACGAGCCCGCAAACGGGTTGGCCTGGACCACGTTGCGCGTGTACGAGCTGCTCAGGTCGGCGCGTGGGAACAGGCTGCCGTAGGCCTCGCTGACCTGCAGCTCGGCGTTGGTCACGTCGTACTGCACGCTGCGAAGCTGGTAGTTGCGCTGCAGCGCGATTTCGATGGCCTGGTCCAGCGTGAGCCGGACGGCGTTCGCCGGGACAGCCTCTGGCGACACAGCCGGGCGGTTGGGCATCGGCATCCGCGGCACGTCTGAGTCAGGCGTCTGCGCAAAGGCCTCTGGCGAGGCGGCGAGGAGGAGGAGCAGCGCCAGAGGCGCTCGGAGGGAAGTCTGCATATCAGTCGCGGGCGAGAAGCCCATCGAACAGAACGGTCGTGAGAAATTCGGCGGCCTCGTCGGCCGTGCCGAACGGGGCGGGCTCGAAGTGGCCCGAGGGGTCGCAGTCGGCATCGACTTCGGCCATGATGTAGCCACGGATGTTGCCCATCAGCACGTGCGCGACGGGGTGCGCCGGGAGCGGACGCAGCGCGCCAGAGGCGACGGCGCGCTCGATGGGCTGCGCTACGGCGCCGATGATGCCCGCGAAGTGCCGGGCAAAGCTGGCCTCGTGCTCGGCCGCGATGTGCGTCCGGTGGCCCTCTTTCATGAACATGACGAGCGCGTCGCGGCTCTCATGGAAGTGGCCGAGGAGGCCGCGGATAAAGCCGTGGAAGGCAGAGCGGGCGGAAGCGGGCGTCGAGAAGTCCGTCTCGGCGGGCAGCGTTTGCGCGATGACCCGGTGGAGGCCTGCCGCCACCCGCTCCTCGAAGAGCGTAAGGAACAGCTCGTCCTTGCCGCCAGGGAAGTAGTTGTAAATCGTTCCCTTGCCGAACTCGGCGCGCTCCGCGATTTCGTCCATCGACGAGCCGCCGTAGCCGTGCTCCGCGAAGACCGCGAGCGCTGCGTCGAGCATGGCGCGGCGGCGCTCCATGCGCTCGCGATCGCGGCGGGACAGGGTAGCAGTTACTTCCACAGTGGACGTTGGGTCAGATGGTGACCGATGGGTCACTTCGGAAACTAGGGCGTCACTACGGAGGGGGCAGCATGTGGTTTCCTTTCGATCTTGTGAAGAGGCGGTGACGCCTTCTGGTGCTCGTGGTTCGGGCCTCGCCGAGCACGCGCACCAGAAAAGCCTCTGGCGCCAGAGGCCAGTCCCTCGTCGCCCCGCGGCTGCGTATCGCTCTGAGATTCAGCCACCTCTGGCGTGACGCCAGCGGCTCCTGCGCCGTGCCCGAATGATTCCCGCCGCCAGAGGCTACAGCCTCGCGCCAGAATGCCGATACCGAGAGTGCCCCCACATCTCTCGCACCTCAGATGACCGTTCGGCTCTACGTCGTCGACGACGACCGCCACTACGCCCGCCTGCTTTCCTACCGCCTCGACAAAGACGCGGACCACGAGGTCCACACGTTCGCCTCTGGCGAAGAGGCACTCGACGCCCTGGACGCGAGCCCTCCGGACCTCGTCCTGCTCGACATCATGATGCCGGGCATCGGCGGCATGGAAACGCTGCGCCGCCTGCAACTTCTCAAGCCAGACCTGCCAGTCGTCATGATCTCGGCCCAGGGCACCGCCGACGTAGCCGTGGAGGCGATGAAAGGCGGCGCGACGGACTACATCACCAAGGGCCAGGACGACTTGGTCAAGCTGGACATCGTGGTCAAAAACCTCAAGCAGCGCGTCAGCCTCTCGCGCGAGGTGGAGCGGTTGCGCGGCGAGGTGGCCAAGAAGTACGGCATGGACGAGATCGTGGGCGACAGCCCTGCGATGGAGCGTGTCTATCAGCTTATCCAGAAAACGCTGCGCGGCAACCTGACCGTCGCCATCCAGGGCGAGAGCGGAACAGGCAAAGAGCTCGTGGCGCGAGCCATCCACTTCAACACGCCCCCGAGTGGCGGCGCAAAGGAGGGGCCCGGCCCTTTCGTGGTGGTCAACAGCGCCGCCATCCCGAGGGAACTGATGGAGAGCGAGTTCTTCGGCCACGAAAAGGGCTCGTTCACCGGCGCCCATGCACGGCACATCGGCAAGTTCGAGCAGGCCAACGGCGGCACGCTGTTCCTAGACGAGGTCGGCGAGCTAGACCTGAAACTCCAGGCCAAGCTGCTCCGTGCGTTGCAGAACCGCGAGATCACGCGCGTTGGCGGCAGCGAGACCATCAAATTCGAGTGCCGCGTCATCTCGGCGACCAACAAGGACGTGCTCAAGATGGTGGCCTGCGGGCGCCTTCCGCGAGGACCTCTACTACCGCCTGTTCCAGTTCCCCGTCCAGCTTCCGCCGCTTCGCGACCGCGACCAAGACGTGCTCGTTCTGGCGCACGACTTTCTGCGCGACTACGCCAAGCAGTACCCGCGCTTTAAAAAGAAGCGCCTCGGCGCCGACGCTGCGCGCGCCCTCGTGGCCTACCCGTGGCCTGGCAACGTGCGCGAGCTCAAAAGCGTGGTCGAGCGGGCGATGATGATCTCCGATGCGGACGAACTCCTGCCCGCAGACCTCTTGCTCGACGGGCCGCACGCCATCGCGCCGTGGGCCGAGCGTGTAAAGGACTCTGGCGCCAGAAACCCGCAGGCCTCTGGCGATGGCGCCGCACTGCCAGAGCCCGCGGTGCTCCCCGACCCTGCCGCGCTGCAATCGCTGGTCACCGGTCCGCCAGAGGCCAGCCTCGTGGCCGTGCCTTCGCCCGCTGACCTCGGGCTGCCCATGCCTGCGTCTGCCGCCACGGCCGCCGCCGAAGCGCCAGAGGCCAACGCGCCCATCGTGCCGCTGGAAGATCTCAAGCGCAAGGCCGTCGAGCACGCCTACGCCGTGTGCGACCAGAGTGCGGAGCGCGCCGCGCAGGAACTCGGCATCGGCCGCGCGACGATGTACCGGCTGCTGAAGAAGTACGAGATCGAGGGCTAGCCTCTGGCGCCAGAGGCCGCATTCTCCGCGCTGCGCAACCCTAAAGCGCCAGAGGCGGTAGTCTGCGCTCTCCTTCTCTACGGACCCGAATGCGTCTCTCCGACTACGAACGAAAAGCCCAGCGCGAGATCGAGCGCTGGGAGCGCGGCGAAAGCCTCTTCGGCCAAGCCCTCGGCTTTGCGATGAAGCCCGTCGACTGGGCCTTCGACAAGTTCGTGCCCGATTCCGTCGTGGACACGCTCACGGACGCGCTCACGCAGGCGCTCTCGACGCTCAACGACGCCTCGGCGTGGACGCTGGACGACAGCGACATCCTCAGTGCCGCGCGCGATTTGGAGGTGGACGCCGAGACCGTCTCGGACCTCCGCGACGCGCCGCTGGGTGAACTCGATGCCATCGCGAAGCGGTTCACGTCGCAGAACACCATTCTCTCCACGCTCTCGGGCGCGGGTGCGGGTCTGGGCGGCGCGCTGCTTCTGGCGGCGGACATTCCGGTTCTGTTTACGGTCAACTTCCGACTCATCCAGCAGGTGGCGGCCAGCTACGGCTTCCCGCTTCAAGGGCCGGAGTACAGCCCGCTCGTGCTCGCCATCTTCAACGTGGCCGCCAGCGGCTCGCGCGAGGCCAAGAGCGACGCGCTGCGCGAACTCTCGGTCGCCGCGGCGGCGTTCGCGCACGGCTCCGGCTACAAGGGCCGCAAGGCGCAGGGCACCCTACGCGAGCAGATGGGCCACGTGCCGCGCGAGATCGCCAAAAACCTGGGTGCGCAGAAGCTGGCTCAGATGATTCCCATCGCGGGGGCGGCCGTCGGCGCAGGCGTCAACTACTGGTTCACGGACCAGACGGCGCAGGCGGCTATGATGCTCTCGCGCGCGCTCTACCTGGAGCGCAAGGAGCGGCTCTAACGCCGCCGCATGTACACGCTGTAACCTCTGGGATGCCGCGCGACCCCGTTTTTGGACACGTCCCCGGCCACCCGCCCGGAAGCGTCTTCGCTGACCGGCGCGCGTTGGCGGCCTCTGGCGTGCACCGGCCGCTCCAGGCCGGTATGTGCGGTCGCTCGTCCGACGGCGCCGAGTCCATCGTGCTCAACGGCGGCTACGTGGACGATGAGGACTGGGGCGATACCATTCTCTACACCGGCGCCGGTGGCAACGACCCGAGAACCAAGCGGCAGGTCGCCGACCAGACGCTCAACCGGACCAACCTCGCGCTCGCCAACAACCTGCGTCACGGGTTGCCCGTCCGCGTGATTCGCGGTCCGCACGCTGGCCCGTTCGCCCCGCCAGAGGCATACCGCTACGACGGCCTCTGGCGTGTGGAGGACTATTGGGCGGAGGTGGGGAAGGACGGATACCGCATCTGGCGCTTTCGTCTGATGCACGCGGCGGCAGAGGCTGCACCGGGACGTGTGGCCGAGCAGCCCGAGTCGTTTTTGGCACCGAGGCGCCACGTGGGAGAGGTCGCGCGCATCGTGCGCGATACGGCCGTAACGCGCCGCGTGAAAGAGCTGCACGGCTACCGGTGTCAGGTCTGCGGCGAGACCGTCGAGACGCCTGCTGGGCCCTACGCCGAGGCCGCGCACATTCGTCCGCTCGGCCGCCCGCACGACGGGCCAGACGTGCTCGCCAACGTGCTCTGCCTGTGCCCGAACCACCACGTCGCGTTCGACCGGTGGGCGTTTAGCATCGCAGACGACTACTCGCTCATCGGTCTTCCGGGCGCGCTCCAGCTGCATCCCAAGCACGTCCCGTGTCTCGCGCACGTCGCCTACCACCGCGAGCACGCACAGGCAGCGCGCCGTGACGCTGCCTAAGCCTCTGGCGCCAGAGGCCTCACACAGACGTGACGCCACGCGGCGGAGCGCGTCGGTACGTTTCGGCAGATTCCTACCGCACCCATGCCCCGACTGCCTCTGGCGGCGCTCGCCGCCGCCCTCGCTTTCACCGCCTGCTCCTCCGGCGCCCAGACCGCGCTCCCAGCGCCAGAGGCCTCTGGCGACGGGTCAGCCCGCGCCGAAGTGGACATGGCCACGTTGGACGCGACCTTGACTGCTTTGGAAGCAGCACAAGAGCCGCAAAACCTCGTGCTCTTTATCGCCGACGGCTTCGGGCCGACCTCGGCCACGATGGGCGCCGCCGCCGCCGAGGCGCTCGGCCGCGAGTGGGTGCCCGCCAGCGGCTTGGTCGGTGCCGTCGAGACCTCCGCTACGGACAACCGCGTCACCGATTCGGCTGCGGGCGCGACGGCGTACTCGTGCGGCGTCAAAACGTACAACGGCGCCATCGGGATGAACCCGGACAAGACGCCGTGCCGCACCATTCTCGAAGCCGCCGAGGCGCGCGGCATGGCCACAGGCTTGGTCGCCACGAGCCGCATCACGCACGCCACGCCCGCTTCATTCGCCGCGCACGTCGAGCAGCGTTCGCAAGAGGCGGACATCGCCGAGCAGTTCATCGCCTCTGGCGTGGACCTCTTCTTCGGCGGCGGCCTCGGCTTTTTCCAGGGCCGCGACGACGGACGCGACCTGCTCCGCGAGTTCGAAGAGACTACCGGCGCCATCACCGTCACCGACGGGGCATCGTTCAGCGCGATCACCTCGCTGCCCGCCGCGGCCGTCATGGCCTCCTCACACCTCGCCTACGAAGTCGACCGCGACGAGACCGACGAACCGTCGCTCGCCGAGATGACGACGCGCGCGATGGACCTCCTCGGGAAAGAGGCGGGCGCCAGAGGCTTCTTCCTCATGGTCGAGGCGAGCCGCATCGACCACGCCGGGCACGGCAACGATCCGGTCGGCCACCTGCACGACATCCTGGCCTACAACGAGGCCCTCGGTGCGGCGCGAGACTGGGCTGAAGAGAACGGCGGCACGCTCATCGTCGCCACGTCCGACCACGAGACCGGCGGCATGTCGCTCGGTCGCGACGGCATCTACGCCTGGGACCCGCAGCCCATTTTGGACGCCACGGCCAGCCTCGAAGGCATGGGCAACACGCTCGCCTCTGGCGGCGATCCTGTCGAAATCGTCCGCGAAGGCCTGGGCGTTGGAGAGCTGGAAGACGGCGTGGCCGAGGCCATCCGCGGTGCTGTACGTGCACGCGACCGCGGAGCGGTCAGCTTGCTCATCCGCGACCTGATCTCCGAGCCTGCAGGCATCGGATGGACCACGAGCGGCCACACGGCCGTCGACGTGGGCCTTTACGCCTGGGGCCCGGGCATGGAGCGCTTCCGCGGCCACATGACCAACGACGAAGTCGGCCGGCGCTTGTTCGCCGCGCTCGGCCTCACGCCGTAGCCGCCTCTGGCGCCAGAGGCGCCGTTCTCACTCGGTCTCGTCGCCAGAGGCTTCTGGCGGAGCGGCCTGCTTCGTGCCGGGAACGCGGCCGTAGGCCTGTGCCCTAAGTGCCGGTGCGGGGCTCGCGCCGGGCGCGCGTGAGGAGGGGCGCTCGTCAGGCGGAAGCTCAACGCGGGGCATGTTCCAGGCGGTTTTCTTGGCCGAGTGCTCCATGCGAGGCGCGGGCTCACGATCTGTTCGCTCGCGGCGCGACCGAGCGCGGAGCAGCTTTCGGAACACGAGAATGTGCCCGAACAGTGCCGCCTGCACCAGCCACGTCGGCAGCCAGATGCCGGGCCACGTGGTAGGAAACGTCATGCGTGGCTCCGTCTCCATAAACCCGAACGCCGAGCGCGCCGCCGTGACCACCACGACCGCGAGCAGCACGAGACCACCCACGTTCCACGCCCAGATCACCGCCTCTGGCGGCTTGGCGCGTCTCGCCCATAGCCCGAGACCGAGCGCGGAGATGCCGGTCAGCACGTCGAAGTTGGAGCCCGACCACGTCACAGCCTCTGGGACCATGCCCACGGTGTGCGCGCCCGCCAGAAGCACCTCTACGAACACGCGGAACACCTGAAAGCCCACCAGCGCCCACATCGACCACGCGATGGACGATGCGCTCGCCAAAGCGCGAGAGCGCCAGCGCGACCGTCGCCGACCGTTACCGCTGCGATCAGTCACCGCCAGCGAGTGGAGGTCGCGCGTCGAGGTCGGCGAGTGCGCCCGAGAGCGCGAGGGCCGCCGTCACCGAGAGCGTAATGCCCGCGGCGGCGACCGCGATCAACACCCAGCGGTCCCGGACCGGCGAGAACTCTCGCAGCCGGTACCCGGCGCGGCGCGTTGCGAAAATGAGAAGTCCCGCCAGGCCGGCGCTTAGCGACGCAAACCCAAGAGAGATAAGGAAAGACGGGTTCATGGCGCCAGAGGCCAAATCGCGAGGGGCAGTCGCCTAGGGTACAGACAATCCGAGCGTGACACACACGTCGTCACACGCACCCGGTACCTTCCGGGCTACCGCCCCGCCAACACCCCGTTCCGCCAGAGGCTTGCTCGTCTCCGAGGCCACGTTCTGCATCGTCGACACCGAGACCACGGGCTCTCGGGCAGGCGAGGACCGCCTCATTGAGGTGGGCGCCGTGCGGATGGTGGGCGGCGAGGTCACGGAGGAGTTTCAGCAGCTCATCGACCCCGAGCGGCACGTGCCGCGGCGCATCACGCGCCTGACCGGCATCTCCACCGGCATGGTCTACGGCCAGCCGACGGTGAAGGAGGTAATGCCGCGCTTCCGCGAGTTTTTGGGCGACGCCATCATGGTGGCGCACAACCTCCCGTTCGACCTCCGCTTTTTGGACCTCGCGCTGGACGAGGCGGGGCTGCCACCTATCCAGAACGACGCCGTCGACACGCTGCGGCTTGCGCGGCGCTTGCTCTCGGCGTTGCCGTCGAAGGGCCTCTCGCGCCTGACCGAGCACTTCGGCATCACAGTCAAAGGCCGCCACCGCGCACTCGGCGACGCCGGGGCGACGGCCGAGCTGTTGTGGATTTTGCTCACGCGGATGCAGATCGAGTTCGGCGTCGAGACCGTGGAGGATCTGCTCACCTTCCAGCACCGGCGCTACAAGGACACGCGCCGGGAGCCCTCGCACCTGAAGAAGATTCGCGAGGAGATGCTGCCGGATTTGCCCGAGCGCCCCGGCGTGTACTCCATGCGCGATGGGAGAGGTCGTGTGATCTACGTCGGCAAGGCCAAGAACCTCAAAAACCGAGTCCGCTCCTACTTCGTGGGCGTGGAGAACCACCCGCCCAAGACCAAAAAGCTCGTGCGCGATGTGCGCGAGGTGACCTGGGACGAGACCGGGACCGAACTGGGCGCGCTCTTGGACGAGAGCCGCCGCATCAAGAGCATCCTCCCGGTCTACAACCGCGCGCTGCGCCGCTACCGCGACTACCCGTTTTTGCGGCTGGACGTGACCTCGGCGTATCCCACCATCTCCTGGGTGCCCCGCATCGCGCACGACGGCGCCGAGTACTACGGGCCTCTGGCGCGGCGCGGCCAGGCCGACGAACTCGTCGAGATCATCGGGCGCCTGTTCAAGCTGCGCGAGTGCGAGGAAAACGTGTTTCAGCTGGGCCGCCCGTGCCTCTACCACGAGATGGGACGGTGCGGCGCGCCCTGCCTGGGCGGCGCCGCCGACGCCTACGCCGACGAGGTGGAGCGCGTGCGCGCCTTTCTCACCGGCCGCGATACGGACGCGCTGGACGCGCTCGAAACGGCTATGCACGAGGCCGCCGCCGCCCGCGAGTTCGAAAGCGCGGCCTGGTACCGCGATCAGCGCGAGCGCCTGACCAACACGCTCGGGCGCCAGAAGCAGATCGCCTCTCCTGTGCACGATCACAACGTGGTCCTCGTGGAGCCTCTGGCGCCCGGCTACGCCGAGTTCGAGGACGGCGGCGCCCAGCTGTTCCTGATGCGCTACGGCCGCCTCGCCGCCCGCGTCAACATCGCGGCCAATCTCACGGCGGGCCCCATCGAGGACCTCCGGAAGACGTTGGACGAGCACTTCGATCCTCTGGCGCTGCCGCCAGAGGCGCACCTTCGCGCCGACGTGGACGAGATGCGCATCCTTGCGGCTTGGATGCGCCGTTTCCCTGCATCCGCCCGGCAGGTCCGGTGGTACGAGTCCATGTCCTCCGACGAGTTCCTGGACGCCGTGCTCAAGGCGGCGGGCTCGGCGCTGCCGGACGTGGAGGAGGAACCCGTAGAAGAGGACGAGCTGTAACGCGAGAGGCCTCTGGCGCGAAGTCGCGCTTGCGGCCGCTCGGCGGGGAGCGCGCCACACGGCCGTCGCGGCGTCAACGCGAGACGACGAGCCGAGTCGTGACCACCGTCCCGCCGACGTCCAGCCGGATCAGATAGGTCCCCGCCGGTAGCCCACCCGTTTGGAACGATGCCTGGTGGGTGCCCGCCTCCACCGCCTCGTCAGCGAGCCGGGCCACCTCGCGTCCGAGCACGTCGTAGACGCTGAGCCGGGCGACAGACGACTCTGGCACGACGTATGGGACCGTCACGGCGCCAGAGGTCGGGTTCGGATACGGAGCGCCGAGCGCGAGCGCTGGCGGCTCGTCGGCCTCTTCGTGCTTGGCCTCCGCCCGCGCGGCCAGCGCGCTCGAAATCGGAAGCCCTGTGTCGGCGTCGCGAACGCCCCACGCCAGAGGCCCGCCCGCTGTGCGCTTTGCCGAGACGAACGCGTCCGTGCTCCGCACGGTGAACGGCAGAAGGCTGGTGTCGAAGACCTCGTCGGGATAGATCCCGATGTAGCCGGTCAGCGTGTAGGCGCCCGTGGCGGCCTCGGCCGGGACATCGGCGAGGAGCCGCCACGACCGGTCCCGGTACTCTTTGAGCCCGAACACGACCGGGTCGCTCCTCAACACCTCCGCTCCGCTCGCGTCGGTCGCTACGAACCATGCGTCCCCGCCTAGGACGTACCGCGTCAGGTTCTCGAGGTTGTAGTTGAAGAGAAAGGACTCACCGGGGCCGACCACGATCTCCGAGCCCACTGGAACCGAACGGAGCGTGAGGACGAGGGCAGGGGGGAGTGTGATCTCGATCTCGTCCGTGTCAGAAAGGCCACTCGGATCCGTGACGGTCAAGGTGAGAACGTGAGTCCCACATGAGAGCGTGAACTCTGGGTTTCGGCCCGTGCCGATCTCCTCTCCGTCCTGGCTCCAGACGTAGCTCAGCCAGCGGCTGTCGGGGTCGCTCGAGCCCGACCCGTCGAACTGGACGGTGCTGAAGTTGAGGTTGTCACACTCCATGGCGCGGTCTGCGCCCGCGTCGGCGGTCGGCGCGGCGCCAGAGGCGGCCGGCCCGTTTCGGTACACCATGCCGAACGGCGCCCCGGAGTCGTCGCGGCCGGTCACGGCCAAGTCGAGGTCGCCGTCGCCGTCGTAGTCGGCCCAGGCGAGCCCGCCGCCGGCGGCGGGGCGGAGCGCCGCGCTAGCGGCGTCGTCGCGGACGAGGGTGCCGCCGTCGTTGCGGTAGATTTCGCTGAGCGCGTTCTCCGAGCCCTCGCCGAGTCCCGTCAGCGCGAGGTCGAGGTCGCCGTCGCCGTCGTAGTCGCCCCAGGCCAGCGCGCCGCGGTCGACGTCGGCGACGACGGCGTTGGTGCGGGTAAAGCGGCCTCCCTCGTTGACCAGCACTTCGCCGTGAAACGCGCTGGTCGTGCGGAACCGGCGCGTCGTGCGTCCTGCGAAGGGCCCGGCGTAGTCCCGGACAGACTGGCGGCCGGTGACGGCGAGGTCGAGGTCGCCATCGCCGTCAACGTCCCCCCACGCAAGTGTGCCGTTCTCAAGGATGGGGATGTAGCGTCGGAACGCTCCGCTGGCGTAGAACTGGCCGGCACCGTTCTGGAGGTGGAGACTCACCGAGACCAGCCTCCGACGGCGATTCGACTGCGTTTTATAGCCAGAGCCGACGAGTGTGAGATCCATGTCGCCGTCGCCGTCGTAGTCGGCCCAGGCCAGGTCTCCCTCGTAGAGGCGTCTCCCGCCGTTGCCCCCGCCCAGAAAGGTCCGGTACTGGGGGCCGCCTAGTCGGCCGTTGAAGCTTTTGTAGACGTATCCAACAGCGCTCGTCATGTCGTCCGAGATGCGCCCACCCAGCGCCAGGTCGGGGTCACCGTCGCCGTCGATGTCGCCCCAGGCCAGCGCCCCTCCGTTCACGTCGGCGATGTTGTCGCTGCTGACGATGTCGCGGACGAAGACGCCCCCGTCGTTGCGGTAGATCTCGCCATACCGAACGCCTCTGGCGTCGATGCCGGTGAGCGCGAGGTCGGGGTCGCCGTCGAGGTCGACATCCGCGACGGCGAGGTCGCCATCGCTCACGTCAGCGATGACCGCGCTGTTGGCGTCGTCGCGGACGAGAACGCCCAGGTCGTTCCGGTACACCTCCCCATAGCTGACCCCGCTCGCGTCGACGCCTATGACGACCAAGTCCGGGTCGCCGTCGTCGTCGTAGTCGAGCCAGACCAGCGTGCCGTCCTCGACGTCGGCGACGACGGCGCTCGACGCCTCATCGACCGTAAAGCTCTGCGCGAACGCGGGGTGCCCTAGAGACAACGCCAGGCCAGTAAAAACAAGGAGTGACCAGAAGGCGGGCGTAATAGACGTTCGCATAGCGAAGAGGGCTGGGGCGCTCCTGAGAGCACCCGTGCGTGGAGCACACGCCATCATCGCAACCCGCAACAGTCGCTCAGGACGTGTAAAGTCCAGACGTGTGGCGGTAATTTAACATATGCAAGGAGGTCTAAGCATGAGTCGTAAATGTTAATTTTAATATCAAGTGTGTGTGGCTATGTTTTCGCGATCATCCCACCTCTCTCTTTTCGTCCGCCGATGAGCGAGGATGACGATTAGAGTCCAAGGTGTGGCGCACGAAAACACGACGTCAACGGATAACCGAGAGACAGGACTGCTCACTGGGCGCCAGGAGCCCTCTCTAGCGGCCATCTATCGAGGCTTTCTCACTCGCCGTTTTGGTGCATGAGGTCGTCCCTCTCGGTTTTCGGCTGCCGACCACTCTCTGGAGGACTGCAGTGCATGCAGAAGCATAGCTCAGCGACGCGTTCTCTCAAGCCTCTGGCGCCAGAGGCCAGCCGCTAGCCCAGTCCGTAGCGCTCTCGCAGGATCCGCGTGTGGTGCGCCACATGACCGGCCGAGATCCACGCCGCGGCGCGAACCGTCATGTGCGCGCCAGAGGCCTTGCCGCCGCGTTCCCACGCCTCTGGCGCCAGAGGCTGAAACAGCGCGAGCGTGGACGCGCGCACGGCGAGGAACTCCGTAAATGCCTCTCCGAGAGTTTGCGCCGACGTGTGCTGCATCCACGCGTCTTGATCGAACCCCGCCAGAGGCGCCGTGCCCCCACGCGCCCACCAGAGAGCACGAAACGCGAATACACGCTCAGTATCGGCTATGTGCTGGATGGCTTCTAGCACGGTCCACTTGCCGGGCTCGTACGCGTAGTCCGGATCTGCGTCCGCCAGAAGCTGATCCAACTCCACGGGCTGCGATTCCAGCGCCTCGAACAGATCCACGTCCGGGACGGCGTCGATATAGGCTGCGTAGAACGGGACGTATTCCTCAGGGCGGGGGCGGTCGGTCATCGGTTCAGGAGTGCAAGGGCGCGAGGAGAGCGCCTCTGGCGCCAGAGGCAGGGACGTGGTGCGGCGGCTACTCGCAGCGCAGGCCGCGCACGAAGCGGAGCATCGCGGGACCTGCCGCCTTGCCCTCCTGGCTCAGCGTTGCAATGATGCGCTCGTGAGAGTTGCCGGGCTCGATGGCGACATCTGTCGGTACGCCAGAGGCTCGCAGCGCTGCGATCGTGAGCTCGTTCTGGCGCACCAACGCGGGGTAGTCGCCCTCGGCGTAGATGACGAGAAACGGCGGGGACGCGGCCGTGATGAGCGGCACGACCGACGCTGCCGTTTGCCATGCCTCCGCTTCCAGAGGTGGGGTCTGCTGCGTGGGCGTGCCGGGCGGAGCAAAGCGCGCCTGGTAAAACGCGTAGTTGTCCGCGATCTCGAACGACTCGCGGTCTCTCAGGTCAAGCCCCGCGCCGCTGACCGGGATGGCGCCGCAGATGGCCTCTGGCGCAATCCCCGCCGCCTCTTGCGCTGCGCGGTCGAGCGCAACGTGCCCGATCAGGTGTGCGCCCGCCGAGTGGCCCATGAGCACCAAACCGTTCGGGTCTCCGCCAGAGGCCTCGATGCGGCGTTGCACCTCGGCGACGGCGCGCGCTACGTCTGAGACTTGCTCCTGCCACGTCACGCTGGGTTGCAGGCGGTAGTTGACCGTCGCCGCGCCGATGCCGCGCGAGGCGAAGAAGCGTCCGATGTTGCCGTAAATGTCCTCGCCGCCGAACGTGAGGTCTTTGTCGCCCTCGACCCAACTGCCGCCATGCACGTAGACGACGGTCGGCCATGGCCTCTGGCGGACCGAGTCTTCGAGCGGGAAGAACAGGTTCAGGCGATGCTTGGGATCGAGCGACTCCTCGACGTAGCTGATGTCGGCCTGCACGTTCTCCGCGGGCAGGTCCTGGTGGTCGTAGACGAAATTCAGGGCGATGCCCTGAACGGCGGTGCATCCCGCCAGAGGCAGGAGCAGTGCGAGAGCGAGAGAACGCATCTGGTAGCGGTGGTTTGGGCATTCACCCGCCAGAGGCCAGCGCGGTTCGCGCGTCACCAAAAGCGCGCACGGCCGTAGCCTGCCGCACACAGCCTCTGGCACCATGCTCCGCTCCATCCTCCGCCGCTCCCTGGACAACGCCGAAGCCAGGCTCGGCGCGCCGGTCGACTACCTCCGCTACGTCGCCGAGCACGATCCGGGCGCGGCCATCAAGTTCGGCCTGCTGCAACCCGCGACGGGCCACCGGAAGGTGCTTCCGCCTGAGGTCTACCACGCCGCGCGCATCGCGGCCACCCAAGAGGCCGACTGCGGCACGTGCGTACAGATTGAGGTCAACGCCGCTCGGGCCTCTGGCGTGAGCGCGCCGTCCATCCGCGCAGTTCTCGCGGGCGAGCCGCTGACGGCGCCAGAGGCCGACGCCGTCGCGTTCGCGCGGATGACTGCTGGAAGAGAGGACCCGGCCGAGCCGCGCCAGAGGCTTCTTGATCGGTTCGGAGACCGCGGCGTGGTCGAGCTCGCGCTCGCCGTCACGACCGCGCAGGCCTACCCTACCATGAAGCGCGCGCTGGGCTTCGCGACAGCATGTGCGCTCGTAACCATCGACGTGTAGCCAGAATGGACCCTGCGGCCCATCCGGCAGAGGCGAGCGCGTGAGATCCTGCGGTCCGATTCTTCCCCGACCGCAGATGAAGCTCTTTCTCGCCCTCGCCCTCGCGCTGTTCGCCTCTGGCGCCATCGCGCAGAACGTCCCCCACTGGGCCGCCACGCCAGAGGCCCCGGCGGCGTCGGAGGACAACTTTGGCCCGGGACCGCCGCCCCCGCCTCCTCCGCCGCCGTCCGATGTGCCGCTCGACGGCGGGCTGGGTCTGCTCGCGCTGGCCGGGGCGGGCTATGCCGCGCGTCGCCTCTCGAAGCGCACGCAGCCTCTGGCGTAGCGCGCTCCCTCGCTTTACCCGGCACAGGGAACGGTGAGGGCCTCTGGCGCCGAGCCCGTACGGGGACTCGGCGCCAGTTCTCATGCCAGAACGCGCCGCCAGAGGCGTGCCCGGTTTCGTACAGGATTGGCCTGAGCGTGAGGGCGCGAGGCCTAGTTTGGCTCTGCCTCCGGCAGCTCGCCACCCGGCGCCGCCTCTGGCGCCAGAGGCCGACCTCCGACACCCGAACACTGACGACCCCGACATGAGCGACCAGAAGATCATCTTCAGCATGGTGGGCCTGAGCAAGAGCTACCGGCCTGGCCAGTTCGTCCTCAAGGACATCTACCTCTCGTTCTACCACGGCGCCAAAATCGGCGTGCTCGGCCTCAACGGCTCGGGCAAGTCGTCGCTGCTGAAGATCATCGCGGGCGAGGACCCGAAGTACGACGGCACCATCCAGTCGGACAAGGGCATCACGTTCGGGTACCTCCACCAGGAGCCCGAACTGGACCCTGAGATGACGGTTCGCGAGATCGTTGAGGAAGGCGCCGGCGAGGCCGTACAGCTTCTCAAGGACTACGAGGCCGTCGGCCTCAAGTACGCGGAGCCGGATGCCGACTTCGACGCCATCATGGCCGAGCAGGGCAAGCTCCAGGAGAAAATCGACCAGCTCGACGCCTGGGACATCGACTCCAAGCTCGACATGGCGATGAGCGCGCTCCGCTGCCCTCCGCCAGAGGCCAAGATCGGCGTGCTCTCGGGTGGCGAGAAGCGTCGCGTGGCGCTCGTGCGGCTGCTCTTGCAGAAGCCGGATGTGCTCCTGCTCGATGAGCCCACCAACCACCTCGACGCCGAAAGCGTCGCGTGGCTGGAGAACCACCTGGAGCAGTACGAAGGCACGGTCATCGCCGTGACGCACGACCGCTACTTCCTCGACAACGTCGCGGGCTGGATCTTGGAACTCGACCGTGGCAAGGGCATCCCGTTCGAGGGCAACTACACGTCGTGGCTGGAGCAGAAGAGCGCCCGCCTCGCGCTGGAGGAGAAGCAGGAGTCCAAGCGCCAGAAGGCGCTCAAGGACGAGCTCGCGTGGGTGCGCCAGAACCCGAAGGGCCGCTCGACGAAGAGCAAGGCGCGCATCGCGAACTACGAGCGCATGGTATCCCAGGAGTACAACAAAGCCGACGAGGACCGCGAGATTCCCATCGCGCCCGGCCCACGCCTTGGCGACGTGGTGATCGAGGCCTCTGGCGTGAGCAAGGCCTACGGCGACCGCGTGCTGTACGAGGACCTCACGTTTAGCCTGCCGCCCGGTGGGATCGTGGGCGTGATCGGTCCGAACGGCGTGGGCAAGACGACGCTGTTCAAGATGATCATGGGCCAGGAAGAGGCCGACGCGGGCACGTTCACGGTCGGCAGCACGGTCCAGATCGGCTACGTGGACCAGAACCGTCCGCTCGACCCTGAGCACACGGTTTTTGATGCCATCTCCGGCGGCTCTGACTTCATTCAGGTTGGCAAGCGCGAGGTCAACGCACGCGCCTATGTGGGCCGGTTCAACTTCGGCGGGCAGGACCAGCAGAAGAAGGTGACGGAGCTTTCGGGCGGTGAGCGCGGACGCCTTCACCTCGCGACGACGCTCAAGGAAGGCGCCAACGTGCTCCTCCTCGATGAGCCCTCCAACGACTTAGACGTGAACACGCTTCGCGCGCTCGAAGAGGCACTCTTGGAGTTCGCAGGCTGTGTCGTCGTGATTTCGCACGACCGTTGGTTCCTCGACCGCGTCGCGACGCACATCCTGTCCTTCGAGCCCGACGAGAACGGCGAGGTGCACCCGCGCTGGTACCCCGGCAACTACTCCGAGTACGCCGCCGACCGCCGCGAGCGCCTCGGGACCGACGCCGACGTGCCGAAGCGGATCAAGTACCGCCAGCTGACGCGGTAGCTCGTTCGGCTGCTAGCAAAGCGCCTCTGGCGTGGGCCTGCTCGGTCTGCGCCAGAGGCGTTGTTGTCTAGGCCTGCCTGTTTTGCTCGGCCTCCTTGATCTGATCGAACAGAGCGTCGGTGGTCTCTTCTTCTAGCCACTGCTTGCGCTCCTCGGTGTAGTCACCGGTTCCGCTCGAATACTGGCCTATAAAGCGAAGAGCGTCAACGACGCCTAACTCGCGCACGAGTGCGGCGCGACCTGCGCGGTCGATCTCGTGAAGGGTTCGGGTTTGGACAGTCATCCGAGTGCGAGAATGAGTTCGAGCGGAGACACTACGGTAGTGGAGCCAGTATCCAACCTACGGCCTCGCTTCAGAAAGCGATCATCTGTGGTGCAGAAGTAGTCCGCGTCCGCTTCTACGGAGAACGCGAGATGAGCGGCATCCAAACGCTTAAGTCCGTCCTCCACGTATCCGCTGGCTCTAGACCGAACGCTGGGCGTCGTCATAGTGAGTGTGTGCGAGAGTGCGAGAACGTCCTCCATGTATTCGCGCCGGTCTGTGTACGGACACTTTGCTGACTCCACAATATGCGCGCCAGAGGCGATTAGGTCGACATCGCCAGAGGCGCAAAGGGCCAGGATGTCGAGGACAGCACTCGTTTCGGCTCGAATACGCGTCTGCGACTGATCGTCGAGAGGCCGCTGAATCGCGCAGGTGTCGAGGTATACACGCATCCTGTGAAGCTACTAGGCATCTCCGCCTCTGGCGCCCAAACACAACACAGCCTCTGGCGGAGTAATCCGCCAGAGGCTGAACAGTAGAAGGACCTCTGGCGCTACAGTCCAAACGCCGCGGCGTAGCGGCCGTAGCCCTCGGCGCGGAGGCGCGCGGCGGGGACGAACCGCATGGCCGCGCTGTTCATGCAGTAGCGCTTGCCCGTCGGCTGCGGGCCGTCGTTGAAGACGTGCCCGAGGTGAGAGTCGGCGCCGCGTGAGCGCACTTCGACGCGCGTCATGCCGCCGGAGCGGTCGGTCACCGTGCGGATGTTGCTCGCCGCCAGAGGCCGCGTGAAGCTGGGCCAGCCCGTCCCGCTCTTGAACTTGTCCTTGGACGAGAACAGCACCTCGCCGGAGACAATGTCCACGTAGATGCCTGCGCGATCGTTGTCCCAGTACTCATTGCGGAAGGGACGCTCCGTCGCGTTCTCTTGCGTCACGCGGTACTGCAGCGGCGTGAGCCTCTGGCGGAGTTCAGCCTTGCTCTGCGCCTGCGCCAAAGGCGCGGCGACGAGGAGGGCGAGCAAGAAGGCAGAAATGCGAATCATCTGTGTCGTACTTGTGGGTGTCGAGCCTCTGGCGCCAGAGGCTAGCTCTGAGCGGAAAAGAGGCTCGCGTACTCGCCGTATCCCTCCGCCTCCAGGCGGTCGACGGGGATAAAGCGGAGCGAGGCGGAGTTGAGGCAATAGCGCAGCCCGGTGGGCGCGGGACCGTCGTCGAAGACGTGGCCGAGGTGCGAGTCGCCGACGGCCGAGCGGACCTCGATGCGATCACCCCACGGGCCAGGGTCGGGCTTGTTGACGACGAGCGCAGGCTCAAGTGGCTGTGTGAACGAGGGCCAGCCCGTTCCGCTGTCGAACTTGTCGAGCGACGAGAAGAGCGGCTCGCCCGAGACGATGTCCACGTAGATGCCTGCCCTCTTGTTGCCGTCGTAGGCGTTGTCGAACGGGCGCTCCGTGCCGTCTTTCTGCGTGACCTCGTATTGGATGTCGCTCAGCTTCCGGCGCAGTTCGCGGTCGCTGGGGCGGTCGAAGCGAGAGGCCCAGGCCTGGCGGGTCGCGCGGGCCTCTGGCGAGAGGCTGGCCGTGTCCTTCGCGCCCCAGAGCTCTTCCAGGCGCGCATCGCGCCGGCAGCCCTCGCGGTAGGAATAATAGCGGGCGGGATCCTTGAGCCAGAAGTCCTGGTGGTAGTCCTCGGCGGGGTAGAACGTGGCCGCGGGCAAAATGACTGTCTCAATTGGCGAGTCGAATCGTTCGGCGACCTCGCGCTTGGTTTGCTCCGCCAGAGGCCGCTGCGCGCTGGTCGCGAAGATGGCCGAGCGATAGGAGTCGCCGCGGTCGCAGAACTGGCCGCCGCCGTCGAGCGGGTCCACGTTGCGCCAGAAGATGGCAAGCAGCGTCTCGGTCGAGACCTGATCCGGGTCGTAGACCACCTCGATGACTTCGTAGTGGCCCGTGCGGGTTCGCGTCACCTGCTCGTACGTCGGGTTGGGGACTGTGCCGCCTGCAAAGCCGCTCGTGACTTTGGCGACGCCCGGGACGCCTTCGAAGGCTGTCTCGGCGCACCAGAAGCAACCAGCGGCGAGAATCAGCGTGTCGGCGTCTGCTGCCGCGATGTCGAGCATCGCGGGCGCGACGGGGCTTTCGACGGGCTTGCCGAGAACGGCTTCGAGTTCGGAGGCACTTTCGGCACCGCCGCAGGCCGCGAGGGCACCGGAGATGGCGAGGAGAAAGACGAAGGCGTAGCGCATAGCTGAAGGGTCGGAATCGGCACTGTAACGCTGCTATCATCGCGGTGGTGCCGGTTCACAGGGATCGTGCAAACGTCTTAATAGACGCGTTAGAAGTCGCGCCTGCGGCTGCGCCAGAGGCCTCTGGCGCCGCGCGAAGGGATCGCAGAGGCGCCAGAGGCGCCGTTTCGCCTAGTTTGCGCCTCCCCAACGCAGCGCGTGCTCACTCTGCCCTCTGCACAGGAAGATGCGAGGGACGTGGAGCCCGAGAGGTTCACAGACGCCAGAGGCCTAACTCTCTGCCCGGCACTTCCGCATTCCGCTTTCGCACTTCTGACTTCGACACCATGCCTCTCGTCGCCATCGTCGGCCGCCCCAACGTGGGCAAGTCCACGCTCTACAACCGCCTCACCGAGCAGCGCGAGGCCATCGTGCACAACGAAGCGGGCGTGACGCGCGACCGCATCTACGGCGACGTGGAGTGGGGCGGGCGCACGTTCGACCTCGTGGACACCGGCGGCCTAGTGCCGCGCTCGGCCGAGCGCTTCGAGGCGGCCATCCGCGAGCAGGTCATGATCACGCTCGAAGAAGCCGATGTCATCCTGTTCGTGGTCGACGTGGAAACGGGCATCACGGATCTGGACCAAGAGGTGGCGGACGTGCTCCGCCGCGCCGAGCAACCCGTGCTCGTCGTCGGCAACAAGGCCGACAACGACCTGCGGCGCATGGAAGCCGGTGAACTGTGGAGCTTGGGCGTAGGCGACGTGTACCCGTTGAGTGCCATCAACGGCTCCGGGACGGGTGACTTTCTCGATGCTCTCGTAGAAGCTCTGCCCGACGAGCCAGACGTAGCTGAGGACGACGACGCACCACGCATCGCGTTCATTGGTCGCCCCAACGTGGGCAAGTCGTCGCTCGCCAACCTCCTGCTCGGACGCGAGAGGAGCATCGTGACCGAGATCGCAGGCACTACCCGCGACGCCGTCGACGCCCGCATGGAAGTCAATGGCCGCGAGATTGTGCTGGTCGATACGGCGGGCCTGCGGCGCAAGGCACGCGTCAAGGAAAACGTCGAGTTTTACTCGATGCTCCGCACCGAGCGCGCCATCCAGAGCTGCGACGTGGCGGTCCTCCTCATCGACGCCGAGCGCGGCTTCGAGGCGCAAGACGCCAAGGTGCTTCGCGAAGCCGCAGACATGAAAAAGGGCTTGGTCGTCGTCGTCAACAAGTGGGACTTGGTCGAGAAGGTGACCAACACCGCCCGCGACTTCGAGCGCGCCGCCAAGGACCGCGGGACCATCAACTTTGTCCCGTTCCTCTACGTCAGCGCCCTCACCGGCCAGCGCGCCGACAAGGTGCTCGACCTCGCGCTGCAGGTCTACGACGAGCGCAACAAGCGCATCACGACCTCGAAGCTCAACGAGGTGGTGGAGAACGCTGTGCGTTTGCAGTACCCACCTTCGTGGCGTGGCAACTACGTCAAGATCAACTTCGCCACCCAGGTGCGCGAGTCGCCGCCGGTGTTCGCCTTCTTCTGCAACTACCCGCAGGGCATCAAGGAGAGCTACAAGCGCTTTCTGGAGAACAAGATCCGCGAGGCGTTCGGCTTCGAGGGCGTGCCGCTTACGCTGTCGTTCAAGGCGAAGTCGAAGGACTAGCGCCTCTGGCGGGACGTGCGACGCGCCAGAGGCAGTGGGCGCCGGAGGCCTCTGGCGGGCGGCGCCTGTGACGGAGCTCAAAGGCTAGACGTGGCTCCATCCCCTCTGCCCTGTAGGAATCCCCCCGAGGGGAGAGGTTGTCCGAGACCGCCTCTGGCGCCAGAGGCAGACCGCGCCAGAGGCTACTCTGCGAGGTACGCTGCGCCGCGGCCCTTGATGGACTCGTCCCAGCGTTGCATCCACGCGGCTTCGTTCTCGGCGAGCACGGCCCAGTCGAGGTCCATCGGCTGGATGTTGGCCTCGGTAATCCACGCGGGCAGGCTGTCCTGCGGAAGGTCGGTGCGAGCGGGGATGCGGTAAAAGCGGCGCGCCTGATCGAGCAGCGCCTCTTGCGAGGTCACGAACTCGACGAACCGCTCGGCGATCTCCGGCTGCGGCGCGCCCGCCGGGATCGCGATCCCGTCCACCAGCACGGGCGTGCCGCTGGCGGGCACGATGAAAGCGAACGGGTAGCCGTTGGTCTCCGCCTGCAGGTAGGCATCTGGCATGTTCCAGAGTGTTACGTCGGCGGTGCCACGGGCCAAGCCGAGGTACAGCTGCGTCGGGTCGGCGGCGTAGGACTTGGTGTTGGCGTCCAGACGCGCGAGCCAGTCCATTCCTGCGTCCTCGGTCGGCTGTCGGGCGATCATCGCGCCCCAAATCGCGCGCATCGTGCCACTCGCCAGAGGCGTTCGGATGAGGATGCGGTCCTTCCACTCCGGGCCGAGCAGATCGTCCCAGTCGCGCGGGACCTCGGTCGAGTCCAGTGTCTCAGTGTTGACCAGAAAGCCCTCAGGCGTGAGGTAGGTGCCGTACCAGCGGCCCTCGGGATCGCGCGAGGACGCGTCCAGCGCGCCGGCCCACGAAGGGGTAAACGGGCTCAAGAGTCCTTCCTCGGCGGCGCGAGCAAACGTGACCTGTGGCGCGCCCCACCACACGCTCGCCTGCGGGTTCTGACGCTCGGTGCGGATGCGGTCGTACGCGTCCTGTGCGCCCATGTCGATAGGCTGCACGTCCACGCCCGGGTTGGCGGCCTCGAACGCTTCCTCGTAGGCGCTCAACATTTCCTTTCCGTGCGGGGAGTAGACGACGAGCGGCGTGCGGTCGTCGCTCGCGCATCCGGCGAGAAGAGCGAAGACGAGCGCCAGAGGCGCGAGGCGAGAGACGATCACAGGGCAGCGAGGCGGTTTGTCGTCCCAACCCCGGCCTCTCGCGCAGTGATCCCGCCAGAGGCCTCTGGCGAGAGGTCGCTCCTTCAGCCTCTGGCGCCAGAGGCTGTCCTATGCGTCGCCGCGCACGCCGCCGAGCACGAGGGGACGGTGCGTGGCTGCTGCGTGCACATCGGCTTCGCGCTGCGCCTCGTCCATCGCGCAGGTTTCGAGGGCCTCTTGCATCAGGTCGCGGAGCCAGTCGCGGTTCTCGCGGAGCGCTTCGGTTACGGCGCGCTTTAAAGCCTCGGAGTCGATGTCAGCGTCAGGAGTAGAAAGGGGCATATGCGGAAGTCAGATGCGAGACGGGTCCAGAGCGAAAACTATGTCGCCGAAACAGCCACAACAGGCCACCTCGGCGTGCCCCGGCCTCTGGCGCCAGAGGCCGAAACGTGGCGCCAGAGGTCAGAAAGATCTACGCGTCTCGTGCAGGTGTGCCGGTGTCGTCGGTGACGAACTGGCGGTAGTGTTCGAACCGCTCCAGGATAATGGCGACGTAGTGGACGGGCTCCAAGCCTCTGGCGTAGCCGTGGCGCACGACGGGGTCGTTGTAATACTTCGGGTCCGACTTCTTGAGCATCCAGAACGCCACGTCTGCCCACACGCGCTTGTCGCCGCCGTACTTCTCGGTCAGGCGTTGGGCGTCCATGACGTGACCGGCGCCGGCGTTGTAGCTCGCGAGGATAAACTTCTGGCGTTCGAGGCTGTCGGGAATGGTCTCGGCCCAGTAGTTGTCATCCAGCCACTGGAGGTATCGCACAGCGCCGTCTACGTTCTGGTCCGTGTCGTAGGCGTCGGTGATGCCTAGGTCCTGCGCGGTGAGCGGCATAATCTGGAGCAATCCCATCGCGCCGGCCCATGAGCGCGCGCGCGGCTTGAAGCGGCTCTCCTGATAGGCCTGGCTCGCCAGAAGCCGCCAGTCCCAGCCGATTGTGGCGGCGTTGGCCTTGAACACGTCGTCGAAATCCGAGAGGACGGACGTTTCGCTGGTCAGGTACTTACTCTCGATGCGCTCGCGGAAGCCGTCGCGGTCGACGTAATACTTGCGGTAGAGGCTCGCCCAGCGATTGGAGTCGCGGTTTTCGAGGATCCAGCGATTGAGCGCTTCGGTGAGCTGCGGGGCATTGCGGCGCGCCGCCCAGACCACGCCTGTGGCCGGGCCAATCACAGGGTTGACCTCCAGGTTCTCGAAGTAGCTCGCCTCTAGCTGCGCGATGTTCTGCGGCGCGATGGTGAGGTCGATGCCGCCTCTGGCGACCTGCCGGATGAGCGCTTCGCTCACGGTGTCGACTTCCACGACTTCGATGTCGCCTGTGATCCGGTTCTCGATTTCGACCAGCCGGTCGATGTACGCGTGGTCCTCGGGAAGAAAAACTTGCTCTCCCGCGAGGTCCCCAGGGGTCTGGATGCGCGCACCGCCGATGCGGATGGAGCCACGGCCAGCGTCGCCAGAGGCCTGGCGCTGGTCACGCGCTCGGTTGCTCGCCTGAAGGTCGGAGGCCTCTGGCGCGCGGATGGAATCCACGGCAGGGTCCGAAGTGTCGAGGGGGCCTGTCGCCTGCACGACCGTTGGCGGGGTTTCGTACAGCGGGCGGGTGTAGGCGAACTGCGAGGTGTCGCTCTCGGTCGGGAAGAGCCGCGCCGCGACCACGTCGCCGAGGCCGAGGTTTAGGAAATAGAGCAGACTGTCCCGCGGGACCACGCGCATGGTCACCACCACGTCGGCTTGCTCCGCGAAGTCCTTCAGCAACTCGTACTCGTATCCGAAGGCTTCGCCCCGGTAGACGAAGTAGCTCGTCGGGTTGTAACTCGTGAGCGCCACGATGGTATCGCGCTCGACGATCTGGTCCAGGTCGCGCTCAATGGGGTCGGGCAGAGACATGCCCCGTTCAGGAGCAAAAGCCGTAACGACGGCGGCACCTGTTAGCCCAATCCCTAACAGAATGGCGATGATGCGAAATGGACCTCGAAGCATGGAAGACTGGGGAAGCAGAAAGAACGGCACCTACGGCTGCCCCCGGTATGTGGGTCCGTGAATCCCGGATTCACTCGGTATAAGGCCTGCGTGAGTGTCCCCAAGACCACATGTGCCTGAGCGCGGATACCGCCAGAGGCCATGCACTCTCCATGTTTTTACTCGTGGCGCCCTGATTCAGGCTGCGGCGCGGTGCTTCGCCAGAGGCAGGCGCACATGGAACGTGCTGCCGCGGCCCACCCCGTCGCTGGTAGCCCACAGGCGCCCGCGGTGGCGAAGCACGATGGAGCGCGCGACGGTCAGCCCCATCCCCAGCCCCTCGGTGCGGCGCGTGAGCGGGTCGTCGGTCTGCACAAAGGCCTCGAAGATGCGCTCTAGGTCGGCGGGGTCTATGCCGCGGCCTTCGTCGCGGATGCGGACGTGCACCTCGTCCTCATGCGACTCGGCCTCGACGTGGATGCCAGCCTCTGGCGGGGTGAACTGCACCGCATTGGCCAGGAGGTGGGAAAAGGCGAGGCTGAGCCGGTCTCGTTCGCCCCAAAGCTGGAGCGGATGCGCGGGAAGCGCGAAGCGAACGGGGCGCTCGACGCTCGTGGTCGCGCCGGAGAGTACGTCAGCGAGGGAGAACCGGGTGGTGCTGCGGTCGGTGTGGCGCGTGTCTTCCAGGCGACTCATCTCTTCCAGCGTCTCCACGATGGCTTCCATGCGCCTGGCCGAGCGCACGACCTCTTCGGCGTGGCTCACGAGAGCCGGGCGCACCTCTTCGTGCAGGATCTCGCCAAAGCCGCGCAGCGCCGCCAGAGGCGTGCGCAGTTCGTGCGAGGCGACGGACATGAAGTCGCTCTTGACGCGGTCGAGCGTCGCGAGACGGGTGCGGGCGTCGTCGAGCGCCTCGCGCTGCCGTGCGTTGCGGATGGCGACGGCGGCCTGCGCCGAGACGATGAGCAGCATCTCCGCATCGACGGCATCGAACGCCTCGTGGGGGTTGAGTGCTTCGAGAACGCCGACAGGCTTGCCGTCGACGCGCATGGGCACGCCGAGAAGCGTGCGCGGTTTGAAGCCTGTGGCCGCCGACGCATCGTCGAAGTGACGCTCGTCGTGTTCCAGGTCGACGGCGAGCAGGGCCCGGTTCTCGGTGTAGATGGTTCCCGCGAGGCTGCCATAGAGCGGCACTCGTATCTCGGAGAGGGTGCCCGTCTCGTCTCCGGTGGCGGCGGCGAAGCGGAGCACGTTTTCGCGCGGCTCGTGCAGCAAAATCGACGCGGCCTCACAGCGCAGCACCGTGGTCGTGGTGCGGATGATGGTGCCGAGCAGGTGGTCGAGGTCTGCCACGGCGCTCAGCGCGACGTTGACATCGAGCAGCATGCGCAGGCGGCGCATAGCGGCTTCGAACGGTTCGTCGGAACGCGGTCGGAGGATGGTTTCGGTCACGAGGTCGTGGGAGGGCAGGGCCACTGCAAGAGCCTGATGAGTGCTCTGCCAAGTATCGGCGCCTGCCTGCACGGACTTGAATCCGCGAGCCTCTGGCGCCAGAGGCCACCCGTGTTGCGTCGCGTGTCTCGTCTGGAGGGAGGTCGCCAGAGGCGGCGGGCCCGCGGTCTTCAGCCCGCGAGCGCCTTGAGGCGCTTCTTGAACGGCACCGCAGCCGCGGTGTAGCCTCCGTTCGCGCCGTCCACAAAGTGGACCTGCTGACCCATGCGCTTGTAGACGAGGCAGGTCATCACGGCGCGGTCCGAGACGTGGAGGCCCCACGCGAGGTCGCCCGCATCGTAGCGGGCACTGAGAAGCGCTTCGAGCCTCTGGCGCTGCGCGGTCGTCCCGGCGAGGATCATGCGCAGCACGCCGTCGAACTTGCGGTAGTCGGTCGCGGCGCGGAGGAGTTTGGGGTAGGCGTCCCAGTCGGTCTCCTCGGTCGCGATTTTGCGGCGGATGAGCACGCGCCCGAGCAGGTTGCGCCCCCACAACTCGGCGCGCTTGGCGACGGCGCGGGCGGGATGGCGAAGCGCGATCTCGGGCGAGAGGCGCCGCGGATCGGAGGAGAGGCGGAGGCCGTCGAGCGTGATCGGATGAGGCGCGTCGCCGGTGCCGTAGATGTCTTCGACCTCGCGTAGCACCTCGCGGTAGGTGTCGGTCGGTGTTCCGCCGGTGGCCGACACGAGCAGCGCCACGGTCTCACCGTAGGGGCTCGGGATGTCTTCCCACCGGCACTCCAGACCGGCGTACGGATCGTCGCCAGAGGCGGGCTCGGCATCGGAGGCGTAAATGCCTGCGGTCTCGGGGTCTTTGATCTGGTCCTCGGCCCACGCCATGCCGCTGCCCAGAAACAGCGCCTGTGCGTAGTTGGGCGACGCCTGGAAGCGCGCGACCGAGATCTGGTGACCGGCCTCGCGGATGGCTGTCATCGGCACGTGGCCCACGCGTAGCGGGAGGTCGAGGCGCTGGCTCGCGTGATCCTGAAGTGCCGCCAGTGCTGCCAGAGAGTTCTCCAAGAGATCGGGCGGTACGACGAGCGTAGCGCCGTCGCCGCCGAACACGAACGGGATGTCCACGCGGCCGCTGGCGTTGAGCACCGCCGCGATGCTCGCCGCGCCCACATAGTTCACGTCGCGGTAGCGGCCCGCCTGCACCGCCACCGTCGAACCGACCACGTCGGTCAATACCACGGTCCACTCGTCCGGGACGGGCGTGTACACGCTGGGGTCTGCGAGGTCGGCGAAGCGCGTGCGCGCGGGGAGATCGGCGTAGAAGTCGACGGGCATGGCGCAACGTAGCGCCTCTGGCGAGGTGCGGGCGTCTCGGGCCTCTGGCGCCAGAGGCTGCGCTCAAGACAGGCGGCCAGAGGCTAGCCGGTGCGATCCGCAAGCAGCGCCAGTACCATCGCGTCGACGTCTTTCATCTTGTAGCGCCCCTCGGGAAAGGTGGTCCGGGCCTTGATCCAGTGCATGTCGTCTTTGACGAGGTACATGTAGGAATCGTACGGGGCGCCTTCCATCGTCTCCACAAACCGCACGCGGTGCAGCGTCGCCTCGCCGCCGTCCCAGGGGATCTGCTGCGTGGTCTGGCTCTTCAACTCGACGGCATCGATCCGCTCTTGGCGAACGAGTTCTTCCAGCGCCGTCTGCGTTTCCGCAATCTGGCCTTCGGCTTCGGTTGGGTAGCGGTAGATGTACACGCTGAAGCCACCGGTGGGAAGGTCGTAGGTGTAGACCGAGGTGATGCCCATGTCTCCCGTCGCCTCCAACTTCGTCGCTCTGGTCTGCCGCAACCCACCCGCAGCCTCTGGCGGGACCCACTTGGCGAGTTCGATCGCGTCTCGGAGCGCCGCCATCAGCGTTTCTGCGGACGCGCCTTCGCTAACCTGGATGACTGTGCCGTCCCCTTCTCTCTGGACCGAGTACGTTCCGCCAGAGGCGGTCTTCTCCGAGGCGCTGCACGCCGCGAGCGTACAGGCGAGGGCAACAAGGAGGGCAATGCGCATAGCGGCGGGAGGAAAGGGGTGCAGAAAGCTAACTGGGCCTCTGGCGGCCTGGTATACCGGAGACCGCGCCAGAGGCTCGGCGTTGCTCAGTCCTGGCGCCCCGCCGCCTCTGGCGAGAACGCAGGCGTGCAGACGGCCCAGTACTCGCACTCGTCCGTGGCAGAGGGGTTAGAGTAGCGCACACGCTCTCCCGCCTCACAGAGCACGGTTTCGCCGGGTCCGACGTCCATCTGCGCGCCGTCGTGCTCTACGCGCATCGTGCCGCGGAGCACGATGGTCGCCTCGTCGAACGTGGGCGTTTGCACCGGCTCGTCCCAGCCGGGCGGCGCGATCATGTGCGCGACGGAGAGGCTCTCGGTCTGCGTGTTGACGCGGCCGATGTGTTCTTCGATAAGCTTGCCGCCGGGCACAGGAATGCGGGTGGGGGCAGTGATATGGCGGGGCATGGGGCAAGGGAAGGAGAGACGGAAAGATCGCCGCCGCCAGAGGCCTCTGGCGAGAATCTCGCAGCGTGCGTGACCCGGAAGCGAGCGGCGGCGGCTAGAGAGATGTCCCGTTCGGGAGGGCTCCGTACGGGTCGGCTACCTGAAGCGTCTGTTCGCGAGGTCCTTGCGCTCGGGATGCAACTTTTGTCCCGATGCTATCGGTACAGAACCTCCCGTCCAACCAGCCACCCCGACGCCATGCTTGCTTTGCAACTCGCGGTCCCGGTGGCGCTTTTCCTGCTTCTCGCTCTCGGCTCTCGCCAGCGGCAGAAGGCCAACAGCTAAGCCGCGCCTCCGGCACCGGACTCTTCGCCCCGCCCGTCTCTGTGACGAGCGGGGCATTTTTCTACGCGGACGCAGCCTCTGGCGCCAGAGGCCCGCGCTCAGACCGCCCGGTTCTGGTGCATCCCGACGAGCCGCGAAAGCAGGACCACGGTGTAGAGCACGCCCACGACGGCCTCAAACGCCGCCATCGACTGCGCGTAGAAGCCGACCGGCAGAATGTCTCCGTAGCCCAGCGAGGTGAGCGTGACGTAGCTGAAGTAGAGGAACTGCTGCCACTCCACCGCCGCGCCAGAGGCTTGCTGGAACGAGCCGGGCGCCGCCCACTCCACCAGCCCGAACAGCGCTGTAAACACGGACCCGATGATGAGGTAGAGCGAGGTCGCGGACACAATGACCTCGGTAAAGACCTCGGCTGCGCCGAAGATCACGCGCGCGAGCACCACGATGATGATGCCGTGGTACGCGATCACGCTCAGGTACAGCGCCAGAGGCGTGACCGCGCTCGGAGCGTACGCGTTGAGGAGCCCTGCCGCGAAGACGGCTATGCCTGCCCCCGAGATCGTCCACCGCGCCAGAGGCCGGGCGCTCATTGCGAACACGGCCACGACGAAGATGCTGGCGAAGAAGGCGTAGAAGACGGCGGGCCACGCGCCGCCCGCGCCCGAGAGCGGGTACGTGAGGTTGTGAACCAGCACGGCCAGCAGCAGGAACAGCGCCGCGTGCATGTCCTTGCGGAACAGCCCGAGCCTCTGGCGAGCGTCGCTCATGCCGCGTGCGCACTGCTGCGCGAGGTGGCCCAGAAGGCGAGCACGAGCAGCACGCCCAAAACGGCCGCGCCCAGCACCACGCCAGAGGCGTGCAGGTACAGCACTGCGCCGCCCGCGAGGGCCAGCGCGCCGATGGCGACCAGATGTGCGACCGGCGTCTCGCCCGAAACCGAGCGCTCAAAGAGGACGCTGCCCAACAAGTACAGGGCCGGGCCGACCGTGGCAACGAGCACCGTGGACGCGTAAACCGGGTCGAACGGGTGCGCGATGATCATCTCGATGCCGACGGCGACGACGACGGCGCCCGCCACCATCACGCCGTGGGAATAGGCCAGGCTCGCGCGGGCCAGTTTGGTGTGGTCCTCGCCGTGAGCAAATGCGTGCTCGCCTTTTTGAGTCGTCCGCACGAAGTAGAGCCACCACAGCGCTACGATGATCGCAAAGCCCAGCCCGGCCGCGCCCAGGTACTTCGCCGCGAGCGTGGTGCCGATGAGCGTGCCACCGAGAAGCAGGATGGACTCGCCCAGCGCGATGATGAACACCTGCTGGTTACGCTCCAACAGGTGGAGCCCGTTGAGCGTCCACGTGCTCATGGGCGTCGCGCCTGCGCCCGGCAGCCAAAAGCCGACGTACGGCGCCGCGTAGTCGATTATGACGCCCGCGATCCACAGGCCAGTACGAAACTCGGGCAGAAACACGCCCGCAATCCAGAAGACCGCTGAGACTGCGCTCCATGCGCCCAACTGTGCATAGTTCTGGCCCATCCGCTGGCCCCGAAACACGGCGGCCATATAGAAGGCGCGGACCAGCGCCATCGTGACGTACGCGCCTACAAACAGGCCTGCGCCCGTACTATACGCCGTCGGAATACCGACAGCCATTGTGAGCGCGCAGCCCATGAGCGCCACCATGAACAGACGCCCAGCCATGCTGTCCGGGTCGATCCAGTTGGTGGCCCACGCGGTGTAGTTCCACGCCCACCAGACGGCGGCAAACACCGTCGCGGCCTGCAACGCGCCCAGCCACGAGAGGTGCGCCAGCAGAAAGTGCGAGAGCTGGATGATAGAGAAGACGTACACCAGATCGAAGAACAGCTCCATGTTGGTCACACGGGGCTCTCCGGGAGGACGTAGCGCGCTCGCAGGCGCGAATCGGTCGAGCAAAGACATAGGCTAGCGGGCCTCTGGCGCCAGAGGCGAGTCGGGTGCGGGAGCCGAGGTGCTGGTCCTCTGGCGGTCGGGCACGTCGCCGACCCGTGCCAGAAGGAGCAGGCCGCCGATGGCCGCGAGGTTTTTCAGGAAGTGCAGGTACTGGCCGTGCCGCTCCGCAGCCTCCACCACCCAGAACGGGTGCGAGGCCACGGCATCGACGGCAAGAAAGGCGGCCATGACGAGCGACACTCCCGTCACCTGCCAGCCGAACACGATGGCGAGACCGGCCACGAGTTCAAAGACAGAGAACGCAACAGTCCCTGCGCTCACCGGCCCGCCCGAGATCGCGCCAGAGGCCATCAGCAGGCGCTCTGCGCCCAGCCCGATGAACACGCTCGCGATCAGCACGCGGGCGACGAGGTAAAGGATGGAGCTGGTCATGGCGTGCGCGGGAAGAAGGAAAAGATCGCTATGCGCTCGTGATGCGCATCTCGCGGATGCGGTGGCCGTCCACGATGAAGACGAACCGGCTGTCGCCGTTGTGGTGCGTGCTCGCCCACCCGGCTTTCACGTCTACCTCGAAGCCTCTGGCGGTGACCTCTTGCGGCGTCATCGTGCCCTCGGCGCCGATGAACTCGCGGTCGCTCCACGCGCGGATCGCGTCGTGGCCGGCAAAGCGGCGGCCCCAATCGTCCACGACGCCGTCGTCGGGAAAGAAGCCGAGAAAGGCGTCGGTGTCGCCGCGGTTGACGGCGGCGACAAAGGCCGCGACGGTCGTGGGAAGAGTAGGCGTGCTCATCCTGTGTAGGAGTGTGGAGGGTCGAGGCGCGAATCGCCTCTGGCGCCAACGTATTTCGCACCCGCCGCCTGCGTCTTGCACACGCCGCCGCGCCGTAGAACATTCCTCCGGTCTCGCGCATCGCCAGAGGCCTCTGGCGGACACGCCCAGCGGCCCAAGCTCAGCGCCTCTGGCGCCAGAGGCGGGCAGCCCGCGCTACGCTTCCCGAAGCACGCCGGGCGTGACGCCGCGGCGGCGGCGCATCGTGCGGGTGAGGTGGCTCTGGTCCGCGAAGCCGGCCTGCAGCGCGACCGTCGCGATGGGGAGGCTCGTGTTCGCCAGAAGCCGCTCGGCCTCGTCCAGCCGCTGCTCGATTACGTACTGGTGCGGCGTGCGACCGGTGGAGCGCCGGAAGAGGTCGGTGAAGTGCGAGGGGCTGTAGCCTGCCACGCGCGCCATCTCGGCTAGTGTCAGCGTAGCGGCCAGGTGGTCACCCATGTAGTCGGTTACGCGCTGCAGCGCGAGCGCCGAAAGCCCCCTGCCGATGGTGAGCGGCGCGGCGCCCTCGACGGTGTACCGCTTGAGGAGGTGCGCTACCAGAGCGTGCGTCAGCGACTCGGCGTAGAGGAGGTCTGGCGCGTGCTCGTGCTCAAACTCTTCGGAGAGCGTGAGCGCGAGGCGATGCAGCAACACGTCCTGGAAGTGGTAGCGCGGCACCAACTCCGCGCTCGCGCTCCGCCCGATCTGCTGCGCCGCGCGGTCCAGCATCTCGGGCGCGGCAGCAAACAGAACGAGTTCGGTTTCACCCGCCCACTGCGGATTGGTATCGAGCCCGACCGGGTTGAGGATCGCGTCGCCAGAGGCAAACGTCTCGCGCTGTGCGGCTCCGCCCATCGTCCATGCCAACTGCCGCGGCGGCCCCATGGGGAGAACCAGAACGTGGCGCGGTGATCGGTCCACGGCGCCGCCAGAGGCCTCTGGCGCGGTGCCTGGCCGCTCCAGGTCGCGCTCCACGATGGCGCCGCCCAGGTGCCCAGCGCTCCCCGAGAGGTTTGTGAGGCGGGGCTTGATGAGGGAAAACGTCATAGGCCGTGGCCTCTCGCGGGGGCGGTCTCGGAGACTACGCCCCGGCTGGGCCTGCGTTCTCCCACGCGGCCTCTGGCGCCAGAGCCACGCTCCCACCGGTGCGCCAGAGGCCGCACCCGACTCAGAACTCGATGCTGAAGCCGATCGTCGGGAGGCGCCCGATGCCGCCCTGCTGGCGCAGGCGGCTGGGTACGGCAGGGTCCTCGGTGTATTGCACGCCGAACACGTTCTCGCGGTCGAGCAGATTTTGAACGTCCAGGTAGACGTTGCCGTTGACGCGGCCCGCGATGGAGAAGCGGCGGTCCACGCGGAGGTCCCAGCGCGTGTAGACCGATGTGCGCTCGGCGTTGAGCCGCTCCAAGTCCTGCACGCCGCGGCGCGAGAGCGCGTACTCGATTTCGCTCGCCGCGATGTCGAACGGTGTAAACGGGCGCCCGCTCTGGAACGCGAGCTTGCTGCCGACTTCCCACCGCCCGAGGCGGATGCCGCCGGTCAGCTGGATGTTATGGCGCACGTCCCACGCGCTGGGCCGGTAGACGCCGTCGGCACCGGTGAACTCGCTCCAGGCCAGCGTGTACGCGCCCAGGCCGTACACCCTGGACGTGAGGCGCTTCTGCGCCGAAAGCTCCACGCCGTACGCCCGCCCGTCGCCCTCTGGCGCCAGAGGCTCAGCGCCGATCACGCCGAAGTCGCCGCCGAGGTTGGCGAGCGAGACGCGCGGATCAGAGACGGAGACCGGATAGTGGTCGTACTGCTTGTAGAAGCCCTCTAGCGACACGCGCAGGCTGGGCACCGGCGTGACGGCCAGCCCTCCGATCACTTGATCGACCTCTATCCACCGAAGCCCCGTGTTGACGTACCCAGCCTCTGGCGAGACGCCATCGCGCACGGCGAGCGACACCAACTCCGGCGACTGCGTGAAGCGGCCCACGGCGCCAGAGGCGCTGAGTTGCGGCGTCAGGTTGTAGCTCGCGCTAACACGCGGTGAGACGCTCACGCCTTGGTCGAGAAAGTCGGTTCCGTCGGCGCGAAGGCCTGCGGTGAGGGCGAGCCTGCCGCCAGAGGCCTTTTGGGTGATCTGGGTGTAGCCGAAGCCTTTCCACAGGCCGAGGTCGGCGTCGAAGGCGAGATCGGAGGGGAGGCGGTTGGCGGGTGTGGCGCGCTGGAAGAACTCGCTCGCGATGGTCTCGCGAGAGGCCCCGCCGCCGACGCCCAGCGTGAGTCCGGGCGCGAGGCGAAGGTCGCCGTCGGTGCGCAGGCGCCACGCGGCTTCCTCGGAGACGTTGGAGAGCAGCGGCTCGCCCGCTTCGTCGCGGTCGTTGAAGAAGAACTCCTGGTAGGAGCGGCTAAAGGCGGTCGTAAAGAAGCCGCCCGGGACGAGGCGGCGCCACGAGAGGCCCGTCGTGTAGCTGCGCTGGTCGTTGTCCAGCACGCGAGAGGCGATCTCGCGGCCCTCGAAGTCGTCCGGATCCTCTGGCGTGATGACGTCGAAGTCGTCCACGGCCCAGAGGCCGAAAAAGACGAGGCGGTCTGTGTCCGTGATGTCCCACTCGGTCCGGTTTTGGAAGTCCCAGTAGGCCGGCCGGATCGGCAGGTCGATGAGCTCGAAGAGAAGCTGGAGGTAGGAGCGCCGGGCGCTGAAGATCCAGTTGAAGTCCTCGCCCGAGGAGCCGTCGAGCGAGAGCGCCGTCTCGGTCGCGCCGACGGTGATATCGCCCGAGAGCAAGCCGGGGCTGCCCGGCCGGTTTTCGACGACCAGGACCGATGATCCCGCGTCGCCGTAGCGGACGGGGAAGCCGCCGGTGTAGAACGTGGCCTCGCGGATAAAGTCCACGTTGAGCAGGCCCAGGGCGCCGCCAGCGGCTCCCTGGGTGGCGAAGTGGTTGATCTGCGGGACTTCGATGCCGTCCACGAAATAGGCGTTCTCGCTCGGTCCTCCGCCGCGCACCAGCAAGTCGTTGCGGTTGTCGACGCCAGAGGAGACGCCGGGGAGCGCCAGAAGCGAGCGCGAAATGTCGTTTTGCCCACCGGGCGTGCGGCGGATTTCCTCGGGGCCGAGCGCGATGACCGAGACCGGCGCGTCGGCCTCGTCTTCAAAGAAGCCGGCGGTCACGGTGATCTCCTCGCCGAGCGCGGTCGTGGTTTCGTTCAGCTCGAAGAGCACAAACGTCGGGCGGCTGGCCTGCACGACGACATCGGTCTGCGTTTTGGCATCGTAGCCCACGAACGAGGCTTGCATCCGGTACGTGCCTGCGCTCAGGCCTGAGATGGAGTACCTGCCGTCGAGGTCGGTCGCGGCGCCCGCCAGGATCTCGCCAGAGGCATCCAGCACCGCCACGTTCGCGCCCGGCAGGGTTTCCTGCGTCACGGCGTCCACCACGCGGCCGGTGATGGACTGAGCCGCTACCTCTGGCGCAAGCGGGAGGGCGAGCAGAGCGAGGAGGGAGAATCGGACGAGCATCAGGCCACCAAGGAGAGAGGTCGCCCGATGCCTCTGGCGCGGTCGCTGTTCCTCTAGGACTTCGGTTCTGCCGACGCTTCGCGATTCGGCATCCGCATCCAGAGGCTCAACGCTCCTCCTCGCGCAAGAGACGGACAGCCCGCTCCAACGTCGGGTCGCCCGCGTCTCCGCACCGCTCCGGGACCTCCACATCCGGGACTACGCCGCCAGAGGCTGTGCTGCCGTTGGGGCGCACAAAGCGCTTGGTAGAGGACCGCACGGTGAGTCCTGAGTGCGGCAGCGCGAAGGTGTAGACCTCGCCGTAGCCCGTCGCCTGCCCGCCGGTCTCTTGCCCCACGAGCGGCGCGACCCCGTGATCCTTGACTGCGAGCGCGAACAGCATTCCGGACGAGAAGGTGCGCGTGCCGATCAGCACGGCCCAGTCGCCCTCAAACCGCAGGCCGCGAGCCTCTGGCGGCTGCGGCGGACTCGCCTCGCGGACGTAGTCCTGCCCGATGGGCGTGCGGAAGTAGCCGCCGATCTGCGGCGCGATGCCCCACGGCACGGCCCACCGCACGGCGGGCGCGACGAAGCCTTTGACGTACCGCCCGTACTGCCGCGAGCGCCGCCACTCGACGCGCGAGGCGTTGCGCGTCGGCTGATCCGTGAGGTAGCTCAGCAGGGCGTCGCCCAAGAGGCTGTTGCCGCCGCCGTTCTCGCGCACGTCCACGAGCAGCTGCTCGGTGCCCTCGTCGCGGATCTGCTGGAACGTGGCCTCTAGCTCGCGCTCGAAGTCCGCCAGAGGCCGCGCGAACGTGAGCACGCGGAGCCAGCCGGTCCCGTCGTCCAGGCGCGTGTACACGAGCGCGGGAGCGTGGGCCTCTGGCGCCTGTGCGGTCGTGACGCGCACAGTGCCAGCGAGGCGCAGTGTGTCGCCAGAGGCGAGCGCGATCTCGTAGGGGCCGCTCAGGCCAGTCGCGGCCCAGGCCCAGGCGCCGAAGCTGCGGCCGAGACTGTAGTCGCGGTAGGCGTCGGTCTCGCCGCTCAGGGCGGCGCGGGTCTCACGGACCAAGCCTCTGGCGTCGCGCCCGTTGATGGAGAGCACAGCCGTGCACGCGGGCACGCCAGAGGCTTCGCGCGTGAGGCGCAGCGTGTCGCCACGCACCTCGACGGGCAGCGGGAACAGCGCGCCACCGGTGTCGCGCCAGCGGTCGTACTCGGGGCGTGGAAAGCCCAGGCTGGTGTGGCCGTCGCCCAGCGAGGCCGCCCACGGCGCGAGCCGACGCCAGAGGCCAAGCCGCGTGAGCGGCGCGTCCAGGCCCGTGACGAGCGAGTCCAGCGAGGCGCGCGCCGCGGCCTCGTCGGTGAGTGCGAACGGGGCGGGGTGGACCTCGCCGAGCGTGCGGAGCAGGAACGCCGCGTCTTCGCGCAGAGCCTCTGGCGCGAGAGGCCGGTCCAGCGCCTCTGGCGGGATCGTGGGGAGATCTGGCCGGGGCGTGCGGACGAGCCCGCCGCAACCGACGAGCGTGAGGGCGAGAAAGAGGAAGGCTGTACGCATGGCGCCAGAGGCTGAATGTCTCACGCTACGACGCACAGTCGCAGCCCGCCAGAGGCCGCCCGCTACTCTGGCACCTCCTCGCCTCTGGCGATGCCGCCGCCCGCGGCCTGCACGCGCGGCGTGACGAGGACCTCCTGCACGTTGACGCGCTCGGGCTGCGTCGTCGCCCAGACGACCGCCTCGGCCACGTCCTCTGGCGTCAGCGCGACCGTGTCGGAGTAGACCGCGTCGGCGCGAGAGGCATCACCCGAGAAGCGGACGAGCGAGAAGTCGGTCTCGACCAGGCCCGGCGAGACGAGCGAGACGCGCAGCGGCGTCGCGTGGAGATCCTGCTTGAGGCCCAGCGCGAGCGCGCGGACGGCGTGCTTGGTCGCGCAGTAGACCGTGCCGCCGGGGTAGACGAAGTGGCCCGCCGTGGAGCCGATCATCACGACGTGGCCTCTGGCGCGCGCGAGCATCGCGGGCACGAGCGCGCGGACGCCGTTGAGCACGCCCTTGACGTTGACGTCCACCATCTGGTCGACCTCGGCGGCGGTGTTCTCCCAGACCGGCACCATGCTTTTGGCGAGCCCCGCGTTGAGGACCGCGACGTCGATCTCGCGCCAGAGGCTGGGCAGACCGTGCAGCGCGCGGGCGTGCGCGTCGGCGTCGGTCACGTCGAGCGGGAGGGCAAGGGCAGTGTCGGCGCCGTGCTCCTCGTTCAGGCCTCTGGCGAGGTCGTCGGAGCGCGTCTGCGGAGCGGGCGGCGAGGATCACGCGGTGCCCGCCAGAGGCGAACGCGCGCGCCGTCGCGGCGCCGATGCCAGCGCTGGCGCCGGTGATGAAGACGGTCATGGGCGGGGTGTGGGTGCGCGGGCTCTACCGCCAGAGGCGCGGCTTCGATCCCAAGCCTCTGGCGGCAGAGGCAAACAGCGCGCGGCCCCACCAGCGCACTGCTGACAGGGCCGCGTGTTCATCGCGCCAGAGGCGCCAGGTCTTGCTACGCGTCGTCGCTCGGGGTGTCCTCGTTGACCACCTCGTCGGCGGGCACCTCCTCACCCTCAGCGTCGAGCACCTGCGTCTCGCCAGAGGCGGCCTCTGGCGGAAGCGCCGCGCCCTCGGGGGCGTCGGGGTCCTCGTCCTCGGTCACCAGTCGCGCCACGTCGGCGATCTTGTCGCCGTCGCGGAGGTTGATGACGCGCACGCCCTGCGCGTTGCGGCTGTACGTCGAGATCCCGGAGACGGACATGCGGATGAGCAAGCCGTGCTCGGTCCCGATCATCAGCTCGTCCGCCTCGGCCACGCTCTTGAGCGCGACCAGCTCGCCGGTCTTGCCCGTCGTTTTCTGCGCGAGAATCCCGAGCCCACCACGCGACTGCTGGCGGTACTCCTCTAGCTCGGTCCGCTTGCCGTAGCCGTTGGCCGAAATCGTGAGCACCTGCGCGCCGTCGCGCCGCACGGCGATCATGCCGATCGACGGTCTCGCCGTCCTTGAGCTTCATCCCGCGCACGCCGCGGCTCTTGCGTCCCATGGAGCGCACGTTGCCCTCGTGGAACCGGATGCCACGGCCGCCGGAGCAGCCCAACACGATTTCGGTGTCGCCTTCGGTCAGGTGCGCCTCTACCAGGCGGTCGCCCTCCACGATGTCGATGGCGATGATGCCGGTCCGCATGGGTCGCTTGAACGCGTCCAGCGCCGTCTTCTTGACGCGCCCGTCGCGGGTCGCCATGAGCACGAAGTGGCTGTCCAGGAAGTCCGGGTCGCGGAAGTTCTCCTTCTTGATGCCGATGACGGCCTTGACGCTGTCCTCTGGCGAGATCTGGATCAGGTTGCGGATGCTGCGTCCCTTGGCCGTGCGCCCGCCCTCGGGCACGTCGTAGACGCGCAGCCAGTAGACCTGCCCGTGGTCGGTGAAGAAGAGGAGGTAGTCGTGCGTGTCGGCCGCAAACAGGTGCTCGATCCAGTCCTCAGACCTCGTGCCCAGTCCCTTGAGGCCGCGGCCGCCGCGCGACTGCGTCCGGTACTCGTCGATGGGCGTCCGCTTCGCGAGGCCCTGGTTGGTGACCGTCACCACCATGCGCTCGTTCTCGATCAGATCCTCCAGGTCGATGTCGCCGCCGCCGACGGGGTCGATCATCGTGCGCCGCTCGTCGGCGTACTTCTCCTTGATCTCCAGCAACTCGTCCTTGATGATCTGCATCCGCAGGCCCTCGTTGCTCAGGATGCTGCGCAAGCGCTCGATCTCCTGCAGGATCTCGCGGTACTCCGCTAGGATCTTCTCGCGCTCCAAGCCGGTGAGGCGCGAGAGGCGCAGGGCCAGAATGGCCTCGGCCTGCCGCTCGCTCAGCCAGTCGCCTCTGGCGCCAGAGGCCGCCTCGGAGATGGCGAGGTCGGCGATGACATCGGCCTTGACGTGAAGCGCGATGGGCGGCTGCTCGGGCAGACCGAGCCGCTTCAAGTCGTCGGCACCCAGGCTGGCGGGGTAGACGCCGGCCATCAGGTTGGCCTTGGCCTCGTCCGTGTCCGGGCTGTGGCGGATGATGGCGATGACCGCGTCGATGTGGTCGAGCGCGAGGCTCAGACCTTCGAGCACGTGCGCACGCTCCTCGGCGTGGCGCAGGTCGTACTCGGCACGGCGCACGACGACCTCGTGGCGGTGCGCGATGTAGTGCTCGATCATCTCCTTCAGCGACAGCGTGCGCGGCCGCCCGTTGACCAACGCGACGGCGTTGATGCCGAAGGTCTGCTGGAGCTGGGTGAACTTGAAGAGCTGGTTTTTGGTGACCTCGATGACGGCGTCGCGCTTCAACTCGATCACGATCCGCATGCCGTCGCGGTCGGACTCGTCGCGCAGGTCGCTGATGCCCTCGATCTTCTTGTCGCGCACGGCGTGCGCGATCTTTTCGATCAGCGTGCTCTTGTTGACCTGATAGGGGATCTCGGTCACGATGAGCGCATCGCGGTCCTTGCGCACCTCCTCCTCGGTCATCTTGGCGCGCATGATCACGCGCCCGCGTCCGGTCCGGTACGCCTCGCGTACGCCTGCCACACCGTAGATCGTGCCGCCGGTCGGGAAGTCCGGAGCGGGGATGTGCTCCATGAGCCCATCCAGGTCGATCTCCGGGTCGTCGATCGTCGCCACGACGCCGTCGATGGCCTCGCCGAGGTTGTGCGGCGCGATGTTCGTCGCCATGCCGACCGCGATGCCGCTGGCGCCGTTGACGAGCAGGTTGGGCAGCGCCGCTGGGAGGACGGTCGGCTCGTCCAGCGAGCCGTCGAAGTTGGGAATGAAGTCGGCGGTCTCCTTGTCCAGGTCGCGCAGCAGCTCTTCCGCCAAGCGCGTCATGCGCGCCTCCGTATACCGCATGGCGGCGGCGCTATCGCCGTCGACCGAGCCGAAGTTGCCCTGGCCGTCCACGAGCGGGCCGCGCATCGCGAAGTCCTGCGCCATGCGCACGAGCGCGGCGTAGACGCTCTGGTCGCCGTGCGGGTGGTACTTGCCCAGCACCTCACCGACGATACGGGCGCTCTTCTTGTGCGCGCGGCCGGCGGCCAAGCCTAGCTCCTGCATGCCGTAGAGCACGCGGCGCTGTACTGGCTTGAGGCCGTCGCGCACGTCGGGCAGCGCGCGGCTGACGATGACCGACATCGAGTAGTCGATGTAGGAGGACTTCATCTCCTCCTCGATGTTGATCGGGATGATGCGCGAGCTCACCTCGTCCAGCGCGCCGTCGCCTCCGATGTCGCCAGAGGCCTCCGGCGTGAGCGCGTCGTCGCCGGGGAGGTCCTCGGGGAGGTCGTCGTTGGGGAGGTCGTTGTCGGGCGTATCGGCCATGTATCAGAGTCGGAGTTTGGCAACCCGAGAAGATACCCACTCCGCGCGCCAGAGGCCTGTCACAGGCCGCCTCTGGCGGTGGATTCCGGGGGAAGGAGGGGGAGCCCGCGGGGACGCCCTCGCGGCGCGAGGCGGCGCGCCAGAGGCCTCTGGCGCGGGGGCCTGCTCGGGCAGAGGCCGCTGACGCCAGAGGCTCTGCGGGTGCGGACGCGTAGCCACACCCAGAGGCTTATGACGCCACTTCATACGGCTCCGGACGCGGGGCTGCATTTCGGGAAAGATGGTGCGAGATTCAGCCCGTTTCTTTCGGCGCGCGCGCCAGTTCCCACCATGCTCCGTCCCACCGCTTTCGCCCTGTCCGTCCTCCTGCTCGCAGGCTGCGCCTCTGGCGGCCCGGCCGTCACGCCGGCATCCCAGGCGCCTCCTCTCGACACCTCGCCAGAGGCGGTCGTGGGCTACGCCATGCGCGGCCAGGCCGGGCCTCTGGCGGCGGCGCTCGGGTCGGGCGCCGACCCGAGCGCCGCGGGGGCGGTCGAGGGCGAGACCGAGGACGTGCTGACGCCGCTCATGGCCGCGGCTGCGCGCGACCGCGCCGACGCGGTCCAGATGCTCCTCGACGCGGGTGCCGACGTGGGCGCGACCGACGCCGTCGGTCACACGGCGCTCCACTGGGCCGCGATGCGGCACGCCCCCGGCGCGGCGCAACGCCTGATCCGGGCGGGCGCCGACGTGCAGGCGCTCGACGACGACGACACGTCGCCGCTCGGCGCGGCTGGCGCCTCCGGCGCCGTCTCGGTCGCACGCGTGCTCCTGGGCGCGGGCGCCGACGCGAACGCCGCCGACGGCGGCACGCCCCCGCTCCACCGCGCCATCAAGACCTACGGCGAGAGCTACGGCGGCGCCGAGATGGTGGCGTTCCTGCTCGCCTCTGGCGCCGACCCGAACGCGCGCGACGCCAGAGGCCTGACGCCGCTCCACCGTGCGGCATCGGACACGCCCGGCGCCTTCGCCGTGTCGCGGCTGCTCCTCGACGCCGGCGCCGACCCGAGCGCGCGCGACGCCAGAGGCCAGACGCCCGGCGCTCTCGCCGCGAGCCGCGGCGGGGTGCGCCTCGCGGCGCTCTACGCGGGCGACGCCGCGGCCCGCGCCCAGGCAGATCTCTTCGCCGCCGTCGCCGCGGGCGACGCCCGGGTTATCGCGTCGGCCATCGCCTCTGGCGCCGACCCCAACGCGGGCGTCGAGGGCAACGCGTTCTTCTCGGCCAGCTTCATCGACGACGGCGGGCCGGTGCACCTCGCCGCGCGCATGGGCGCCGCGCCCGGCGTCATCGTCGCCCTCAAGGCCGGCGGGGCCGATCTCGACGCGGTGACGAGCGCAGGCATCCCGCCGGTCAAGATCGCCGCCGAGCGCGGCGACCTCGCGACCGTGCGCGCCCTCCTCGATGCGGGCGCGAGCCCCGAGAGCACGACCGCGCGGCCGTTCCTCGGCATGGAGCCCATCCACTGGGCCGCGACGGGAGGTCACACCGCCGTGGTGGAGGCGCTTCTGGCGGCGGGCGCCGACCCGAGCATCAGCACCAACGCGAGCATGGGCTACGGCTACAACGCCCTCGGCTTCGCCATCCACCACGGCCACCCCGAAACCGTCCGCCGCCTCCTCGATGCGGGCATGACGACCGACCACGTCGGCGAGAACGCCTTTACGGCGCTCGACCTCGCCCTCGACCGGGGCTGGACCGAGATCGCGGACGCGCTCCGCGCCAGAGGCGCCAAGACCGGCGCCGACGTGGCCGCCGAGACAGTCGAGGAGGAGTTGCAGAGCCTCGCGCCCGGCGAGGTGTGGCGTCAGCGCGTGATCGACGGCGACACGGACGCCATCCGCGCGATGCTCGCCCGCGGCCTCGCCGCGCCGCCCGACTTCCTCTCCACCGAGGTTCTCTTCAGCCTTCAGGACGACCCTGACCTCATCGCCCCACTCGTGGCCTCTGGCGCCGACCCGGACGCCCGCGGCGACGACGGCGGCCTCACGGCGCTGCACCTCGCCGCCGCCGACGGCCTCGCGCCGCTCGTCGCCGCCCTGCTGGAGGCCGGCGCCGACCCGCTGATCGTCGACGACGACGGCAAGACCGCGCTCGACTGGGCGCTCCGCGGCGGCCACGACGAGACCGTCGCCATGTTCACCGTCGGTCCCGAGTGACCGCTCTCTTCCTACCTCTGGCGCCAGAGGCGCTACCCACCGCACCCATGCGTTTCGTTTTCTTTGCCCTCGCCGTTCTCGTTCTCGCGCCAGAGGCCATCGCACAGGTGCGCGTGAGCCGGACCGTCGAGGTCCCCACGCCCGTCAGTGGGGACTACCCTCGCGCGGAAGCCCTCCTGGACGCCTCTGGCGGCGTCGTGCTCGCCGTCCCGTTCGGCGTCTTTCTGAGCGTGTCCCGCTCGGTCGATGGCGTGCCGAGTTGGACGCGGAGCACCGACGACGAGATGGCGCCGTACGGTTCCTCGCCACTCACGCTCGCCCGCGACGGCGACGGCGTCGCGCTCGGCATTGTCGCGCCGCAGAACGCGGACCTCCAGAGCGCCCTCGGCCTGCGGCTCGGGCCGGACGGCTCGGAGCGGGCGCGCACAACGGTCTCCGTCACGCTTCCGGCCGACATTCGCACCAATCCGAACGTCATCGAAGAGTGGCGGGAGCAACTCTACAGCCTGCGTCCCATCGACGGCGACGAGTGGCTCGCGGTCCACGCGGGCGAAACGCGGGCCGTAGGTGAACAGGGCGATACGACGGGTGTCGAGGTGCTCGCTGCCACGCGCCTCGCCGCCGACGGCGCCGTCGCGTGGAGCGGAGCTATCCACGTCGCGCCGACGGCGATCAACTTCGACCCGAACGAGACTGCGCGCGGTACTGTCATCGAGGGGCTGCGCGCGACGCTGCCCATCGACATGACGGCCTACATCGGCTCGGCCTCGCAGTCCTTTCTCGCCGACCTCGATCTCGCCACCGGGGCCGCGACCCTCGCTCCCGGCTTCGAGAGCGTCGGGACCGGCTACGACGGCGCTCGGCCGGGGACGACATTCTTCGGCGCCACGCCCTCGGGCCGCCGCGTCCGCATCGGCCTGACCGGCACGCAGAACACGTTCCGAAACCGCGAGGGCACGACGATGGCCAACACCGAGTGGTTCGTCGAGGCCGACGGGATGGAACGCGCGACCTCCCTCACCATCGGCACCCCGGACCCCGATATCGTGTGCGACTGGGGCGGCGACCTCGCGCTCCTGAGCACGCGATGGGCCGAGAACTACCAACGCGCGCTGGACCTCCAGGTGATCGCTGCCGACGGGACAATCAGCGAGCGCCAGGAAGTGGTCTCCGTCCCGATCTCCGAGACCGGCATCTTCACGCACCGCGTGCTCGCCTGCGGCGAGGTCGGCGACGCGCTCCGGGTCGTCGTGGCGGGCTCCTACCGCACCTACGGCGACTCCGCCCTGCCGCCTGCCACCGTGACCGCCTACGACCTCGTGCGCTGACGCCAGAGGCCTCTGGCGGCGTGCGGCCAGTCGCGCCCTGACGACGGCCTTTGGGAGGGCCCCAACGCCTCCGCTACACTCTGCTCCTTCGCGCCATGCTTCTCCGCCGCCTCGCTCCGTTTCTGCTCCTCACCCTCGTCGCCTCTGGCGCCAGAGGCCAGGACCTGCCCGGCCTCGGCTTCGCCTTCCGCCCGACCGAGAGCGGCTTGCTCGTGCAGGTCCTCGCCGACGACGGCCCCGCCTATGGCGCCGGGCTGCTCGAAGGCGACCTCGTGACAACCGTCGCGGGCAAGAAGATGCCGGGCCTCGCGCCAGAGGCCATCGGCGACTGGATGCGGAAGGTCAGCGGCGGCGGCATCCCTGTCATCCTCGACGTGCGCCGCGACGGGGGCGCTACGCAGGTCACCATCACGCCCACCCCCTACAGCCGGGAAGCGCTCGCGGCGAAGGTGAAGGCGCGCGCCGAGATCGACCGCATGCGAGAGGCCCTCGCCTTGCTCCCTCGCCTGACCCTGGACGACCTCTCGGTGCCCGACGCCACGCCCACGCCAGAGGCTCGCCCGCCGATCCCGGCCTCTGGCGTCGGTTGCCTCGTCGGCGACTGCCGGAACGGCTACGGGGCCACGCGCCTGGCGGGAGGGCAGACATACGAAGGCGACTTCTACAACGGGATGCGGAGCGGACAGGGCACCCTGACCTTTCCCGACGGCAGCGTCTACGTGGGCACCTTTGCGAACAGCCTGCCCACTTCGGGTACGCTCCAACAGCCGGGCGCATCGCCGCGCCCTGTCCGCTACGAGGGCGGCACCTTCGTCTACACCGACTAGCCTTGCGCCAGAGGCTCAGGCCGAGCACTTTCCCGTACCCCGTACCCCGTACCCCATCCCTCAGAACCGCAGCGCGATTTCGGTCTCGACGCCGGGCTCGGAGCGGACGGTGAGCGTGCCGCCGTGCAAGCGCACAATGCGGTGGGCCAGCGCGAGGCCGATGCCGCTGCCGCTGGGCTTGGTGGAGAAGAACGGCACCGTGACCCGCTCGATCACCTCGGGCTCGATGCCCGGCCCATCGTCCACCACGCGGATGACGGCGCGGCCGCCCGGCCCCGGCGCGGCGTGCAGCGCCACCGTTCCGCCGCCAGAGGAGCCTGTGGCCTCGATGGCGTTGAGCACGACGTTGACGAGCGCCTGCTCTACCAGATCCGGGTCCACGACCAGGTCCAGACGCTCAGGGTCGACCGCGACGGTGATCTCGACACCGTTTTCTCGCGCCGTGGTGCGGAAGAGCGTTGCGATGCCGCCGAGCAACTCCGTCGCGCGGACCACGCGGGGTGCGGGCGAGGGCACACCTGCGAGCGTGCGGTAGGACTCGACAAAGGCGACCAGCCCACGGCTGCGCCGCTCGATGGTTTCGAGGGCTTCGGCCACGCCGCCAGAGGCCCCGCCAGTTTGGGCCTCTGGCGTGAGAAGCGCGCGCGCGGTCCCGGCGAGCGAGGCGATGGGCGCGACCGAGTTGGTGATCTCGTGCGTGAGCACGCGCGAGAGTTGCTCCCAGGCTTCGAGTTCGCGCGCTTCGAGCTCGGCGCGGATGTCCTGCAGCGAGGCCAGCGTGTGCGTGCGGCCGCCGAGCACAAACTGAGAGGCGTACGCGATGAGCTCCTGCGGCCCGCTCTCGTGGTCCAGCCGCACGAGCGTGCGCTCGCCCGCGGTGAGGCCGAGCAGCGCGCCTCTGGCGCCAGAGGACCGGGCGCCGAGCGCGTCCAGGCTGCGGGGGCGCGGCACGCCGAGCGCGCGGCCCGCGGCGGGGTTGAACAGCGTGACGGCGCCATCGTCGCGAAAGGCGATGAGCGCCACGCCGACATGCCTCACGACGGCTTCCAAGTAGGCGGCCTGCTCCTCACGCTCGGCGCGGACGCGCTCGAACGCCGCGCCCACGTCGCGGAACGCCTCGGCGAGTTCGAGCTGGAGCGCGCTGCCTGTGGCCGGGATGCGGATGGACGCGTCGTCATAGCGGACGCCTTCGAGGAACCGCTTTAGGTCGCGCGCGGGGCGGTCGGCGGCGCGCGCGAGGCGCCAGAGGACGACAGCGGCACCGCACGCGAGCGCGGCGCCGGCCACGAGCCATCCCGCGCCTCGGGCGCCGAGCGCGAAGGCGGCGCCAGAGGCTCCGGCCAAGAGCGCGAGCGCAGCGGCGCGGCCCGCCGTCGCGTGGCGGATGCGGCGCCAGCGGCGCGCGAGGACGGGCGGGATAACGCGTTTCATCGCGCGGGAGGCAGAGGCAGCCTCTGGCGCCAGAGGCGTGCAGGGTGGGAGGCGCGCATTACAGCCCGTACTTCTCGATGCGGCGGTAGAGCGACTTGCGCGTAAGGCCCAGCGCGTCGGCGGCGCGGGTGATGTTGCCGCCGTGGGTGGAGAGGGCGCGGCGCACGGCCTCGCGCTCGATGGCTTCCAGGTCCAGCGTGCCTCCCGAGAGCGCGCCAGAAGCTAGCCCGGCGCCAGAGGCCTCTGGCGGGGCCGAGAACTGGAGGTCGGCGGTGTCCACGCGCTCGCCGTCGGTGAGGATGACGGCACGCTCGACGGTGTGCTGGAGCTCGCGGATGTTGCCCGGCCACGCGTAGGCGGCCATCGCAGCGCGCGCCTCTGGCGTGAAGCCGTGGACCTCGCGGGCGTAGCGGCGGGCGTAGAGCGCGAGAAAGTGGTCGGCCAGCAGGCTCAGGTCGCCGCCGCGCTCGCGCAGTGGCGGCAGCGTGACGGCGACGGTGTTGATGCGGTAGAGCAGGTCTTGCCGGAACTCGCCGCGGGCGGCCTGTTCCGCCAGAGGCGCGTTGGTCGCGCTGACGACGCGCACGTCGACCGGCCGCGGCGCGGTCTCGCCCACGCGCACGACTTCGCGGCGCTGCAGCACGGCCAGGAGTTTGGCCTGTTCCGCTACGCCCGTGTTGCCGATCTCGTCCAGAAATAGCGTCCCGCCAGAGGCGGCCTCGGCATAGCCCTCACGGTCGGCCTCGGCGCCGGTAAAGGCGCCCTTTCGGTGGCCGAACATCTCGGACTCGAACAGCGACGGCGGCACCGCGCCCAGATCGACGGCCACGAGCGGGCCTCTGGCGCGCCCGCTGAGCGCATGGACCGCCCGCGCGACGAGCTCTTTGCCGGTCCCGTTCTCGCCCAGGATGAGCACGTTGGCGTCCGTCGGCGCCACCTTGCGAATGGTGCGTGCGACGGCGAGCATCGCCGGGCTCTGGCCGATGATCTCGGGCAGCGCCTCTGGCGCGAGGGCCGTGTCGCCAGAGGCCGACGGGTGTGCCTCTGGCGCCAGATACGCCGCAACGGGCGCCCGCTCGCGCTCGGCACGGAGGCGGAAGGCGGCCTCGACGGCAGCGCGGAGGCGGGCGTTGCCCCACGGCTTCGTCACGAAGTCGGCGGCGCCGCGCTTCATGGCGCGTACCGCGAGGTCCAGGTCGCCGTAGCCGGTGATCATGACCACGACCGCGTGCGGGTCCAGCAGCCGGATCTTGCTCAGCGCCTCCAGCCCCTCGCGCCCGCTCGACGCGTCGCGGCTGAAGTTCATGTCGAGCAAAATGCAATCGTACGTGTTCTCGCGCAGCAGCGTGGGCAGCGCGTCGGGCCGCGTGGCCGTGTGGAGCGTCGGCGCGAGGTCGCGCAGGAGCAAGCGGATGGCCGTCAGCACGTCCTCGTTGTCGTCGACGACGAGAAGAGCAGGGCGGTCAGAGGCGGCGGGCATAGGGTGGCGGGGAGAGACAGGCACCCCACCTGCAAAGGTCGTGCACATCGCGCTGGAGTGCCGAAGGTGACGCCAGAGGCCTCTGGCGCCAGAGGAGGTGTGCGCTGCCGCGCGCGTGCTGTGCGCCAGCGCACACTGCGCACAGCCAACGTGGCCTCTGGCGGCATGCAGAGGCATCGGGCACGCTCGGCACAGCGCTTGGGATGGAGTGAGCGCATCCCCTCCGCAACTCCTCCTCCGCGCGTCAATGCCGACCACGCTTCCGCCTCCCGCCCCCAACGGCGCTCCGGTTCTCGCCACCGCTCCCGCCTCTGGCGCCAACCGCGCGGCCTCTGGCGCCAGCGGCTCGGTCCTCACGCGTCCCATCGCGACAGGGGAGGGGCTGGACCGCCAGAGGCCAAAGCGGGCGGCGTGGCGCCGGTACGCCGCCATCGCGCTGGGCGTGATGGGCGTGGCGGTGCTCGTGGCTGTGGCGGTGCTCGGCCGCTCTGGCGGGAGCCAACTGCGCGTGAGCGCCGACCGTCTCTCCATCGCGAGCGTAACCGACGGCCCGTTCCAGGAGTTCGTCTCGGCGAATGCAAACGTGCAGCCGCTGCGGACGGTCTTTCTCGACGCCGTCGTGGGCGGGCAGGTGGCGCGGCGGCTGGTGAACGAAGGCGACACCGTTGCGGTCGGGCAGGCGCTGTTCGTGCTGGAAAACGACGAGGTGGCGCTGAGCGTCGTCTCGCAGGAATCCCAGCTCGAAGAGCAGGCGGCGTCGCTGCGGCAAAACCGCCTCGCGCTGGACAAAACGGCCGTCGACGGCGCCGAGAAAACCCTCGCCGTCGACCGCGAGATTGCGCAGCTGGACTACGACATCACGCGCCTCTCGCGAGAGCACGAGCGCGCCAAACTCATGCTCGCCTCTGGCGTGGGCGTGCAAAAAGACGCCGACGCGCTCGCGGACGAGCTGGCCTTTGCCCGCACCCGCCGCGCGCTCGCCGCCAGAGGCCGCGACCTGGCGCAGACGGCGCAGCAGCAAGACACGGCGCAGCGCGCGGCGCAACTGCGCGACATGCAGCAGTCGGTCGGGCCGCCTGCGCCAGAACCTGTCGCTCGTGCGCGGCAGCACCGCAGACCTGGTCGTCCGCGCGCCCGTCGCCGGGCAGTTCTCGGCGCTCGCCGCCGAGGTCGGGCGAGCTCAAGACGCGTGGCGCGCGCCTGGGCCAGATCGACGTGCTGGACGAGGTCAAGCTCCGCGTCTCGCTGGACGAGCACTACCTCGCCCGCATCGCGACCGGCCAGACGGCCACCACCCAACTCGACGGCGTGAGCTACCCGCTACGCGTCCGCACGGTCTACCCCGAGGTGGCCGCGGGCCGCTTCGAAGCTGAACTGGTCTTCGCCGCGGGCACGCCTCTGGCGCTGCGCCGCGGGCAGTCGCTTCGCGTGCGCATCGAACTGGGCTCGCCAGAGGCCGCACGCCTCTTGCCCGCCGGGCAGTACGTCCGCGAGACTGGCGGCCAGTATGTCTACGTCGTCTCCGCGGACGGCCGCACGGCCACGCGCCGCGCCGTGCAGCTGGGCCGCCAGAGTCCGCAGCACGTCGAGGTACTCTCCGGCCTGGACGCGGGCGAGCGCGTCGTCACGTCCTCCTACGGCACGTTCGGCGACGCCGATGTGCTCCAGCTGGAATAGCCGCCTCTGGCGCCAGAGGCGCACACCTTTCCGCCCCGCCAGAGGCCTCTGGCGCGATGCCTTCTCCCTCTCTCCCCCGTTCCCATGACCGACTCCCTCACGCCCGCCGTCTCCGTCCACGACCTCCGCAAGGTCTACACCACCGACGAGGTCGAAACGTCGGCGCTCAACGGCGTCTCGCTCACGATCCAGCCCGGCGAGTTCGTCGCCATCATGGGGCCGTCGGGCTGCGGCAAGAGTACGCTGCTCAACCTGCTCGGCTTGCTGGACCGGCCCAGCGAAGGCTCGTATCTCTTGAACGGTGCCGAAGTCGGTGACCTGCCCGAAAAGCGCCGTGCCGACGTGCGCCGCGGCGGTCTCGGCTTCGTGTTTCAGGGCTTCAACCTCATCGACGATTTGACGGTCGAGGAAAACGTGGCGTTGCCGCTGCTCTACCTCAAGGCCTCTCGCGCCGAGCGCAAGGAGCGGACCGAGGCGGCGCTGGACCGCGTGGGCATGGCGCACCGCCGCGGCCACTACCCGCAGCAACTCTCGGGCGGCCAGCAGCAGCGCGTGGCCGTGGCCCGCGCCGTGGTGGCAGGTCCGGCCCTGCTCCTGGCGGACGAGCCGACGGGCAACCTGGACTCCGCCAACGGGCAGGCCGTGATGGAGCTCCTGGCGGAGCTCAACGCTGCTGGAACAACCATTGTGATGGTGACCCACTCGCCCGCCGACGCCGAGTACGCGCAGCGCGTGGTCAACCTCTTCGACGGGCGCATCGTGAGCGAGCACGCGCTGCCGAGCGCCTACGCCGCGCCTCTGGCGGGTGCGCCTCTGGCGACCGCTGCCTCAGTGAGTGCGCCTCTGGCGCCAGAGGCCCTCTCCGCCTAGCTGCCCGCGGGTCTCGCCAGAGGCCTCTTTCTCTTCTTCTGTCCTCTCGCTCCGATGCTGTCCCATCACCTCCTCGTCGCCCTCCGCGCGCTCCGGCGCGATGCCGGGTATGCCCTCCTCAACGGCATCGGCCTGACCGTCGCGCTGGCCTGCTGCGTGCTCATTGGCCTCTTTGTCCGCTCGGAGCTGACGTTCGACCGCTTCCATGCCGATGCCGACCGCATCGTGATTGTGGGGCAAGAGTCAAAGTTTGGGCAGGACATGAGCACGACAGCGGCGACGCCTTATCCCTTGCATCTCCGGTTGGCCGAGGAGGCGCCTGCGGTGGAGGTTGCGGCCGCAGCGTCGCAAGGCGCGGAGACGGTCGCGGTCATCTATGGTGGAACTCCTTTCTTGGAGCAGAAGGCCCTCTATGCGACACCGAGCTTTTTCGAGATCCTAGATTTCTCGGCGCTCGAAGGCGACCCGGTCTCGGGGCTGGCCTCGCCAGAAGCCGTTGTGATCACCGAGAGCGCCGCCGCTCGCTTCTTCGGCGGCGCGCCCGCGATGGGGCAGCTTCTAGCGGTAGAATCGCGAGGCGACACTCTCAATGTGACTGTCGCTGCAGTCGTTAGCGACCCGCCGCGGTCCTCGCACGCTCAGTTCGACCTCGTGCTGCCCATGGCGGCCGTGGACGAAAGCCAGCGTAAAGTAGACGGGTGGTTTATGTCCACATGGCGGACCTACGCTCGCCTCGCGCCAGAGGCTACAGTCGCGGACCTGGACGCGCAGGCGGTGGCGATCGCAGACACGTACCACGCGCACGCGGACATGGACGGGTACGAGCCGCCCCGTTACTTCGGCGTCGGCCTAACCGACTACCGATACAGCGATCTTTACTACAGCCAAGGGTTTCTAGGCAACGCGCGCTACCTCGCGCTGTTCTCCGGCGCGGCGCTGCTCATCCTACTGCTCGGGCTCATCAACTACGTCAACCTCGCTACAGCGCGGGCGGAGCGGCGGGCGCGCGAAGTGGGCGTGCGCAAGGTGCTCGGCGCAGGCCGCGCAGGCGTGGCGATGCAGTTTCTCGCCGAAGCCGCGGTCCTCACGCTAGCCTCTGGCGCGGCGGCGCTAGTTCTGGCTGCGTTCGCGCTTCCGACGTTCAACGATGGCTTCGGCACCGAGTTGGTGCTGGCGGATCTAGACGCCGCGTTCATCGGTGCGGTGCTGCTCGCGTCGGTCGTGGTCGGGCTTCTAGCGGGCGCCTATCCCGCGTTCGTCCTCGCGCGGCTGGACCCCGCTACGGTGTTGCGCGGCGGCGCGACGCGCTCCGGCCGCCCTTCGCGTAACGTGCTCCGGCGCTCGCTCGTGGCGGCTCAGTTCGCGGTCGCCATCGGGCTTCTGGCGAGCACGGGCGTCGTCTTGCAGCAGATCGCGTTTTCGAGCGGTAGCGATCTGGGCTTTGCGCCAGAGGCCGTCGTCTCGTTGCCCGTGGGGTCGGGCCGCGGCGCCGACGTGCCGTGGCAGCCGCTCTTGGACGGCGTGCGCCAGAGCGCCCACGTACAGGCCGCGGTAGCCACCAACGGCTATCCAGGCGCGGTCTCGAACTGGTTCGAGGTGCAAAAGGAAGACAACCCTAATGAAGGCATCGTTGTCGCCAACATCGAAGCCGAGCCGGGCCTCGTCGACGCACTGAGCCTCGGCTTGGTCTCTGGGCGTGACCTCCGCGAGGGCGAAAAGGCTGCGCTCGTCAACGAGGCGCTCGTGCGCGAGATGGGCTGGGACTCGCCAGAGGCCGCGCTGGGCAAGACGATCGCGCACTCGCAAGAGGTCACGGTCGTCGGCGTGGCGCGCGATTTCCACGTCGGGTCGATGCGAGACAAGATTATGCCCGCGATACTTGTGGAAAACGTGCCGTACGACGAGGGCCGTGCGAAGGCGTATCGTTACGTCCTCGCGAAGGTGGCGCCGGGGCGGATGACGGCCGCGCTCGCGGACATGGAAACGGCGTGGGAGCGGACCGGCACCGAGAAGCCGTTCGACCCGCTGTTTCTAGACGAGACGGTCGCCAACCTCTACAAAGCCGAGCGCAGCCTGGCGGGCATTCTGGGCGCGTTCTCGCTCGTGGCCGTGCTGGTGGCGTGCCTCGGGCTCGTCGGCCTGGCCGCGTACACGGCGCAACGCCGCACCCGCGAGATCGGCGTGCGGCGCGCGCTGGGCGCGTCGGTCGGGCAGATCGTGGCGCTGCTTTCGCGCGAGTACGCGCTCTTGGTAGCCGCTGGCGCGGCCATTGCCGTCCCGCTCTCGGTCTGGCTCGTCGGCCGCTGGCTGGACGGCTTCGCGTACCGCATCTCGCTCGGCCCTGGCTTGTTCGTCGGCGCCGTCGCGCTCACGCTCGCCATCGCGCTCGCCGTCGTCGGCGTGCAGGCCGCCCGCGCCGCTCGCGTACCTCCCACTCGCGCGCTCCGCGCCGACTAACGTTTCGCCTCTGGCGCGACCGTGCGCACCCGCCAGAGGCCGTCTTCCCCGCGCACATGATTCCTTTCCACACATGACACGCTTCTTCCTCTTCGCCCTTTTTCTCGCGCTCGCCTCTGGCGCCGCCGCCCAGACCTCCACCGGTGAGACCGACGACATCATCGATACGGACGATGTCTATGATGACATGTTTGAGATCGAAACGATCTCCGAGGTGACGGTCGATCCGGCCACGCGTGTACGTCTCAGCGCGCTCCGCGACGACGACGGCATCGGGTCTCTGCTGATTCTACTGGCCCATGCGATGAGTTCGGACGCTCAGCCGAGCGCCGCGATGGCGCATCCCGATGCCTGGAACGCTCCGGCTCGCCAAGCTCTCGTTCGCTTCGAGGTCTCGGGCACTGCCTCTGGCGCCGCAACGGACTTTCTCGTGGCGCTCGCGGACGCCAGAAGCCTGGGCTCGCTTTCGGCGGCGAGCACGCCCGAGGGCGACACGTCTGTGGAGGCACAGTTCAGCTTTGCATCCGTGGCCGAGTGGGCCGCGTGGCGCGCCCTTCCCGAGACCGAGGCGATGCTGGAGCGTCTCTCTGGCGGGGCACCCGGCGTGCGCACCGAGTTGACCGTGATGCGCCTGGACCGCTAGCCGACCGCTAAGCCTCTGGCGCCGAGCCTCTGGCGACAAACCTGACCGGCGCCAGAGGCTCAGTACGCGAGCACGAAGCGCGGCCGGGGCGTGAGACGCACGCCGGGTGCGGGCAGGTGCACGCGCCGCAGGAACGGGAGCACCGCCTCCCAGACCGGTCCCGCCAGAGGCAGGCCCGCAGGCTCGAAGTCGAGCGCCAGCGTGACGTGGTTTTCGTCGAAGCCGCCCCGGCTCACGCTGCCCTCGCGCACGCCGTAACCCACGGCCACGTTCAGCCACAGCGGCAGCCACTCGGCTTCTGGCGCGAGGGCGCGCGGCGTGACGGCGAGCCACGCGGTCTGCCCGCCGTAGTCGCAGGTCGCGTCGCAGCTGTCGCCAGAGGGCCAGTAGGAAATCTTGAGGCGTGCCGCATCTAAGGCTGGGACATGTGCGCGCGCGGCCACGAGCCCCGCGCCGACGGCGTTGGCCGCGAGGTCGGTCGGGTCGAAGGTTTCGCGGCGCCCATACCCGTCTAACGCTTCGTAATACAACATCCAGGCGAAAGATGTGGCCGCGCCCCACGTGGCAGCACTCGTCTCGGAGTGGCCTGCGAGCTGGTAGGCGGCGGCGTACGCCTCGGCCTGCACGCCAGAGGAAATCATGTGCCCCAGCTTGTCGGCGCCGTCGGCGTATGCCCACTCGGCGGAGATGTCAAACGGCCCCGTCAGCCGTCTGTCGTCTTGGGTGCGTCGCGCGGTTTCGAGAACGCCCAGCGCGACCGCGCCAGAGGCCACGGCGACCGTCCCCCACGTGCTCGGCGTGCGGGTGTGCCGCAACGTGTCCGCGACGGCTACAGAATCGGCCTCTGGCGCCAGAGGCTGGGCCGACGCTATGTACGGCAGTGTATATGTGAGGATGATGGAGGAGGCGCACGCGGGGTGGGAGGCGGGAACTCTAGAGTACGGGAGGAATACCCCATGCCCATCTGGGGGAATACACTATGTGTATACTCCCGGTGTCGCAAGGCCCGAGCGGGGGGTTCGCGACGATCCTTCCCTCTCTGCACAGCGCCCCCGCTGTCCTCTACATGTCTGCCTCTGGCACGTTTATACGCATTCTCGTCGTCGACGATCACTCCATCGTCCGGCACGGCCTGGAAAAGCTCTTCAACGCGGAGCCCGACCTTCGCATCACCGGCGAGGCCGAGTCGTCGGACGACGCGCTCCAACTCATCGACCGGCAAGACTTCGACTTTATCACGGTCGACATCGGGCTGAAGAAAGGGTCTGGGCTGGATCTCATCCGGCACATCCGCGCACGCAACGAAGACGTCCCGATCCTCGTCCTCTCGATGCACCAAGAGGCGTACTACGCCGAGCGCGTCCTCCGCGCAGGTGCTCAGGGCTACCTGTCCAAGCAGGGTGACCCGGCGGCCATCGTGCCTGCGATTCGCCGCATTTTGGGCGGCGAGCTGTATGTCTCGCCTGCTCTCGCCGACGACATGGTGCGGCGCACCATCGAAGGCGGCGAAGGGCGCAAGCCAGTCGAGGACCTCTCGGACCGCGAGACGGAAGTGGTGCGCTTTATCGGCCGCGGGCTTTCCACGCGCGAGATCGCCGAGGAACTCAGCCTCTCGGTCAAGACCATCGAGAGCTACCGCGCCAACGTCAAGCGCAAGCTGGGCCTGCAGAGCGGCGCCGAGCTGGCGCGCTTCTGCTACGACTGGACGACCAACGCGCTCGGCTTGGCCACCGGCGACGCTGCAAAGGTCGAGTAGCCTCTGGCGAGACGCAGCCTCTGGCGAGACGGTAGAAGATAGGGCGGGCCTCTGGCGCCAGAGGCGGATCAGGGCAGACGAGAGGAGGGCAGGCGCGTAGCTTCCGGGCCCTCCTCGCCCACGCCCTCTGCCCATGCGGACTCGCCGCACCAAAATCGTCTGCACCCTCGGCCCTGCGTCGGACGACCGCGACGCCATCCACGCGCTGATCAAAGCCGGGATGGATGTCGCCCGGATGAACTTCTCCCACGGCACCCACGCCGATCACGAGCGCCGCATCGGGACGGTGCGCGAGGAGGCGAAAAAGCTGGGCCGCGTGGTGCCCATCCTGCAAGATTTGCAGGGTCCCAAGATTCGGCTCGGCGTGATGGAGGAGGGCGGCGCTCTCATCCACCCCGGCAACACGATCCGGCTCACGGCGCAGCCTGTGGCCATGGGTACCGCCGAGCGCGTGCACATCAGCTACGACGCGATGGCGGAAGAGGTCGTGCAGGGCGGTCGCATCCTGATCGACGACGGCAACATCGAACTCAAGATCATCGACGTGGACGGCCAGGACGTAGTGACGGAGGTCGTCATCGGCGGCATCCTCAAGACGCGCAAGGGCGTCAACCTGCCGCAGATCGTGGCGGCGCGGCCGGGCATGACGCCCAAGGACATCGAGGACCTCGCGTTCGGGCTCACGCAGGACGTGGAGTTTATCGCGCTCTCGTTCGTGCGCACCGCTCGCGACATCGAGAACCTCGCGCAGCGCATCCGCGCCGAGGGCAAGGCGGTCGGCATCATCGCCAAGGTGGAGAAGCCAGAGGCGGTCGAGAACTTCGACGCGGTTCTCCGCGCGGCCGATGGCATCATGGTCGCCAGAGGCGATCTGGGCGTCGAGATCCCCATTCAGCGCGTGCCCATCGTGCAGAAGCAGCTCATCCGCGGGTGCCTGCAGGCGTCGAAGCCGGTGATCACGGCCACGCAGATGCTGGAAAGCATGATGGAAAACCCGCGCCCGACACGCGCCGAGGCGACCGACGTGGCCAACGCCGTCTTGGACGGGACCGACGCCGTGATGCTCTCGGGCGAGACCGCCGCGGGCAAATTCCCGACGCGCGCCGTCGAGATCATGGACGAGATCGTGCGCGAGGCCGAGAGCAACCGCCGCCGCCTGGGCGGGCGCGCGGCGATGGATACGGACGACACCGGCGAGGCGTCGCAGATCACCCGTGCCATTTCGTCCCAGGCCGTTCATCTCGCCGGCGCCATCGAAGCACGCGCCGTCTGCTGCCTCACGCACTCCGGCAGCACCGCTCGCGAGATTGCGAGCCACCGGCCGGACATGCCCATTTACGCGTTTACGGACAGCGAGAAGACCGTCGGCCGCATGGGCCTGACGTGGGGGACCGAGGCGATCAAAATCCCCTTCCAGGAGCACACCGACGACGGCATCCGCACGATCCACCGCAAGATGGTGGAAGAAGGGCTGGGCGCCTCTGGCGATCACGTCGTCGTGACGGCAGGACTGCCGTTGGTGGCCGTCGGCAAGACGAACATGGTGCACGTGACAACGCTGGGTGAGGACTGGATTTAGCGCGCGTCTCGCCAGAGGCAGGTCTCGCCAGAGGCCTCTGGCGGGTGCCTCTGGCGCCAGAGGTTGAGACTGGCTTCTAGAGACCTAACAAAACCGGTGTCATTGCGAGCGAAGCGCAGCAATCCCATGCAGCCAAGCTCTGGAACACTAGATCGCCGCGTCGCGGAGCCTGTCCTGAGCGCAGCCGAACGGGCCCTGTCGGGATGAGGGTCTGGAGGGAATGGAACGGCCTCTGGCGCCAGAGGCTGAGAGCGAAGCAGCTTTGCTCGGAACCCGCGCAGCGGCCCAGGCACGCATCGCGGCGGTGCGCCGTTCGTGCCCTTCGGAGCGCAGGCGGGCGGCGTAGTTTTGGCGTCCCCCACACGGTGCGCGCTCCCGGCGATCTCTACCCTCTTGCTCTCTAGCCTCTCGGATCGATGCGCCCAGCGCTCCGCCGCGCCCTGTTTTCCGCCACCCTTCTGGGGACCGCCTTCCTGTTCGCAGGCTGTGGCGCGCTCTTCGGAAACCGCTACAACGACTTCCGCGCGTACTACAACGCCTACTACAACGCCTCGCGCGTGCTAGAGGAAGGCGAGCAGCAGCTCGACCGCCCGGATCAGGTCATCGACCGCACGCGGCTGCTCTCGCTCTACCCCTCGGCCTCTGGCGGGCGCGGGTCGGGATTCCAGGAGGCCATCGACAAGAGCAGCGAACTGCTTCGCGCCAGAGGCGACTCGAAGTGGGCCGACGACGCGCTGTTCCTGATCGGCAAGGCGTACTACTACCAGAACAACTCGGTCGGCGCCGAGCAGAAGTTCCGCGAGACCATCGAGTTGGCGACCGTGCGCGGCAACGAGCGCCTGGCCGACGAGGCGCGGATCTGGCTGGGCCGCACGCTGGGCGCGGCGCAGCGCTACGAGGAGGGGACGACCATCTTGCAGGAGCGCCTGGGTGCGGCCGAGGGCAACCGCGGCGACCTGGCGCGGATCCGGCTGGTGCTGGGCGAGCTTTTCGCCCGCGAAGGCCGCTATCCCGAGGCCATCGCGTCGCTGCGCGACGGCCTGGAAGACGAACGCGACAGCGATTTTGCAGCGCGCGGCTGGATGCTTCTCGGCCAGGTTCTAGAATCCGACGGCAAGTACGCCGAGGCAACCGAGGCATATGGCGAGGTCAGCCGCCGCCAGCCGCCCTACGAACTGGCCTACGCGGCCAAGCTCAACCAGGCGCTCGTACTCGGCTTGGACGCCGGGCAGACGCCAGAGGCCATCGACCTCATCCGCCGGATGCGGCGCGACGACAAGAACTACGTGCACCGCGCCGAGGTGGAACTGGCCTACGGTCGCCTGCTCGCAGCCTCTGGCGAGACCGATGATGCGCTCGAAGCCATGCGCTCCGTGTTGTACGACCCGCTCATGGCGGGCGGCTCGTTGCGCGGCGAGACCCACGCGCGCCTCGCCGAGTTCTACCGCGACACCCGAGGCGACTTTGTGCGCGCCTCGGCACACTTCGACACCGCGTCAACGGCCCTCCGCACCTCGCTCTCGCCCGGCGAGGCCCCGACGCGCGCGGCGCTTCTCAATGTGCGGCGCACTGCCGGAGCGTTCAAAGCATACTCCAGCGTAGCGGTACGCTTGGCAGAGGCCGATTCCCTCTACGAACTCGGAAACTTGGACGATGACGCGTTTGCGGCTCGCATTCAGGCCATCGAAGCGCAGCGCCTGGTGGAGTACCGCGAGGAGCAGCGGCGACTGGCTGAGACGCGTGCTGCACAAGACTTCGGCGGCGGCTCGGGGCCGGTCATCCGAGGCGACGAAGGGGTTCCGGGCGGCACGACGCGGCAGGGCATTCCGGGGGCAGGCGTGAGCGGCGTTGCAGCCGCGAATGCGGGCGGGCGCGACCTCGGTTTCCTGAGCTTCCGCGAGCTCTCCAGCGTTCAGGCCAACCTTCTCAACTTCCAGCGCGTGTGGGGAGACCGCGGGCTTGTGCCCAACTGGCGCCGCTCGGCAGCCATCGAGTCGGGGGGCGTCGCAGCCCTCGTCGGTCCTGGCCTAGACCCCTCGCGGTCGGGTGCCAACACGCCGCTCGGCGGCCCGACGCCACTGGACCTCTCGCCGATCCCGCGTACGCCCGCGGCCCTGGTCACACTGCGCTCCGAGCGCGCCGCGCTGCGCTACGAAGCCGCCAATAGCCTGTTCTTCTCCCTCGCGCGCCCGGACTCTGCCGCAGCGCTCTATACCCTTGCGCTGGGCGACGGACCCGCGCCAGAGGTGGGTCAGCAGATCCGCTTCGCACTCGCCGAGGTCGAAACCGCCAGAGGCGATACCGAAACCGCCGAGGCTCTCTACCGCGAACTGATCGAAGAGGCGCCGGAATCCTCGCTCGCAGGCTCGGCTCGGCTTCGCCTGGGCATGGAGCCCACGCCAGAGGCCGTCACCATCGATTCCACGTCGGTGGCCTACGAGGCGGTGCGCAGCCTCTGGCGCGAGAAGGCGTACCCGGAAGCGGTCGGGGGTTTTCTCGCCCTCGCCGTCGATTCCTCGCGCGTGACGGTCGGGCCGCGTGCGCTGCTCGCGGCCTCGGCCACCTACATCGAGTGGGCCCGCGCCGACGGCTTCGATGTGCTGAGGCCGCTGCCCGACTCGCTGCTTCCAGTGGGACTGTTTCCCGAGCGCGCGTCTGCTCCAGGCACGGCGCTGATCCCTGGGCCGCCAGAGGCGCCCGCTGCGACCGAGGCCTCTGGCGCGGCGCCGAGAGTCGGCGCGATTCCGCAACCCCAGACGCCCGCTGCGGCGCCCGAAAGCGTGGTCCCCGAAAGCGTGGTGCCCGGAAAGCCTGCGAGAACACAGCAGAGCACGGTGCCCGGCAAGCCCGCATACACGCGTCCCGAACGCACCACACCGCAGCCCGCGCCTGCGCCGAGGCAGGTGGAGGTGCCGGAAGCACCACCTGAGCCTTCGGCCCCGGCGGGACGAGTCGTGAGAACCGAGGGAGGGGATTTGGAACTCGTCCCGTCTGTTTCAGCCGAGAGGAGAGAGGTGCCGTTGCGCGATCGTGCGAGTGACGAGCCGGTCCGCCAGATCGACGAGGATGAGGTGCGAACGAGCAGCCAGCAACGCGTGGGCGCTCCGCCCCCAGCACCAGAGCTCGGCGAGCCCACACCTGCAGACTCGACGCTGACGCCAGAGGCGCTGCCGGACCGCGAAGAGAGCGTACTGCCGGACCCAGAGGACGCACAGCCTCTGGCGACGCCCGACCCTCTCGCAGGCGATCCTGTGGTACCGGACCTCGAAACGCTCGGCTCTGAAGCGTCAGGCTCTGAAGCGGCAGGCTCTGAAGCACCCGGTTCTGTGGAGTTCGTCCCGGCCGCAGACCCTGTGTCTGCCGTCCCGGCGGGACCCACAGTCGCCGACGTGCTGGCACTCGTCCAGACGCGTGCGCCCGGCTCCGCCTACGCACGGACGGCGGCTGCCCTCTTGGGAGGCCTGGCGCCAGAGGCCTCTGGCGCCGAGGTGAGCACGGCGGTAGAGCAGGTGGAAGAGCCCGAGATCTATGTCCAGTACGGCTTTGAGGGCACCGAGCCGCTCGACTCTGCCCTCGGCGGGTTTACGTGGCGCGCCCAGCGCGTGCCCGATGCTGCGGCCGTTCAGATCATCCTCACGGATTATCTCGCGCGTGACATCCGCGCCGCGGCCGTGCGCGACGGCGATGGCTACCGCATCGTCGTGGGCCAGTTCGAGACACGCCCCGATGCGTTCGGCGTGCGCGAGGATCTTCCGGCCGAAGTGCAGGGTGCTGGCGCCAGCATCGTGCCGCTTGTCACGCTGCGTCTGCTCAGCCTCGAAGACCTGAGCAGCGAATAGCGCCAGAGGCCTCTGGCGCCCGGAGCCCGTCTCGGAGGCGTGCGTGCGAAGAGAAGGCGCGGGGGCACGCGCATTCGGAACTTGCCCGTTTCGCTCCCGGTATCGCCCGGCCCCGCTTCCGCGAGGTTTCCCCGCCGCCCGCGCGGCGCTCGCTTTTCCGGCGCGTGACTCTCGCGCCCTTCGCATGGCTCGTAAGAAGACCCCCACTCCCCAAAACCCTCGCGATAGCCAGTCCGGAGGGAAAACTCCCAAACGGCCCCGGCTCTCGCTCGGCGGCTTTTACCTCTTCGTCCTGCTCGCGCTCGGCCTCCTCGCACTGCAGACGGTTCTGCTCGGCGGTGGCTCGTCCAAAGAGGTCGACTACTCCGAATTTCTCGAACAGGTCGAGGAGGGCGCGGTCGCCGAGTTTACCGTTCTTAACGGCGCCGACATCACGGGTCTCTACACGCCAGAGGCGGTCGAGAACGAGGTGGTGGAGACCGAGGAGCCGCAAGGCGCGTTCGGGAGAGAGCCCGACGAGAAGGCACGGCTCCGCTTCAGCACCACCAAGCCCGCCGACCATGACCTGACGGAGTTCGTCAACGTCGTCAACACGGCGCGCGAAGAGGCCGGGCAGGAGCCCGTCGAGTTCGCCGCCAAGTTCCAGGAGAACTGGCTGGGTGGACTTCTCTCATGGGTGGTGCTCTTCGGCATCATTGCGCTCTTCTGGGTTTTCATCCTGCGCCGCATGGGCGGACCCGGTCAGCAGGTTCTCAACATCGGCAAGAACAAGGCGACCCTTGTCGATCAAACGGAAGGCACCAAGATCACGTTCGACGACGTGGCCGGTCTGGACGAGGCGAAGGAGGAGATCGAGGAGGTCGTGCAGTTCCTCAAGGACCCCAAGCGATTTACCAAGCTGGGCGGCAAGCTTCCCAAGGGAGTCCTGCTCGTCGGCCCTCCCGGGACGGGCAAGACGCTTCTGGCGAAGGCTGTCGCGGGCGAGGCGGGCACACCGTTCTTCTCGCTCTCCGGCTCCGACTTCGTCGAGATGTTCGTCGGTGTGGGCGCCGCCCGCGTGCGCGACCTGTTCAAGCAGGCCAAGGAGAAGGCGCCCTGCATCATCTTTATCGACGAGATCGACGCCGTGGGCCGCTCGCGTGGCCGAGGCGCCGTGATGGGCGGCAACGACGAGCGCGAGAACACGCTCAACCAGCTCCTCGTGGAGATGGACGGCTTCAACACCGACAAGGGTGTCATCATCATGGCGGCCACCAACCGCCCAGACGTGCTCGATACCGCGCTGCTCCGCCCAGGCCGCTTCGACCGTCAGGTCCTGATCGATAAGCCGGACCGCCGCGAGCGCGAGGCCATCTTCAAGGTCCACACCGAGACACTCACGCTCGCGCCGGGGCTCGACATGGGGCTTCTGGCGGGACAGACACCCGGATTCGCGGGCGCTGAGATCGCCAACGTCTGCAACGAGGCCGCGCTTCTGGCGGCACGCGAGGAGAAAGACGCGATCGAGATGATCGACTTCGAACGCGCCATCGACCGCGTGATCGGTGGCTTGGAGAAAAAGAACAAGCTCATCTCGCCCGACGAGAAGCGCATCGTGGCGTATCACGAGGCAGGCCACGCCGTCGCAGGCTGGTTCCGCGAGTACACCGACCCCGTGGTCAAGGTGTCCATCGTGCCCCGCGGCCTCGCTGCGCTCGGCTATGCCCAGTCCTTGCCGCAGGAACGCTATCTCTATACCAAGGAAGCCCTCATCGACCGCATGGTGATGACCATGGGCGGGCGCGTGGCGGAGGAGATCATCTTCGGCCAGATCTCCACCGGTGCACAGAACGACCTGGAGCGCATCACGGCGATGGCGTATGCCATGATCGTGGACTACGGCATGAGCGACGAGATCGGCTACGTCTCGTTCAACATGAGCAAGCAGCGCGACCAGCCGGTCTTTACTAAGCCGTACTCCGAGGACATGGCGCGGCGCATCGACATCGAGGCGAAAGTGCTCATCGACGATGTACGCGCGCAGACACGCGTCTTGCTTGATGAGCGCGCCGATAAGCTCGAAGAGCTCGCGCAGGCACTGCTCGAAAAGGAAGTGCTCAACGAGAACGACCTCAAGGCCGTCCTCGGCGAACGTCCCTACGCGCTGCCCGACCACGAGCGCGGCGTCACCGCCGAGGGCGAGCCGACCAACATTGAGCCTACGCCGGCCTCTGGCGCGATGGGCGACGGCGCCGCCACGCCAGAGGCCGAGGCGCCTCCGCTAGGTGACGTACCGGAAGTGTAGCGCCAGAGGCCTCTGACGAGATGATCCGCGCCCCGACTCTCTCCGGAGAGCCGGGGCCTTTTTGTGGCCTCTGGCGCCAGAGGCGAGCACACCTGGGAGGTGAGCACGGCAAGCTGGACCGCAGGCGTGTACGTCGTTCGCGCGGAGGTAGGCAGCGGGGTGGTGACCGCCCAACTCACCGTCGCACCTTGACGCCAGAGGCCAGTCTCGCCAAAGGCCTCTGGCGCAGGCCGTGCCGTAACGGAAAAACGTGCGCGCGGTGTGAATGCGGCACGGCTGGTACAGATCAGTGTATCGTATTCCTGTTCGCTTAACGCGCCAGAGGCTGAACCTGCACGATCCTGCGTTCCGCGACGGCGTGCCAGATTGAAGACCCGCCTCTGGCGCCTGTACCTTAGGTGCCTGTCGTCACGCGCGGCCGTCCCTTGCATGCTCGGTGAACCGAGCCGGGACTACGCACCGCGCTCCGGGCCCTCAGACGAGGGCCGTTTTGACTCCCAGCTTTCCGCACCGCTGTGCCAACGATCAACCAGCTCGTCCGCAAGGGCCGCACGCCCAAGCGCAAGGCCTCCGGGTCCATCGCGCTGCAGAGCAACCCCCAGCGTCGGGGTGTCTGCACCCGCGTGTACACCACCACTCCGAAGAAGCCGAACTCCGCCCTCCGCAAGGTGGCCAAGGTTCGCCTCACCAACGGCATGGAGGTTATCGCCTACATCCCTGGAGAGGGCCACAACCTTCAGGAACACTCCATCGTGCTCGTGCGCGGCGGTGGTGCCAAGGACCTTCCCGGCGTGAAGTATCACATCGTGCGCGGCGCGCTCGATACGGCCGGCGTCGCAGACCGTCGCAAGAGCCGCTCCAAGTACGGCGCCAAGAAGCCCAAGGAGTAGTCGGTTTTCGGCTTGCTCTTCCGCCAGAGGCTGCATCCCGCGCCAGAGGCTGAAAGGCGAGACCGCCGACAACCGCACACCGAACCCCGACAAATCCCATGCGCAGGAAGCAAGCAGAAAAGCGGATCCCGATCCCCGATCCGATCTACGCCGACGTCACCGTCGCCAAGTTCATCGCCGCAGTTATGCGTGATGGCAAAAAGAGCCTCGCCCAGAAAATCGTCTACGGCGCCTTCGATGTGATCGAAGAGCGTACGCAGGAGCCTGGCGTCGAGGTCTTCCGCAAGGCCATCAACAACATCGCGCCCCTCGTCGAGGTGCGCAGCAAGCGCGTCGGTGGTGCCACCTATCAGGTGCCCATCGAAGTCCGCCCCGAGCGGCGCACGTCGCTGGCCTTCCGGTGGCTCCTCCAGTATTCCCGCCAGCGCGGCGATAAGTCGATGGCCAACCGCCTCGCCGCCGAGCTCCTCGCCGCATCCCGCGGAGAGGGCGGTGCCGTTAAGAAGAAAGACGACACGCACCGCATGGCCGAGGCCAACAAGGCCTTCTCCCACTTCGCGCGCTTCTAGACAGACCCGGACCGCGCCTGCGCCTCGCCAGAGGCCTCTGGCGCCAGACCGACCCCACCATGAGCATCCACGGCAAACAGTTCCCGCTCGACAAGACCCGAAACATCGGGATCTCGGCACACATCGACGCGGGCAAGACCACGACGACTGAGCGCATCCTGTACTACACAGGGCGCCTCCACCGCATCGGCGAAGTCCACGAGGGCGGCGCGACGATGGACTGGATGGAGCAGGAGAAAGAGCGTGGCATCACCATCACCTCTGCCGCCACCACGGCGCAGTGGGGTGACCACCGCATCAACATCATCGACACGCCTGGTCACGTCGACTTCACCGTTGAGGTGGAGCGCGCATTGCGTGTGCTCGATGGCGCGGTCGCGCTCTTCTGCTCAGTCGGTGGTGTAGAGCCACAGTCCGAGACCGTCTGGCGCCAGATGGACAAGTACAAGGTGCCGCGCATCGCGTTCGTCAACAAGATGGACCGCACGGGCTCTGACTTCTTCAACGCGGTCCAGATGATGAAGGAGCGGCTCGGCGCCAACGCCGTGCCTGTCCAGATTCCCATCGGTGATGGAGAGCTCTTCCGCGGCGTGATCGACCTTGTCGAGAACAAAGCCATCATCTGGGACGAGGAGACGCAAGGCTCCACTTGGGACGAGATCGAGATCCCCGAAGACCTCAAGGCGGACGCACGCAAGTGGCGCACCAACCTGATGGAAGCCGTCGCAGAGCACGATGACAAGCTCATGATGCTCTACCTGGAAGGGGAGACTATCGACGTGGAGCATGTCAAGCGTGTCGTTCGCGAGGCCACCATCGCGCTGGACATCACACCTGTCTTTTGCGGCTCCGCCTTCAAGAACAAAGGCGTCCAGCGCTTGCTCGATGGCGTCATCGACTTCCTGCCCAGCCCGCTCGACGCGCCTCCAATGGAAGGGCACATTCCGCGTACGGATGAGATGCTCATCCGTCGGCCCGATGCGGACGAGCCTCTGGCGGCGATCGCGTTCAAGATCGCGACCGACCCGTACGTCGGTAAGCTGACCTTTGCTCGTATCTACTCCGGAACGCTGAACAAGGGTGATTCCATCCTGAACGCGAGCAACGAGAAGAAGGAGCGCGCCGGTCGCCTTCTCTTCATGCACGCCAACACGCGCGAGGATGTTGATCAGGTCAGAGCAGGTGACATCTGCGCGATCGTGGGCCTCAAGGACACGAGAACGGGTGACACGCTTGCCGACATCAAAGACCCTGTCGTTCTGGAGTCCATGGACTTTCCAGAGCCTGTCATCCGCATCGCGATCGAGCCCAAAACGAAGGCCGATATCGACAAGCTGGGTGTCGGTCTGCAGAAGCTGGCAGAAGAGGATCCAACATTCAAGGTGGCAACCGACGACGAGACGGGTCAGACCCTGATCGCCGGAATGGGTGAGCTGCATCTTGAGATCATCGTGGACCGCCTCAAGCGCGAGTTCAAGGTGGAAGCCAACGTTGGCAAGCCGCAGGTGTCGTACCGTGAGGCGCTTCGCAAGGAGGTCACCCACGCGTACACGCACAAGAAGCAGACCGGTGGCCGCGGCCAGTTCGCGCACGTCGAGATCGAGTTCACCGCGACCGAAGACGGAACCGGTTTCGAGTTCGAAAACGGTATCGTCGGTGGCTCCATCCCTCGCGAGTTCATTCCGAGCGTCGAGAAGGGTATCAAGGAGGCCATGAGCCGCGGTCCGATCGCGGGCTATCCCATCGAGGGTGTCAAGGCTCGTCTGTTCGATGGCAAGTTCCACAACGTCGACTCTGATCAGCTCTCGTTCGAACTCGCAGGCCGCATGGCCTTCCGCGAGGCGAGCCGCCTGGCTCGGCCAGTCATCATGGAGCCCATCATGAAGGTGGAGGTCATCACGCCAGAGGAGTACATGGGTGATGTGATCGGTGACCTCAGCTCCCGCCGTGGCCAGATTGGCAACATGGGCCAGCGCAACGACGCGCAGGTCATCGAAGCGATGGTGCCGCTGAGCGAGATGTTTGGCTACTCCACCGACCTTCGCTCCAACACGCAGGGTCGCGCCGTCTACTCGATGCAGTTCGACCACTACTCGGAGGTGCCGGCATCGGTCGCCGAGGAGATCGCGGCCTCTATGAAGACAGAGGTCGCCGCGTAACCCCACTAGCATTTAATTCAGCGGCCTAGCCGCACTGACAACACAGCACAATGGCTAAAGAGCAATTTCAGCGGACGAAGCCCCACGTCAACGTGGGCACGATCGGCCACGTCGACCACGGCAAGACGACGCTGACGGCGGCGATCACCAAGGTGCTCGCCGAGAAGATGGGCGGCACGGCGATGAACTTCGAGGACATCGACAACGCCCCCGAGGAGCGCGAGCGCGGCATCACGATCGCGACCGCGCACGTCGAGTACGAGACCGAGGCGCGGCACTACGCGCACGTCGACTGCCCCGGGCACGCCGACTACGTCAAGAACATGGTCACCGGCGCGGCTCAGATGGACGGCGCGATCCTGGTGGTTGCCGCCACCGACGGGCCGATGCCGCAGACGCGCGAGCACATCCTGCTCGCGCGCCAGGTGGGCGTGCCCTACATCGTGGTCTTCATGAACAAGGCCGACCTGGTCGACGACGAGGAGCTCCTGGAGCTTGTCGAGATGGAAGTCCGCGAGCTGCTCTCCAGCTACGAGTTCCCCGGCGACGACCTGCCGGTCGTGCAGGGCTCCGCCCTCGGCGGGCTCAACGGCGAGGACCAGTGGGTGAGCAAGATCGAGGAGCTCATGAGCGCCGTCGACGACTACATCCCGACGCCGGAGCGGGCGATCGACCAGCCGTTCCTGATGCCCGTCGAGGACGTCTTCTCCATCACCGGCCGCGGCACGGTCGTCACCGGCCGCGTCGAGCGTGGCCAGATCAAGGTCGGCGAGCCGGTCGAGATCGTGGGCATCGCCGAGGCAAAGCAGCTCTCGACCGTGACCGGTGTCGAGATGTTCAGGAAGCTCTTGGACTCGGCACAGGCCGGCGACAACGCGGGCATCCTGCTTCGCGGCATCGACAAGGAAGCCGTCGAGCGCGGGATGGTGCTGACCAAGCCTGGGGCCGTGACGCCGCACAAGGAGTTCGAGTGCGAGGTCTACATCCTGAGCAAGGAGGAGGGCGGCCGCCACACGCCGTTCTTCAAGGGCTACCGCCCGCAGTTCTACTTCCGCACGACCGACGTGACGGGCGACATCGAGCTCAACGAGGGCGTCGAGATGGTGATGCCGGGCGACAACACGCAGTTCAAGGTGAAGCTGATCCAGCCGGTGGCGATGGAGCAGGGGCTGCGGTTCGCCATCCGCGAGGGCGGGCGGACGGTCGGCGCCGGCGTCGTCTCCAAAATCCTCGACTGATCAAATAGCTGACTCTGAGCCTCTGGCGGCAATCCGTCGCCAGAGGCCGAGCTCAACACAGCCAAACACATGGCCAACCAGAAGATTCGGATCAAGCTTAAGTCGTTCGACCACACGCTGGTCGACAAGAGCACCGAGAAGATCATCCGTACCGTGAAGCAGACGGGTGCCGTGGTAAGTGGCCCGATCCCACTGCCAACGCGCAAGCAGATCTTTACGGTTCTCCGCGGCCCGCACGTCGACAAAAAGGCGCGCGAGCAGTTTGAGACGCGAGCGCACAAGCGCCTGATCGATATCCTTTCGACCTCCTCTGCGACTGTCGATGCCCTCATGAAGCTTGAGCTTCCGAGCGGTGTCGATGTCGAGATCAAGGTCTGATTTCAGGAACGGACGCCAGAGGCTCAGCCCACTCGGGCTACAGACAGGCCTCTAGCGATACCGCTCCTGCTTAACTAAACCAACAGGTTTCAATGAGCGCAATTCTCGGCCGCAAGGTCGGCATGACCACCGTCTATGATGACGCAGGCCGCCAGACGGTCTGTACCGTCATCGAGGCAGGTCCGTGCCACGTAACACAGGTCAAGACCGACGAGACTGACGGCTACAACGCTGTCCAAGTTGGCTTCCAAGACAAAAAGGAAAAGCACACGACGAAAGCCATGCAGGGTCACTTCGGCGCTGCAGGCACGAGCTATAAGCGTCACATCGTGGAGTTCAAGAACTTCGCGAACGAGGTAAACATCGGCGACGAGTTCGGTGTGGCTGACGTGTTTCAAGAGGGCGATACCGTGCACGTCGCGGGCACGTCCAAAGGCAAAGGCTTTCAGGGTGTTGTCAAGCGGCACAACTTCCGCGGCGTCGGCGATGCCACGCACGGACAACACAACCGCCAGCGTGCGCCCGGCTCGATTGGTCAGGCATCTGACCCGTCCCGCGTGTTTAAGGGTACCAAGATGGGTGGCCGCACAGGTGGCGACCGGGTGACGGTCAAAAACCTTCGCGTCGTCCGTCTCTTCCCGGACAACAACCTCTTGCTCGTTCTCGGTGCCGTTCCAGGACACAAGAACGGCATCCTCGAAATCCGGAAAGCCTAGACGAGTGATCCGTGATTCGCCCATGCGCCTCTGGCGCCAGAGGCGATCACCATCACGCATCACTCCTCCCGACTCAGAACAATGAAACTTCCTGTCTACACTCGTACCGGCTCCGAAGCTGGCCGTGAGATCGAGCTCGACGACGCCATCTTCGGCATCGAGCCCAACGACCACGTGATCTGGCTCGACGTACGGTCGATTCAAGCTGCTGGCCGTCAGGGCACGCACAAGACCAAAGAGCGTGGCGAGGTCTCCAAGTCCCGCCGCAAACTGTACCGCCAAAAAGGCACGGGCAACGCTCGCGCTGGTGACGCCAAAAGCCCGCTTCGAAAAGGTGGTGGTACAATCTTCGGACCCAAGCCGCACAAGTACTCCGTTGGTGTCAACCGCAAGACGAAGCAACTCGCCCGGCGCAGTGCGCTCGCACACAAGCTGCGCAACAACGCTGTACGTGTCCTGGAGAACATCGACATGGACGTGCCCAAGACGAGCGAGATCGCAAATCTGCTCAGCGGCAACGACCTCGCAGGCAAGCGCGTGCTGATCCTGACCAACGGACAGAACGACATGCTCTACCGCTCCGGTCGCAACATCCAGAAGCTCACGATTCAGGATGCTGCGCAGGCGTCCACGCTTGACCTGATGGGCGCTGGGACCGTTCTCCTGACGGAGGGCGCTATCGATACGCTTACCGACGCGCTCCGCCCCGTGGGCAAGCGCTCGGCCAAAGCCTCTGGCGCCCAAACAGCCGCTGAGGCGTAACCGAACTGACTATGAACATCCTGATCGAGCCCATCCTGACCGAGAAGTCTGCCCGCCTTGCAGAGAAAGAAGGGCATTACGCCTTCAAAGTCAAAAAGGAAGCCAACAAGATCCAGATCCGCGCCGCAATCGAAGAGCGCTACCCTGACGTAGCCGTCAAGGAAGTCCGCACCATGATTGTGCGTGGCAAGCGCCGCCGCCAGATGACCAAAAAGGGAGTCGTGGAAGGGCGCGTGGCTGGCTACAAGAAAGCCATCGTCACCCTCCGCAGCGGCGAGATCGACCTCTACGAGGCCGTATAAAACACTGGGCGCAAAGCCTCTGGCGCCGCGGCCCTCGGGCCTACGCCAGAGGCACGTATGCCCACATTCAAAGACCCATGGCAATTCGCAAGCTCAAGCCCAACACGCCAGGCCAGCGCCAGCGCTCGGTCTCGGCCTTCGACACGATTACAAAGTCGGAGCCCGAGAAAAGCCTCCTCGCGCCGCTGAAGCGTTCGGGCGGACGCAACAACACAGGACGCAAAACTTCCCGCCACCGTGGCGGGGGGCACAAGCGTCGCTATCGCATCATCGACTTCAAGCGCAACAAGCACGGCATTCCCGCGCGCGTTTCGTCTATCGAGTACGACCCCAACCGCTCAGCGCGCATCGCACTTCTCGTCTATGCGGACGGAGAGAAGCGGTACATCATTGCGCCCGACAAAGTTGGCGTTGGCGACACGGTTCTCAGTGGCCCCGAAGCACTTCCAGATCTCGGCAACTGTCTTCCGCTTTCCAACATCCCGCTCGGCACCTCAGTGCACGCGATCGAGATGATCCCAGGAAAGGGAGCGCAGCTTGCACGTAGCGCTGGAACGTACGCCCAGCTCACAGCTCGCGAGGGCAAGCTGGCAACGCTCAAGCTTCCCTCTGGCGAGGTCCGCCAAGTCCCTGTGCTTTGCATGGCGACGATCGGTCAGACCTCGAACCCAGACCACATGAACATCGAGATCGGTAAGGCCGGTCGGTCGCGTTGGTTAGGCATTCGCCCCCAAACGCGCGGTGTCGCGATGAACCCAGTTGACCACCCGATGGGCGGCGGCGAGGGCAAGTCCTCTGGCGGTCACCCAAAGAGCCCCACCGGCGTGTACGCCAAGGGCTTCAAGACGCGCAAGAAGAAGAAGGCGTCCTCCAAGTACATCGTCCGCCGCCGCAAGGCTAAGAAGTAACCCATATGGCACGCTCGCTCAAAAAGGGCCCCTTCGTCCACTACAAGCTCCGCCAAAAGGTGGACGCAATGCAGGACGCCGCTGGCCGCAAGAAAGTTATCAAGACGTGGAGCCGTGGCTCCATGATCACCCCCGACATGATTGGACTCACCTTCGCCGTGCACAACGGGAAGCAGTTCATCCCGGTCTACGTGACCGAAAACATGATCGGTCACAAGCTCGGAGAGTTCGCCGCTACGCGGAGCTTCCGAGGCCACGCGGGTTCGAAGGCGGACAAGCGCCGCCGCTAAGGGCACCGGCTCGCCAGAGGCCCGCCTCTGGCGTCACGCCGGACCCACACACTGACTACTGACATGGAAGCACGCGCCAAGCACAAGTACATCAAGATCAGCCCGCGCAAGCTGCGCATCGTGGCCAACGTCATCCGGGGCAAGAACGCCCAGGAGGCTCTCGCTACGCTGCAGTTCCTGCCGCAGAAGGCCGCGCCGATCCTCGACAAGGCCATCCGGTCTGCCGTCGCCAACCTCTTCGACCGCAGCGAGGACCGCGTCGACGAAACCTCTCTTGTCATCAAGACCGTCATGGTCGACGAGGCGCCGGTCATGAAGCGGTTCCAGCCCGTCTCTCGCGGTCGGGCTCACCCGATCCTGAAGCGGTCGAGCCACCTTACGGTCGTCGTCGGCACGCCAGAGGCCTCCAAAGACGAGGCGTAATCACTAGCACGTAGAGGTCGCGCCAGAGGCTAGACGCCACGCGGTAGCCCTCGCGACCTGCAAAGCACCAACCCACACTATGGGACAGAAAATCAACCCCGTCGGGCTTCGCCTCGGCATTATCCGCGGCTGGGATTCCAACTGGTTCGAGACCGGTTCCTTCGCTGAGAAACTCGTCGAGGACGAGGAGATTCGCCGCTACCTGGACGCGCGCCTCAAGCGCGCCGGGCTCTCACGGACCGTGATCGAGCGGACGCCTCGTCGCGTCATCCTTACCCTCCACACCTCGCGCCCTGGTGTCATCATCGGCCGCGGCGGCTCGGAAGTGGAGAAGCTTCGCGAGGAGCTCAAGACGCTGACGGACAAAGACGTTCAGATCAACATCAACGAGATCAAGCGTCCCGAGTTGGACGCATCTCTCGTCGCGCAGAACATTGCGCAGCAGCTGGAGGGACGTGTGTCCTACCGACGTGCGATGAAGCAAGCACTCGGTGCTGCCATGCGCATGGGCGCCGAGGGCATTCGCATCAAAGTCGGTGGCCGCCTGGGCGGATCCGAGATGCGCCGTGTGGAGCAGTACATGGAAGGCCGCGTGCCACTCCACACGCTTCGCGCTGACATTGACTACGCCGAGGCCACAGCCTTTACCGTCGCAGGTACCTGTGGCGTGAAGGTCTGGATCTTCCACGGCGAGGTCATCGGAAAGCCCGACCTCTCCCCGAATGCATACGCGCAGCGCCAGCAGACAGCTGCTCCGAGCGTGCCCGAGCGTCGCCGTGGAGGACGTGGTGGCGACGACCGCGGCGGGCGTGGCGGCCGCGACAACCGTGGTGGCGGAGGCGGCCGCGGAGGACGCGGCGGCAACGCTGGCGGAAACACTGGCGGTGGCGGCGGAGGCCGCGGCCGACGCTAACCGAACCCCAACCCTAGACCACTGAGAATATGTTGATGCCGAAGCGGACCAAGTTCCGCAAGATGCAAAAGGGCCGGGTGAAGGGTCTCGCGCAGCGCGGTGCCCGTGTCACCTTCGGGGACTACGGAATCAAGGCGCTCGATGCGGGGTGGATCACCTCCCGCCAGATCGAAGCCGCTCGTATCGCCATGACCCGTCGCATGAAGCGACAGGGCAAGGTCTGGATCCGTGTTTTCCCCGACAAGCCCATCACGAAGAAACCGGCCGAGACCCGCATGGGTAAAGGCAAAGGCTCTCCAGAATACTGGGTGGCCGTCGTCAAGCCTGGCCGCATTCTCTTCGAGATCAGCGGTGTAAGCGAGGACGTGGCACGCGAGTCCATGCGTCTCGCGATCCAGAAGCTTCCAATCAAGGCCAAGATCGTTCTCCGCCCAGAGTTGAACCCCATCGCGCCTTCGGCCGATGCGTTCACGTCTGGCGGCGACACCAGCCTCAAGGCGACTGTCAACAACGACGACCTCACCAAGATCTACGGACTCGGTGGCTCCTTGCTGGACGCACTGAAGAGCGAGGGCATCGAGACCTATGCGGCTCTTGCCGATACGGGTCTCGAAAAGCTCCGTGAGATCATTGAGGCGGACGGCACAGACCAGTTCTCTGTCAACGAGGAGACGTGGACCAAGCAGGCACGCCTGCTCGCAGACGGCGACTTCGAAACGCTCGAAGAGTACGTTGACGGCCTTCGCGCCGAGGACGGAAACGAAGTCGAGATCCCGACCGACGAAGCAGAAGACGCGTCCGAAGAGGCCGATGCCTCTGGCGAAGACACGACTGACGCAACCGGCGGCGACGCCGATCTGAACCCCGCCTAGACTTTTTTACGACGCCCCGGTCACCCCTGGCCGGGGCGTTCTGTGACCCCCCGATAGATGAAGGCCAAAGACATTCGCGACATGAACGCGAGCGAGATCGAGGAGCGCATCTCTGAGAACCAGAAAGACATCACCGAGCTTCGTTTCCGCCGCGTTGTGGCGGGACTGGAGGATCCGGTGATTCTGCGAGAGAAGCGCCGTGAGATCGCCCGCCTCAAGACCATTCTAAACGAGAAGAAGCGAGAGGAGACGGCCGCCTAGCGCACGCCTCTGGCGCCACGCCAGAGGCTCGGGTGAATGTTCGGTGCTCCTCGCTCGTGCGGGGCGGCTTCCCGGCCCCTTCACTGCCCTCCTCCGTATTCTCGTCGCCCCGACCCCGGCGGTCGGGCGCTCTCCACGTCTCGCCAGAGGCCTCTGGCAGAGCACGATTCCCAACGTAGTTGGTGAGGTGCCGGCTCACCAAGCGAAATAGCCGCCCGAAAGGGCCCCGCCGCTATGGCAGATTCCCAGCCCGAGCTGGACGCCCCCGACCTGGGCACCGACATCCCCGAGCAGGAGCCCGCACAGACGAGCCCCTCGGCCGCCTCGCTCTCGCAGATCACGTCTGGTCCGTCCAGGACGACGGACGAGAGCCGCGGCGCGCGCAAGTTTCGCGTCGGCCTCGTCGTCTCCGACAAGATGGACAAGACGATCACCATCGCGATTCAGCGCCAGGTGAAGCACCCCATCTACGGGAAGTTTATCAAGCAGACGACCAAGCTGAAGGCGCATGACGAGTCGAACGACGCCAGCGAAGGCGATGTCGTCCGCATTCAGGAAACACGGCCGATCTCCAAAACGAAGCGCTGGCGCCTCGTCGAGGTCATCGAGCGCGCGAAATAGACACCTCTACCGCATCCACCCATGATTCAGCAAGAATCCCGGCTTTCCGTAGCCGATAACAGCGGGGCGAAGGAGGTGCTGTGCATCCGCGTCCTGGGCGGCTCCAAGCGCCGTTACGCTCGCGTAGGCGACAAGATTGTCGTCTCCGTCAAGAGCGCTATCCCTGGCGGCAACGTCAAAAAAGGTGACGTCTCCAAGGCTGTCATCGTGCGCACCAAGAAAGAGCTTCGTCGTCCCGACGGCTCGTACATCCGCTTCGACGAGAACGCAGCCGTGCTGCTGAACGACTCGGACGAGCCACGCGGCACACGCATCTTCGGGCCTGTAGCCCGCGAACTCCGCGACCGCCAGTACATGCGCATCGTTTCCCTCGCTCCTGAAGTCCTTTAGACCGATGCCGCGCACCAAAAACAAGCAGAAGAAGCTCCACGTCAAGAAGGGCGAGACCGTCGCTCTCACCAAGGCCATCACGAGCTCCAAGAACCTCAGCCCAAACCAAGACCGCCCTAAGGGTTACCAGGCACGCGTGCTAGAGGTTTACCCCAAGCTCGACAGGGTCCTAGTGGAAGGTGTAAACGTGCGCTACAAGCACACGAAGGCCAACCAGCAGTATCCCAACGGAGGTCGCATTGAGGCCGAGCGCCCGATCCACATCTCTAACGTGGTCCCGATCGACGGCAACGGCGCGCCTACGCGTATCGGCCGCAAGCGCGTCGAAGACCCTGAGACGGGTAAGGGACGTTGGGTCCGCTACGCCAAGACTACGGGCGAGGAGCTCGACAGCTAACCACATTGGCGCTTCGGCGCCACATCCGTCCACGAGGCGGTCCGCCTCTGGCGCCAGAGGCTTGAGCGTAACGATGCTCTCGCCTGCGCCACCTGGCCCGCTCGACGACGACATACATGGAGAACTACACACCACGACTCAAAGAGCGGTACCGCTCCGAGATCACACAGGCGCTCACCGAACGGTTCGAGTATGCCAACCCGATGCAGGTGCCTCGGCTGACGAAAATCGTCATCAACAAGGGCACCGGCGAGGCTGCCGTGAACAAGAAGATCCTCGACGACGCCGTCGAGGAGCTTCGCAAGATCACTGGCCAGCAGCCTGCGATCCGCCAGTCGCGCAAGTCCATCTCTAACTTCAAGCTCCGCGAGGGCATGGCCGTCGGCGTCGCAGTGACCCTGCGTGGCGATCGCATGTGGGAGTTTCTGGATCGCCTCATCACGCTCGCGCTTCCCGCCGTGCGAGACTTCCGTGGCATTCCTGACCGTTCCTTTGACGGGCGTGGCAACTACACGCTCGGAATCAAAGAGCAGATCATCTTCCCAGAGATCGACATCGATAAAGTCGACCGCGTCTCCGGACTCGATGTCAGCTTCGTGACGACTGCTGAGACCGATGAGGAAGCCTTTGCGCTCCTCAAGGAGTTCGGGATGCCGTTCGTGCGTCGCGAGGAAGAGCAGACCGCCTAAGCACCCCCAATACAATGGCCAAGAAAAGTGCAATCGCCCGTGAGAAGAAGCGCCGCAAGCTCGTCGCGAAGTACGCCACCAAGCGTGCCGAGCTGAAAGCTGCAGGTGACTACGAAGGCCTTCAGAGGCTCCCTCGCGACTCCGCTGCTGTCCGGCTCCACAACCGCTGTGCCCTCACAGGCCGTCCTCGCGGCTTCCTCCGGAAGTTCGGCGTATGCCGAATCGTTTTCCGTGAGATGGCTCACGACGGTAAGATTCCAGGCGTCCGTAAGGCGAGCTGGTAGACGGCCTCTGGCGCCAGAGGCCTCACGCCTCCTGCCAGCGGCTCACCCATTCCATTCATCTAGCGGTCAAGCGGCGCCTCTGGCGTCCGAACTGACCGAAGAACTATGAGCGCAGTAACCGACCCCGTATCGGATTACCTCACGCGTATTCGCAACGCGCAGAAGGCCCGCCACCCGCACGTCGACGTGCCCGCGAGCAACCTCAAGCGAGCGATCACGCAGATCCTGAAGGACAAAGGATTCGTCCAGGACTTTGTCAACGTCGAGGACACCAAGCAGGGCCTGATTCGGGTCTACTTGAAGTACCTCCGCGGTGGCAAGCCTGTCATTCAGAAGATCACCCGCATCTCCAAGCCAGGTCTGCGCCGTTACGTCGGTGCCGACAACCTGCCACGCGTGCTCAACGGACTTGGTATCGCCATCGTCTCGACGAGCCGAGGCGTGATGACCGACAAGGAAGCTCGCCGCGCCGGTATCGGTGGTGAGGTTCTCGCGACCGTCCAGTAAACCGAACCCCCTAAACCAATGTCTCGAATCGGCAAACTCCCGGTCTCGATCCCGGGTGGGGTGACGGTAGACGTCGCCAAGAACAACACCATCACAGTCAAGGGAGCCAAAGGTGAACTAACCTTCCAGGCAGACCCAGACATGACGGTCAAGGTGGAAGGCGATGAAATCATCGTCGAACGCCCAACCGACCAGAAGCGTCACCGCTCGTTCCACGGCCTGACCCGCTCGCTCGTCGCCAACATGGTGGAGGGCGTAAGTGAGGGATATGGAAAAGAACTGGAGGTAATCGGCGTGGGGTACCGCGCTGACGCGACCAAGATGGCCGGCCTCGACGTGCTCGAGCTCGCGCTCGGCTTCTCGCATCCCATCTACTTCGTCCCGCCAGAGGGCATCGACATCCAGGCTGAGACCATTCGTGGCCAGAATCCTCGGATCAAAATTGCTGGCATCGACAAGCAGCTCGTGGGCCAGGTGGCCGCTAAGATCCGTGCTCTCCGTCCGCCGGAGCCCTACAAGGGCAAAGGTATCCGCTACGTCGACGAGTACGTACGCCGTAAGGCTGGCAAGACCGCCGCGCGCTAGCCTCTGGCGCCAGAGGCCCTGCAGTTTCGACTGCGACCTCTGGCGCATGCATTCCTCTTTCGCGTGGCCTCGCGGTCGGCAATCGCTAGGCCCACACGCACACTCCGATGGCTAAGACTTCTCTCAAGGCGCGCAACCGCGCGCGCATTCGCCGCCGCATCCGCGCCAAAGTGGCCGGAACGGCTGAGCGCCCGCGTCTCGCGGTTTTTCGCTCCAATAAGTACATCTACGCGCAGCTCATCGACGATGCAGCAGGGGAGACTCTCGCTGCGGCATCGAGCCGCGAAGCTGACATCACCGCTAAGGGCGTCGAGGCGAGCACAGCCGTTGGGGAGACCCTGGCTGAGCGTGCCAAGGCGGCAGGCCTTGAGGTCGCCGTTTTTGACCGCGGTGGTTACCGATATCACGGCCGCGTCAAAGCCCTCGCCGAAGGAGCCCGCAAAGGCGGTCTCCGCTTCTAACCCCTCCGAACACTACCATGGCACAGCAGCAAGGACGGGGAGATGATCGCCGTCGTAACAACCGCCGAGACGATTCCAATCAGTCCAACCTGATCGAACGCCTCGTCGAAATCAACCGCGTGAGCAAAGTCGTCAAGGGCGGCCGTCGCTTCTCGTTCAACGCCGTCGTTGTCGTCGGTGACGGCAATGGCAAGGTGGGCTCGGGATTGGGGAAAGCCAACGAGGTCGCAGACGCGATCTCCAAGGGCACCGAGGCCGCGAAGAAGAACATGATCTCGGTCCCTGTGACGAGCAAGGGCACCATCCCTCACGCCGTCCGCGGCCGCCAGGATGCTGGTGTCGTTCTCCTCAAGCCCGCATCCGACGGTACCGGCGTGATTGCGGGTGGCGGCGTGCGTGCGGTTCTAGAGTGTGCGGGCATCCGCAACGTGCTCTCCAAGAGCCAAGGCTCATCCAACCCGCACAACGTCGTCGCGGCCACGATGGACGCTCTCGCGCAGGTCCAAGACCCTGCCGAGGTGGCTGCTCGCCGCGGCATCTCCATCAAGCGCGTCTTCGAAGGCTAGAGCGTTTCTGCCTCTGGCGTGGGTTTCGGCCCGCGGCGCCAGAGGCTCGCTCGATCCATCCAGCCAAACATTCCTATGTCGAAGCTTAAGATTACCCAGGTGCGCAGTGCCATCAATCGCTCCACCAAGCAGAAGCGCACCCTCGTTGCGCTGGGCATCCGCAAGATGAACCAAACCGTAGAGCACGAGGTCACGCCTCAACTCAAAGGCATGGTCCGCGTGGTCAACCACCTGGTGACGACCGAAGAGGCGTAGCCTCTGGCGACCGTCCCGATAGACTGAGGCCTCTGGCGTTCCGGCGCCAGAGGCCGCTTTGTTTAAGGGTGCCTCGCGATGAGGAGGTGCCGCGTTTGGCTGTAGAAAGCACTCGGCGCGTACAGCTTTAAATGGTCTTCGTCGCAAGTGCCTCTGGCGAGACCGAGCACGCTCAAGGGCGCGGCAGTAGGCTCGCATCCTTCCTCCATCGCGAATCCATTTGTGTCCCTGAAGGTCGGTTGCTTCACGTAAAACGCTCTGCCTCGCGCCAGAGGCCACACAAAGAGGGCTCTATCTTCTGCGCCCGTCGTGCCTTGCGCACGCCGACCAGCGAGTCCGCTCCCGGCCCGGCACCCCGCCAGAGGCACGCGAGGAGCGGGCGACTCTAGCCACCTCTTTTTACGATGGATCTCAGCAAGCTCACGCCCGCCAAGGGCTCGACGAAAACCAAGAAGCGCATCGGCCGCGGAGAAGGCTCCGGCAACGGCGGTACGGCAGGCAAGGGCCACAATGGCCAGAAGGCTCGCTCCGGCGCCAGCATTCCGGCATGGTTCGAAGGCGGCCAGATGCCGCTTCAGCGCCGCGTCCCGAAGTTCGGGTTCAAGAACCGCTTCCGAGTCGCCTACGACGCGCTCAACGTGGACCGTCTCGGCGCACTCGTCGACTCTGGCGCGATCGCCTCTGGCGCAACGGTGAACCCCGCGAGCCTCAAGGCCATGGGCATCGGCGGCAAGAACGGCCGTGTCAAGATCCTCGGCGGCGGCGACATCAACGTCAAGCTGGACGTTCATGCCCACGCCTTCTCCGCCTCCGCTCGCGAGAAGATCGAAGCCGCTGGCGGCTCGGTCACCATCGTCGACTAATCGCTCGGCCCGCCTCTGGCGGGCCGTTGCACGAGCACGCACAGTAGCACTATGCCATCGGTTGCCGAAAGCCTGCGGAACATCTGGCGGATCCACGAGCTCCGCCAGAGGATCATTTTCACGTTGGGGATTCTCATCGTGTACCGCCTGGGCTCTTACATCACCCTCCCCGGCATCGACGCTGGAATCCTGGAGGAGATCAACGCACAGAACGACCAGGGCGGCCTCTTCGGGCTATTCAACCTGTTCGTCGGCGGCGCCTTCTTCCGGGCGGGCGTGTTCGCGCTGGGCATCATGCCCTACATCACCGCGAGCATCATCTTCCAGCTTCTGGGAGCGGTCATGCCGGCGATCCAGAAGCTGCAGCGCGAAGGCGACGAAGGCAGGCGCAAGATCACGCAGTGGACGCGGTACGCTACGGTGATCATCACCGGCTTCCAGTCCATCGGCTACGCGATCAACCTGAAAGCGACCTCTGGCGCCGCTATCGTTGTTCCCGACTGGTTGTTCTTCGCCTCTGCCGTGATTTCGCTCACGGCGGGTACGGTCTTCGTGATGTGGCTCGGTGAGCGCATCACCGAGAAGGGCATCGGCAACGGCATCTCGCTGATCATCATGATCGGCATCATCGCCTTCCTTCCGGCCTCGCTCTTTAACGAGATCACCGGCAAGGCGAACCTCTTCGTCTTCCTGATCGAGATCGGCGCGCTGTTCCTCGTGACGATGTTCGTGGTCCTCGTGACGCAGGGCACACGGCGCATTCCTGTCCAGTACGCCAAGCGCGTGGTTGGCCGGAAGGTGTTCGGAGGTACGACGCAGTACCTACCGCTCCGCGTGAACGCCGCTGGCGTCATGCCGATCATCTTTGCGCAGTCGATCATGTTCATCCCGAGCACGTTCGCTTCCTTCTTCCCGAACAGCGATTTTTGGCAAGGAGTGGCCACGGCGACCACCAACATCTTTGGGTTCTGGTACTCGCTGATCTTCTTCTTCATCTGTGTCTTCTTTACCTACTTCTACACCGCCATCGCGGTGAACCCACAGGAGATGGCAGACACGATGCGCCGCCAGGGTGGCTTCATTCCAGGTGTCCGTCCCGGCCGTCAGACCAGCGAGTTCATCGACACGATCCTGACTCGCATCACCTTCCCAGGCTCCCTGTTCATCGGCTTTGTTGCCATCCTGCCAGCCTTTGCCGCCTACTTCGGTGTGCTCCCCGGCTTCGCGCAGTTCTTCGGCGGCACGAGCCTGCTCATCCTGGTCGGCGTCACGCTGGACACGTTGCAGCAAATCGAGAGTCACCTGCTGATGCGCCACTACGATGGGTTCATGAAGACCGGTCGCGTGCGCAGCCGACGCCGCTAGGTACACGATGGCATCGGGCAAGATTGTTCTAAAGGATGACCGCGACGTGGCGATGCTTCGCCACGCCGCGCGTCTCGTCGAACGAGTGCTGGCCGATTCCGCAACGCGAATCGAGCCGGGTGCGAACACGCTTGAGATCGACTTGGCCGCCGAGCAGATCATCCGCGACGCGGGCGCTCGCCCGGCATTTAAGGGCTACCAGTTCGACCCGGACGAGATGCCCTTCCCAGGGTCTCTCTGCATGTCTGTCAACGATGTGGTCGTCCACGGCATCCCTAGCGAGGATGTCGTTCTGCAAGAGGGCGACATCATCTCTGTAGACTGTGGCGTCGAGCTAGACGGCTACTTCGGCGATTTCGCGTACAGCTTTGCTGTCGGCGAGATCTCGGAGGAGAAGCGCGCTCTGCTCGACGCAACGAAACAGTCGCTCTACGACGGCATAGCCAAGGCCGTCGCGGGCAACCGCGTCGGTGACATCGGCCACGCGGTCCAGACGTACACGGAGAGCCGCGGCTATGGTGTGGTGACGGCCCTTGTCGGTCACGGCATCGGTCAGCGTCTCCACGAGCCGCCGAGCGTACCGAACACGGGGCGCCGCGGCTGGGGCAAGAAGCTCAAGCGCGGCATGACCATGTGTATCGAGCCCATGATCAACATGGGCACCGACGAGGTCACTGTTGATGACGACGGATGGACTATCCGTACAGCCGACGGGCTTCCGAGTGCACACTATGAGCACATGATTCTCGTTACCAAGGGCTCGGCGGAACTCATCTCGTCGTACGACGCCATCGAAGCAGCTCTCACCGCCAAGGCCCTGTCTTCTGCGCCCGCCTCTGGCGACGCGCACCCTGCTCTCGCATAACCACGCACACCCCCCCGATACCGTATGGCCAAGCAGCCCGCGATTCGTCAAGACGGAAAAGTTACCGAAGCCCTTCCCAACGCCCAGTTCCGAGTCGAACTCGAAAACGGACACGAGATCCTTGGTCTCCTCTCGGGCAAGATGCGGAAGTTCTACATCCGGATTCTCCCCGGTGACCGTGTAACCGTGGAGCTCTCGCCGTACGACCTCACAAAGGGTCGCATCGTTTACCGCTACAAGTAGCACTATCAAGCCTCTCGCGCCGAGCACTGCTCGTCTCGCCAGAGGCCCGAACCACGTACCACCATGAAGGTCCGCGCCAGCGTCAAGAAGCGCTCAGCCGACGACAAGATTGTGCGCCGTAAAGGCCGCATCTACGTCATCAACAAGAAGAACCCGAAGCACAAGCAGCGCCAGGGTTGATCCAGGAGTTCACCGCCGGAAGCCTCTGGCGGCAGATTCCGATTCATCGTACACAGAACAAGCATATGCCACGCATCGCAGGAGTCGACGTGCCGGGCAACAAGCGCGGCCTGATCGCGCTGACCGACATCTTCGGCGTCGGGCTGAGCCGCTCCCAGGAAATCCTGGAAGCTGTCGGCCTGGACCCCAACGCTCACCCAGATACCTGGACCGAAGACGACTCGCGCAAAGTCCGCGCGATCGTTGAGGACAACTACGTTGTCGAAGGTGCTCTTCGTACCGACGTCCAGCTTAACATCAAGCGACTGATGGACATCGGTTGCTACCGCGGTCTCCGTCACCGCAAGGGCCTCCCCGTTCGCGGGCAGCGCACCAAGACGAACGCGCGCACCCGCAAGGGCCGCAAGCGCACCGTCGCGGGCAAGAAGAAGGCACCGCGCAAATAGACCGGCTGCGGGCCCGGCGCCTCTGGCGCCAGAGGCTCGCATTTACTACCGCTTTTCCGCCGCTGGCTGCGGGGCTTTGGCCCTGGCCAGAGGCAACGGGAGCGGACGCACGCAGGCACTCCGCCACGCACGGCCTCGCCAGAGGCCTCTGGCGTGACCACCCCTGACGCGCCCGCACCGGACTCCAACATCTACACATGGCCAAGCAGCAAAAGCCCGCCCGCGGCGGGCGCAACGCCCGCAAGAAGAACGTACAGGTCGAGTCCAACGGCTCGTGCTACGTCAAGGCGACGTTCAACAACGTCCTCATCACCATCACCGACGCCTACGGCAACACGATCTCGTGGAGTTCGGCAGGCAAGATGGGCTTCCGCGGTTCGCGGAAGAACACGCCGTACGCTGCCCAGGTAGCGGCGGCTGAGGCAGCCAAGGAAGCACACGATCTCGGCCTGCGCCGCGTCGACGTGTTCGTCAAAGGCCCGGGTTCGGGCCGCGAGGGCGCCGTTCGCGCACTCGCCAACGCCGGACTGGAGGTCCTCTCCATCCGCGACACCACTCCTCTCGCACACAACGGCTGCCGGCCGCCCAAGCGCCGCCGCGTTTGAGTGGGAAGAGGCAAGGGGATAGGGTTAAGGGGCATTCCCTCTTTTCTCATTCCGCTTGCCTCATCCCGCCGAGCGCGTAGCGCGAAGGCTCTAAAAGCCCGGCCGCGATTGCTGACTTGCCTCTGGCGCGGTTCACGCCGCGCCGCCAGAGGCCGGTCGGGAGCGGAGACTACGGCAAACGCCCGCCTCTGGCGCGGCGCACGCCAGAGGCTCCTGCGAGGCTCCCCGCTGGGCAGTCGCAACGTTTTTTTCCAACGAAGCCCCCCATAGCTCATGGCCCGTTATCGCGGACCCAAACAGAAGCTCGCCCGTCGATTCGGCGAGCCCATCTTCGGCCCTTCCAAGGCGCTGGAGCGCAAACCCTACCGTCCTGGCCAGCACGGCAACGCACGCCGCCGCAAGGAGTCTGAGTACTCCGTGCAGCTCGCTGAGAAGCAGAAGGTGAAGTACACCTACGGCCTGCTCGAGAAGCAATTCCGCAACCTCTTTGAGAAAGCCGCCCGCAAGAAGGGCGTCACCGGAGAGAACCTGCTGAAGTTCCTCGAGTCGCGCCTGGACAACGTCGTCTTCCGCCTCGGCTTTGCACGCACGCGCCGTCAGGCTCGCCAGCTCGTCGCCCACGGGCACGTGATGGTCAACGACCGCATCTCCGGTATCCCGAGCCACCTGCTCCGCCCCGGCGACATCGTCGAGGTCCGTCCCAAGTCCAAGAACCTGGAGATGGTCAAGGAATCGGCCGAGCGCAACCGCCGGACGTTCCCCTTCCTGGAAGTCGACCGGAACCGCCTCGTCGGCAAGTTCCTGGACTACCCGGAGCGCGAGGACATCCCGGAAAACATCCGGGAGCAGCTCATCGTCGAGCTCTACTCCAAGTAAACCGCCGCCGCCAGCGGCTGCCTCACGCAGCCACGCCCCTCGCGCCTCTGGCGCCAGAGGCGTGCGCTCTCGGGCTTCGCGCCCCACGAGCCTCTGGCGGCTCGCTCTCACACACAACACCCCCTACCTACAAGCATGGTTACGATCCAGCTCCAGATGCCCGACGGCGTCCAGGTCGAGGAAATGAGCGACACGTACGGGCGGTTTGTCGTCCAGCCGCTCGAACGCGGCTTCGGTCTCACGATCGGCAACGCGTTCCGCCGCGTGCTCCTCTCCAGCCTCGGTGGCACCGCCATCACGGCGCTCAAGCTCGACGGCGTTCAGCACGAGTTTTCGACCGTCCCCGGCATGACCGAGGACATCTCTGACGTGATACTCAACCTCAAGGGCGTGCGCTTGCGCGCGCACGAAGAGGACGAGGGCACCATCTCGATCCTTCTCGAAGGCCCCGGCACGTGGACGGCGAAGGACATCGCAGACGCTACGGCGGACTTCGACATCCTCAACCCGGACCACCACATCGCGCACCTCGCAGAGGACGCTGAAGTCCGGGTCGATCTTCGGATCGGACAGGGCCGCGGCTACATCCCCGCCGAGGAGAACAAGCGCGCCGACGACCCCATCGGCGTTGTCGCGGTGGATTCCATCTTCACGCCCATCCTCAACGTCAAGTACGACGTGACGCCTACCCGCGTCGGCGACAACCTGGATTTCGAGCGGCTGACGATGGAGATCAACACCGACGGCTCTATCACGCCAGAGGACGCCCTCACAGAAGCGGCTGCGATCTTGCGGGATCACATCGGCCTCTTCGTCGAGGTCGATACAGCTCCCGAGGAGACCGAGGAGACGACAGAAGTGGATGCTGAGGTGCAGCGCGTTCGCGCCATCCTCCACCAGTCCGTCGACGATCTCGACCTCTCCGTCCGCGCGCAGAACTGCCTGCGTGCCGCTTCCATCAAGACCATCGGCGACCTCGTCGGCCGGGAGGAGAGCGAGATGCTCAAGTTCCGCAACTTCGGACGCAAGAGCTTGCAAGAGCTCGTGCAGGTCCTCGATGAGCGCGGCCTCCGCTTCGGCATGGAGGTCGGGCGTTACGCCGAACAGCCCGCCTAGCGGTTGTTGGTTCTTGGCCTCTGGCGCTGCCGCCAGAGGCCGACGACCGAAAACCGACAACCAGACACTGATATGCGACACGGAAACAAGAAAAAGCGGATTGGGCGGAATGCGTCCCACCGGAAAGCGACACTTCAGTCGCTCTCCACCGCGCTCATCACCCACAAGCGGATCGAGACCACCCTCGCGAAAGCGAAGGCCCTCCGCCCGTTCGTGGAGCCCATCATCCACCGCGCCCAGGACAGCTCCACCGCGAGCCGTCGTCAGGCGTTTCGCAAGCTGCAGGACAAGGAAGCTGTAAAGACCCTCTTCGGCGAGATCGCTGAGGCGGTCGACGGTCGCCCCGGCGGCTACACGCGGATCGTTAAGCTGGGTCAGCGAGGCGGCGATGCTGCCGAGATGGCGGTTATCGAACTCGTGGACTTCAACAACGTCAAGCCCGAAGGCACCGGAGGCACGAAGCGCAAGACGCGCCGTTCGTCCCGCCGTAGTTCTGGTGACTCTGCCGTCGCGGCCGCTGCTACTCCCGCAACGGAGACACCAGAGGCCGCCTCTGGCGAGACCGAGACGCCCGACGCTCCCGAGACCTCGCCAGAGGCTTCGGCAGACGCCACCCCCGCACCTGAGGCTCTTGAGCAGCAGGAGGCGGAAGCCGTCGCTTCGGATTCTGCCAACCCGGACGCGACCGGCAACCCGCAGGTCGCACCCGGACCGGACGCCGCGCACGGCGATTCGGAGCAGGGCGCCGCCGCAGGAACAGGCGAGCCTCCGCCAGAGGCTCAGGCCGAGAACCAGGGGCGCAGCGCGGACAACCGCTAAGCCTCCCGACGTTCACTGTCGTAGCAAACGCCTCGCTCGGTTTACCGGGCGGGGCGTTTGTGTACGTGTCTGGCAGGGTGGCACGCGCGCAGCCTCTGGCGTGCCAGGCGGCGCCCAGCGTGGACGCCAGAGGCTGTCTATGCTCGTTCCTTCTGCTTCGCGTCGACGCTCGCCTTCTGGCGGTAGAGATCGAGGTAGCTCGGCACGTCGTAGCGCTCGCCGTAGATCTCTTTCATCTTGTTCCAACGCAGCTCGCACGCGAGCCGGAACGCCGTGTCTTCGCCGTAGCGCTTGATGGAGAACGATGTGCCTCTGGCGGTGCCGGGCTCAGGATTCCACGAGACGGCGTACACCTCGTGCTTAATGCCGCGGCGGTCGCGCTTGTACGTGCGCGAGATGCCGACGACGCCCGTCGAGTTGTTCTTGTTGTGGCGAATGAGTCGCCGCCGCGGTGCTGCCTCGGGCAACGCTGCGACTTCGGCTTCGAGTTCCTCGCGGTATGCCACAGCGGCATCGAACGACTCGTCGCGCCCGCTGTGCTTGCGGTCTGAGAACAGCTTGGAGTAGGTCTTGCCGTGCCGGTAGACCCGGACCTGCCAGCCATGTGTGGAGTCGGAGTCGATCCGGATAACGCCTTTCGCGCGGGGCATGGATCAAGAAGGGAGGTCAATATCAAGTGCCCTGTGACGGGCCGTTGTCCAGTAAGCTACGACCCTGTTTCGGAATAGGATGCGGGTAGAGCAGTCCAGAGTCAGATCGTGCCTAGCCGGCCTGTCTGCGTTGCCGGGCGCGCCCTAGCGAAGCTCATCCGCCACAGTGCTCTAAGCGCTTATAAGAAACCGGTGACGCATTCGCTAGGGCTCCGCGCCTTCACAAGGGGAATGCAGAAACGGTGTGTCCTATACGTTGGAAGCTTAGTCGCTTGCGGGCGCGACTAGTGCACCCGCCCTTTCCAGCGAATCCTCGGTGCGAGAAGCAGCGCCAGAGGCAGAGTGGTCATGTACAGAAACAGAAACCCTTCGAAGAGAGCGAACGGGAGAGGGCGGAGCTTCTCTGCACCCACCCGCTTACGTACCGAGGACACAAGTGCAGCATCCGCTCCGAGCTTGACGGCGAGCGTCACGAGCGCGGCCTGTGGCGCCAGAAGCAAACCCGCGAGCGGCAGCAGGTGCGCGAGATGCGCGAGTACATATGCTGCCCAGAGCGTAGGACCGGCGCGCATCCCGCCTCGTGCCCAGCGCCGCCTCTGGCGGTAGGCGTGCGCCAAAGAGCGGGCGGGCAGCGTGCGCACGAGTGTGCTCGCGCGGAGCGGAAAGCGCACGCGCCAGAGGCTGCCGTCTGCGATGGCCTTGAACAGCGCGAAGTCCTCGGTGACGGAGAACGGAAGGCCGGGATAGCCGCCGACGGACTCGTACGCCTCGCGCCGGAACGCGAGGTTGTTGCCCATCGCCGTCGCGGGAAATCCCGCCTCGGTGAGCGCGCTTGCGACGCCGAGGAGGTAGCTCCAGTCCAACGACTGCGCGTGGCCGAATGGCGTCTCTGCCTCCATAAGCGTGAGGCCACCCGTGAGCCCTACGTCGGGGCCCAGCGAGGCGACGAGGCCGCGCACCCACGTCGGAGGCGGAGCGCAGTCGGCGTCGGTGACGAGCAAAACGGGAGCAGTCGTGGCCTGGACGGCCGCGTGGATCGCGAGGGGCTTGCCGACGAGCGGGCCGGTGGAGCCGGGCACGGAAACGAGCCGCACGCGCGCGCCGCCAGAGGCCTCTGGCGCCCGAGCGTCGCGATCCGCAGCGCGGCGCACAATCTCGGCCGTGCGGTCGCCTGAGTGGTCGTCGGCAACGACGATCTGGAGGCGGTCGGCGGGGTAGTCCTGCGCGAGAAGTGCCTGCAGGCACCTCGCGATCACGGCCTCCTCGTCGCGCGCGGCGACCAAAACGGCGACGTGTGGCACGTCGTCCTGCGCCTCTGGCGCCCCGCGGTGCTCGCCAGCGCCAGAGGCCTCATCAGAGTCGTCGCCACAATCCCTCCGAATGCGCCACGCACACCCGCCGACGAACACGGCGTAGGCGACGGCGAGGGCCGCCAGCAGGGCAGAGACGAGCACGGCATGGGCGTGGGTGAGCACGCAAGATCGCCCGTGCCTCTGGCGCCAGAGGCGAAAGCGCGGCGCATCTGCCTCAGGGGATCCCCCTGAATGCAAGCCTGCGGGCCTCGGGCGCAGTCTGCAAGGCCTCGCGGGCTAGATTCCGGCTCCTCTCTCCACCGCCCCTCGCATGTTTGACTGGATCGCCGACCCCAACGCATGGGTGGCCCTCGGCACGCTCACGCTGCTCGAAGTCGTCCTCGGGATCGACAACATCATCTTTATCTCGATCCTGACCGGCAAGTTGCCAGAGGAGCAGCAAGCACGCGGGCGGACAATCGGCCTGGGCCTCGCGATGGGCATGCGCATCTTGCTGCTGCTCTCGCTCTCCTGGGTCATGGGTCTTACGAGCACCCTCTTCGAGCTTCCCTTTTTGGACACGCTCATCGGCTTTGGCGAGGGCGCCAGAGGCGCGGGGCATGGCGGCGTGCCGCCTGAGGGCTCACCGGGCGCGATTACAGGTCGCGACCTGATCTTGCTGCTCGGCGGCTTCTTCCTGATCGGCAAGAGCACCCACGAGATCCACAACAAGCTGGAAGGCGATGGTCACTCGTCGCAGGAGAAGAAACAGGTGGTCTCGTTTGCGAGCGTGCTGGTTCAGATCGCAATTCTGGACCTCGTGTTCTCGCTCGACTCCGTCATCACAGCCGTCGGCATGGCAGACGAGATCATGGTGATGATTATCGCGGTCGTCATCGCGGTCGGCGCGATGATGATCTTCGCGACGCCCATTTCCAACTTCGTGCACAAGCACCCGACGGTGAAAATGCTCGCGCTCGCGTTCCTGATCCTCATCGGCGTTACGCTCGTGGCGGAAGGCCTGGATCAGCACGTCTCGAAGGGCTACATCTACACCGCGATGGCGTTTTCGCTCATCGTCGAGTTCTTGAACATCCGCTCCAAGCGCAAGAACAACCCACCGGAGCCCGTCGAGCTTCGCGAGCCCTACGCCGTGCCGGATGGAACCGGCGGACTGCCGTTCCCGCAGTCCATCGAGCGCCCCGTGCCCATGGCGCGGCCGAACGCCTAGCGCCAGAGGCCTCTGGCGAGACCGAAAGCATACCATCACATGGCAGATGCGCCTCGCCAAGCGTTCTCAGAGCAGCCCGACGGCCTTTGGTGAGCACTCCCGCGCCAGAGGCCGTTGGGCACCCCGGGGCCTGTCCGTACGTTGCAGGTGTGACTTCCCCGCGGCCCGCCGCGTCTCGACCGTGCACACCCCTCGCACATCCATGACGACCCGCCTCGCGCTCGCCGCCGCCTTTGCGGTCGCGGGCGCTGCGCTGGGCTGCTCGGCGCAGAACTCGCCGGAGCCTAAGCCTCTGGCGCCCGCCGAAACCACTCAGACATCGCCGCTCGCCAGAGGCTCTCAGAGCACCGCCCGCGATGGCGTGTTCTACGAGGAGGGCGAAGCCTCGCGAGATGGCACCGGACGGTTCTACATGGGCCGTGAGATCTCGCTCGTCATGGGCCACCGCGGCGCGGCGTGGCTAGAGCGCGCCGACCGCGCGCGCCAGGAGCGCCCAGATCTTCTCGTCGATGCGCTCGGCTTGGCACCCGACGCTGTCGTGGCAGACCTGGGCGCGGGCACAGGCTATTTCACCTTTCGTCTCGCGCCGCTGGTGCCGACGGGCAAAGTGATCGCGGTCGACATTCAGCGCGAGATGCTGCAGATCGTTGCGGGCCGCGCCGAGGTCGAAAACGCGACCAACGTCGAAACGGTCATGGGCACAGTCTCGGACCCCGGCCTAGAGCCCGAGTCGGTCGATCTCACGCTGGTCGTGGACGCCTACCACGAGTTCTCGCACCCGCGCGAAATGCTGGCGGGGATTCTCCGCGGCACGCGGCCAGGCGGACAACTCGTGCTCGTGGAGTACCGCGGCGAGGACCCGACGATTCCCATCAAGCGCCTCCACACGATGACTGAGGCGCAGGCCGTCAAGGAAGTCGAGGCCAACGGCTGGCGCTTCGTGGAAAACCGCGACGTGCTCCCGCAGCAGCACATCCTCGTCTTCGAGAAGCCGAGGAGGTAGCCTCTGGCGGCTAGCGTCCGCCGCTCCACTTCTGCCCGCGATGCGCCGCGCAAGACGGCCCTCGCCAGAGGCCTCTGGCGTGAAGACCCGTGCCGCGCGAGGCGTGAGCCGAGGCCCGCTCGCCGTTGGAGGGGACAGCGTGCGATCTTGCCGCCCCCAGCGCCCAGACCATGTATCCGTTCGTCTCCGATCTGCTTCCGGACTTTTTCGGAATCCCGTGGCCGTTCCCGTTCAACCTGAACTCGTTCGGGCTGATGGTCGCGACAGCGTTCCTCGTCGCCGCGTGGCTGACGAAGGAGGAACTGGACCGGCTGTACAACCGCGGCCTCATTGCACCGGTCCGCGCGACGTACAAAGACGCCAAGGGGCGCGAGAAGACCGGCCCGACGAGCCCGTCGTTCTACGTGTGGACGCTGATGGGCATTGGCGTAGTGGCGGGCATCGCGGGCTCGAAGCTGTTCAACATCTTCGACTTCTGGGACGAGTTCGTGCAGAACCCGGTGCGAGTGCTCTTCTCCGGCGCGGGGCTCACCTTCTACGGCGGCCTCATCATGGCGACGCTCGCGGTCTGGTGGTTCGCGCGGCGCAAGAAGATCGACCTGCCGCGCCTCTCGGATGCCGCCTCGCCGGGCCTCATGGTGGCCTACGGCATCGGCCGAATCGGGTGCTACCTCTCGGGCGACGGCGACTGGGGCCTGTGCTCCAGTCTCGCGGATAAGCCCGGCTGGATGCCTGGCTTCCTCTGGACTGAGACGTTCCCCCGCGCCTACGTCTTCGGTGGCGGTATCAGCGATCCCGTGACGTTCAATCTTCAGGCGCGAGAGATTGCGTGTGACATCCCGGGCGCGGTCGGCGTGTACCCGACGATGCTCTACGAAACCGTCGCGGCGTTCGTGCTCGGCGGGATTCTCTGGGCCATGCGCAAGCACCCGTTCAAGGCGGGCTGGCTGTTCTCGATCTACCTCATCTTTACCGGCGCCGAGCGCTTCCTGATCGAGTTCATGCGCACCAACAAGGTCTGGGCGCTGGGCCTCTCGCAGTCGCAGTGGATCTCAGTCGGGCTCGTCACGCTGGGCGTGATCGGTGTGGCGCTGCTCTCGCGCCGCATCACGTTCCCGCCAGAGGCTGACACGCCGGGCGCCAAAGCCGCCTCTGGCGCGGCCTTCCCCTGCCTCTGGCGCTGCGGCCCCAGCCTCTGGCGCGGCATGAGCGAACCTGTAGATCCGCGCGCGCTGCTCGCGCAGATCCTGAACCCGCTCGACGCGTGGCAAGCCGAGCACGGTCCGTTTGAGGTGCATCCATCGCTGGCCGTTCCGCGCCAGAGGCTGGACGACGCCGTGGCCGAGTTCACCGCGCGCCTCACCGCGCCGACCGATGGTGAGGAGGACGGCATCTATCCGTTTTTCCACCCGCGCTACGCTGGGCAGATGCTCAAGCCTCCGCACCCGGTCGCGTGGGCAGCCTACGCCGCGGCGATGCGGCTCAACCCCAACAACCACGCGCTCGACGGCGGCCCGGCGACGGGCAAGATGGAAAAAGAGGTCGTGGCAGATCTCGCCGCGATGTTTGGCTTCCCGGCTGAGCATCTGGGCCACCTCACCGGCGGCGGGACGGTCGCCAACCTCGAAGCGCTGTTCGTCATCCGCGAACTGGCTCGCGAGAACGGCACGCCGCAAGCCATCGCCGTCGGCGAGGACGCGCATTACACGCACGCCCGCATGGCGCACGTGCTGGGCCTGGATGTGGTGACGGTCGCCGCGGACGCCAGAGGACGCATCGACGTGGGCGCGCTAGAGCAGCCTCTGGCGGGGGGCGCCGTCAGCGCCGTCGTGCTGACGGCCGGTACGACCGGCCTGGGCGTGGTCGATCCCATTCGCGAGGGTATCGCACTCTGCCGCCGCCACGGCGTGCGCGTACACATCGACGCGGCGTATGGCGGCTTCTTCCGGCTGCTGGCCTCTGGCGGAGAGAGAGGAGGGGCGAACGGGGGAGACGGTGAATCGTCGCCAGAGGCCTCTAGCGCCAGAGGCCTCGCGGGTTTCCCGGGTGACGACTTCCTCGCGATCTCGGGCGCCGACTCGGTCGTCGTGGACCCGCACAAGCACGGCTTGCAGCCGTACGGATGTGGCGCGGTCCTCTTCCGCGACCCCTCGGTCGGGCGCTTCTACAGACACGACTCGCCGTACACCTACTTCACGTCCGACGCGCTGCACCTGGGCGAGATCAGCCTGGAATGCAGCCGCCCGGGCGCCGCCGCGGCTGCGCTCTGGCTCACCCTCCGTGCGCTGCCTCTGGCGGCACATGACGGCCTGGGGCCCATCCTCGCCGCAACGCTCCGCGCCGCCCGTGCCTTCGCCAGAGGCATCGACGCCTCACCTGACTTCCGCCTCTGGCGCGAGCCCGAGCTCGATATCGTGGGCTACTACCCGACGGGCGCCTCGCTGTCCCAAATCGACGCCGCCTCTGGCGCTCTCTTCGACCGCGCGATGAGCGTCGCCAGAGGCTGTCTACCTGAGCCTCTACCGCGTGGACGCCGAGGCTTTCCCGCCCGAGATCACCCGCGACCGCCCGCACGCGCGCATCCTCCGCAGCGTGCTGATGAAGCCCGAGCACGAGACCTGGGCGAGTGATCTCGTCGCGCGGCTCGAAGCGCTGGCCGCGCAATAGCCTCTGGCGCCAGAGGCGGACTCAGACTTAGAACTCGCCAGAGGCGCGCGCTTTTCGTTTGGCACCGGCGCCCGCAGCGGGCACCTTGCCACCTCACGACCGAACGCCGAGACATGACCGACACGACCATCGTTGCGGGGCGCAACCCCGTCCGCGAACTCATCGACGCCGACCCGGCGCGCATCGAGAAGGTCATGCTCGCGCGCGGCAGCGGCGGGCGCATCGAAGGCGCGCTGGAAAAAATCCGCAAGGCCGCCAGCGGCGCCGGTGTGCCCGTGCAGATGGTGCCGCAGCAGGCACTGGAGCGCGCGGCCAAGGGCGCCGGTCACCAGGGTGTGGTCGCGCTCGTGGCGCCCATCGCCTACCGCGACGTGGACGATCTGCTCAGCCAGGTCGCGCCCACCAACGACGATGTGCGCGAGCGCAAGCCGCTCGTGCTCGCGCTCGACGGCGTGGGCGACCCGCACAACTACGGCGCCATCCTGCGCAGCGGCGTCGCCGCGGGCGCCGACGTGATCGTCGTCACGGAGAAAGGCATGGCACCGCTTTCCGCGACCGCCGTCAAAGCCAGCGCAGGGACTGCGCTGCAGGCGCCTCTGGCGCGCACGCGAGACATGGCGCGCGCGCTCAACGCCATGAAGGAGCGCGGCTACTGGGTGGTGGGGTTGGAAGCCGCGCCAGAGGCCGACGACCGCGCGACGACGGTTTGGGACTGGGACTGGGACCGCGCGACGGTCCTGGTCATCGGCAGCGAAGGGCGCGGGCTGGCCACGAGCACGCGCAAAGCCTGCGACGGCCTCGCGGCGATTCCCATGCGCGGCCCGGCCGAAAGCCTCAATGCGAGCGTTGCGGCGGGCATCGCGCTGTTCATCGCGACCAAAGACCGCGCGGCCAGCACGTGGGGCATGACCGAAAGCCCTGAGACCGAGAGCTGCTGAGACCGAGGTCTCCGAGCCTCTGGCGTCGCCAGAGGCCAACACCGCAGTCGCGAGCGCACCCGAGGCTCCGGCCTCGCCAGAGGCCGAGTAGCCCACGCCTCTGGCGTGCCATAGGCGCTCAGGCGTATCGCCAGAGGCTACTCGCCGAGTTCGATCAGCAGATCGTTCTTCCCGACCGCCGCGCCCTCTTCGGTGTGGACCGCCGCGATGGTGCCTGCAGCGGGCGCTTTGAGCTCGTTCTCCATCTTCATCGCCTCCAACACCGCTACGCTTTGCCCGGCCTCGACGGTGTCGCCAGCGGCGACGAGGAGCCGCAACACGAGGCCCGGCATCGGCGCGCGAATCTCGCGGTCCGCACCTCCTTCCTCGGCGTCCATCCCGAAGGATTCCAGCAGAAGGTCCGTGCTGGTTTTGATCTCCACCGGCAGCCGGTGGCTGTCGGCGGTGCCCACAATCGAGCCGTCGTCGTTAAACTCCAGATACACGCGCTGCGGCTTGCCGTTCTCCATGTAGAGATACGCGTACTCGCCCAGTTTTTGGACGGTCGCATCGCTGGGCTCACCGTTGACGAACAGCGTGGTGCCATCGTGCTCGATCGTAAAGGTGACCCCGGCGACGCGAGATTGGATGGGACCGAAGGCAGAGGAAGACATGGTGTGCGGGAGGGGATGCGGCAAGATACAGAGGAGGGGTTGCGCCTCTGGCGGCGCGCGCTCACCTTGCGGCCACGCCTATGCTCACGCCCGAGATCCTGCTCCACGCCTACCGCATCGGCTACTTCCCGATGGCCGACCCCGACGAGGACGACGCGGTGTACTGGTATGCGCCCGACCCCCGCGCGATTTTGCCGCTCGACGGCTTCCGCGCCTCGCGCTCGCTCCGCCAGAGGCTACGCCGGGGCACGTACTCCGTCACCACAGACCGGGCGTTCGAGCGCGTGATCGAGGCCTGTGCCGCACCCGCGCCGGGGCGCGAGCAGACGTGGATCTCGGCCGAGGTGGAGGCGGCCTACACCTCGTTGCACCATCAGGGCGCCGCGCACTCGGTCGAGTGCTGGGACGAGTCGGGCGCGCTCGCGGGCGGCTTGTACGGCGTCGCCATCGGCGGGGCGTTTTTCGGCGAGAGCATGTTCAGCCACGCAACGGACGCTTCCAAGGTGGCGCTGGCACATCTCGTCGAGCACCTCGTCGCCAGAGGCTTTATGCTTCTGGACGTGCAGATGCACACCGATCACCTCGCGCGGATGGGCGTGATCGAGATTTCCCGCGAGGCGTACGAAGACCGTCTCGCCACCGCGCTGATCCAGCCCGCCAGACTGGCACAGCGCGTAGCCTCTGGCGAGACCGCTTAGCGCCCCCTTTCAGCCGTGCCTGCCCCGACACAGATCCGTGGGCGCCAGAGGCTACGCCTCGCAACAGCCTCGCGCCTCTGGCGTTCTCCACCTGCTCCCTCCCGAAGACCTATGCCTGCCGTTCCCGCTACACTTCTGCTCGCGCTCTCCGTCGCGCTCGCGGCCTGCTCCAATCCCGGTGACGCCGAGGCGCGCGCGCCAGAGGCTGCCATCGCGCAGGCCGCTGCGCCGCCCGCGTCCAACGCGCTGCCGACCAACGCGGACCTCGTCGCAGCAGACACGCTCGTCGCGCTCGACGCCGAGACTCGGGCGCTGTTCTCGACCGTGATGGCGCGCGCCGAGGCCGAGAACTGGGCCGCGCTGCCCTACGGTGCGTTGGTGCAGAAAGTGGGCGAGGCCATGATCGGCCAGCCCTATGTGGGCGGTCTGCTGGACGAGCCGAGCGAGGAGACGCTCGTCGTCACGCTGCGCGCCTTCGACTGCGTGCTCTACATCGAGAACGTGCTCTCGCTCGCCAAGGCCATCGCCACCGGCCAGACCGACCACGCGAGCTACGCGCGCGGCGTGCGCGAGCTGCGTTACCGCGGCGGCGAGATGGGCGCCTACTGCTCGCGCCTCCACTACTTCTCGGACTGGATCCGCGACAACCAGACGCGCGGCGTGCTCGCCAACATCACGCAGGCCTCTGGCGGCGAGACGTTCGACAAACGAATCAACTTCATGTCGAATAACCGCGACGCGTACCCGCACTTGCAGTCGGACGAGGCGTTCTCGTGCATCGTGGACCGCGAGGCGGACTTGGCTGGGACCGAGCTGTTCTACATCCCGCAAAACCGCATCGCCGAGGCCTACGACTTTATGCAGGCGGGCGACATCATCGCGACCGCGACCAGCATCGGCGGTCTGGACGTGACGCACACGGGCTTCGTCCACAAGACGGCGCAGCACACGGGCTTTATGCACGCCTCGCTTTCGTCGGAGCAGGTCAAGATCTCGAACGACCTACAGAGCTATGTCCAGGGCATCCGCTCGCAGGTGGGCATCGTGCTCGTGCGGCCCCGCGATCCGCGCGGCTAGCGCCAGAGGCCTCTGGCGGCATGGTCAACTCGCCTGCCGCTGCTGCTCCATTCCCGACGCGTGGGCCTCTGGCGCCAGAGGCCGCTGGAGCTGTGGCGAACGCGTCGCTTAGGTATTTGATAAGCCTTCCGCCTCTGCCGCCAGAGGTGGCGCTAGTCTACCGCTCTCGCCCGTCCTCACTCTCTAGTCCCCGAGCCCTGTGAAGGAGCTTTCCCGCATCGGCGTGTTTACCTCTGGCGGTGACGCCCCCGGCATGAACGCGTGCATCCGCGCCGCTGTGCGCCGCGCCCTTGCCGAAGGCCTGGAGGTCATGGGCATCCGGCGTGGCTACGCGGGCATGATCGACGGCGACTTTGTGGAGATGGACCGGCTGTCTGTCTCCAACATCTTGCAGCAGGGCGGGACGATCCTCAAGAGCGCGCGTAGCAAGGCGTTTCGTACGGCCGAGGGACGTGAGCGCGCTGCGGAGCACCTCAAGGCGTTCGGCGTCGATGCGCTCGTCGCCATCGGCGGGGACGGTACGCTGGAAGGCGCGACGCGCCTGGGAGAGGAGCACGGCATCGCGGTCGTGGGCTGCCCCGGCACCATCGACAACGACCTCTTCGGAACCGACGAGACCATCGGGTTCGACTCGGCGCTCAACACTGCGCTGGAGTCCATCGACAAGATCCGCGACACCGCCGACGCGCACGACCGGCTGTTCCTGATCGAGGTGATGGGCCGCGATACGGGCTTTATCGCGCTCTCGTGCGGCATCGGCGGCGGCGCCGAACTGGTGCTCATCCCCGAGATGCTGACCGACATGGGCGCGATCAAGGAGCGCATCCTCTCGCTGATGTCGAGCCAGAGCCGGTCGAGCATCGTCGTTGTAGCCGAGGGCGACGAACTGGGCGGCGCGCAGAAGATCGCTGAGGCTCTGCGCGACGATGGCGCATTTGACGACATCGACACGCGCGTGACCGTGCTGGGCCACGTGCAGCGCGGCGGCAGTCCTACCGCGCGCGACCGCGTCATCGCGAGCCGCTTGGGCAACGCGGCCGTCGAGGCGCTCCTCGAAGGCCACTCGGGCGTGATGGTGGGCATCGTCAACAACGACGTCAAACTCACGCCCATCCGCAACGTGTGGGGCCGCAAGAAAGAAGTCGACTACGACCTCCTGCAGCTTACGGCGCTGCTCAGCTAGCCTCTGGCGCCAGAGGCTGGGGCCAGGTTCTGGCACGAGTCGCCAGAGGCCTCTGGGGAAGCCGTGCGGCGCCGGTGTTTAAACTGCCTGAAAGCGGTTGTCATCGCAAGGAGCGACGCGGCGATCTGGTCACTCAGCGCTCACCTGCACGAGATGGCCGGGCTTCGCTCGCAATGACGACCGTTTTGGTAGAGCGTCTCAGTCGTCCCACTCGACGCGCATCCGCACCTCGATCTCGCCGCTCTCGCCGAAGACGCGAAATGACTCGTCGAGGTCGTCCGTCAGGTAGTCGCGGAGAAAGACGGGGCCGATCTCGTCCATGAACTCGTCGGCCAGCAGTCCGTCGTCGTCAAACGCGACGATAAAGATCTCCTCGTCGAGGCCGATCTCGAGCGACGGGACGGGATAGATCACAGGGAGGTCGCGGGGATCGACGTTTGCCAGAGGTTCAGTCTCCGCAATCACGCGCCCGTCTGCCGTCTCGATGACGAGGTAGATGTCGGGGTTGGGCTGCGTGATCCCGCTGTCCCAGTCGTTCCCATCGGGCTGCGTCGCTGGAGAGTCTTCGAGCACGAGTTCGTAGACCAACCCGCGGCGCACGTCGTCGGCGCGAAGGCCTACGGAGTCGCACCCCGCAACGAAGACGAGGAGCGCGAGAGGTAGAAGGCGAAGGGAGGACGGCATCGGCAGTGCAGGGCAAACAAAAAGGGCGCTGACGCGGAAGATCGCGCCAGCGCCCAGCCGGTGTGCACGCGAGGCCGAAAGCCTCTGGCGCCAGAGGCTTAGTTGTACGTAAACGTGACGCGGAGGTTGACGCCTTCGGTGCTCGTAAACGAGCGCACGCGCGTGTTGTCATCAGCAAGCGACTGCAGCGAGACTTGCCCTGTCGTACCCATAACGTCATCAGCCGTGGCGGCACCGCCGTCGCGGTCGACGACCTGGAAGGAAAGCGCACGCGCGAGTTGGTTGAGCTCGATAGGGTCACCGAGGTCGAGCATCGCGGGGAGTTCGTCCTGGTCGAGGTCGCTGTACTCATCGTTGCGCGTGCTCCGCACCTCTACGCCGTCCAGGCGGACACGCACGTACACGTCGGGGCCGCCGCCGCCGACCGCGTTGTCCCAGTCGGAGCCATCGGCCTTGGTGGCAGGAATTGCGTCTGCGGTGATGCCGGTGATGCGGACGCTGGTGACCATGTCGTCGTCCTCGCCCGAGTCACAAGCGGTGAGGGCGAGAGGAAGAACGAGAAGAAGGAGAAGGCGGCGCATAGGGTGGGGATGTCAGTAGACAGAGGTGCATGATACCTGTCGTCCGCTTGCTAGGATCCCCGGAGCTTCTACCGCGGTGCAGGCGCGATTTCAGCCGCCGAACCCGTCCTCTTTCACGCGAGACGTTTGAATCCGCCAGAGGTACGAGCGCGAGATCGGCGAGAAACGCCGCACCGTTCCCGGAGGCGAAGAGCACGTCCACGCCGTCGAAGAGCGCGAGGCGCTGCGCGAGCCTCTGGCGGAGCTCGGCGCGGTCTTCTCCGATGGCGAGGCGGAGAGGGAGAGCCATAGATGGATGGGAGGGCGTACCGCAAGAAGCAGACGCTCACGCCCCTGACCTCTCCCGCGATAGGCGGCTCAAACGCCAGAGGCCTCTGGCGCCGAGCTCTGTCCTATATCACCGTCCCGTCCGGGATGACAGCGTTCTTGGCGAGCACGATCACGCCGTCGCGGATGTACCACCCGTCACCGTCGGTGTCGGGCTTGTCGCGGGCGTCAGTGATGCGGCAGTCGGCGCCGATCTGGACGTTTTTGTCGATGATGGCGCCTTCGACGAGGCTGCGTGGCCCGACGCCGGGACTCGCGGGCGGGTCGACGCCGGGGCGGCGGTCTGCGGCGCGCCACGGCAGGTAGTCTGCGCCCAGCATGACCGTTCGGCGCAGCGTCGCGCCCTCATTGATGTAGGAGCGAATGCCGACGACCGAGCTCTCGATGGTCGCGTTGGTGATGACGGAGCCTTCGCCGATGATGGAATCGCGGACGTGGCAGTTCTGCATCTTCGCGGGCGGAAGCATCCGCGCGCGCGTGTAGAGTGGTGCGTCCTCGTCGTAGAGGTCGAACAGCGGCTGCGGCATCGCGAGGTCGATATTGGCCTCATAGAACGAGCGCACGGTTCCGATGTCGGACCAGTAGCCGTCGTGCGGGTAGCTCACCACGCGCCGCTGCTCGATGGCGGTGGGGATGATCTGCTTGCCAAAGTCGATGTCCTCGGGGTTGGAGGCCAGCACGTCTCCCAGCGCGCCGCGCTCGAACATGTAGATGCCCATGCTCGCGAGGTAGATGCGCCCCTGCGCCTGCATGGCGTCGGAGACCGGGCTTTCGAGGCCATCGAGTTGGTCTCGGGCCGGCTTCTCGTGGAACTCTGTGATGACGCCGTCGGCATCGGTCTTAAGGATGCCGAACGCGGGCGCCTCGTCGGCGGTGACGGGGATCGTGGCGACGGTCAGGTCGGCGCCAGAGGCGTTGTGGTGCTCTCCGAAGTCCTTGAAGTTCATCCGGTACAGCTGATCGCCGGAGAGGACGAGCACGCGGCGGTGCGGGTACGGGTTGATGTGCGGCAGTACCTGGCGCACGGCGTCTGCGGTGCCCTGAAACCACTCCTTGGAATCGGCGGTCTGCTCGGCGGCGAGGACGCTTACAAAGCCATGACCGAAGCGGTCGAAGCGGTACGAGCGCGAGACGTGCCGATTGAGGCTCGCGGAGTTGTACTGCGTGAGTACGAACATGCGCAGCAACTCGCTGTTGATGCAGTTCGAGATCGGCACGTCGATCAGGCGGTACTTCCCCGCCAGAGGCACGGCAGGCTTGGAGCGGTGGTCGGTAAGGGGGAAGAGCCGGGTCCCGGCGCCGCCGCCGAGGATGACTGCGAGCGTGTCGCGCATGACAAGAGAGGAGGGGAGAGGGGTAGGCTACGCACATGCACGCGCAAAGAATCCGGCCTCTGGCGCGAAAGCGAGGAGCGCGGGTCAGGCTCTGGCCCATTCGGCTGCGCTCAGGGCAGGCCGCCAGAGGCTAGGCCGTGAGCGCGTGGTAGAGGTCCACATAGGTGCGTGCCGAGGCCGTCCAGGAGTGATCCGCGGCCATGCCGTTCTGCTGCAGCCGGGCGTAGGCCTCTGGCGCGGCGAACACCGCCAGCGCCTCTTTGACCGCGCCGACGAAGGCGGCTTCGGTAAACGTCTCGAACACAAAACCGACGCCAGAGGCCTCTGGCAAGCCGCTCCATGGCGTGACGGTATCGCGCAGGCCGCCCACGGCGTGGACGACCGGCGGCGTGCCGTAGCCCATCGCGTAGAGCTGGCCCAGGCCGCAAGGCTCGCTCTGCGAGGGCATCAGGAAAAAGTCGCCCGCGGCGTAGAGGCGGTGCGCGAGTGCGTTGTCGAAGGCGAGCGTCACCGACAGGCGGCTGGGGTCGGCGCCAGAGGCCAGGTCGCGGAACTGCGCTTCGTACTCGGGAGCGCCGGAGCCCAGAATGGCAATCCGTGCGTCGGTCTCGGCAAGAATCTGCGCGAGGGCTCCCGGCAGGATCTCGGCGCCCTTTTCGCGCATGAGCCGCCCGACGAACGTCAGCAGCGGGCCTCTGGCGTCGAGACCCAGTTCGGCGCGGACGGCGCGCTGTGTCTCGGTTTTGCCGCTCAGGTCGCCAGAGGCGAAGGTGGCAGGCAGGTGGCGGTCGGTGGCTGGGTTCCACTCGGCGGTCTCCACACCGTTGACGATGCCGGTGAACTTGGGCGCGGCGCGGCGGAACTCCTCGGCCAGGCCGTGCGCCATGTCGTCGTCGGTCTGGAGCTCCTCGGCGTAGCTCGGGCTGACCGTCGTGACCGCGCTGGCGAAGCGGAGCGCGGCCTTCATGCTGTTGAGCGTGTCGCCAAGGCGGAGGGCCTCTGGCGCCACGTTGGGCGTGCCCATGCGCTCCCAGACCGCCTCTGGCGCCCATCCCTGGTGATCGGCGCTGTGGACGGTGAACACGGTCGGCACGCTCGCCAGAGGCGCGAAGCGAGCGTCGTGCTGGAGCAGCACGGGGACGAAGCCGACGTGATGATCGTGCACGTGCAGTACGTCGGGCGCGAAGCCGCTGGCGCCCGCACTCAGCCAGTCCAGAGCGGCGAGTTGAAAGACCGGGAAGCGGTCGTCTGCGTTGGCAAACGGCAGGTTGCCAGGGCCGAAGTAGACACCCTCGGCGCCAAAATGCTCGGGCTGGTGGAGCAGGAACAGCGGCGCGCCGTCCTCGCGCTCGGCGCGAAACACGTGGTACGCCAGAGGCTCACCGCCGTAGACAATCTCGCCGCTGGCGACCGGCGCAAGAGGCCCGGCTTTCTGCGCGACCGTGCCCTCGGGCCCGCCGTAGAGCGGCATCAGACCGGCGCTGTCGACGCCCAGGCTGGCGAGCGCGCCCGGCAACGCACCGACGACATCGGCGAGGCCGCCAACTTTGGCGAACGGGGCGCACTCGGCGGCGAGATGGAGGACGGTCATGCGCTCAGGAGGAATGCGGGATGCGGGATGCGGGATGCGTAAGGCCCCGCGGCGTTCGAAAAGTTCCGCCTCGGGCGCCAGAGGCGAGCACCGAAGAAAACGGGCGGCTTCGTCGCGGCATGCCGCGACGCTACGGATCTGGTGCCCAGAACCGCGAGCGGAGCGAGCCGCCAGAACCCGTTAGAGGAACGCGTAGGGCCGCATCTTTTCCAGCGTTTTCGGGCCGATGCCTTTAACCGCGCTGATCCCGTCCACGCTGCGAAACGGTCCGTTCTGGTTGCGGTAGTCCACGATGCGCTGCGCGATGGCAGGACCGACGCCCGGTAAGCGTTGAAGCTCGGTCAGGCTCGCGGTGTTGAGGTTGGCGCGCCCGTTCACCTTTTGCCCGGCCGCGCGCCCGGCTCGGACAGGAGGCGCCGCCTCCGCTACCGGCGCCTCGCCAGTGGCCTCTGGCGGCTCGTCGCCTGGCGTCACCACGTTTGCGCCAGAGGCCAGGTCTTGCACCTCTGGCGATGGCAGCGAGTCCAGCAGGGCGAACGGCGCGGCGCTGGGCTCCAGCATCTGCGCGGCAGGCGGGGCCGCGCGCGAGGCGGCGGCAAAGGCCGCGTCGGACTCGGCGTAGAGCGCCGCAGATGGCGCACCAAACCGCTGCTGCACTTCCAGCGCGCCGACGCCAAAGGCACCCATGAGCGCCAGCACGAGCAGCGCCGAGCCCTCGGGAGCCGTCAGGCCGAGACGGGTCTGGAGGGTGTAGAGGGCGCGCATCGTAGAGGAGAGGGCGCCGGCTAGACACCGCCAGAGGCGCGTCCTAACACGGCCTCTGGCGGGCGCACGCGAGGCCAGGGGCTCGCCAGAGGCCAGCAGAGCTGGGACGCCAGAGGCCTCTGGCGAGAGGGCACCGCACCGCGCGGCGCGCGTAGGCCCGGCATGATCGTTCGCACTGACGCCGTCGTCCTCCGCTCGTTCGACTATGGCGAGACCAGCCGTATCGTCACGATGCTCACGCGCCAGAACGGCGTGATCGGCGCGATGGCCAAAGGTGCGCGGCGGCCCACGAGCACGTTCGGCTCCACGCTGCAGCCGGGCTCGTACGTGCAGGCGGTGTACTACTACAAGCCCGAGCGCGGCCTGCAGACGCTCCGCGAGGTCTCGCACATGCAGCGCTTCCCGCGCCTCACGACCGATCTGGAACGCGTCACGCTCGCCCTCCGCGCACTCGAAATCACGCGCGCACTCCTCGACGAAGGCGAGGCGCAGCCTCTGGCGCTCGAAGCGCTGGCGCGCACGCTCACCTTCCTCGACGCTGCCGAAGGCCGCCTGGGCAACGCGCTGCTATGGTTTCAACTCCGCATCGCCACACTCCTGGGCTTCTCGCCCGACGTGCACCGCGCCGAGCTCGACGCTCTACCCGACGAAGGCGGCGTGCTGCTACTCGAAACCGGCGCCGTCCGCGCGGTTGCCGATGGACCGCGGCAGGCGAGAGCCAGCCGAGCGGCGCTGCGCGCGTTCGCCGTCTTCGCGCGGGTTGACCTCGCGACGGCCGGGCGGATGCACCTCGACCCCAGCGTTCGCTCCGAGGTGGAGTCATTGGTCGACGGATACCTCGCCACCCATACCGGTGATGGCGTTCCAGACCGGGTGCGACGCGTCGCCGGGGAGATCGGAGCCGGACAGGAGCCGTCGTGAGAGGGTGTGACAACAGTTGTGTCCTAACATATGAGTCTCTACTTTCTTGGCAGTCCTTCCCGGCTTCCACCCCCCCCTATGAGCCGCCGTCATCTCACCCAGAAGCAACACCAGTTCCTCGAATACCTCCAGGAGGCGGTCTCGGACACAAAGGTATGGCCCACATATCGTGAGATCGTCGATCACTTTGGCTATCGGTCTCCCAACTCAGTGACGCAAAACCTGCAGGCGCTCTCCAAAAAAGGGTTTCTCCGGCGCGATACAGACGGCTACCACCTGGTAGACCGCAACGGGCGCGATGGTAGCATCGGCGTTCGGTGGTCGGTCAAGTCAGGCGCGCTTACGCCGCAGCCGGGCTCAGACCGGGTTACGCTGCAAACGCTGCTTCGCGGCGAGAGCGTCCACGCGTTGCGGCTAGATCCGCAGACGAAGCGCGACGAGCAGCTAAGCAATGCCCGGTTTGTTTTCGTCGCGGACAGCGAAGAGGTCGTGGAGGGAGACCCTATCGTTGTGATGGAAGACGGTCGGATTCGGCTGCGCAGCGCGGGCGACGACCTGGGCGCCGCCGAGGCGCTCGGCATCTACGCTGGGCACGCAGGCCCGTACGGTCTCGTGCTGCCCTTCGCCGAGGGCACGCATCCTGCCGCGGCTCTCATAGCCGTGGGCCAGCGCAGCGGCATGCAGCACGTGCGCGCCGAGGCCTAGCCTCTGGCGGGCCTAGCCTCTGGCGGGATGGGTGCGCCTCGGGCGGCGCGGCGGTAGTAGCCTCTACGCCAGAGGCCCGGTGCTACCGCCTTTGCTTGCTGTTGCGCGCGCTCTTGGGGCCGCCGCCACGCCCGCCCTTGCCTTTGTCGAGGCTGGTTTTGCGCGCGCTGCCAGTCCTCTGGCGGAGGCGCCGGGTCTCACGATCGTAGTCGAGAATGGGCGCGGGGATGTCTTCGCCCAAGAGCACGCCATAGCGCGTCTCGTCCTCTGGCGTTATGCGGTAGGGTTCGCGCGCGAGGCGGGCGGGCAGCGGCGCCAGAGGCGGGATCCAGTGCTTGACGTACGCCGCCTCGGCATCGTACTTGGTGCCCTGGCGCTCGATGTCGAAGTAGCGGTCGCGCGGGTCCGAGCCGACGCCCGCGACATAGGCCCAGTTGCCCCAGTTGCTCGTCACGTCGTAGTCGATGAGCATGGTTTCGAACCAGGCGGCGCCCGCGCGCCAGTCCTGCTCCATGTGCTTGCACCAGAACGAGGCGACGTTCTGGCGACCGCGGTTGGACATGAAGCCGGTCGTGGCGAGCTCAATCATGTTGGCGTCCACGAGCGGGAAGCCGGTCGCGCCCTCGCGCCACTTGGCGAACAGGCCCTCGTCTACTCGGCGCGGCATCCCGCGCTCGCGCTTGGGACCCGAGAGGAAGAAGAGCCGGTCGCCGTACTGGCGTCCGTAGAGGCGGAAGAAATCGCGCCAGAGGAGCTCGAACAGCATCCAGTAGGTGCTCTGGTTCGCGACGCGCTCGGCTTCGTAGCGCTGAACTTCGGCGGCGATCTGGCGCGGCGAGAGGCAGCCGTGCGCCAGCCACGGCGAGAACTTGGACGAGTAGTCCTCGCCCAGCATCTCGTTGCGCGTCTCTTTGTACGTCTTGAGCGCGTCACGCTCCCAGAGGTAGGCATGAAGCCGTGCCAAGCCCTCGGTCTCGCCGCCGCGCATGGGCAGCGCCGCGCGCACATCCACCGCCAGAGGCTCGATGCCGAGCGCCTGGGGCGAGAGCGGGATGTCGCCGGGCGTGACAGCCTCTGGCGCAGGCGCGAGCCGCTCAGGCGGTGCGAGAGGCGGCGGGTAGGTGGTGCGCTCGGCGGCTTTGCGGAACTGCGTAAACACGTCCGGCAGGCGGTCGAATTCCAGCGCGTGGGGGTCGACGAGCGTGTGGCCCCAGAACGCGCGAACGGCGAGGCCCGGCAGCGCCGCGCGCACGGCCCCTTCCACATCGGCTTCCTCGCGCATGGGCTCCTCGTGGAAGAACAACGCGTCGGCGCCAGAGGCGTGGGCCAGTTCGGGCAAGACAGCCTCTGGCGTGCCGAGGCGCACGACGAGGTCGCCACCAAGCGCGCGCATCCGCTCGCGCAAGTCGCGCAGCGCTTCGAGGCGGAAGCGGGCGCGGTGGCCGCCAGTTTTGGGCGTGCCCCACTGGGTGAGCTCGGCGTCGCGCGGATCGAGGCAGCAGACCGCGAGCAGGTGGCCGTCCGGCCCGGCGTGCTCCACCGCCGCCGCCAGAGGCGCGTGGTCGTGGAGGCGGAGGTCGTGGCGGAGCCAGAGAAGGGCGGTGGGCATGAGCAGGGGAGAAGCGCAGGTGGGCGTTACTCGGTCGCGCCGCGCGCCGATCCCGTTAGGGGCGGGAGGTGTGCGGCTTCTGGCGCCAGAGGCGGCGTGAGAGATGGGGGTTTAAGGACGAGCGCCGTCGGGTCGATACCTCGCCAGACCTCCTTCGCTCCGCTACACCATGCGCGCACGCATCGCTTCCGTCGCCCTCGCGACCGTCCTCCTTCTTTCCGGCTGCGACCTCTTCGGCGCCAGCGACGACTCCGTCTCTGGCTACTGGGAAGGCACCGCCTCGTTCTCTGCGGACACCATTCTGGTGGCCCAGAACTTCCGTCTCAAGGGAGACTACGAGTTCACGTTCGCCTTCGACCTCACGCTCGACGACGGCCTGGTAGAAGGCCAGGTCCGGGAGTTCCGCCAGGGCGAGATCCAGTTCCGCGAGGCGGGCTTCCAAGGGGGCGTGGTCACCTTCGAGCCGGGCACCGTGTACCGGGAAAACTTCTCCGGCGGCACGTTTGTCGAGCCCGAGTTGGAGCTCGACGTGGAGACCGAGGCGTACAGCGACGACCTCTTCACGTTCGAGGTCATCGGCAGCCGCGCCGACTCCGACAACTACATCCTGCACGACCTCCGGCTCACGCGCCAGATCAACGGCAACGAGTTCAACGTGACTCTGCGCAGCGACGAGCCGCTGACGATCTACCGCAAGGACCGTCCCGACGTCGACGAGACGGCGCCTCTGGCGCCAGAGGCTCAGCGCGGCGTCTTGCGGACTCTCGCGGCCTCGCGCCTGCATCGCTCTGAGCAGTAGAGCACCTGCTCCCAATCGCGCGCCCACTTTTTGCGCCACGCGAACGGACGGCCGCACACGCGGCAGGTCTTGGTGGGCAGGTTGAGCTTTTTGTGAGCCATCGAAAGCATTTTCGGCCTCTGGCACTACGCTGCGCCAGAGGCCGCGTTTGTGCGGAGGCCGCGTTGTGTGCGGCCGGCCGGGAAAACTCCGAACGGGCCGACGGGTTCACAGCGCTCACTCGCCCGCGACGCGTTGACCACCCACTCCATCGAGACGGCCCGCACATCCCGCTACGTCACGCTCGGCGGAGTGCCGCCAGAGGCCTCTGGCGCAAAGGGAAAGGGCGGCGTGCGCGAGGTGTGGCTGGCCTGCCACGGCTACGGGCAGAGCGCGGCGCGGTGGGCGCGCCACTTCGAGCCTCTGGCGAGCGCCGAGCGGCTGATCGTGGTGCCCGAAGCGCTGAGCAAGTTCTACCTCGACGACCGCTACCAGCGCGTGGGCGCGAGCTGGATGACGCGCGAGAACCGCGAGGACGAGATCTCCGACCAGCTCCGCTACCTCGACGCGGTCATGGCCGAGGCCTGTGGCCGCGCAGACGCAGACCTCGGCGCGGTCCGGCTCGTCGGCTTCGGGTTCAGCCAGGGCACGGCGACCATCACCCGGTGGCTGGAGCGCAGCGCACTGGCAGCCGAGCGCCCGCACCGGGTACACCGCCTCATCCTCTGGGGTGGCCGCATACCTACCGATCTAGACCTCGTGGCGGAGCGCGCGTGGATGGCCGAAGCCGACCTGCACATCGTCGCCGGGGACCGCGACGCCATCGCGACGCCCGGCCGCGTGATCGCGCAGGAGAAGGCGCTGCGCGAGGCGGGCATCCCGCACCGGAGCGTCACGTTTTCGGGCGAGCACCGCCTCAACGCGCGCGTGCTCGCGGGCCTGGCGTGAGCGCGACCGGTCTGCCTCTGGCGCCAGAGGCGTCAGCGCCAGAGGCGTCAGCGCGCGTGGTGGGACGCTTCGCGCCCAGCCCGACAGGCGACCTGCACCTCGGCAGCGCGCTCGCGCTCGTGGCGTCGTGGGCGAGCGTGCGCGCCCGCGGTGGGCGGTTCGTATGGCGCGTGGAGGATCTGGACGGCCCGCGCACTGTGCCCGGCAGCGCCCAGCGCCAGATGGAAGACGCGCAGTGGCTGGGCCTGGACTGGGACGAGGGTCCAGATCCCGCCTCTGGCGCCGACCGCGGTCCTCATGCGCCGTACCGCCAGTCCGAGCGCGGTGCGCTGTACGACGCGGCGCTCGCGACGCTCGCCGCCAGAGGCCTGCTCTTTCCGTGCCGCCGCTCACGCCGCGACCTGCAGGCGCTCGCGAGCGCACCGCACGGTGCTGTACCGAGTGGGGCCTCTGGCGCCAGAGGCTCGGCAGCGGGTCTCCCGCCATATCCACGCCGCTGGCGCCCGGAGAGTCTCGCGCCCGGCTGGCTACAGGCCCTCGGCCCGCGTCCCGACTGCGCGCTCCGCTTTCGCGTGGACGCCGAGCCGGTCGCGTTCGAGGACCGCGTGGTCGGCCGCGTGACCGAGGACGTGGCCGAGGCCGTAGGCGACGTGGTGCTCAAGCGCCGCGACGGCGTGTTCGCCTACCAGCTCGCCGTCGTCGTGGACGACGTGGCGATGGGTGTGAACGAGGTCGTGCGCGGCATGGACCTTCTGGACTCCACACCGAGGCAGATCTTGCTCACACGCGCGCTCGGCGGCACCGTCCCCGCCTACGCGCACGTCCCGCTGCTCGTCAACGCCTCTGGCGAGAAGCTCTCCAAGCGCGACGGCGCCGTGTCCATGCGCGAGATCCGCGACGCAGGCGTGTCGCCAGAGGCCGTCCTGGGCTGGCTCGCGTGGGCGCTGGGGCAACTCCCGGAGCCACGGCCTCTGGCGCCAGAGGCGCTCGCGCGCGGCTGGCGGTGGGGCGTGGTCCGCTCTGATTCCGTGGCTGTCCCTGCCGATCTCGCCTCTGTTCTCGCGAGGCTCTAGCCGTCGCCAGAGGCTAGCTCGCGGCGCGGCGCTCCTCCAGAACCGGCGCCTGCCCGTGCGCGACGACGCCTCGCGTGACACGGACGACGGTGGAGGGCGCGGCCTCTGGCGCGTCGAACATGAGGCCCAGCATGGCCTCTTCGAGCACCGCGCGCAGGCCTCTGGCGCCGGTCTTGAGCGCGAGGGCTTTCTCCACGACGGCGTCCAGCGCATCATCGTCGAAGACGAGCTCCACGCCGTCCATGGCGAAGAGCTTTTCGTACTGCTTGGTGAGCGCGTTCTTGGGATCTGTCAGAATGCGGCGCAGGTCTTTCGCGGTCAGGCCGTCCAGCGGCGCCATGACCGGCAAACGGCCGATAAGCTCCGGGATCAGCCCATAGCGCATCAGGTCCTCGGGCCGCGCGTGGCGGAACAGGTGCGGGTCGTCGGCCTCGACGCGCAGGTTGGCGACCCCAACGTTGAAGCCGATGGCGGACGACGAGCGCCGCCGTGCGATCAGTGGCGCCAGGCCGTCGAAGGCGCCGCCGCAGATGAACAGCACATGGCGCGTGTCGAACGAGATCAGGTTTTGCTCCGGGTGCTTGCGCCCGCCCTTGGGCGGCACGCCAGCCACGGTGCCCTCCAGCATCTTGAGCAGCGCCTGTTGCACGCCCTCGCCGCTCACGTCTCGCGTGATGCTCGCGTTGTCGCCCTTGCGGGCCAGCTTGTCGATCTCGTCGACGTAGATGATGCCGCGCTCGGCGCGCTCGATGTCGAAGTCGGCGGCCTGGAGCAGGTGACTCAGGATGCTCTCCACGTCCTCGCCCACATAGCCCGCCTCGGTCAGCGCCGTGGCGTCCGCGATGGAGAACGGCACGTCCAGCACTTTTGCGAGCGTGCGCGCCATGAGCGTCTTGCCCGTCCCGCTGGGGCCCACGAGCAGAATGTTGCTCTTCTCGATCTCCACGTCGTCGTAGGCGTGGAGGTGGTCCTCGGCCTCGATGCGTTTGTAGTGGTTGTAGACCGCGACCGAGAGCGCGCGCTTGGCTCGGCTCTGCCCGATCACGTGGTCGTCCAGCGCCGCGTTGATCTCGCGCGGGGTGAGGCGGTTGCTTCGCGATCCCAGGTTGCGACGGGCGGGCGTTGGGTACGGCTGCATGTCACCGCGCACGATGCCGTTGGCGTCGTAGATGCAGCGGTCGCAGATGTACACGTCCGGCCCGGCCACCATCGAGGAGACCTCGTGGGCGGTACGCCCGCAAAAGGAGCAGCGGATGAGGTCGTCGGCGGGGACCATCGGGGGTGGGGAAGCGGCGGCCCCATGTTAACGAACAGCCTCTGGCGGTGACGGCGGCAGAGCGTGAGGAGGTGAGCAGCGACCGCGCGTCGCCAGAGGCCTCTGGCGAATCCCCGCTTGACAGCCAAACCGGCGGGGGCTAACGTGGAGCAATCTACCTGCTGGTCCTGTGCGCTTTTCCATTCTGCTCGTCGTGCTCCTGGTCTCTGCTGCCCAGGCGCAACCCATCACCCTCGACAGGGAACTCGCGGAGGCGACGCTCCGGATCGGGAGTGCCGACGACGTTGCGGCTGGAGTCATGCCCGATTCCCTGCGTGCATTTCTTCCAGAGGGAGCGCAGGTCCTCGGCACCATCCGCCGCGCCCCGCCAGAGGCTGACGACTTCTTTGCTATGGCGTTTGCTATGGGAAGCACTGTGTACGCGAGAGTAGATGCGGCGCCAGAGGCTGCCGCGAGGGCGTTCGCCGCTCGTGCGTTCCCTGGCTATCGCAGTTGGGAGGCGTTCGAGGAGAAGAAGACGAGTGGGTTTACAAGGAGTCTTGGAGCCTCGGCTATTCTCCATGCTGTATCCGGAAAACGAGAGCGGGGCTGTCGTGTCCGTACGGTTCTCCTCACGCTCTCGCGGCGGGGCATTCGTGAGCCTGAGCGCGCGCGAGCCCTTTCCGATAGAGCGCGGCGCGCGCGAGGCCGTGCCCGAACGCGATAACGCCTTTAGAGCGCAGATGGATGATCTCTCGTCTAGCCTGCCACTGCTGGAGCCGCCCACGGGCGCCGTGCAAAGCCCCAGAGGTGGAGGCGGCAGCAACGACCACCAGACTGAAAAGGCGACCCTCACCTCAGACCTGCCGGTCTCGGCTATCGTGGCGCATTACGGCGCTCTACTGAAGGCCGGAGGGTGGACCCCGTTTGGCGAGACTGCATCGGAGGCACTCGGGGCGTCGGGCTGGACGAGGGTGAGGGACGGCGTGCGGCTCGCGGCGCTGTTCCAGGTCTCTCGCATCGACGACAGCGAGTACGTGCTGAGCGTCATGGTGAACAACGGCGACGAGAACTAAGCCTCTGGCGCCAGAGGCGAGCACGGCCTCACGAGCACGGCTGTGCCAGTCCGAGCGCCAGCGGCCCCGGCGACCTGCGCCTCTGGCGGGCGCGATCTTGCGGCCCCGCCTCCAGCCGCTCCGATGCCGTACCTCGACCATGCCGCCACCACGCCACTCCGCCCCGAGGCGCTAGAGGCGATGCTGCCGTGGCTGCGCGAGGAGTACGGCAACGCGTCCTCGCAGCACGGGCCGGGGCGCCGCGCGCGCGTGGCCGTCGAAAACGCGCGCAAGGCCGTCGCGGCCGTGTTGGACTGCGAGCCTGCCGAGGTGCTCTTCACGTCCGGCGGGACCGAGGCCGACAACGCAGCTATCCGCGGTGCCCTCGCGCCTCTGGCGAAGGCACATGGCGTCTCACCCAGTCGGCCTCTGGCGCCAGAGGCCCGCACCGGCTTGCGCACCGGCTTGGTCACGAGCGCGGCGGAGCACGACGCCATCCTGCGCACCGCCGAGGCGTGGCGCGACGAAGGCCACCCGGTCGAGATCGTGGCGCCTCTGGCGAGCGGCGCGCCCGACCCCGCGGCCATCGCCGCGGCCACAACCGAGCGCACCGGACTGGTCTCGGCGATGCTCGTCAACAACGAAGTCGGCGCGGTGGCACCCATCGCGCAGATCGCGGCCGACGCGCACCGAGCGGGCGCGCTCGCGCACACCGACGCCGTGCAGGCGCCCGGCCTGCTGCCTCTGGCGGTCGACGCGCTGGGCGTGGATCTGCTCTCGCTCTCTGGCCACAAGGTGAACGGTCCCAAAGGCATCGGCGCGCTGTTCGTGCGCGCGGGGACAGACTTCGCGCCCTTCGTGCACGGCGGCGCGCAAGAGCGCGGGCGACGCGGCGGAACCGAGAACGTGGCTGCCATCGTCGGCTTCGCCACGGCGCTCACGCTCGCCGAGCAGGAGCGCGAAGCCACCGCCGCCCGCCTCTCGCGTTTGCGCCAGAGGCTCGCGGGCCAGATCCGCGCCGCGCTGCCCGAGGCCGTGTTTAATACTGTGGGGGAAGAGGGAAGGGGGAAGAGGGAAGAGGGGAATGCGCCACCGAGCGCCTCCAACTCGGAACCGGAACTCGGAACCCAGACCGCCCCGCACATCCTCAGCGTCTCGTTCCCGCCCGGCCCGGGCGGTCCGCTCGACGGCGAGATGATCCTGCTCGGGCTCGACCTCGCGGGCGTCCACGCCTCGGCCGGGAGCGCCTGCACCAGCGGCGCGCTCACGCCCAGCCACGTCCTTCTCGCGATGGGCGTGCCGCGCGAGACGGCCGCCGCTACGGTCCGCTTTTCGCTCGGCCGAGGCACCATCGAGACCGATGTCGACGCGGCCTCTGGCGCGCTCGAAGCCGTCGTGCGCCGCGCCAGAGGCGTGTAGATTGGGGGCGTGAGCCAGCCGCCCCCGACCCTTCCGCCGCTCTTGCTCGGGGACGTCCCGTGCGAGGGCGAGCGACTGGACACGTGGGAGGCGTTCGCCGCTGCGCTCACCGAAGCGCCCCGGCGCATCGGCGTGGTGGAGGCGGCACGTGCGGAGAATCTGACGGTGTGGCTCAAAGGCGCGGCCCGCACGCCGCGGCTCGTCGTGCTGGGCGGGGACGAGGCGGCCCTTCTGGCCGCGGGCGCCTGCGAAGTCCTCCCGGCCGACGCCACACCCGACCAGACCCAACGCGCCGTCGTCCGCACCCGCGCCAGAGGCCTCTGGCGCGCCGACGCCGAGCGCTTCCGCACCATTGTGGAGCACGCGCGCGACATCGTGACCGTGCTCGATGTCCACGGCCGCTACGTCTACGTCAGCCCGTCGGTCGAAGACCAGCTCGGCTTCTCGCCAGAGGCGTTGCGCGGCACGAGCGCCTTCGCGCTATTGCACGAGGACGACGTGCACGAGGTGATGGACGTGTTTCTCGAAGCCATCAGCACGCCCGGCACCGTGCGGGCGGTGTCGTACCGCGTGCGAAGGGCCGGGGGCGAGATCCGGCGTCTGCGCGCCGAAGGCGTGGCGCTCACCGGCGCCAGCGGCGACCCGTACGCCGTCGTCACGTCGCGCGACGTCACCGAGCAGGCGCGCGCGCAGGCGGCGCTGCGCGACAGCGAGGCGCGCTACCGCTCGCTGCTGGACGCGCTGCCAGACGTGATCTCGCGCATCGGCCGCGACGGCCGCGTGCTGGACTTTCACGTGCCGCCCGTCTTCGCGACCGAGTTCCCCGCCGAGGTCCTCCTCGGACACGTGCTCCAGGACGAGATCCCGGTGCCTCTGGCGGAGACGTTTACGCGCGCCGTCGCGCAGATCGGCGCCGGGGTGCCGCTGCCGGTGACGTACCGCTACGAGGTCACCGTCGCGGGCGAGCCTCGCTACCGCGAAGCGCGCATCGTGCCCAACGGGCCGAACGAGGTGCTCTCCATCGTGCGCGACGTGACCGCCGAGGCTCTCGCCGAGCAAGGCGTGCAGCGGAGCCAAGCCGAGCTGGAGGCCTCGCAGGCTGACCTCCGCGCGCTCGCGGCGCGCCTGCAAGACGTGCGCGAGGAGGAGCGTACCCGTCTCTCGCGCGAGGTCCACGACTCGCTGGGCCAGCAGCTTACCGCCATCCGCTTCGCCGTCGGATGGTTTGGCCGCCAGCTCGCAGGCGACGACGAAGCCGTGCGCCGCCTCGCCGACGCCAGAGGCATCATCGACGAAACCATCCGCCTCGTGCGCCGCATCTCCGCTGATCTGCGTCCGGGCGTACTGGACGATTTCGGGCTCGTCACCGCGCTCGAATGGTTTGCCGAGCGCACCGCCGAGCGCACCGGCTTGGACGTGCTCGTAACCGCCTCTGGCGACGCGAGCGGCGTGCCAGACGAGATGGCGACGGCCGCATTCCGTATCGTGCAGGAGGCGCTCACGAATGTGGCCCGCCACGCCGAGGCCACCTCGGTTCGCATCACCGTCGAGACCACCCCGGAGCACCTTTGCGTGCGCGTGCGGGACGACGGCGTCGGGCTGGACGCCGAGGCGGTGCGCCAGAGGCGCTCGCTGGGCGTGCTCGGCATGCGCGAGCGTGCCCGCGCACTCGGCGGTACGCTTCGCCTCAGCGGAGCCTCTGGCGAAGGCGCCACGGTTCTCGTCACCTTCCCCCTCCCCACATGATCCGCGTTTCCATCGCCGACGACCACGCCGTGGTGCGCCGCGGCCTCGCCGAGATTCTCCGCCAGACCGACGACATCGACGTGCTGGCCGAGGCCGCAGACGGGGACGAGCTTCTCGCCGCGCTGCGCGAGCGCGAGCCCGATGTGGTGGTGATGGACCTGCGGATGCCGGGCCCGAGCGGGCTCGACCTCGTCAAGCACCTCCGCGCTGAGTTTCCGCGCCTGGGCGTGCTCGTGCTCTCGGCCAACCCCGAGGATCAGTACGCGGTCCGCATCGTGCGGGCGGGCGCCTCTGGCTACCTCACCAAAGAGAGCGCCGAGGCCGAACTGGTGAGCGCCGTGCGCCGCGTCGCGGGAGGCAAGAGATTCCTCACGCCCGGCATGGCCGAAGCCCTACTGGACCAACTCGACGCCGACCCGGACCAAGCGCCCCACGCCCAGCTTTCCGACCGGGAGTTCCAGGTGATGCGCCTCATCGCCTCGGGCCTGCCCGTGAGCGCGGTCGCCGAAAAGCTCTCGCTCTCCGTCAAGACCATCTCGACCTACCGCACGCGCCTGCTCCAGAAAATGGGCATGGCCAACAACGCCGAGATCACGCGCTACGCGCTCGAACAGGGCCTCGTCGACTGAGCCTCTGGCGCCAGAGGCTTTCGTGTACAGCGCGGCGTAGGACGGGCGCGGACGCCGAGCCGCGGCGCGTGCTGACGCTCGGAAAGGGTGACGCGCGTCGAGCCTCGCGGCGCTACCGGGCTAGGTTGGGGCATGACCGTCCCGCTCCGCATTTTCGTCGCCGACGACTCCCACGTCATCCGAGGCCTGGTCGCTAATCTGGTGCACGAGAGCGACGATATGGAACTCGCCGGCGAGGCGGCGGACGGCATGGCAGCGGTCGATCTGGCGCAGAAGGTCAGGCCCGACGTGGTGGTGCTCGATTTGCAGATGCCGCGCATGAGCGGGCTCCAGGCGCTGCGCACGTTGCGCCAGAGGCTACCCGAGACACACGTGGTCATCCTGACCAACTATGGAGACGCGGTCTACCGCCGCACCTGTCTGGAAGCGGGCGCGGCCCACTTTCTGGACAAGTCGAGCGACCTCGACGGCATCGTCGATGTGCTCTGTTCGCTCGGGCGAACGCCGGCGTAGGCCCAAGGCGGACAGGGGGAAAGCAGCCCGTCCTATACCGGCGGCGCGCGCTACTGCGCACCTTGATTTGTGGCTGTTGCCACGAGGTTTGAATGCACGCTCCAGGGCGCTCGTTCATCTCTTTGGAGGCGCGTTCTTTGCGACGCGCACCCGTTTGCCGTCCCAGGTCGAGAGGGTCCTGGGGCGGCTTTTTTACGCGTGCCTCTGGCGGCGTCTCCCGAGCCTGTGGAATGCGCCAGAGGCCTCTGGCGTCAGCGTGTGGCGTAGACCGAGGCGGCCTCGCGAAATACGGTCGCGTGGAGATCGGCGGTGTCGCGCGCCGAGGTGCGGCGGTCGGCGCGGGCACCTCGGGTGGCGTAGCCGCCGGAGAGGAGCAGGCACAGCGGCACGCCAGAGGCCTTGACCGTCTGGCACACGGTGCGGTCGCGCGCGGCCAGCCCCTCGCGCGTAAGCGACAGCCGCCCAAAGCGGTCGCCCGCGAGCACGTCCACGCCCGCGAGGTAGACCACCAGATCCGGGTCGCTCTCCGCCAACGCCAGAGGCAGGTGGTGGGCGAGCGTGGCGAGGTACGCGTCGTCGCCGGTGCCGTCCGCCAGAGGCACGTCGCGCGTGGAGGGCGGCTTGACGAACGGGTAGTTTTTGGCGCCGTGCATCGAAAACGTGTACACGCCGCCGTGCGGCCAGGCGCGTGCGCCGCCAAAGACGACCGCGTTGCCGTCGCCCTGGTGCACGTCCAGATCGACCACGAGCGCGCGCCGAAGCCATCCCGCGCGCCGCAAGCTGAGCAGCGCCACGCCCACGTCGTTGAGCACGCAGAAGCCGCGCCCGCCCTCGGGGTGCGAGTGGTGCGTGCCGCCCGCGAGGTTGCCAGCGACGCCTCTGGGAGCTGTCAGCGCCGTCAGGCAGGCGTTCATCGTGCCCTGCACGGCCAGGCGGCTGCGGCGCCAGAGGCCGGGGCTCTGCGGCAGGCCCATGCGGCGCTCGTCCGGGCGCGAGAGCGTCTGCGTGGCGAGCGCGGTCAAGTACTCGCGCGTGTGGACCAGCAGCAAGTCGCTCCAGTCGGCCTCGCGCGGCGTCATGACGTCCTCTGGCGCGATGACGCGCTCCTCTAGCAGGATCTCGTGCAGGGCCGAGAATTTGTCCATCGGGAAGGCGTGCTTCTCGGGCAGCGGGACGACGTAGCCGGGGTGGTAGGAGACGCGCAGGGCGGGAGGGGGGAGAGCCAGTAGGAGGTGGGCAGTGGGGAGCGGCAGAGCGTGGCCTCTGGCGTGTGGGTAACCCAGGGGGAACTCGGCCTCTGGCGGCTTGACGCGGCGCCAGAGGCCGCGCAGCTACTGGCTACTGGCTACTGCGGGCCTCTGGCGCTCGGGCCGGAGCCACAGCGCGCGCTCGGCGATGAGCAGCAGCAGCGCCAGCGCCAGCGGCCACTGGTAGCGCTCGGCGTAGGTCTCGTATTGATCTCCGCCCGCCACGGCGCGGTCCAGGCCGTCCAGGCGGCGGTCCACGTCGGCGGCGACGGCGCCGCGGCGGCCCAGGCGGAACACGCTGCCGCGCCCGGCGATGGTGCGCAGTGCGGCGTTTTCGTAGCGCGTGACGACCTCGGCGCCTTCGCGGTCGGTTTTGTAGCCCACGGTCGCGCCCTGGCGGCGCAGCGGGATCTTGCCGCCGTCATCGGTGCCCACGCCGATGGCGAAGATCTCGGCGCCGCTCTCGCGCAGCGCGTCGGCGCCCGCTCCTCCGTCGCCTTCGTGCGCCTCGCCGTCGCTGACCACCACGACGGCGCGCGGGCGGTCGGCCTCGGCGGCCTCCTCGAACGCGGCGCGGGTCACGTCGAGCGCGGCGCCGAAGTCCGTCCCTTGCAGCGGCACGAGGGACGGCTCGGCGGCGTCGAGAAACAGACGAAACGCCGAGCGGTCGCTCGTGAGAGGGCACTGCAAAAACGCCTCGCCCGCGAACACCACGAGCCCCACGCGCGCGCCCGGCCGCTCCTCGACGATCCGCTGGATCTCCAGCTTGGCGCGCTGCAACCGGCTGGGTGCCACGTCCTCGGCCTCCATCGACTGAGACACGTCGAGTGCGATCATCAAGTCGAGCGATTCCTGCGTCGTTTGGCGCAGCGTGCGTCCAAACCGCGGCCCCGCCAGCGCGATCACGACGCACGCCACCGCGCCCGTCACGAGCGCCGCGCCGACCACGCGCCGCCGCACCGCTCCGCCAGAGGCGGCCTCTGGCGAGGGCCCGAGAAACAGCGCCAGCGCCGCCAGCCTCTTGCGCGCCGCGTAGGCGTAGAGCGAAGCGGCCAGAGGCGCGAGGAGCAGGAGCCAGAAGGCTTCGGGTGTGGAGAACGACACAGGTATGAGGTAGAGTCGCCGCAGCGTGGCGTCTGCACAGGAGGCCTCTGGCGCCAGAGGGGACGGGCGGGCCGCCAGAGGCTAGCGCGCGGTTACGGCGCGGTTATGGCACTGTGCGGAGGCGCGTGGTGCCGAGCACGACCGAGAGCGCCAGAAGCAGGAGCGCAGGCCAGAGGAAGAGCGGGTACCTCTCGTCTACGTCCAGGTAGACGGTCTCCTCGATCTCGGTCGTTTCGAGTTCGCCGATGGCGTCGTAGATCTCGCGCAGCGCCTCGGTGTTGGTGGCGCGAAAGTACTGGCCGCCGGTCTGCGCCGCGACAGCCTGTAGCGTCTCCTCGTCTACGTCGGCGGCGGGGCCGAGCAGGCTGCCTCCGAACGGGAGGCGTCCGCGCTGCGTGCTGCCGTCGCCGCCCACGCCGATGGCGTAGACGCGCACGCCGAGCGCCTCGGCGGCTTCGGATGCGGTCAGCGGATCGACTTCGCCGCGGTTGTTCTGCCCGTCGGTGAGCAAAATGACCACCTTGCTCTCGGCGTCGCTGTCGCGCAGGCGCGAGACGGCCGTCGCGAGCGCCGTCCCGATGGCCGTGCCGTCTTCGACGACGCCGATGCGCACCTCGCCCAGCATCCGCTGCAAAAAGCGGTAGTCCAGCGTCAGCGGCGCCTGCGTGTAGGCGCGCGCGGCGAACACGACCAGCCCCACGCGGTCCGACGTGCGACCGCGCACAAACTCACCGGCCACGCGACGCGCGGCCTCGAAGCGGTTGGGCACAAAGTCCTCGGCCGTCATCGACGTAGAAATGTCGAGCGCGAGCACGATGTCGATGCCCTCGGACGTGCGCTCCACGTTGGCGTCGCGTGTTTGCGGACGCGCCATCGCGACGCTGCCCAGCGCGAGCGCGCCGATGAGCAGCGCCTCGGGCAGCCACCGGAGCCGCGCCCACAGCGAGAGCGGCACGCCAGAGGCCTCTGGCGTCGCGGGAAACGAGACCGCGTGGCCGGTGCCGCCTCTGGCGGTCCAGCTGCGCCACGCGATCCACGCGACGGGAAGGAGCAGGAGGAGCCAGAAAGGCTGAGCGAGGATCACGCCAGGGGACCGAGTGCGGGGGAGCCAGATGCGGGGCGCTCAAACTCGCCACGGTGCGCGCATCGTGCCTCCGGCCCCGCCCCACCTCTCGCACGGCCTCTGGCGCCAGAGGCTCACCGCGCCAGAGACTCATCGCGCTAGAGGCCTCTGGCGGGGCATGCGCGGCTCGCGCTAGGACGGGCAGTCGCTGGCGGTCATCGTGCCCGCCTGGATCGCCGCGGGCTGCATCGCGATCTCCACCTCGTTGAGGCCCGTAACGGTGGCGCTGCCGCCCGCCGACTGTGCCTTGTTGCAAAACGTCAGCTCGATCTCCGTCGGGCTGGTCACCGTGACGGCGAAGCGGGCGTTGAGGCCGTCGTAGTACGTGGTGGCGCCGGTGTCGTAGCCCATCTTCGTGAGCGTGAGGCCGGTGTACGCGTTGCCACCTCCACCGTGCATCGGAGACTTGAGCGCCCACACCTGGCTGTCAGCGATCATGCGCATCGCGTCACTGACCATCGCGTCGCCCGCGGCCTTCTCCTGGTTGCGTTCGAACGCCTGAAGCCCCACCACTACCGCGAGGCCGACGATCACGATGCCGAGAATGAGGAGGAGAAGTTGCTGCTGTCCCATGTCTGAAAGGGCAGGCGGGCGCCTGCGAGTGTCCAGGTGTAGATATCGGCCTCTGGCGACGCCGTCTTCGGCCCTCGCGTTCACCCGGACACGACGGCACCTCCGCATGCGGTCTGCGCCACCCAAAGCCGCTGAGCGCCGCCGCCAGAGGCTTCCGGTGGGAAACTCGCCAGAGGCTCCACACCGTCTTGCCTCTGGCGCGAGGCTCCGCGCAGAGATAGAATGGCGCCTCTGGCCCTCCACCCCGCATATGCTCATCGGCCACATCCCGGCCGGATACCTCACAGCGACAGCATTCCTCGACCGGCTTCAGGTCGCTCGCCCGCTCCGGCGGCGTCTGCTCGGCACCGCGCTCGCCTGTAGCGTCGCGCCAGACCTGGACCTGCTGTATTTCTACACCGTCGGCGGCGACGTGCACCACCACGCGTACTGGCCGCACTGGCCTCTGGCGTGGCTTGCGCTCACGGCCTCCGTGCTGGCGGTCGCGGCGATACGGAGGAGCCGTACCCTGGCACTCACAGCTGTTTTCGGCGGATGCGCCGCGCTTCTCCATCTCGTGCTGGATTCCATCGCGGGCTCGGTCCGCTGGGCCGCGCCATTCTCCGACCACTCGACCACGCTCGTGGAGGTCCCGGCGCGCTACGGCTGGTGGGTGTGGAGCTTTGTCGGCCACTGGACGTTCGGCGTCGAGCTTGCGCTGCTCTCGCTCGCGCTGCTGGTCGCGTGGCGCCGCCAGAGGCGTGCCGCCAAAGCTGGCTGACGGGGGAGCCTCTGGCGGCCAGAGACCGCATCCCTCTATCTCTCACCATCCCGCATGCCTCCGCCAGAGGCCTCTGGCGCAAGGAGAAACCGCGGGGCGGAGCGCGCGAGGGAGCGGTGACGGCACTCCCGCGTAGCTTGGCATGCGAAACACCAAAGACCCTCTATGAAGCGCCTCGTCGTCGTCGAGTCCCCGACCAAAGCCCGGACCATCCGCAAATTCCTGCCGTCCAGCTACCAGGTGGAGGCCTCAATGGGCCACGTCCGCGACCTGCCCAAGAACGCGAGCGAGATCCCCGCGTCGGTCAAAAAGGAGAAGTGGGCGCGCCTGGGCGTCAACGTCAAAGACGGCTTCGAGCCGCTCTACGTCGTCCCCAGCGACAAGAAGAAAACTGTCAAGCTGCTCAAAGACGCTCTCAAAAACGCCGACGAGCTCTACCTCGCGACGGATGAAGACCGCGAGGGCGAATCCATCGGCTGGCACCTGTTGCAGGTGCTCAAGCCCACCATCCCCGTTAAGCGGATGGTCTTCCACGAGATCACCAAAGAGGCGATCCTCAAAGCGCTGGACGACACGCGCGAGGTGGACACGCGCCTCGTCGACGCGCAAGAGGCCCGGCGCATCCTGGACCGGCTCGTGGGTTACAGCGTCTCGCCTGTGCTCTGGAAAAAGATCGCGCCCAAGCTTTCGGCCGGGCGCGTGCAGTCCGTCGCGGTGAGAGTTCTCGCGCAGCGCGAGTGGGAGCGGCTGGACTTTATGATGGCAAGCTATTGGGATCTCAACGCCACGCTCGAAAAGGGCGGCACGGCCTTCCAGGCCAAGATGACGCACTACGGCGACCAGAAGCTGGCGACCGGCAAGGACTTCGACGAGAACACCGGCAAGCTCAAGGACGGCTCCAAGGCTCTCCAGATGGACGAGAAGATGGCCAAGCCTCTGGCGGAGCGCCTTGCCAAGGGCACGTGGCGCGTGAGCGAGGTGGAGCAGAAAAAAGCGAAGCGCACGCCAGCGGCTCCGTTTATCACCTCGACCATGCAGCAGGAGGCCAGCCGCAAGCTGGGCCTTCCCGCCCGCCAGGCCATGCGCGTCGCGCAGAAGCTCTACGAGCAGGGCCTCATCACCTACATGCGTACCGACTCGCCGACGCTCTCCAGCGAGGCCATCGGTGCCGCGCGTAGGTCGGTTGAGGAGCGCTACGGCAAGGAGTACCTCTCGCCCAAGCCGCGCCAGTTCTCTGGCAAGGTGCGCAACGCGCAAGAGGCCCACGAGGCCATCCGGCCCTCGGGCACGGAGATGAAGACGGCCAAGCAACTCGGGCTCTCGGATGTCGAAGCCAAGCTGTACGACCTCATTTGGAAGCGAACGGTCGCGAGCCAGATGGCGGATGCGCAACTCCTCCGCACCCGCGCCGAGATTCTCGCCGCCGAGGGCACCGACGACCAGAGCACGTTCCGCGCGAACGGCCAAGTCATCGTCTTCCCCGGTTTCTTCCGCGCCTACGTGGAAGGCAAGGACAACCCGGACGCCGCGCTGGACGACCGCGACACGCCGCTGCCGCAACTCACCGAGGGCGACACGCCCGGCTGCAAGGAAGTCGAGGCCATCGGGCACGAGACCAAGCCGCCCGCGCGCTTCACCGACGCCACGCTCGTCAAGGCGCTCGAAGCCGCTGGCATCGGCCGCCCGTCGACCTACGCCTCCATCATCGACACCATCGTCAACCGTGGCTATGTGATCCGCAAGGGCTCGCAGCTCACGCCGACGTTCACAGGCTTGGCGACGAACCAGCTTCTGGAGCGCAACTTCGAAAAGCTGGTCGATACCGGCTTTACGGCCAAGATGGAGACCGAACTGGACCAGATCGCCTCTGGCGACGAAGAGCGCGCACCCTATCTGGAGCGCTTCTTCAACGGCGCCGAAGGCCTGGAGCAGCGCATCGAGGATCGTCTGGGCGAGATCGACCCCAAAGAGGTGTCCTCGCTCAAGCACGAGAAGTGGGAGCCGTTCGTGATCCGCGTCGGCCGCTACGGTCCGTACACGGAGGACATGAGCGTGGGCGAGACCAAGTCCATTCCCGGCGAATGGGCTCCGGCCGACGTGACGAAGGAGATGCTCTCTGAAGTGCTCAACGCCGCGAGCCAGGACCGCGTGCTGGGCATCCACCCCGAGCACTCATCGCCCATTCTGCTCAAGAACGGCCCCTATGGTCCGTACGTCCAACTCGGCGACGACGAGGAGGGCGGCGCGAAGCCCAAGCGTATGTCACTGCCCAAGGGCACGGACGCCACGACGGTGGACCTCGACATGGGCATCGCTCTTATCGGCCTGCCGCGCACGCTGGGTCAGCACCCGGAGACGGGCGAGGACATCAAGGCGAGCATCGGCCGCTACGGTCCGTACGTGCAGCAGAACCGCACCTACGCCAGCCTCAAGCCCGCCGACGGCGACGACGTGCTAACGGTCGAGTTGCCTCGCGCGCTACAGCTTCTGGCGGAGAAGCACGAGAAGAACAAGCCGCTCCGCGTGCTGGGCGATCACCCCGAGACGGGGGATCCCATCGAAGTGCGCAGCGGCCGCTACGGCCCGTACGCGAAGCATCAGAAGACCAACGCCACGCTTCCCAAGGGCACAGATCCGATGGAGGTGACGCTCGAAGTCGCCATCGCGCTCATTGATGCAAAGGCGGCTTCGAAGCCGAAGAAGAAAGCGGCGGCCAAGAAGAAGCCTGCCGCGAAGAAGAAGGCGGCGCCGAAGAAGAAGCCCGCGGCCAAGAAGCCAGCCTCGAAAAAACCAGCGGCTAAGAAGGCGCCCGCGAAAAAGGCTCCAGCAAAGAAAGCCCCGGCGGCGAAGGCATCCACGCTCAAGAAGGCCTCCTGAGCCTCTGGCGCCAGAGGCCCGTGCCTCGCGTTTGAATGACGAAGCCTCTGGCGTCACACGGACGCCAGAGGCTTTTGTGCGTGCGGTGCTCGCTAGGGGCGTAGTGCATACGCCCTCATGGAACGGGTGCGGCCCCGGCGGTCACGCGAGGTGACAACGCCAGAGGCCTCTGGCGCGGCTAGAAGGAGACCGAGATGTCCTGCGCTTTCGGTCCGTCGAACGTCGTCACGATTACGGCGTCGTGCGTGCTGCTTGTGGCCGTGATGGAGACGACGCCGTCACGCAGGTCGAGCGCGTACGTGTGCGTGGCGTTGCCTTGTGAGAACGTGCGGACGAAATGACCGGCCTCGTCGGTCGTGTACCCGAGAGTCTCCAGAGTGAGGCCGTTGAAGCTGTTGTTTCCGCCGCCAAAGTCGTGCGGCGTGAGGAAGTACGCTTGCGCGTCGCTCGCGATGCGGATCGAGTCGTTGATCCGCGAGTCGACGTCTGCCTTCTGAGCGTCGACGGTTTCACTCTGGCTGGGAGCGGAGGTTTGAGCGGCAACAGGGAGAGCGACGAGCGAAAGACAGGCGAGCAGTGCGAGGCGGAGCATGGGCCAAGAGATGGGATGTCTCTCTACTATCGGTCCGTAGCTAGCGCCTCTTTAGAAACCGAGCGGTTTCGTCGCGTCACTAGAGGCCTCTGGCGCCAGAGGCTACTCGCCGAAACCTGAGCCGTCGTCCAGCCAGCGCCACTCGCGGAGGACTACGTCAGCGCGGGGCGCGAAGCCGCTGCCCCTCTCCAGCGGCATCGTTTCGAGGACGTAGAAGGCACGGCCTGCGTGTCGCCCAGCGCGGACGGAGCCCGTTACGTCTGCGCCGCCAAACGAGTACGCGGCCACGGTCCAGCGTGGGAACGCGTCGAGTTGAGACGGCTCGCCCATGGACTCTGCGGTCTCGCGTGCCCACTCGGCCAGGTTTCCGGGGTCCGTTGCGGGGACGAAGATGGTCAGCGTGGCATCACCGACGAAAAAGTGCGCGCCTGCGCCCTCGTCACTCGCCCCCCAGTCCGAGGTCATACCCTCGGGTCGGTAGGTCGCGAAGGGAAGCGGGAAGTCGTCCTCGCGCACGAGCGTGAGCGTCCCTTGCTGGCCTTCGCCGCGCATCGTAGCCGGTTTGGTCAGCGGCAGATCCCCGACAGGCGCGGCCTCTGGCGCGAGCGTGTCGGGCGCGGTCTCGCCAGAGGCCGCCTCTGGCGGGAATGGCGCGGGAGGCTCGTCGGCGCCGCACGCCGCCAGGGGAAGAAGAGCGGCAAGGGCGAGGACGTGCTTCATGTGTCGGAGTCGGGGGTGAGGACGGAGCCGAGGACGTCGGCGTCGTGCGACGTGAAACCGTCGCCGAGCGAAAGTTCGTGCCCCATGCGGTCGCGCTTGGTGGCGAGGTACTTCGCGTTGTGCTCGCCGGGCGCGATCTCCAGTGGCACCTGCTCCACCACTTCGAGCCCGTAGCCGCCCAGCCCGACGCGCTTGCGCGGGTTGTTGGTCATCAGCCGCATCTTGCCGATGCCCAGGTCGGTCAGGATCTGCGCGCCGATGCCATAATCGCGCAGGTCCATCTTGAAGCCCAGCGCTTCGTTGGCCTCCACGGTGTCCATGCCCTGGCTCTGCAGATTGTAGGCCTTGAGCTTGTTGACGAGCCCGATGCCACGCCCCTCCTGCTTCATGTAGAGGACCACACCGCTGCCCTCGCGCTCGATCTGCTGCATCGCCGCCGCGAGTTGGTCGCCGCAGTCGCACCGCGCCGAGCCAAAAATGTCGCCGGTGACGCACTGGCTGTGAACGCGGACGAGCGCCGGAGCCTCTGGCGAGAATGGGCCGCCCTTCATCAGCGCGAGGTGCGTGTCGCCGGTGAGAACCTCCTCGAAGGCTGCCAGACGGAAGTCGCCGTGGGCGGTCGGCATGTCCACCTCGACGAGCTTCTGGACCAGCTTCTCGGTCCGCATTCGGTGCGCGATGAGGTCCTGGATGGTGACGAGCGGCAGGCCGTGCGTGTCGGCGAACACGCGCAGGTCGGGCACGCGCGCCATGCTTCCGTCCTCGTTGAGGATCTCGATGAGCACGCCAGAGGCCCGGAGCCCGGCCAGGCGCGCGAGGTCGACGGCGGCCTCGGTGTGTCCCGCGCGGCGGAGCACGCCGCCGGGTGTGGCGCGGAGGGGGAAGATGTGACCAGGCCGCGCAAAGTCAGTGGGGACGGCCTCTGGCGCAGCGAGCGCGCGGATGGTCGCGGCGCGGTCGGCGGCGGAGATCCCGGTCGTGGTGTTGTGGCGGTAGTCGACCGAGACCGTGAACGGCGTGTCGAAAAGCGATGTGTTGGCCTGCTCCATCATGGAGAGGTTCAGCGCGGCGGCGCGCTCGCGCGTGACTGCGACGCACATCAGGCCGCGAGCCTCTCGCGCCATAAAGTTGACCGACTGAGGGGTGACCAACTCGGCCGCGCCGATGAGGTCGCCCTCGTTTTCGCGGTCCTCATCGTCCACCACGACGGCGAGCCTGCCGTTGCGAATGGCCTCGATGGCGCTCTCGATGGTGTCGAACCGGGTGGGGTCAGCCATGGGTCTGGGGTGTTTCCGCCGCAACGCCAGAGGCCCGCGCGGTGGTTCGCGGATTTCGTGCGCCTCTGGCGAGTCGGTGGCGTGTGCAGCGCCAGAGGCCTCTGGCTCTTTACTCGGCCTTGCCGGTCACAGCGTTTTTCTCGAAGCGCATCTTGACGTTCTGGTCGACCTCGACCAACATGCTGGTCTCCTCCACCTTGAGGACGGTGCCGTGAACGCCACCGGCGGTGACAACGCGGTCGCCTTTTTTGAGTTCGTCGATCATCGCGCGGCGCTTTTTCTCGCGCGTCTGCTGCGGGCGGATGAGAAACAGGTAGAACACGACGAGGATGAGCAGCGGGAACAGCAGGCCGCTGAGGCCGCCGAAGCCGGGCGCGGCGTCTTGAAGAAGGAGGAGAAGCATCGGGATAGGGAAGAGGTCTCGCCAAAGATACCGGGAGGCTGGGCGGTGGAACGCTGAAGTCAGAGCGCAGAAACAGCCTCTGGCGCCAGAGGCGAATCGCGCGCGGCGGTCGTTTCTTGCCCTCCCGACTTCTCTGCTTCCGATGCGCGCTCTTCCACTTCTCCTCGTCCTCGCCGTCGCGCCTGCCTGCGCGCAGACCGACAAGCCTTCGGCCTCTGCCGACCCGGCAGACCGTCGCGCGGACACACTCGTGGTCACGCCAGAGGCGAAAGAGGCCTCTGGCGTTGAGGTGAGCGTGCCCATCGGGCCAGGGAGCGCGAGCGTGGGCTACTGGGACGCAAAGGCAGGCGAGACGCCCGTTCGCATCGCGCGGCGCGAGGCCTTTGGCGAAGCCGCAACGCCCGACGCGATCCACATGCTCAACCTCCACGACGACGAAAGCACGTCGGTCGACGCGGCGCTGGACGTGACGCGCACAACGGGCGGCTGGGTGGTCGAACTGCAGCACTCGGGGGACCGCAACCTCGACTTCGTGGTGGGCGGCGAGACGTTCACCGCCGACCCCAACCGCATGTTTACCGCCGCGGGCCGCGCCAAAACGCTCGCCGCGCTTTCGAGCGCCACGCCAGAGGCCGAGGCCGCGCTGGAATCCTTCGCGGCGACCGTCCTCAAAGCCTACACCGACCTCGACCCAGCGGTCGTGGTCACGCTGCACAACAACACCGAGGACAACTACTCCGTCCGCTCGTACGCCTCTGGCGGGATCTACGAAGCCGACGCCGAAGCCGTCACGCTGCATCCCGGAACGGACGCCGACGACTTCTTCTTCGTCACCGACCGCGCGCTCTACGACGCACTTACGGCCCGCGGCTTCAACGCGGTCTTGCAGGACAACGCCCGCGCGACAGACGACGGCTCGCTCTCCGTCTGGGCCGCGCAGAACGACCGCCCGTACGTCAACGTGGAGGCACAGCACGGCCACCGCGAGGAGCAGGCGCGCATGATCCGTGCGCTCGTGGAGGTGATCGGCGCGCGCTAGAAGCGCTCGCCAGAGGCGGTTTCCCTAGGCCGCGCTCCGCCAGAGGCCTCTGGCGCGTCTACCATCGACGTGTCCGGTGGCAGCGGCGGCGCCTCGCCAGAGGCGAGTAGGCTGGGGCAGTAGAGGTCGTAGTCGGCTTCGGCGTCGGGAATGCCGAGATCGGCGAGGGCGCGCGCAAGCATCTCGGCGTAGCGCGCAGGCGGCTCGCGCCGAGGGTTGGCGTTGAAGCGTGGCTTCTGCGCGCTGGCGTCGAAGCCCAGAAATCCCGCCACGCGCGCCGCCGCGTTGGGCTCGCGGATGTAGTTGATGACCAGCAGGTCGTCCGGCCTCTGGCGGAAATGCTCCAGGACCGCGAGGTGGTACGCCTGCCGGTCCTCGATCCACGCGCGGACGGCGAACTCCGTCACGTCCCACTTGGGGCCGCCGCCCGGCAAGTTGCCCGCGGCTTTCTTACGTGCGATGTGCCCGAGGCGGCTGATGACCCAACTGCGCAGATCGCGCACCTGCAGGATGAACGCTGCGCCTGGGTGTGCTGCGTCCAGCGCTGCGATGTCGCCCGGGATGCCGTCGCTGAACGCATCGTGCGCGCGCAGAACCGCGGCATTGCCCGTTCGCCATGCGGGGCCGTGGCTCGCCGGAAGCCCGAGCGACTTGAACAGCACGTGCAGCGAGGTCGTGCCGGTTTTGTTGAAGCCGACCGCAAACACTTTGCGCCTCTGGCGGAGGCCGAGGCGGTTGAGGAGCTTTTTGGGCTCGGTGCGGAGAGCGGAGCGAAAACGTTGGAGCGTCACGAAAGATGGGGGAGGCGGCGGGGAACGTACTGCCGCCAGAGGCTGGGCCGCTCCGAGGGCGCCTTCAAGCTCTTGAGGCTTTGACGCTATGGGTGTCCCTGTCCAGAAAGGACAATGTGTTCAGAGATATGTGATGTGTGTTAGGAAAATGAGAACGGTCCGTGTAGATTCGGCGGCCCTCCTACGGCTCTTCCCCGGTCCCAGGCGGACGGCTCGCGATACAGCGTGGCCCTCTGTTGTTCTCATTTCCACTGCTGTTGTACATGACTACACGCTACGCCGTGGCGCTGCTCGCACTCTTGCCAGCCGTCACCTTTGCGCAATCCAAAACGGACCGCGCCGCCCAGTTTCTCGAAGCCGAGGCTTCCGCCAGAGGCCTCTCGTCGGCCGAGGTCGTTGTCACCGACGCCGTCGAAGGCGACCGCTCCGGTGTCACGCACGTCTACCTCCGCCAGAGTGTGGGAGGCATCGGCATCGTCGGGACCGAGGCGACAGTTTCGGTCGACCGCATGGGCCAGGTGCGCCACGCGGCAGGCGCCGACCGGCTCACGCCAGCGGCCGCATCTCTCAGCAAGAACGCCAGCGCCGCGCTCTCCGCATCCGACGCGGCTGAAGCCCTCGCGCGCCACACGAACGTAGCGTTCTCCGGCCTCTCCAAGGTGTCGGACGCAGGCACCCCGGACCGCGCCGTCCGCCTTGCCGACGCGCAGGGCAACGAGTCGCCCGCTCGCCTGGTCTACGCACCCGACGCCAGCGGCCGCCTCCAACTCGCCTGGGAAGTCGAGCTCAACACCGACGGACAGCTCTGGATGGGCTACGTCGACGCCGTGACGGGCGTCGTTCTGGACGCCATCGACTTGGTCGTGTACGAGACGGCCACGCATGCGCCAAAGGCCTCGCTCGCGCCTCTGGCGGAGCAACTCAACCTGCTGCCCTCTGGCGCGATGGTCGGGAGCTACACCGTCTACCCGATGCCGCTGGATTCGCCCTACGAGGGCGGACGGTCGGCCGTCGCCAACCCGGACGATGCCACGGCATCGCCGTTTGGCTGGCACGACATCAACGGAGTAGCGGGCGCCGAGTACACGACGACGCGCGGCAACAACGTCCACGCCTACCAGGACGCCAACGGCTCCAACACCTCCTCTGGCGACGAGCCCAACGGCGGGAGCGCGCTCACGTTCGACTTCCCGGTCAACCTTTCCAACGCGCCGAGCACCTACCAGCCAGGAGCGGTCACCAACCTCTTCTACTGGAGCAACATCATTCACGACGTGCTCTACCAGTACGGCTTCGATGAGGCGAGTGGCAACTTCCAGGTCAACAACTACGGCCGCGGCGGCGCGGGCAACGACGACGTCCGCGCCGAGGCGCAGGACGGCAGCGGCACCTGCAACGCCAACATGGGCACGCCCTCCGATGGCGCCCGCCCACGGATGCAGATGTACACCTGCGGCAACCGCGACGGCGACTTCGACAACGGCGTGATCGTGCACGAGTACGGCCACGGCGTCTCCAACCGCCTCACCGGCGGACCCGCCGCCAGCGGCTGCCTCGGCAACGCGGAGCAGATGGGCGAGGGCTGGAGCGACTACTACGGCCTCATGCTCACCATGAAAGCCGGTGACAGCGGCCCCGACGCCAGAGGCATCGGCAACTACCTCGTCGGCTACGGTCCCAACGGCGGCGGCATCCGCCTCGCGCCGTACTCCACCAACTTCGGCGTCAACAGCTACACCTACGGCGACACGCGCCAGATGACGGCCGTCCACCAGATCGGCTTCACGTGGGCCACCATCCTCTGGGAGGTGACCTGGGACATGATCGACGCGCACGGCTTCTCGGCTGACCTCTACAACGGCAACGGGAGCGCGGGCAACCAGATCATGATCCGCCTGGTGACCGAGGGCATGAAGTACCAGCCGTGCCAGCCGGGCTTCGTCTCGGGCCGCGACGGCATCCTCGCCGCCGAGCAGGCACTCTACGGCGGTCAGTACGCCGAGACGCTTCAGGCCGCCTTCGCGCGCCGAGGCCTGGGCTACTCCGCCGATCAGGGCTCGTCCACGCGCAACACGGACAACACCGAGGCCTTCGATGCATGGCCCGGCGGTGGCGGTGGCAACACCGCGCCAGCGGCGGCCTTCACGTCCTCGTGCTCCGGCCTCACGTGCTCGTTTACGGACGCCAGCTCGGACGCCGACGGCTCCATCGCCTCTCGCGCCTGGACCTTCGGAGACGGCGCGATCCTCTAGCGCCACCAACCCGAGCCGTACCTACGGCGCCAGCGGCACCTACACGGTGACGCTGACCGTGACGGACAACGAGGGCGCGACGGACTCCGCCTCGCAGAGCGTCACCGCTCAGGCCTCTGGCGGCAACCCGATTGCGCTCACGGTCACGACGAGCACGCACCGTCGCAAAGGCAACACGGCCCGGCTTAGCTGGAGCCCTGCCGATGGCGGACGTGTCGACATCATTCTCAACGGCAGCACCGTGGCGCGCACCAAAGACGACGGGAACTACAACCGCTCCGTCTCCGGCAGCGGCCCGTTCACCTTCCAGGTGTGCGAAACGGATTCTGGCGACTGCTCCAACGAGGAGACCGTCTCGTTCCTGCCGCAGACGGCTTCGCGGGCGAGAGCCTGATCTCGACCGAGGTCAGTGTCTTCCCGAACCCGCTCCGCGACATGGCGACGGTCCGCTTCGGTCTGGACGAAGAAGGCGAGGTTAGCCTCGTCGTCTTCAACAGCGTCGGTCAGCAGGTGGCGGTTCTCGCCAGCGGCCATCACGGCGCCGGCACGCACGACGCGACCTTTGACGCGAGCGCGCTGCCTGCGGGCGTGTACATCTATCGCCTGAGCACAGACGGTACGGTGCAGAGCGGTCGCCTCTCGGTCGTCCGCTAACCCCGCACTTCGGCGCCTCTGGCGTCGCGCGTTTCAGCGCCCCGCTGGCTTCGGCTGGCGGGGCGTTTTGCTGGGGCCTCTGGCGCCAGAGGCTTCTAGGGTGTGGGAGAGACCATGATGGTCAAGGTGGCAAAGAGACAAGCGTTTAGGTGAGCACCGCTACGTTGCCAGTCGGCCTCCACACCGTCATGCGTCGTCTCTGTGCGTTTCTCCTCACCGTCCTTCTCGCGCCCACGCAGGCGCAAGAGGCCCCGCTCTTCGCCAGCGACGAGCCTCTGGCGCTCACGCTCACGTTCGACACGCGAGAGGTCACGCGCGACCGGTCCGAGACGCCCCCGTGGTACCCGGCCACGCTCACGCTCTCGCCAGAGGCCACGCTCGATATCGGCGTGCGGACGCGAGGCTTCTACCGGCTCAACTACCTCGACTGCGACGTTCCGCCGCTCCGGCTCAACATCCGTACGCGCGAGGCCGGAGGGACCGTCTTCGAGAATCAAGACAAGCTGAAACTGGTCACGCACTGCGAGAACGGCCGCGAGGCCTACCAGCAGTACGTCCTTCAGGAGTACCTGATCTACCGGGCCTACGCACTTCTCGCGGATGTCAGCTTCAAGACGCGGCTCGTCCACATCACCTACCGCGATGCCACAGGGCGGCGCGATGACGTGACCCGCTACGGCTTTCTCATTGAGGACGACAAGCAGATGGCCGCGCGCGTCGGCGGCGAGATCGCCACGCGCAAAGGCATCTCGCCAGAGGCGACCGACCGCGAGGAGGTGGCGCTCATGTCCGTCTTCCACTACATGGTGGGCAACACCGATTGGACGATCTCGACGCTCCACAACATCCGCCTCGTCTACTTCGACTCCATCGTGGAGCAGGCAAACCAGAGCCGGGAGTTCAGCGCAGGCCCCAGGCCGAGCCCGCTCGTGGCCGTGCCGTACGACTTCGACTGGTCCGGCCTCATCTCCACGCCGTACGCGACGCCCGATCCTCAACTCCGTCTCCGGTCCGTCCGGGACCGGAAGTACATGGGCTTCTGCCGCTCGCCCGAGGAGTTCGAGACGGTCCTCGCTCGCTTCCGCTCTCGCGAGACGGATCTCTACGACCTCTTTCGCACCTTCCCCTATCTGGAGCCGCGCGTAGCGGAGCAGTCGGTAGAGTACCTGCAGGAGTTCTTCGAGCAGGTCCGCACCGAGCGCGGCGTGGAGCGCGCGTTTCTGCGCGACTGCTATCCGGAATAGCCCAGCCTCTGGCGCCAGAGGCGACCTGTTCCCGCCAGAGGCCTACCTGTTCCCAATCTCTCGGCCCGGCAAGGCGTCCCTCAAACGGTCACGTGCCGCCCGCGTCTCTTCGGCGTCCGGCCCCGGTTTGGTTTGCAACTGCGCAAGACTCGTGCGCAGAAGCCGGATACCCTCCTCGCTCCGCCCCGCGCGGACCAGCGCCGCCCCGAGAATGCTCTGTGTGGACGCACGCGTGGGGTGATCCTCCGGCAAGGACGCCTCCGCGCCGGCGAGAGCCGTCCTCAACTCGCGCACGGCATCCTGAGCGCGGCCTCTGGCGAGAAGGATCTCTCCGAGCGCTGAGCGTGCGTCTGCGACCCGCGGATGGTCGTCCCCGAGTTCCGCGACGCGGGCGATGCGAAGCGTCTCGCGCGCCATCTGCTCGGCCTCGGGCAGCCGGTTCTGGCGGAGGCGCAACCGTGCCACGCGAAGCGCGGCGCTCACGACTCGAGGATGGTCGGGTCCGAGAACCGCTCGATACAGAGCCAGCGAACGGCTCACCGCCTGATCGGCCTCGTCCAGGCGCCCGAGACCCGTCAGCGCCGATCCGAGGCCTCCGAGTGCCAGCGCTTCCTGATCGCTTGAATCCCCGAGGGCCACACGGGCAATCCTGGCAGACTCCTGGAACACACGCACCGCGTCGTCGAACCGGTACAGGTCGTAGTAGACCGAGCCCAGGTTGGACAGCGCGACGCCGAGGCGTGTGCTGGACGGGCCCAACTCCTGACGGTACACCGCCACCTGCTCTTCCATGCTCTGCGCCGCCTCGTCCAAGCGTCCCAGGTCAGCGAGCACGACCGCGACGTTTCCCATGGACGCCGCGGCTTCCACGGGGTCGATGTCTCTGGCCCCTTTCAACACGTCTACGGACTGACGGTGCAAGCGGAGGGATTCCTCCAGGTCACCGCTCACGTAGCGGATGTAGCCGACGTTGCTGATCATGCCGTTCATGTCACCGGCACCGAGTGTTCCGTTCCGCTCAGCGTTCGTGAGCGCACCGCTGAGGATGGAGTCCGCGCTCGCATAGTCGCCCTCGTACAGAAACGCAGCGCCCAACTCATTCTGGGCGAGGATCGTCGGGTCGGCGTCCGCCCCAAACAGACGCGTGCGGAGCGCAATCGCCTTCTCGAGTTGAGGTCTCGCCTGGTCGTACAGACCCAACTCGCGGAAGGTGACGCCGAGCGTCAGGCGGAGCGTCGCCTCCACCTCCGGCCGGTCCACGGCGCCGGAGTCGAGGTCTGCGATCGCCTTTTCGAGCAGAGGCATCACCCGCGCGTCGACGCCTTCTTCGCGCGGGTCTGCCGCTTCGATGAGGCCCACGAGGAAGTCGCTTACGGCCTCGGAGGTCGCGGCCTCGGTTCGCGCGGCGTTGGCCTGCCAGGCCGTTCCCGCCAAACCCGCGATGAGTGCCAGCGCCACCGCTGCCGCGCTGGCGACGCCCGCGCGGTGACGGCGCACGAAGAGACGCGCGCGGTACGCCCGAGAGGCTCGTCGCGCCGTGATCGGGATGTCATCGAGGTGTCTCTGGAGGTCTTCGCCGAGCGCCGCTGCGGATGCGTACCGGCGCGCGGGGTCTTTTTCGAGCGCCTTCGCCACAATCGTGTCCAGGTCGCCCGCGATGGCGCGGCGGTCCGAGAGCGGCGCGGCGCCAGAGGCCTCTGGCGTGGGTGTCTCGCAGACAATGCGCTCGGCCTCGGCGGCGGTCACGCCGGAGAGGTTGTACGGCCTCTGGCGTGCCAACAACTCGAAAAGCAGCACGCCCAGCGCGTACACGTCCGTCGCCGTGGTGATGTCGCCACCGCGCACCTGTTCCGGCGAGGCGTAGGCGGGCGTGAGCGCACGGGGCGCTGTAAGGAGCGCTTCGCCTCCATCGCGTTCGAGGAGAGACGCGACCCCGAAGTCGAGGAGCTTGACCTGTCCGTCCGTCGTGACGTGGAGGTTCGACGGTTTGATGTCACGGTGGATGACCAGCCGACCGTGCGCGTAGGCCACGGCCGAGCACGCGTCGATAAGCAGACGCACGCGTTCGCGAACCGACAGGTCGCGTGCCGCCTCCGTGATCGGCGCGCCGTCGACGAGTTCCATCGCCAGGTAGGGGATGCCCTCGGGCGTGACGCCGCCGTCGTACAGGCGCGAGATCCCCGGGTGCTCCAGGCGCGCCAGGATTCGCCTCTCGGCATTCAGCCGCTCGGAGAGGCTCCCGCTCTCCGTGAGCATCGCGCTGGGAGACAGGAGCTTGAGCGCGACATCGCGCGCGTAGGCACCGTCGGCTCGCGCGGCGTGGTAGACCGCGCCCATACCCCCCTCGCCGATCTGCTTGACGATGCGCCAGGGGCCGACGGACTGCCCTGGAGCGTGCGGGCTTCGGAACGGCCCCGCAAGAGCCGGCGTGTCGAGGAAGCCCCCACTGGGCTGGGACGCAGGCCCGTGGGCTCGGAGAAGCGCCGAGGCCGCGTCTCGGACGAGCGGCTCGGATTCCGATTGAAGGGCGGTGTCACGCTCGTCTTCGCTGAGAGCGACCAACTCGAGGAAGAGGTCGGTTGCGCGGTCGTGGCGTTCAGCCTCGGTCATAGTGCAAGGACGTTGGTCAACCACGCGCGCCACCGTCCACTCGCGCGTGGCTGTGTGAGGAGTGGTGTCGGAACTCTTTGAAATCGTGACCCTTGCTAGATAGCGAAAGGCGTGCGATCCGCACGTCACAGTCGCAGGGGCAGAGCCAAAAAACCGTCGCGCGAGAAGAGGCCTCTGGCGACACCACGAGATCACCCACGAAACCGCGCGATGCCGAGCGGCCGCTAGGAGGCCAGCGCGAGATGAAGCCAGGCGCGTGCCGATGTCCAGTCCCGCTCGATGGTGGCGTTGGACAGGCCGAGAATGTCGGCGGTCTCCGGGATGGTGAGGCCCACGAAGTAGCGAAGCTCCACCACTTGCGCCTGCCGTTCGTTGAGGGCACCGAGCCGCGTCAGCGCCTCGTCCAGCGCCACGAGCGGCGCGGCCATCTCGGGCGAGGCGACTAGGGACTCGTTGAGCGCCAGAGGCTGCAGCCCTCCGCCGCGCTTCGCGCTGTTCTGCTTGCGCGCGTGGTCCACCAGCACTTCGCGCATGGCGCGCGCGGCCACGCGGAAGAAGTGCTGCCGGTCTGCAAAGCCTGTGCTTCCTCTGGCGAGCTTTTCGTAGGCCTCGTGCACGAGCGCCGTCGTGTTGACGGTCTCGCCAGAGGCCCGCCTCCGGCGCTGCTGCCGCGCGAGCGTGCGGAGCTCGCCGTAGACGAGCGGGATCAGGTCGCTCAGGGCGTCTTGATCGCCCCGTTGGGCCTGGTGGAGCAGGAGCGTGATGTCGTGCAAACGAGAAGGCTTACGGTGCGTGTGGATCATAACGCCATGCGGGACAAGCGTGCTCACGCCAGAGGCCTCGGGCGCGTTAAAAAAACGGACCGGGCGTGAGGGGATTCGCACCCGGACGACGGATAGAGAAGGTGAGCCCTCCCCTAATGCCGTGTTCCGTCTGATCCTCGTCGCCCTCGTATGCCTCGCCCTCGCCTCTGGCGCCCACTCCCAGACCTGTTCTACCGAGTGGGAGAACCCCGTCAGCGGGGACTGGGACGACGGCTCCAAGTGGACCGACGGAATCCCGGCCTCTGGCGACGACGCGTGCATCACGGCGCCCGGCATCTACACCGTCACCATCCGGCAGGACTATGCGCCCAACATCACCGCCCAGACGCTGACCGTCGGCGGCGCTAGTGGCACGCAGACCCTTCTCGGGGCGGGCCGGTTCATCCTCGGCGACCTGACCGTGGGCGCGAACGGTCGCATGGAGATTCTCCCCCGCACGCTAGCAGGCACCTTTGGCGGGCTCGCCGCCACGGGGACGGTCCTCGTGGAAGGGGTCCTGACGGTGACCTTCAACTCCGGCAACTTCCTGACGCACACTGGTACGTTGGAGGTGGCCTCTGGCGGCACGCTGCGAGGCACAAACGATGCCCGTCTCGGTGGCCAGAACTTCCCGTTCATCATTCGGGGAACGGCTGAGTTGTCCGACGGCGGCAGCATCTACGCGCGGACCGAAGTGCTGGGTGGAACGGTCCGCGCCACGAGCGGTGAAGGATTTCTCTTCAACGGCGGCGGCCTCTTGCAGGACGCGACGCTGGACGCGGCCTCTGGCGCAGCGCTGACGGTCAATGGCAACTACGCGCTCGGAGGCACGATCTCCGGCGCGCCAGCGGGCGAGGTGGGCTTCGCCACCGGCACCCTGACGGCCGCCGCTGCTGGCGCGACGCTGAACGTGACCGGGCAGGGCGTACGGCTCGGCACCGGCGTCCAGCGCCAGACGGTTCTGACCGGCGGGCCTGTTCTCAACACCGGGCGGCTCGTGATCGAGCTGAATAACACTTTCACCACCATCCAGGCCACTACGCTCACCAACGAGGGCGACCTGGACTTGGAAGGCGATCTGCGCCTGAGCGATGGGTCGGTTGTGCGCAACCGGCCGAGCGGCGTCATTCGGATGTTCGCCACACAGTTCTACCAGACCCCGGTCAACGGCGTGGTCCAGCTCGTGAACGAGGGCCTCATCGTGCGCGAGGACGTGGGTCCCGGCGTGACCTCCGCACGCTTTAACGCGGTGACGCTGGTGAGTCGGCCAGGCTCCGAGATCCGCACCTTCGGCGACTACCTCGACCTCGCCAGCGGGCCGAACACCGAGACGCTCCCACCTGGCGTCCTGCTCAGCGGTGACGGTGTGGTGCTATTCGGCGTCACGCCGGTCCGAAGCACCTTCAGTCCCGGCACCGAGTCAAACCCCATCGGCTCGCTCGGGCCGAGGACGTTCGACACTCTCGTCCTCGCGCCAGAGGCCCTCACCATTCTGGACGTGGGCGCGAACGGCGTGAGCGATAAAATCGTCGACATCACCACCTTCGCCGGCGCGAGCATCACGCTCGGCGGCACGCTTCGCATCCGCGTGCAGCCCGGCTACACACCTGCCCCGGGCGACTCGTGGACGATCGGAGTCAACGGTGCGGCTGGAACCCGGGTCCAGGGTGAGTTCGCGTCCATCGAGGTCGAAGGCACCTACCCCAACGCCCGCTTCGCGGTAGACACGTCCGTTCCGAACACCATCACTCTCCGCGTCCTGGAGCCTCTGGCGGTCGCGGCGACCGATGCCGAGGCGTCCGAGCGCGGCCTGGAGCCGGGCCGCTTCGAGGTCTACCGCACGGACTACGTCACGCCAGAGGACCCGCAGACGGTCTCGGTCCGGTTTCGAGGCGACGCTCGCCTGTTCGCGGACTTCACCAGCGATGTCGTCCGCGGCCGCGTCGTCGTTCCGGGCGGGGCCACGTCGGTCGGCGTAGGGCTCTATCCGCTCACGGATGACGAGGTGGAAGCCCCAGAGTGGGCAGTCCTGGAAGCCGAGAACAATGGGGTGTGGACCGCCGACTCCGTCCGCCTTCTCGACAGCCCGCCGGATGGCGGCTTCATCGTCTACGCCACCAGCCCGATGAGCGGATCCAACCTCGGCGGCGCGGTCCTCACCGTCAGCGGGCAGTACATCGAGCCCTCCACGACGCTGCGCCTGACGGGCGTCGGTGGGCCGATCGACGCCAACCGCGTGACTGTCAATCCGGAAGGCACCATCCTGCGGGCGTGGCTCTCTCTCGACGAGGTCGCCACAGGCGTTCGCACCATCGAGATGCAAGGAAGCGGAGTCACCCGGACCGTCCCGGACGCGTTCGAGGTGCAGGATATTCGGTACCCGGAGGTCACCGTCCAGGTGCTGGCTCCACCTGCCGTAGGCTCCGGCCGGGAGGGCACGTACACAGTCTTGCTCCATAACCGCGGAAACACCGGCGTCGTCGGATATGCGTCGATCGCGGGATTCCCCACCGGGTCAGAATGGGAAACGGACTACGTGGCTGTAGCTCAGAACGGAAGCGAGACCCTTCCGTGGCACGAGTTCGCAGCAGCCTCTGAGACGGAAGTCGGTCTCTCGATCGCGCTCCCCGAGGTGGTCCTCGCTCCGGGGGAAAGCGAGTCTTTCGAGGTCCGCGTCATCGTGCGTGGCAACTCGAACGTCCCGCTCGTCGGAGCCTGGCACTACCGCTAGCACTCGCCCCCTCTCGCTCCTCTCTCCCTCGGACTCATGCCTCGTTTCTCGACCGCCCTCTTTCTGATCGCCACCGTCTGGATGTTCGGCTCTCCGATCGCCCTGGCGCAGTACGGGTCCACCTTCCGGCACCCCAACGGTACTCCTTACGTCACCACCAACGTGATCAACGCGGACCTGGGAATGGTCTTCGACACGTTTGAGAACTACTTCGGATCGGACGGTGGCCAACTCCAGGCGTTCGCAGAGACAGCGATCGAACGCAATGCAGAGGACCGCTTCGAGTGGTACAAGAAGGTCAACGGGGAGTTCAGCTCCAATTCCTGCGGGGCGGCAGCCGAGAACTTTTACGACGCCGCGCTCGCACAGGGGCAAGTAGGGGAGAACGGGTGGGAGGTCCGGAACGCGGGCACGCTAGGGTCGCTGACGACTCTCGAAGTGGGGCTGTTCAACCCGGCCAACACGGCCTACGATACCATCAAGTTCTGGGACAACAGGGTCACCCCGCCCATCGCTTTCAACGCCCTCAATCCCCCCGCGTACGCGCACACCCTCTCAATCGTCCGAAGCCCGGACGGGAGGTACTACACCGTGGACACATGGGACGACCACCCGACTTTCGAGCGCATCTACCCTATCGGGGCGGACGCGACGTTTTTCTCGAACGATCCCAACGCCAACAACGCTACCGATGCGACGCTCCGGCTGACCGCGCTCGACACACGGCGCGGACGCGCCTGGGGAGTGCCCGAGCCCCCGGGACCAGGTCGCCGCGCGCTCCCAGGGGCTTGTGAGGCTCCGCCCAGCAGCGCCGTCGCCACCGTCCGCGTCGTCGCCTCTCGGGACCCCAACGACAAGCTTGGTCTCCTCGGCGTGGGTGAGAACAGGTATGTGACGGCAGACAATCTCTTCCGGTACACCATCCGCTTCGAGAACGTGGCCAGTGCAACGGCACCAGCCCAGGAGGTGCTCGTGCGGGACACGCTGGACGCCAGCGTTTTCGACCTCGATACCGTCGAACTCGGCGAGATCACGTTCGGCCAGACGCGCGTGAACGTGCCTCCCGGGAGGTCGGCGTTCTCTACCCGCGTTCCCCTCCGCGCCGGGCTGGACGTGGTCATTAGCGGTCACTTGGTCCGCGAGACGGGCGTACTCACGTGGCGCCTCTCCACGGTGGACACCCAGACCGGCGACCTTCCCGCCGATCCGTTCGATGGGTTCTTGCCCCCCAACCGGAACGCACCCGAAGGCGAGGGGAGCGTGTCGCTCTCCGTTCGTGCCCAGGCCGGAATTCCGTCGGGGAGGGAGGTGCGCAATGAGGCCCGCATCTTTTTCGACGTGAACGAGCCCATCGACACACCGCCGTGGGTGAATGTCATCGATGACCTCCCGCCTTCCAGTTCGGTCACCGAGCTAGAGCCCACGCAGATGGACAGCGTGTTCACGGTCCGCTGGGTAGGCTCCGACGCGGGAGCCGGTATCTCCCACTATGACGTGTATGTCTCCAAAGACGGGGGCGAGTTTTACCAGTGGCTCCGCCGCACAGCATCACCGGATGAGATGTTCGGGGGGCAGGTCGGGTCCACCTATTCGTTCTACAGCATCGCGTACGACGAGCTGGGAAACGCAGAGGCGCCGAAATCAGCAGGAGAAGCCTCTACAGGAATAGTAGTAGATGCGGAGGCGCCCGCTGTGACAGAGTTCATCCTTGCTGCTCCCTTTCCGAACCCCGTCGGGGGCCTGAAACCGCAGACGATCCTGTTCGCGCTACCCGAAGCCTCACAGGTCTCCCTCATCGTCTTCGACGTGCGGGGCCGAGAGGTAGACCGCCTTACAGACGAGGAGATGACGGCGGGATGGCACCAAGCGGAGTGGACGCCAGGAGCTATGGCTCCGGGGGTGTACGTGATCCGGCTCCAAGCGGGTGCGCGGTCGCTGACCCGGCAGGTGACCGTCGTGCGATGAAGAGGTAGAGGCAAGCAGATGCCCATACCAGAGGCCTCTGGCGAGAACGATCCCGCCAGAGGCGGTGGCGACGGGCCGCGCTATCGCTGCGAGACGACCGGCCTACTCCTCTCGCAAGGCCACAGGCGGTGACCGGCCGCGCCCCTCGCGTCCCCTCGTTCACGTTGACACCCCCCTCCCATGCGCACTGCATCTCTCCTCGCCTTCCTCGTCCTGGTGAGCCTGCCGCTCGCCGCCCAACCGCTCCTCTCGCGCTACTCCGTGCGGAGCCCCAACAGCCATCCCAGCGGCTTCTTCGGCCGCGTCATCGAGACCATCGGGGACGCCGACGGTGACGGCGTGCAGGACTTCCTCGTCGGCGCGAGCAACGAAGACCCGGGCCGCTCCCTCAACAACATCGGCCGGGCGTACTACTTCAGCGGGGCCGATGGCTCGCTTATCCGCACCTTCGACTCGCCGAACGCTCAGGTCAGCGGCTTCTTCGCCGTCTCGGCGGCAGCGGCGGGAGACGTGAACGGCGACGGCACGCCGGACTTCCTGGCTGGGAGCTACCACGCGGTAGGCGGGCGGACGACCGCCGGGCGGGCCTACCTCATCAGCGGCGCCGATGGCGCCACGCTCCGCTCGTTCGAGTCGCCGGACCCGGAGCAGGACGGCTTCTACAGCTTCAACGTCGCCGCACCCGGCGACCTCGACGGCGACGGCACCGGCGATTACGTCATCGGCGCCCCGAGTGAAGACATCGTGGTAGCGGGCAACACCATCGTGGATCACGGCGCGGCGTACGCGTACAGCGGCGCCGACGGCTCGCTGCTCTGGACCTCGACGCCGCAGACGCAAGAGGCCTCCATCTTCTACGGCCGCGTGGCCTCGGTCGGCGGCGACCTCAACGGCGACGGCGTGCCGGACCTGATCACGAGCGCCGTGCAGGCGACGAGTTCGGTCGGCTTGCAAACCGGCTTGGCGTACGCCGTGGACGGCTCCGACGGCAGGATCCTCTACCAGATGGAGTCTGGCAACGCTGCCTTCAACAACTTCAGCGGTTTCGGCTGGAGCATCACGAGCCTCTCTGATCTGGACGGCGACGGCGTCCGCGACATCGGCGTCGGCGCGCCGTACGAGGGCGTGGCCGGGACGCACGTGCGCGACGGCAGCGTGTCATTCTTCAGCGGGGCCTCTGGCGCGAGCTTCGGCACCTACTTCGAGGAGGAGCGTCAGGCGGACCGCTTCTTTGGCTGGACGGTGCGGGAGGTCGGCGACCTCAACGGCGACGGCGTGACCGAGATCGGCGTGAGCGCGCCGAGCCAGTTCAACGCCTTCCAGGACCGCCCAGGCTTCTTCCCTCCCTTCTCCGGCGCGCTCTTCATCACCAGCGGGGCCGACATCGGGATGGCGTCCGCCGAAGACATCGCCGAGGTCTACCCGACGCTCCCCAACTTCCCGACGCAGTTCCGCTGGCGCTTCGGCGAGGCCTTTGCTTCGCTGGGCGATGTGGATGGCGACGGCCTGCCCGACATCGCCGTGGGCGCGCCCAACCAGGGCAACAACTTCGGCTTCGTCGGGGTGTTCTCGGGCGCCAGCATCCTCGCGATCTCGGACGTGGACGTGGCCGCCGAAGATGAGCAGCCCATCACCGGCGACGGCACGTACGGCTTCGCGAGCACGGCCGCGAGCCTCGTGCTGAACAGCGTCACGACGCTGGACGGAGACGAGGATGAGGTTGCGGAGACTCTCAAGTCGGGCGGCGGCACGTCGGTCCGCGTCCAGCGCCACGCGAGCCGGCCCAACGGGACGGAGGGCATCACCGAGGCGGAGGTGGCGAGCTACCGCTGGACGTTCACCAGCGACGGCCCGCTCTCGTTTGGAAACACGAGCGAGGCCCGGTTCCAACTCTCCGAGATCCCAGACTCGCAGGTCATCGACCCCGGCGGCATCGTCGTCTACCACCGCGTCTCCATCGGCGGTGGCGCCTTCGAGGCGCTCGCAACCAGCCACGACGCCGCCAGCGGCCAGATCGTCGCGACGGGGTTCACCGCGCTTGGCGAGTTCGTCTTCGCGAGCGATACCAACCCGCTGCCAAGCGAGCCCGGCGCCGAGGCCTCTGGCGTGGCCGTCCGCGCGTTCCCCAACCCCGGCGCGGCCGCGGTGACGGTGGAGGTCACGACGCCAGAGGCGGGAGACGTGGGCGTGGCCATCCACGACGTGCTGGGCCGCGAGGTGACTGTGTTGCATCGTGGGCCTCTGGCGGCGGGCACTCGGGCCTTCGCGCTGGACGCATCGGCGCTGTCGCCGGGCGTGTACGTCGTGCGTGTCGTCACGCCAGAGGTGGTCGTGACCCGGCGAATGACCGTCGTGCGATAGCGCCGAGGGCCTCGCCAGAGGCCTCTGGCGCTCGGAGGGAGCCGAGCCGTGGTGGGACGGCTCCCTCCGAACTGCTTGCCCGAATCGCGTGCGCCGGGCTGGTGCGCGCGTGAGCCAAGAGTGTACGGGGCTGCGCCAGAGGCGAGGCCGTGACACGAGGCTGGCACAGCGCGCCGCTACCCTCGCGGCGACGCCGCGGACGGCCTCTGGCGACAGGGCGCGCTCGGTTCGCGTGCGGATGTCTCGCCAGAGGCTCAGCGTTGGAACGGCGCGGGCCTGCGGCGGGTAGCCCTCTGTCTTCACCCGGCCTGACCTTTGGACGAACAGATCATCATTCGCGGCGCCCGCGAGCACAACCTCCAGGGCGTCGACGTCGACATCCCGCGCAACGAGTTCGTCGTCATCACGGGGCTCTCCGGAAGCGGCAAGTCGTCGCTCGCCTTCGACACGATCTACGCCGAGGGGCAGCGGCGCTACATGGAGTCGCTCTCCAGCTACGCGCGCCAGTTTCTGGGTGTGATGGAGCGGCCGGACGTGGACCTGATCGACGGCTCTGAGCCCGGTCATCGCGATCGAGCAGAAGACGGTCAACCGCAACCCGCGCTCGACGGTCGGGACCGTGACCGAGGTGTACGACTTCCTGCGCCTGCTCTACGCCCGCGCCGCCGACGCGTACTCGTACAAGTCCGGCGCGCCGATGCGCCGCCAGAGCGACGACGAGATCATCGACGCCATCGCGGCATGGCCCGAGGGCACACGCGTAATCTTGCTCGCCCCCGTCGTGCGCGGCCGCAAAGGGCACTACCGCGACCTGTTCGAGCAGATTGCCAAGCAGGGCTTCGAGCGCGTCCGCACCGACGGTGACATCCGGCCCATCGAGAAGGGCATGCAACTCGACCGGTATTCCATCCACGACATCGAGGTCGTCGTCGACCGCGTCGCGATCAAGGAGGGCATCCGGCCGCGCATTGCGAAGGCCGTCGAGATCGCGCTCGGCATGGGCGGAGGTACGCTCATCGCGCAGGTGGACAAGGTGGGCGAGGCGCCAGAGGCCGCTGGCGGGTCGCAAGGGGGAGGACGCCGGAGGCTCGGCGCAAGGAAGGCAAAAGACGAAAGGCAAGAAGAAGGCAGTCTCTGGCGCCAGAGGCACGAAGGGCGAGCGCGCCGCTGCCCGAGGTAGGAGACGTGCTGTTCTCGCGGCACCTGACCGCGCCGCAGGACGGGCTGAGCTACGATGATCCCTCGCCCAACACCTTCAGCTTCAACTCGCCGTACGGCTCGTGCCCGGCGTGCAGCGGGCTGGGCGTGCGCAAGGAGATCGACCCGGATCTGGTCGTGCCCAACCCCAAGAAGACGCTGAACGAAGGCGCGGTGGCAGCGCTGGGCAACCCGCGCGACGTGTGGGTGTGGAGCCAGGTCCGCGCCGTCGCCGACGCCTACGAATTTGACTTGGACACACCGATCAAGAAGCTCACCGAGCGCCAGAGGCAGGTGCTCATGGAGGGCGCGGGCGACGAGCAGTTCGACATCGTGTACAAGTACAAGGGCCGCGAGGTCAAGTACCAGCACCGGTTTGGCGGCGTGCTGGGCCACATCACGCACACGCAGGAGAACGCGAGCAGCAAGGGGCAGAAAAAATGGGCCGAGGCGTTTATGCGCATCATCGCGTGCCGCGTGTGCAAGGGCGGGCGGCTCAAGCCGGAGTCGCTGAGCTACCGCGTGGGCAACACGGGCACGTACGAAGGCGACCAGAGCATCGCGGACCTCGTCAAGATGGACCTCCGCAGCCTGGTGCAGTGGCTGGACGACCTCGACCTCGAAGGCCGCCAGGAGATCATCGGCGGGCCCGTCGTGAAGGAGATTCGCGAGCGCGTGGGCTTCCTCGTCAACGTCGGCCTGGACTACCTGACGCTGGACCGCCCGGCGCGGACGCTCTCGGGCGGCGAGAGCCAGCGCATCCGCCTCGCGACGCAGATCGGCACCCAACTGACGGGCGTGCTCTACGTGCTGGACGAGCCCTCCATCGGCCTGCACCCGCGCGACAACACCAAGCTCATCGACTCGCTGCAATCCCTGCGCGATCTGGGCAACTCTGTCCTCGTCGTGGAGCACGACCGCGAGACCATCGAAGCCGCCGACTTCGTGCTCGACCTCGGCCCGGGCGCGGGCGAGTTCGGAGGCCACTTGATGGCGGCTGGCCCGCCCGAGCTCATCGCGGACGCCTCGCGCTACACGGCCTCTGGCGAGGCTGGGAAGGGGAACGGGGGAAGAGGGAAGGGGAAAAAGGCGAAGGGTGCAAACGGGTCGGCCTCTGGCGCCAGAGGCGCTTCGGACGGTGGCGCGCACGAGATGTCGCTCACGACGGCCTACATGGCGGGGCTCCGCGCGATCCCGACGCCCGCGCCAGAGGATCGTCGTCCGGGGACCGGGCACGAGATCGTGCTGGAGGGCGCCAGAGGCCACAACCTGCAGGACGTGTCGTTCACGCTGCCGCTGGGCACGCTGACGTGCGTGACGGGCGTCTCGGGGAGCGGCAAGAGCACGCTCATCAACCACACGCTCCGGCCCGCGCTCACGCAGCACTTCCACAAGTCGCAGACGGTCCCGCTGCCCTACGACGACCTGAGCGGCCTGGAGCACGTCGACAAGGTCATCGCCATCGACCAGTCGCCGATTGGGCGCACGCCGCGCAGCAACCCGGCGACGTACACGGGCCTGTTCGGGCTCATTCGCGACCTGTTCGCGCGCATGGGCGAGGCGGAGATCCGCGGCTACAAGCCCGGACGCTTCTCGTTCAACGTCAAGGGCGGACGCTGCGAGACGTGCAAGGGCGCGGGCATCATGAAGCTCGAAATGAACTTCCTCCCGGACGTCTACGTGGAGTGCGAGACGTGCAAAGGGCGGCGCTACAACGCGGAGACGCTGCACGTCCGGTTCAAAGGTCTCAACATCGCCGAAGTCCTAGACCTGCCGGTCAGCGAGGCGCTCGTGCTCTTCGAGAACCAGCCGCGCATCGCGCGTAAGCTCAAGACGCTCGACGCCGTCGGCTTGGGCTACGTCCGCCTGGGCCAGGCCGCGACGACGCTCTCGGGTGGGGAGGCGCAGCGCGTCAAGCTGAGCAAGGAGCTCTCGCGTCCCGGAACCGGCCAAACGCTGTACATCCTGGACGAGCCCACGACCGGCCTGCACTTCGAGGACGTGCGCCACCTTCTGTTGGTCCTGCAGGCGCTGGTCGACAAGGGCAACACGGTCCTCGTCATCGAGCACAACATGGACGTTGCCAAGCAAGCCGACTGGGTGGTGGACCTCGGGCCGGACGGCGGTGCGGGCGGCGGACACATCCTGTTTTCCGGCACGCCAGAGGCTCTGGCCGAGGCGGACACGCCGACGGCGCCGTTCATGCGCGAGGAACTGGAACGCGCCGCCGAAGCCTCTGGCGAGGCGCTGCCGTTCCGCGAAGTGGACCTGGACGAGCTCTCCAAGGGCGGCCGCAAGGGCGACGACGACGGGGAGGACGTGGAGAAGGACGAGCCTGCGGAGGTAGAAGCGTGAGCCTCTGGCGCCAGAGGCCTCAGTCGGGCTCTGTGACGGTCACCTCCGCTGTGCAGGTGTCCGAGCCGTAGGGGCTTCGTGCCGTCGCTGTGATGGTGTAGACGCCAGGCACATCGTAGTGATGCATCGCAGGGAGCGAATTTGCCGTCTCGCCGTCGCCCCATTGAATCGAGATAGCGGAAGGCTGACCCATAATGCTGGGAGCATCGATGCCAGTGAATGTGACGGGTACGCCAGGGGCAGCCTCGCTGGGGTGGACCTCACACGCCGTAAGTAGCGGCGCGCGCACACCCTCAACAACCGCGAGTACGCACGTGTCCATGTCTACAGCCTCTTCATCGCGAAGCAACTCTGCGGCCACCAAGTACACACCTGGGGTCCTGAACACGTGCGTAGCTGCGCTGCCACTAGAGAGGTTGCCGTCCCCCCAAGTCCATTGTATGTCAGCGCTATCGTTGTTCGTCGCGGCGACAAACCGTCCTGGTTCGCCTGGAGTTAGTTCTGCGGGGCACTCCAGGCTTGTGAGCGCCGGTGGCTGACGTATGGTCAGGCACGATGCGAGAACGCACGCGAGAGCCAAGGCGAGGAGAGAGCGATAAAGCATAGATCCGCAGGAGTCCCAGACGTGCTGCAGGATACACAGGACGCCTCTGGCGCCAGAGGCCCGCCGGTACGCCTCTGGCGAGAACCAGGCGCAGAGTTCGAGCGCCTGTGGCGCGGGGCTGAGCGGACACCGCCAGAGGCTGGTGTCCCAAATAATGGACGCGTGACGTGCTGTTGGTGCCTCTGGCGAGCGATTCGTGCGTTCGGAACAGCGGTTGATACCTGTGAGCGAGAACACGCGGCTCGTACTCCGAGGGCTGGCGCGACACCCGGCGCCGCCCGCTCTCCCCGGGCCCCCCTTATCCCCCCACCGCCATGACCCGTCACTCCCTCTTCGCCGCTGGCCTCGTCGGCCTCCTCGTGCTTAGCGGCTGCTCCGTTCTCGACTCGCAGCGCTACCCTACGCCGCGCCGGGGCGGCACCGTCTACCAGCCCGCGCCGCGTCCCGCGGACTACCGCCGCGACAACCGCGCCGACGCCAGAGGCTCCGCCGAGTGGCGCCGCGTGCGTGGCGACGTGCGCACCTACGTCGACCGCCTGGACCGGCAGCTCCGCCTCGACAACCGGCAGGAGCGCCAGATCCGCGAGACGCTAGAGAGCCGCACGTACCGCCTCTTGGAGCGCGGTGACCGCCGCGAGGCGCGCCGCCTCTACCCGTTTCCGCGCCGCCTGGGCGAGCAGCGGTACTCCAACCGCGAGGTTGAGCGCTTCTGGCGCGATGCCGACAAGCGCATCGAGCGGTCTCTAGACCGAGAGCAGCGGCGCGAGTTCAAGTACCTCACAGGCGAGCGCCGAGCCAGCGACCGTCGCGATGACCGCCGCGCGGATCGCCGCGACGACCGGAAAAACGACCGCAAGGACGATCGGCGCAACCGTCGCGGGCGGCGCAACTAAGCACGCCTCTGGCGAAGTGCAGAAGGGCAGGGGCACGCGTCTCCTGCCCTTTCCTGTGTGCCTCCTGGTGCGTGCCTCTGGCGCGCTTCTGGCGCCAGAGGGTATCTGGGAGTTCTAGCACCTACGCGCCCTCGCACTTACACGCCCTCGCCAGAGGCTTCGGGAAACCGCTCGCCTGCGGTGACGGCGAACCGGAGCGTGTTCTGCGGCGGCGGGATGGGGCACGAGAACGACGGGTTGACCACGCACGTGGGGTGATAAGCGCGGTTGAAGTCCAGCGCGATGCGTCCATCGGGTGCGGGCGAGAGGTCCATGTAGCGCCCGCCGCCGTAGGTCTCGACGCCCGTCGTCTGGTCGCGGAACGGAACGAAAAGCTGCGCCGCGGGATCGCCGAGCGGGAGGTAGGCCGCGAGCCGCTGCGGCTGCCCATCTGCGCTGCGGAAGACGAGCACGCCAGAGGCGACCATCGCGCGCGGCTCGCCAGTAGAGGTGCCGAGGTAAAGCGTATCGGGCTGCAGCGACGGTTGCAGCGACGCCGAGACGACGAGCGTGGAGTCGTACGCGAAATAGTCCAGGCCTTCGAACCCGGCGCGCGTCTCCTCGGGAATAGGCGAGTCGCCAGAGGCGTACAGGCTGTCGCGGGTGCTCCGCCACGCCTCCCACTCGGCGCGAAGCGCGCCGCGGTCCAGCGGTGGGGCATCGGAGCCGCACGCCGCCAGAGGCGCGCAGACCGCGAAGAGCACGAGCAGGGCAAAACGTGGGCGCATGGGGCAGACGCGGAGCGGTGCCGTAAGGTCGCTATCATCTTGGACCGGGTCTGTTCAGTCCCCACCAACCCACGACGATGCCACGCTCCCTCCTCCTCCGGCCTCTGGCGCTCGCGGCTGCGCTTCTCCTCACGTCCTCGCCAGAGGCGCAGGTCACGACCGTCGACGCCTTTCCGGGCGTCACCTTCGACTCGCCCATCGAACTGGGCATGGCGCCTGGTCAGCCTGATCGTGTGTACGTCGTGGAGCAGGGCGCCAGCGGCCGGGCGCGCATCATGACGCTTAAAGTTGGTGATAGCGCATCGACGGTCTTTCTCGACATCGACGACCGCGTGCGCGCGGGCGGGGAGCAGGGCCTGCTCGGCCTCGCGTTCCACCCGGACTACGCCACCAACGGCCGCCTCTTCGTGCACTACACCGGCTCGGACGGCCGCACGGTCGTCTCCGAATTCAGCCGCGACGGCGCGGATCCTCTGGCGGCAGACCCCGCGAGCGAGCGCGTGCTGCTAGAAGAGAGTCAGCCCTTCGGCAACCACAACGGCGGGAAAATCGCCTTTGGGCCAGACGGGCGTCTGTACATCGGCCTGGGAGACGGCGGCTCGTCCAATGACCCTCGCGGCAACGGCCAGGACACGTCCACGCTTCTCGGCGCCGTGCTGCGCATCGACGTGGACGATGTGCCGAGCGGCGCCGACTACGGCATCCCGAGTGACAACCCGTTCGCCTCTGGCGGCGGCGCGCCCGAGATCTACGCCTACGGCATTCGCAACCCGTGGAAGTTCTCGTTCGACGCCGAAACCGGCGACCTGTGGCTGGGCGACGTGGGGCAGGGACGTTGGGAAGAGATCAACCGAATCCGCCGCGGCGGCAACTACGGCTGGGTGCGCACCGAAGGCCCCGACTGCTACCGCAGCACCTGCGACCTGAGCGACTACGAGGCCCCTGTGTTTTCCTACCCGCACGACAACTCCGACCAGGGAGGCTTTTCCATCACGGGCGGCTTCGTCTACCGCGGCAGCGACGTGGCCGGGCTGGCAGGCGCATACCTCTACGCCGACTTTGTGCGCCCCCGTCTCTGGGCGCTCACCGCTACCGCCACGCCCGGTAGCGGCGACACCGCCACGCTGCTGTCCTCCTCCATCAACGGCATCGCGTCCGTCAACGAAGGCCCGGGCCGCGAGGCGTACGTGGTGACCTACGGCGGTACCATTTTGCGCCTCGCCGGAAGCTCCACCGCCAGCACGCCCGGGGCCTCTGGCGGCGCGCTGCTGCGTGTGGACGGGCCCAACCCGGTGCGCGAGTCAACTGCGCTCGTACTCGGCGCGTCGGGTGGCGAGAGCGTCCTCGTACGCGTGTTCGACGCCAGAGGCCGAGAAGTCGCGGTTCTGCACAGCGGGCCGGTTTCCATCGAGACGCGGCTGAGCCTGGACGCTCAGGCGCTCGGCCTGGCCTCTGGCGTGGTGTTTGTTCTGGCAGAGACACTCACTGTCCGCCAGTCCATTCGGCTCGTTGTAACAAACTGAGTCCGCTGGCTTTATGCTATGATTCGTTTTGTTTCTGTCGTCGCGCTGCTCGCAGCGTTTGTACTGGTCCCTGCCGCTTCCGCGCAGATTCGCGCCGTCGAGGCGTTTCCCGGTATCACATTCGACTTCCCGGTCGAAGTGGCCGTCGCGCCGGGGCAGCCCGAGCGCTTGTACGTCGTCGAGAAAGGCGAGGGCAGCACGACGCCCCAGGCGCCCTCGCGCATCCTCTCGGTCGCGCCCGGCGAGACCGAGCCGACGGTCTTTCTCGACCTCACGGACCTCGCGTGGCCGGGGCAGGAGGCTGGGCTGCTCGGCCTCGCGTTCCACCCGAACTACGAGGCCAACGGCCGCTTTTTCGTCTACTACGGCGCCAGAGGCGTCGAGCGGACGGTTGTGGCGGAGTACCGCCGCTCGGCGCGCGACCCGCTTGTCGCCGACCCGGACGACCCCATCGTTCACCTGGAAGTCGAGCAGTCGCTGACGATCCACAACGGCGGCAAGATCGAGTTCGGCCCCGACGGCTACCTCTACGTCGCCTACGGTGACGGCCGCGGCCCCGGCGACGTGGACGGCAACGGCCAGAGCCTGAGCACGCTTTTGGGCTCGCTCGCGCGCATCGACGTAGACGGCGCCTCTGGCGACCTCTCGTACCGCATCCCCGCCGACAACCCGTTTCTGGGCACCTCTGGCGCGCGCCCCGAGATCTACGCCAGAGGCTTCCGCAGCCCCTGGAAGTTCTCATTCGACGCCCACACCGGCGATCTGTGGCTGGGCGACGTGGGCGAGACCGACTGGGAGGAAGTCAACGTCGTCGAGGCGGGCGGCAACTACGGCTGGGGCGAGATGGAAGGCCCGGAGTGCTTCGTGGACGGCTGCGACCCGGACGACTACGACCTGCCGCTCTACGCCTACCCGCACGCGCCGCAACTTCCCGGAGGCGGCCTCTCCGTGACGGGCGGCTTCGTCTACCGCGGCAGCGACCTCGCGGGCTTGCAAGGCCTCTACCTCTTCGCGGACTTCGTCTTTCCCAAGCTGTGGGCGCTCCGCGAGGACGCCTCTGGCGTCGACATCCTGCTGGAGAGCGTGAGCAACATCGCCTCGATCAACGCCGACGCCGAGGGTGAGGTGCTGCTCACGTCGTTCTCCGAGGGCAAAATCTACCGCCTCGTCCAGGGGCCTCTGGCGAACGGCCCCGGCGCCATGGCCCTCGCGCCCACACTCACGCTGCAGACTGCCAACCCGGTCCGGCACCGCGCGCGCATCGCCATCGGCGTGGCGCCGGGCACGAGCGTGCGCGTCGCCGCGTTCGACGCCAGAGGCCGCGAACTTGCGATCTTGCACGATGGCCCCATCGGCTCGCGCGAGGTGGACTTCGACGCCAGAGGCCTCGCGCCCGGCACCGTTTTCGTGCGCCTCGACGCGCCCACCGGCCGCGCCGTTCTCCCGCTTACCGTGGTCCGCTAGGGGCCGCCCCGCCCATGCTCGCCCGGACGCTCGCCGCCGTCGCTGTTCTCAGCCTGCCGCTTCTGGCGCTCACCTACCCGTACGGCGCGCCCGCGGGCGTCGATGGCTACAACGATAACTGCGCCACCTGCCACCGCACCGCCGATGGGGATCCGAACGTGAACGTGGGGACGGGCGCCGTGACGATTACCGCGCCCGAGGTCTACGTGGCGGGGGAGCCCATCGAGATCACCGTCGCAGTGACCAACACGACCGAGCCCGCCTCTGGCGGCGCGCGGCTGCAAGGGTTTCAGGTCGCCGTGCGCGACGACGCGGGTGGCACGCTGGGCACGTTCGACCTCGGCGGCTCCGCGGCGCTCCGCTTCGCCGACGGCGACCCGGCCTACGTGACCCACAGCCAGCAGGGCAGCCAGCAAACCTCCTGGACCTTCGACTGGCTGCCGCCTGCCGACATGGCGCCTGCGTCGGCGACGATCTACGCATCGGGCAACGCTGCCAACGGCAACAATGCCCTCACCGGCGACTTCGTCTACACCGCCGAGCAGCCTCTGGCGCTCGTGACCGCAGGCGAGCCCGGCCCGGATGAGAGAGCGGTGCGCCTCGGCGCGGTGTCGCCGCAGCCTGTGCGCAGCACGGCGCGTGTGCGTCTCACTCTCCGCGAGCCCGGAGACGTGAGCGCGCGCCTGGTCGACGGACGCGGACGCACCGTCCGCACGTTCGCCAGAGGCCTGCGCCCCGCGGGCGAGTCGTGGCTCGAGATCGACGCTCGTGGCCTGGGAGCGGGCGTCTATTTCCTCGTGGTAGACGCAGTGCAGGGCCGCCGCACGGCGCGCGTCGTGGTGGCGCGGTAGAGCCTCTGGCGATCTGGCAGCCCCGCCTCTGGCGCCAGAGGCTGCCTTGCCTGTGGGAGCGCGAGATCCGACGTGAGGCGCCAGAGGCGGCTTTGGGCGCATGAGCGTTCCGAGTGGGGGCATTGATTTGCGCGCGCACCCCGGACCGCGATACGGAAGATGTCCTCCCGCTTCCTGCTGTGTCCTTTGTCCCCCACTCCGCGCTCGATGTCGCGCTCCGCCAGTCGGCGGCGCTGCTAGGCTCGCGCGGCCTCCACGTCCTTCGCCTCGAACTGGACGGCCACGTGCAGGCCGTCGCCAGCACCGGCGAGCCCATCGCGCAAGACCCCATGCAGGTGGCCCTGGCCGCCCTTGTGGATGACGGCGAACTCGCGATCGCGGGAGAAGCCATCGGCGTTGATGCCCCGCTCGTAGAGGCGGTCTGGCTGGGCGACGAGCGGCACGCGCTGCTCGCGCTCTGCGACGAGCCCATTGGGGACTGGCATCTGGCGGAGGCGGGCTCGCTCGTCTCGGCGTTGATCTACGCCGAGTACAAAGGCGTCGAGCTGGACCACGCGCGCTTTCTCCGCGCCCTCACCGCCGACCCCGCGCCGCTGAGCGAGCGGTTGCAGAACGCGCTCACGCGTGCGTGCGGGCTATTGGGAATGGACGCCGCTGTATTTCTGTGCGTCAAATCCGAGGAGTGGAACCTCGAGGCCTCGCACGACCCCCGAGGCATCGTCGATCAGGCGCGCCTGCTGGCCTCTGGCGCGCTGGCCTCGGTGACCTACCGCGCCAACGGCGCCGTCGGGATCCACGACGTGGCCACATCCGCCTTCGCGGCGCCAGGCGAAGTGGGCGCGTTCTTGGGTGCCCCTATCGTCTCGGACGGCCATGGAATGGGTGTGCTCGCGTTTTTGAGCCAGGACGCCCGCCAGGGCGCATTCGGCGCAGAAGCGCGCGAACTGGTGCAAATGCTCACCCGCTGGGCCGGGGCGGCGCTCGGCGGCCGCGCGTCCGCGCAGCGCCTCGCAGAGCAAGAGGCCACGCTGGCCCGGCTCTTCTACGCATCTCCCTACCCAGTGGGCGTCGCAGAATGGCGAACGGTCGCCGGGGAGCTCGACGATCTCGAACTCGTCGAAGCCAACGAGCCCGCGGTGCGCATGCTCGGTGTCGGTGCGGGCGACACGTTCTCCGAGGTCATGCCGCCTGCCGACGTGAGGTTGTGGACCGGCGCGTGCCGCCGCGCGACCATCGACGAAGGTGTGCAGCGCTTTCGCGCCGACTTGGTGCCGCCCGGCGAAAGCGAGCCACGGCGGTACATGGTGTCGCTCTCGCTCGTCACCGCCCCCACACCCGAGCGTCCCGGGCGCATCACCTTCCTCGCCGAAGATGTCACCACGCGCCGCCACATCCGAGACCATCTCCACGACCGCGACGCGCAGCTACGCGCCGTGCTGGAGCACGCGCCGGTAACCCTGTTCGAACTGGACGAGGCCGGGCGCTTCACGTTTTGCAGCGGGCGCGGGCTTGCGCTGTCGGGCCTTCGCGAGGAAGACCTCATGGGCGTCTCCGCCGTCGACCGCTACAAGGACCATCCCGAAGCCATCCACGGGCTCCACCGCGTCCTCTCGGGGCACTCCAGCGTGTGGAACCTGCGCATGGGATCGCGCGAGTTCGAGATCCACGCCGAGCCCTCGCGCGACCGCGAGGATGCGCCCTCTGGCGCCAGAGGCGTCGCCGTCGATGTCACGCAGCGCCGCCAGGCCGAGCGCATCGAGGCACGTGCCCGCGAGGACGCCGCCGAAGACGCCCGCCACAGCGCCGACATCGTCTCGCTGCTCAGCCACGGCCTGCGCGTGCCTCTGGCGACCGTCCTGGGCTACGCCGACTTACTGGAAGAGGAAGCCGGAGAAACCGCCGAGGCTGCGGGCGCCATCACGCGCGCCGCGCAGGAGATCCTGGACACGCTCGACGGCTTCTTGGACCTCACGCAGCTTTCCGCTCTGCGCACCCTCGCCGCCCGCCCGACGAGCACGACGAGCCTTCAGGCGACCGTGCAGCGCGCCGTCGCCGAAGGCGCCTCTGGCGTGCCCGTCGCGGTCGATGTGGTGCCTCTGGAGACACCCATCTTGCTCGACCTCAACCTGTTCGGCGCCGTCGTCACGCGCGTCGCGTCCCTGGCCGAGGGCACACTGGAGGTGGGCACCGAAGTGGCCGGTTCGCATCTGTTCGTGCGGATGCTCTCGCCGGGACTGGCCTCCCGTCTTGCCGGGGACTCGCTCGGCACAGCGTACGTGCACCACGCCGTGGCCGCGCTCGACGCCGAGCTCGCGCTAGGCGAAGACGGCAGCGTCGGCATCGGGATCCCGGTGCAGGCCGCGCCCATCGTCAACCTGAACCCGCTGCTCCCGTGCGACCTCATGCCCGACGCCTCTGGCGACGGCGCATCTCACCCGGCCGAGATACGCGCCTAGCCTCTGGCGCCAGAGGCGAGACCGCCAGAGGCCGGGCTACCGCGTCTTGACGGCTGTAAACGTCTCGGCAAAGCCGGAGCCTTCCACGCGCACCACGTAGACGCCCGGCGCGAGCCCGCGCCCGATCTCGACGCGGGCCTCTGGCGCCGTCGTCATTGTCGTGGAGAGCCGCCGCCCGAGCGTGTCGTAGACGCTCACGCGGACGGGCGTCTCGGCCGCGCCTTCGACGAGCACCGTCGTCACGTCCCGGAAGGGGTTGGGGCGCGGGCGGCTCACCGCCAGAGGCCTCTGGCGAGGATCCGGCGCGTTCACACGGCTAGGCTCGAAGCCGCCAGAGGCCTGGGTGGCGAGCACGCGGCGGGCGTCGGAGCGGAGGCGCGTGACAGAGTCGAAGCGGTCGGCTCCCTGCGCGAAGACGAGGGCGAAGGTGACGGACGTGGAACTGTCCGGCAGGAGCTGAAACGGGCCGCTGGCGGCGAGGCCGCGGCGGTCGCCTTCGCGGCTTCTCAGCCCCGCGCCGTCTGTGTTGACCTCGCTCCATGGCGTCGCGTGCACAGGGTCGCCTGTGTACACGTAGCGCGTAACGGGAAACTGGTCTGACTGTCCGAACCCTGTTCCATTTGCACGGATCTCGTTGCCATCGGCCCAGCAGCCCTTTCAAGCTGTTGTAGTACTGAAGCGGTCCGAGTAGGTAGGTAGGGCAATCCAGGCAAAACCTGTCGCCGAATGTCGCACTCGACAGCCTCAGGCGTTCGCCAGAGGCCTCGCCGCCATCACGTCCATCGGAACGGCTGTTCGGGCCTCTGGCTAGAACGATGCCGAACGCGGGAGGTGCCGTTCCGTACGACGCGTCTCTCTCCCGAGAGTTGTAGACGTACATCATCTGCGCCGTCGTGTCGGTGCCGACGTAGTCGTCGTTGGGAGTTCCGAGGTCGAAGTCCGCGAAGAGGCCGACGTAGGCGCTGTCCAGCGGCGAGTCGTTGCGGTTGGTGATGCGTGAAGCGGTAGAACGTCTCGTCGCGAAACGGCGTCGTGCGAATCACGAACGCCTCCGCCGCTACGTCCAACCCGACCGTCGGCCCGTAGCCGGGCTGCGCGGCGAGGTCCGTCATCGCCCAGAAGGCCATCACGTCCCCGCGAATCGCGGGCTGATCGCCAGAGGCGAGGTCGTAGTTACCCGCGATGCCGTCGCCGTCCAGGACCGGCGCGCCGAGGTGGACGGGCCACTGGGCCAGGTCTGCCTCTGGCGCCGCGCCCGCGTAGTACGCCGCGATGTCGTCTCGCGAGACGACCCAGATCCGGTCGGCCTCGGCGCACGCCGTGGAATCCGGTGGCACGTGGTCCGGGCCCGTTCGTCCCGGCCGGAGCGCGAAGTTGGTGTAGCGCGCGGCCGTCGCGCGGATCTCGCCGCCCACCGTCGCGCCGACCCAGAAGTTGGCCGCGAAGAGGGGCGAGAGCGGGCGCCCATCCGGCCCGTCTTCGCCGAGCGGTGCCAGGTAGCCGTCGCCGTCGGTGGTTTGGTTGCCGTAGAAAAGGTTGCCGTTGGTGAACAACGCCGCCTCCACGTCCAGGCCGCGGAGCCGCGCCTCGGCGGTGCCGAGCGCGCACTCGGCTTGCGCTGCGGCGGAAGGCGCGAGAGCCGTCAAAAGCACAATCGCCAGAGGCAGGACTGCCAGAGACACGCGCGCGAGACGCAGAAGACGGCAGAGCATGGCGGGTACCGGGGGAGGGGACGCCGGATAATAGGCCCCCGCTACGGTCACTGAGCCAGAGCCTCTGGCGCGGCGCGCGCGGGTGAAGGCGCCGCGGTGGACTCCGCCAGAGGCCCCGCGCTAGGTTGGCGCCGCGCCATCCCGCCCGCCCATGTTCGTCCCCGAGTACAACAAGCCCGAGAGCCCCGGCATCCACATGGGCTTCGACAACACCGTCGCGATCTATCAGGTCGTGGCGCCAGAGGACTCGTTCGAGGCGGCGGCGAACGAGGCTGTCGAGTTTCTCCGCGAGGCCGAGAAGCGCTTCCCCGGCTGGCCCCGCGTGTTCTACCTCGACGTGGCCGGGCACGACGGCGACGCGGGCGGCTTCGACCCCGACTTCTACGAGTTCCAGCAGGACTTCTTCTTCGCCGTCCTCGCGCCGTTCATCAGCGCCGCCGAGATGCCGCTGACCGGCGGCCTGGTCAACCCGGAGCCGCAACGCAACGACCTGCCCGACGCGCTCAAGTTTGGCGACGACGTGCGCCCACATGCCGGGCAGGTGGTGCCCGATCACGGCGGCACGCCCACCGCAGCCTCTGGCGGGGCGGCCTCTGGCGGGGCGGCCTCTGGCGACGGCGCCTGAGTCTCTGGCGCCAGAGGCGAAACGAGGCGCCGGTCTGGGTATAGCTTCGCGGCTCCTACCGCCTGCTCGCCATGCGCCACCTGTTTACGTCCGCACTCCTCCTGCTCGTTCTCGCCGTCGCGCCAGAGGCGCAAGTTCGGCTCTCGCTCAGCGCCGAGGCCGGGCTCGCGCTCAACCAACTCGGCAACGAGAACCAACTCACGGTCTTGGGTCAAACCATTCCGGGGATCGCGGCAGACTACCCGCTCTCGGCAGGGTTCACGGGCGCCGTCCGGGGACGCATCGGGACAGAGGTTCTGGCGCTTCGCGTGGGAGCAGGCGTGCTCACCACCGGCACCATCTTCGACGTGACCACGCCTCTGCTGGGACGCGACGACCTCTCGCTGTCGATGCTCACCGGCGCGCTCGAAGCCGAGATCGGCCAGCGCTTAGGCCGAACACACCTCTACGTCTTCGGCGGCCCCGAACTCCGGCTCCTTCTCGACAGCGACGGCGAGGGCGCCAGAGGCCTCCTCGACATTCAGGACGTGGACCGTTACCAGACAGCCCTCGCGCTCGGCACCGGAGCGCGTTTCCGCATCGGCCGCGTCCACGTCGGCCCCGAGATCCGCGGCACGCTCGGGCTGGCGACGTTCTCGGACGACCGGTTCGAGTTCGGCCCGCTGGACATCCGCCTGGACGAAGGCCTCTCGCTCGACAACCTCGGCCTCAGCCTCGCCGTCGGCCTCGACCTGTAGCCTCTGGCGCCGAACCCCGCCTCTGGCGCCGAACCCCGCCTCTGGCGCCGAACCCCGCCTCTGGCGCCGAACCCCGCCTCTGGCGCCGAACCCCGCCTCTGGCGCCAGAGACCCGAACGCATCGCGCCCCGCCCGGAGACTCCGAGCGGGGCGCAAGCGCGATGTCTCGCCAGAGGCTAGTCCAGCTTGGCCGACTCGATGGCCTCGACGAACACCTCCATCGGCTGGTTGCCGTTGACGAAGCGGCCGTTGACGAAGAAGCCGGGCGTGCCGCGCACACCGTACTCCTCCCCCAGTGCGACCTGCGTATCCACGCCAGAGGCGGCGGCCTTGTACGTGCTGGAGCTTTCGTCGGTGGCGCAGGTGCTCCACGTGGCCATGTCCACACCGGAGCCCGCGAGCGCAGCGCGGGACTTGGCGATCACGTTGCCGGTGTTCATCTCGCTCTGCTCGTCGAAGTACAGGTCGTGCAGCGTCCAGAAGGCGTCCACGTTCTGATCGGCGGCGCACGAGGAGGCGATGGCGGCCGGGCGTGCCCACGGGTGGTTGCCCAGCGGGAAGTGCGCGTAGACCAGCTTGACGTCCTGCGGGTAGGCCGCGAGGACTTCCTTGACCGTATCCGCAGCGCGGCTGCAGTAGGGGCACTGGAAGTCGGAGAACTCCACGATGGTCACCGGCGCGTCGGCGGGGCCTCTGGCGGGAAGCGACGAGACGGCCGAGGCGAGAGCCGTCGAGCGCTCGCGGGCTTCGGCGTTGGCCTCGGCGTCTGCGTTGGCCGCTTCTGCGGCCAAGTCTGCGGGGGAGCGGCTCGCGTCGATAGCATCCGAGGCGAGGAGGTAGAGCGCGGAGTTGTCGCGCGAGACCAGGAACGCCTGCGGCGGCTGGCCCGCAATCAGGAACGAGCCTTTGTCCATGCCGTCGGCGACGGACTGGAGCGTGTCGATGCGCACGTCGAGGTCGGCGACCTGCGGAAACTCGTGCTTGAGGTTGGCGACGATCTGCGCCTTGCGGTCTTCGCCGCCAGAGGCCGTCTGGCTGTTGGCGGGGCCGCAGGCGACGACGAACGTCGCGAGGAGGGCGAGGGAGAGCGCGCGGAGGGTGGGCATCGGCGAAGTGGGGTGGCGAAGGCGAACAGACTACGGCGGCCCGAACGGGCGCGCGGTGAGTCTGGTGTGTGGTGTCAGCCTCTGGCGCGATGGGCTTAAGCGAGAGGGATGAGGGATGAGGGATGAGGGGGGGCGCGCCGATTTTTGTTCCGCCAGCGGCCGGATCGGTCGGGCAAGCCTCTGGCGCCAGAGGTCGTGTTGGTCAGGCTCGCCACCGTTGGTCCCTTCCGTCCCCTCACGTTGTCATCCCGACAGAGCGCAGCGACGAGGGATCTACTCGCCGGATGCTCGCACGCCGGGCACAGCTTCGGCGCTCACTGCGGCCAGACCCCTCGGCGGAGCCTGCCCTGAGCGCAGCCGAACGGGCTCGGGATGACAAGGGGGAGCCTCTGGCGCCAGAGGCGATGCCGGTCTGGCGCCGCGCACCCTGTATCCACACATGCCGCCTTCGGTGGACATCCCTCGCACCCGTAGGTGGACGCCCGGCACCGCCCGAGGCCCCATTCCGCCTCTGGCGACGATGGTTGCACCGCCTTGGCACGATCTCCGCATTAGAGCAGCTGTCCCTTCCACACCGGCTATGACACGTTTCGCTACTCCGCTCGCCCTCTTCGCCCTCACGCTGTCCGTGTGGGGCTGCACCTCCGCCCGCGGCGCCTACGACGACGCCATGCAGGCCGAGCTCGCAGGCGACCTCCCGACCGCCTTCGACCGCTACTACACCGCGCTGCGCCGCGACGCCGACCTGCCCAACGCCAGAGGCCGCTTCGGCGTCGTCGGCCGCAACCTGGTCGCGGGTTTGCTCGCCGAGGCCTCTGGCGCGCCGCCGGTGCGCGCGTCCGATCTCTACCTGAGCGTCGAGTCGCGCGTCTCGCGCGCTGACGAACTGGGCGTCGATCTGCGCATTCCGGCGACGTTCGAGCAGGATCGCGACGCCGCGTTCGCCTCTGCCATCTCCGTCTTGCGCCGCCACAGTGGCGAGCTACGGGGCACAGGCGAGTTCGCGCGCGCCCTCGCGAGCCTCAACCGCGCCCGCACGTTTAGGCCGACAGCCAGCGAGACGCAACGCCTCGACCGCGACGCGGGCGATCTCTACACCGAGTGGGCCGAGGCCGACCTCTCGCAGGGCCTCTGGCGCCGCGCGTACGCCAGCACCGAACTCGCGCTCGGTTTCGCGAGCGACGACTCCGTTCTGCGCGTGCAGGACCTCCAGGCCGCCATTCTCGACGCGGGCAGCATTCGCGTCGCCTTCTTTCCTCTCGCGCCACCCGAGCGCGACGCCAGAGGCTCGGACGACGGTGAGCGCGGATCCGTAGGCCGCGCCCGGATGCCCCCGGGCTTCGCTGCCCGCCTGGACGACCTGATGAACGACGACCACTGGACGCGCCCGCCGCTGTTCGTCTACAGCGCCGATCCCGCCGACGTGCGCCGCCTGCTCCGCCGCGAGCGCGACGCGGGCGACCTCGTGCACCGCCAGAGGCTCGCCGCCGACCTCGCACGCGACCTCGACGCTGACCTGGGTGCCGCCACCGCTGTCAGCCTCTGGCGCGAGGCCGAGGAGGTGCGCGACCGCGACGTGCGGCAGGCCGCCACGCGCTCGCAAGAGGCCGCGAGCTACGAACGCCTCCGCGTGCGCCTGAGCGCGGGCGCGACGGTGGAGTACGCCGTCGTCGACGCGCGCACCGGCTCGCTGGTGTGCGAGGGCGAGGTCGAGCGCGATGTGACCCGGGACGCCACCTTCCACGAGGTCGACGGCGACTGGCGCGACCTCGCCGTCGACCGCGACGACCGCCGCCTGTTCACCGACGACCACCGCGACGAGGTGATGGCCGACCTTTACCTCGACTTGCAGACGAAGCTCGCGGGCGCTGTTGCGGAGCGCGTTTATTCGTGCGTCGGCCAGCAGGTGCCGTAGCGGCCTCTGGCATGGAGCCTCTGGCGTAGCTCGTTCTCGCCAGAGGCTTCGCTTCGGGCTGGCGCGTGGGCACGTCGCATGGTCTTTCGCGCGAAGGATTTGGAGGCCTACGTTGGCGTGCCCATTCTCTCGACATGGATCTTTTCAAAACGATGCGCCTCATCCTCGCCGCGGCCCTTCTCGCTTTCGCAGCGCCCGCCTTTGCGCAGGCGCCAGAGGCCGCCTCTGGCGAGACCGGCACTGTCGCTGGCTGCGTGACAGACGTGGAGAGCGGCGAGGGATTGCCTGCTGCCAACGTGGTGCTCGTGGGCACCGTGCGCGGCGCGGCTACCGACATCGACGGCTGCTACACGATGTTGAACGTGCCCGTGGGTGAGTACGCGCTGGAGTTTGCGTTCATCGGCTTCGAGCGCGAGCGCGTTGCCAGCGTCGCCGTATTACCTGGCGAGACGACGAGGGTGAACGCCGACCTGGTGCCCGACTTCACGCTGGGATGCGTCATTGTCTGCGCGAGGCCTCGCATTCCGCTCCTCCAGGCCGGCCCGTTCGCCTCGCGCACGATCTTGGCGCAAGACGGGCCCTCGGGCGAGCTGCTCCTGCGGCTCTGGTACGCTGAGCCTGCGCGACCTCACGCTCGGCCGCTAGCCTCTGGCGCCAGAGGCCCTGTCCCATTGGCCTCCCGCCAGAGGCGATCTTGGGCGACGCCCCCGCCGCCCATGGACTTCCCCACGCTCCACGCCCTCGCCCGCGAGTGGCACGCCCGCTGGCGCGGCGCCACCGTTACCGGCGCGTGGACGCAGAGCCCGAGCGAACTCACGCTCGCGCTGCAACTGGCCTCTGGCGGGGAAGAGGGAAGGGACAAGGGGCAAGAGGGAGCCTCTGGCGAAGAACCCGGATCTCGGAGCCGCCAGGCCGGCGAAGCCCACCCGGAACCCGGAACTCAAACCACCGATGCCTTCCGCGCGCTCTGCGACGGCGGCCTCCCGATGGTCTGGCGCCAGCCCGGCGGCGGACGCCAGCGGCGCAACACCACCGACGTACTGCCCGAGCTCGTCGGCCGCACACTCGAAGCCGTGCGCACGCCCGAGCGCGACCGCTTCCTCGTTCTCCACTTCGACGGCGGGCTGCACCTCTGGGTACGCCTGTTCGGCCCGCGTCCCAACGCGTTTCTGCTCCGCACCGGCGTCCCCATCGCCGTCTTTCTGGGCGACGAGCTGGAAGTGCCCACCACGCGACCCGCGCCACACCCCGAGACGCCAGAGGCCTTGGCGAGCCGCTGGCGACCCCGCAAGAGGTTGTCCCAGGCCGTCGGTGCTGCTGTCCCGCTGATCTCTGCGCCTCTGGCGGCCGATGCCTGCCGCCGCGCCGGGCTCGACCCCGACATGGCGCCAGAGGCGATCCCGCCCGAGGGCCTCTGGCGCGGCGTGCAGTCCGTGCTGGAGGACCTCGCGCAGCCCACACCGCACATCGCGTGGCGCGGCACGCCAGAGGACGGACTTCCCGAAGCGCTGCTGCCTGCGCCGCTCGCCCACCCGCCAGAGGACTGGACGCTGGAGGCGTTCGAGAGCTTCGACCGCGCCGCGTCCGTCTTCGCGCGCCGCACGCTGGGCAGCCGCCACTACCGCTCGCTCTACGCGCCGGTCGAGAAGCCTCTGGCGCGATTGACGGCCAAACGCCAGCGCAGTGCGGACGCGATGCTGGACGAACTCTCCCAGCCTTCGCGCGCCGACGGCTACGAAGCGTGGGGCCACCTGCTCATGGCCCAGGCCTCTGGCGAAGGCCCCGGCCGCGAAGAGATCGCGCTCCCTGATATCATGGGAGACCCCAGCGAGACCGTCACGATCCCGCTGGACCCAGCGCTAAGCGCCATCGAAAACGCCGAGCGCTACTACGACAAGGCGCGCCGCACGCGCCGCTCGCGCGAGGAGGCCGAAGGCCGCTGGGAGTCCGCCCATTCTGAGGCCGAGGAACTGCAAGACCTGCTCGCGCGGCTCCGCGCCACCGCCACGCTCGACGAACTGCGCACGCTTCTGGAAGCCGAGGACGCCACGCTGGCACGCGTGCTCCGTCCCGAGGCGCGCGGCGAGACCTCCGAGCCGTTCCACCGCTTCCCGCTCCCCGGCGGCTTCGAAGCGCTCGTCGGCAAGCACGCCAGAGGCAACGCGCACCTCACCACGCGCGTCGCGAGCCCGCACGATCTGTGGCTCCACGCCCGCGGCGTGCCCGGCAGCCACGTCGTCATCAAGCGCGGCGCGCGAACGGTGCAGATCCCGCCAGAGGCTGTCGGCCAGGCCGCCCGCCTGGCGGCGCGCTTCTCGACCGCCAAGACGCAGAGCCAGGTGCCCGTCCAGGTGACCGAGCGCAAGTACGTCCGGCCCATCAAAGGCGGCAAGCCGGGGCTCGTGCGCGTGGACCGCGAGGACGTGCTGCTCGTGGAACCTGCGGTGCTCTAGCCTCTGGCGCCAGAGGCCCGGGAGGCCGCGCTGCCCTCCCTCCATCCCGCATCCCCCATCCCTCCACACGCCAGAGGCTAGCTTCGTGGCCCCTCACGCCCGCACCGCGCCATGCTCTGGTGGCAAGCCGTCATCCTCGGACTCCTGCAAGGGATCGCCGAGTTCCTGCCCATCTCGTCCTCCGGCCACCTCGTCCTGGGGCAGCACTTCCTGGGCATCGACGTGCCGCGCTACGCCAACGGCGAGGCCGACATCGCCTTCGAGGTCTTCGTCCACTTTGGAACGGTGCTCTCCATCGTGACAGTCTACCGCCAGAGGATCTGGACCATCCTCACAGACCTCGTGCAGGCGCTCAAGAACCCGAGCAGCATCGTGCAGGCCATCAAAGGTGGCCCCATCGAGCGGATGCCCGACGAGCCTCTGGCGGAGGAGTTCAGCGACGAGACCGGCGGCGCCAGAGGCCCCATCCCCAGCACGCGCCTCGCGCTCTACATCCTGCTCACGATGATCCCGACCGGCATCGTCTACGTGCTGTTCAAGGACACGCTGCAGGACGCGTTCTCCAACCCGCGCCTCGTCTGCGGAATGCTCTTGGTGACCGGAACGGTCCTGCTGCTCACGCGCCTCCGACCCAACCCGACGGGCCACTTCGGGCCGCTCAAGACGCTCTTGGTCGGCATCGCGCAGTCGATGGCGCTCATCCCCGGCATCTCGCGCTCCGGTAGCACGATTTGCACCGCGATCTACCTCAACGTGGACCGCAAGGAGGCCGCCGACTTCTCGTTCCTGATGTCGCTCCCCGTCATCGTCGGCGCGACGCTGCTCAAGACGCTCGACCTCTTCGAGCAGGGGACGGCTCTCGGCGTGCTGCCTCTGGCGCTGGGCACGCTCGTCGCGTTCCTGGCAGGCATCTGGGCCATCAAAGTCGTCATCGCGTTTGTGCAGCGCGGCGACCTGATCTGGTTTGCGGGCTACTGCTACCTCGTGGGCGTGCTGGGACTGATCTTTATCTAGAAGCAGGCGAAGTGGCTCTCAGGGAGTCCGCCTCTGGCGAGCCGTCAGAGGCGAGAAACGCGTCGTAGTGGGCGAGCTGCGCCGCGGCCTCCTCACTGCCATTCTCCGCTGCGATGCGCAGCCAGCGCGCGGCCTCAGCCAGGTTCTTCTCGCCGCCTAGCTCGTCGCCGGAGTGGTAGCTCGCCATGAAGTGCGCGGCGCTCGCGTTCCCGTCCTCTGCCAGGGCGCGGAAGTTCTCCAGCGCCAGAGGCCTGTCGCCGCCGTTCCAGTCGCGCAGATAGACGAGCAGCCACGCATCTCCGTCGTCGCCGCTGGCGGCGCCGCGCTCCAGACGGTCTAGCGTTTTCTGCATCTCGGGCGTCGGGTCCGACCAGTCTCCATTGGTGTAGACGTAGCTATCACCACAGCCAGCAAGGGCGAGAAGACATACGAGGGCAGCGAGCTTCATGGCAAGAGCGATGGGTTCGCCTCTGGCGCGAGGCGAAGACGGAGCCGTGTCAACGGTCGCGTGGATGCTGCGCCGCCAGAGGCTTCTGGCGTGCGCGTGGTATCGGCCGCGAGCGAGTCGGCTGTAAAAGTGGAGAGCGGCACGTCTTTGCTCCGCGCCTCGCCAGAGGCGAAGTCGCCGCGCGCCACGCCAACCGCGACGAGAGCCAGAACCAAAAGAAACGCGAGTCGCACGAGACGCCAGGGGAGAGGCCTCCATGTATCGGAGCCTGACGGTCCGAGCCGAAGCCTCTGGCGTTCGGCTGTGTCTGTTGTCACGCCCGCGCGACGCCCAGCGCTTCTGGCGCCCACGGTGCACGCCGCGCTCGCGCGGCGCCGTTGGAGTGCGCCCCGCCAGAGGCCCCGGCGGCCTGAGCCTCTGGCGGCGCTCCGTGCGTGCGCTACGAAAAACCCAGACTCTCGACTTAGGCCCAAGCGCGTTCCGGCCGATACAGAATCGGCAAACATCCCGCACCGCCTACACCATGGCCGAATTCCGATTCTCCGGCACCGCCGCCAGCGGCAAGTCCGTCTCGGGCACTGTCTACGCGCCCAACCGCAGGGCGGCGCAGCAGAAGGTGAAGAGCCTTTCTGAGAAGCACGCCTTCCAACTCCAGGAGCTGGAGAAGCGCCTGATGTTTCACTACAAAGTGAAGCACCCGTCCGGCAAGGTCGTCAAGGGCTCGCAGAAAGCCTACGCCGAGGACGAGATCCGCAGCGCGCTCGCCCGCATGGGCCTGGAAGTCGTCTCGGTCAACAAAGAGCTCTTCAGCCTCAACCGCAAGCCGCCCACAGGCGACGTCATCATGTTCGTGCGCCTCGCGTCGAACCTGCTGATGGAGAAGATGCCCTTCAACGAGGTCATGACGCTGCTCATGTCCGACATCTCGTCGGCCAGCCTCAAGCAGGTGCTGCGCGACATCAACTCCGACCTCAAGAGCGGCATGGAGGCCAAGCAGGCCTTTATGAAGCACGAGGACAAGCTGGGCAAGTTCACCGCCTACATGCTCGGCGTGGCCTCGCAGTCCGGCAACATGGCCGAGATCTACGAGGCCACCGCCCGCTTTATGGAGCGCAAAGACGAGTTCCGCAAGAGCATCAAGAGCGCCCTCATCTCGCCGATGATGACCATTCTCGCCACCATCGGCGTGTTCATCTGGTACGTGTGGTACATCGTGCCGCAGACGGCAGGCCTCTTTGCCAACTTCGACAACCTGGAGCTCCCACCGCTGACCACGTTCTCGCTCGCCATGAGCGCGTTCCTGGACAAGTACATGGGGCTGCTCATCGTCGGCTTTCTGGCCATCGCAGCGGCCCTCTTTGCGTACTTCCGCACGCCTAAGGGGCAGATGCAGATGTCGAAGTACATGATCCGCATTCCGGTCATCGGCAGCCTGCTCCACAAGCTCAACATCGAGGTCTTCAGCCGCGTCTTCGCGATCCTCTACAGTGGCTCCGGCGAGAACCTAGAAGTCATCAAGGTGGCTGCCGAGGCGTGCGGCAACCCGTACATGGAGCACCGCATCAAGACCGTCACCATTCCCATGATGATGGGCCAGGGTGCCGATCTGGTCCGCTCGATGGACGCCGCAGGCGTGTTCACGCCGATGGCGCTGTCGCGCTTCAAAACCGGCGCCGAGACGGGCGCCGTGCGCAAGTCCGCTCAGCAGATGGCGGACTACTACGAGCGCGAGACGACACTCAAACTCAAGACGGCTGTCGAGACGATCCAGACGTTCGTGGGTCTCTTTATCGGCCTCATGGTCGCGTTCCTCACGGTGCTATCCGCCGAGACCGCGATGATTCGTCCGTCCGCTAACGACATGATGGGCATGGGCGGCTGATCTGCCGCCCCAGTCCTCCGACCAGCCTTTCTCCTACCACTTCGTTCGTTATGCCGGCAGCCCTTACCCGCACTCCCCGCTCGCTCGGCGGAGACGGAGCCTCTGGCGAGAGCACGCCCGCCATCTCTGGAGGGCCAAACGTTCAGGACCGTGTTGTCCAAGCGCTTGTGCGCCGCGGACACGCCACCGCTGAGCAGGTCACCGACGCGCAGCGCGCCCGGCAGTCCCTGGGCTCCAGAACGCCCCTCTGGCGTGCCCTGGCCGATGTGCGCGGTGTGGACCGTGACCTTGTGTTCGCACAGGCTGCAGCCACCTACGCCTTCCGCATCGCGCCTGTCGCCGAGCGCGAGCCCGAGGCCGAGTTTGTCAAAACGGTGATGGAGTCGTTTCCGGAAACGCTCCGGGATGAACTCATCGACCTGCGTGCGGCGCCGTATGCCTATGCGCAGGATCAACCCAGTGGCATTCTCAAGCTCGTCTTCATCACCGAAGACCCGATGCGGCCCGAACTCCAGAAGGCGGTCAACGCGCTGGAACTGGAACGCTTCGAGCTGTGCTACGCGCCCGCCACGGCGGTCGACAAGGTCATTGAGGAGGCGTTTCCGCGCAAGAACGAGTACCTAGAGCGCCTCGCCGAGGACTCCGGCGCAGACTTTGACTTTGGCGTCTCGTTCGAGAGCGGCGACAAAAAGCTCGTCGACGAAGACGCGCTCGAAGCCGAGATCGCGCGGTCCTCGCTCGTCAACCTGGCGGAGGCCATCTTTGTCGAGTCCGTGCGCACGGGCGCGAGTGACATCCACATCTGGCCCAACGCGAACCGGCAGACCGAGGTGCACTTCCGCACCGACGGCCGCCTGCAGCACTGGCACACCGAGGACCGCGGCCACCCGGAGGCGCTGCTCTCGGTCATCAAAGACTCCGCGCTCAACGTGGACCGGTTCGAGCGCGACATGGCGCAGGACGGGTTCATCCAGCGTAAAGTCGACGGCACGCTGATTCGCTACCGTGTCAGCATCCTGCCGATCGCGAACGCTAACCCGGAGTTGCGCGCCGAGTCGATCGTTATTCGTGTTCTGGACGACCGTAAGGTGGTCACGGACCTGAGCAAGTTGGGCCTCTTGGAAGGCGCCCTCCAGCAGTTCGACAAGGCGATCCGCCAGCCGGATGGCATGGTGATCCTCACCGGACCGACCGGTTCGGGTAAGTCCACGACGCTCGTCGCGGCGCTGAGCAACGTCGTGGTCCCAGAGATCAACGTGCTGACGGTGGAGGACCCGGTAGAGTACATCATTCCCGGCGTGCGCCAGATCAAGCTGAGCCACAAGCTGTCGCTCGAAGGCGCGCTCCGCGCCATCCTGCGGCATGACCCCGACGTGGTCATGGTGGGTGAGATGCGTGACAAGGACACCGCTGAGTTGGGCGTCAAGCTCGCCAACACGGGTCACCTCACGTTCTCGACGCTCCACACCAACGACGCGCCCTCGGCGGTCTCGCGACTGTACAAGATGGGCCTCGAGCCCTTCCTGATCGCGTACGCCATCAACCTGATCGTGGCGCAGCGGCTCATTCGTGGTCTCTGCCCGGACTGTAAAAAGACGAACGAAGAGCCGGATCTGATCATGGCCCGCGAACTCGGGTTTACCGAAGAGGAGATCGCGGAGACGACCTTTTTTGAGCCCAATGCCGGCGGCTCCTGCCCGAACTGCAAGGGCCGCGGCTACAAAGGCCGTCGCGCCGTCGCCGAGGCGCTCTACTTCTCGCCCGCCATCCGCCAGGCCATCGTGGAGGCTGGCGACACCATCGACGAGGATGGCATCCGCGACCTCGCGATCAGCGAGGGGATGCTCACGCTTCAGGCCTCGGCCCGCGAACTCGTCAAGCGTGGCGACACGAGCATGAGCGAGATGATGCGCGTCACCGCGGGCGAGCACTAGGGAGGGATAGGGGATGTGCGCTGCGCGCAGGGATGAGGGATGGGCAGAGTTCACGCCAGAGGCCACGTTCCGAGTTGGCCTCTGGCGTTTGTCTGTCCACCCTCTGTCCGTCCATCCTGACCAGTGCCTCTGGCGCCAGAGGCTTAGAACAGCGAGGTCTGGCGCGATTCCAGCGCGAGCAACGCGCGCTTGCGGTGTAACCCGCCCGCGTAGCCCGTCAGCGATCCGTCCGCGCCGATGACGCGGTGGCACGGCACGACGACCGCCAGAGGATTCTGCCCGTTGGCCGCTCCGACGGCCTGCGCCGCCAGAGGCTGCCCGATGGCTTTGGCGAGATCACCATAGGAGCGCGTCTCGCCGTGTGGAATGGCGAGAAGCTGGTCCCAGACCGCGCGTTGAAATGCGGTCGCCTCTGGCGCCAGAGGCAGGTCGAACGCGGAGAGCGTGCCCGCGAAGTAGGCGCCCAGTTGAGCGTGTACGTCCGAGAGCGCGTCGTCATCGCGCCGGGCCTCTGGCGGGGGCGCAGCGTCGAAGGCCAGCGCGGCTAGCGCCGTGCCGGTCGAGAGCGCGAGGAGGTCGCCGATGGGCGTGGGGACGACGGAGTACAGCATGGCATCAATCTCGCGCGAGGTACGATGCGCCGCCAGAGGCCTCTGGCGAGACACCGCGGTCATGTGCCGTGGGCGTATGCGATACGCCCCTACGCGAAAATGCAGCCTCTGGCGGGATCGCTGCGTGACGTGGCGCAAACCCCTTCCACCCGCTGGCGCGGGCACCTCCCCGAGGGGAGGGGTGAACTGCGGAATGAACGACACAGACTGTAGCGCCAGAGGCGAGCGCGAGGCAGCTTTACCCGGAACCCGGAACCCGGAACCCGGAACCCGGAACCCACCCGCCAGAGGCTCAGTCCTGCGCGGCGCGGAGCGAGCCGCAGACGAGCAGGCACAGGCCGGGCACGCTGGGGTCCGTCACGCGGTAGACGGCCAGCGAGCCGTCTCGGCGGGCGCCGACCAGGCCGCCCTCGGCCAGCTTGCGGAGGTGCTTGGACGTGTTCTGGTGGCTCTGCTCCGTGGCGTCCGCGAGGTCCTGCACGCTCGCCTCGCCGCGCTCCAAGAGGTGGTTGAGCAGCCGCAGCCGCACGGGGTCGCCCATGAGGCGGAACCGCTCGGCGGCGCTTTCGAGAAGAGAGGTGGGCACGGGAGCGTCCATGCTGCAAGGATACCGCACGGCGTCGAGACGAGGGGCGCTGCGCCAGAGGCCTCTGGCGCGAGCAGACGTGTGGTACAACCCGCGGGGCGTGTCTTCGCGTTCCTTTGTTCTGAGGCTGGGAACGCTGCAACTGAGGAGTTGTATGTTGGGCCAAGCAATCCCACCACCATGCTCGCAGCCGTCTCTCCTCTCGCCTGGTACATCGCCGGTCCTCTGATCGGCCTTCTTGTGCCTGTTTTGCTCCTCGTCGGAGGTCGAATGTTCGGTGTCTCCTCCAACCTTCGCCACGCGTGTGCGGCGCTCCCGGTCTCGCCAGAGGCCAAGCCGTCGTTCCTGCGCTATGACTGGCGTACAACCGGCGCGTGGAATCTCATCTTCGCGCTCGGCATCGGCATCGGCGGGTTCGTTGGCCTCCAACTCCTCTCCGACCCGAGTGCGCCTCTGGCGCTGGCGCCCGAGACCGCGGCGGCGCTCGCGGGGATGGGCATCACGGATGTGACGGGCTTCGTCCCGGCGCAGCTCATCTCGTGGAGCGCGCTCGCGACGCCCGTCGGCGCGCTGCTCGTGATCGGCGGGGGCTTCCTCGTCGGCTTTGGCGCGCGCTGGGCGGGCGGCTGCACGAGCGGCCACGCCATTAGCGGCCTTGCTACGCTGCAGGTGCCGTCGCTCGTGGCGGTCGGCGGCTTCTTCGCGGGCGGCCTGTTTGTGGTTCACGTTCTCCTCCCGCTCCTCCTCGCATGATGACGCCCCCCGCTCCCCGTTGGCGCAACGCCGACACTTCTGGCGATTCCGCCTCTGGCGCCGATGCCACCGCTCTCGCGCCAGAGGCCCGTGCCGACGCGCATCAGGTTGACCCAGACGGTTCCGCCTCTGGCGTGTCGTTCGGCGCCTTTCTTCTCTACGGCGCGCTCGGCGCGGCCTTTGGGCTCGTGCTGGTGCAGAGCCAGGTCGTCTCGTGGTTTCGCATCGTCGAGATGTTTCGCTTCGAGAGCTTCCACATGTATGGCGTGATCGGCTCGGCCGTCGCGACGGCTGCGCTTGGCGTCTGGGCGATCCAGAAGCTGGGTTTGACCACCGCCAGCGGCGAGCCCATCCGCATCGCGCCGAAGGCGTGGGGCGACTCGCGCGTGCCCGGTGCTCGCTATTGGATGGGCGGGACGACGTTCGGGCTGGGCTGGGCGCTGCTCGGCGCGTGCCCCGGACCGCTCCTGGCGCTGCTCGGCGGCGGCGTGAGCGTGATGTTTGTCTCGCTCGCCGCGGCCCTCGCGGGCACCTGGAGCTACGCGCTCCTCCGCGACCGCCTCCCACACTAGACTGACCGCGCGGCCTCTGGCGGCGCAAACCCCCCGACCCCATGTTGTTCCGACAGATCACCGACCCCAAGCTCGCGCAGTACGCCTACCTCATCGGCTGCCAGCGCACCAAAGAGGCCATCGTCATCGACCCCGAGCGAGACATCGACCGCTACCTCGCGATCGCGGCGCAAGAGGGCCTGACCATCACGCACGTCGCCGAGACGCACATCCACGCCGACTTCCTCTCCGGCGCCAGAGGCCTGGCCGAGGCGGCGGGCGCGCAGCTCTTCCTCTCCGCCGAGGGCGACGACGCAGGCTGGGGCTCGGCCTGGGCGAAGGACCGTCGACGACGTGACGTTCTTGCGCGACGGCGACTCGTTCCGCGTCGGCAACATCGAACTCCGTGCGGTCCACACGCCGGGGCACACGCCGGAGCACCTGAGCTACTTGGTGACGGACCACGGCGGCGGCGCGTCCACGCCGATGGGGATCGCCTCTGGCGACTTCGTGTTCGTGGGCGATCTGGGTCGGCCGGATCTGCTGGAGAGCGCTGCCGGGCAGTCGGGCGCGCAGGATCCGGCGGCGCGAGCGCTGTACGACTCGGTCCAGCGCTTCCTCGAACTGGACGACCAACTGCAGGTCTGGCCCGGCCACGGCGCGGGATCGGCGTGCGGCAAAGCGCTCGGCGCGATCCCGCAGTCGACCGTCGGCTACGAGCGCGCCTACAACGGCTCCATCGACGCCTCGCGGCGCGGACAGGAGGCGTTCGTGGACGCGATCCTGGACGCGCAGCCCGAGCCGCCGCTCTACTTTGGCCGCATGAAGCAGCAGAACCGCGACGGTGTGCCGCCTCTGGCGGCTCTGCCAACGCCCGCGCGCGCTCTCGCCACAGGAACTGACCGACCTCGCGCCAGAGGCCGTCGTCATCGACACGCGCGCCGACCGCTCGGCGTTCATGGCCTCGCACCTGCCCGGCGCGCTCTACAGCCCGCTCACCAAGCAGTTCAACACCGTCGTCGGCTCGTTCGTGACCGATCCCGCCGCGCCGCTCGTTCTCATCGCGCCAGAGGCGCGCATCGAGGAGGCCGTGCGCGACCTGGTCCGCATCGGCTACGACAACATCACGGCGTACGCGACCTACGAGACGCTCGCCGCCGCGCTGCAGGCCTCTGGCGGCGGCGCGACGATTCCCGAGGTGTCGTTCGACGACGTCATGGTGGGCGCAGCGACTCTCGACGTGCGGCGTCAGGCCGAATACGAGGCGGGTCACGTGCCGGGCGCATCGAACATCGCGCACACACGGCTGGCCGGACGCACGGACGAAGTCCCCGAAGGCTCGCCGCTCTTCGTCCACTGCCAGAGCGGCGCCCGTGCCGCTGTCGCCGCAGCGTTTCTCGCGCATCAGGGCCGCGAGGTGCGCTACGTCAACGACGGCTTCGCGCACTACCGCGAGATCGCCTCTGGCGCCATCGCAACCGGCGCGTCTGAGGTAGCCTCCAAAGTTGCCGCCTAGCTCGGCCGTGCGGCTCCCACCACGCGCTCTGCGCAGCCGCTTGCCTCGGCTGTTTTCCTCTTCTCCGCCAGAGGCCTCTGGCGCCATCCTCTACCGACATGACCGATTCCTTCGTCCGCTTCATGGTCTCGCCTGCAGGCCGCGCTACGCGCGTCGCAGCGGGTCTGGGCTTGCTCGCCCTCGGCCTCTCGCGCCGCCACAGTGCGGGCGGTAAAGCCACCGCCGCGCTCTCGCTCGTGCCCCTCGGCGCGGGCGCCTTCGACGTGTGCGTGCTTGGCCCCGTTCTGGGCGCCCCGCTCAGCGGCGCCGAGGCTCGCGCCTCGGTCTAAGGGCGCACCTCGCCAGAGGCCTCTGGCGACGCAGATTGACCGCCTTCGTCTCGATTTGCCGTATGAGAAGGACCACCTTCCGTTCTGGCATGACCGACGCTTTCCTCCGCTTCATTGGCTCCGACAGGGGCCGCCTCGCCCGCGTCGCCGTGGGCTCCAGCCTGCTCACGTGGGGCCTGATGTCCCTCGATACGTGGCCCGGCCGCATCGCCGCCGTCCTGGCGCTCGCCCCGCTTCTCACGGGCCTCAGCAACCGCTGCGTGCTCCCGCCGCCTTCCGACGCCCGCTAGGGCACGCCAGAGGCCCCGGCAGTTTGTGCCTCTGGCGAAGGGACAAGGCGCGAGGAGAGTGAGGCACATGGTCAACGCACGGACTCCGTCCGAGAGCGCTCTGCCCATCCCGTATCCGCATCCCCTATCCCTCCGCATGCTCTACGCACTTCTCGGCGCTGTCGCCATCGGCCTGGTTCTCGGCCTCCTGGGCTCCGGCGGCTCCATTCTGGCCGTTCCCGTCCTTGTCTACCTCGCGGATCAGCCGGAGAAAGTCGCCATCGCCGAGAGCCTCGCCATTGTCGGCGCCATCGCGTCGGTCGGGGCGCTGACGTACGCGCGCCAGGGGCTCGTGGACTGGAAAAGCGTGCTGGGCTTCGGCGTGCCGGGCATCGTGGGGACGTATGCGGGCGCGGCGCTGGCGGCGTACGTGCCGGGCGCGGCGCAACTGGTGCTGTTCGGGATCGTGATGATCCTGGCCGCGGGCGCGATGCTCAAGGGACGCGCCGGCATGGAGGCGGGGCGCCAGAAGCGCGCGGCGTGGGTGGTGGCGCTCTTGGGCGCGGGCGTCGGCGTGATGACCGGCCTGGTCGGCGTCGGCGGGGGCTTCCTCATCATCCCGGCGCTGGTACTGCTCGTCGGGCTGGACATGCGGCTCGCGGTCGGCACCAGCCTGTCGATCATCGTGCTCAACAGCGCGACGGGCTTTCTCAAATACCTCGACGTGCTGCAAGCCTCTGGCGGTGGCGTGGACTGGACGCTCGTGGGCACGTTTGCGGCCATCGGGATCGGCGGCTCGCTCGTCGGCGCGAAGATGAGCCAGCGCGTGCCGCAGAAGCAGTTGCGGCGTGGCTTCGCGGTCTTCCTGGTTTGCATGGGCCTGTTCATCTTGGTGCAAGAGGGGCCGCGCGTGTTCGAGGCCGAGGCGGCGCCTCTGGCGCAGAGTTCTCTGGCGCAGAATTCTCTGGCGCAGGGCGACGCGCTCGCGCTCGCAGCCACGCCTCTGGCGAGCGCCGACACGGTCGTCGTGCGCCTCTCGCCAGAGGACACCGCGGCGCTCCTGGCCGAGACGCCAGAGGCGCAGGTCGTGGACGTGCGCACGCCCGAGGAGGTCGCCGCCAGCGGCACGCTGCAGGGCGCGACGCTACTGGACTTTAACGCGCCGGACTTCGAGGCGCGCGCCACCGCGGCGCTCGACCCGGACCGCCCGGTCGTGCTCTACTGCCGCTCGGGCGCGCGCGCCGGTCGCGCCGCCGACGTGCTCTCCACGGCGGGCTTCGCCGACCTGTACAACGCGGGCGGATTCGGCGCGCTCGAAACCGCAGGCCTTGCCACGGAATAGGCTCTCCACACTTCTGCCTCTGGCGCCAGAGGCCCTCCCTATGTCTGACGCTCCCCGCTCCGTTTCCCGCCGCGATTTCCTCGCCCGCTTCGCCGCCGCTGGCGCCGTCGTCAGCGTCTCCGGCGCGCTCGCCGCCTGTGGCGGCGGCGGCGCGCCCACAACCGCGAGCGCCTGCGAGGGCTACGCGTCCGTCGCGCCCGCCGATCTCCAGGTCCGCCAGACGTTCCAGTACGTGGACCAGACGCCCAACGCAGCGCAGAACTGCTTGAACTGCGCCTCCTACATCCAGCCCGCAGGCGAGGGCGCCTGCGGCGGCTGCAAGCTCTTCGCCGGGCCGGTCGTCGCGAATGGCTACTGCACCGGCTGGGCCGCCATCGCAGCGGTCTAGCGTTTCCTTCTCGCCAGAGGCCTCTCCCGCCAGAGGCTTCTCTTGCCCGGACCCTCGCGCCCTGAGTTCTATGGCCGACAAATTCCAGACCGCCGTCCTCGACAAGAGCCACGACAAGCCCGTGCTCGTCGACTTCTGGGCGCCGTGGTGCGGGCCGTGCCGCGTGCTCGGGCCGACGCTCGACAAGCTCGCGCGCGAGAGCGGCGGCCTCTGGCGCCTGGTCAAGATCAACGTCGACGCGCACCCCGACCTGAGCCAGCGTTTTGGCGTCCGCGGCATTCCCGCCGTCAAGCTGTTCGTGGACGGCGAGGTGGCCGCCGAGTTCACGGGCGCCCTGCCCGAGGCCACGCTCAAGCGCTGGCTCAGCCACAACATTCCCGCCTAGCCTCTGGCGCCCGCGCGCCGTTCCTCCATGTCTTTCCTCTCCCGCCTGATGGGCCAGTCCCCCGATTCCAACCTTTCCCCGGCCGACTTCGTCGCCGACCACGACGCCGACGCGCCGCTTCTCGACGTGCGCACGCCCGGTGAGTACGCCGAGGGGCACCTCGCGGGCTCGGTCAACGTGGACGTGATGGGACGCACGTTCAAGCAGGAGATCGAGGCCATGAACCTGCCCTCGGACAGCCCGGTGTACCTGTACTGCCGCTCCGGCAACCGCTCGGGCCAGGCTACCAAGACGCTCCGCGAGATGGGACACGAGGGCGCTGTCAACATCGGCGGGCTTCGAGCCTCTGGCGAAGGCCGGAGCCGAGGTGGCGTAATGGATCTCGGCGCGCTTCAGTTCACGCAGTCGATGGCCGCCGTCGCGGTCCTGGCTGCGCTGTTGCTGGCCGAGACCGCGCATCCGTTTTTTGACTTCTTTCGCGACCGCCAGAGGCTGAAGGATCGTGGCGCGCACGCGCTGCGCAACCTCGCGCTGGGGCTCGCCAACGGCGCGCTCGTGGCGCTCGTCTTCGCGGGCCTGTGGGTGGTCGCCGCGGATACGGCCTCCGCCAGAGGCTGGGGCCTGCTCAACCTCGTAGAGCTTCCGACGTGGCTGCACGTCGCGGGTGCGGTCCTGCTGCTGGACATGTGGACGTACGCGTGGCACCGCGCCAACCACCGCATCCCGTTCCTCTGGCGCTTCCACCGCGTGCACCACTCGGACGCGCACATGGACGTGACGACGGCCAGCCGCTTCCACACCGGCGAGATCGTGCTCTCCTCCGCGCTCCGCATTCCGCTGTTGCTTCTCATCGGCGCGACGGCGTGGGAACTGGTGCTCTACGAAACGATGATGTTCGCCGTGGTGCAGTTCCACCACGCCAACATCGGGCTGCCGCCCGCGGTCTCACGCGTGCTCCGCGCCGTCATTGTGACGCCCGAGATCCACAAGGTGCACCACTCGCGCCTGCAACTGGAAACGGACTCCAACTACAGCGCGCTCTTCTCGTGGTGGGACCGCCTCTTCGGCTCGTTCCGTCTGCGCGAGAGGCCCGAGGACATCGAGTTTGGCCTGAACCAGTTTCCCGGCGAGGAGTCCGTCGGCTCGCTGCTGCGGATGCCTCTGGCGCCGCACTACGAGGAGGATCCGCCAGAGGCCTCTGGCGCCACGCGTCCGCCCACCACGTCTCGCCCATGACTCCGCTTCCGAAGACGATTCAGATCTTTCTGCCGGACGGTAACCCGCGCTCGGTCCGCATCGCGGAGATCACGAGCCGAACCGTTCGCGCGGTGGAAGTGCCACGCTCGAAGCTGAGCGTCGCTGCAGCCCGTGACGAGGTGAAACAGGTTGGTTTGTACTTCCTCTTTGGTGAGGACGAGGACGCCGCGCGCCCCCGTGTTTACGTGGGAGAAACAGAAGACTGCATCACGCGCCTGGTTCAGCACCACAAATCCAAGGACTTTTGGACGCGCGCCGTTGCTGTCACAAGCAAAACGCACCACTTCGACAAGGCCAAGGTGAAATGGCTGGAGTGGCACGCGCTTTCGGAAGCTCAAAGCACCGGGCGCTTCGAGATCGACAACACGACGCAGCCTCGCGAACCTCACATCAGTGAGCCCGTCAGAGCAGACCTCTTGGACACCTTTGGAACCGTTCGCACGCTCCTCGCCACGCTAGGCTTTCCCGTGTTTGAAGCGCTCCACGGTGCCGCGCCAGAGGCGTCGCGTGTGGTTTACGTGTGCACTGGCCGCGGCGTCACGGCGCGAGCCGAGTACGTGGAGGATGGAATGCTAGTGCTTGCAGGTTCGGGGGCAGCGCTCCACCCCGTCGCCTCGTGGCAGGGCACGGCTCGCGAGGCGTGGCGCCAGAGGCTCGTCAGCAGCAATGCCCTGCGTCGAGAGGGCGACCGTTTCGTCTTCCCTGTTGATCACTTGTTCGCCTCACCAAGCGCCGCGGCGAACGCGGTGTTTGGTCGAAACTCGAACGGGTGGGAGTCTTGGAAGGACGACAGAGGCAGGACATTGGATGAGGTAGAGCGGCAGCCTCTCAGCGAAACATCGGAGGCCTCTGGCGACCGATGACGCGCCAGAGGCTGCGCGAAGCCTGGGATGGGCCGCGCGGCATCCGCGCTCGCACCTGGGGCCATAGGCTGCTGTGGGCCGGGCTCCTGGCCGTGGTCGTGTGGCGCTACCTGCCGGACTACCGCCTGCCGGACCTGGGCCCGGCGCCGGAGGCCTCTGGCGTGGCGCTGAGCGGCGAGCGCGTGGACCTCGCGGCGTACACCGGACAGGGGAAAGTGGTCGTGCTCAACGTGTGGGCGACGTGGTGCCCGCCGTGCGTCGTCGAGACGCCGGGCTTCGTGGACCTCGCGAACGATTTCGAGGACGAGGTCCAGTTCGTCGGCCTCGCGGCCGAAGACGACCCCGAGGCGGTCCGAGGCTTTGGCGAGCGCTACGACGTGTCCTACCCGCTCGTGATGGTCGGCGCGCTCCGCGGTCCCGCGCCAGAGGGCCGCGTGCTGCCGACGACGTATGTGATCGATAAGCAGGGCCGCATCCGGATGCGCCACGAAGGGCTGCTGCTGGAGCCTGCGCTGCGGCCCATCCTGAAGCGACTGGTAAGGGAATGAGCCGGCGCCTGCCCCGGACGCCGATCCGGGGGCGCCAGAGGCCTACTCGTCCCGCCAGAGGCTAGGCGGCCTTTGCCGGTCCCGCGCCGCGCACCTTGTCGAACGGCAGCGCGATGGCGGAGGCGATGTTCGAGAGGTGGCTGCCCATCCGCCCGATCATGCGGGCGCTCAGCGCGAGCACCGTCGCCGCGTTGGGCGAGAGCGTCGCGTCGGCCGCGATGGCTTCGATGAGCGTCGTCATGCGGGCCTTTAGCTCGCGGTTGGTCTTGAGCACCTTGCGCGCGCCAGAGGCGTTGCCGTTCGCGAAGGCCTTCTGCGTGACGTCGAACATCGTGCGCACGTCGTCACGGATGCCGCGAAGCGTGTCGATGTGCTCGCCCACGCGCGGCGCGTCGGAGAGGGCGGCCGTCTTGGCGAGGCTTTTGGACAGGTCGCCCGTGCGCTCGGCGTCCTGGATGGCGGAGAGCATGAGCAGGCTCCACGTCAGGTCGTCCTGAGGGGAGATCGCGAGATGCTGGAGCACGTTGCGCCGAACGGTCTTCTCGCCCTCATTCACGATGTCGTCCATCGCGCTCAGGTCGTGGGTGAGCGGCTCGTTGTCGAGAAGGTGCGCCGTCGAGGCGTCGAACATGGCGGCGCTCGTCGAGAGCATCTCGCCGATGGTGGCAGCGCCCTGCTGGACGAGGGGGGAGGAGGTGGAGCGGAAGGCGTCGAGGAGCCACATAACACTGGGGAGTCTGATTACCCCATGTTACGAAATTGTTACCAGGCCCTTCTGCGAAGACCTAAAGCGCCTCTGGCGCAGCGGAAACGAAGGATCCACTGTTACCCGACGAGGCGCTCCGCGCTGAACGCGACCACCTCGTCGCTCTCGATCCGGTATCGGATCTCGATAGGCGAGCAGCACACCTCGCAGTCCTCGACGTAGGTCTGCGTTTCGATGCTGGGGTCGAGCAGCATCGAGATGGGCGCGAGGCAGTAAGGGCAGGAGAAGTCGTGTTCGATTTCGTACAAGGGGGAAGAGGGAAGAGGGAAGAGGGAAGGGGAAGAGGGAAGAGGGAAGGGGAAGGGGGAAGGGGAAGGGGAAGGGTTGGACAGAGGGGTGCGTAGAAGTTCCGCCTCGGCCTCTGGCGCCAGAGGCCCTCTGCTCGGCCACGCCGACCGCGCCGTCGGTGCGCCCGTAGCTTCCGGCCGTCCCCACCGCTCTGCTCTGTGCCCCAAGACGTCCGCGCCCTCATCGACCGCATCGCCGCCGCCCTCGGCGACGCCTCCACACCGGAGCGCGTGGAGCACATCGCACGAGCCGTGCTGCACGCGGAGCAAACCGACTCGCCCTCGCGCACCGTCCCCTCCGCCTCTGGCGCTAGAGGCGCCTTCGACGACGGTCCTGCGCCCGGCGTCACGCGCTTCGTCGTGACCGCCTACGGCCGCGACACCCCCGGCGTCCTCGCGGCTGTCAGCACAGAACTCGCGACCTCTGGCGCCAATATCCTCGACGTGTCGCAGAAGGTGCTCCAGGGCTACTTCACCATCGTCCTCTTCGCCGACCTGCCCACCGGTGCGGTGGACTTCGCCACGCTCCGCCAGAGGCTGGAGGCCCGCGGCGAGGCGCTCGGCGCCCGCGTCCTCGCGCAGCACGAGGAGCTGTTCCAGGCGATGCACCGGCCGTGAGTGAGGGATACGGGATGCGGGATGAAGAGGGATGGGGGGCGCTCCCGGAGAGGGGAGTCGTAGCTCGAGCCCGGTGCCGCGGCTGGTTCAGAGCTACGAGGATCTGCGCGTCTGGCAGGAGGGCGTCTCGACTCGCGGAGACGATCTATTCGCTGACGCGCACCTTTCCCGAGGACGAAAAATTCGGGCTCACCTCCCAACTGCGCCGGGCCTCTGTCTCCATTCCGTCGAACATCGCAGAAGGGTGGGGGCGTGGCTCCCGCGCAGGACTACGCTCGCTTCCTCCGCATCGCCAGAGGCTCGCTCTTCGAGGTCAAGCACTCAAGTCGTCATTGCGCAGCGAGTCGGACTCGTCTCCCGCCAGAGGCCTCTGGCCGAGGTTCGTAGCAGACGGACACGCCGCGCCAGTTCGCAAGACTGCTGCACGGCCTTATCGCGCCGCCTCGGCGCCAGGGCCGACTCGTCACGGAAGCTCCCTTCCCCCTTCCCCATTCCCCCATGCCCTCTATCCCTCCCCGAAATTCTAGAGACCGTCCGCATGACGGAGGCCGACGCCTTCGACATTCGGACCGTCACGCTGGGAATCAGCCTGCGTGGGTGCGGCAGCCGCGATCCCGAGAGCACGCGGCAGAACATCTACGACCGCATCACGCACACGGCGCGGCACCACGTAGCGGCCGCCCGCGAGATCGAGGAGTTGTACGGCATCTCGATTGCCAACAAGCGGTGCTCCATCACGCCAGCGGCCATCGTGGCCGACGGGTTCTCGCCAGAGGACTTCGTGCGGCTCGCGAAGACGCTGGACGAGGCCGCCGAGGTCGTCGGGGTGGACTACTTGGCGGGGTTCTCGGCGCTGGTCGAAAAGGGCTCCACGCCCGGCGACCGCGCGCTCATCGAAGCGCTGCCCGAGGCGCTCGCGACGACCAACCGCGTCTGCTCGTCCATCGCGTGCGCGAGCACGCAGGCAGGGATCAACGCCGACGCCGTGCTGGACGTGGCGCGCATGATCAAGAAGACCGCCCGCCTCACCAGCGACCGCGACTCCATCGGCTGCGCCAAGTTCGTGGCCTTCTGCAACGCCGTGGGCGATAACCCCTTCGTAGCGGGCGCCTTCCACGGCGTGAGCGAGCCCGGCAACGTCGTCAACGTCGGCATCAGCGGTCCCGGCGTGGTTCTGCGCGCCGTCAAAGCGCTGGGCGACACCGCCGACTTCGGCGCCATCACCGACGCCATCAAGCGCACCGCCTTCAAGATCACGCGCGCGGGCGAACTCATCGGCCGCCGCGTGGCCGAAAAGCTGAGCGAGGCCTCTGGCGAGACGATCCCGTTCGGCGTGGTCGACATCTCGCTTGCGCCGACGCCTGCCGAGCGGGATTCGGTCGGCGACATTCTGGTCGCGATGGGCCTGGAATACGCCGGTGCGCCGGGCACGACGGCCGCCCTCGCGATGCTCAACGAAGCCGTCAAGCGCGGCGGGCTCATGGCCGCGCGGCACGTTGGCGGGCTGAGCGGCGCGTTCATGCCCGTCAGCGAGGATCAGGCGATGATCGAAGCGGCGGCCAAGGGGCACCTCTCGCTCGCCAAGCTCGAAGCGATGAGCGCGATCTGCTCGGTCGGGCTGGACATGGTGGCGATCCCCGGCGACACGCCCGCCGAAACCATCGCGGGCATTTTGTTCGACGAGTTCGCGATCGGCATGGTCAACGACAAGACGACGGCCGTGCGCATCCTGCCGGTCCACGGCAAGGGCGTGGGCGAGTGGGCGGACTACGGCGGACTGCTCGGCCGCGCGCCCATCATGGAGGTTTCGGGCCTCTCAAGTTCCGTCTTCGCGCGCCGCGGCGGCCGCATCCCGGCGCCCATCCGCAGCCTCACCAACTAGGCCTCTGGCGCCACCACGTTCCCGCGCCTCCGGCGCCAGAGGCATGAGTCCAGCGTCAGAGCGCTCGCAGCATGATCGCCAGAGGCCTGGGGCGAGCGCCTTCACGGAGCCGCGGCGCACGTTTCGGATTGTATCCGACGCGCCGCTCGTGATTGAGGTGGAGCACTGGAACCCCTTTTGGAACCGCCTAGGCCTGTGGCTGACCGGGCTCGCGCTCCTGCCTCTGGCGGTGTTCGCCTATGCTCACGTCGATGCGTGGCGTAAAGACCTCCTGCCTCTGGCGTCAGTGGACGACCTGCTCTGGTTTAGCGTGCCTCTGGCGGTGATGGCGCTCGGCGTGTGGCTGTTGAGGCGGCGCGTGGCGCCAGAGGTCATCGAGACCGTGACCGTGGACGCCGAGTGGCTGACCATCGAGAGGCTCAATCGGCAGCGCGTGCGGGTCCCACGCCGTGCAATCAGCGACGTTCAAAGTCTCTGGGGGCCGCTGCCTTCGCGTTGCGTCGCGCGCGTGGTGCATGCCAGAGGCGCGGTTGACGTGGGGGCGCTCCGTTTACGCAGCCTGTACGTGGTGGACAGCGCCCCGGATCGCTTCGTGACCGTGCTGGAGCGCGCCCTGGCGCCAGAGGCGGAGCACGCCGGGGTACTGTGAGGCCTCGGGCGTTGCCGCCGCGCCCCTTCCTCCCCCTTCTCCCGATCCGATGCACCGTCTCGCCCTGCCACTTTTCCTCGTCCTCGCGACGGCCGTCGCGGCGCAGCCCGTCGCCGTGCCCGGCACGCGCGCAAGCCTCACGCCGCCTGCGGGCTACGTCGCGTCCGAGCGGTTCGCGGGCTTCGAGAACGACAGCCTGGGCGCGGCCTTGATGGTCCTCGACTTTCCCGAAGCGCCTCTGGCGGAGGTGACGGCCGGTCTCACGCCAGAGGCCCTGGCGACGCAGCTCGTTCTGGAGGTGACGATCGACACCGTCGAGGTCGGCGGTGTGGCGTCCGTCCTCGTGACGGGGTGGCAGCGCGCCTATGGGCAGTCGTTCCAGAAGTGGATCCTCGTCACCGGCGACTCGCTCGGCGTGGTGATGGTCAACGCGACGCTGCCTGCCGGAGCCTCTGGCGGGGCGGCGCTGGAGCGCGCCGTCCTCTCGCTCGCGCTCGGCGCGCCGCCAGAGGACCTGTTCGAGGGCCTGCCGTTCACGCTCGATGCGCCCAGCTGCGCTGCCGGTGCGCAAGCGGATGGGCGCGATGCTGCTGCTCTCGCAGGGATACGGCGAGGCGCAGCCCTCGGGCGCGCCGTTCTTCATCGTGGGGCTGGGCACGGCGCCGCTGGGCGACGACTTGGATGCCGCCGTTCGCCAGAGGCTCCGCCAGACCGCGACGCTGTACGCCTTCACTCGCATCGAGACGCGGCCTCTGGCGGTGGGCGGGCGCGAGGGCATCGAACTCGTCGCGCGCGCGCAGGAGGTCGACACCGACACCGACGTGTTGACCGTGCTCGTGCTCGTCCCGCACACCGAGACCGGCTATCTCATCCTTCAGGGCATCGCGGGGGACGTCGAGACCTGGCTGCCGCAGTTCCGCGCCATCACCGAGTCGCTGGTCTGGGAGTAGACCGGATCTGCCTCTGGCGCCGCGGCGTGCACCGCCTCGCACTCCCGCCCCCGATCATGCCTGAGGTCCCCGTTTCGCCAGAGGCCGCCAATCTGCCCGATGCTCTGCCGCCAGACGCTCCGCCGCCAGAGGCGCCTCTGCTGGCGCCCGCGCCGCCGCCCGGCTTCCGCGCCCACAGCTTTGCGCGGACGTACCACGTGCCGCACCCGCGCGAGGCCGTCTGGCGCTGGCTGAGCGATCCGGCGACGTTCGTGGACGGACAGGTGCCGCCGTTTCGCGTCGAGTTTGTGCCCGCGCGCGAGGGCGGGCCGGACGGGTTCGCCTCTGGCGTCTTCACCGCGCACCATGGTCCGGGAATGCTGTTCGCAGGCGTGCTGGGGGAGCAGACCCCGCCCGCACCCGGCCAGACCGCCTACCGCGACCTGCAATACGGCTACGGCTCCTACGCGCTCTCGCTCCGCCTCGCGCGGCCCACGCGCCTCCAGTTCTGGGCCGACGCCAGAGGTCCGCACGCGACTGAGGTGACGGTCCAACTCGACGCCGACATCCGCGCCACGTTCGTGCCGGTCTGGGACTGCGCGATGCGCACGTTTTGGGCGGGCTTCGGAACAGCGCTGGACCGCCAGGTCGCCGCGCGCGAGCTCGGCGCGCCATCGAGCCGCTGGCGCCAGAGGCCGGTCCTCGCGCTGGCCGGGGCAACTCTGGCCGCGGGCCTCGCGCTCGGCCTCCGCCGCTGATGCCGACGCTGACCGTGACCGACCGCGACGGCGCGGTGCACGCGCTGACCGTTGCCTCTGGCGCCAACCTGCGGCGCTCGCTTTTGGACGCCAGTCTCTCGCCCTACGTCGCGCTCACGAGCCGCGCCAACTGCGGCGGCCGTGGCCTCTGCGCCACCTGCGGAGTCTGGGTGACGCCGCCGCCCACACCCGCGCACTGGCACGACCGCATGGCCGAGGCCTGGGGCTACCCGCGCCTCTCGTGCCAGATCACCGTCGAGCGCGACCTCGCGGTGGAGATCCCAGACAAAGTGATCTGGGGCAAACGCCGCCCGGGTTGACCTCTGGCGCCAGAGGCCCCCGGCTCCGTCCCTCTTCTGCGGACCCGTAGGGACACCATGCATGGTGTCCGCCACCCCGTCTACCGCGATGTACGCCTCTGGCGCCAGAGGCGCACAAAAACGCCCGCCCCGGCGCGAGGCCAGAGCGGGCGAGATCTGTCAGACGCCAGAGGCCTCTGGCGGAGCGGCTAGGCCTTCTCGACGCGCGCCATGCGCTTGCCGAAGCGGTACTCGCCCTGGCCGAGCACCTGCCCTGCGAGCTCCTGCGGCACGTCCACGAACGTCGTCCGGTCGGTGATGAGGATCTTGCCGAGCGCGCGGCCGGGGATGTCCGCCGTGCGAGCGACGGTGCTGACCACGTGGCGCGGCTCGACGCCGTTCATGCGGCCGGCGGCCAGTGCGACGCGGACCATGCCGGGCTCGCTTCCGCCGTGACCGGCACCGCGGGTGTTGCCACCGTTGGCAGTGGTGGCCGCCTCCGTGGTGTCCGCCTCCGCCATGGTGCGACGGGCGGTCGTTGCCGTTCGAAAAGTTGTCGCGGCGCGGGCTGCGGTGGCGCTGGCCTCCGATCTGCGTCAGCGGCGTCTCGCCCCGGTCCTCACGCGCGATGGCGAAGGCGGCGGCGGCGACCGTCATCGGGTCGTGACCTTCGGCGATCAGGTTGGTCACGATGCTGCGGTCCGCGTCGGTCGCGTTCTCGATGGCGTTCGTGACGCGCTCCGCGAGACGCTCAGCGCGCTTGGCCTGCACGTCCTCGATGCTTGGCAGCGGCGTCGCGGGATGTCGCGCTTGATGAAGCGCTGGATGCGCTGGATCAGTCCGCGCTCCGCAGGCGTGACGAACGAGAGCGCCGTGCCCGAGCGTCCGGCGCGGCCGGTCCGGCCCACGCGGTGGACGTACGCCTCGATGTCGATCGGCAGGTCCACGTTGAACACGTGCGAGACGTGGTCCACGTCCAGGCCTCTGGCGGCCACGTCCGTGCCGACGAGGATCTTGACCTGTCCGTTGCGAAACCTATGCAGAACGTCCGTCCGCTGCGCCTGCGAGAGCTCGCCCGAGATGGGCTCGGCGGGCCAGCCGGCCTGCGTGAGCGAGGTCGCGAGCTGCGTCGTGTTGGCGCGCGTCTTGACAAACGCGAGGGCGCTCGTCACGTCCTCGGTCTCCAGTAGGCGAATCATCGCCTGGAGCTTGTCGCGCCAGTTGACGACGTAGCCGCGCTGCTCCACGTCCTGCGCCGTCTTGTCGCCGCCGGTCGTGGTGATCGTCTCCGGGTCGCGCAGGTAGGTGCCCGCGATCTGGCGGATGCGGCCGGGAAGCGTGGCCGAGAGCAGAGCCGTCTGGCGCTCCGAAGGCGTCGCGCCGAGGATCGTTTCGAGATCGTCCGCGAAGCCCATGCTCAGCATCTCGTCGGCCTCGTCCAAGACGACAAATTCGACGCCCGAGAGGTCGATCGCGCGGCGGTCCAGAAGGTCAACAAGACGTCCTGGCGTGGCGACGACGATATCGACGCCCTGCTCCAGGCGTCGCGTCTGCTTGTGGTATGCCTGGCCGCCGTAGATGGGCAGCGTGCGCATGTTCAGGTTCTTGCCGTAGCTGAACATCGCGGTCGAAACCTGGACGGCCAACTCGCGCGTGGGGCAGAGCACCAGGGCGCGAACGCGTCCGCGTGTCTCGCTCTCGGCGAGCTTCTGGAGCAGCGGCAGCGAGAACGCAGCCGTCTTGCCGGTGCCGGTCCGGGCCTGCCCGATGGCATCGCGGCCGGTGAGCAGGATCGGGATCAGCTGCTCTTGGATGGGGGAGGGCGCCTCGTAGCCGAGGGCGGCGACCGTCTCCGCGAGTTCTGGGCGGAGGTCGAGATCAGAAAACGTCATAGCGGTGCCCAGCGGGCATAGAGGGTTACGCCAGAAGCCGTGGTGGAGCCTCTGGCGAGATACAGAAAAGCGAGATCGAGCCGTCTGCGCCTGCCGGAGCAAGCTGTGCGGCGGGTCCACGCTCCTGTGCCTCTCTATCCGCGCCCGCATTACTGGGCGAAACCTGGGCTGAGCGTTTCCGGCGGGCTCGTGCCCACATCAAATCCCGAACACGTCTAAGAAACGGCGTGGCCTCTGGCGCCGCGCGAGGCGCGGGTGACGAGCCGTCGAAGATCCGGGGGAGTCGCCAGAGGCTGAGACGCTGCATTTCTGCCTCTGGCGCCAGAGGCCCAGAGGTGGAACAGGGCGTACCCCCCGAGAACGCTCGGCGTCCGTGCTCTGCTTCTGGCGCCAGAGGCTGGGCGATGCGCCGCGCGTCGTTGGGAAGTCTTGGGGCTCGCGTTCTCTGTCTCCCTCGGAGAGGGACAATTCAGATCGAGCCTCTGGCGAGGCACCGAGCCGTCTCGGCCTGTGCGACGACTCCGATGTGGATTGTCCCCCTTAGCAAGGGGGACAGCTTTGCGACCAACGGGGAGCAAAGCGGGGGGTTAGCCACGCCGCGCCTGCGTGCTCACCACGCCTCTGGCGCCAGAGGCTCTACACGTCTGGCAGGAACGCGCGGACCCCCGCGCGAAGCGCCAGCAGCAGCGCCAAGGGGATGCCCGCCGGGTGCATCGGCTCCGGCCACGCCCACCACAGCAGCACGACCGCGAGCGTGGCGACGGCAGTGAGGGCGGCGTAGCGCCGCCAGAGGCTGGAGAGGCCCAGACGCGCGAGGCCGAACGCCGCCACAAGGTGCGTGGGCCAGAGCCACAGCAACTCGGCGTTGGCGGGCGTCACGCTGTGATCGGTCGCGACCCACATCAACAGAAGGATCGTGCCCGCGGTGCCCGCAGCGGCAAACAGGAGCCCGTCGGCGCGGGCGCCCCAGCGGCGGAACTGGTCACTGCGCAAGCGGCGGCGCATCCAGAGCGTCGCGCCGAGCACGAGGGTGAACAGAGCCCAGGCCAGCGCCAGAGGCCAGGGAAAGGAGGCCTCGGCCTCTGGCGGAAACCAGAAGACGGTATCGCGCGAGGCCACGAGCGGCTGCCCTCCGACGCGCGCGTCGTCGAACGAGTCTGCGAGATCGAGCGGGAGAAAGGTGGCCTCGCGGGCGGTCGGGATCTCGTCTGCGCGGGCGCCGATGCCGAGGTTGGTGCCGAGGTGGAGCCAGCGGCGGTCCTCCGTTGTGGCGCCGAGCATGTCGCGGAAGGTGCGCGGCTCGCCATCCGGTCCAGCCTCTGGCGGCGCGAGCGCGAGCGCCGGTTCGCCAGAGGCTGCGAGCGCGGCATCGAGCATGTCGACGAGGCGCGTCGAGCAGTTGTCGCGCACAAAGTCGTAGCGGTAGTCGCGGTTCTCGGGGCGCGCGTTGATCTCCAGCGCGGTGTAGAGCGCGCGAACGGTCTCGGGCGGCACGTCCAGCACTTGCTCGATCATGGACCGCTCGAAGATGAGCTTGTACTTGTCGACCTCGACCTGGTACGGCGCCGTATCCAGGATGTAGTCCAGGTGGCCGCGGAGGAAGCGCGGGATGAAACCGGGCTGGTTGAAGTCGAACGTGCCGTAGTTGTACGTCTTGTCGAGGCCCGTGGCCGGGTCCTGGATGCGGAACGCGCTGTGGCCCCACGCGCTGTAGACCTCGTCGCCGGGCAGCATGGTCAGCAGCGAGACGCGCGCGCTGTCGGAAAGCTCAAACCAACCATCTCGGGCGCCCGAGGCCTTGCGCGAGCAGCGAGTCGAGGTGGCTGGGTTGGGCGCACCGTAGCGCCAGAGGCCAGGACGAACAGGAGCAGGAGGCAGGCGAGGCGCATGGGCAAATCTACCCCGGAGGGACGCCTGCTCGCTATAAGCGCCTCTGGCGCCACAGGCTCAGGCCTCGACGCGGACGGAGAGCAGGCGCGACGGAATGGCGTCGGCCTCTGGCGCGTAGACGTGCGGCTCGGCGCTGTGGAACGTGAGCGATTCGCCGGTTTCCAGCACGTAGCTCTCCGGCCCCACGCCCACGCGCACCCGGCCCGAGATCACGTACACGAACTCCTCGCCCGCGTGGCTGCTCGTTGGGCTCGGGCTATACAATTCCAAGATGGTAGGCAGCACCTTGCCATCGGGAAGGCGGCTTTTGAGGATGTTGAGCGGGACGACGGCCTCGCCTGCTTCCACGGCCTTGCGCCGCTCAGCCGAGTCCAGCGGTCGCTCCGCTGCCGCCAGAGGCCCCGCGCCGAAGTCGGTCATGTCGTACCAGCGGTCGTCCGCGAGGCGGTGCGGAGCGGCGAGTTGGACCTCGTCGCCTGTGCCCTCGATCAGCCGTTCAATGTGGCGCCCGAGTGCTGTGCAGACGCGCAGGACCGTCATTGGGTGCGTGCCGCGGCCCTGCTCCAAGCGCACGACGGAATTCTTGCTAATGCCCGCGCGAGAGGCCAGATCTCGGATCGACATGCCCTGGCCTGCGCGCGCGCGGCGCAGACGGCCCCCGAGGGTTTCGGGACTTACTCCGGCGAGAAGCGTGGTGACGTGCGAGAGGCGGTCGAGGAGGGCACTGTCGTCGGGTTGAAGCATGGGCCAAGATAAAACCTTCCCACCGGTGTAATAGTACGTACGTTGGTACTGTATCAACAGTGAGTCGCGTGCCTCGCGCTCCCCGTTGCCCTCTCTTGTGCTCCGCGCCCTCGCTCTTTCAGTCCTCTTAGCCATCTGTGCCGCCGCTCCCCCATCTGCCCCAGCCGCGCTCTCCTCGCCAGAGGCCTCTGGCGTCCGCGTCGCGTTGGAGACAGTGACGGGCCACCGTCGCGCCTGATAGCACGGTTCTCGCCTCACGTTTGCTTGCCCTCCCTGAACGGTATCCCCTTCTCCGACCCCATGCTCCGACCTCTTGCGCTCCTCTCGCTTTTCCTCGCCTCTGGCGCGTGCGCTCAGCCTTTCCCACTTCAGACGAACGGACCGGGAGTCCGCGCGCCAGATGCGGTTTACGACCCATCGGCATGGAACCGCGAACTGTTCGCGCAGGACTCGACGTACGCGCGCGAGATGTGGAACTCAGACGTGCCGGTTCGGATCAGCGCGTTCCCTGTTCCCGTCTACGACTCACCCGGCAACGGGAATGGATCGGTCTCCGTTAAAATCGGAGCGCTGACACTGAGCGGGCATTTCGCTGACGTAGGCCGCAATGCGGAAACCGAGGCGTATTTCGACGGCCTCGCGCCCGAGGCCTCTGGCGTGGTCCTCGTGACCGTCCTCGTAGTCGGGGGAAAGGGGACGGGCGCGTTTGCGACCTCGCGCAACCATCCGGTCTACCTCGCCGAAGGCCGCATCGCAGCGCCAGAGGCCCGCATCGACTGGCTTTCCATCGCGCGGCCCGACGCCTCGGACCTGCTCACCGTCAACACGCGCGTGTTCGACCTCTCCTTTGGCCGGACCGTCCTCGTGGCGCCTCTGGCGGATGGCACGCTACGATTTTTGCAGGTCGACACGCCGCCGTTCCCGATGGGCGGGCTGGAGGAGATGGACGCCTTCGGCACGCTCCTCGCGCCGACGCTAGACACGCCCGCGGTGCGCGATTTCCTCCTCGCCGTCGCGCCGCACCTGCCGAACAGCATGAAGTAAAACCCCTGAAGGGTCCGATAGGCCTCTGGCGCCAGAGGCAGGCAGGACGCAGCGTCACCCGGAACCCGGAACCCGGAACTCGGGCCGAGCGCCAGAGGCCCCTGGCGGGCGCGATCTTTCCGTACCCCGTACCCCGTACCCCGTACCCCGTACCCGACCGTGACCCGGAAAGAGAAAGCCCGCCTCGTCCTCGACCGCCTCGCGGAGAGCATCCCGGAGCCCGAGACTGAGCTCGACTTCGCGAGCGAGTTCCAACTCCTCGTCGCCGTCATCCTCTCGGCGCAGTGCACCGACAAGCGCGTCAATCTGGTCACGCCCGCGCTCTTCGAGGCGTACCCCACGCCAGAGGCCATGGCGGAGGCGGAGCAGGAGGACATCTTCCCGTTTATCGCCTCGGTCTCGTACCCCAACAACAAGGCCAAGGCGCTGGCGAAGACCGCCCGGATGCTGCGCGACGACTACGGCGGCGAGGTGCCGCGCGAGCACGCCGAGTTGGTCAAGCTGGCGGGCGTGGGGCGCAAGACGGCCAACGTCGTCGTGCAGGTCGCCTTTGGCGAGGCGGCCATCGCCGTCGACACGCATGTGTTTCGCGTCGCCAACCGCATCGGGCTCGTGCGCAACCAGCCGACGCCTCTGGCGGTGGAGAAGGGGCTCCGCCGCGTGATCCCGCGCGAGGAGTGGGGCGAGGCACACCACCTGTTCATCCTCCACGGCCGCTACACCTGTGAAGCCCGCACGCCGAAATGTGAGACGTGCCCGCTGACGGACCTCTGCGACTACTACGCCGCGCTGCAAAAGCTGCCCGGCGCGCGTCGCAGGGCCTCGACCCCAAGAAGGGCCGCTACTGGTCCAAGACGACCGGCCGCTACCTCGACGAGCCCGCGACGCGCACCGACCGCTACGGCGTGGAGCAGCTCTGCGAGCGCTCGACGGGCTCGATGAACCTCTTCGAGACCAAGACCGGCCGCACGACCAAGAAAGTCCGCGACTACCGCGTCTGAGCCTCTGGCGCCAGAGGCGAGCGCAACTCCAGAGGAACCAGGGGTCTGTGTCGCGGTCCCTCACACAGCTTTCTGCTCAGACCCATGACTATTCGCCGCCTGCTCTCTGTTGTTGCCCTCGGCGCTGTGTGTGCGGGCTGCTCGTCGCCAGAGGTGGGCTCCAATCCTGTCGTGCTGGCCTACCTGGAAGGCGCGCTCTGGCTCCCGGCGCAAAACGGCCGCGTGGTGTGCGCCTACGAGCCTCTGGCGATGGACCGCGCGGCAGGCGAACAGTACGTCTGGGCGCGATGCGACGAGCTCACGGACAGCCTCGACCCGGTCGGCGGGACCTCGGGGCCGCTCCTGCTCCGCTTCGCGGATGGCATGCTGGTCTCGCACGAGGCCCCGCGCGATGGCGCGGCGTATACCGATGACCTCGCGCGACTTTTCCCGCCAGAGGCCCTCGACGCGCTGGGCGGCGCCCGCGCGCACAACCGACGCGCCGAGCGACTCGGAGAGCGCATCGTGGCGCAGGTCGAAGAAAACGGCGGGTTGTAGATCCTGGCAGCCTCTGGCGCCAGAGGCTAGAGCACCAACCGGCGGATCTCGTCGGCGTAGGTGCGCGAGACGCGGACGCGGTGGCCGCCGTCGAGGAGCGCTTCGTAGCCGCCGCTGCCGTCGGACTGGAGGGAGCGGAGCGCGCCGAGCGCGACGAGCGCTGAGCGATGCACGCGCGCAAACTGCCCGGCGGGAAGCCTGCGCTCTACTTCGCCGATGCCGACGCCCGCCAGAAACGAGCGCCCGGTCGTGTGGAGCATGGCGTAGTTGCCCTCGGCCTCCACCCACGCGATGTCTTCCACGCGCACGGCCACGAGCCGGTCGCCGGAGCGGACGAGAAAGCGGTCGCTGGCGCCAGGTCCCGCTGCCTCGGCGGTTTCGCGGGCGTCTTGCGGCGCCAGAGGCGGCCTCTGGCGGGCCCGCTCGACGGCGAGCGCGAGCCGCGAGGCCGTGATGGGCTTGAGCAGGTAGTCGACGGCGCCGGTCTCGAAGGCCTGCACGGCGTGGCGGTCGAAGGCCGTCGTAAAGACCACGCGCGGCAGCGGCGTGCCGCTCTCGGCCAGCCGCGCGAGCACGCCGAAGCCGTCCAGGCCGGGCATCTGCACGTCGAGAAAGAGAACGTCCAGGTCTGGCCTCTGGCGCACGAGCGCGACGGCTTCGTCACCCCCCGCGGCGGCCCCGACGATCTCGACGCCGGGCATGGCGCCGAGCAGATCGGTGAGGAGGTCGCGGGCGGGCGGCTCGTCGTCCACCAGGGCGACGCGGAGAAGGTCGGTCATGCGGGGTCGGCGGGCTCGCGCACGGCGCCGTCGCCAGAGGCTATGTGGGCGCGGTCGGCCTCTGGCGCCAGAGGCGCGACGCGGGATGCCAGAGGCGAGACGTCGGGTGGCACGGGCGATGAGTCTGGGATGGTGGGCAGCGTGAAGCTGGCCGTCCAGCCTGCGGGATCGCGGTCGGTGTGGAGCGCGGCACCTGGCCCGAAGAGCAAGCGCAGCCGCTCGTCCGTGTTGGCGAGGCCGGTGCCCGCACCTGGCGCGTCCACGCCCGCGCCGATGCCCGTGTCGCGCACGACCACGCGCACGCCAGAGTCCGAATCTGCGCCAGAGGCCTCTGGCGTGATCTCGACGCAGACCGTACCGCCGGTGGGGTTGGGCGCGACCGCGTGGCGCACGGCGTTTTCGACGAGTGTCTGGATGGCCATCGGCGGCACGAGCGCGTTGGCCTCTGGCGCGACGCGCACCTCGGCGCGGAGGCGCGGGCCCATGCGCGCCTGCTCCAGATCCAGGTAGGCGCGAACGAACGCCACTTCCTCCGCCAGAGGCAGCGCGTCGCGGCGCCCGGCGTCGAGCGTGTAGCGGAGCAGATCGGCGAGGCGGCCGACGGTTTCCTGTGCCGCGCCGGGATCGCGGCCGATCTGCGCGTTGACGGTGTTGAGTGCGTTGAAGAGAAAGTGCGGGTTGAGGTGGGCGCGAAGCGTGCGCAACTCTTGCTCGCGTGCGAGGTGGCGCAGCGCCTCGGCCTGCTCCTCGCGCAGGAGCCCGCGACGCGAGGCCTCGACGGCGTGGTAAACCGCGAACTGCGCGATGTAGGCGAACGCGGTCGAAAACCCGATCCACCCGATCTGCCGCATCACGCCCGCGAGCGCGTCCGGCCCGCCCAGGCTCGCGAACCCTGCGATGAGGGCGCAGACCGCGGCGGTGTACAGCGCCAGGCTCAGCGCGTGCGCGGCCAGCCTCTGGCGCGCAGGCCTCTCAGCCATGCCGCGCACGAGAACCCACCACGGAACGGCGCTCAGAGCGAACATCAGCGCCGCGTGCATCGCCTGGCCGATGAGGACCGGCGCCAGAGGCGCGCCGGCGAAGACGACGATGGCGGCGGCGTAGAGGAGCGCGTAGAGCGCCCAGAGCGCGGCGGCGACGAGGGCGCCGCGCGCGGTGATGCGCGGCAGCGGGAGGGGAGCGGCGACGGTGCGAGGCATGGGGCAACATAGAAACCCGCCTCTGGCGCCAGAGGCGCGGCTGACAGCGGTTCGCCAGAGGCTTTGGGGGAGCGGGCTATCTGTCGTCGCCAGAGGCTGCGTCGAGGCTCGCGAGCCACGGCTTGAGCTTCATCTGTACGAACGCGGAGGCGGGGTCCAGCCGCTCGGCCGTCACGAGAGCGTCGCGGGCGGGCTCGGCTTCGCCGCGCATCAGGTGCGCCATCGCGAGCCATGCCGCGGCGTCGGCGTAGCCCCAGGTGGGCGCGTGCTCGGCCTCTGGCGGTGCGCCAGAGGCGAACGTGGCGACGGCGCTCTGAAGCAGCGCGAGCGCGCGGTCAGGGTCGCCGCCCCACTCGGGCGGTGTGCTGAGCAGGCTCGTGGCCTGCACATACTGCACACGCGGGTTGCCGGGCGCGAGGCGTGCCGCGCTGGCTGCCGCCTCGCCAGAGGCCTGGCCCAGCTTCATGCCGAGCGACGGGTCGAGCCCGATCTGCGCGCCCAGCAAGGCGGTGTGGAGCGCAGCGGCCTCGGCGTCGAGCGGTGCACTGAGCCTCTGGCGGCGGAGGGCGGCCAAGGCGTCGGCGCCGAGCGTGGCGTGCTGCATCGCGCGGGCGTCGTCGGCGCCCCAGAAGGCGTAGGCCAGGCGGTAGTCTGCGAGGGCGGTGTAGTAGGTCGCCCAGTCGTCGCCAGAGGCGAGTTGGAGGCTGGCGCGGGCAGCGAGGAGCGAGTCGGCGGAGCCGGAGAGGACGGCGGCGTCGAGGGCGTGGCGGGAGCGGGTGAGCGCGTCTTGCGCACTCGCGGGTAGCGCGATGGTCAAGCAGGCGAGGAGAGCGAGGAGGCGTGGCATGGGAGCGCTGGGCAGTGGGACGAGGTGAGCCTACGGGCGTGGATTCAGAGCAGGCAGGCGCCTCTGGCGAGACGCGTCTGCGGCGGACGAGCCGCGCCTATCGTGGGACGAGCCGTGGAGGCATTCCGCCAGAGGACGCGGCGATGGATGAGGCCTCTGGCGCCAGAGGCGACGCGGGGGCAGCTTCCACCCGGAACCCGGAACACGCGCGACGCGCCGCCAGAGGCTCAGCGCGGCGAGAGCAGCAGCGTGGCGCCTGACGTACACCGAGCGGCGGTACGGCGAGGCCTCGGGCGTGCGCGAGGCGTAGTCGGCGGAGTAGGCGAAGCCGCTGGCGTTGGCGCGGTCAAGCGCGTTGTCGAGCGCGCCGAAGAGGACGAGCGAGCCCGTCTGGCCCAAGCCGATGCGTGTAGCTCGCCGCGAGGTCGAGGCGCAGGTAGGCGGGCAGCGTTTCGCTGCCGGGCGCGCCGTCGATGGGGTAGAAGAAGTCGGCCTTCTGGCGCGCGAACCGCACCTACGACCGGCGTCACCGGCCGCCCGAGCGCCGCGCGAAACCGCCCGCTCACGCTCAGCCCGCGCCAGAGGCCCGTCTTGGCGACGGCGTTGAACGAGTGCGCGACGCCAAATCCGGGTCGGCCGCTGGCGAGGCGGGCCTCCAAGCCGTCGCGCTGCACGAGCGTACGGCGGGCGTCTAAGAGTGAGTACGAGATCCAGCCGCTGACCGGCGAGCCGCCCACGCTGCCCCACCGCGCGAACAGGTCGAGGCCTCTGGCGTGGCCCGCGCCCACGTTGCCGTAGACCGTTCCGCTGCGCTGGACGACGAGGTCGCGGTAGCGCTTGTCGTAGGCCTCGGCGCGGAGCGTGAGTGGTCCGCGCTCGTGCGTGATGCCCGCGATGAGATGCGTCGCGCGCTGGATGCCGAGGTCGGCGCCAGAGGCTAGTTCGCCCGGATCCGCGCTGCCTCTGGCGAGGGCGACCGTCGCGAGGTCGGGCGCCTGGCTGTAGAGGCCCGCCGCGAAGCGGAGGCGCGTGCCTTCGCTCAGCGCCACGAACAGGTTGGCGCGCGGGTCCAGCGCCGCGCCAGAGGCCGAGTGGGCGTCGGCGCGGAGCCCGAGCGTGGCCGCGACGCGGCGGGAGAGCTTGGCCTCGGCTTCGGCCCAGGCGCCACCGTGCGTGCCACGGGTGGTCTGGTCGAACGAGGTGACGGCGGCCTCGGGGTCGTTCACGTCGCCCGCGGGCACATCGCCGCGGTACGCGGCCAGCCGCGCGTCGCCCTCGGCTCCGACGTGCACGATGAGCCGGGTGCTGACCTCGCGTTCGCCAGAGACTCGCACGCCCGTCGCGCGGTCCGACGGCCTGGAGCGACAGCGCGCCGATGCCCTGCTCCGACCCGTGGCGCGCGTGGTGCGCCGTAACGCCCAGATTCCAGGAGCGGGCCAAGCCTGTCCACTCGCTCAGCACGATCCCGCCCGCGCTGCGGCTCTCGAACACGCCCGCGAAGGAGGGCTCGTCGATGCGCACGCCCAATCGGTCCACGCCGCCCATCGCGAGAAGCTTGAGCGTGCCGCCAGAGGCGGTGGGGGTGGCGAGGAGCACGCTGCCGTCGGTCGAGCGCGGCGCGGTTTCGAAGGCGTCGCCGCGGCCGTTAACCCAGAAGAGGGCGTCGGTGAAGGACTGGTTGGCAGCGACGCGGGCGCCGCCGTCGCCCAGCGTCACGTCGGCGCTCGCGCTCGCGGCGGCGAGGCTGAGCGAGAGGGTCTGGGTGCTCTGCGCGGGCTCGTCCTGCGAATCCAGCGCGAGCACGCCCGAGAGCGCGTCGCCGTAGCGCGCCGAGAAGCCACCGGTGGAGAAGCGGGTGCCCTGCACCAACCACGGCGAGACGGCCCCGAACGTGCCGCCGGTCGGCGACTCGAAGCGGTACGGTTGAAGCAGCGCCGCGCCGTCGAGCAGCACGCGCGTTTCGCCCACGTCTCCGCCGCGCACGAAAAGTCCTGCGCCCTCCTCGGCCTCCGTCAAGCCGGGAAACGAGCGAATCGCCTGGAACAGGTCCGCCGCGGCCCCTGGCGTGGTCACCACGTCGAGCGGGCTCAGCCCTTTCACGTCGGCGCCGCTCACGAACGCGTCGGCCGCGACGACCGCCTCGCCTAAGTCCAGCATGCCGTTTCGCGCAGCATGAACCGCACGGCGTCGTGTCGCCCGCACGCCAGCGTAACGCTCGCGCTCGACGGTCTCGAAGCCGACGCTGCTCGCGCGCAGCCTCTGGCGCCCCGTCTCGCGCGTGGCGAAGGCGACGCGGCCGCGGGCGTCGCTCACGCCGCCCGTCCCGTGACCTACGAGCAGGACGGTCGCGTAGGGCAGCGGCGCGCCTGCGCCGTCCACGATTTCGCCGCGGACGTGCGCCAGAGGCTGGGACGCGGCCTCTGGCGCCAGAGGGAGGAGGAGGCAGAGCAGGAGGGTGCGTCGCATCGGGCCGGGGGGCTGGGATGCAGACGCTACGGGAGCCTCTAGGGCGCGAACAGGCGCCTCTGGCGAGACGCGGCAGCGGCGGGCAGGCCGCAGCACGCGCGGGCAGGGCGCCAGAGGCGACAGTCCCGCTACGCACATCCAACCGCTCCGCACTTTCTACATCGTCATCCCCGCGCACGTGGGAGTGACGATGCAGGTAAGCGAGGAGCATGCATGCGCCTTTGGCGCCAGAGGCGCATGTACACCAGAGGCATGGTCTCGCCAGAGGCTCAGCCGCCGAGTTGCCGCCAGAGGTACGCGTAGATGGAGGCCCACATGGTCGCCTGCTGATCCGGCGTGACGCCCGAGCCGTGGCCACCCTCGGTGTTCTCGACGTAGTCCACCTCGTAGCCCATCGCGAGCATTTTGGCAGCCATCTTGCGTGCGTGGCCGGGGTGCACGCGGTCGTCGCGAGTGGTGGTGGTGAAGAGCGGACGCGGGTAATTGGCGCCAGAGGCCAGGTTCTGGTACGGCGAGTAGCGCGAGATAAAGGCCCAGTCGTCCGGGTTGTCAGGGTCGCCGTACTCGGCCATCCAACTTGCGCCTGCCAGAAGCGTGTGGTAGCGCTTCATGTCTAGGAGCGGGACCGAGATCACGACGCCGTTGAACAGGTCCGGCCGCTGCGTCATCACTGCGCCCGTGAGCAGGCCGCCGTTGGAGCCGCCCCGGATGCCGAGGTGATCGGGCGAGGTGAGGCCTCTGGCGATGAGATCCTCCGCCACCGCGATGAAGTCGTCGAAGGCGCGCTGGCGGTTCTCGCGCTGCGCCGAGCGGTGCCACTCCGGGCCGAACTCGCCGCCGCCTCGGATGTTGGCGAGCACGTAGACGCCGCCGCGCTCCAGCCACGCTTTGCCGGTGAGGCCGCTGTACGACGGCGTCAGTGAGACCTCGAAGCCGCCGTAGCCGTAGAGCTGCGTCGGGTTGCTCCCGTCCATCGCGATGTCCTCGCGGTGGATGACGAAGTACGGGACGCGCGTGCCGTCGCCAGAGGCCGCTTCGAGTTGCTGCACGGTCAGGCCGCTGGCGTCGAACATCGCGGGCAGGCGCGTGACCTCTTGCACGCCTCTGGCGCCAGAGGTGCCGTCACCCTCAGCGAGGTAGAGCGTGCTGGGCTGGAGGAAGCTGCTGTAGCTGAAGAAGAAGCGGTCGTCGGTGCGGCTCGCGCTGACCACGCCGACGCTGCCGCCCGCGGGCACGTCCACCGTTCGGCTGACCCATTCGCCGCCTTCGAACCGGAACTGCCGAAGCTCGCCGTTCACGTTGTCGAGCAGCGACACGAGCAGCGTGTTCTTCGTCGACGAGGTGCCCTCGACGGTCTGTCGCTCGCTTGGCGCGAAGACGGTCTGGAAGTCGCGGCTCCCGCCCAGAAACGCGTCGTAGTCGATGGCGAGAAGCGAGCCCTGTGTGTACGTCTGACCACCGGTTTCCCAGTCGGAGCGGAGGTAGAGCGTCATGTGGTCGCCTACGATACCGGGATCGGCGTCCATCGGCAGGTCCAAACGCGTGAGGCCGCTGGCGCCGAGGACGTGCGTGGAGCCCTCGAAAAAGCTGGGCCGGTGCGAGACCGCGCCGATGATCTCGTCGCCACGGCGCAGGCTCGTGGCCCAGACGCCCATGTCCTCTGGCGGTATCTCGAAGACGGTCTCGGCCTCCGCCAGAGGCGTGCCGCGCGTCCAGCGCTTGACGACGCGCGGGTAGCCGGACTCGGTCATGCGTACTCCGACCCGAAGTCGGTGGAGACGAGCAACGCGTCCTCGCTCAGCCACGCGGCACTGCCCTTGGATTCGGGAAGCACGAAGCCTCTGGCGACGAAGGTCTGGGTGCGCAGGTCGAACTCGCGGGTCTCGACCGCATCGGCGCCGCCGCGCGAGAGGCGCACGAGGCAGAGGTCGTAGTCTGGCGCGAGGCACGTGGCGCCGCCCCAGGCCCAGCCTACGCCCTCGGCCTCGCCCAGCGCGTCGATGTCGAGGATGGTCTCCCATTCGGGCTCGCCGCCGAGGTAGCTCTCCCACGTCGTGCGGCGCCAGAGGCCGCGCGGGTTGGCCTCGTCGGTCCAGAAGTTGGTCAGCCAGTCGCCGAGGATGGACGGGTAGGCGATGCGCGCGTCCGAGGTCAGGACTTCCAGTGCGTCGGCGTAGAGGGCGTCGTACTCCGGGACGGCCTGGAGCGCCTGGGCGGTGCGGGCGTTCTGCGCCTCGACCCACTCCATCGAGCGCGCTCGCCTTCCACGTCCTCGAGCCAGATGTAGGCGTCGTCTTCGCCAGAGGCTGCGGCGGGTTGCGCCTCTGGCGGGGTTTGGGCGGCGGCGGAGGTGGCGGTGATCGCGAGGAGCACGAGAAGGCGGCGCATGGCTGTTGAGGTGGGACGCTGGAAAGTAGGGTCTCGCCAGAGGCCTCTGGCGAGGTGTGCCTCAGAGCCAACCGCCGCGCTGAGATCCCTCGCCGCTTCTCTTTGTCGGGATGACGTTGTAGGGGGAGCGGCGGGCGAACACGCCTCTGGCGCCAGAGGCGCAAGCACGCCGGGAGAGGGTGAGAACGAGCGGGATCTACGCCAGAGGCCGGGACCATGCGGGAGGCGGGCGGCATCCAACAGGCCGATACCCAACCCAACAGCATGAACGCTCTCATCACCGGCGCCTCCAGCGGCATCGGCGCCGAACTCGCCCGCATCCACGCCGCCAGAGGCGGAGACCTCATTCTCGTCGCGCGGAGCGAGGGCAAGCTCAACGCGCTCAAGAGCGAGTTAGAGGCCCTGCACCGGATCCAGGCGACCGTGATCGCGATGGATCTCACGCGCGAGGAGGCACCACAGGAACTGTACGACCAGGTCAAAGCCCAGGGCCTCGCGGTGGATCTGCTGGTCAACAACGCGGGCTTCGGCGGCGTCGGCACCTTCCACGAGCGCGAATGGGAGCAGGACCGCGGCATGATTCAGCTCAACGTGGTGGCGCTAACCGCGCTCTGCCGCCTGTTCCTGCCAGACTTCGTCGCCAGAGGCAGCGGGCGCATCCTCAACGTCTCGTCCACGGCGAGCCTGATGGCGGGGCCGATGCAGGCGGTGTACTTCGCGACCAAGGCGTTCGTGACCTCGTTCAGCAACGCCATCGCGGAGGAGCTTCGCGGCACGGGCGTGACGGTCACGAACCTCATGCCGGGCGCGACCGAGACCGACTTTGGAAGCACATCGGGCATGGACAAGACGGCGCTGTTCGACAAGCCCGCGTCCGCGCGCGCCGTCGCGCAGGCCGGGTACGACGCGACGCTCAAAGGCGACCTCGACGTGATGGCCGGGCTCACGCTCCCGCAGCGCGTCATGATGGCTGCCATCCCGGTCACACCGAAGTCGGTCCTGCTCAAGCAGGTCCACGCGATGCAGCAGCCGAAGAAGGGGTAGGCCTCTGGCGCGCCCCCGCATCCCTCTCTATCGCGTATCCCTCGCGGCGCCTCTGGCGCCAGAGGCTCAGCCGCCAGAGGCGCGGTCGTAGGCGGCGATGATGTCTTTGACCAGCTTGTGCCGCACCACGTCCTCGCGGTCGAAGTCGACGAAGCTGATGCCGTCGACGCCTTCGAGGATCTCGCGAGCTTGGACCAGCCCGCTGAGGGCACGGGAGGGCAGGTCGGTTTGCGTGGCGTCGCCGGTGACAATGGCGCGGCTCCCGGCGCCGATGCGCGTCAAGAACATCTTCATCTGCGTGGCCGTCGAGTTCTGCGCCTCGTCCAGGATGACGAACGACGAGTTGAGCGTGCGCCCGCGCATGTACGCCAGAGGCACGATCTCGACCACGTTCTGGTCCATGTAGCCGCGCAGTTTTTCGCGCGGCACCATCTCTTCGAGGGCGTCGTAGAGCGGGCGGAGGTACGGGTCGACTTTGTCGCGCAGGTCGCCGGGCAGGAAGCCCAGGCTCTCGCCCGCTTCGACGGCCGGGCGGCAGAGCACGATCTTTTTGACCTGGCGGCTCTTGAGCGCGCTGACCGCCAGCGCCACGCTGGTGTACGTCTTGCCTGTTCCCGCCGGGCCGACGGCGAAGACGATGTCGTTGCTGCGCGCCGCCTCGACGAGCTGGCTCTGGCCGGGCGTCTTGGCCTTGACCGTGCCGCCTGTGGCCGTGAACAGGATCGCGTCGGCGTTTTTGGCCGGGCGCGCGCCCGCGCTGACGTTGGAGAGGTCGAGCACCGTCGCCACGTCATTCTCGGTCAGCGTGCCGTTGCGGTTGAGCACGACCGTGAGCTCGCGCACGACGCGCTCGATCTGGTCGAGATCATCCGAGGGCCCGCGGAGGTGCAGGCGTGAGCCTCTGGCGACGATGCGCGTGCTGGGAAAGGCGCCTTCGATGCGGCGGAGGTACAGGTCGTTGAAGCCGAAGAGCAGCAGCGGCTCGGCGTTCTCGATTTCAAACGTGCGGTCTACGGTCTCGGCCAAAAATCTGGGGGCGTGGGGGTGGCGAAGGCTAGCGGCCCTCGGGTGACAGCGGGGTGTCCTCTGGCGTTCCCGGCGCCGCCAGAGGCTGGGCGCGCGGGCGGAGCCACGGCAACGGGTCGACGGCGGTGCTGTCCTGGAACAGCGCGAAGAACAGCGCGGGGCCTCGGCGCTGCTCGCGGGAGCCGCTGGCGCCGAGTAGCGCGCCGGTCGCGACGCTGTCGCCAGAGGCCACGTCGACGCGCGAGAGGTTGCCGTAGACCGTCGTCCAGCCGCTGTGTTTCACCATCACGAAGGTGCCGAACGTGGCCATCTGGCCCACGCGCGAGACGCGGCCGTCGAAAGCGGCCAGAACAGGCGCCTCTGGCGCGGTCGCGATGTCGATGCCGACCGCGTCGGTGCGGGTGCCTGTCGCGGGGTCGGTGCGGGATCCGAAAAAGCCCGTCACCACGCCCGTTGCGGGCCACGGCAATCGGCCCTCGTTCTCGGAAAACGTCGGCGCGAGAATGGTGAGTTCTGGCGCCAGAGGTGGCGGCGGCGTCGGAGGCGGCACGCGCGGTGGCGCGCTACCACAGGCGGCGAGCGCGACGACCGGAACGAGGAGCAGGAGGCGACGGATCATAGGCGCAGGCTACCGCCATCCCAACGCGTCGCGCGCGGCCGAACGTGCGTTCCACTCTGGAGCCGTACCTCCGGCGCTCGGTCCTGGCGCCCCTCTGACCGCTGGCGCGGTCTGGCCCCCCCTCGCCGCAACGGGAACGGACATGCTACCCTCTGGCGCCAGAGGCGCCGAACCGAACAGTCGTGAGCATCTGCTCATCCCTGCGCGCGGAGCGCGCACGTCCCCTATCCCGAGCGCTGAGGAGAACGTCTCGCGGCCCTCGACCATGCCGCGCGCGCTACCGCTGCATCTCCTCCGCCACGGCGCGGACAACGCTCGCCAACCGGCGTCCGGTGTGGTCGGGAAAGCCGGGGATCGCATCTACGCTCGCGAGTGCATCGACCGTCTCGCCAGAGGCCAACCCGGCCTCGACGTAGTCGCGCGTGGCGCCGAGGAAATCGCGCATGACGAGAAGGTCGGTGCGGGTGCCGGTGACGCCGTACTCCTCGTTGCCGTGGCCAAAGATGAACGCGGTCGCGTCTGTAAACGCGGCGTGGGTTTGCTCCAGGACGTTCATCCAGCCCTCGATTGTGGCGCCAGAGGCGAGGTCGACAAACGGCGGTACGCGGTTAAACACAAGGTCGCCCATGTGGACCACGTCGGCGGCTTCGAAGTGGACCACGCTGTCGCCGACGGTGTGCGCCGGGCCGAAGTAATGCAGCGTCAGCGTTTCGTCCCCCACGCGCGCGCTCCACCGTCCGTCATACGTCTCGCGGGCGTACGCCTGTCCCTCCATGGAGCCACCGCGCGAGGCGGCGGCGCGCTGCAAGCCGGGCACGGCTTCGTGCGCCACGTGCCGCGCCGCCAGAGGCGCGAGGACGCTGTTGCCCGCCGTGTGGTCGCCGTGGTGATGCGTGTTGATGAGCAGGTCGATCACGCTCGCGCGGCCTGGCGTGCGCGCGTCCAGTCCGTCGTAGGCGTTCTGCGCCTGCTCTGCGAACTGCGTGTCCACGACGACGAGCGCGCGGTCGGTCGCGAGGTAGCCAATCGTGCCGCCGCGCTCGGTGTAGTAGCCCACGCCGCGGCGGATCTCCGTAAACGCGGCCGGGCGTGCCGGGTACGCGCCTGCGGCGCCAGAGGCGGATGGCGCGAGCCCGGGCGCGGCCGTGGCGCGCGCAGCGGAGGCGGCGAAGGGAAGCGCGAGGCCTGCGGCGGCGGCGCGGCTGACGAATTGGCGGCGGTTGAGCATGGAGGGATGCGGGATGGAGGCATAAAGGGATGCGTCGTGTGCAACGCGGCCTCTGGCGCGAGGGGTCCGGTGCGCAGCGCCAGAGGCTCGGTGCCAGAGGCTCGGTGCCAGAGGCCGCTCCTGCTGGGGGCTTGACGCCAGAGGCGGGCGTCGGCACCTTCGCGCTCCGCCCGCATCCCTCTGCCATCCCGAATCCCTCTATCCCTCTCACCGTTCTCGCTCTCCACGGATTTATGGGCCGCGGCGCCGACTGGGATGCCGTCGCCGCCGACCTGGGCTCGGCTGCGCACGTCCTCGCTCCAGATCTCGCGTGGCACGGCGCGTTCTCGCCAGAGGCCTCTGGCGCAGAACCACCGGGCCCGGCCTCTGGCGACGCGTTCGACCGCGAGGCCGACCGGCTCGCGGCGATGCTGACCGAGCCCGCCGTGCTGGCTGGCTACTCCATGGGCGGGCGCCTCGCGCTGCACCTCGCGCAGCGGCACCCGGACGCGGTCCGCGCGCTCGTGCTCGTCTCGGCCTCGCCCGGCTTGCGCTCACCCCAGGCCCGCGCCGCGCGCCGCGCGACCGACGCCGAGCGAAGCCGGGAGATCGTGGCTGACTATCCCGCGTTTCTGAACCGCTGGTACCGGATGCCGCTCTGGGGCGAGCTCAACGAGGATCTCCGCCAGAGGCTGGTGCTGGACCGGCTCAACCACAACCGGCCTCCGCACCTGGCGCAGAGCCTGGAGCGCATGGGCACGGGCGCGATGGCGCCGCTCTGGGACAGTCTTTCACGGATCCGCGTCCCCGCCTGGGCCGTCGCAGGCGCCGACGACGCGAAGTACGTCGCGCTCGCAGACGAGATGGCGCAGGCCGGGCCGTTCCGCGTGCGCCTCGTGCCCGGCGCGGGGCACGCGCTTCTGGCGCAGGCGCCGCACGCCGTCGCCGACGTGCTCCGCGACGCGCTGTTCTCCTGATTTTGCCTCTGGCGCGCTTGCCCGGAGACGCCATGCACGGCGTCTCTACATGTGCTCCGAACGGCCTCTGGCGCGACGGCTAGCACCGCGACCCTGCCAGAGGCCCGTATCCCTCCATTCCTCCTCCTCCCGCATCCCTCATGGCCGAAAAGCACCACTTCACGCACCGCCCGTCCGTCTCCGGCCCGTTCACGTGGGAATCCGCGGGCGACTATGAGGACATCGTTTACGAGAAGGGCACGCCCGAGACCGACACGGCGGGCATCGCGCGCATCACGATCAACCGGCCCGAGGTGCGCAACGCGTTCCGCCCCACGACCGTGACCGAGATGATCCGCGCGATCGACGACGCGCGCGATGACCCGAGCGTGGGCTGCGTGGTGCTGACGGGCATGGGAGACAAAGCGTTTTGCTCCGGCGGCGACCAGCGCATCCGCGGCGAGCACGGCTACGTCGAGATGGAGGGCGACGCGCCGACCGGCATGCAGCGCCTCAACGTGCTGGACTTTCAGACGCGCATCCGCACCATCCCGAAACCCGTCATCGCGGCCGTCAACGGCTGGGCGGTCGGCGGCGGGCACGTGCTCCACGTCGTCTGTGACCTCACCATCGCATCCGACAACGCGCGCTTCATGCAGACCGGCCCCAAGGTCGGCTCGTTCGATGCGGGCTACGGCACCACGCACCTCGCGCGGATCGTAGGCCAGAAAAAGGCCCGTGAGATCTGGTTCCTCGCGCGGGATTACTCGGCGCAAGAGGCCATCGACATGGGTCTCGTCAATACGGTCGTGCCTCTGGCGGAGCTGGAGCAGGAGTACGTGCAGTGGAGCCGCGAGATCTTGCAAAACTCCAACATCGCGATCCGCATGCTCAAGGCGGCGGCCAACGCGGATGAGGACGGCGGCGCAGGCCTGCAGCAGCTCGCGGGCTACGCGACCATGCTCTTCTACATGACCGAGGAAGGCCAGGAGGGCAAGCGCGCCTACGCCGAGAAGCGCAAGCCCAACTTCGACGCCGACGGCTACCGGCCATAGCGGGGAGGGGCCCGTGGGTCGCTCGCCTCTGGCGCCCGAGGCCGGTCGTACGGCCAAGGCTTCCTCTCCATGTCATCCCGACAGAGCGAAGCGACGAAGGATCTAGTTGCAGCGGATGCCGGAGAACTGTTCAGCGTGCGTGCATGCAGCGAATAGATCTCTCGGCTTCGCTGGCTACGCCTCCCCGTCGAGGTGGGGATGACAGCGTCGTGGGGCTTCCACATCGAACGGTCTGCGCCACTTCTTGCCTCTCCACCTACGCCTCTGGCGCCAGAGGCCCGTTCTGAGGTGGTAATGTGCGACACGTTTCCCCGCCTCGCATGCTCGCGCCTCTTCCCTACGACCTCGCGACAGCCGAGGCGCACCTCAGCACCGCGGACCCGCGCATGGGCGCGCTGATCGAAGAGATCGGGCCGGGGGCGCCGGGCTTTGGCGTGCGCACCGACGAGACGGTTCCGGCGCTCGTGCGCGCGATTACCGGGCAGCAGGTCTCGGTCGCGGCGGCGCGCACCATTCACGGCCGCATCGTCGCGCTGTTGGGCGCGGTCACGCCAGAGGCCATCCTCGCGCAATCCGACGAGGCGCTGCGGGCCTGTGGCCTCTCGCGAGCCAAGACGGCGGCGGTGCAGGACCTGGCCGCGAAGTCGCTGGAGGGCACCGTCCTCTCTCGCGAAGCCTTTGCCGCGATGCCAGACGAGGAGGTGATCGCGCGGCTCGTGGGCGTCCGCGGCATCGGCGTGTGGACGGCGCGGATGTTCGTGCTGTTCACGCTCGGCCGTCCCGATGTGTGGGCACCCGGCGACCTCGGTCTGCGCGAGGGCCTGCGCGTGATGACGGATGCCGAGGAGCGGCCCACGCCCAAGGCGTTCGAGGCCGCGGGCGAACCCTTCCGCCCCTGGCGCAGCGTCGCGAGCTGGTACCTCTGGCGCGCGACGGAACTGGGTCGCTAGGCGCCAGAGGCGGATCCGCCAGAAGCCTCTGGCGCGGCAGGACAGTTTGCCGCTCAACCGCCCTGGGCTGATGGCGCGGCGGTGATTCGACTGATGATAGCGCCGATGCCCCGCCCAGAGCTGAAAACGCTAACGCCTAGGGTCGGCTTGCAGCGGCGGGATCATTCCAATCAGGATGCCTTCCTTGAGAGCCCACTCGCCTCCGCTGCCATGACACCGACCCACTTCACCGGCCTCGACCTCCACAAGCGCTCCGTCACCGCGACCACACTCGATGCCGCAGGCACGGTCGTCGCCACCGCCAAGATGCCCTGCCGACCTCGGGCGCTCCTGGCCTACTTCGCCCAACTCCCTACCGAGGCGGGCCATGCCGCGACGGTCGAATGCACCACCGGCTGGTACTGGGTCAAGGACACGCTCGCCTCTGGCGCTAGCGATATCGACCTCGCGCACGCTAAAGGCGTCAAAGCCATTTCGGCCGCCAAGGTCAAAACCGACTCGGCAGACGCAGCCATGCTGGCCCATCTTCTGAGGACTGATCTCCTGCGCACATGATCTCCGACGAGATGCGTCCGCTCCGCGACGTGCTCCGCACCCGGCTACGCCTGGTCGAGCGCCGCGTGGCTGCCCAGAACTCCATCGCGAGGCTGCTCGAGAAGCACAACGTGCGCGACGTGTCGGACCTCGACGCCTTCGGGCAGCTCCAAGCCGAAGCCCACATTGAGCAGGCGGAGCTGCTCTACCGCCAGGTCAAGCGCATGGAGAGCGCGCTCGTGCCCCACCTCGTGCCCGACGCCGACGTGCAGCGCTTGCTGCGCATCCCGGGCATCGGCAAGGCGTGCGCCTTCTCGATCCGATTGGAAGTCGACGACATCGCGCGGTTTGCGAGCGACCGGGCCTTCTTCAGCTACTGCCGTTTGGTCCCCGGTGCCGACAACTCCGGCGACCGGGTCCGGCACAAGAGATCCCGCGACGGCAACCGCTACCTCAAGCTGGCCTTCTCGCACGCGGGTGTCCGCGCGATCCAGTACTACCCCGAAGTGAAGGCGTGGTACGGCTCGAAGCGGCGCAAGAAGCCCGAGGCCGTCGCTCGGGCACTCGTCGCCAAGGAGATCGCTCGCATCGCGTACCACGTGCTGCGCAAGCACCAAGACTTCAACGGCCAGTTCAAGGGCAAGCCCTTGAGTCGGACGAAGAAGGAGCAATGGCCCTTACTCGCAAGCCCGGCCAGTAGAACTGGCGACGGCGGCCGCGAAAGCGACCGACCGCCCTCGGTGGGAATGGGAAGCGAGTAGGTGTGCCGCCGACAGAGATCTGGGACGGCGTGGCCCAATCACGCCCGTCGTCGTGACCGACGGCGAGAGCCCGTATGGGGGTGTGGACCGCCAGCGCTTCGTCCCGCCGGTGACGGCGGGGAGCGACTGACGAGGACCCTCTCGATCTGACGCCGCGGCGCCGACGCTCTGACGATAGAAGCGCTCCTCTCACCGAGGAGTGCAGGGCGAGACTGGCCCTACGACTCGAAAAACGCCCCACTTGACAAAGACCTGATTATGGGGGTTCTGCGGCACCCTGCCTACGGAGCGACCTGCTCGGCGCGTACGGCCACGCCCTCAATAGGCTCAGGGAAGCCGGACCACATTACAGCGGCGGCGTCGCCGTTGTTGAAGTAGAGGAAGGAACCGCCGGGGTCGAACCGGAGCCGCCAGCCCACCAGGAAGTCGTACCCCGGATCGCCAACCCGCCCGTCGATCACGGCGTCAACCGCAGCGACCCGGCGGCCTACCAATTTGGCCCACGGCTGTACGGTAGCGAGGTCCACGCGCTCCCACTCGCAACGACCGCTGCCTGAGGAGTCGATGTCGAACGGATCAGGCAACCGCATTTGACGAACGCTGGACCGGACGGACTCCCCGTTGGTCGCTAGGTGAAGCGTGACGGTGATGCCGTCGCGGAACGCAAGTTCGAGTTCGCCAAAGTCGTCCTCGGTCGGTTCGCCGTCGAAGATGTACCGGGACCGAGCCACCCCCAAGAGCACCAACCCGACACACTGGCTGGCAGCGTCCAGGTCACTCCGATGTTTCTCGCTCAGATAGTCACGCATGGCGAGTGCCGCAGAACCAAGTATTGAGGGGCGCCGCGCCGGATAAAACCGGAGCGGCGTGACCCATAATACTCGCGCACATCCCGCCCAACAAGACGCCTCTGGCGGCGCGCGGTGTTATCCCGCACCGTGACAGACAAACACAGCCCGCCTCTGGCGCCAGAGACTCAGGTTGTGACGGCCTTTGGCGTAATGGACTCGTCGGGATGCAGCGGGCCGCCATCCGTGCCCAGAAACGAGGTGCAGTGCGAGCACCGGCTGGCCTTGAACGGGACCGTCTCGCGGCAATAGGCGCACTTTTTGGTTTCCGGGTCGCCCTCGTCGTCGTTCTCGCCGAACTCGTCCTGCACGGCGCGGCTGGCGCGCATCACGAGCCGCACGATGGTGAAGACGGCGATAGCCACGATCAGGAACGTGAGCACACTCGTCAGAAACGAGCCGTAGTTGAACGTCACCGCGCCCGCCGCCTGCGCCGCCTCGATGGTGTCGTAGGGGCCGGGCGCGCCCTCGCCCTCTTTGAGGAGCCAGTAGTAGTCCGAGAAGTCTGTCGTGCCCAGGATGATGCCCAACGGCGGCATCAGGAGGTCGTTGACGAGCGACTCCGCAACGGTCGTAAACGCGGCGCCGACCGTGAAGCCGATGGCGAGGTCGACGAGGTTGCCGCGCAGGGCAAAGGCTTTAAAGTCGGAAATCAGAGACACAGGCGCGAGAATCGGTGGGCGCGTAAGATCGCGCCAGCGGCGGCGGTCCGTTCGGCCTCTGGCGAGGCGTGGAAGTGCACCCGTGTGGACTCCCTCTACGCTGTGGGCCTCTCTCTCTTGAGAAGAGGCCGCCTCTGGCGCCAGAGGCTTTCTTCCAGTCCCCCCCAGTCCCCGCGCGCAGCGCCAGAGGCTAGAGCATCGAAAGGCCCGTCGCCTTCTCGCACGCGCGCCAGAGGCGGCGGGCGGTCTCAGTGTCTTTCGCCTGCGGCGCGATGGCTGGCGCGTCCCGGCGTGCCGCGCATCTCCCGAAAGCCCGTCGGGCCGATGTAGTCGGCCGGGTCCACGGTCGCGCTCGACGCCGCGACGAGCGTGGGCAGCGCGCCCTTCCACGCGGGCATGGTCAACAGCGGCAGCACGAGCCCCGCGATGGCACGCTTGAGCGCGGAATCTCCGATGACGTCGTCGCTCAGTTCGGTATTCGAGACGCCCGGATGCGCCGCCACGCTGATCGCGTCCGCGCCCGAATCCGTCAGGCGCCGCTGCATCTCGATGGCGAGCATGAGGTCTGCCAACTTGCTCTGCTGGTACGCCGTCCACGGGTTGTACGCGCGCTCGCCCTGCAGATTGTCGAAGTCGATGCGCCCCTGCTTGTGCGCGATGCTGGACACCCACACGACGCGCGCCTGTGGCGGCATGAGCAGATGCGGCAGCAGCCGCGCTGTGAGGGCAAAGTGCCCCAGCACGTTGACGCCGAACTGCGTCTCAAACCCTTGCGCCGTCGTCCCGCGCGTTGGCGGCGCCATCACGCCCGCGTTGTTGACCAGCAGGTCGACCCGCTGCCTCAACCCGTCGCCAGAGGCCTCGCCAGCGTGCGCCTCTGGCGCGGTCGAGTGCGCGGTAAACGTGGCGGCAAACCGCGCGACGCTGTCCAGGTCTGCCAGGTCGAGATGCCGCACCTCCACGTTCGCGCCCGGAACGGAGCTGCGGATGTCCAGCAGGGCCGCGTCGCCGCGGTCCAGGTCGCGGCAGGCCATCACGACCTGCGCGCCCATCGCCGCGAGCGCCCGCGAGGTTTCGAGCCCGATGCCCGAGTTCGCGCCGGTCACGACGGCCGTGCGGCCGGTCTGGCGCGGGAGGTGGGTCAGCGCCCAAGAGACAACGTCGGACATGCGATTGGGAAAGGGGAGGGGCGCCCACCCGCCAGAGGCCGCGCGGTTTCTCGCCTCTGGCGTAGCGCCGTCGGTTGGGCACCAGTTGCGAAGTCGAAGTCCAGGGTTTACACTGTTAACCTTCTGCTGCAGCACAGCCACGCGCGAGTGCGCCTCTGGCGCTGCACCCCGTTTGTCCCGCCAGAGGCCCGGCTTGGCCTCGCGGGTTAACACTGTACACCTCATGGAACTCCTCAACTCTCTCCACGGCGCGCTGAGCGCATTCACGCCCGCGTGGGCCGCGGTCCTCGGGATCGTGCTGGTGCTCTTCGCGCTCGGCTTCACCGGCGCGCCTCTGGCGGTCTGGGCTGGGCTCGGCCTCGTCGCGCTCGTCGGTTTTGGCGCGCCTCTGGCGCTGATCGCGGTCTTCGTCGTCCTCGCGGTCGTCTTCCTCGTCACGCCGATCCGGCGCGCGCTCTCGGGCGCGGTCATGGGCCTGATGGAGAAGCTGGAGTTCCTCCCCACGATCTCCAGCACGGAGCAGGAGGCCATCGACGCGGGCACGGTCTGGGTCGAGGGCGAACTGTTCTCCGGCAAGCCCGATACGGACCGGCTTCTGGCGCAGGCCTACGCAGGCCTCACGCCAGAGGAGCAGGCGTTCCTGGACGGTCCCGTCGAGGAACTGTGCGCGATGACCGATGACTGGGAGATCTGGCAGCGCCGCGATCTGCCGACCGAGCTCTGGGACAAGCTCAAGAAGGACCGCTTCTTCGGCCTCATCATCCCGACCGAGTACGGGGGCCACGGCTTTTCGCCCAGCCTCAACAGCGCCGTCGTCGCGAAGGTCGCGAGCGCGTCCAGCGCGCTCGGCATCACGGTTATGGTGCCCAACTCGCTGGGACCGGCCGAGCTTCTGAGCCACTTCGGCACGCAGACCCAAAAGGACTATTGGCTGCCCAAGCTGGCCTCTGGCGAGATGATCCCCTCGTTCGCGCTGACCGAGCCCGGTGCGGGCAGTGATGCCGGCGCGATCTCCTCGCGCGGCGAGGTCTTCCGCGGCGAGGACGGCGACCTGTACATCCGCCTCAACTGGCTCAAGCGTTACATCACGCTGGCGGCCATCTCGGACGTGCTCGGCCTCGCGTTCAAGCTCTTCGACCCGCAGAACCTGCTGGGCAAGGGCGAGAACCTGGGCATCACCTGCGCGCTCGTGCCGACGACTACCGAAGGCGTCGTGCTGGGCAAGCGGCACGACCCACTCGGCGTCCCGTTCTGGAACTGCCCGACCGAGGGCCACGACGTGGTCGTCAAGTTGGAAGAAGCCGTCATCGGCGGGATGGAGGGTGTCGGCCGCGGCTGGCGGATGCTGATGCAGAGCCTGGCCGCAGGTCGCGGCATCTCGCTTCCCGCGAGTGCCACCGCTGGCGTCAAGCAGGCCGCCCGCGTCGCGGGCGCGCACTCGCTGATCCGCAAGCAGTTCGGCCTCAGCATCGGCAAGTTCGAGGGCATCGAAGAGCCTCTGGCGCGGATCGGCGGCTGGGCCTACACGATGGAGGCCGCGCGGCGGTACACCAACGGCGGGCTCGACACGGGCGCCGCGCCCGCCGTCGTGACGGCAATGATGAAGTACCAGACGACTGAGCTCTTCCGCAAGGCCGTCAACGACACGATGGACATCCTGGGCGGCAACGCGATCTCGCGCGGCCCCCGCAACCCCATCGCGGCGGCCTACATCGGCATCCCGGTGTCCATCACCGTCGAGGGCGCCAACATTCTCACGCGCACGCTCATGGTGTTCGGGCAGGGCGCGATCCGTTGCCACCCGTACGCGCTCAAGGAAATGGTCGCGCTGCAGAACCGCGACGTGAAGGCGTTCGACGCCGCCTTCTGGCCGCACATCGGCCACGTCGTCCGCAACGCCTTCCGCGGCATCGGTCTCAGCCTCTCGCGCGGCTGGCTCGCGGGCTCGCCCGTCGGTGGTCCCGCCGCCACGTACTGGCGCAAGATGCAGTGGTCGTCCGCCACGTTCGCCTTCCTCGCGGACCTCGCGATGGGCACGCTCGGTGGCGACCTCAAGCGCAAGGAGAAGCTCACCGGCCGCTTCGCCGACATCTTCTCGTGGATGTACTTCGGGACGGCCGTCCTCGCGCGCTTCGAGGCCGAGGGCCGCCAGCAAGGAGGACGTGCCGTTCATGCAGTGGAGCATGGACTACGCCTTCGCGCAAATCCAGGACGCCTTCGACGGACTGTTCGCCAACCTCCAGGTGCCCGGCGCGACGTGGCTCTTCCGCGGGCCTCTGGCGACGTGGAGCCGCTTCAACCGCATCGGCGGGCTCCCGAGCGACAAGACCGGAGGCCGCGTCGCTTCCGCCATGCAGGTGCCCGGCGAGCAGCGCGACCGCCTCTTCGGCGGCGTGTTCACGACGATGGACCCAGACCACACGCTGGGCCGCTTCGAGAACGCGATGGCGATCTGCTACGAGGCCGAGGGCGTCGTCAAAAAGGTGAAGGCCGCGATCCGCTCGCGCCAGTTGCCCAAGGCGCACCCGGCCACGCTGATTCCGCAAGCCGTCGAGGCCGGGATCATCACCGCGCAAGAGGCCGACCTCCTCTCGCGCGCCGAGGCCGCTCGCAACGACGCCATCCAGGTCGACTCGTTCGACAACGAGGACTACTTCGCGTCGGCCGTCTCGCCCGCTTCTGTCACGCCGACCGAGATCGCCGCGCCTCTGGCGTCCGGCGACGGGTCCCCGTCTGGTGACGGCGCGAGTGTCGACGCCGGAGCCGTCGCGTACGGCGCGGCGGTCGAAACGGAAGACCCCGCGGCCTAGCCACGGTTCTTCGTTTGATTCCAGCCGCCGATGTGTTCTCGCATCGGCGGCTTTTGCGTTCGGCCTCTGGCGCCAGAGGCCGCCTCGGGCGTGGGTGGGGCATATGCGCTACGTCCCTAGGTCGTGTGGACAATTAGCGGAGCAAGACCAGCGTCGAAGCCCACAGCGCGAAACTGAGGTAGTTCCGAGCCGTCTTCTCGTACCGCGTGGCCAAGCGTCGGTTCAGCTTCAGGCGGTGGAAGAAGCGCCCCACTCGGTTGCGCTCCGCGTACACCTCCCGGTCGAGGCCGAACTTGGTCGCGCGCGTGGCACTCGACGGGATCACCGACTTCGCCCCGGCCAGAGCGACCGCCGATCGGAAGTGCATCGCGTCGTAGGCCGTATCGGCGACGACCATCGTGGGGCTCAACCCTGCGATGAGCGCCGCGGCCTGCGGCACATCGGCGGCTTGACCAGGTGTCAAGAGCATCCGGGCCGGGTTGCCGAGCGCGTCGCAGGCGGCGTGGAGCTTCGTCGTCAGGCCGCCACGACTTCGACCGAGCGCTTGGCGCGCGGTGGACGCCTCGGGCGTGCCCCCCTTTTTCGAGCGCCAGCGGCGTGCTGGTGCGCCCGGATGCTGGTCGAGTCGAGCAGCAGCCATTCGAGGTCCGGGTCTTGGAAGTGCTCGAAGAGCCGCTGCCAGACGCCGGCGCGGCTCCAGCGGTCGAAGCGCCGCCAGGCGGTGTTCCAGTTGCCAAAGCGGGCCGGGAGGTCGCGCCAGGGGCCGCCGTTGCGGGCGATCCAGTTGACGGCGTCGAGGAAGAGGCGGTTGTCGTCTCCAGATCGGCCTCGGGTGCCAGGTCGTCCGGGCAAGAGCGGGGCGAGGCGGTGCCAGTTGGCGTCAGAGATGGCGTAGCGAGGCATGGTCGCGGCGGTAGTGCCGCTTCGGTATCGCCTAACCAAGGTCTGAACTCAAATGTCCACACGACCTAGGGTCTGGCACGAGGCCGCGGAAGCGCCGCGTACCGCGGCACGCGCCAGAGGCCCCGGCAGGTTGTGCCTCTGGCGCGAGCGATCTTGCCGCGCCCACCCTCCGTTCCGCTTTGGCCCTCCCTGACCTCTTTCTCGACCGCCTCCGCGCCATTCTCCCGCCCGACCGCCTGGACCCCGTCCTCGCCACGTTCGAGGCGACCAGCGCGACCGCCTTCCGCGCCTGCCCGCTCGTCGCGCCCGCACCCGAGGCGCTGGCCGAACTGGAGGCCTCTGGCGTCGGCTTCGCGCCCATCGAGGGCATTCCGGGCGCGTACCGCGCCGAGGACCGCGCGGCGCTGCTGGCATCCGCTACCTACGCGCGCGGCGCGCTCTACGTGCAGAACGCGAGCAGCCAACTCCCGCCGCATCTGCTTGGCGCCAGAGGCCGGCGAACGGATTCTGGACCTGTGCGCCGCGCCCGGCTCTAAGACCGGGCAACTCGCCGCGATGATGAAGGACCGCGGCGAGATCGTCGCGATGGAGAAAGTGCGGGGGCGGTTCTACAGGCTCAAGGCCAACATGGAGGCGCAGGGCGTGACGTGCGTCACCGCGTGGCAGGGCGACGGCTCGCGCGTGTGGCAGTCCGAGACCGAGGCCTTCGACCGCGTCCTCGTCGACGTGCCGTGCTCGACCGAGGGCCGCTTCCTCGCGGACGAACCGGAGACGACGCGCTACTGGAGCAAGCGCAAGATCAACGAGATGCGCCGCGTGCAGTGGAAGCTCCTGTTCTCTTCCATCATGGCGCTCAAGCCCGGCGGCACGCTCGTCTACTCCACCTGCACGTTCGCGCCAGAGGAGAACGAGGCCGTGCTGGCCAAGGCGCTCAAGACCTTCGGCGAGAAGATCGAGATCGTCGCTACAGGGCTCCCCACGACCGGGCCTCTGGCGGAGGCCACAATGCCCGGCATGGCCGCGTGGAACGGCAGGACGTTCCCCGAGAGCGTGCGCCTCTCGCGCCGCGTCCTCCCGGACGGTTTGCTAGAGGGCTTCTTCGTCGCCAGGATCGTCAAGCACGAGACGACGCGTGCGCGAGTAGCAGCCTCTGGCGCCAGAGGCCAGACCTCAGCATGTCGCCAGAGGCTCAAACCAAAGAGCCCCACTGCCAAAGGTGGCAGCAGGGCTCGCGAGACTCGAACGGGTCGGTCTCTACCGGATCACCGTCAGGCGCTGCGTGGCCGAGAACGTCTCGCCCTGCGCCCGCACCACGTACACGCCCGGCGCGAGGCGGCTCGCGTCCACGTCGAGCGTGTGGCGGTCCGCCGGCAGAGGCCCCTCGTGGAGCGTCTGTACGTTCCGGCCCAGCAAGTCCACCACGCTCACCGTCACGGCCTCTGGCGCGACGAGCGAGAGGCTCAGCGCGGTTTGCCCGCGCACCGGGTTGGGACCAGCGACGGTAAGGCGCGCGCCAGAGGCGTTCGGGCCGCTCTCGCGCGAGACCGGGGGTGCGTTGAAGTCTGCGGTGCCATCGTTGGCATTGCTCGTCAGCCCTTCGCTCGCTCCCACGCCGAGGCCGCGGCGTGCAAAGGCGCCCCAGATGATGTCCGCGTTGCGGCCGCCGTACAGAAGCGTGTCGGCGTTCAGAATCGCATCCCGACCCGAGACAAACCCCGGCTGACACTTCTGAAGCTTGAGGCCCTGCGTGACGAGGTTGAGAGCGATCTGGTTGCCTGCGCCGCCATCCGCGTTGTAGACGTCACGGTCGAAGCCATAGGCGTCCACAAGGTCCAGGGTCATGTCCCAGAGCACACTCGCCCAGACCGAGCCGAGACCGTGCGGAATGGTGAGCCCCCGAGGTCCAGGAGAGCCTCCGTTGGGAAGTTCTGCATCGAAGGTGTAGGCAAAGCTGATCACGTCCTGATACGTCAGGTCGTTGACGCTGAAATCACGCGTGTACCGCCGCGGCCGAATGCCTGCGCCGTCCGTCCCCTGAAACTCCAGATACGTCCCGATGCCGCGCGGCGTATCGTCCGCAGACTGTGCCGTGAGCAGGAGGCCGTAGTAGTCGCTCCAGCCCTCGCCCATCTGCTCCTGGTTGCTGAGGCACGAAACCTGGCTCGGTCCGCCGGTCAGCCGCGTCGAGAGGCCGTGCCCGAACTCGTGTACCACCACTCCTGCATCCAGGCTGCTGCCACGTTGAACCTGGACGGAGACCGAGCCAACTGCGCCGCCCACGAGGGCGAGTTGAGCGCCCGTGCTATTCTGTATAAACAGCGCAGGAATCTCGATGTCGTCGATCTCGTTGGCTGCGATCGTCATGCCGACCAGATCCTCCGGAGAGCCCGTCTCGCCGGTTCCTGTTCGGTCGTTGTTGTAGATCACGGCGCCGATGGCACCCGCTGCCTGCGCGTTGCGCACTTTGGTGGTGAACGGGCACGTGCCTCGTATGATGAGCGCGATGGTGCCAGACACGTCGGAGGCGTTGGCGATGTCGGCCACTGTACACCCCTGGCTCGCGCCGCCAGAAGCTGTGACCGCGGCTACGATGTCACCGGATACCGTTCCCGCAACGCCGAAGAGCGCGGCGGATGCCCGAAACGTTCTCGTCGTGGGTGCGGTCGTGCTAAAGGCCGCCGCGCCGCGCCACTCGTACATCTGCATGCGGCCGGAGCTGCCATCGGCGGGCGTTGCGAAGTTGGCGTTGTTGACGCACGGGTTGGGCTCGTTGCATGTGTCGGCGCCACTTTGCGTCTCCAGCAGAGCCGCGTCGTTCGAAAGGCCACCGCGGCTGAAGTTGTTGGTCTGGAAGTTGCCAGCAGGCTCGTCGAAGCCGTACCGGTAGGTGATATCGTGGAAGACGTTGCCCCAGTAGAAGAGGTTGATCGTGGACGCCTCCGCGCTCTCGCGGGGCTGGCGGTTTGGGTTGTAGGGAACGTCGAAGGTGAGAGCCGTTCCGCCTTCTGGCATTCCGCCCTCGTCTGCGAACTCATCGTCGTCGCGGTCGCGGTAGGCCCAGACGTTGTTGCCGCGCGTTGTCGTGTAGCTCTGCGTGCCTGTGCTGTGCCATCCCTCCCGCGAGGCTGTCGTGTCTTCGGGGTCGCTCACGAGCGCGAAGTTGCCGTGGCTGGGGCTTTCGGTGGGCCAGGGGAGGACGCGGTAGGAGCCTGCCCGTGCGGCCACGAGCGGCATCGCGGCCTCTGGCGCCAGAGGCGCGAGAGAAACAGCGGCGGACGCGGCCGGAGCTGAGGGCCACTGGTGGCGAGCGACATGGTCATCGGATGCGAGCACGCTACCGGTGATGGCGTCGACGCGAACCGTGAGAAGTTGCATCGGCCCGCTTCGCGAGGTCAGTGTCGTGGTCCATGCCAGACGCAGCGCGCCTTCGTCGGTTGGCTGAAACACCAGCCGGGGCTCGGAGGCGTCGAACGTCGCCGCGGCAGGTGTCGAGACGACTTCGCCCGGAGCGTCTGTCATCGCGATGGGCCCCGTTGGCTCTGCACCTTCGATCTGGCGCGCAAACGCTTCGGCTGCGCCGATGGCTGCGCCAGAGGCGATCTGCGGCGTCGTCGCGTTGACGCGCGCGGCGAGGTTGCGCTGGTACGGCGGCGCGAGCGCGCTCACGTTTCCACTCGGGAGAACAGCCGCAGGTGCGGTTGTGCCCCAGATCTCGATCCCCGCATAGCGCTGGGCGAGGTATACGTTTGTCGCGCCCGTGCGGCGGTCCAGGTACGCGTCTGTCGCGTGGAGGTCTGCAAAGTCGTCCCCGGCGAAGGAGGCGGGAGCCTGGATGCGAAAGTGATGCTTCGCGGCGACGATCGCTGCTGACTCTTGTGCCGTGGCAGGCATCGAGACGAGTAGTGCGACGAGTGCGGCGAGTCCGGAGCGGATGCGCATATACAGTGTGCGTGTGGTGGGAAGGCGTAGTACGAAGAAAAGCAGACCGCGGGCTGTGTGCAAACCTGTGTGCGCCTCTGGCGACAGCCTTTGGCCACAGACCGACGCAATCTCCACAGTGTGCGTCTTGCGCGTGTCGCCAGAGGCGGGCTAGGTTGAATGACGATGCCGCGGGCGCTGTGATGGCGCCGCCGAGGCCATCGGGCCCTTAGCTCAGGGGTTTAGAGCGCTCGCCTCACACGCGAGAGGTCGATGGTTCAAATCCATCAGGGCCCACACACCGGCCGGCTGGCGCCTTCGCGCCGGTCGGCCGGTTTGGTTTCGCCAGAGGCCTCGGGCACGGAACCTGGCAGCCTCTGGCGCCCAGCACAGGCCCCGACGAAGCGCACGCGGGCGCGGCATGGGGAGGAAGGCTGAAAAGCGTGGCATCGCTTTTGGAGGAGGAGTGGCCACACCGCCGAACCTCTGGCGCCGCGCTAACAGTCGCGCGAGGTGTCCACGAGTCTTTCCGCGTCGCGCCCTTGATGTGTCTCACCCCGATACCCGACCTTCTCCGCATATCTCCCGGCACGGGCACTCCGGATGTAGCATCCGCGTTGGCGCCACACTCGGCCTTCCGCTCCGGCAGGCCCGCCCCTCCTACGCCCGGATCATGAGCCTCGCCCACCGCGCCGTCTACCCGACGCAAGCCGGCCCCCTCGGCCAGACCCTCGACTCTCTGCTCGCCGATGCCGACCCAGCGCCAGAGGCAGACCTCGTCGCCCTCGTCGTCCCCGACTCCAACCGTCTTTCGGGAGGCCCTGCCGCTGCGAGCGCCTACGCCTACGCCAGAGGCCTCAGTCTGGAAAGCGTCATCCTCGTCTCGCCCAGCCACACCGGCGACTTTGGACGGCTTTCCATCTGCAAGACCGATGTCTACAGCACGCCGTTTGGAGGCGTCGACATCGACGACCGGCTGCGGCACGAGCTGTGCGACGAGGACGATGACATCTTTGTAGACGACACCGGCCATTACCACACCGAGGGTGCAGACGTGCAACTGCCCTTCTTGCAGCGCGTGCTCGACGGCGACTTCAAGGCCGTGCCCATCGTGATGGGGGAAGAGAGCCCGGCGTTCTGCCGCGAGCTCGGCAACGCCGTCGGCGAAGTGCTCTACGGGCACCGCGCTCTGCTGATTGGCTCGGCAGACGTCGTGGGTGCCGAAGAGGGTGCGCTCGACGCCTTGCGCGAGGCCATCGAGACATTTAACACATCCGAGCTGTTGCACCTGCTCGGCAGCGAGAAGGTGAAAGTGGAAGGCATGGGCGCGCTCATCGTGACGCTTCTGGCGGCGCAGGCACGCGGCGCCACCACAGCCACCGTTCTTGCCCTCGGCGAACCCGACGACAACGGCGCCCCTGGCGCCATCGCTATCGCCCTCACGCGCCAGTAAACACGCATGGACGTTTTCGCCTCGGCCTTCCGCGAACCTCGCCCACCCGTCGCCATCATTGGCGCGGGTGCTGTGGGGCGGGCGTTCGCGCTGCGCCTCTCGGAGCGCGGGTTTCCCATCCGCGCCGTGATCAGCCGGACGGCCTCTGGCGCCGGCGCGCTCGCGCGGGCCGTGGGTGCGCCTGTGGCCTCTGACCGCTTGGAAGACATTCCCGAGGCTGTGGCACTTGTGCTCGTGTGCGTGGGGGACGACCAGATCGAGGACGTGGGAGAGATGTTGACCGGCGTGCGCCTGAACTGGTCCGAGATCGTCGTCGCGCATACATCGGGGGCGGTCACGTCTGATGTGCTCGCGCCGCTAGAGGCCGAGGGCGCGGCCGTGCTCTCGTTTCACCCGCTGCAGGCCATTACGCGAGACTCGGACGGATCCACGCTCGACGGGGCGTACATCGGGCTCGAAGGTGCGCCGCGCGGCATCGCGGCAGGCATCGAACTGGCCGTGGGACTGGGATTGCGCTACATCGTGATCCCTGCCGAGGCCAAGCCGCGCTACCACCTCGCGGCCTCGATGGCCTCCAACTTTCTCGTCACCATGCTCGGCATGGTGCAAGAGGTGCTGGCCTCGCTCGACATCGACCGCCGAGAAGGCCTCGCGATGCTAGAGCCGCTGCTCCGCGGCACGCTCGGCAACCTCGCCGCCAGAGGCCCCGAGGAAGCCCTCACCGGGCCTGTCGTGCGCGGCGACATCCACACGCTGCGCCAGCACGGCCTGGCGCTACGCCAGCACCTGCCGCACCTTGTGCCCGCGTACGCCGCGCTGAGCGTCGAGACGGTGCGGCTGGCCGTCCGCTCGGGGCGCCTGGACCCGACGCGTGCCGAGGACGTGCTCACGCTGCTGCAGCGCATGGTCACCACACCGCTGCCCAACCGTGCTGCCTCTGGCGCCGCTCCGGTAGCCGCCAGAGGCGAGGACACCCGAAGCGGAGACCGCCCGCCCGTGCCACCACCCGTCGAGGCGTAGAGACTGGCGGCGCGGTCGCGTGTGGAGGCGCGGTGAGCCTCTGGCGAACGGCACGTGGCGCCGCGGTGGAATAGGCGTGAGCGGTGGAACGACACCCGCAAAGAGGGATACCTTGCGTCTCTCTGATGTGTGACCTGCGCGGCGAGCTTCTGGCGACCCGCCTGTGTATGGATCCGAACATGACGTCCGTGGCCTCGCTGGCCACAGTCCCGACCCCTGACAGGGTCTCCGATCTCGCCGCTCGCAGCCTCTCGCGCGAGTCTGACGCAGCATTTCAAAGCCTGCTCGCGGCGACCCATGACGCGCTCGGCCGCGTGATTGGGGCGGTCCGCGAGGCGGAAGCCTCCGCGCTGTGCCTCGCGCAGCAGGAGCACGCGCGCACCGTCGCAGAAGACCTGGTCGCGACGCGCGAGGCGCTCCACACCGGCATGTCCGACGGCGCACAGTGCCTACGGTACAGAGTGCCTTCGCTCTCGGCCGCGCTCCGCGGCCTCTTGCGGCCCGACCGCCAGAGGCTCGCCGATGCCGCCCGCGCAGTTCGCGAGGCCGCGCGCACGCTTCGTCCCGAGGTCTCTGTCGGAGCCGGATGGTTCTTTACGACCGCACATGCCGTCGAGGCACTCGGTGACACGGCGACGCACGTCGAGTCTCTCGCCGAGGCGCAGCCAGGAGGCTCTGCCGCGCGCGAGATCGGCTCGGACGTTGTGGCGGTTTTGCGCCTCTCGCGCGATACCCTCCTGGGAGATATCGCCCGTCTCGCGGACTAGTCCGCGAGGCGACGTAGGCAGGTGTCGGCGCTAGAGATGCGCCTCTGGCGCCAGAGGCACGAGGGCTTCACGCGCCGAGGTTGACCTGTACCGCCAGCGGCGGGTACGTTCGCGCTTTCTCTCCGTCCCCGCCCGAGCACATGTCCGACGCTTCTTCTATCCTCATCGCAGGCGCCGGTGGAATCGGTGAGGCGACGGCGTTTATGCTCCTGGAGTGGGCGGACTTTCCTGTGGAGCGCGTCTTTATCGCCGACGCCAACGCAGATCAACTCGCGCGAGCCCTCCGCTTTGCGGGCCACGCAGATCGTCTGGTGCCCGTGCCCGAGGCCGTGTCCGCCAACCCGACGGGGCCTCTGGCGGCGGCGCTGAAGACCTCGTCCGTCGTGCTGGACTGCCTGCCCGGCAGCCTCGCGCCGACGGTCGCGAAGTTGGCGATGGACAACGGTTGTCACTACGCCAACCTGACCGAGTACGTGGCCGAGACGAACGCGATCATGGAGATGGCCGAGGGCGCGGAGACCGCGTTTCTGCTCCAGACCGGCCTCGCGCCGGGCACGGTCAACGTGCTCGCCCACCACCTCATTCAGCGCTTCGAGCGCGACGGCGGAACGGTGATCTCGGTCGAGATGAAGGTGGGGGCGCTGACGCGCCACGCCACCGGCCCGCACCACTACGGCTTCACGTGGAGCCCCATCGGTGTGGCGACGGAGTACGTCAAGCCCTCTACCGTGCTCCGGGGCGGACAGGTGCAGGAGGTCGAAGCACTCTCGGAGCGCGGTCAGATCGTGATTCAGGGCGTGACCTACGAAGACGACCTGACCTCTGGCGGTGCCGCCGACATGCCGCAGCACTTCGCGGGCACGATCAAAACGCTGGACTACAAGACGCTCCGCTACCCCGGCCACTACGCTTGGGTCGAGGAGATGATGTACGAGACCGGCCGCAACCCGGACATGCTGCAGGCGCGCATGGAGCGCGAGATCCCGATGGAGGAAGACGACGTGGTGATCGTCTACGCGAGCGTGGAAGGCGTAGACCAGGACGGCCGCCGCCGCCGCATCGCCAAGAGCTTCGTGATCGACCCGGTGGAGACACCCAACGGCGCCATGCGCGCGATCCAAGCGACAACGGCCGCCGGTCTGGCTGAGTCGGCCAAGGTGCTTATCACTGGCGACCACAAGGGCGCCGTTCTGCAGATGGACCTCGACCCCGACGCCTTCCTGAACGGCGTCTTCGTCGGCCGCGTCTACCGCTAGAGCCTCTGGCGTTGTGTCCGCGCGAAAGCCTCTGGCGTGACGGTCACGGCCGGTCCACGGTGGCGCCAGAGGCTTGCCACCGCGCGAGAGTTTCGGGGGAGACGCCCGCTTCGATGAGCACGGAGTGGGTGTGCGCGGCGTAGCGCGGTGGCGGTGCGAGGCCTTCGCCAGAGGCCTCGCCGTCGAGCGTGAACGCGGCCTGCCGAAGGCCCGCCAGAGGCCCGTCGCGGAGCGCCATCCGTGCAGCCTCTGGCGCCTGAAGTGCCTCCGAAACGCGGCGCACGGCGCCTGCGGGAACGGAGCGCGCGTGCAGAGCCGCCAAGAGCGCGTCGCGGTCCCACCGCGCGGTCGCCTCCGCCAGAGGCACTTCCAACTCTGCGCGGTGCTGCACGCGCGCGGGGTTGGTCGCAAACCGCGCGTCCTCCGCCAGAGGCAGATCGAGCACGGCGCACAGCGCGGCAAACTGCCGGTCTGTGCCCACGGCGAGCACGACCGGGCCGTCGCGTGTGGGTACGAGCGTGCCGTAGGGCACGATCTGCGGGTGCGCCGAGCCCATCCGCTGTGGCTCGTACCCCGCCTGCAGCCATGCGGTGCCCTGGTTGGCGAGAGCGCTCGCAGCGGTGCCCAGCAGTGACACCTGAATGTGCGCGCCCTCGCCCGTTCGCTCGCGCCGAAACAGTGCAGCGAGCACCGCCTCCTTGATCTGGTGCGCTGCCAGCACGTCCATCAGCGCGACGGGCATCTTTGTGGGCGCTGCCTCTGGCGGACCGTTGAGGTGCATAAACCCGCTCTCGGCCTGCACCACGGCGTCGTAGCCCGCCCGCGGATCGTCGGGGCCGTAGCCGCTTAGCTCCGCCACGATGAGGCTCGGCCTGTTGCGCCAGAGGCTCGCGATGCCCAGCCGCTCGGCGTCGCCGGGTTTGTAGGCGGTGAGCAGCACATCGGCATGGTTGAGCAGGAGCGCGAGCGCGCCGCGCCCGCCGTTCTGCGAGAGGTCGAGCGCGACGGAGCGCTTGCCCCAGTTGGCGGCGCTGAAGTAGGCCGTCCGGTCGTCGCCAGAGGCTGATCCGTGTGCGCCTCTGGCGGCTCCCCCAGCCCGGTCGTCGCCAGAGGCCTCTGGCGTGGTCGCAGCCTCTGGCGTGGTCGCAGACTCCGGCGTCTCGCTGGGCAGGCGCCACGTGCGCGTCACGTCGCCCGCCGTGCGCGCGTTCTCGACCTTGATCACATCGGCGCCCAGCTCGGCGAAAAACTGCCCGGCGCTCGGGCCCGCGAGCACGCCCGCAAGCTCGACGACGCGGATCCCTCGGAGCACGTCGGTCACGCCAGCCTCTGGCGAAGACCTCGCATCGTTGCGGGCGCGGTGCGCATCCGCGAGCCGTACCACGAAAACGCCTCACCGTCTGCGAGCACGACCCGGGCCTCTGGCGCCAGAGGCTGCAGTTCGGCGATGTGCTTCTCGGCGAACGGGTACGGCTCGGACGAGAGCAGTAGCACCTCGGGCGCGAGGTCCCGGATGGCCTCTGGCGTGAGAACCGGGTAGCGCGCCTGGTCTGCGCAGACGTTGGTGAAGCCGCCACGCGCCATCACGTCAGAGATGTACGTGTCGCCGCCGACGGTCATCCACGGATCGCGCCAGATGAGGTAGAGGGTGCGGAGGGGCGCGCCGCCAGAGGCCGCTGGGAGAGCGTCGAAGCCTCTGGCGATATCGGCTACGAGCGCCTCGGCCTGAGGCGCCCGGCCGACAAGCGCGCCGATGCGGCGGATCTCCTCCAGCGCGCCGCCCACGGTGCTGATGTCGGTGAGGTGGACGGGCGCGAAGGCTTCCAGCGCCTCCACCTGCTCGCGCACGTTTTCCTCCCTGCTCGCCAGAATCAGGTCGGGCGCCAGAGGCTTCGACCCGAGCGGGGCCACGTTTTTGGTCCCGCCCACGATGGCTTTGCGCGCCTTCCATCCCTCGGGATGGACGCAGAAGCGCGTGAGGCCGACGACCTCGCTGTCCAGACCGAGATCGGCCAGGAGTTCGGTAAGGCTGGGGACGAGACTGACGATGCGCTGTGCGGCCATGCGCCAAGCTAGCCGCGCGGCCCGCGGCTCCGTCGTGCTGCATATTTCGACGCCAGAGGCGACGGGCACGCACCTCTGGCGCCGCACGCGCGTTGGGCTTCGATCTTCCCCGTGCTATGTCTCGCGCTGTTCTGTTCCTGCTCCTCGCCTCTGGCGTGCTGGCGGCCTCTGGCGCCGCGCGCGCGCAAGACGCATTCACGTTCGCCCAGCCGGGCGACTGCGCCTACATCGCCTGCGGCGACGGCGGGCCGTGCTACCTCGACCCGCGCGAGGTCTCGGCGCCAGAGGCTCTGCGCCTTCTAGCCGAGCCCGCGCCACCGCACCGTGCCGAGGACCTCGCCGACCGCGTGGCCGCCTCTGGCGACACGGCGTTTGTGGCGCCGCTGCTCGCGCTCGCGGGATCGCAGGCTGGGATGGGCGGTGAACTGGACGAGACGATCCGCCGCCAAGACCGAGCCTTTTACGCGCTCCGCGCCGCCAGCGGCCTGGGCGCTGCGCGCGACTCGCTTCTGCGCCGAGGCCTGGATGCCCGGCGCCCGGTCGTGGCCGCCGCAGCCATCCGCGCGCTCGCGCTCGACCCCATCGAGTCAGAGCGCGACAGCATCCGCTCGGCGTTCCGCAGTCAAGCCCCTGACGACTCGGCCTCTGGCGGCAGTCCGGTTACGCCAGAGGCGCGGTTGGTGACGGCGGCTCTCGCGCACTACACCGCCTCGCTGCTGGCGCGCGAGCGGTACGCGAGCCTGCGGAGCGTCCGTGGCCGCATGGACTACCTCTTGTGGAGCCGCCGTGAGGGCTGGCGCATCCACGCCCTGCGGGATTTGCACGCTGAGAGCCGCCGCCGCGTGGACCTCGCGATCCTGAGCTATCAGCCCGGCACGGCCGGAAGCGGCGGTCCGCCCGCGCCGTCGCGCAGCCTCGCGTGCCCGCAGACGGAGACCGAGGCCTACGCCCGCGAGCGCCTCGCGCTGCACCTCTTGCTGGAAGCGCCGCCGAGCCTTGTGCCGCCGTTCCGCGCGCCAGAGGAGGCCTCTGGCGACGAGAGCTAGGCCTCTGGCGACGCGAGTGCCGCCGCTAGCCGCCGCGGGAGGCCGTCGAAGGAGCCGTTGGACATCACGAGCGCGAGATCGCCGGGGCGAAGCGCTGCCACCAACTTCGGCAGCAGAGTGTCTGCGCTCTCGAACGCGGTAGCGGGCGTGCCGGCAGCGTTCACGCCAGAGGCCACCGCCTGCGCGTCGAGAAAGTCGGCGGGGTCGTCGTTGTGGCGCAGCGGCGGGGTGGAGAGAAAGAGGGCGTCGGCGGTGGCGAGGGCGTCGGCGTAGGGTGCCTCGAAGGCTTTGCGGCGCGAGGAGTTCGAGCGCGGCTCGAAGACCGCGACCACGCGGCGGTCGGGCCACCGCTCGCGCACGCCCTGGACCGTCGCGGCGACGGCCGTGGGATGGTGCGCGAAGTCGTCCACGACGAGCACGCCCGCTTCCTCTGCGATCACTTCCTGGCGGCGCTTCATGCCGCGGAACGAACCCAGGCCTCTGGCGACCTGCTCCGCACTCGCGCCCGCGTCCAGCGCGACCGCCGCCACGGCGAGCGCGTTGAGCGCGTTGTAGCGCCCGCCCATCGGCAGGTGCACCTCCGCCAGAGGCTGGCCTCTGGCGACGAGTGTAAACCTCTGCCCACCCTCGACCGGCGTCAGGCCTCTGGCGGCGATGTCGAACGGCGCGCCCGGGCTGCCCTCGCCAGAGGCGGGCTCGCGGCCCTCCTCGCCGTAGAGGCGCACGCGCGCCCAGGTGCGGTCGGCGAGTCGGCGCACCTCGGCGTCCTCGCCGTTGAGGACCAGTAGGCCGTCCGGCGGCGGCAGCGCGACGAACGCGTGGAAGGCGCGCTGATACTCGTCCCAGTCGGCGTAGATATCGGCGTGGTCGAACTCCAGGCTCGTCACGATCGCTCGGTACGGCTGGTAGAGGATCATCTTGGGCCGCTTGTCGAAGTACGCCGCGTCGTACTCGTCGCCTTCGATGGCGAACACCGTGCCCGTGCCCAGGCCGCTCGTGGCCTCCTCGCCCACCATCACGCCGCCCACGAGAAAGCCTGGGTCCAGTCCCGCCTCGCGGAGCACGTGCGTGAGCAGCCCCGTCGTGGTCGTCTTGCCGTGCGTGCCCGCCACGACCGCCGGTTGCCTCTGGCGGAGGAACAGGTGCGCGAGCGCCTCGGGCAGAGAGGTCTGCGCGATCCCCTTCTCGCGCGCCGCCGCGGCTTCGGGGTGCGTCGGCGTGGCCGCGTTGCCGACGACGACCACGTCGGCCCAGCCGTCGATGTGCGCTGCGTCGTAGCCCTCGTCCACGGTGATCCCGCGCGCTTGCAGCCGCGTGCTCATCGGCGGGTAGGCCGCCTCGTCGCTGCCGCGGACCTCGAACCCGGCTTCCGCCAGAAGCTCGGCAAGTGCGCCCATTCCTTTGCCGCAGATGCCGATGAGGTAGACCCTGCGGATGGCCTCTGGCGGCGGGAGTGGGGGGCGCGCGAACACGCGGAGATTGGCATCGGCGAAGTCTTCGAGGCGGCGCATGGGGCGGGCGTGGGTGGGAGGCGCGAAGGTACCGGCCTCTGGCGCCAGAGGCCTCCTGTGCGGGTGGTGTACGGCGGTGCTCGGCGTGTGACGCTGCGCTTGGGCGTGGCGCAGCGCAGCGCGTTGTCGCGAGGTTTTCGGGCTCACGTGCTCTCGCTCTCTTAGAGAGAGGGACAATCCAGACCCAGCCTCTGCCGAAGGATCAAGCCGCCTTGGTCTTCGTGACGACTCCGGTGTGGATCGCCCCCCTTGACAAGCGGGGGATACGCTCAGGATGGCAAGATCTCCTCGCCTCCGGCGCCAGAGGCTACTCCACCACCTCTGGCGGAATGCCGCCGGTGAGGCCGAGCGTGATGGCCGCCTTCTTCTCCTCCGACGCTTGATCGCGCACGGCCTGCTCGGCGGCCTCTGGCGAGAGGCCGAGCTTTTTGGCGCGTGTCTCCCAGCGCTCGCGCGCCGCCGCCTGCATGTCGTGATCGGTGTCGACCTCGTCGACGATCTCCACGTCCAGCAGCGTCTCGATCACGTCCTCGACCGTGACCACGCCCGCCGTGCCGCCGTACGTGCCGGTGACGAGCGCGATGTGCTCCTGGCGTTCGAGAAGTTGCTCGAAGACCTGCGGGAGCGGCAGGTCGTGCGCGACCGAGAGGATGTCGCGGAGGACCGTGCCGACGGGCTCGGCGCCGCGGCCGTCGGCCACGGCCTGCAGGATTTCGTCGCGCAGGGCGTAGCCCGTGACCGAGTCCAGCGTGCCGTCGTAGATGGGCAGGCGCGAGAACGTCTGGTTTCGCGCGGCCTCCGCCAGAGGCTCGCTTTCGGGAAAGGCGACCGTGACTGTACGCGGCGTCATCACGTCGCTGGCCTTGAGCTCGTTGAACTTGAGGATGCTGGCCAGAATGCGGCTTTCGGACTTGTCGAAGACGCCTTCCTCGTGCCCGATCTGCGCGAGCGCCGCGATCTCTTCGCGAGACACCGATCCTTCTTTTTCGCCTCTGGCGATAAGCTTGGTGATGCCCTGCGAAAGCCACACGAGCGGAATCGTGCTCCAGATCAGCCACGGCAGAATGCGGCTCACGAGAGGTGCCAGGCCGCGCCAGTAGACGGCGCCGAGCGTCTTGGGTATGATCTCGCTGAGTACCAGAATGCCCAGCGTGAGAATGGCCGAAAAGATGGTGAGCGCGTCGTTGCCGAACACGGCCGCGGCCTGTGCGCCTGCGCCCGCAGCGCCAATCGTGTGCGCGACGGTGTTGAGGCTCAGGATGGCCGCCAGAGGCCGTTCCACGTCAGCCTTGAGTGACTTGAGGCGGGCGGCCGCCTTGGGCTTGGTGGCTGCGAGGTTGCCGATGTACGCCGGGCTGACGCTCAGCAGCACGGCCTCCAGGACAGAGCACAAAAAGCTCACCCCGATGGCGACCGCGATGTACACGATGAGCAGAGAGAGCGAGCCGGAGCCTGCGGCGGCGTCGCCGACGATAGGGCCGAAAAGGGAGAACGAAGCGAGCATGAGGGGGGGAGAGGAGCGCGTGGGATACGCGTGCATCGCCCAAGGGGTCCGCCGCCAGAGGCCTCTGGCGCCCGAGCCTCGGCGCCGGGCTAACGTGGTGCGCCTCTGGCGCCGATACTCGTCCGCCCACCGCGCTGCCGTGTTCGTCTCCCTTCTTCGCCTTCAAGCTCTCGCCTTCTGGCGCGCGCCGTACCTGGGCGGGCGCATCGCGCTGGCGCTTGTCAAAGGCGCAGGAGCACTCTACGCCGTGTTCTCGGCGCTCATCATCGGGTTCGTGTGGCCAGACCTCGTGGGCGTGGTCGCGCCAGAGGCAGACGCGCTGGGACTGGTCGAGACGTGGTTTTTGCCTGCGCTCGCGGCGCTCATGGGCGTGCGGTTCATCTTTCAAGAAGTGCCCACGCGCGGTGCGACGGCGTTTCTGATGCTGCCCGTCTCGCGTCGGCGCGTGTCGTGGGGCGTGCTCGCGCGCTCGCTGCCGACGCCGCTCAACCTGGCGCCTCTGGCGTTTATGCTTCCCTTCGCGTGGCGCGCGGTGGAGATGGAAGCGGGCGCCAGAGGCGCGTGGGGCGTGGGAGCCGCCGCGGTGCTTCTGGTGGCGTTTTCGCACTTCTTGTTCGTGGTCTGGAAGACGCAATCGGGCGCGAGGCCTCTGGCGACGGCGCTGGGCGTGGCGGGCGCCGTCGGGGCGGTGGCGCTGCTCGACCTCGCGACAGGCGGGATTCTCGCGAGCGTGCGCGGGGGCACGCTGTGGCCTCTGGCGGTGTCTGTCTGCGCTGCTCGGTGCGACGGCCGTCTCGGCGTACCGAGGCATCGTGGCGTCGCTGTACCTCGACCACCGCTCGCGGCGGAGCAAGGCCGTGGCCTCTGGCGCCATCACCGGGTTCGCGCGCGGCGGCGTGCGCGACTGGCTGGATGTCAACGCGCGCCTCTTGCGCCGCACCACGTTTCCGCGCGGCATCGCGGTCAACGCCACCTTCGTGAGCCTCGGCCTGACCGTCGCCGTCCTCATCGCCGACGCCAGAGGCTGGACCGAGGGGCTGTTCACAGCGCCGCTCGTGCTGGTCTTTTCGACGGGTGCGCTCGCGGGATCGCTCGGTCAGTACGCGCTGCCGTTCGCGAGTGGCTACTTCGACCGCGTGCTGACGCTGCCGGGCGGCGTCGAGCAGTTCGTCCGGTCGGCTGCAGGAACGGTTGTGGCGGGCACGCTGGGCATCGGCGCGCTGCAACTGATTCCAGTGTTGATCCTGGCGCCAGAGGCCGTCTGGCTCATCGGCGTCTCGGTTGTGTTCAGCCTGGGCGTGCTCGCGCCCTCGGCGCTGTGGGGCTCTACGCTGGGGCCCAAGCCGGTCGACGTGTCGGAGCGGCTGGCGTTCAACTACAAGGCGCAGTCGTTCGGCGCGCAGATCGCGGTGGGTGGCACGGCGGTCGTGGTGGGCGGGCTGGTGGCGCTGTGCGGCGCGACGTGGGGCCCGCTTGTGGCGGCGCTGTTGGGCATGGCGGGCATCGCGCTCGCGCCGCTCTGGCTGCGCGCGCTCGCCCGGCGCATCCGCCGCCAGAGGCACGCCATTGCAGGCCGCTTCCGAGGTGCGCTCTAACCCCAGGCCTCTGGCGCCAGAGGCTCCGAACCTGTCTCGATCTTCGCCCGTCTTCGGCTCTCTACTCTCTCCGCTCGCGTGACCTTCTCCGCCTCCCGACTTTCCAAACGCTACGGCGAGGCCATCGCGCTCGCGCTCGACTCTCTGGAGATCGAAGCGGGCGAGCGGATCGCGCTCGTGGGCAACAACGGGGCGGGCAAAACGACGCTGCTGCGCCTCGCGCTCGACCTCATCCTGCCCACCACGGGACACGTCGAGGTGGGCGGCGTGCGCGTGGGCGGCGCGGACGAGAGCTGGAAGACGCGCACCGGCGCGTTCCTGGATGCCAGCTTTCTGGTGGACTTTCTGCGCCCGCAGGAATACTTCCGGCTCGTGGCCGGGAGCTACGGCGTCACAGCGCCAGAGGCCGACGCGCGGCTCGCGCGCTTCGCGGACTTTCTGGGCACCGCGCTGGGGGGCACGCTCATCCGCGACCTCTCGCTGGGCAACGCCGCCAAGGTGGGCATCGTCGGCGCGATGCTGCCCGAGCCCGACCTGCTCATTCTCGATGAGCCGTTCGCCAATCTCGACCCGGGTGCGCGCATCGCGCTCGAAGGCCTGATCCGCCGCGAGGCCTCTGGCGAAGGCCGCTCCGGTTCTGCCTCCGGCGCCAGAGGCGCGACGGTGCTGGTCTCCAGCCACGACCTGGACCACGTCGTGGGCGTCGCCTCGCGCGTGCTCGTCCTGGCCGGGGGGCGCCTGGTGCGCGACACGCCCGCCTCGCCCGACACGCTGCGCGAGCTGCGGGACTTTTTTGCCTCGGGCGGCCGTGGCGCGGAGGCAGAGCCTCTGGCGCCAGAGGCTTGAGCTACGCCGCCACGCCAGAGGCCTCGGGAAGGCTGGCTTTGGCGGGAGGAGCCTCTGGCACGTGTTCGACGGCGCAGATGTGGACCTCGGCGGCTTTGCCGCGCAGCCCGACCGGCCCGAGCGGCAGCGACCGCAGTCCGTCCGGCATCGGCATCCGCTCCAGAAGCGTCTGCGAGACGAGCAGGCGGTGCCCTCGCGGACGGCACTCGGCCTCGATGCGCGCGGCGGTGTTGACCACATCGCCCGAGTGCACGATGTCGCGCTTGAGATCGCCCACTTCGGCTGTCACGACCGTCCCGCCGTGGCAGCCCGCCTTGAACTCCGGCACCACGCCGTGCCTCTGGCGGTAGCGCTCGGCGCGCGATTGGATCTGCTCGTCGACCAGGGCGAAAAAGCGCAGCGGTGCGCCAGAGGCCAGCGCGGGCTTCATGTGCCACGAGACCATCACCTCGTCGCCTACGTACTGCACGATGCGCCCGCCGGTGGCGAGGACCGGCTCGGCCACGTCGGCGAAGAAGTCGTTCTTGAAGTCGGTAAACGCCAGAGGCCCCAGGCGCTCGGCGATGGAGGTGGAGTCGGTGAGGTCGAGAAAGAGGAACACGCGCTCCTCTTCGACGGGGCGGCGGTAGCGGCCGAGAAAGAGCGCCCGCAGCGTCTCGGGACCGAGCACGCGCCGGAGCTGGAGCGCGAACGAGATGACGAAGCTGGACAGCGTGAGCAGCACCAGAAACGTCACGAACGACGGCGCCGCGAGCGCCTCTTCCAGTTCTGCGTTGCCCACGAGCGCCTGCGGCGAAAGCCCCGCGTCTACCCACGAAATGGTGACGATCATCACCGCGAGCGCTCCAATCACCACGACAGCGTACGCCGCCGTCCGTAGCGTGAGTGTAGCCCAGAGCGGCAAGCGGCGGCCCCACGACGCCAGAGGCCCGGTCTCCAGCCACGCCGAGAGCAGCCCCAGGCCCAACCCCATCGCGCCTGTGCGCACGAGTTGCTCTGCCAGCGACGTGCCCTCGGCCTGCCCAACGCCGGTGACGCGCACGAGCACAAACGTCACCACGCCCCACGCGATCACCAGCCCCGGCGCGATGGCGAGGGCCCGGCGGATGCGGCGGTGCGAGAGTCGGGCCATGCGCAGACGGTACGGGACTTAGCCTCTGGCGAAAAGGTCGCCCGGCGTGACACCCGACGATACGACCGGCGCCCCCTCGGCAGTTTCCCACGCGAGGTCCGGCCACCACCGCGCCGCCTCTGGCGGGTTCGCGATGTCGATGCTTTCGCCGGGGCGCGGCAGCGCCAGAGGCAGGCCGGCCTCGCGCGCGGCGACGAGCGTGCGCTCGCCGGGCTCGGTCCAGCCGTGCAGCGCGAGGTCGAACGTGGCCCAGTGGACGGGCAGCATGAGCTGTGCGCGTGCGTCCAGCGCGGCCTGCACCGCTTGCTCCGGCCCGAGGTGGATGTCAGCCCACGCCTGGTTGTAGGCGCCGACTTCCATCAGCGCGACATCGAACGGCCCCAGGCGCTCGCCCACCTCGCGGAAGAGGTCGGAGTAGCCACCGTCGCCGCCGACGTAGACGCTGGGGCCTCTGGCGCCAGAGGCCTCTGGCGACGCCTGGACCACGAACCCGCACCACAGCGTGCTGTCGCGGTCGTTGACGAACCGCCCAGAGAAGTGGCGCGTGGGCGTGGCTGTGATCTCTACGCCAGAGGCGTCGGTCGCCTCCCACCAGTCCAACTCGGTGATGGCCTGGGGTGGCACGCCCCAGCCTTCGAGCCGCGCGCCGACGCCGAGCGGGCAGATCCAGCGCGGCACGCGGAGGGCGAGCGCCGTCACCGTCTCGGCGTCCAGGTGGTCGTAGTGATCGTGCGTGATCAGGACGGCGTCGAGCGGCGGGAGGTCGCCCAACGCAAGAGGCACGTCGTGAAACCGCTTGACGCCGAAGAGGCGGCCCGGCGAGGCGTTGTCGCTCCAGACGGGGTCGATCAAAAAACGCCGCCCGGCGATCTCGACGAGCGTGGTGCCGTGGCCCATCCACGTCAGGCGCAGGCCCTCGGCGGGCGTGGCGAAGTCGGCGGCTGTGCGGCGCTGGATCGGCACGCCAGAGGCCTCGGGCGTGCGGTGCGGGCTTCCGCCCGTCAGCCAGTCCCACGCCGCGCCGACGCCGTTCAGCATCCGTGCGCCCTCGGGGTTGACAAACTTCTTGCCGTTCCACTGCGGCGACGCCTCGATGCGCCTCTGGCGCTCGCCAGAGGCTCGCGCTCCGAGCGTTCTGAGCAGCGAGACCGACGGGACGCTCATCGGGCAGCGGGCTGCGAAGCCCACGCGAGGGCGTCCTCGCGCTGCGCCGTGGGCCACGTCTTGACGGTGAGGCCGGGGATCACGGCGCCCTGCAGTTTGGCCGCCGTGGTAATCCAGTTGCGGTCGCTCACGACTGCGTACCGGTCCACGCGCCCGATGCGCGGTAGCAGCGCCAAGCTGCGCTTCCCGCCCGCGCCGAGCGCGTCGAGCGTGAGGCCGCCGACGCCGTGGATCTCGCCAAAAAGGTGGACCGGGCCCTTGCCGCCCATCGCGCGCTCGACGGCGCGGTAGAGGCCGGTCAGGTCGGGCGCGGTCACGGTCCCGTCGATCTCGAAGGCGACGACGTGGGAGGGAGTATCGGGGTTGAGGCGGAGCATATGCGGGGGAGGAGAACGCCAGAGGCATCGGGTCAGCAGGCACTGGGTCGGCCTCTGGCGGCGTGTGGGACGGCGCAGCGCGCGCGAGGTGCCCACGAGGTTTGGGCGCGCGGCCTCTGGCGCCAGAGGCGAACCGCGCCGCGCGCGGCGGCGTCCGCGGCCGATGCCCACACCCGACCGCTCCGCCGACACGCCAGAGGCGCAAGCCGCCGGGACGCAGGCCGCCGGGGCGCCAGAGGCGCAGGTCGGCTACCTCGCGCTGATCCGCGGCAACCGGAACGTGCGCAGGCTATGGGGCGGCACGATGGTCTCGCTCTTCGGCGACTGGTTCAACACGCTCGCGCTCTACCGCCTGGCGCTCGAACTGACCGGCAGCGAACTCGCGCTGGGCGGCGTGCTGCTGACCAAGCTGTTGCCTCTGGCGCTGGCCGCGCCGGTCGCGGCGGCACTGGTTGACCGGTTTGACCGCAAGCACGTCATGATCGTGGCGGATCTGCTGCGTGCTGCCATCGTGCTGGGCTTTCTGCTCGTGCGCGAGCCCGGCGACATGTGGCTGCTGTACACGCTCGCGTTCTGCCAAATCGCCGTCAGTGCCGCGTTCGGCCCGGCCAAAAGCGCGACGCTGCCCAACATCACGGGCAAAGGCGAACTGCTGACCGCCAACGCGCTTCTTTCCGCCTCGTGGTCCGTCATGCTCGCGTTGGGCGCGGCGGCGGGCGGCCCGGCGGTGGACCTCTTCGGGACCGATGCGGTCTTCCTCTTCGACGCGTTCACCTACCTCGTGAGCGCAGTGTTTATCTGGGGCATGCGGATTCCGCAGGAGCGCGCCGAGGCTGGGGGTGGAAGCATCCTCGCCCAAGCATGGCGGCAGTCGGCCGACGGGGTTCGCTACCTCCGCGAGAACCCGCCCGTGTTGCGCCCGGCGCTCGCCAAGACATTCTGGGCGCTCGGCGGCGGCGGCCTCATGCTCTGCCTCGCGCTCATCGGCGACCGCCTGTTTCCGAGCGCGGGCACGACGGGAATCGGCCTTCTGTTTGCCGCCAGAGGCTTGGGCACGGGCCTGGGCCCCATCCTCGCGCGGGCGGTCTTCCGCGACTCGGCGCGGTGGTTCCCCGTCCTGGGCGTGTGCATGGCGGTCTGCGGCGCGGGCTACTTCACCATCGGCACGCTCTCGTGGGAGCCGGGCGCGAGCGCGTTCGTGCTGCTCGCGATGGTCGTGTTCGCGCACGCGGCCTCTGGCGCCAACTGGGTGCTCTCGACCACGCTCTTGCAGATGCGCGCCGAGGACCGCTTCCGTGGCCGCGTGTTCACGGCCGACTGGCTCATGCTCGCGCTCGTCGAAAGCGCCTCTACGCTCGCGGCCAGCCTCGCGCTGGAGTGGGGCGCGCCGCTGCGCACGACGGTCATGGTGCTCGCGGGCCTTCAGATCGTCGCGGGCGGGGTATGGCTCAGCACCATTGTGCCGTGGGAGCGGCGAGGCGCAACGGAAAGCGCCTGACGCGTGCGCCAGAGGCTCGCGATCCTTCGCCTCTGGCGTCGGCGGAACAGCCTCTGGCGCCAGAGGCCGTGTTGGCTCCAGCTTCAACCCCGCCAGGGGCTTACTCCGTGCGCCGACCTGCCGATACCTCGGCAAACCGCTCGATTGGACATGGCTCCCCTCGTCTCGCCCGACATCCCCGACCTGCTCGCCGCGCTTGACCTCCAACTGCGCGTGGAGCAGGCCGAAGCCGACCTGAGAAGCGTCGCGCTCGCGCGCCCAGATCCGCTCGTGCTTCTCGAAGCAGGCGTGCGACAACTGAGCGAGGCGCTCGGCGGCCTGCCCGCCATCGCGTACGTGGCCGGTGATGGCGTGCTGGTGCGCTGCGCGACGTGGCCCGCAGGCACGCCCGCTCCGGTCGAGATGCCTCTGGCGGATGCGTTCAACACCGCACAGCCCACGGCCGTCCCGCCAGAGGCGCACGGCGATTTGCTCGCCGTCCTCGGGACCGATGCCGCGCTGCGAGTGCCGTTCGAGGGCGCCGCGCAGGGCATCTTCGTCGTGGCGGGAGGAGCCGATGCTGTGATGCGCGCGAGTGCCGCTCGGCTGGCGGCGCTGTTCAGCACGCTCTGGGCGTGGACCGAGGCGGAGGCGCGGTTTCAACGCACCGTCGCCGACTTGGAGGACGCGCTGTTCACGTTCGCCTACGACGAGGACGGCGAGCGCCGCTATGCGTTCGTGACCCCACAGATCGAAGCGATGGCGGGCGTCGCGCCGCGCCTGCTCGTGGACGACGAGGTGAGTTGGGAAGCCATCGTCGACGATGCCGATGCCGAGTCGTTCGCCTCGCACGACGAGCGCCTTCGCGCGGGCGAGCCCAGCCGCCTGGACTACCGCTTGCGACTCGCCGACGGCTCCGTGCGCTGGGTGAGCGAGCGCGCCACGCCTAACCTGGACGCTGCCGGGCGCTTCGCCGTCGGTGGCATCCTCTCGGACGTGACCGAGCGCAAAGACGCCGAGACGACACTCGTGCGCGCCCGCCGCGTGGCCGAGCGCGCCGCGAGCACGCGCATGGCCTTTCTCCGCACGATGAGCCACGAACTGCGCACGCCCCTCGGTGCCATTCGCGGCTTTGCCGAGATGCTGGAAGAGGAAGTGCTCGCGCTCGACGGCGCACCGCCCGAGATCCCGGAGTTTGCCCGCACCATCGCCGAGGCCACCGAGCGCGCACTGCGCCTCGTCTCCAACCTGCTCGACCTCTCGCGCCTCGAAACCGACGCGATCACACTCGCCTCGCAGACGCTCGATCTCGACGCGCTCGTCGCGGGCGTCGCTCTGCGGCATGCGCCAGAGGCTGAAGCCAAGGGGCTCTCGTTCACGCTCGTGCGTGCCTCTGGCGAGGCCGTCATCAAAGGCGACCCGTCGCGCCTGGAGCAGGTCGTGGACGGGCTGCTCGCCAACGCCATCAAGTTCACCACCAGTGGCGGCGTCACCGTCCGCGTCCGGATGGATGCTGAGGAGGTGCGCCTGGAAGTCGCCGACACCGGCGTCGGGATCGGAGAGGAGTTCGTGGACGGTTTGTTCGAGCCGTTCGCGCAAGAGGATCACCGCGTCAACCGCACCTTCCAGGGTTCTGGCCTGGGCCTCGCCATCGCTAGCGGCCTGGTCCGCGCGATGGGTGGCCGCATCGACGTGGTCAGCGAGCAGGGCACCGGTTCCACCTTTACCGTCGCGCTGCCCGCGCCAGAGGCGGAGACGCCGCGCTGCCGCACCAGCGACGCGCCCGGTGCCCTGCCCCGCGCGGGTGGCAACCCGTCCATGCGCCGGGCTCCCGAGCGGACCGCCTGAGCCTCTGGCGGTCTGGTCCTCTGGCGCCGGGCCAACGCCTCTGGTGAGACCGCGAAATCAGCCGTGCGTGGGAGATCCCTCGTCGCAAGCTCTGTCGGGATGACGGCCTGGGGAGAACGGGAAGTAGCCTCTGGCGCCAGAGGCTGAACCCGCGCGTCTTCCAGTCGCCAGTCTTCAATTCCCCAGACGGGGTATGACAAACGGCTGGCGCCAGAGGCCTTGATCTTTGGGAAAACCTGCCTCTCGCGCTATGACCATCGACTGGACCCAACTCTCCGCCCCCTTCGCGCCCGACGACGTGGAGTGGAAACCCGGCGCCACCACGCGCGACAAGAAGAAAGGCCTCGCGATGGCCTACATCACTGCCCGTGCCGTGCAAGAGCGCCTAGACGAGGTGTTCACGCCCGGCGGCTGGAAAAACGAGTTCCGCGCCGGTCCCGACGGCGGCGTGATCTGCCGCATCTACTTCAAGACCGGCGAGGTCGACGAAGCGGGCGCTGCCGAGTGGGCGTGGCGCGAGGACGGCGCGGACAACACCGACGTGGAGGCCGTCAAGGGCGGGCTCTCGAACGCGATGAAGCGCACCGGCGCCGCGCTCGGCATCGGGCGCTACCTGTACAAGCTGCCCAGCCAGTGGGTGCCGCTCGACGAGCGCGGCCGCTTTGCACAGACGCCGCGCATCCCGCGCGAGTACCTGCCCGGCAACGGCCGCGCCTCTGGCGGGTCGCCGTCCCAGGGCAACGCACAACAGAACGCCGCGCCCCGCGCCAGCGCGCCACGGCAGAGCGCACCTCAGCGCGACGCCTCCGGCGGAAGCAGACCACAAGAGAGCCGCGAGACGCAGTCGCGCCCGCAGCGCCCGGCGCCAGCGGCTCGTCCTGAGCGTCCGCAGCAGGGCCCTGCCTCTGGCGATGCGCGCGGAGGCTCCCGCGACGAGTCACGCAGCGGCAACCGCCCGCAGGCGGGCCAGAAGCAGGTCATCCGCCGCGTGGGCGGTCAGAACCGCCCGGACGCCAGAGGCCGCGCGGGCGGCGACGGCGCCTCGCGTCCGGCCCAGCCGCCGCGGCCGTTCTAGCCAGTCCGGCCCCCGCCAGAGGCCGCCTCTGGCGGGACGATTGCTGATGAGAGACCTGCGCTTTCGCCAGAGGCCTCTAGCGGCGCAGAACCGGGGCGGGGGAGAAGGGCGTAGAACCGGCACACACCCCAACGCCCCATGACCGCCACCTACTACGGCCACTCCGCTGTCCAGATCGACACCGGGGACGCGACGCTGCTGTTCGACCCCTTTATCTCGGGCAACCCGCACACCGATGGCGTCGTCACCGCCGAAGACCTCTCACCGGACGCGCTGCTGCTCACGCACGCGCACTTCGACCACTACGGCGACACCGAGTCGATCCTGGCGCGGACCGGCGCGACGCTCGTCTGCCAGTTCGAGATCATGGTCTACGTGCAGAAGCAGATGGATCACAAAGCCGTCCAGCCGATGAACACCGGCGGCACAGCAGACTTGGGCTGGGGCCGCGTGACCAACACCTACGCGCGCCACTCGTCGTCCTTCGAGGACGGCACGTACGGTGGCCTGGCGGGAGGCTTCGTCGTAGAGACTGGCGGCAAGACGATCTACCACGCAGGCGACACGGCCGTCTTTCGCGAGATGGAGGAGATCGGCGAGCGCTTTGACATCGACCTCGCGTTTCTGCCCATCGGCGACGTGCTCACGATGGGGCCGGACGACGCCGTGCGGGCGGCGCAGATGCTCAAGCCCAAACTCACCGTTCCGCTGCACTGGGGCACGCTTCCGTTCCTCACCGGCGAGCCCGACGACTTCGTGCGCAAGATGACGAGCGCAGGCCTGAAGGCGCAGAAAATGGCACCGGGCGAGACGCTCGATTTTTAGCCTCTGGCGCTGAGCCGCGCGACGGCTCACGATCCACCGCTCGCCTCTGGCGCCAGAGGCGAGCGAAAAGCCCCCGCACCCGTGGACTCTCTCTTTCCCGCCACGACCGCCACCGTCGGCGAGACGCTGGACCTGGGCGCGCAACTCGCCGCGACGCTCCAGCCCGGCGATGTCGTCGCGCTGACCGGCGACCTGGGCGCGGGCAAAACGCACCTCGCCAAAGGCGTCGCCAGAGGCCTGGGCGCGCACCCGGACGACGTGACCTCGCCCACGTTTACGCTCGTGCAGGAGTACGCGACGGACCCGCCGCTGCGTCACCTCGACCTCTACCGCATCGAGCGCGACGCCGAACTGGACGGCATCGGTCTGGACGAGATGCTGAGCGACCTCGACGCCATCACCATCATCGAGTGGCCCGAGCGCGCCGCAGACCGTCTGCCGCCAGAGGCCATCCGCCTGCACCTGAGCCACGGCGGCGGCGACGCGCGCCGCATCGAGCGCCTCGCGTGAGTGCCGAGGCGTTCCTGCTCGCCCTCCCGCGCTTTGCCGAAGCGGGCGCGAGCGCCTACGCGCCCGGGCTCGACCGCGTGCGCGCGCTGTTGGCCGCGATGGGAGATCCACACGTCGGCATGCCTGTCGTCCACGTCGCGGGCACCAACGGCAAAGGAAGCACGGCCTCGTTTGTCGCGTCCATCGCGAGCGCCAGCGGCCTGCGCGTGGGGCTGCACACGTCGCCGCACCTCTTGCACCTGCGCGAGCGGATGCGCGTGAACGGCGAGCCCGCCTCTGGCGAGTGGCTAGAGGCCGCAGTGAAGCGGTATGCGCAGGCGATGCGCGAGATTGGCCCTAGCTTTTTCGAGGCGACCGTCGCGCTGAGCCTGCTCTACTTCCGCGAGCGCGAGCTCGACCTGGCGGTCATCGAAGTGGGCCTGGGCGGGCGGCTGGACGCGACCAACGTGGTCGAGCCTCTGGCGGCGCTCGTGACGCACATCGGGCTGGACCACACCGAGCTGCTGGGCGACACGCCAGAGGCCATCGCGCGCGAAAAAGCGGGCATCGCGAAGCCCGGCGTCCCGTTTCTGCACACGCTTCCGCCCGGTTCCACTCGCGACGCTCTCGAAACCGAAGCGCGCCGCCGCGGCGCCGCGCCAGAGGCCGTCCGCGAAACCGTCCAAGTCGTCGCCTCGGGCGTCGCGCGTGCCTCGCTCACGTTCGAGACGCCCGAGGCCACCTACGGCGCGCTCCGGCTTGGCCTCGCCGGGCCGCACCAGGCCGCCAACGCCGCGCTCGCGCTTCGCGCCGCCGAGGTCGCCGTCGCGCCTCTGGCGGGCGACGGGTTCACGCCCCAGACTGCCGCCAGAGGCTTGCGCGATGTCGTGCGGCTTTCGGGTCTGCGCGGCCGTGGCGAGGTGTGGGAGCGCGACCCGCGCGTGACGCTGGACGTAGCGCACAATCCTGACGGCTGGCGTGCTGCGCTGGACGCCGTGCCGGTGGCCTCTGGCGCGCGCCTGTGGGCGCTCGTCGGCGCGATGGCGGACAAAGACGTGGACGCACTCGGTGACCTGCTCGCCGCCCGCTCCGCGGGTGTGCTCGCACTCGGCCTAGCCACCGACCGCGGTCTCGGCGCCGAGCCTCTGGCGGCACGCCTGCGCGCCAGAGGCGCCGACGTGCAGGCTGTCGAGAGCGTAGCGGAAGGCCTCGCGCGGTTTGGGCGCGAAGCGGGGGGCGAAGACCGGCTGCTCGTTACGGGATCGCACGTGACCGTGGCGGCCGTTCTAGACGCAGGGTGAACCTCCGGTACTGGCACGAGTTAAAGCATGGATCCTTGAACACCTGAGTATGTATCAGGGATTCCCCTAGCGCTCGGCTACCTGCCCCTCTCCCGCCGAGCGTCTTGCCCCTCTTCTGATTTCGCGCTGCTGGCATCACGCTGCGTAGCCCTTCCACTCATGACCATCGCCGCTCTTCAGCAAAAGCGGAATTCCGAGCTGCACGACATAGCTGGCGGCCTTGGACTTCGCGATGCCACAGACTGCAGCCGCCAGGATCTGATCTACAAGATTCTGGAAGCGCAAGCCGACGCCGACTCGGAAACGCCCGACCGTGCCGGAGACCGGCCGCCTCGCGCAGGCGAGGCCCTGGATCTCACAAGTCCGCGCATCCCGCGAGAGACGCTTCGAGATCGCGCTGCCGAGCGCGAAGCGGAACGCCCGCGCCGCCGCCGCGCGCCACGCCAGAGGCTGCCCATCTCGCCCGACTGGCCCGAGTACATGCAGGGCTACGACCCGCAGCGGATCACGCTCGAAGGGCTCGCCAGAAAAGTCGGCATTCTGGAAATCCTGCCCGACGGCTACGGCTTTCTCCGCTCGGCGGAGTACAGCTACCTGCCCTCGCCAGACGATATCTACGTCAGCCCGAGCCAGATCAAGCGCTTCTCGCTGCGCATCGGCGACACGCTGGATGGACAGATCCGGCCGCCCAAAGAGGGCGAGCGGTTTTTCGCGCTGCTTCGCGTCAACACGATCAATGGCAAGTCGCCAGAGGCGTTTTCCGAGCGCACCGGCTACGACTACCTCACGCCCGCCTATCCCGACAGCCAGCTCCGCCTGGAGACCTCTGGCGACGAGCTGATGATGCGCGTGGTCGATCTCTTCGCGCCCATCGGCAAGGGGCAGCGCGGGCTCATCGTGGCGCAGCCCAAGTCGGGCAAGACGATGCTGCTCCAGAAAATGGCGCAGGCCATCGAGGCCAACCACGGAGACGCGTACCTCATCGTGCTGCTCATCGACGAGCGTCCCGAGGAGGTGACGGATTTTCAGCGGTCCATCCGCGGCGAGGTCATCGCGAGCACGTTCGATGACGACCCGGAGCGGCAGGTGCACATCGCAGACCTGGTGCTCGAAAAAGCCAAGCGTCTCGTGGAGGCTGGGCAGGACGTGATCGTGCTGGTGGACTCCATCACCCGGCTCGCCCGCGCGCACAACACCATCGCGACCGAAGCCGAAGGCGCACGCACGGCCTCTGGCGCGATGGATTCGAGCGCATTGCGGGGACCCAAGCGTCTGTTCGGCGCTGCCCGCGCCGTCGAAGAAGGCGGCTCGCTGACCGTGATCGGCACGGCGCTTGTCGACACGGGTAGCGGCTTGGACGAGGCCATCTTCGAGGAGTTCAAGGGGACCGGCAACATGGAGCTGTTCCTGACGCGCGACCTCGCAGACCGGCGGATCTATCCCGCCATCGACCTGCTCCGCTCCGGCACCCGGCGCGACGAAATGCTGCTCTCTCCCGAGCGCCTCCGGAGCATCGCCGCACTTCGCCAGAGGCTTGCCGATATGGAACCCACCGAGGCGATGCAAACGCTTCTCACCGAAATGCGCGCCACCAAGAGCAACGACGCGTTTCTCGCCTGACCTCGCGCGCCTCTGGCGCCAGAGGCTGCACTCACAGCACGCAACCAGAGGCTGCGCCCACCACGACGACACCAATGGAGGCAGTACTTCTCGACATGGACGGAGTCCTGGTGGACGTGAGCGGCTCGTACCGCCGCGCCATCGCGGAGACGTTCGCGCACTTCGCGGGCACGCCTCTGGCGGCAGGTGCCACGCAGGCCAAGAAAGACCAGGGCGGGTTTAACAACGACTGGGTGCTCACGCACTCCCTGCTGGAAGATGCGGGCCACGATGTGCCCTATGACGACGTGGTGCAGCAATTCGAGCAACGCTACCGCGGCACGGACTACGACGGACTGATCCGCGAGGAAACTCCCGCCATCACCACCGCGACGCTCGAAACGCTGGCCTCTGGCGCCAAGCTCGCGCTCGTCACCGGCCGCGTCGAAGCCGACGCGCACTGGACACTGGAGCACTTTGGTTGGGCTCACCTGATCCCGCTCGTGATCGGGATGGAAACGCAGGGCGAGCGCGGCAAGCCCGACCCGTTCGCCGTCACGCTCGCGCTGGACGCCCTGGGCGTCGCGCCAGAGGCGGCAGCGATGGCGGGCGATACGGTGGACGATATCCGCGCGGCGCGGGCCGCGGGCGTGCGCGCCATTGGCGTGGTGCCGCCGGGCCACGACGTGCGTACGCACGCCTCGGTCTTGCTGGGCGCAGGTGCCGACGTCACCGTCTCGCGCGCCGACGACCTCCCGCTCGTCCTCTCGACAGCCAGCAAGCGTGAGGCCTGACGCTGGGCCTCTGGCGACATGCCTGGGCTCTCGCGCCAGAGGCGAATGCGCCGGAAGATTCCGCGTCAGAGGCTCAGGCCGTTACGGGTTCGGTCGCGATGGCTTCGACGGCCTGGCCTGTGGGCTCTGGGAGGTAGCGCCACACCACCCACGCCAGAAGAACGACCGTGGCGGCGGAGGCGAACGTGACCGAGCGAAACCCCCACGAGCCGTAGAGCACGCCCGCCACGATGCCGCCCATGCCCGTCCCGATCTGCCCGACAGCGATCACGAGCGACATCAGCGTGCCCCTCTGGCGCCCGGGCACGAGGGCGGTCAGGAGCGCCTGGAGCGGACTGGCGCGGAGCGCGAAAAAGCCCATGATGGCGATATAGATAGGGTAGAGCACCCACCGCGACTCCTGCACGACAAACGTCAGCGCGAGCGTGACCAGCCCGAGCCCGATGCACGACACGAGGATTATCGGTTTGCGACCCGCGCGGTCCGAGAGCCCGCCCGCCCACGGGCCGATAAGCACGCTCGCCAGACCGCCGACTGAAAACAGCGTCGCGATAAAGTCGATGGGCAACCCGAACACCGCCAGAGGCTCGCCGAAGAGCGACACGCCGAGCGGCTGCGTGGCCGAGATCCAGATGGGCAGGTACGCGATGAGCAGCCCCAGCCCGAGGTACATCAGAAAATAGGTGACGGCCGCCGCGCGGTTGTCGCCCGAGCGCAAGAGGCTCGCGTAGCCCGCGAGAAACGCCGGAAGGTCCAAGCGGCTCTCGTCCAGCTTCACCTTGGGCTGCGGCACGACCGCGAGCACGAGCAAAAACGTGAGGCCCATGAGGATCGCGAACACGACGAACGGGACGCGAAAGCCCAGACCCGCCGCCAGCACACGCCCGATGGGCACGCCGAACACGAGCCCGACCGGTACGCCGCTCATGACAACGCCTGTGGCCCAGCCGCGCCGCGAGTACGGCACCGCATCGCCGACGTAGCTCACGGCTGCGCCCGAAAGCATCCCGCCGCACGCGCCCGCCAGCACGCGCGCGCCCATGAGTCCTGTGAACGAACCGACCAAGCTGTGCAACAGGAGCGCCCCCGCCAGCGCGCCCGAGCCGATGAGAAGCACACGCCGCCGCCCAATGCGGTCGGAGATAGGCCCCATGATGAGCGCCGCCGCCGCGAGCGCCCACGAGTACGCGGGCAAAAGCGATCCCAGCATCGAGTCCCCGACGCCCAGCGCCTCGCCAATCACCGGCAAGATGGGTGTGATGATGATCGTCTGGCTCGCCGCTGTGAACACGAGGAGCCACAGCGCCCCTAGCGTTGCCCCCGCCCGTGGCGCTGATCCCAATCCGAGCCCAGCCAGGCCTCTGGCGCCAGAAGATTCGTCCGCGTCGTCAGAAGCGGCGGAGGCGTCGTCGTCTGAATCGTTTGGTGCAACAGGCATCCGCGATGGACGCGGCGAGCGTCGGAAAGGTTCAGGCGTGCGCGCCAGAGGCGGGGCAGGCGTGTGCCGGTTGGAGGCAGGGCAGTCCGCCAGAGGCGAGCGCCTGGCCTCTGGCGACGGCGTGAAGGGTGAGAGAATGGGCGCATGGGCGCGCCAGAGGCCAGCCGTAACACTGGCGTGACAGACCGGTAACGACGCGGTAACGGCGCGGTAACGGGGTCGTAACCGCTCCGTAGCGGAATCGCGCTAGTGTGAGAGCGGACGGGCACCCCAGCGATTTCCCACCTGCTGCGGCGCCACTTTTCGCGCACTCCCACACTCCCACTCATGCGCCTGTTTCTCACACTCTGTCTGCTCGCCGCAGCACTTCTCGGCGCCTCTGGCGCCCACGCCCAGGCCACCGGCATCCTGAGTGGCACCGTCGTCGACGCCGAGTCTGGCGAGACGCTGATCGGCGCCAACGTCTTTATCGCGTCGCTGGAGCGCGGCGGCGCAACCGACCTGGACGGCAACTACCGCATCACCGGCCTGCCCGCGGGCAGCTACGACGTGCAGTACTCCTTCGCGGGCTTGGTCGATCAGACCGTCACCGGCGTGCAGATCACCGCGGGCCAGACGACAACGATCAACGTGCAGCTCACCTCGGACGAGTTGGAGACCGTGACCGTCACCGCCGAAGCCATCATCGCGACCAACAGCGAAGTCGGCCTCTTGCGTCTGCGTGCCCGCGCGGCGCAGGTCTCGGACGCGATCTCGGCCGAAGCCATCTCGCAGAGCGGCAGCTCCGACGCCAGCGACGCGATGGAGCGCGTGACCGGCGCGAGTGTCCAGGGCGGGCGCTACGTGTTCGTGCGCGGGCTCGGCGACCGCTACGCCAACACGCAACTCAACGGCGCCACGCTGCCCACCGCCGACCCCGACCGGCGCGCGGTCCAGTTCGACCTCTTCCCGAGCGACTTCCTGGAGAACATCATCACGCTGAAGACCTTCACGCCGGACAAGCCCGGCAGCTTCTCCGGCGGCCTGGTGGACATCAACACGCGCGCGTTCCCGGAGCGCATGACGAGCTCGCTCTCGTTCTCGTCCGGGCTCTCCACGCAGGTGGCCCCCGGGGACGCGATCCTCATCGACGGCGCCTCCAACATCTCCTACGTCGGCACCGCCTCCACGCTCGGCCTTCCCGACGCGCTCCAGGATGGCGCCACGTTCCCCGACGTGTCGGGGCTGACCATTTTCAATCCGGACACGCCCGCAGGCCAGGCCAATCTGAGAACGATTGCTGCCAACGAGGCGCTCGTAGACTTTTTCGGCGCGCGCAGCGTCGCGCCAGAGGCTGGCACGGCGGCTCCCAACGTGAGCGGGTCGGCGTCCTTCGGCAACCGGTTCTCGCTCTTCGGCAACGACCTCGGCTTCATCGTTGGCGCTACGCTCGACCGCGGCGTCGGCTCGTACGACAACGGGACCGTTGGCCGCTTCGACACCGCAGGGCCGGACGCGGCCCCGCGCCTGCGGCAGCTCCGCACCGACCAGCGCTCGACGGTTTCGTCCAGTCTGGGCGGCATCGCCAACGTGGCCTACCGGCTCGGCGAGCGCAACGAGATCGGCCTCAACACGCTGTTCTCGCGGAGTGCCGAGAGCGAGGCCCGCTTCATCTCCGGTCTCGCGCCCATCCCGATCGGAGGCGTGGGCGATGACATCACCGTCACGGACCGCGTGGTGGGCTACACCGAGCGCGAACTGGGCTCGGCGCAGCTCCGCGGCCGCCACCAGATTCCCGCGCTTGCAGGCCTGGAAGCGGAGTGGCGCGGCAATTACTCCACGACGCAGATCAACGAGCCCGACCTCCGGTTCTTCGCCAACGCGGACAACGGCAGCCAACTCCTGATCGGTGGCGCCTCGCTGAGCAACACGCTCCACTTCTTCCGCGAGACCACGGAGGACCTCGGCAGCCTCGGGCTTGACCTCACGCTGCCCTCGCGGGCGCTCGGAGGGTTGCCCGTTCAGATCAAGATCGGTGGGCTCTATGAGACTACAGGACGCGAGTTCCGAGAGCGCCGCTTCGAGGTCAACTCCGAAGGCTTGGCCCTTGAAAGTGAGGACGCCGCTGGCGTCAACGCGTTCTTCAGCCCGGAGAACAGCGGGATCGTCAACGTCATCGCGCCAAACCCTCAGGATCCGCAGCAGCGCTCGCGCTACGTCCTCGGCAACCGGCTGGTGGACAACACGCAGACGCAGAACCAGTACAACGGCGGTCTGGGCGTCGTCGCGGGCTACGGCATGGTCGAAGTCCCACTCGGCGCGCTCCGCCTCATCGGCGGCGCCCGCGTGGAGACGACGGACCTCACGATCGACGTCGTGAACCGGCTCACCGGGGAGCCCGTCAACGCGGAGGACCCCGCGCTGAGCGGCTCCATCCAGCAGACGGACATTCTCCCGGCCCTGAACGTGGTGTACGCGCTGACGGACAACGTCAACCTCCGCGCCGCCGCCACGCGGACGCTCGCGCGGCCGACGTTCCGCGAGATCGCTCCGTTCCAGTCCTTCGAGTTCTCGACGAGCGGCCAGGTGCAGGGCAACATCAACCTCGACCGGACGCTGATCACGAACCTCGACCTTCGGTACGAGTGGTTCAACACGCCCGGCTCCATCATCGCGGTCAGCGGCTACTACAAGTACCTCGACCGGCCCATCGAGCGCGTGATCCTGGACCTGGAGAACAACTTTCAGGGCTACGAGAATGTCGACAACGCCACGCTCTTCGGCGCGGAGATGGAGCTTCGCCAGAGGCTGAGCGCCCTCGGCGGCCCCTTTGAGAGCGGGTTCGCCAGCGGCCTCTCCCTCGGTGGAAACGTCACCTTCACCCGCTCGCGGATCACCATCGCCGAGGCTGAACTCCTCGAGCGCCGCATGATCAACGCCGACGCGAGCGACACGCGCGCGCTGCAGGGCCAGAGCCCTTACCTCGTCAACCTCGACCTGAGCTACGACGGCGCGGACACCAACGCAGGGCTCTACTTCAACCTCTTCGGGCGGCGCCTCTCGCGCGTCGGCGTGCCGGACGTGTTCGAGGACCCGAGCCCTCAGCTCGACTTCGTGGCGAGCCAGCGGGTCTTCGACCAGTTCAAGGTCAAGCTCTCCGTCAAGAACATCTTCGCCCAGGGCGTCAAGCAGATCTACGATTTCCCGACCTCCACGCTCGCCGCGATCGGCGGAGGGGATGCGATCTACCAGTCGTACGACCGGGGTACCTCGTTCTCCTTCGGCCTGAGCTTTAGCCCCCGCTTCGGCGGCGGCTCTCCTGCCGTCCCCGCGGCGCCCAGCCTCGGCGCCTCTGGCGTCGGCCTCTGACCCTTTCCCCGGGTGCGGGTGCACCCGGGGACCCACCCTCTCTATCCAACTCCCATGCGACTCTCCGCTACTCTCGCCGCGGCCGCTCTCGGCCTGCTCCTCGCGTTGCCTTCCCAGGCGCAGACGCCCACCGAAACGCTTCCGGGCATCATCTCCGGCTCGCTGACTCTCAACGCCAGCACGGTGTACCTCATCGACGGGGAGGTTTACGTGGACAACGGCGCCACGCTGAACATCCCGGCAGGCACGATCCTCAAGGGACGTCAGACCCCGACGGCTGGTCGAGGCAACGCAAGCGTCCTCGTTGTACAGCGCGGTGGCATGATCAACGCGACCGGTACCGCCACTGCTCCGGTCATCTTCACCGCCGAGGCCGACGACGTGAGCGACCCCTTCGATACCAACGAGGGCTCCGACTTCCGCGGCCTCTGGGGCGGCGTGGTCATCCTGGGAAACGCGACGAACAACCGTGGCGCCCGCACCATCGAGGGCATTGACGCGAGCGAGCGGACGACGTACGGTCCCGACGCCACCTTCCCCGCTGACGACGAGGACAACTCGGGCGTGATGCGGTATGTCTCGATCCGCCACGCGGGCTTTACGCAGCGGCCGGACGAGGAGATCAACGGCCTCACGCTCGGCGCGGTCGGACGCGGCACGACGCTGGAGTACATCGAGGTGTTCGCCAACTCGGACGACTCCTTCGAGTTCTTCGGCGGGACCGTCAACGCGAAGTACCTCGTCGCGGCCTTCAGCGGCGACGACGACATCGACTGGGATACCGGCTTCACCGGCAAGCTCCAGTTCGTGTTCTCGCTCAAGGACGAGTCCGGCGACGTAGGCCGGTGCATCGAGGGCGACGGATCTGCGAGCCCGTTCACGGCTACGCCGATGTCCAGCCCGGTCGTGTCCAACCTGACGTGCGTAGGCTCCGGCCTTGGGAGCACCCCAGGCGGCTCGGACGCTGGCGGCCCCACGCTCAAGCTCCGCGAGAACACGGGCGGCTTCATCTATAACTCCGTCTTTACGCAGTTCCAGACGAGCAACGGCGGAATCGACCTGGAGGCAACGGCGCCGGACCAGACGGACCGCACGACGAGCACCGAGCAGAACTTCTTTGACGACGAACTCGACATCCGCAACAACATCTTCTTCGATTTCAGCACGGGTAACACCGTCGCTGCGATCGTGCGGGGTGACAACGCGGATCTGGAAACGGCCATCGCCGCTCGAAACCAGTTCGTCAACCCCGGTCTCGTCGGCGTCGTAGACGGCAGCAGCGACGGAGACGACTCCCGCGACCAGGACGGCGTTCTCGACCCGCGCCCTCGCGCTGGTTCCGCCGCCTCTAGCGGCGCAGACTTCGGGCTCGCACGTCTGAACGGCGACGGGTTCTTCACGCAGGTGAGCTACAAAGGCGCGTTCCCCGCCACCGACCAGGGCGCCTTCTGGGCCGCAGGCTGGACCGCGCTGGGCCAGATGCTCTACTTCAGCAGCAACGTGATCGTGGATACGGAGGAGACGCCAGAGGCATCGGCCTCCGCGCTCCGCGCGTTCCCCAACCCCGCCTCTGGCGCCGCGACGGTCGCCGTCACGCTGGACCGGGCGCAGGCCGTCACGCTGACCGTCCACGACCTGCTCGGCCGCGAGGTCGCCACGCTGGCCTCGGGCGAGACGGCAGCGGGCGAGACGCGCTTCGCGCTCCCTGTCCAGAGCCTGCAGGCGGGCACCTACCTCGTCCGCTTGCAACGTGAGAACGGTGTCTCCACGCAGACGATCACGGTCGTCCGCTAAGACCCGCCTCTGGCGGTGGCGCACACCGCGCGCGCCAGAGGCCTCGACCGCTCGGCAGGCGGAGCCCGTCCACTGGCGGCCTCGGCCGCCCCGCCTGCCGAGCCTATGCGCCGGTCCCTGTGGGAGGGGACCGGCGCTTTTTTGTGCGCGCCCTCGCCGGAGGCCGAGTTAGTCTGCAACCAACATCAAATGCCGCCGCTGATTTAGCGAGTGGGCGAGATAGGCGATACAGACGCTCACATGATCTGGACCTCGTACCCTAGACTCGTTCTCGCTGTCGCCCTGACGACGGTCGTCTCGATTTGGACTTCCGACGCTGTGACGACTTACCTGCTCCCCGAGTGGTCTCCGCTGATCATCGGGCTCCCCGTCTGGCTGACCGGTTTGGGTATCCCATTCATGGGTCTCGGCTGGCTGGCTGAGCGCGATAACGTGGACCGGCCCGTGCGTCGAATCGCGATCGCCTCCTTGCCATCTGTCGGTCTCGTGGTTGCTCTGTGTTTGCTGTTGAGCTCGCTGTGGGGACCGATAGGCGATGGCTCTCTGGCCTCGGTCATAGCACCCGGAACTGCCTTTGCAGGAATTGTCGTCGCCCTGATCATGGGAGCTGTGCGGGGGGCGTGTGATCGCGCAGAATGTCTCCGCGGCGCCGTACGGCCTGGCCTCTGGCGCCAGAGGCGAGCACAGAACAGCTTTACCCGGAACCCGGAACCCGGAACCAGCGCCAGAGGCCTCTGGCGGGACGCGCCTCTGGCGGCTAGAACACGTCCACGAGCCGGAGCTCCTTGGCGTAGCGGCCGGGATCGCGCTGCACATCCTGCAACAGTTGCTGAAGGCTGGCCGCAGCGGCGTTGGCGTTGTAGTACAGCGAGGGGTCGCGCAAGAGGAGGCCGAGCGAGGACGAATCCGTGTCGGCGAGCGCGAGCGTGGCTTCGAGCTTGGTCGAGAGCACGGTAAGCTGCGCGAGCGCCGACTCCGCGTTGCGCAGCGTGCTGTTGAGCTGCGCGACGGTAACAGAGACCGAGTCCGAGTTGGCATCGACGGTCTGGCGCAGCGTCTGCGTCGTCGCGCGGATGTCGACCGCCACGTCGTTCGAGAGGTCTGTGCCCAGCGCCGAGAGATCCGACGAGAGGCGCTCGGCGCTGCCTGCGGCGCGCTGGAAGGAGGCCAGGGTTTCGCCCACGCGCTCGCGCTCGTTGAGCAGCGTCTGCGTAGCCGTCTGCGTGAGGAAGCGGAGTTGCGCGAGAATCGCTGTCACGTCGTCGCCGGAGTTGGCGAGCGTTTCGTCGAGCGTGGTAAAGACGCTCACGGCGCGGAACAGCGCACTATCGGCGCGGGCCGTGAGGCCGGTCGACTCGCCCGCGAGCAGGTCGAACAGGTCGGGCGTGGAGACCGCGCGGATGGTGTCACCCGCTACCAGAGGCCGTCCCGCATCGCCTCCCTCTGGCGGCGAGAGCTCGATGTTCACCTCGCCCAGCGCGCTCAGGCCGCTCGTGCCCACGCGCACGCCGCGCGGAATCTGCACATCGCCGTCGATACCCATGTCGATGAACACCTCGCGCGCGTCGGGGCTGAGCCGGACCCCGTTAACCGATCCCACTTTGACGCCATTCAGGCGTACGAGCGCCCCTGGCGTGAGGCCTTGCGCGTCGTCGAAGACGACCACGATATCGTAGCCGCCGCCGAAAAGCGGCTGGTCTTTGAGAAAGCGGACGCCGAAGTACATGATGACCGCGGCAAGAATGACGGCGAGGCCGACTTTGAGTTCGTTGCTCATGACTGGGTGGTGCCCGCCGTTAGAGACGGTTTGCCGATCTGGTATTCGTTGGCGCGTACGAAGCTGAGAAGCGTCGGGTCGGTGGCGGCGTGGAGGTCGTCGGCGGAGCCGCTCCAGTGCATGGTGCCTTCGTGCAGGAACGCGATGTGGTGCGCGATGCGGAGGACAGAATGCATGTCGTGCGAGATCACAACGCTCGTCGTGCCCAGCTCGCGCCCCAGGCGTTCGATGAGCTCGTCGATGGTGCGGCTCGTCTCCGGGTCGAGGCCAGACGTAGGCTCGTCGTAGAGGATATACGCGGGCTCGATCGAGATCGCGCGTGCCAGCGCGACGCGCTTCTGCTGACCGCCCGAAAGCTCGCTGGGAGCTTTTTTGCCCATGTCAGGAAGCTCTACGAGTTCGAGGCACTCCAGCGCCCGGCGCCGGGTCTCGCGCGGGTTAAGGTCTGTAAAGGTCTGGAGCGGGAATTCGACGTTCTCGATGGCCGTCATCGAGTCGAACAGGGCGCCGCCTTGAAAGAGAACGCCGAACTTGCGGCGCACGCGTCGGAGGTCGGAGTAGGAGAGGTCGTCCAGCGGCGCGCCGTCCACGATCACGCGGCCGGCGTCCGGTTTGAGCAGTCCCACGAGGTGCTTGAGCAGCACGCTTTTGCCCGAGCCCGAGCGGCCGATAATGCACGTCGTGCTGGCCTCCGGGATGTCCAGCGTGACGCCCCGGAGTACCGGGCGACCGCTAAAGCTTTTCTTGAGATCGCGGACTTCGATCATGAGAGGCGAAGGGGGCCTGGGGAGGAGGCAAGGGGGCCTCTGGCGGAGCGCGCGAGACGCCTCTGGCGCCAGAGGCGCGCGGAGGAATCCGTAGAGACGCACGAGCGGTCTATCCTCGCCGCAGGACTCTGGGACGCCAAAGGCTGCATGGGAGCCAGGACAGATGCGGCACCTCGGGCAAGAGGCGCGGGCCTCTGGCGCCAAAGGCGACCACCGCCGCTGCGCTCAGCATCCAAACTAGAACTCGGAGCCGCAAGGCCAGCGAAGCTCACTCGGAACCCGTCCCTCATAAGAGCAGCGCCGCGCAGACGTAATCGGCCACGAGAACGAAGACGCACGCCAGGACCGTCGCGCGGGTCGTCGCCTCGCCCACGCCCTCGGCGCCGCCCGCGGCGTTGTAGCCGGTGTAGCACGCCACGCTGGTGATCGCGAAGCCGAAGACGAGAGACTTCACCATGCCGAAGAAGACGTCGTACGTCTTGAAGTACAGCCGGGCGCCTTCCCAAAAGATGCCTGCCGAGAGGTCGGGCGACGCCTCGGCGACGAGCATTCCCGAAAGCATCCCGACCGACGACGCGACGACGTAGAGCATCGGAAACATGAGGATGCCCGCCAGTACGCGCGGCACCACCAAGTAGCTCAGGCTGTTGATGCCCATCGCCTCTAGCGCGTCGATCTGCTCTTTGACGCGCATCGTGCCCAGTTCGGCCGCGATGCGCGCGCCCACGCGGCCGCACAGCACGAACGCCGTCACGAGCGTGCCCAACTCCAGCAGAATGGACTGCTGCGCAAACGTGCCCACGAGCGTCGCCGGAAGCAGCGGGTTCTCCAACTGGTAGATCGCCTGCACCACCACCACCGCGCCGGTAAACGCCGTCGCGAGCGACACGATGGGAATCGACTCGATGCCGACCTGCACCATCTGCGTCAGCGTGTTGCGGACGTACAGCTTGGGGCTGAGGTCCCGCGGCAGGTTGAACGCGCGCAGGATCAGCAGCGCGTACGCACCCATGCCTTCGATGGCTCGCGCGGGCCGGGTCACGAGCGGGAGGAAGACCCGGCCGAAGAACGAGCGGGGGGAGGGCGGGGCGTTCTCCATACGGAGCATCCCGCCAGAGGCGGGGCAAGGTGTCGCGTTGGGACGTGACGGTCGTGTGTCAGTGGGTCGGCGTATCCTCGGCTCTGCCCGAGGCAGGGCAAAGGTACTCGGAGCCTTCCGCGGCGGGTCTGACAGACCGGCGCGCGCGCGGTTTCTCCTCACGAACCGCCTCTGGCGCCGCACGTTGCCTCTGGCGCTGCGGGCCGCCGCGGCCTGCGCAGACGTTCGCCAGAGGCCTCTGGCGAGACCGTGGCTCCCACCTTCCCCTTCCGGCCACTCCGGCCGCCCTCCCCGACATGGCCAAGATCAAAACCCGCTACGTGTGCCAGGAATGCGCGCACGAATCCCTCCGCTGGCAGGGGCAGTGCCCCGGCTGCCGCGAGTGGAACACGCTCGTCGAAGAGGTGCAGCCGCAAGAGGTCAAGACCAAAGTGATGCGCGCAGCCTCTGGCGGAAGCAGCGGCAACGGCGTGAGCACGGGCGCGCGGATGCGCGGGGCGTACGGCGAGACACGCCCGCAGCGGATCTCGGACGTGAAAATGAGCGAGAAGCCGCGGCTCGTGAGCGGCGTCGCCGAGCTGGACCGCGTGATGGGCGGCGGCGCGATGGTGGGCGGCCTGACGCTCGTGGCGGGTGAGCCGGGCATCGGCAAGTCCACACTGATGACCGAGCTGGGACGGCAGTTCGGCGCCAGAGGCGAGGTGGTGCTCTACGTCACAGGCGAGGAAAGCCCGCAGCAGGTCAAGCTCCGCGCCGAGCGCATGGGCGTGAGCGCCGACGGCCTCTTGCTGTTCGCCGAAACCAATGTGGAAGCCATCGTGGCCGCGGCCTACGAGCACCAGCCCGCGGTGATGATCATCGACTCCATCCAGACGGTCTGGCGGCCGGACCTGACGAGCGCGCCGGGCTCGGTCACGCAGGTGCGCGAAAGCACCGCCGCGCTTCTGGCGGTGACCAAGTCGCTGCCCACGACGACGTTTCTCGTGGGCCACGTGACCAAAGGTGGGCAGATCGCGGGTCCGCGCGTGCTGGAGCACATGGTGGATACCGTGCTGCACTTCGAGGGCGACCGGCACCACGCCTACCGCGTGCTTCGGGCGGTCAAAAACCGCTTTGGCCCGGCGCACGAGATGGGCGTCTTCGAGATGCGCGAGCAGGGACTCGTGGAGGTCGGCAACCCGAGCGCGCTGTTCCTGGCCGAGCGCCAGTTCGGCGCCAGCGGCTCCGCGGTCGTCGCCACGACCGAGGGCACGCGCCCGCTCTTGGTGGAAGTGCAGGCGCTCGTCGCGAGCACGTCCTACAACAACCCGCAGCGCACCACGACGGGCTTCGACGCCAAAAAGCTGCAGGTGCTTCTGGCCGTCCTCGAAAAGCGAGAGGGCATCCGCATGGACAAGCACGACGTGTTTGTCAACGTGGCCGGTGGCGTCCGTCTGGACGAGCCCGCGGTCGACCTCGGCGTGGCGCTCGCGATTGCGAGCAGTGCCCGCGATGTGCCGCTGGATAGCAGCACGGTGGTCTTCGGCGAGGTGGGACTGGGCGGCGAGATCCGAGCGGTCAGCCGCGTGGAAGCGCGCCTGGCCGAAGCCAAGCAGATGGGCTTCGAGGCGGCGATGCTGCCCAAGGCGAACATGCGCGGACTCAAAGCGCCCAGGGGCATCAAGCTTATTCCGGTCTCGCGCCTGAAAGAAGCCATCGACCTGGTGGCCTAGTCACGCCAGAGGCCTCTGGCGCCAGAGGCTGCGAGCACAAAAAAGGGCCCGGACACCGATGAGGGTGTCCGGGCCGGGGTGGCCGTGAGGCGACCATCGCGCGGAGCGTGGGCTGCCAGGGTGCGTGTGCAGAAGTCTGAAGAGGGGAGGCGCCACACGTCCCGAGGGAGGTGAGCGCCCACAGACAACCGGGTCCGCAGAAGGGGGCCTGTTGAGGGGCACTGCATCATACGTCTACACATGCCTGTTTCCTTGTTAGGAAACCATGTTCGGGGTCTCCCCGGTGCGTGCCCCTAGGGTACTGCGCCTCTGGCGCCAGAGGCTTTTGCAATGGCGCGGGGCGCGGAGAGTCGCCTCTGGCGAGACCGGCACACCACCGGGCACCACGCGTAGCAGGAGTCTCCGTACAATAAGCTGCCGCCCGGCCCGGTTGTGCCCGGCGCGCGTCCCCTCCCCATGCCCGAGCTCACAGACGAGCAGTTGGTCACCTCGTATCTCGAACGCGGCGACCAGCAAGCTTTCTCCATCCTCATCTCTCGCCACAAAGAGAGGATCTTCGGATTCCTCGTGGGAATGGTGCGGGATCGCGAGATCGCGAACGACCTGTTTCAGGACACGCTCTTTCGCGCGATTCAGGCGATGCACAAGCGGCGCGGCGCCTACGAGCGCCAGAACCGGTGGATCGCGTGGGTAATGCGTATCGCGCGGAACGCCGCGCTCGATCACCTGCGCAGCCGCAAGAAGTGGAGCGATGTGGACCGCGTTGACAATGAGGACGCCGGTGCGTCGTTCTGGGACAGACTGCCGGACGATGCGCCAGATGCTGGAGCACTGCTCGGCCGCGCTGATCTCTGGAAAGAAGTCGAGATGGCCATCGATGAGTTGCCGCCCGAGCAGCGCGAGGTCGTGCTCATGCGCCACCAGTCGGAACTGACCTTCCGCGAGATCGCCGAACTCACCGACGTGTCGATCAACACCGCGCTCGGCCGGATGCGCTACGCGCTTATCAACCTCCGCAAGATCCTCGACCCCGAGTGGTTCGATGACGTACAGACGGAAAGTCTCCCCGGCGCGCCCCGCCCCGCCTCGCGGGCCGCAGAGACGAAACCTGCCGCCTAGCCACCCGCCCCCCGCGCCTCCGCACGTTCGGTACTCCTTCCCCCACGTTATGTCCGACGGACTCTCCGTCATCCGCCGCGCCGTTGGCGTACCAGCGCCTTCCGGGCTTACTCCGGAGCAGGCCTCTGGCGCCGAAGCGGTCGAAGCCGCGGTTCTCGCCCAGTCTCTCCAGGCTCTCGACGCGTTGCCGCGCGAGCAGCCCGACGCCGCCGTTCTCGCGCGGATCGCCGCCGCCGCCGCAGCGGCGTCCGAGCTCGACGCACTCGCGGCCGTCCGTGGCGCCTGTGGCCTTGGCCCGGTGCAGCACACTGCCGAGGGCGCGCTTCTGGCGCAGTCCGTCGCCGCGCTCGATGCTCTTCCCGCTGCGGCCCCATCGCCAGAGGCCGAGCGCGCCGTCGAAGCGCACGCGCACGAGGCCACGTTTGCACCCCTCCACGCTGCCTCTGGCGGTGCCGAGGCGCTCGATGGTCCCGAGGCGTCCGCCGGTCCCGAGGCCGCGGTTCTCGCCCAGTCGCTGCGCGCGTTGGAGGCGCTTCCCAGCTACGCCCCATCGCCAGAGGCTCTGGCGGCCGTTCTGGCGCGCGCGGCAGCGCCCGAGGCCTCTGGCGTTGCGACCACATCTGTCGAAGACGCCATCGCGGAGCAGTCCGAAGCGGCGCTGGCGACTCTTCCTGTCTACGCTCCGTCGGCAGAGGCGATGGATGCGGTGCTTGTAGCGGCGCAAGAGGCCACGTTTGCGCCGCTGCTGGCGGCCTCTGGCGGGGGCGAGGTCGCGGGTGTGGAGGCCGAGCTGTTGCGCCAGTCGCTTCGCGCGCTGGACGCGTTGCCGCACTACGCACCCGATGCAGAGGCTCTTGCGGCCGTCGAAGGTGCGGCCCTGAACGCGACGTTTGCACCGCTCCACGCCGCCTACGGTGATGGCACGTCCGATACGCCAGAGGCCGGGCTTCTGGCGCAGTCGAAGCAGGCGCTGGGCGCGCTTCCCACGTATTCCCCGAGCGCCGCGGCTCTCGAAGCGGTGATGATCTCGGCTGCGGCAGCCTCTAGCGTGACGACGATCGCGGCGGCTCAGCCCGCGAGCCCTGCGGTTCGCCAGAGGCGAGCCTCGGACCGTGGCGCGGTGCAGGCGGCGCGCCCGCGCAAGATGCGCGGCATCGTGGCGGGCGTCGCGACGCTGGCGGTCGCGCTCATCGCTGCGGTTACGCTGCTCGATCCCGGGCTCGGTGTCGTCTCGCCCGAAACGGAAATGGTCGCCTCGGCGGATATCGTGGAGACGACGCCTGCGCCTGCGCCCATGCAGACGTTCGCAGAGCCCATCGCGCCGCAACCCGATCCTGAGCCTCTGGCGACCGTGCAAGCGCCCCGGCCTGTTGTGCAGCGCGTGGCGCCGAGCGGTCCTTCGGCCGACGGCTTCGAGGTGGCGGCACGCCAGCAAGTCGCAGCGAGCGCTCCTGCGCTTCGTTCTCGTGCGCCCCGTTCTCGTGCGCCAGAGGCTGCCGCTCTCGTCGCAGAGGCCGATGCGGCGCCCGAGGCCACGACCGACTGGGAAGCGGGCGAAGACGTACGTCTGCTTTCGCTCCGGTTGCAGCAACTGCGCGAGCAGAACAGCGGCCTGGAATGGGACGAGCCCGCGGTGGCCTTCGACGGAGCCTCTGGCGGAAGCCAGGGCACGACGCGCGGTATCCAGGCCGTTCGGGAGTCAGCGCCACTCGGACGCGCTCTCGCACGCACCCGCACGCCCTCTACCGACCGCCGATGATTCGCACTTCTGTCTTCGCCGTTCTGGCCTTCGTTCTGGTCGCGCCGTTGCACGCGCAGACGCCAGAGGCGATGCCGGTCCGTAGCCAGTCGCTCGTCGGCGAGGCGCCGCGGGGCGCCGAGATGTCTCCGGCTTCCCGCCTGTTTGAGATCCGCGACGGCGGCCTCTGGATGGATGGCCAGCCCATGCCGCCAGAGGCGGTGCCGTCGGGGCTGGACCTCTCGGGCATCGTGTGGTGGGTCGAACTCGTGGGCCCGGTCACGCCTGTCGTACAGGTGGACGGCACGTGGTTCGTGCTCGAAGACGAGCGCCTGGTGCCGCTCGATGAGTCGTCCAGCGCGGACAATTCCGTGTTCATCATGGGCGAGGAACTGATCGTGCCCTCGGCCTCGCCAGAGGCTCGCCTGGCACCGGTCGTCAACGAGGCGTACCGCCGCCAGCTTTCCGAGGCCGATCAGGCGCTGTACCGCCAGATGGAGCGCGAGGCCCAGCTCGAGCAGGAGATCACCGGACTGGCCTATCAGCTTCGCGCACTCCCCCCCGGCCCGCAGCACGACGCGCTCGCCGCAGACCTGCGCCAGAGGCTACGCACGCTGTTCGACCTCAAGCAGGAGATCCGCGCCGAAGAGCTCGACCGTGCCGAGGCGGAGATTCGCGAGCTCAAGGAGACGCTCAAGGCGAGAGCTGCAATCGGCGACGAGATCGTCGACCACCGCTTCCGCGAGCTGCTCGGTCAGTAAACGCGCGCGAGGCAGCCGCCTCTGGCGAAACCGAGGTTATCCACAGTGGTATCCAGCGGAGGTCCGGTAGCTGGATACGCGTGAAAATGTTGGCGTGCAACACGTTGCGGCAGGTCGCGTGACAAATCGTGCGAGAGACGCAGCTTTGCTTTACGTTGTGTTGTGGGATTCCTGCCCTTCGAGCCACGAGCGGCGCTGGGTCCCGCCAGAGGCACTTCGCACTCCACGGCGTTTCCGTTCGGCACGGCTGTTGATGGAACGCCTGTACGCTCCCGCGCTCGACCGATGACGATTTCCGCTCCTCTACCTCTCCGCACGGCTTGTGCGGCACTCCTGTGTGCCCTCGCGCTTTCGCCTCTGGCGGAGGCTGCGCCCGTGTCCTCCGCCTCTGGCGCCGTGGGCGTTATGGCGTCTGATGCCCAGGTCGCGAGCATCGAGCGCGTGTCCTTTGCGCGCCGCTCCGATGGCCGCGGCTACGTGGTGCGCGTTCATGCGACGGAGTCTATCGAGGACTTTAACGTGACCCAGCGCGATGGCTCCGTGGTGCTCACCATGCGCGGTGCGCGTCTCGCCAGAGGCATTCGCCGCGGCGAAGCCAAGGGGCCGGTGCGTTCGTACCGCATCTCTCACGAGGACGATGTGGTAACGGTCCGCTTCTCGGTTCAGGGCGTGGTCGCGGTCGCCGCCTACCCGGACCGTGAGTCCGATGACCTGCTGGTGGCGCTTTCTACCGCCTCGCAGCCTGTGGCCCAGTCGCCCACGCGGCGTACGACCCCGCCGGTGGTGCAGACCCAGGCCCAACGCCCTGCGCCCGGCGGCACCACGACAGGTAGCGTCGGGGACACGAACTGGCGGTTGGACACCATCGTGCTCGATGCCGGACACGGAGGCGATGACCACGGCGCGGTCGCCAACGGCACGAGCGACAAAGAGGTCGCGCTGGGCGTCGTCATGCGTCTGGGCGCGATGATCGAGCGCGAGCTCGGCGTGCGCGTCGTCTACACCCGCACGCGCGACGACCAGTTTCACGTTCTGCGCGAGCGGGGCCGGATCGCCAACCGCGAGGGCGGAAAGCTGTTCATCTCTGTCCACGCCAACGCCGCAGGGTCCTCCCGCGCCAGAGGCACGGAGACGTTTTTCCTGGCCCCCGCCCGCTCCGAAAGCGCGCGCCGCGTGATGGAGCGCGAGAACTCGGTCATTCAACTAGAGAGCGACCCCAGCCTCTACGAGGACTTCGACGACGAGGGCGGCATTCTGCGCTCGCTCGCGATGAGCGCGTACCAGGAAGAGAGCCAGCTTCTGGCGACGCTCGTGGAGCGCGAGTTTGTGAACTCCGGCCGTCACAGCCGAGGCGTGAAGCAAGCACCGTTTCTCGTGCTCTGGGCCGCGTCCATGCCCGCCATTCTGGTGGAGACCGGCTTTATCACCAACCCCGAAGAGGCCCGCTTTCTAGCCTCTCGCGATGGGCAGGAAAAGACCGCGCGCTCCATCTTCCGCGCCGTCAAGGCCTACAAGACGCGCTACGAGCGCGGCCTGCGCCTCGCGACAAAGGGCGGCTGAAGGCCTCTGGCGCCAAAAGCCCTCGCACGAAAAAGCGCGAGCGCCCCGGAGAACGCTCGCGCGATAGGTCTCGGCGCTAGCGCGCCAGAGGTGAGGGTTACTCGCCAGAGGCGCGCAGCTTAAAGTCGATGGGCAGCGTGAAGCGCACCTTGACCGCCTGGCCTTTCTGGCGGCCGGGCCTGAACTCGGCCGCGCGCACGGCATCGATCGCCGCCTGGCAGAGCAGTTCGCTCGGGCAGCGGACGGCCTTTGCGTCTTGCACGGCACCCTGCTCGTCCACGACGAACTGCACGAACACCTTGCCCTCGGCGCCAGCGGCGCGGGCCTCTGGCGGGTAGACCAGAGATGCTTGAAGCCGCTCGAGACCCCCGATCAGCCAAGGCTTCTCTTCGACGACCTCGAAAATGTCCGGCGCTTGCGGATCGTTGGGGTCGATGGCGCGCAGAGAGTCTACGCTATCCGTTCTGTCCAAGCCGCTCTCGCATCTCTTGCATCCGTCGCTGTATCACCTCAGGGTCAGATGGGATCATTCTGACGACGACGGGCTGCCCGGCCTCTGGTGTGAGCGTAACCGGCCGATAGCCCACGAACGTGACGCGAAGCTCCACATCGCCCGCGTCGACGTCCTCGATGACGAACGCTCCGTCAACGTCAGTGGCGGCGCCTTTCTGCGTGCCTACAACGACGACGTTTGCGCCCACCAGCGGCTCGTTGGTCATGATGTCTGCGACCGTGCCGCGGATCACGACCGCCTCTGGCGCCAGAGGCGCTGGCGGTGTCTCAGCGGCGGGCGGCGAAACGGGAGTGGGTGCCTCGGGCGCGAAGCGGACGGCCGCCTCGCCAGAGACTTCAGCAGCAACGTCGCCAGAGGCCTCTGGCGCGACAAGCGTCCGCGCCTGCGCCGGGCCGACGGTGACGACGGCGGCGAGCGCGACGGCACCCAGAAAGAGGGTCAGCGCGAGAAGCTGCGCCACGGAGCGGAGGCGGCGCAGTCGAACGGTAGAGAGGGGAGGGGTCTGCATGGTCGTGATGCGGGATGTGAGGGAACGAGAGCCTCTGGCGGCGCCGAGCGTGAGCGCGGGCGACGGGAGGCGCGAAAACGAAAGCAGCAGGTCCGCGTAATCGCGCCGTCCGCTGGGGTACGAGGCGAGCACGGCGGCATCGGTCGCGCGCTCGCGGTCCAGGTCGATGCGGCGCAGCAGGACGGCTACGAGCGGATGCCATGCGAACAGCGCCGCGGCGGCACGGTCGGCCACGCCAGAGGCGAAGTCACCCTGCGCGACGTGCGCGATCTCGTGCGCGAGAACCAGGCGCAGCCGCGCCGGATCATCGGTCAGAGCGGCCGGGACGACGACGACAGGATGCCGCCACCCGTAGGTGTACGGCACGGTCTGCGTAGCTGTCGTGACGGTGCGCACGGCGCGCGTCACGCCTGCCTGCCGGGCGAGAAAATCCGCCTCGCGCTGCACGCTCGCGTCGTGAGCCGTACCCGAAGTCAATCGGCTCAGCCGCCAGAGGCCTCTGGCGAGCGCGCCCACGCGCACGGCGGCGGCGAGTGAGGCCACGAGCAATGCCAAGCCTGCCGCGAGGGGCGCCAGAGGCAGAGGCGCAGGGGCCTGGGGCGACGCTGGAGCACCGCCACCAATGACGAGGGTGGGAAGCGTGAGGACCTCGGGAGAGAAGACTGCGATGCGCTCAGTCGCTTCGGCGGGGAGCAGCAGGGGAAGCAGCGCCGCGGCGATCAGCCCGACGGGGAGCGCCCACAGAATTGCGCGGCGCACGCCGAGCGCGACGACCGGATGCGTGCGTGCGCGGAGACGCAGCAGGACCTCGGCGGCGAGCGCGGCGACGGTCCACACCGCGACAGGCAGCCAGAGGTGCGGAAGCGCCCAGGCGCCCAACTCCGCGAGAAGAGACAGCGGCTCACGCATCGGCGGCGGGGTCTGAGGCGCCAGAGGCAGCCGGGATACGAGCCTCTGGCGCGTCGAAGCCGTCTACGATGGCGCGGAGACGCTGGCGGTCGGTGTCGCTCAGGTCGGCGTCGACGAGGGTCTGGACGAGCGAGGCCGGGTCGCCGCCGAAGACCTTGTCGAGGATGCCCGAGAGGACTGAGCCGCGCACCTCCTCGGGGCGGCGCTTGGCGGTGTAGACGTAGGTCTGCCCGTCGCGCTCGAACGAGAGATAGTCCTTCTCGGCAAGGTTTTTCATGACGGTCATGACCGTCGTGTAGGCTAGGCGGCGCTCGGTCTGGATCCGGTCGTGGACTTCGCGGACGGTCGCGCGGCCCAGCGCCCAGACGTGGCGGAGGACTTCCATTTCGGTCCCGCCGAGAGAGGTGAGGGGGTTTCGCATAGAGACGAGTGGTGTCGTGTTCTAATCGTACGAACTGAATAGTAGGTTGTCAAGTCCAAGAGGCAATCGCCTCGCCAGAGGCTCGGAGCACGCCTCTGGCGGGTGCGATCTTGCGATTCCCTGCTCCCGCGCCCGATGCGTCTCGCTGCTCTCGCCCTCGCTCTCTTCACCATCGGCTGCGCCGCGTCTCCGCCCCAGGCGGCTGCCGAGGCGCCGTGGCCCGCCGAGCGCCCCGACGCCGCGTTGCAGGCGGCGGTCGAAGACCTCGCCAGAGGCTTCCGCGGCCGTGTGGGCGTCTATGTGCGCCACCTGCCGACGGGCCGCAGTGCGGCGCTCGGCGCTGACAGCCTGTTCCCGAGCGCGAGCATGATCAAAGTGCCCATCCTCGTCGCGACCGCCGAGGCGGTCCATCGCGGCGACCTCGCGTGGGACCAGTCGCTCGTCTTCCGCGACTCGCTGCGCTACGACGACCATGGCATCGTTGGCCTCTTGCGCGACAGCGCGCGCATCGAACTCCACGTGGCGGTTGAGACGATGCTTTCGGCTTCGGACAACAACTCTAGCCTGTGGCTCCAGGCGCTCGCGGGCGGCGGCACGCGCATCAACGAGATCCTCGCCGCCAGAGGCTACACCGGTACGCGCATGAACAGCCGCACCGAGGGCCGCCGCGCCGACTGGGAGCGCTACGGCTGGGGCCAGACCACTCCTCGCGAGATGACACGGCTGATGCGCGAGATCGTCGACCGCGACGTGGATGTCGTCTCGCCAGGGGCGGACGAGGAGATGCACCGTGCCCTCACGCGCGCCTATCTGGGACGACGAAGCGCTCGCGGCGATTCCGCCCGGCGTGCAGGTCGCGAGCAAGCAAGGCGCCGTTTCGGCCTCGCGCTCCGAGGTGCTCTACGTCCACGCGCCCTCCGGCCCATATGTGTTCACCGTCATCACCGCCGATCAAGAAGACCAGAGCTGGGAGGCTGGCAACGAGGGCTTCGAGATCATCCGCGCATACTCGCGTTTGTTCTGGGAGCGCTTCGAGCCCGCGAGCCGCTGGCGCCCCGCCTCTGACGTGGTGCTGCAGCGGTGGAGTAGCCTCGCGCCTCTGGCGCCAGAGGCTGCGCTCGCCAGATGCTGCGCTCGCCAGAGGCTACCGGCTCACCGTCACGCGCTGCACCGCGCTCGCGCCCTCCGCCGCGAGCCGCACGATGTACACGCCCGGCGTCACGCCTCTGGCGTTCAGCGTAGTGGTGTGAGCGCCCGTGCCGAACAGGCCTCTGGCGAGAACGGCGACCTCACGGCCGAGCACGTCGTACAGCGAGAGGCGCACCGCGCTGGGCGTCGAGAGGGTAAAACGTATCGTGCTGGTCTCTCGCGCCGGGTTGGGCGCCAGAGGCTGGAGCTGCACGCCAGAGGCCTGGGGTGGAGCCGTAGCGGTGGTCGGCGCGAGACGGTCCTGGCGCTGGCGCGTGTACAGCGACTGCGGCGAGAGGCCCGCCCGGTCGGTGCCCTCGATGAAGGCACCGGTGTTGCCTACGAACGGACCCGAGTCCAGCGCCGGGCCCTGCGTGCCGATCGCGTAGTTCTGCGCCGTGGGAGGTTTTTCCACGATCAGCGGCGCGCCATTCATATCGGCGTTCCACGCCACGCAGCCTGCGCACGACCAGCCGTGCGACGTGCCGTAGCTGCCACGGTTGCCCATGTGGATGCGCCGTGCTACCCACGAGTTGCCCGTCGAGCCCAGCTCGGTGTGGTTGTCCCATAGGAATCCGGTGCCCCACGTTTGGTGCGCCTCGCTAGACGTGCTGGCGTCCTGAGAGACGTTGTCGAGAAAGACGATGCCCGAGTCCAGCGTCTCGCCGTTGCCTACGTAGGCATGTCGCGCCTCGGTCGCGCGGTTACGCTGGAAGAGGACGAGTTGGGAGCGCTCCACTTCGAAGTTGTACCGCCGCTCGCCCGTGATCTCGGAGTGCGGCTCTAGCGCCTCGCTGTCCTGCACGGTCACGTAGCGCGAGTTCTGCACGCTAAAGCCCGCGTGCCAAAAGTGCAGCGCCGTCACGCCAGAGGCCCACGCGTGCTCGACCTGCAGAAAGCGGACGGCGTCCTCGGCGTGCGTCTCACTCGTGGGGCTTGCCGTCTCGATGTCGATCCGCAGATCTTCGAGCCCCACGTTTTCGATCACGCCGCTGCGGTCGCGGTGGTAAACGGTGGAAGGGGAGAGGCTGGCGTCGAGCTGCGTAAACGTGGGCGCGTCGAGCGTGAGCGTGTTGCCCTTTACGCGCGCGACAGTCCGGGCGAGCGCGATGGGCATCTCACCGACCTGCCAGTCTGGATCGTCGAACGTGCCGCCGCCGTCGACCGCAGCGATCCACTTGGCCGTCGCCGGGTGAAACACGACCACGTCGTCGCCAGAGGCGAACAATCCCGGCTGATCCACCGAAAGCGCGGTTGCGCCAATGGGCACGACGGCATCGGTGACAGACGCCTCGCCGCGCGAGCCGTCGCGCTGGATGATTGCGCGGCCGCCTGTGGCCGTGCCTGCACCCAGAATCACGACGGGCTCTTGGCTCGTGCCGCTGCGGCGCAGAATCGTGCTCGTCGCCAGGTCCTCTCCGTCGCCTGCGCCCCGCAGCACGACGCCTGAGGCTCGCACCCGCAGCGTGCCGCTGATCTGGTACTCGCCTGCTGTGAGCAGGACGGCCCCGCGGAAGCCTCTGGCGTCGGGCGTGCGTGCGCCCGCGGCGTCGAGCGCGGCCTGGATGCGCGCGGTGTCGTCTCCCTCCAGAGGTGTGATCGTGAGGACGACCGGGACCTTGGGGAGCGTCTCGCCGCCCCGGTAGCCCGCGTGCGAGAAGTCGGGCACGCGGTTGCCCTCGGCGTCGGAGGTGTACGTCAGAGTGCCGTCCGCACCCTCGCGCACGATCTCGGATTCCCACGCCTCTTGCGCTGCGGCGCCAGAGGTGAACGACAGCAGGAGCAGCGCGGCGATGCGGGAGACGGACATACGACAGGTGGTCTGGGTACCCACCTGCTATCGGCGGGTTCGCCAGAGGCTTGAGCGCCGCGCGGACCTACGCAACAAGACCGCCCCACGCGTGTGCGCAAGCCGGTCTGGAAGTGGGCCCTACTGGATTCGAACCAGTGACCTCGTCGATGTCAACGACGCGCTCTAACCAACTGAGCTAAGAGCCCGAGGAACGGAAGCCCGTTCAGGGGAGCCGAAGATAGACCGCGGGCGAAACAGGGAGCAACCCGCCAGAGGCGGGAGCGTGTGAATCGGCGGTGCGGAACAGACGCGCCAAGCCCTGGCGAGCCAGCCGTGCCGCGTCAGATCTACCTCGTCTCCGGGAGGGACACCCGGCTGGCCGCGCTGCGCGCGCTCGACGCCGAATCCGCCAGAGGCCGTTTGTGCCTCTGGCGGGCGCCGGGACGTGACAAATCCTGGGGGTGTAAACGCGCGAGGCGTGAGATATGGCAACAGGTGGCACGCGCTTTGGATGGCGACGGTCGTCCTCAGCCGCCTATGCTCCGACTCGACTCCCTGCAACCCAACGCGACAGCCCCCCCGGCTGCGTTTCTCCGCGATGCTCTCCGGCAGGCGGAGCGCGACGCGGACGCCGTGCCCGGTGCGTACGCCCGCGCCCCGTGGGGCTTTCGACCCGCCACGCCAGAGGCCAAGGCGTTGCTCGATATCTACGACGGCGCCGAACAATCGTGGATCGTCGTGACCTGCCGCCGCAGCGATGCTCAGGCGCACACGCGCGAGCGGTGCCTGACAGCCATCCAGCGCTACCTGCTCTCGCTCGCCGTCGAAGGCGTCGAGGCGACGTGGATCGGCTCCGGCCTTCCCCAGCGCCTTGGAGAGGTGTCGGGTGCGCAACCGCCAGAGGAGGTGTTGGGAGTCGTGCGCTTGGACGGCGTGTAAGCCTCTGGCGAGACGGAGACTCGGCTCGCGACACATCGCGCAGCACCTCGCGCGGCACCTCGCGCGCCAGAGGCCTAAAGGGGCCGGACCGGTGCGCCGCGACCGGCGTTAGGAGCCTTCACCTTCTGCCTCTGGCGATGACGCTCGACCTCCACCACGCACACCCCTGGGACGTTTCGCCGAAAGAGGCCGTCCAGATCCAGCGCGAGCTCGCGCCGCGCGTGCGCGAAGAGCCTCTGGCGTTTGAGGCTGTCCGGACCGTCGCAGGGCTCGACGTGAGCGTGCGCGACGACCGCGTGCGCGCTGCCATCGTGGTTCTGAACGTGCGCGACATGAGCGTCGTGGACCAAGCGATCTGGGAAGGCCCGACGCCGTTTCCGTACGTCCCCGGCCTGCTGTCCTTCCGCGAGGTGCCCGCCATCCTTCCCGCACTGGAGCAACTCGGAGCCCTGCCCGATGTGTTCATGCTCGACGCGCAAGGCTATGCGCACCCTCGCCGCTTTGGCCTCGCGTGCCACCTCGGCGTGCTCCTCGACCGGCCCGCGCTGGGCGTCGCCAAAAGCATTCTCGTGGGCACGCACGGGCCTCTGGCGGAGAAGAAGGGAAACGGGACTGAGATGATCCACAAAGACGAAGTGGTGGGCATGGCTGTGCGGACGCGCGAAAACGTCAAGCCGGTGTACGTCTCCATCGGTCACCGCATCACACTACGCGATGCGTGCGTGCTCACGGTTCGCCTCGCGACGAAGTACAAGCTGCCGATGCCCACGCACCTCGCGCACCGGCTGAGCTACCGCGGCGCGTTGTAAACGCGGCTCGCCTCTGGCGCCAGAGGCCGCGTTGCGCGCACGTCAAGAATCGCGCGGAGCGGAGACGATGCCGCCTCTGGCGCGTTGGAGCCGTCAACCAACACCCGAACATGGAAGCCACCGTCAGCACTGGAACGACCCAGAATCCCGGAGTCCCCGACGCCTTTGCGCACCCCCGCGGTCTGTTCTGCAACCGCACCCTCAACCTCCGCAGCATTCAAGCCATCGGCTACGATATGGACTACACGCTGGTCCACTATCACGTCGAGATGTGGGAGGAGCGTGCCTACGCATACGTCCGCCAGGGCCTCGCCGCCAGAGGCTGGCCGGTGCAGGATCTCGTGTTCGACCCTGCGCTCGTGATTCAGGGCCTCGTGGTCGATACCGAGACGGGCAACGTGGTCAAGTCGAACCGCTTCGGCTACATCAAGAAGGCGTTCCACGGCTCGCGAGAACTGCCGTACTCCGAGCTGCGCGACACCTACCGCCGCACGCTGGTCGATCTGCACGACCGCCGCTGGCGGTTCATGAACACGCTGTTCTCCATCTCCGAGGCCGGGATCTACCTCCAACTCGTAGACCTCTTGGACGCGGGCAAACTCCCCGAGCGCCTGGGCTACGACGACCTCTACCGCGCCGTGCGCGAGACGCTGGACGCGGCGCACATCGAGGGCCTGCTCAAAGCCGAGATTCTGGCAGACCCCGAGCGCTTCGTCGAGGCCGACCCCGAGGTGCCTCTGGCGCTGCTGGACCAGAAGATGGCGGGCAAAAAAGTGCTCCTCATCACCAACTCGGACTGGGACTACGCCGCGCCCATCATGGAGCACGCCTTCGACCCGTACCTGCCAGGAGACATGACGTGGCGCGATCTGTTCTCCCTCGCGATTGTGGGCGCGCGCAAGCCGGCGTATTTCAACGAGTCCGCGCCCGCCTTCGAGGTCGTCGGTGAGGACGGCGAGTTGCGGCGCGTGCAGGGACCGCTGGAAGAGGGGAGAGCCTACGTCGGCGGGCACGCCGCTCTTGTAGAAGCCAGCTTGGGTATCCGCGGCGATCAGATCCTCTACGTAGGCGACCACGTGTTCTCAGACGTGCGCGTGAGCAAGCAACTCAACCGCTGGCGGACCGCCCTCGTCCTGCGCGCTGTCGAAGACGAGATCGAGGCCATGGACGACTTTGCACCGCAGCAAGAGCGCCTGACGGAGTTGATGAGCGAGAAGGAGCGTCTAGAAGCCTACGCCTCTGCGCTTCGCCTGGAGCGGCAGCGCAACGCCGAGGGCTACGGGCCCCGCACCGACCGCGACCCAACCGACCTGCAGCGCCGCTTCGAGACCGTGCGCGAAACGCTTGTCGAACTCGACGCCGAGATCGCGCCTCTGGCGAAGGCCTCGGGCCGCCTGGTCAACGAGAACTGGGGCCCGCTCCTCCGTGCAGGCAACGACAAGAGCTTGCTCGCGAGCCAGATGGAGGCCAGCGCCGATATTTACACCGCGCGCGTCTCCAACTTCCTGCACTACACGCCCTTCGTCTACCTCCGCAGCCGCCGCGGCTCTCTCCCGCACGACGATGCGTCGCCGCAGAACGAAGGCCTCGAAGCCGCCGCCGACGATCTCGGCATCACCGACTTCGGTCCCGGAGGCGAGTAGACCGAGCCTCTGGCGACGTGCTGCGGCGCCAGAGGCGCACGAGCCGCTTGCCTCGCCAGAGGCTATCGCAAGCCGAGCGCTTCCGTGAGGTGCGCCTGTGTGCGCTCGCGCGGCTCGCCTTCCAAATGCTCCAGCGCGCGTTGTAGAAATGGGATTGCCTCACCGGCACGCCTCTGGCGGAGCAGGCTGTAGCCCAGGGCGGCCTCGGCGGCAGCGATGTCCTCCTCGCTCGTGTCGTCTCGCATCTGCCGAACGGCGATCGCTTCGCGAAGGGCAACTTCGGCCTCAGCGTAGTGGCCTGCGCCGTTACGGACCTGTCCGATGCTCACCAATCCGTCTGCGACGTACGGATGGTCGGGAGGTAGGCTGGCCTTGTCGAGAGCATTCGACGCCAGAAGCGCTTTCTCGGCCTTGGGCCAGTTTTGCTGGTCCTGGTAGGCGCCGCCTAGCCCGTAGTAGCCGGTTGAGAGAAGGGGGTGATTGGGTCCAAGCGTCTCGTCCCATATCGCGATGGAGCGCTCGAACAGAGGGATAGATGCCTCGACATCGCCTTCGCTCTTGAGCAGGTTCGCGAGGTTGCTAAGCGTGTTGGCGACGAGCGGGTGACGCCCTAGCCCCGCCTCGCGGATCGCGAGCGCGCGGCGGTATTGGTGTGCGGCCTCGTCGGCGCGTCCGGCGGCGTAGAGGTAGGCGCCCAGGTTGTTGTGGGTCTGCGCTACGTCCAGATGGTGCTCGCCCAGCGCCTCTTGCGCGAGGTGCAGCGCGCGCGTTCCCAGCGCGATGGCTTCGTCGACCGCACCCTCGCGCTCCACGTCGGGTAGCACATAGGCCAGATTGCTCGTGGCCTCGGCGATGCGGGCGTGTCCGGTCGGGAAGGCTGCCTCGGCGAGTGCAAGTGCCGTTCTATAGTTCTGCTCCGATGCCGTATACGCGCCGGTATAGCTCTGTACGGATGCCAGAGCGGTGTATGCGCGGCTCGCATCCCCACGAGGCGTCTTCACGCCAGAGGCTTCGAGGGAGTCGTAGAGCGCGACAGCGCGCGTTGCCAGAGGCAGAGAGGCGCCGTAGTCGCCCAGCTTGGCGTGGAGGTGGCTGAGCAGCGTCGCCATCCGTGCCTGCACGAGCGGCTGCGTGTGCAACCGCGCGATCACAGAGTCCCCGCGCTGTGACAGAAACGCGCCCACGCGCAACGTGTCCAGCCGACCGGTGTCAGCGGCAAACGGGTCGCGGTCGAACATCTGCGCCATAATGTCTGCCACGTGCTCTGCGGTCGCAGCTTCGGTCCGCGCCAAGTCGCGCTCGCGCGCGAGGCTGGTGGCATACAGAGTGCTCAGAGCGATGGCTGCGGTGATCCCTGCCGCAACAGCCAGCACACCGACGCGGTGGCGGCGCGCAAACTTGCCCATCCGGTATCTCGCCGACGGTGGCCGCGCCTCGATGGGCAGGCCGTCCAGATGCCGCCGCAGATCCGCCGCGAGCGCCTCGCTCGACGCGTACCGCTCGCTCGGCTCCTTGCGCAGCGCTTTTAGGCAGATCGTGTCCAGGTCGCCCCGCAACGCCTTCGCCTCTGGCGCCGCGCCAGAGGCCGCACTGGGAAGCGGAGGCGCGGTATTTAGAATGGCCTCTTCGAGATCGAGCGAGCGCTCGGCCGGAGGAAAGGGTCGCGTGCCCGAAAGCACTTCGTAGAGCAACAGGCCGAGCCCGTATACGTCGGTCGCCGTGGTCGGCATTTCGCCTCGGATCTGCTCCGGCGCGGCGTACGTCCGCGTCATCGGCCTGTAGCCTTCGGCACTCGTGAGGTCGGGGTCGCTGTCCGCATCTAAGATCTTGGCGATCCCAAAGTCTAGCAGGATCGGCCGCGGTCGGCCTCTGGCGTCGTTGGCGACGAGCACGTTGGATGGCTTGAGGTCACGGTGGACGACGAGCGACTGGTGCGCCGTATGAACGGCCTCAGCGACTCCAATCAGGAGTTCGATACGCTTGCGCAACGGCAGACCTCTGGCGACATCCGTGAGCGGATCGCCATCCACGAAATCCATGGCGAGCCACGGGCGGCCCTTTTCGAGCCCGGCGTCGAGCAAGCGCGCGATGCCTGGATGCTTGAGCCGTCCCAGAATCTGGCGCTCCGAAGCGAAGCGCCGGAGAACCGCTTTCGTGTCTGCACCGCGGCGTACCACCTTGAGCGCGACCTCGCGGTCGAACAGTCCATCCGCGCGTCGTGCCCGGTACACATCACCCATTCCGCCCTGCCCTACGCGCTCCACGACGATGTACGGGCCAACGGTTGTCCCTATGAGTTCGTCCGCGTCAGCGCTCAGGATCTCAACGATCTCGCCCGCCAGAGGCCCGGCCGTAGGTGGGTGTTCAAGTATGCCGTCCTCCTCTTCCAGTGTGAGAAGCGCCTCTACTTCCTGCCGGATGTCAGGCGCGAGGGTATCCAGGTACGCGTGCCGATCCTCGCCACGGCGATCCATGGCGTCGGCGAGGCACGTCTTGATCGTCGACCAGTGAGCGAGTTCCATACGATGGGGAGGCTCTCGTACATACGTCGCCAGAGGCCCGGCCGGGTCATGTCTCGGCCAGAGCGCGGTACAGCCATGCGCGTGCCGCTGCCCACTCGCGCTTTACGGTCGTGGGCGAGATGGACAGCGCTTCCGCCGTCTCCTCCACGGTCAGCCCTGCGAAGTAGCGGCATTCCACGACGCGCGCGGCCCGTGGGTCGACGGCCTCAAATCGTTTCAGCGCTTCGTCGAATGCCAGGATCTCGCTCGTTGGCTCGTGGGCTCGAATCTCTCCGACGCGGTCGAGAGAGGTGGGCCGCTCGCCGCCTCCGCGCTTGACCCGGTTGCGTTTGCGCGCGTCGTCCACGATCACCTGCCGCATCGCGCGGGCTGCTGCGGAGAAGAAGTGCGCCCGTCCGTCGAAGGGAAGCCGGTCACCGTCTACCAGCTTCAGGTACGCCTCGTGGACAAGAGCTGTCGTGTTGAGCGTGTTGTCGCGCCGAGACCGGGATCGATGGATCTGCGCCAGCCGATGCAGTTCGTCGTAGACCGCGCCCAACAGCCGGTCGGCGGCATCGGTGTCGCCGTTGCGGGAGTCTGCCAGAAGAGAGGTGACGTCTGCAGAGAGCATGGACGTAGCCGGGGCGTGGTAGGGATCTATAGACTACGACTCCAAAGGGTTACACCAGAAGCGGCCCCGTCTCCGAAGAAACGAGGCCGCTGCACGGCGCGAGGTAGAACCTCTTGGAGGAACCACGTCGCGTGAACGCCCGCGCAGTTCACGCCAGAGGCTGGTCTAGTACTGACTCTCCGGGTTCTCGAGCAGCATGCGGAAGCGGTCGCAGTCCATCGGGATGGAATCCACGCGACGGTTGCGGCTGCACCCGATGCCTGGATCTTCCTTGTCGCACGGTGGCGATGCGACGCCGCGGTTGCGGATCTGGAGGCGGCTGGCTGCCACACCCTGCGTCAGGTAGTAGTCGTAGACGGCCTGGGCGCGTCGCCCTCCGAGGCCCATGCCGAAGCGGTCATACTCTGACGTGTCGGTGAAGCCGTCTAAGAAGATGCAGCAGGCTGAGTTGTCGAGAAGGAGCTCGATGTTCTCGCTTAGCAGGCCTTGCGCACGTGGTGAGATGCTAGACGAGCCATACTCGAAGTAGATCGAGTTCAACTCCACCAGATCGCAGACCATCGGCTCGGGCTCGACGACGATGATCTCGCGCTCAATAACCACCTCGCGTGGTGGCGGTGGTGGCGGGATGTACTGAACGGGTGCGGCCGTCCGACCACCAAAGCCCAGCTTCAGACCACCGATGAGAAGCGCCGATCCAAACTTGGTATCGAACAAACTCGCTCCGTCTCCGAGTACGCACGCCGGGTCCGTCGGGTCAGCTTCGCACTTCGCGATGCAGTCCGCGTCGCCGTCGCACAGTTCGAAGAAGTCTGCTGCTACGCGTGACTCCTGCCCAACCTTGTTGAGAGGGAAGCGGTAGCTGGCCTCACCGAAGAGCGAGAGGTTGCGCGAGAGGCGGAGGTCGAGTCCCAAACCTGCTGGCAGGACGTACGCGACGCGCTCACGGTCCAATGCGTCCGCTACATCATCACTGCCGAAGGGGTCCGCGATGAGAGCGCCGATGCCACCGAAGACATAGGGAACGACGCTGGATGAGCGTGGAGAGAGGATGTTGAACAACAGGTCTGCTTCCACGAGAGCCTGCTCGTTGGTCAAAAACGGGTTGGCACCGAGGCTCGCGATGTTGGTGTCGCTGTCTGCGCCAATGTTCAGCAGCCCGCCCATCAGCCGTCCGTACAGACGGTCGCCCGCCAGAGGCACATCCACAAATGCTGTGACAGCGGGGTTGACTTCCGTCACGTCCTCTTGCAGGATGCCGTCGACAGGGTAGAGTGTGTTGGGTCCGTCGTAGACGGAGACCCCGACGCCGATCCCGATGCGTACGCCTGTGCCATCGCTGCCTGTATCGTACCGGGAGCCGGCACCCTGTGCTGACGCAGTGGCCGCTGTCAGCAGGAGTATGAGAAGTGTTAGGGGGATGCGGTGTGTCATATCGAGAGGGCCAAGACGACCAGTCTGCCTGAAGGGTAGGAGTCCCGTGTGCGGGCGTTCACGTGCGGCCTTTCCAAAACCGGACGGAAGGCCACCCCGATGTGTTCAAATGCCACGTTGGGGCCGCGAGCGTTCCCAGCGGGGATCGGTGAAAGGATACAGGTGGGCACGTCCGCGTTCGTAAGGAGATCGCGCGACGCGTCTCCGCACACTCCAGAGGCCTCTGGCGAGACAGTTCTCTTCCAAGCCGTTGTTCAGTGGTCTACGTGAACAAAGGGAATGGCGCTTTGTAGTGACGCCACTCCCTGGCAGCAAGAACGACAGCCTCTGGCGCCAGAGGCTATCCCACCCGCTATGGTGTTTCAGCTCGCCAGAGGAGTCTGCGTCTTTGTGTGAACAGGCGCGGGGGCCACGCAGTGCCACAGAAAAAGGGCGGCCTGCCGTGTGGCAGACCGCCCTTAGAGCGGAGTCAACTGACGGCGAAGCCGCCAGATGAGAACCGATTAGCGACGCGAGGTGCCGCGAGGCGTGAAGGTCCCACACGTGGCCGGGATCGAATCACCGCGACGTGCGCGGCTGTCGCCTGGGCCGGGATCCTCCTTCGAGTCTGCGTTCGGGTCCTCACCGAGGCCCTCTGCACGGACACGGTCCATCGCAATACCGTTGGCGACGTAGTAGTCGCGGATGGCATTGGCGCGGGCCTGCGAGAGGCGGATCTGGTCCGTCTCACGGTCATCGGTGTACGCACGGACGAGCACGCAGATGTCTGGGCATCGACGGAGAACGTCGAGGTTCTCGTCGAGACGCTCGCGGGCATCAGCCGTCAGAGCAGAGGCACCGAAGTCGAAGTAGACCGAGTTGAGTTCGGATACATCGGCGCAGTACGTGTCTGCGATCGTCACAGTCGCTGTGCAGGAATCAGAGCCGTACGCGTTCCGCGCTGTCGCGGTAACGGTGTACGTGCCAGGATCGCTGTAGCTGTGCGTCGATGGCAGGCGAGTGCCGCTGTCACCGTCGCCATCACCCCACTCGACCGAGACGGTCACGGGCTGCGAAGCATCGGAGTTTACAGTGCCGTTGAACGTGACCGTGTCGCCAGGTCCAGCAGTGCTGGGGCTAACACGGCATGCCGTGAGAACCGGTGCAATCTGTGGCTCTACGACGGTCACGACACACGTGTCCATGTCCTCGTTGTAGTCGCCTACTGCCGTCGCGGAGACGGTGTAGGTGCCAGGCGTGCGGTACGTCTTCGACGCGCTCATGCCAGCACCCGTAGCGCCGTCACCCCAATCCCAGCTTACGCTGACAGGAGGTGTGGCGTCCATGTTGGTCATGGCCATGAACGATCCAGACTCGCCAGCGGTCAGCTCAGCGGGGCACTGGAGTCCCTCAATCATCACCGGCGTGTACGGAGCCTTGAAGGCGTACCGGAGGCCGATGTTGTAGAACCCAAGGTTGTCGTAGTCAGCGTCATCGCCTCCTTCGCCAATGCCGCCTGTAACGGCACCGGGATCTACACCGTCAACGGCGCGGTCGTCGAAGATCCACGACACGTTGCCCTCCACGAATGCGGAAAGCTGCTGGCCGAGCATAAAGTCGATACCTAGACCGGCGTACGGGCCAAAGCCTACGTCACGCTGGGTTGGATCGTCATTACCGAACGTCACCTGCCCACCGATGTTGGTGTAAGGCGCAATGCGCGAGCTCGGGAAAGGGCTGTAGCGCAACGCTGCGATCAAAGCGGGCAGTGTCTCGCCCTGGTTGATCTGGCAAACCTCTTCGTTCTCGGGAGCTCGGCAGAATGCAGCGCTACGTGTTCCGTTGGGAGCAGGGTATGGCTTGTCGAGGTTGATGTACCGTGCGTACTGGCCCGTCACGCCGAGCGCGAGGCTTTCAGTAAACTGGTATCCGATTTCGAGACCGACGCCTGGACCGAAGTCGCGAGTGGCCCACGCACGGTTGTCAACCCTGTTTTGGTCGATGACACCGTTGGTACGGTCAAGCTCGCCACCGTAAGTGACGACGCCGCCCTTCAGGGCGAGATAGAGAGTGTTGCTGGGGCGGACGACCTGCGCTTGAGCCGACGAGGCGAGGAGCAGGAGCGCCGTGCACCCGAGCAGAAGCGAGGACGTGACACGTGGGGTCAACATCTTCTCCTGTCGGTTCAGAAGCATCATGGAGGGGGGGTGAGTGAAGGGCGGGCCGGAAAGGAAGGTGGCGAACGCCGAAAACGAGGCGGGTGCCGGGGAGAGATCGGTGGCAAAAGCCATAACCGAATCTACGCTCTAAGTACGCAACGTGAGGTTTGCTCGTGCAAGAGCGTGGTCACAACAAAGGTCCACGCAAAGCTCAAGCCAAACGGCAAGGGTGCTACAACAGGGGCATAGAGACGATGTGGCCGATACCGCCTACACAGAAACGAGTTCCGTGCAGGCAAAACGCCTCCTGCGAAGAGAGCAGGAAACGCATAGAGCCTCTGGCGCCAGAGGCCTACGGCTAGCTGAGCGACTGAACGTTCAGTTCGAGCGCGCTCTTGATGTTGGCGGCCTTGTTCGGATGGATGATGCGACGAGTCGCCATCCGGTCGAGCTGGGCTTTAACGTCGCTGAGCTTGGCTTCGGCAGCCGCACGCTCAGTCAGACCTTCGAGGTCCTTCATCATCGTGCGGACGCGGAGCTTGTGCTGGCGGTTGCGGAGGCGGCGCTTGGCGTCCTGCCGGACGCGCTTGGCAGCAGACTTGTGCTGTGGCATGAGGCGAGCCCGAATCGAATCAGGCAGGGTTTCGGTCAGAGTTCAACGCGTCCCGAGAGGCACTCGGGATGCAGCCCGCTAAGTTAGACGGCCCTCTGTGCAGATGAAGCGAAACAGCACACCTCGACAACCCTTCTTGCGCTCGTCCTACGAGTGCTGCCTGCCTCTGGCGCTCGCCAGAGGCCTTCCGCCCTATGCTCGACTTCCTCCGCGACCTTTTTTCTCGCCCGGGTGCGACCCGAACCGTGATCCTGCTGGAGCAGGACACGATGAGTACGCCGCGCCAGTACGAGGTGCGGCCGAGTTACGCCGCCTACGCGACGGTGATCGGGACGGTGCTGGTGGCGGCTCTGCTGATCACGCTCGTCGTGCTGACGCCGCTTCGGCGCGTTCTCGCAGGCCCGTCCACTGGAGAGCTCCGAGACACTGCCGAAGACAACGCGTTTCGCGCCGCCGCTCTGGAGGACTCCCTGGAGGTGCAGTACCGTCAGATCTCGCAACTCCGCGCGCTGATTACGGGAGACCTGGCCGATGAGGCGATGCTCGATCCCGAATCGGTCGTTCTTCCATCGGAAGATGAACTTGCAGAGCTCGGAGAGATTCCGCGGGCAACGCCGATTCCCGTGACGCAGCCAGCCTCTGGCGACGCGGCGCCGATCGCGATGCGAGGTCTTCGCGCCAGAGGCGAGGGGCCCGCACCGGGCTCAGCCGCCGAGGCATACCTCTCCAGCCTGCGGCTTCCTGTGCCGCCTCCTTTAGACGGGGTGATCTCGCGGGGGTACGATGCGAGCACAGGCCACTTCGGCCTCGACATCGCGGCCGACGAGGGAACGCCAGTACGCGCTCTCGGAGAAGGGTACGTGGTGGCCGCAGACTGGACGCACACAGGAGGATGGACCGTTGCCGTCCAACACGCGGGCGGCTACCTTTCCGTATACAAGCACAACGACCGCCTGCTCAAACGAGTCGGTGATCGCGTCCGAAACCGTGAGACGGTCGCCCTGTCGGGCGATACGGGCGACGTGACATCCGGGCCCCATTTGCATCTCGAGATCTGGCGCGACGGTCTGGCACAAGACCCGGCCGCGTTTCTGATCGTGCCATCACGCGGAGCGTAACGCGCTTCCCCACAGTCTACCCGCACGATGGCTCTCTTCCGCTCCGACTCCACCACCAGCCCGTCCGGATCCATGGCCAAGCAACGACCTGTCGCCTCTGTCGGCCCCGCCGACCAGCACAACATCATCGGCGCGGGCTCTACCGTGGAGGGGACACTTCGCGGCGGCGGCAACGTCCACATCGCGGGGACGATCAAAGGAAACGTCGAAGTCGATGGCCGGACAGTGGTCATGCCCGGAGGTGTCGTCGACGGCGAGTTGCTCTCAACCAGCGCCGAAGTCGGCGGCCATATAAAAGGCCAGGTCACGTGCCGCGAGAGGCTTGTGCTCAAGCCAACAGCCGTCGTGGACGGAGACATCCGTACGGCCAAGCTGGTCATCGAGGACGGCGCGACCTTCAACGGCCGCTGTGAAATGGGCTCGCAAGCGTTGGAGGCCTCTGGCGGGGATCGCCAGAGGCGTGTGATTCCGGCCGAGACCAAGGAGGCCGCGTGAGCACCCCTCCTGACGACCGCGACGACTGGGCAGATCCGCCAGAGCCCCCGGACCGGTGGGCCGAGGCGGACCGCGAGTGGAAAGAGCGGTGGAGCGACAAACCGCCAGAGGCTGCCTCTGGCGAAGACGTGGAGCCACCATCGGAGGACTATAGGCCCCACAAAACGAGCGTGCGCTCGGTCGCGGACTCCTACGAGGAGGGCATGCGCGAGGCTGGGCCCTACCTCACGGTCGGCCTGCAAATCGCAGCGTCGATGCTCCTCTTTGTGGCAGCAGGGTGGGCGCTGGACAACTGGCTCGGCACGTCGCCCTGGGGCATCCTCGGTGGCACGGCACTGGGCTTTGCAGGCGTGATGGCGCTCATCGTACGCCTGGCTGGAGACGGGAGGCCGAGGACCTAGCACAGGCCTCGCGCCAGAGGCCTCTGGCGTCTGCCGAGTGGGCAACGGACGGTTGCGGGTGGGGGCAAGCGCCAGAGGCCGCTTCTATCGGATTTCACCCCCCCTTGCGGTGGCCTCCGCGGGGCGGCGGCTAGCTTGGCGACGCTCCCTCAGAGGAGACCGTTTCACCATCGCTCCGCCCCTCCCATGACCCCAACCACGAGCCTACTGCTCGGCGCTGCCCTCGGGGTGATGCATGGTGTTGCGGGCGTATGGATTGCGCGGCTGGCGATGAACGTCACCGGAGCCCAGTCGACGGTCGTCATTCTCGGCGGCACCGGCCTCCGAATGTTTGCCGTCCTGGCCGTGGTCATGCTGCTGATGCTCTTCACGGCCGTGCAAACCGGACCGTTTATCGCGGGCCTCGGCGTGACGTTCGTCATCGGGTTGTCCGTAGAAGTCCTTCTCCTGCTGCGGCGCCCCTCGGCCGCTTCGCCCCGCGCCTGATGCGCCTCGCTTTCGCTCTCCTCTTTTCTCTCGTGCTCGCCCCCGGCGCGCTAGCCGCTGACGACGGAGAGGACCTCGACGCCGTCAGCCACACTGGAGACGGGTACTATTGGGACTTCTCACCGATTGGTAAGGTGCAGATGCCGCGCCTCTTCGTCGTGCGCGGCGCAGACGGTGGTCTCGGCGTGCGCGCCTACGGCTCGTCTAAAGCGGCGCTGGCCTCTGGCGAGTTTGAGGCCCAGAGATACGGCGCGGCGTATGCCGAGCCATCGCCGGGTGACGAAGGCGACCGGCTGATCGTCGACCCCGACAGCGAGGAGATCGTTTCCGAAGCGGCAACGGTCGAAAGCGACGTGGCGCCGTACAAAGCGACCCTCGTGCCGACCGACGGCAGCGAGATCGTGATCGATCTCTCGCCCACACGTCACCTTATCGCTGCCCTTATCGCCAGCCTCTTGCTGTGCCTCCTGTTTCTGCCGATGGCGGGGAAGTACCGGCGGGGCGTCGGGCGCGAGACGGCGCCGCGCGGTCTGCTCCAGAACCTGCTGGAGACGGTCATCATCTACATACGCGATGAAGTAGCGCGGCCGAACCTGGGTGACAAGGCCAACCGGTATCTGCCGTACTTGCTGACGGTCTTCTTTTTCATCCTCTTCTGCAACCTGTTCGGCCTGCTGCCCTTTGGCGCGACCGCGACGGCGAACATCTCCACGACAGCCGTCCTGGCGCTGTTCACGTTTTTCGTGACACAGTTTGCCGGAACCAAGGACTACTGGGGCCACATCTTCAACCCGCCCGGCGTGCCTCTGGCGCTGAAGCCGATCCTCATCCCGATTGAGTTCGTCGGCATCTTTACCAAGCCGTTCGCGCTCGCGATCCGCTTGTTCGCCAACCTCACGGCGGGTCACCTGATCATCCTCAACCTGATCGGGCTCATTTTTATCATCACGAAGGGCTTCGGAGCCGTTGCAGGCGCCGGTACAGGCATCGCGGCAACGCTCATGGTCATCTTCGTGTACGGACTCGAAGTGCTCGTCGCCTTTATCCAGGCGTACGTCTTCACGATTCTGAGCGCGCTGTTCATCGGCATCGCCTCGGCGGAGCACGATCACGACCACGACCACTCCGAAGACCACGGCTTGACCCCGCACGACATCGCCGTTGCGCACTCGAACGGGCAGCCCCCCCACAAACTCCACGAGCGCACCGTCGGGACCGAAGCCACCTTCGCCTGAGCGCTCGGCCTCTGGCGCCAGAGGCTCCGGCCTTTAGAGACCCTGGGTCTCGCCAGAGGCCACACCAACACCCCGGGCGCGACCGCGCCCTTTCGTAGACAACACACCCCAACCTCACCCGCGAAATGGATCCCCTCGCATTCGGTTACATCGCAGCTGGCCTCGGAGCCGGCCTCGTCGCTCTCGGCGCCGGTCTCGGCATCGGCCGCCTCGCCTCTGCCGCCCTCGAAGGCTCGGCTCGCCAGCCGGAAGCCGCTGGCGACATCCGGACCACGATGATCATCGCTGCCGCCCTCATCGAGGGTGTCGCGCTCTTCGGTCTCGTCGTCTGCATCCTCATGGCGCTCCGCGCGCCTCTCGGCGCGTAACCACGCGCCGCGTCCGGGAACGGCCTCCCGCCCACCTCGCCTCTGGCGCGTGCCCACGTGGCGCGTCGCCTCTGGCGCCAGAGGCGGGTGGGAGGCACCTGAACCCTACTAGATATGTCGTTCGTCCTCGCCGCCGATCTTCTCTCCCCGAACTACGGGCTCATCTTCTGGATGGCTATCGCCTTCGGGTCGCTGCTCCTCCTCCTGGGCAAGTTCGCGTGGCCGTCGATCATCAACGGCATCGAAGAGCGGGAGCGCCGCATCGAGACCTCCCTTACGGAGGCCGACCGCGCCCTCGCGCAAGCCAAGCAGTTGCAGGCCGACAATGACGCTGCGCGTCGCCAGTCGGAGCAGCAGGCGCAGGTCATCCTTCGCGAGGCTCGCGAGGAGGCCGAGTCCCTCCGCTCGGCTGACATCGAAAAGACTCGCGCCGATCTTGCAGAGATGCAGGAAAGCGCACGTGCAGACATCGAGCGCGAAAAACGCCGTGCTCTCGCAGAACTCCGCTCCGAAGTCGCCAACCTGGCGGTCAACGGCGCCGAGAAAATCCTTCGCTCCGAGATCGACGCCAAGACGCAGAGCCGCCTGGTGGACGACTTCATCTCCGAGCTACCCCAGAACTGAGAGGGATAGGCGATGAGGGATAGAGGGATACGATCTCTCTGCCCATCCCTCCATCCCGTATCCCCAGTCCCCTCACGCATGAACCCCGTCGCTCGCCGATACGCGCTCGCCCTCTACCAGGAGGCAGAAGCCAAAGGCATCGTCGATACTGTCGATGCAGATGTGGAGACGCTCCACTCTGCGCTCGACGGCAGCCGCGAGCTCGCGGCCGTGTTCGCGAGCCCCATCATCTCCCGCGAGAAAAAAGATGCCGTGCTCGGCAGCCTCTTCAGTGGCAAGGTGAGCGACCTCACGATGCGCTTTCTCCGGCTCATGGTCGAGAAGCAGCGCGAGGAGATTCTGCCGCAGACCGTCCGTACCTACGCGGCCCTGCGCGACGAGCGCCTGGGCATCGTCGAGGCGACGGTCAAAAGCGCACAGCCTCTGGCGCACGACGAAGCCGACCGCCTCCGCCAGAGGCTCGAAGCGCAGTCGGGCAAAAAAGTGCGCCTGCGCATGATCGTCGAGCCGACCCTGCTGGGCGGCCTCATCGTCCGCATGGGCGACGTGGTGTACGACCGCAGCGTCTCGCACCAGCTCAAAACGATGCGCGCGCAGCTCTTGGAGCGCGCTGCCGTCAGCCTCAACTAGAGATTCGCCTCTGGCGCCGCGCCAGAGGCCCCCGAACAGAACCACTGGCCTCAGGCCACTGACCACACCCCGATATGGCCACCGCGATTCGCCCCGATGAAGTCACCTCCGTTCTCCGCCAGGAGTTGGGCGGCTTCGATGCCGAGACCGACGTCTACGAGGTCGGCACCGTTCTCCAGGTTGGAGACGGTATCGCCCGCCTCTATGGCCTGAGCAAGGTGCAGGCCGGAGAGCTTATCGAGTTCCCCGCCTCTGGCGTGACGGGCATGGTGCTCAACCTCGAAGAGGACAACGTCGGCGCCGTGCTCTTCGGAGACGCGTCGACGGTCAAAGAGGGCCACGAGGCGCGGCGCACCGAGCGCATCGCGTCCATCCGCGTGAGCGAGTCGATGCTCGGCCGCGTGGTCGACCCGCTCGGCAACCCGATCGACGGCAAGGGAGCTCTCGAAGGCCCGTTCTACGAGATGCCCATCGAGCGCAAGGCGCCCGGTGTGGTCTACCGCGAGCCGGTGACCGAGCCGCTGCAGACCGGCATCAAGGCCATCGACGCGATGGTGCCCATCGGGCGCGGTCAGCGTGAGCTCGTCATCGGTGACCGTCAGACGGGCAAGACGGCCGTCCTGATCGATACGATCCTGAACCAGAAGCGCACGCACGACGAGGGCAACAAGCCCGTCTACTGCGTCTACGTCGCGATCGGCCAGAAATCGTCCACGGTCGCTCAGGTGCAGAACGCGCTGGAGCGCTACGGAGCGATGGAGTACACGGTCATCGTGAACGCTCCGGCATCCGCTCCCGCTCCGCTGCAGTTCATCGCACCGTTTGCTGGCGCCTGCATCGGCGAGTTCTTCCGCGACACGGGCCGCCACTCGCTCTGCATCTACGACGACCTCTCGAAGCAGGCTGTCGCCTACCGCGAGGTGTCTCTGCTGCTCCGCCGCCCACCAGGCCGCGAGGCGTACCCCGGCGACGTGTTCTACCTGCACTCCCGCCTCTTGGAGCGCGCCGCGAAGATCATCAACAACGATGGCATCGCGCGCAGCATGAACGACCTGCCTGAAGACCTCAAGCCCCTCGTCAAGGGCGGTGGTTCGATGACAGCGCTGCCGGTGATCGAGACGCAGGCGGGCGACGTCTCGGCGTACATCCCGACCAACGTGATCTCGATCACGGACGGCCAGATCTTCCTGGAGTCCAACCTTTTCAACGCCGGTGTTCGCCCGGCCATCAACGTGGGCATCTCGGTGTCTCGCGTGGGTGGTAACGCGCAGATCAAGGCCATGAAGAAGGTCTCCGGCACGCTCCGTCTCGACCTCGCGCAGTACCGCGAGCTGGAGGCGTTCGCCAAGTTCGGCTCCGACCTCGACCCGACGACGCAGCGCCAGCTCAATCGTGGCGCCCGCCTCGTCGAAGTGCTCAAGCAGCCGCAGTACGCGCCCGTCCCGATTGAGGAGCAGGTGGCCGTCGTCTACGCCGCAGGCCAGGGCCTCGCGGACGACGTGCCGGTGAGCCGCATCAAGGAGTGGGAGGTCGACTTCCGTGAAGCGCTCCGCCTCAAGCACCGCGGGCTCCTGGACGCGCTCATCGCCAGCGGCAAGATGTCCGACGAGGTCATCGCGGCCTTCCAGCAGGAGGCGAAGGATGTGGCTTCGCGCTACGCCGAAGTCCCAGCCGTGTAACGCTCGGGCCTCTGGCGCTACGCCAGAGGCCGCTAACATCGTACGGGCGTATGCGATACGCCCCTACAAAACTCCCGATATGGCCTCGCTCAGAGACATCCGCACCCGCATCGGGTCGGTCAAGAACACGCAGCAGATCACCCGCGCCATGAAGATGGTCGCGGCGGCGAAGCTGCGGAAGGCGCAGGAGCGGATCTTCACGACCCGCCCGTACGCCTTCAAGATCCGCGAGATGATCGGGCACCTCCGCCAGAGGCTCGATCCTCTGGCGCACCCGCTCTTTCAGCCGCGAGAGGAGGTGAACAGCGTGCTGCTCATCGTGGTGACGAGCGACCGCGGCCTGGCGGGCGCGTTCAACTCCAACCTGTTGAAGGTGGCCGAGGCGCGCATCCGCGAGGACTACGCGGGGCTCGGGCAGGAGAACATCCACGTGCTCGCCGTTGGCCGCAAGGGCCACGAGTACTTCGGCAACCGCGGCTACGACCTGATCGGCGACTTCCGGGGCGCGTTCAACGACCTGCGCTTCCCCATCGCGGGCGAGGTGCTGGGCATGGCGATTGACGGCTGGAAGGAGGGCCGCTGGGATCTCGTAGAGGTCGTCTACAACGAGTTCCAGAACACGATCTCGCAGAACCGCATCGCGGAGCAGCTGCTGCCCATCCCGCAAGAGGCCTTCTTCACGCCCGTGATGGAGAAAGCCGAAGACGTGGCCTCTGGCGGCGACGAAGGCGGCGAGGTGGAGTACATCTTCGAGCCCAGCGCGGAGGCTCTCTTGGAGCGCCTGGTGCCGGAGTACATGCAGTACCAACTGTGGCGCGCGATGCTGGAGAGCAACGCCGCCGAGCAGGGTGCCCGCATGGTCGCGATGGACAACGCGACGACGAACGCGGGTGAGTTGCTGAAGGACCTTAAGCTGACCTACAACCGGGTCCGTCAGGCCGCCATCACGACGGAGATCATCGAGATCTCGTCCGGTGCCGAGGCGCTGCGGCAGTCGGTGGAGGGGTAACTGCTCCGCCAGAGGCCTCTGGCGAGACCGAACTCTGAAGCCGGGGGCGGTGTGTGTGCCTCCGGCTTTCTTGTGGGCCTCTGGCGCTAAAGTCTGAGTCCTTTTGGTAGGGCGCGCTCGCCGAGCGCGCCGCGTACGTGCTGTGTGCGTCGGGGCTTGAAACTTGCTGGTTAGGTCGAGCGGACGCCTCGGCGAGGCGTCCCTACCACCTATTAGGTTGCGGTTCCAGCATGCGAGTTGCATATGAGCCGCCCCATCCGCCAGAGGCTACCGCACAATCCTCCCGAGTGGGTCGCGCCAGAGGCCAAGATCTTCGTGACTGTCTGCGCAAAGAAGCGGAGGACTAACACACTGTGCGTCCCTGGACTCGCGGAAGAAATTGCAGACAGCGTTGCGTTCCGAGTTCAGCGTGTGCAATGGGACGTTCCACTGTTTCTGCTTATGCCCGATCACCTCCACATGATCGCGAGGTTCAACGCGGAGGTGGGAGTGCAAAAGGTGATGACAGACTGGAAGCGGTTCACCGCACGCCAACTCGGAGTTGAGTGGCAGCGGGACTTCTTCGAGCATCGGCTCCGCGGTCCAGACGAGGTGGAGAGGAAGGCCGAGTACATCCGGCAGAACCCTGCTCGGACAGGTCTCACCGAATGTGCTGAGGACTGGCCGTACGTCTGGTCGTTTGCGCGAGAGAGGTAGGGCGTGCTCGCCGAGCGCGCCGTGTCGCGAAGGGCCGTAGTGAAACGCAAAGCGCCGCGGTCGAACGCGGACGCCTCGGCGAGGCGTCCCTACCCAGATCTAAGCCCAGGCCTCTGGCGCCAGAGGCTCAATCCCGCGAGCGAATCAGGATCAGGTCCTCCTGCGGCGGCACCAGCCACTCCGCGCCCGTCTCCGTGATAACCACCATCTCCTCGACCGAGATTGTCTTCGTCTCGCCCTCCGCCAGAGGCCAGCTGTGGAAGCCGTCGAAGGCGAAGGTCATGCCGGGGCGGAGGACGGCGAGTTGTCGGCCCGAGGGTGTGCGGCCCTCTTGGCCGCCTCCCAGGCTGGGGCCACTGTCGTGCGCCCAGTAGCCGACCGGGTGGCCGGTGCTCCACATGACGGGCAGCGAGCCGCTGGCGCGCATCTCCGCGCGCTGCGCTCGGTCCACGTCGACGCCTCTGGCGCCCGGGCGCATGGCGTTGAAGGCGGCTTGCCGTCCGCGCTTGGCGGCCTCCCATTTTGCCCGCGCCTCTGGCGGCGCCTCGGTCTCGCCCGCACCCAGGACGTAGGCGAAGCGCTGGATGTCGGTCACCCACATATCGCCCACGCGGATGCCGAAGTCGGTCTGGATGAAGTCGCCGGGCTGGATGACGCGGTCGGTGGGGTGGGAGTGGCCGCGGTCTCGGCCGGAGTTGACGGCCGGGTTCTGATCCGGCGCCCACCCGTCGCCGACGCCCGCTTCCTGCATCTTGGCCTCTAGCATGTCCGCGATGTCGCGGTCGGTCGTGACGCCAGGAACGGCTGCGGCGTAGGCCTCCACCTGCCACTGTGCGGTGAGGGCTGCGGCGCGGCGCATGATCTCGACCTCCTCTGGCGTCTTGACCGAGAGCCACTCCGAGATTAGCGTCTCAGCCGACGTGGTGCGGTCCATCCACCCACCCAGCCCGGCCTGCATCCGCTCGTACTGCGTGGACGAGAGCCCGTCCGCGATGGGCGAGCCGCCGCGGTTGATCGCGATCACCTCTGGCGCGAAGCGCTCGAACAGCGCTGCGACCGACGGCCAGACACTCTCGCCGCGTGGGATCTCGATCACCTCCTGCCGTCCCAACTCAGCCAGCGACGCGGCCTCGCCTGCGGGAGAGACGGCGAACGGCGCCACGCCCGGGCCTCTGGCGCCAGAGGCCGAACCCGTGAACGCCATGCGGAAAAACAGGAAGGCGGCCTCGCCGCCTGCGTTCTCGCAGCCGACGTGCCGCGCCATCGGGTCGTTGTCGTTCTCGCGGCAGAGCACGAGCCAGGCGTCGACGCCCGCGCGGTCCATCGCGTCGGGGAGGAGCGTGGCGATGCGCTCGGCGCGGATGGATGGCCACGGATCGCCAGAGGCCTCTGGCGCTGGCATGGAGGGTTGCGCCTCTGGCGCGGCAGTCTGGGCCTTTGGCGCGACGGCGGCGAGCGGGAGCAGGAACGCGAAGAGGAGAGCGCGCATCGGGGCGGGGGAGAAGGGGAGATCCGAACCTACCGCCAGAGGCCTCTGGCGCGGCGCATGGGTGGGAAGAGGGGTCTATACTGCGCCGCAGCGGCGCGATCCGCGTCTTCCTCGGCCCCATCCTGCCGCTATGAAATTCGTCGGCGTCCAGCTTTCCTACTTCTTCCGCGACACGACCGTCCGGCGCAACATGCGGGCGCTGATGCAATACGTCGCGTTCGTGACGGCGGTGATCGTGGTGTTCGCCATCGCGTTCCACTTCGTGATGCTCCACGAGGGCAAGGAGCACTCGTGGGTGACCGGCTTCTACTGGACGCTGACGGTCATGAGCACGCTGGGCTTCGGCGACATCACGTTCGAGAGCGACCTGGGGCGGCTGTTCAGCATTCTCGTGCTGCTCTCGGGGATCATCTTGCTGCTGATCGTGCTGCCGTTCGCGTTCATCCGCTTTTTCTACGCGCCGTGGCTGGAGGCGCAGGTGCGGCGCCGGGCGCCGCGTTCTGTTCCACGCGGGACCACAGGCCACGTCGTGATCTGCGCCTATGACTCGATCACGCCCGGGCTGATCCGGCGCTTGGAGCGCGAGGGCATCCCGTACTTCATCCTGGAGGAGGACCCGACCGTCGCATCGGAGTACTCGCTGGACGGCCTCTCGGTCATCACGGGCGAGGTCGACAGCACCGAAACCTACAAGGGTCTCGCGTTGGACCACGCGCGGATGATTTTTGCGAACCGGAAAGACACGCTCAACACGAGCATCATCCTCACCGTTCGCGAGGCCGCGCCAGAGGTCCCCATCGTGGCGACCTCCAGCGCGCAAGAGGCCATCGACGTGCTGGAGCTCAGCGGGGCCACGCACGTCCTCCCGCTCAAGCAGTGGCTCGGGGAGCAACTGGTCAACCGCGTCAATGCGCAGAACGCGCAGTTGCACCCCATCGGGCACTTCGAGGACCTTCTCATCGCCGAACTGCCGGTGCACCACACGCCTCTGGCGAAGCGGACCATCCGCGAGACGCGGCTCCGAGAGATCTCGGGCGTGAACGTGGTGGCGGTGTGGGAGCGCGGGCACCTGCTCCCGGCCCGGCCGGACACGCCGCTGACCGATTCCAGCGTGCTCGTCGTGATCGGCACGGAGGAGCAACTGGGCGCGCTGGATGAGCTGCTGGTCATCTACAGCGCGAACCCGAACCCGGTCATCGTGATCGGTGGCGGACGGGTCGGTGCGGCGGCTGCGCGGGCGTTGAAGGCTCGCGGGATCCCGGTCACGCTCGTGGAGCGCGAGGCAGTCCTGTGCGAGCGGCTCGCGGACGTGTGTACCCGCGTGCTGGTGGGCGACGCCTCGGACTACCACCTGCTCAGCGAGGCCGGGCTGCTCAGCGCCCCCTCGGTCGTGCTCACGACCAACGACGACGCGATGAACATCTTTCTCGCCTCGTACTGCCGCAACCTCAATCCCGACCTCCGCATCGTGAGCCGGATCACGCACGAGCGCAACATCGAGGCCATGCACCGGGCCGGGGCGGACTTCGTGCTGAGCTACGCCTCGCTGGGCGCGCAGGCGGTCCTCTCTATCCTGAAGAACAACGAACTGCTCGTCCTCGGCGAGGAGGTCGACGTGTTCTCGGTCCCCACGCCTCGCTCGCTCGTCGGGAAGACACTGGCGGAGACGGGCATCGGCGCGAAGACAGGGATGAGCGTCATCGCGCTCAAGGACGACGGCACCACCACGACGGACCTCTCGCCCTCGACCGTCCTCACGGCCGACACGCAGATGCTCATGCTCGGCGATGCGGCGCAGCGCGCCGAGTTCGGCGAGACGTTCGGCGACGGCTCCTGAGGCCACTCCCGCCGCCTCTGGCGCGTGCCGCTGCGCGACCCCAGAGACGCGCCCGGCTCTCCGCCAGAGGCCTCTGGCGTGGCGCCGCGCTGTCGAAATCTGTGTGGCGATGGCGCGGACGGTTGTCTCGCGCGTGCCCGCGGCTCTAGTTTGGGCGCCCCACGGAGAAGTGGGTGAGTGGCTGAAACCGCTGCTTTGCTAAAGCAGTGTACCCTTTACGGGGTACCGGGGGTTCGAATCCCCCCTTCTCCGCAACGCCCCGCACGGCTTCGTGTGGGGCGTTTTTTGTGGCGCCAGAGGCCTCTGGCGGGTCAGTGCGAGAGGGCGCACGTGTACTCCGATGGTAGCGCTTGTGGCGCGGCTTAACTCCAGATTAGGAAAAGCCGACACTTGTGGATACAGTTACACGCTCGCACTTACGCCTCAGACGTGCCGATTCCCGACCATGACTCATATGGCTTCTTGCCAGCAGGCATATATGACTGCACGCTGACGGAACTGAATAAGCGTTTCGGGAGGCAGAACACCAAGCGTAAGGCGATTGGGAAAGGTCTTCTAAGTTTTAGAAGTTGGCTGGAAGGTTTCGGTCTTCCCGGCTTTCTTTACATCGATGGCAGCTACATCACGGCTAAGGACCGCCCAGGCGACGTTGATGTGGTGGTCGTGCTGCCGGAGGATCCCCTAAGGGCGGCAGCTTTCCTCAGGGCCTATGACCGGGCCGAGATAAAGCGTAAGTACCACGTTGACTGCCTCAAGCAGACATCCGGTCCTGGAGGCGACTTCAAAGACTTATTCCAGAGACTGAGACTTGAGGTGGCACTCGATCTCGGATTGGGGCCTGACTTTCGAAAAGGCATTCTCCGCGTTCCTCTCACCGACTCCTAACATGGAACCCAAACCAGAGCATCCTGTCATGGGCTGGGTCGAGGCAACTAGGGCCAAAGCGCGACTGATCCACGAGCAAATTGGGTCGATGGAGAGCTACGCTCGGGCGGCAGGATTAGACGATGAAGAGATAAGTCGCACGCTTGAGCCTCATTACGAGATGCTCACAGAGATATACGAGCGAGAGATGCCTCGTGCGATAGCTGAAGACAAATCAGACTTGGTCTTTCGCTTGAGAGGCCCTGCTGTTGATGGTCAAGAGCCCAGTCTTTCTCTCCTGACAGATCTGTTTGACAAGGTCAAAAAGAGCGTCAAGAGAGTTGCGCGTGCAGTAGCTGACTCTAGTGAAAGAGGGGCTACAGAAATGGACCTCACGCTCACTGCACTAGGGCCAGGAAGTCTTATAGTCGGGTTCTCAGTCCCAGATTCAGAGACGCTCCTTCTGGGCGAAGACGATCCGCTTCTGTACGCCACGAGGGAAGCGCTTAAGGCTCTCGGAACCGTAACCAGAGATCTCGCAGATGGAGTGTCGATAGAGCAACTTGAACTCGACATCCCAGATCCAGCAGTTCGTGACGCTGCGCTCCTCGCTGCCCAAGAACTTGCACCTTCAGGGCGGAGCAACATCACTTCAATCGAGGTGAGTGGTCGCTCGCTTCCTGATAGGCCTAAGGCCGCAGCACTCACTACTGGATCCCGCAAACTGGCCCGAGACATCCGGAGGATTACCGCTCCCCGTCAGGCCCTTGAGACACAGGAACAGTATGAGGGGACTGTGCGAGAGATCGACTTAGACCTCCGCCGGTTCTACCTCCGTCGGATCGGCCGTCCCTCAGTGGAGGAAGTCCGCTGCAAGTACGATGAGCGATTTACAGAAGTGGCACCGTCGTGGACCAATAGGCGTGTGATGGTCAAAGGAGTTGTGGAATTCGACCCGGAAGGTCGTGCACGTTTGTTGACCGTCTCCTCGGTCAGCTTTGTGGGGTAGTCGATTATCTCAGGTCGCCCTCACGCCAGAGGCCTCTGGCGTGAGGTAGTGCAATGTCGCGCGAGGCATCACACGCGCTGGCATCAACGTCCGGCCTCTGCGCTCCGAAGGCGAAGTAGGTTCCACCCAAGCCAACCGCCCCACCATGCTTCGCCTCTCGGCCCTCGCCGCACTCCTCCTCACCGCCGCCGCCTCTGGCGCCCAACCGCAGGTGCCTCTGGCGACGCCCTACGCCATCGAGGGCACCGCGAGCTACGACGCCGCCATCCCCACGCCAGAGGCCGTGCTGGGCTATCGCATCGGCGAGCGGCACACGCGGCCGGAGGAGGTCATTCGCTACGTCGAGGCCGTCGCTGCCGCGTCGCCACGCGTGGCCGCGGGCTACCACGGAAGCACGTACGAGGGGCGGCGCCTCGTCCACGCAACCGTCACCTCGCCCGCCAACCACGCGCGCCTGGAAACCATCCGCGACGCCAACCTGATGCTCAGCGAGTCGCCAGAGGCGGTCTCGGACGGCGAACTCGGCGCGATGCCCGTCGTGGTCTACCAGGGCTACTCCGTGCACGGCAACGAGGCCTCCGGGACTGAGGCCGCGCTCGTCTACCTCTACCACCTCGCCGCGGCGCAGGGGCCGGAGATCGACGCGCAACTCGCGCAGGCCGTCATCCTGCTCGATCCGATGCTCAACCCGGACGGGCGCGACCGCTTCGCAGACTGGGTCAACGGCTACCGCGGGACGGCCGCGGTCGCTGATCCGCAGGACCGCGAGCACCGCGAGGTCTGGCCCGGCGGACGCACCAACCACTACTTCTTCGACCTCAACCGCGACTGGCTGCCGACCGAACTCAAGGAGAGCCAGGGCCGCATGGCGTGGTGGCACTAGCTGGCGCCCGCAGGTGAGCACAGACCACCACGAGATGGGGTCCGAGGCCACCTTCTTCTTCCAGCCCGGCATCCCGTCGCGCAACAACCCGAACACGCCAGAGGAGACCTACGCGCTGACGGGCGAGATCGCGACCTACCACGCGGCCGAACTCGACCGCATCGGCCAGTTCTACTACTCCGAGGAGAGCTTCGACGACTTCTACTACGGCAAAGGCTCCACCTACCCCGACGTCAACGGCGCCGTCGGCATCCTCTTCGAGCAGGCGTCCAGCCGCGCGCTCCGCCGCGAGACCGAGCAAAACGGCGAGCTGACCTACGCCGTCAGCGTCCGCAACCAACTCGCGACGAGCATCTCCACGCTCCGCGGCGCCATCGCGCTCCGCCAGAGGCTTCTGGCGCACGCCCGCGACTTCTACGCCCAGGCCTCTGGCGAGAGAAGCGGCGCGGCCTACGTCATCAACCTGGGCGAGAACCGCACCCGGGGACAGGCGCTGGCGCAGTCCCTCGCGAGAAGCCGCGTACGGATGTTCGCGCTGGAGCAGGACATAAGCGCAGGCGGTCGCACCTACCGCGCGGGCGAGGCCTACGTCGTGCCTCTGGCGCAGACGCAGGGCCGCCTGGTCAAAGCCGCGATGGAGCGCACGCTGGAGTACAGCGACAGCCTCTTCTACGACGTCTCGGCCTGGACCTTCCCGCTCGCCTACGGTGCCGACGTGGCCGAGGTCGCCAGAGGCGTCCGTATGGGCGCCGAGGTGGTGCCCGCCTATGACGGCGGCAGCGTAACGGGCGGGCAGGCCCGCGTGGCCTACGCCGTGCGTTGGAACCGCTACTTCGCGCCGCGCGCGCTGCGCCGGATGCAAGAGGCCGGGCTGCGCGTCCGCCTCGCCAAGAGCCCCTTCGAGGCCGCCTCTGGCGGCGCGCGCCAACAGTTCGACCGCGGCACGCTCATCGTGCAGGCGCGGCAGGGCGAGATCACGCCCGACTCCGTCCACGCCGTCGTGATGATGGCCGCGGAGATGGACCACGTCGAGGCGTTCGCGCTGAACTCCGGCCTCACGCCCAGCGGCAACGACCTGGGCAGCAACGACTGGCCCGTGCTCGTTGCGCCGAGCGTCGCGATTCTGGCAGGCGAGGGCACGAGCTCCTACGGCGTCGGCGAGGTCTGGCACCTGCTGAGCGAGCGCTTCGGTCAAGAGGTCTCGCTCATCGACCCGGCCAGCCTCCCGTCGCTGGACCGCTACACGACGCTCATCCTCGCCAACGGCTCCTACAACTCGCTCTCGGACGAGAACGTCGAGCGCATGAAGGACTGGGTGCGCGGCGGCGGCGTGGTCATCGGCCTGCAGGGCGGCGCACAATGGGCCGCCAGAGGCGGACTGCTGGAATCTCCCACGCGCAGCTCCCCGCCGGATTCCACCGCCTACCCCTACGCCGAGCGCGACGGCGCCAGAGGCGCGCAGGCTCTCGGCGGCTCCATCCTCGACCTCGTCGTCGATCCCACGCACCCGCTGGCCTATGGCTACGGCGCGCGCATCCCCGTCTTCAAGTCCGGCACGGCCGTTTTCGCGCCCGACTCCACCAACTCCGGCGTGGACGTAGGCCGCTACGACGACACCACGCCGGTCCTGAGCGGGTACGCCTCTGGCGCAGTCCGCCAGAGGCTCGCGGGCGCCGCTGCGCTCCGCGCCTCGCGCCTGGGCCGCGGCCGCGTCATCCTGATGGACTTCAACCCCGCCTTCCGCGCCTTCTGGTACGGCACGGACGGCCTGCTGCTCAACGCCGTCTACTTCGGCGGCACGTTCTAGCGCCAGAGGCGCAGGTCGTCCGGGGCCTCTGGCGCGTCCACCCTCCTTCGCTCCGCCCAATGCGCCCGACTCTTCAACGCCAGCGGGCCGCCTACGACGCCGACCGCCGCGCCCTCCTCGCCGAGGTCGCCGCGCTCCCGCCAGAGGCCCTCGCCGCTCGGCCTCTGGCGGGAGGCTGGAGCGTGCTAGAAATCACGGAGCACCTCGCCGTCGCGGAGCGCGAGGTGCTGCGCGGGCTCCCTGCCTGGGAGGCGCTTCCGACGCAGCCGCCCTCGGTGGTGACGCGCATCCGTGGGTGGTTCTTGCTCACGCTTCTCCGCTCCAGCATTCGCGTCCCCGTGCCGTCTGCGACCATGAGGCCGAGCGGCGACCGGCCTCTGGCGGAGATCCGTACGCTCTGGAACGAGAACGCAGCCTGGCTCCGCGCCTTTATCGACGGCGCGGACGAGCAGACGCTTGCAGCGGCCGTCTTCACGCACCCTGTCTCCGGCCCGCTGACCACCGCGGACACGCTCACGCTCGCAGACGCTCACCTGAAGCGCCATCGCGCCCAGATCCAGAGCCGCCTCGCCGCGCTCGGATAGCGAAGCACCGCACCGCCAGAGGCCTCTGGCGCTCACGCGCCCCTGAGTTGGGCAGAGCGCCGCGACGCGGCTAGGTTCGGACCTTCCTCCCCGACGCCCACATGACCGACTCGATCCCGCCAGAGGCGCAACCCGCCGGGGCCTCTGGCGCGCACTACCGCACGCCGTTTATCGTCGTCACGACCCTCTTCTTCGTCTGGGGGTTTATCACCGTGATGGTGGACGCGTTCGTGCCGAGGCTGAAGGCCGTCTTCGAGCTGAGCTTTTTCGAGGCGGGGCTGATCCAGCTGGCGTTTTTCCTGGCGTACCTGATGGTCTCGATCCCGAGCGGCAACCTGATCGCGCGGATCGGCTACAAGCGCGGCGTTGTCGTGGGGCTGCTCACGATGGGCGTGGGCTGCCTGCTGTTCGTGCCTGCGGCCGGGATCCGGGTGTACCCGCTGTTTTTGCTCGCGATGTTCGTGCTCGCGGGCGGCATCACGGTTCTGCAGGTGGCGGCGAACCCGTACGTGGCGGCACTCGGGCCCGCGCGGACGGCGTCGTCCCGCCTCAACCTCGCGCAGGCGTTCAACTCGCTCGGGACAACCATCGCACCGCTCGTGGCCGCGGCGTACATCCTGGGCAACACCGTCCTCTCGTCCGAGGAGATCGGCGCGATGGCGCCAGAGGCCAAGGCGGCCTACTTCGCGGCGGAGGCGGGAACGGTGCAAACGCCGTTTATCGTGATCGCGGCCGTCCTCGGCATCATCGCGGTCGGATTTGGCCTCTTCAAGCTGCCGAAGATTCTGGAGACCAAGGCGTCCGAAACCGAAACACTGGACGACGTGGGTGCGCTGGCACGGGACACGTCCGGCAGCTACCGCGCCGCTCTGGCCTCTGGCGCACTGAAGTGGGGCGCACTGGGCATCTTCGTCTACGTCGGCGCCGAGGTGGCGATCGGCAGCTACCTCGTCAACTACTTCCTCACGCTGGATGTGACGGCGCTGGTGGCGGAGCACGCATGGCTGGGCGGCATCGCAGGCTTCCTCTCCGGCGGTGACTATGAGACGTTCAACGTCGAGCGCCTGGCGGGCACGTTCGTGGCGCTCTACTGGGGCGGCGCGATGGTGGGCCGCTTCCTGGGCTCGGTGCTGCTGCAGTTTGTGTCGCCGGGACGGCTTCTGGCGCTGTTCTCCAGCGCGGCCATTGCGCTGATCGCACTCAGCGTGTCGTCCTCTGGCGCGGTCGCGATGGCAGCGATTTTGGCCGTCGGACTGTGCAACTCGATTCAGTTCGCGACCATTTTTACGCTCGCCATCGACGGGCTGGGCGAGAACACAGCGCAAGGCTCGGGTATCCTCTGCACGGCCATCTTTGGCGGCGCCGTGATTCCGCCGCTCTACGGCTTTCTTGCCGACAGCGTCGGCGTGCAGCCCGCTTTCCTCGTGCTCACGCTCTGCTACGGCTTTATCGCCACCTACGGCCTCTTGCGCGCCCGCGCGACGCCCATGGTAGATGCCGAGCGCTCCTCCACCGCCGCCTTCGACGCCGGCACGTAACGCCTCTGGCGCCAGAGGCCCCCTTATGTCGTACGACGCCTATTCCGATCTCGACCCGGACAGCCTGACGCTTCGCGACCGGCTCGCGACCGACCGCACGGTCCTCGCCAACGAGCGGACGCTGCTCGCGCACATCCGCACCGCGCTCGGCCTGCTCGGCGGTGGCGGCGCGCTCGTCTACCTCGGTGACGACCTGCGCCTGAGGATCATCGGCATCTTGCTGATGGTCGTCGCGCCGCCGTCGCTGGCCTACGGCCTCTGGCGCTACGCCCGCATCCGGCGCAAGCTTAAGCCGCTACTTGCCAAGCCCGTCGTCGGCGCCTGAGCGCCAGAGGCTACACCTCCATGCCCAGGCCGCGCGCGAGGTCGTCGCGGCGGCCGCGGCTGACCTTGAGGCGGCGGCCATCGTGGAGGCGCACGGCGTAGTCGCCGCCCGCGGCGGTGAGGAGCGCCGCCACGCGGTCTAGCCGCACGATGGTGCTGCGGTGGATGCGCACGAAGTCCGCCGGGTCCAGGCGTTCCTCCAGCGTCTGCATTTGCTCGCGCACGATGTGCGTGTCGGCCCCGGCGTGGATCTCGGCGTAGGCGCCATCGGCCTGGATAAAGTCGACCTCCGCCAGAGGCACCACGCGGATCTGCCCGCGCATCTCGACGGCGATGCGCTCCAGGTACTTCGGCGCGGCCTCTGGCGCGGGAGCTGCTACCTCTGGCGCCAGAGGCGCACCGCCGAGCAACCCGAGAAGCTTCTGGCGCAGGCCGTCTACCTCGCGCAGGCGCACGGCATCGCGCACGCGGCGGAGGGCTTCGTGGAAGCGCGCGTCCTCGAACGGCTTGAGCAGATAATCCAGCGCGTGCACGTCGAACGCTTCGAGCGCGTGCTGGTCGTAGGCGGTCACGAAGACGGTCGCGGGCATGTTCGCTGCGCCAACCTCACGGACCACGTCGAGCCCGGTGAGGCCGGGCATCTGCACGTCCAGAAACACCACGTCGGGCGCGTGCTCCGCGAGCGCTGCTACGGCCTCCCGGCCCGTAGATGCGGTGCCGGCAACCTCCACGTCCGCCTGGGGCGTGAGCAGGTCGAGAAGGCGCTGGCGCGCCAGAGGCTCATCGTCGACGACGAGCACGCGGAGGAGATCAGACATGGAGAAGGTCGTCGGCGGTGTGATAGGGGAGGTGCACGCGCGCTTCGGTGCCGCCGCCAGAGGCGGGTGCGAGCGTGAGCCCGGCAGCGTCGCCGTAGAGCGCGGCCAGCCTCTGGCGCGTGTTGGCGAGCCCGAGGCCGCCGTCGCGAGCACCATCGCGCGCAGGGGCCGCAGCCTCTGGCGAGAGACCGGGTCCGTTGTCGCGCACGATGAGAACGAGTGTTTCGCCCTCGCGCCGCGCTGTGATAGCGATGTGGCCGCCCACTTCTTCCAGGCGGCTGATGCCGTGCTGGACGGCGTTCTCCGCCAGAGGCTGCAGCACGAGGTTGGGCACAAGCGCGTCCAGCACGCCGTCTTCGATGTGCTCCTCCACCTCCAAGCGGTCGAAGCGGACACGCTGCACGCCGAGGTAGTCGCGCAGAAACGCGAGTTCATCGCGAAGCGTGACTTCGTGGCGGTCGCCGCCGTCGAGCACACGGCGCAAGAGGCTGCTCAGCCGCGCGATCATGGTGCGGACGCCTGCCGGATCGCGCTCGACCAAGGCGCTCACGGCGTGGAGCGTGTTGAACAGAAAGTGCGGATTGAGCTGCATCTGGAGCGCCGAGAGGCGCGCGTCGGCGAGCTGTGCTTCCAGATGCGCGGTGTGCACCTCGCGCTCGCGAAGCCGCGCGAGGGCATCGCGCGCAAAGCCCGCGGCGAGAATCGCGATGGCGATCACCATCTCGTCCACGAACCGCAGCCGCGTCACGATGCCCTGCAGGCCAAGTGGCGGCGGCCCGAGGCCTCTGGCGCCACGTCTGCGCATGCGGCGTTCGAGCAGGTCGTCGGGAAAGAAGGTCAGGAAGAACGTCTGACGCGCCCACTCCACCGCAATGGCAGCCACGAGAACAACCCCGAGGTACAGCAGCGCGCGCCGCACGCGCACGCCAGAGGCCATCGGAAAGCGCTGTGTGAGTGCGAAGACGCCGAGCGTGATGGCGCTCCACAGCCCGTACTCCACGAGCGTCACGATCAGAGCCGGCGCTGCTCGTCGCGACGGGTCCGCGCGGGTCTAGCGAGCGCCGCACGAGCGCGAGCGCACCCAAGAGCGCCCAGAAGCCGACCACGAGCGCGACCTCGGCGGAGCGAGACCAGGGGGCAGGGGTAGACGGCTGTCGCATGCGCGCAACCTATCCCACGCCCGCGCCTCTGGCGGCACGCTCATCGCACCCCGCGTGCAGGTGGTGACGCCGACGTGCATCTCGCGCCGTAGCCACCTCAAACGGGCTGTGGGGGCATCCAGGCGTGGCCCTGAGAGCTTCTTTCGGCACGCCGGAGGCTTCGTGTGGGCGTCCGTGCCACCGGTGACGCCCTCGTGCAGCTGGCGCCAGAGGCTGCACCAAATGGCTGCTCCCGCCCGATTCTACCTCCGAGCCCAGCGCCAGAGGCCTCGCGCTGGACTCGACTCCAACCACTCACACTCCCCGTACCGATGACACGCTTTTTCCGATTCGCGGCTCTCGCCGCCATCCTCTCTGTTTCTGTCTCCGCCTCCGCTCAGCGCGCCTCTGGCGAGCGCGCCGAACGCCACCTCGAACGCCTCACCGAGCGCCTGGACCTCAGCGATTCTCAGGTCGCGATGGTCAAGGCATCCATGAGCAGCGAGCGCACGCCCGGCGCCTCCTGGGATCTCGCGGCGCGCCTCGCACCGACGCTCTCCGCGTCGCAGCTCGAAACCCTCAAAGCCCCGCGCAAGCGCGGAAGCCGCAGCGACCGCGCCGCCAGCGGCGACCGCCAGGACCGCGAGGCCTCTGGCGACCGCGCAGCGCGCCGCGAAGCCCAGACCGCCGAGCGCCAGGCGCGACGTGCGCAGATGTCTGACGCGCGTGCCCAGGCACTCGGCCTGACCGATGCGCAGAAGCGAGCGCTCGAAACGGCTCGCACGGAGCGCCAGCGCCCCGGCGCCGAGGTGCTCACCGATGAGCAAGAGGCCGTAATGCTGGTGCACCGCGCGCTCGCACCCCGCGGCGCGCGGCGCGGCGGTCGGCATGGCCGCCGCTAGCCTCTCGTGATCTCACCCCCAGCCTTTGGCGTTTTGGCGCCAGAGGCTGTGTTGCGTGGGGGCCTCTGGCGGAGGCGAGCCTGCCGGAAAGAGCGTAGCGGAAGGCCGTCGTTCCCGAGCCCGGTCCTACCTTTGGGGGCCTCTCACGTCCATGCGCCGCTCCTCATTCATTTCCGCTCTCTCTCAGCTACTTCTGGTGCTGCTCGCGCTGGGCGTCGCCGTGCCGCCTGCCGTGGCGCAAGAGGCGGCGGAGGAAAAGGTGTACATGATTGTGGTGACGGGCCGTGACAGTTCCTCGGTCTACATCAACGGCATCTTCGAGGGCGTAACAGCCGACGACGGACAGCTCGACGTGGACCTGGTGCCGGGCGAGTACGTCATCACTGCCGAGCGTGAGGGCTTCGTTCCCGGCGAGACCGTCTGGGTGCAGGACGAGGACGCGGTCACCGACAACATCTTCGTCACACTCGATCCTCTGCCGCCCGCGCCAGAGCCTGAGGCGCCGCGCGAAGGTGGCAACGTGATCTTTGTGGCGCTGCTTGCCGTCTGTGGACTTCTGGCCGCTTCGCTCGCCTACGCCGTCACGCGCAAGCGCAAGCACGAGAGCACGTTCGACCGCTACGCCGTGCTACGTACGATTGGCCGCGGAGGCATGGCGACCGTCTTCCTCGCGCGCGACGGCGACGACGAGATTGCGCTCAAAGTCATGGACCCCGGCTTGCTACGCGATGGGGAACTGGTGCGCAAGTTTCTCAAAGAGGGCGAAGTGCTGCAGACCATCGCCGAATCCGCGCCTGCGGCGCCTGTCGTGCGCGCTCTTCGCTACGGGCGCGAGAACGGCGACGAGACGGGCCGCCCGTTCGTCGCGCTGGAATACATACCCGGCGACACGCTGCTGGAGTTCTGCCGAACCGCCGGGCGCCTGAACCCCGAGCAAGCCATTGGCGTGGCGCAGCAGGTGTGCCGAGGGCTCGAAGCCGCGCACCGCGAGGGCGTGTGGCACCGCGACGTGAGTCCGGACAACGTGCTTCTGGTAGAGGAAGAGCCCACCCGAGACGAGCCTCTGGCGGTCAAACTCATCGACTTCGGCGTGGCGAAAAACGAGTACACACAGGCCAAAACGCTCGACGGGTCGATCTCCGGCAAGCCGCCGTACATGTCGCCCGAGCAGTGCCGCGGCGAAAGCATCGACGGCCGCTCGGATCTGTACTCGGTCGGAGTGATGCTGTACACGATGCTCGCCGGGCAGCCGCCGTTTACCGACACCAATCCGCTGCTGGTGATGCGCCAGCACGAGACCGCGCCCGTCCCGCCGCTGCCAGACGAGGTGCCCACGCCTCTGGCGGATCTGGTGATGCGCCTTCTCTCCAAAGACCGCGCCGACCGCCCCGAAAGTGCGGCGGCGGTCGTCTCGGAGCTTTCCGCGCTCGCGCGCACGGTGTAATGGCGGGCCCTACTGCCAGAAACCCCGATGGCGCCAGAGGCTCGTACGGCGGTCGTCTCTGTCACAGGCCAGCGGGACCACAACGAGGACGTGGGCCGCGTGCTCCACGGCGAGGCGGCGGGCGAGCCCGTCACGCTGCTCCTTGTCGCCGACGGCATGGGCGGGCATGCCAACGGTGAGGTCGCCTCGCGCCTCGCCGCCGAGGCCCTCGAAAGCCTCTGGCGCCAGCTCCTCTCGGATCTCGACGGCGCGACTGCCCCGAGCGAGACGCCAGAGGCCGAGCGGGAAGCCATCGCGCGGGCCTTTTTGCGCGCGGCCTTTGCCGACGCCGAGGGTCTCATCCAGCGCGAATCGCGCGGCAGCGGCATGGGCACCACGCTCGTCGCCGCGCTCGCGTGGGGCGAGTGCGCCGTTCTCGCCAACATCGGCGACAGCCGCGCCTACCTCGTCCGCGACGCCGACGCCGAACTCCTCACCCACGACCACAGCGTGGTCGCCGACGCCGTGCGGCAGGGCGCGCTCACGCCCGAGGAAGCCGAGAGGAGCCCCTACCAGCACGCGCTCACGCGCGCCCTCGATGGCCGCGGCGACGCCGAGCCCGACCTGTACCCCGCCAGAGGCTGCATCACGCTGGGTCCCACCTCGGTTCTGCTCTTGTGCTCCGACGGCCTCTCGGGCGTCATGCAGCCCGCCGACCTCCGCGACCATCTCGCGCGCACGCCCGACCTCGCCTCTGGCGCTCGCGCGCTCGTGGCCGGTGCGCTCGACCGCGGCTCGCCCGACAACGTGACGGTCGCGCTGTTGGAAACCGGCGCCCTCATCCGCACCGGAAGCCCACCGCTTCTCGCAGACCGCGTCGACGCGTTGCTGGCAGAGCCTCTAGCGCCAGAGGCTCCGCCGGAGTCGCCTTCGCCCGAGGCGCGAGACGTGCACGCCCGCGAGACACTGGGACGCACGCCGTGGCTTCTGGGCGCGCTCGCGCTGCTGCTGCTCGCCCTTGCAGTGTTCGCCTGGACGCGCCGCGACGCCCCTCCGCCAGAGGCGCCCGCTCTGCCTCTGGCGCCAGAGGCGGCGCCTGTGCGCGCGTCGGCGTTCGAGCTCACGCGCGAGGGCGATGCGCTCACGTGGCGCATCCGCGGGATTCCGGTCGCGAGCGACTCGGCTCGGGTGACGGTCTCGCGGGACTCGCTCGCGCTCGCGGTCTCCGCCAGAGGCGGAATGCTGCCGCTGGCGGCGGTCGCAGCGTCGTGGCCCGGCGGCGAACTCGCGCCCGGAGAGTACGTGTGGCGCGTCGAAGCGCGGTCGCAATCGGGCTCCAGGCTCCGCAGTGCGTCCGCGCCCCTTATCCTGACCCGTCCCGTGCGCGCCTCTGGCGCCCAACCCCCGCCCCTAGCGGACGGCCCATGACCCGACGGCTCCTCCTGTTCTGCACGCTGCTGCTCGGCGCCTCGGCCTCGGCTCAGGTCGCACTTCCGGCCCAGGGCACGGTCACGCTCGTCGGCGAGCAAATCGAGGTCGACCTGGACGGCGCCGCCGAGGCCGCCATCGGCGCGCGCGTCCTCACCACCCGCATCGTCGATATCGGCGGGCGCGAGGTCGGTGTGCTGACCGGCGTCTACCGCGTGGTGCGCGTGGACTGGCCCCGCCTCCGCGCCACCCTCGACCCTGGCGCCAGAGGCTCGTTTCCGGGCGCAGGCCGCGGCGACCGCGTGGCTCTGGAAACGCCCGGCGATGCCAGCGAAGTCGTCATCGTGAGCGATCCCGCCGACGCGCGGATCTTCTGGAACGGCCACCTCATCGGCGCGACCGGCGACACGCTCACGCTCGCGCCCGGCCCCTATACCTTTACCTTCGAGCGCGCCGATTACGAGCCGTCCACGTTCGAGTTCGAAGTGCCCGTCGGCCAGATCCGGCAGGAAACCATCTCGCTCGACCAGGCCTCTGGCGGCGACGTGCTCTTCGCCTCAGCCCGCGCCATGTTCTCCGAGTGCGACTTTGCGCGCTCGCGCGACCTCGCGAGCGAAGCGATCAGCGCCGGCCTCGCCGGCGAGGATCAGGACGCCGCCTTTGCGCTCTTTGAAGCCATGCGCCAGGCCGCGCCTCTGGCGGAGCGCGCCCGCGCCCAGCGCGCCGACGAAGCCGACGTGTGCGCCGCAGGCTCGGCCATTCACCTTTTCGTCAAAGCCGAGGCCTCTGGCGACGGCGTGACGCGCAACCTCGCGTGCGACGACTTGCGCCGCGCCCTTCCCGACGACCCTCTCGTGCGCCAAAAGTGCCCCGGATGATCCGCACGTTCTCGCTTCTCGCTCTCCTGTGCCTCGTCTCCGTCGCCTCGTCGGTGGCACAGGCACAGCGCGTCCACGGCCGCGTGGTCGGCATCCGCGGCAACACGGTCCAGATCCGCATGTCGCCCGATCTCGACGTGCGCCCCGGCGTGCGCGGCACCATCTACGGCAACGTGCGCGGCCGCCAGGGCATCATCGCGCGCATCCAGTCGGCGCGGAAGGCGGGCAACGTGTGGACGTGCGAGGTCACGCGCACGGCGCTCCGCATCCAGCCCGGCCACACCGTCGCGTTCAACGCGACCGTCACGCCGCCGCCTCCCGCCGAGCCGCCGTCACCGCCCGCGCCCGGTACCATCGTGCTCGACACCAACGTGGGCAACGCGCTCGTGACCTCGGGCGGTGTGCGGATGGGCCGCACGTCGTACAGCCAGCGGTTCTCGCCGCGCAACGCGACGTTTTACGTACAGAAGGCGGGCTACGAAACCCAGCGCGTCGTCGTCGACATTCTCGAAGGCCAGACGACGCGTCGCGAGATCGACTTGCGCGCGATCCCCAGTCCTGTAGCCCCCGAGCCGACGCCAGAGGCTCCACCCGTTACACCTGAACCCGAGGTCACGCCAGAGGCGCCCGCTCAGGAAACCACGCCCATCACACCCGCCCCCATCACGCCAGAGGCGCCCACCCGGCCTCCGGTAGCGGGCGCCCCGCCGCCGCCCGAGGGCGACGCCACGCTGACGGTCTACGTCAACCGCGACGACGCGGACCTCGTCATCAACGGCCTGCCCATTCTCCGCATCCGCGGCGAGACACCAGCGACGGTCGATGTCGTGCCCGGCTCCTACGATATCGCCGTCTACAAGGGCGGCTTCTACGCGCTCGCGCAGCGCGTCACCGTGGGCGTGAAGGAAGAGAGAGCGCTCCGCTTCGACCTCGTGGACGCCTCGGCGACGATCTCGGTCAACAGTGTGCCCTCGGGCGCACGCGTACGGCTGTCGGGCGTCGAGATCGGCGCGACGCCGCTCATCATCCCGTACGCGCCGGGCCGCTTCGAGGTCACCGTCGAGGCCGACGGCTACCAGAGCGCCTCGGACTTCGTCGTCGCGCAGCCCGGCGAGGTCGCCGAGTTCGTCGTCGGGCTGGAGCCCGCCGTAGGCTGGGTTTACATCGGCGCGCCGCCAGAGGCGTCGGTCCGCATCGACGGCGTGTTCGTCGGCCGCGGCCCGCAGTCGCTCCGCCTGATGGCGGGCGAGTACGACGTGGAGGTCCGCGATGCCGGGCAGACGGTTTTGGAGCGCCGCGTGGAGGTGTATGCTGGCGGCGAGGAAAGCCTCTCCGCCTCTGGCGCCGTGCCGCCGCTGCGGCGGTAGTCCCGCCAGGAGCCTCTCGCATCGCGAGCGGAGCGGCTGGCATCGCGCGGCGCTCCGCTGGCAGATGGGCACGGCAACTCCCTGCCGACGCGCGTGTCTTCTAAGCCTGCACGCCCTAGACCTGTGATCCGACTCTCTGCCCTCCTTCTCGTCCTCTGCGGCTGCGCCGTCGCGCCTCTGGCGCCAGAGGCTGCGCCGCCAGAGCCCGCCCGGCTAGACGCCGCGCCGCCACCGGCCTTCATCCAGGACCGCGCCGAGCGGCTGGACTCCGCCCTCACCGCGCTCCACGCCGACGGCCTTTTCGACGGCGCGCTCGCCATCTCGGACGCCAGCGGCCGCGTCGTCTACCGCCACGCCTCTGGCGTGTACAGAGGCCAGCCCGCGACGACGCGCACGCCGTTTTACCTCGCGAGCGTGACCAAGGCCATGACCGCCTCGGCCGTCCTCACGCTTGCCGCCGAGGGCCGCGTGGACCTGGACGCGCCGGTGCAGACCTACCTCTCCCCGTGGCCCTACGAGGCCGTCACGATCCGGCACCTGCTCAATCAGACGAGCGGGCTCCATTTCCTGACGGCGCTTACCGCCCACCGCGATACCACACGGCCCGTCACAACGGCCGATTTGCTGGGCATCGTCGCCCGCCAGAGGCCAGGGCTGGCCTTTGAGCCGGGCTCGACATTCGAGTACGACAACGCGAACTACGAAACGCTCGCCGCGCTGCTAGAGGCCGTGACAGGGAAGCGGTACACCGAGGCCATGCGCGAGCGCGTGATCGGACCGGCAGGCATGCGCGACGCCACGACGGGCGCCTCTGGCGAGATCCCATGGGCCGCCTGGGCGGGCGGTGGTGGCGACGCCGTGAACGCCTCGGTCGAGGATCTGCTCGCGTTCGACCACGCCTTCTGGTCCGGCCAGATCGTTCCCCAGCGATACGTCGAGGCCGCGCTTGTCCCGCCGATGCTGGCGGACGGCTCCGCGAGCACGTACGTGTTCGGCCGGTTCGTGGAGACATTCCCGCGCCCGCTCGTCGGCCACTTCGGTGACGGCACCAGCAAGACGGCGCTGTACCGTGAGCGGGAGGGTGGCACGTCGCCGGGGACCACCTACGCGTTTGTGATGAGCCCGCCGGGCATCCACCGGACAGCGATTTTCACAGCCATCATGGCGATCTGGAACGGTGAGCCGTTCACGCTTCCGCAGTCGCGTCCGGTCGCAGACGTGCCGCCAGAGGTGCTCGCGCGGCACGTCGGCAGCTACAGCTCTGGGATGGGGCTTTTGCACATCACCCTCGAAGACGGCCAACTCCACCTGGAGCCCGAAGGCGCAGGCGGTAGTGAGCCGCTCATCCCGGCCTCGGATACGGTCTTCTACTTCGGCGGCCAGGACCTCACCTGGGAGTTCGTAACCGACGCCAGCGGCCGCACGACGGGCCTGCAATTGCAGGGCAACCCCGAGACGCTAGGCCAGCGCGTGAGCGATACGCCGCCCGAGAAGTAGCGGCCTCTGGCGCCAGAGGACCGCACGCGTTCTCAGTCTGCCTCCAACTCCGCCTCCAACTGCTGCTTGCGGTAGAGCGACGCGTAGAGCCCGCTGCCCGAAACCAGTTCCTGGTGCGAGCCGTGCTCGGCCACGCGGCCGTCTTCGAGCACAATGATCTGGTCCGCGTCCTGCACCGCCGAGATGCGGTGGCTCACGACGACGACCGTGCGCTTGCCGAAGTGGCGGCGCAGGTTGGCGAGGATCGTCGCCTCGGTCCGCGTGTCGACCGCCGAAAGCGCGTCGTCGAAGAGGAGGATCGGGGCGCGGCGGAGGAGCGCGCGCGCGATGGCGGTCCGCTGCTTCTGCCCGCCCGAGAGCGTGATGCCGCGCTCGCCGACGCGCGTGCCGAAGCCCTCGGGAAAGCCTTCCACCTGATCCTGCAAGTCTGCCTCCTCGGAGGCGCTGCGGATGGCCTCTGGCGTGGCGTCCATCGCGCCAAAGGCGACGTTGTTCTCGATGCTGTCGGAGAACAGGAAGACCTCCTGCGGCACGTAGCCGATGGCGCCGCGGAGTGTCGCCAGAGGCAGGTCGCGCACGTCGTGGCCGTCCACGAGCACGCGGCCGGATGTGGGATCGGTGAGGCGCGGAATCAGCTCCACGAGCGTGCTCTTGCCCGAGCCGGTCCGGCCGACGATGCCGAGCGTGGTGCCAGCGGGCACGTCGACCGTCACGTCGTCCAAGACGAGCGGCCCGTCCTCGGTGTAGCGGAAGCCGACCGACTCGAACGTGATGCGCCCGTCGATCTCGTCCACCGCCAGAGGCGTCTCCGAATCGGTCACGTCGGGCTGCCAGTCCAGGATCTCGAACAGGCGCGAGGCGCTCGCGCTGGCCTGCTGCACCATGCTGACCACGTAGCCGAACGAGGCGACGGGCCACGTCAGGATCGTGACGTAGATGATGAACTCGGCGATGTTGCCGACCGTCAAATCGCCCGCGATGACGAGCCGCCCGCCCACGCCGACGACCAGCAGCGTGCTCGCGCCGATCAGCACGAGCAGCACGGGCCGAAACGCGGCGTCCACCCGCGCCAGCGCCAGCGCGCGCGTCAGGTACTCGCCAGAGGCCGTCCGGATGCGCTTTGCCCACGCGTCCTCTTGCGCGTAGGCTTTCACTACGCGGATGCCGCTGAGCGCCTCCTGGACGCGGCTCGTAAGCGAGCTGTAGGACTTCTGCTGCCGGTCCGTGCGGCTGTGCACCATGCGGCTCACGAAGAAGACGCTGACCGCCAGAATCGGCATCGGGAGCAGCGCCCAGAGCGTGAGCGTGGACGAGATCGCGAGCATCACCGCCAGCGCCGTGACGATGGCCGCGACGGCGCGCGCGATGTACATCAGCGCCGGGCCGACGTAGCGGCGCACCTTTTCGATGTCGCTCGTGGCGCGCGTCATCACGTCGCCGGTCGGGAAGCGCGCGTAGAAGTCGCCCGAGAGCGTCTGCAGGTGCGAGTACAGCCGGTTGCGCAGGTCGTACTCGATGTGCCGGCTGGCGACGACGACGGTCTGCCGCATCGCGAAGATGAACACGCCGCTCGTCAGGCTCAGCCCGACCACGACGAACGCCGCCAGGATGAGCGCGAGCCGGTAGTCTGCGAAGAGGGCCTCTTGCGCAGGCGTCCCGTCAAACAATCCGTGGATGGCCACCATGCGCGGGACGGCGTCGACTACCTCGCGGATCACGATAGGCACGACGAGCGCGAACAGCGCCGAGACGAGCGCGAACACGAGCCCCGGCACGATGCGCCACTTCTGGCGCCAGATGTACGGGTTGAGACGGCGGAGCGGAGACACAGGCACGCGTTGCGGAGAGGCCGCGGACGTGCAAGCCTCTGGCGGCACGGTACGACCGCGGGGCGCTCGGGGTCCAGCGTGACGGTGCGCGGTAAAGCGGTGACGGCCTCTGGCGCCAGAGGCTCGGCGTCGAAGCATCTTGTGCGGTCGTCGCGACGTGCCGCGACGCTACAGGCTCAGCGCTTGCGCGCCACCAATGCCTCGCTCGGCACGCCCCACGGCGCGACACGCTCGTGAACGATGACCTCCCACTCATCGCCGACGAGCGGCAGCAACGCGACAGGCCTGCACCCGCCCACGAGTTCTGGCTTCGCGCGCCAGAGGCCACGCCAGCCCACGGCGACGAGCCGCGAGAACGACGTGTGCCCCGGCCCGAGCCCGGCGAGGCACAGCAGCCCGCCCGGCCGCAGAAGCCGGTGCGCGGCGTCGATGGTGCCTCTGGCGTCTGCATCGCTCAAGAGGTCCAATACGTAGGTGCTCACGAAGCGGTCACAGGAGTCGGCGTCGCCAGAGGCCGGGCTGCCGTCGGTCAAGCGCACGCTAGCGCGGTCTTGAAACGGTGCGAGCCTCTGGCGCGCGAGGTCCACCATGACGGGACTGACATCTGTGCCGAGGTACTGCGCATCCGCACCCAGAGGCAGAAGCTGTGCGGCGAAGCGCCCGGTCCCGCAGCCCATCTCGTGGATCGCGCTAGAGGCTGCCCAGTCGCCGTGCGTGATCAGCACGTCTGTCGCGGCGTCCTCGTACCAGCCCTGCTTGTCTTGTGTGGCGCCGACTCGGTCGTAGACGCGTCGCGCGGCGGCAGGGGAGAGGGTGCGGCTCATGCGTGTCGTCTGGCCTTTGGCGCCAAAGGGTTTGCCGTCCCCGACCCGTGTCATCGCGAGGAGCGCAGCGATCCGGTGGACTTGCGAGCGACGTCACGAGATCGCCGCGCTTCGCTCGCGATCACACCGCTCAGGATGTATAGGCAGGATGTGAGGCGCCAGAGGCGAGCGTGACGCGGCTTTGCCCGGTACCACGCCAGAGGCCCAGCAGGTTTGCATCCCGCGCCTACACCTCCAGAATCCGCACCTCGGTCTGCACGCGGTCCTTCGGGATCAGCGCGGGCCAGTAGGCGATCACCTCGCTGGGGCGCGGACGCCCGCCTGCGAAGCCCGTGACGGCGCTCGGGCCGGTCAGAATCAGCGGCGCGATCTCGCGGCCGAACTGCTCGATGGCGGCCTTGTCCTGCCCGCGGACGGACACTCTGAGTTGCACCTCGTCCAGGTCGCCAGAGGCCTCCACGTCGGCAACCTCGGAAAGCGCCGAGAGGCCGAGGATCTCCGTCCGCACCTCGTCGAACTCCAGGCCCAGGTTGTCCAGCCTCTGGCGCAGGATCTCGGCGGCGGCGCGGGCCTTCTTGGCGGCGTCGGGCCAGGCGTAAACGAGCGTGCTGGTGGACTTCCAGCCATCGGCGTAGGCGCCCGAAACCTTGAGGAACGGCGTGTCGGCCAGGCCCTCGATGCCGTGGACGCGCACGCGGTCGCCGCCCTCGTCCTCCAGGTGGATGCTCGTAAAGTCCGCGATCACGTCCGGCGTGATGTAATCCTTCGGGTCGCCGATCTCGTAGAGAAGCTGCTCGCTGACCGTCCCGCGGTTCACGATGCCGCCCGTGCCCTCGTGCTTGGTGACCGTAAACGTGCCGTCGGGCTGCGCCTCCACAATCGGGAAGCCGATGCCCGCCATGTTGGGCACCGTGTGCCAGTCGGTAAAGTTGCCGCCAGAGGACTGCGCGCCGCACTCCAAGATGTGCCCGGCGACCGTGCCGGACGCCATCTTGTCCCAGTCGCCCGGCTCCCAGCCAAAGGCGTGCATCATCGGCGCGAGCGTCAGGCCCGGTGTCGGTCGTGCGCCCGGTCACGATGATGTCAGCGCCCATCTCCAGCGCCTCCACGATCGGCGCCGCGCCCAGGTAGGCGTTCGCGCTCACGATCTGGTCCCGCACCTCCGCCAGAGGCTGCCCGGTCTCCATGTGCTTGAGCTCGACGCCGTCCGCCAGCAGCGCGTCGAGCTGGTCCAGCAGGTCGTCGCCGGTCACGACGGCCACCTTGAGGCCTCTGGCGCCGCGCGCGCGCGCGCCCTCCACGATGGCCTCGGCGCAGGCGACGGGGTTCACGCCGCCCGCGTTGGAGATGATCTTGAAGCCCTTCTCCACGATATCCGGCGCGAGCTCGGTGCAGACCTCGACGAAGTCGCGCGCGTAGCCCATCTCGGGGTTGCGCAGCTTCTGCTTCTGCATGATGGACATCGTCACCTCGGCGAGATAGTCCATGACGAGCACGTCGATGGGGCCGTTGCGCGCCTGGTCGATGGGCGCGCGCTGCAGGTCGCCCCAGAAGCCCTGCCCGGAGGCGATGCGGAGGGACGAGCGGCCTTTGATGGAGCGAGACATGGGCAGAGGGGCGGGTTCGGAAGCGTTTCCGCGAAGCTACCGCGCCGCGCCAGAGGCGGCCCTGAGATCCAGGCGAAGACGAGCCTCTGGCGTCACGATTGTGAAATGATGCGCGCGCGGGATGCGTGTGTCGACGGCGCCCAAGAATTCCGTTTCTTCGCCCGCTTTCGTCGCCTCCCCACTGTGCTATTTCCCCTCCCGGCCATGCCGATTCGCCTCTCTCTTCTCACTCTCGTTTTCCTCGCCGCGCTTCCCGCCAGAGGCCAGGGAGGGGAGTGGTTGGAGATGTTCGCCGTCCCGGGGGTGTACGATGCAAACGGTGGGGGAACCGTCACGTCCATCTCACCAGACGGGACGCGGGGCTTGTACGTCGCGGGATGGTTCACCAACGTCGACGGCACGGAGGTTCACAGCATCGCGAGGTGGACGGGAGAGGAGTGGGAGCCGATGGGCGGCGTGAGATCAACCAGCTGGCTTTCGGGATTCAAGGGCATCCGGGCCACGCTGCTCATGTCCACCGGGGACCTCGTCGTCGTGGGACCGTTTGACCGGGCTGTCCAGCCCGACGGATCCGAGATCGCCGCGGGAGGGATCGCGCGGTGGACCGGAACGCAGTGGGAGGCGATGGGCTCGTTCCGTTCGGTGTCGGGTACTTCTGAGCCTCTGGCGCTCGCCGAGTTTGGCGGCGCGATCTACGTCGGAGGCAACTTCGAATCCGTCGCGTATGGCGGCCGAGTGCTCCAGGTGGAGGGGATCGCGAAGTGGAGTGGGAGTGCATGGGAGCGCGTCGGCAGTTCCTACATCGTGACCTCTCTGGCCGTCTCCTCTGCGGGCACACTCATCGCAGGGAGCTACGGCGCATTCTCGAACGACGGCGAGGAACAGGACCCGAGAATGAACGGGCTGGCAGAATGGGATGGCGCGAGATGGCGTCCGCTTGGAGAAGGGCCGATCGGGGAAGATTTCGGGATCGTGGAGACTCTCTGGGCAGACGATACGGGGGTGTACGCAACGGGAACGTTCTCACGGCTCAGTCCAAGCGGAAGCGTGATCGCTCACTGGAACGGAGCCGACTGGAGTCCACTTCCGCTTCCTGGAGCCACGCCCCGCGTCACTCAACTCGCGAGGGTTGATGAGGCGCTCCTCATCGCCGGTGACAACTTCGAGAGCGAGTCGCCGGACGGAGGGCCACGGCCGGACGCACACGGATTGTACCGCTACGCAGATGGCAACTGGGTCCCTGTTGAAGGCGCCCCTGTGTCCGTCGAATCGTTCTATTCCGATGGAACGTCTCTCGTGCTCGGGTGGCAGTACAGTGTCGTGTGGAGGGAAGAGGTCGCGATGGGCGCGCTGGGTCGCCTAACGCCCAACGGCCTCTTGCGCCCGGTCTCCACGCGTTGGGACGGGCGGAATGGCACGCCGGCAGCGGCATCTCTCGCGACGGATCCGTGCGGGCGTCTCGTCAGCGTTGGCGCTCACCCGCAAGGGCGGAGCGGACGTGGCCCCTCTCTGATGAAGCGGTGGGACGGCACGCGGTGGGAGATGCCATGGGGCAAGGTTCTGCCCACAACCCAGGCAAACAAGCGCGGTCGCATTATGGGCATGGACTTTGTCGGCGGGTGCTCAGACGCGCCAGAGGCCTATGCCGTCGGGAGCTTCTTGGAGGTGGAGAACCCAGACGGGAGCGTCTCCGAGGTGGTGGACGTTGCGTATTGGAATGGTCGCTCGTGGGAGCCGGTGGGGCAGGGCGTGGGGTCTGCAGGTGATCGGTACATCAGCACCGCGACTGAGGTGTTGGCCCGCCCAGATGGGGTGTTCATTGCGGGGCAACTGCATTCCGTCGTTCAGTCCAATGGCGATGTGCTTTCTACGCTCGGCATCGCACGGTGGCACGGTGAGCAGTGGCACCCGCTCGGAGGTGGAGTTGCACGGTATGCGGGCTCTGGCTCGGTAGAGGTCCTCAAAACGGCTCCAGATGGGCGTCTCGTCGTCGGGGGCATGTTCAACCGGGTGATCGGAGAGAATGGCAGCGCCACCCACGCGGGGGGTCTGGCCGTGTGGGACACGCAGGGTGGATGGGACGTGCTCGCCCTCCCGTATGACGAGACGAACTCAGAGTACACCTGGGTGTCTGACGTAGAGACGCACAGAGGCGACCTCTACATCGCGGGCTCGTTTGCGGGCGTTCAAGCAACAGACGGCACCCGAACGGAGACCGCGGGCGTCGCCCGATGGGACGGCACAGCCTGGCACGCCGTTGGGGACGGACTGGCGCATGTCACCGCAATCGAGTGGGGTCCTGATGGCAATCTGTACGCTGCGGCAGGGCAGGTTCTCGTGCTCGAGGGCGACGCCTGGGTTCCGGCTGGAGGCCTCGCGACAGGGCACGGGTGGGACTTGGCGCGCGACGCCAGCGGCGTGATGTACGCGGGAGGGCAGGGCGTCCTGGCGGGCAGCATCCCGTCGCCCAACCTCGCGGCGTTCAGGCCCGCAGGTTCTGTCGCGAACGCAGCCCCACCCCAAGCCTCTGGCGCCACGCTCCGCGCGGCTCCCAACCCCGCCAGAGGCGCCACCACGCTCCGCTTCGAAGCCTCTGGCGAGACACGCTTGGTCGTTTACGACGCGCTCGGCCGCGAGGTCGCCGTGCTACACGACGGACCTCTGGCGCCGGGCGAGCACGCCGTCCGCTTCGAGACCGGCGCGCTGCCCGCGGGCGTGTACGTCGCGCGGCTCGTGACCGCCTCTGGCGCCGAGAGCCGCACGCTGACCGTAGTGCGCTAGGCGCAGCCACACGCCAGAGGCTACTGCTCCAGCCGCGCGTTCTCCGTCAGAACCTGGGACACCTCGCGCGTGGCGCCTCTGGCGAGCGCGGCCGGGTACTCCTCCAGGGTTGAGATCGAGTCGGCGGTCATGTTCGCGTAGTCCTGCGTGCGGAAGCCGCTGGCGTCGCCCGTGCCGATCACGCGGCGGAAGCGGTGGCCGGTGTCGTTGGCGCCAGAGGCGCCTTCGGCGAGTTCGTAGGAGTACGCGATGTAGTCCAGCGTGCGGCGCTCGGGGTGCACCCAGTAGATGTAGCGATCCTCCCAGTCGTTACCGCCGCCCTCTTGCGCAAAGGTGATCTCCAGGCGGTCGTACGGCTGGCCCGCGACGGAGTCTGGCCCGAGGGCTCGCGCCTGAACCGCAGCGTCGCTCAGTGGCGCGGGCAGTGTGGCGAAGTAGACGACAGAGTTGACGGCCGTCGTGAGGGAGCCGACTTCGCTCGCTGGGATGGGCGCGTCGTCGCCGTTGACGGTGCGCGAGAGGCCGCTGTTGTCGAGAACGTCCACGACCTCGCGGGCGCGCTCGTCACGCGTCGTGCGGGTGTAGCGAAAGCGCCCGCCATCGCGCATCGCCGTGAAGGCATCGCCGCGGAACGTGAAGTGCAGCGTGGCGCCCTCCAGCGCGTCGGACCCGTGCGCCTCTTGCGTGGCGCGGACCAGCGCCACGGCCTCGGCCTCGCCCGAGGGGCCTCTGGCGGGAGGCTCGGAGCAGGCGGCGATCGCCAGAGGCAGGCAGAGTGCTAGAAACAGCGCGAGGCGGGGAAGAAGCATCATGACCGATGGTACGAGCAGCGCGGCGCGCTGACTGCGCCAGAGGCCGGGCGCCACAGAGGTGTCGATGGCGGACGCTAGGTTTCGGCCTCCTCTCCGCGCGCCCTCATGCCCGATTTTTTCGACCCCAATACCGCCTCCGATCTGTGCTCCCGAATCGACCGGCTTACTCCCCAGACCCAGCCCGAGTGGGGGAAGATGACCGTCGGCCAGATGCTCGCGCACTGCTCGCGCGCCTTCGAGTCCGTCTACGACCCCGCGTACACGCGTCAGTTTCCCCGGCCGACGTGGCCGATGACGTGGGTGATGCGCTTTCTCGTCAAGCCGGTCGTGGTCAGCCAGACGCCGTACCGCCGCAATGGCAAGACCGCGCCGTCGTTTCTCATCACCGGCGAGCGCGACATGGAGGCCGAGCGCCAGAGGCTCAAGGCATTTATCGAGCGGGCCTCTGGCGAGGGTGCCGATGCGTTCAGCGGTCGCAAGTCTCACTCGTTCGGCGAGCTCACGGCGGTGGAGTGGAGCACGCTTTTCTACAAGCACACGGACCACCACCTGAGGCAGTTCGGCGTCTGAGCCTCTGGCGCCAGAGGCTTTGGGTGGTTCTGCGGTCGGCTGGAGAGCACCCCCCGCTTCGCTCGCCATACGGTCGCGAAGCTGTCCCCCTTGTCAAGGGGGACAATCCACATCTGAATCTCCACAGACTGACTTGATTCTTGGGGGAGACCGCGGTGGGAATTGTCCCTCTCGTAGAGGGGGACAGCTTTGCGACCAACGGGGAGCAAAGCAGGGGGTAGCCACGCACCACCCCGGTCTCAAATCGAGCCTCTGGCGCCAAAGGCTCAATGCGGCGTGATTCCGGTCCCCAGTCTCAGGCGTACGGCGACTGCTGCGCCGCCGTCGCGAGCCGCGCCGCGTCCTGCGCGATCACCAACTCCTCGTTGGTCGGCACCACCCAGACCTGCGTGCGCGAGTCGTCGGTCGAGATGCGCGCCTCCTTGCCGTTGGCCTCGGCGTTGGCCTCTGGCGAGATGGAAATGCCAAGGCCGTCGAGCCCGGCGCAGATCTGCTCGCGGATGGGCGCGGCGAACGTGCCGATGCCTGCTGTAAACGCGATGACATCGCAGCCGCCGAGTACAGCCATGTAGCGCCCGATGTAGCTCTTGGCGCGGTGGCAGAACACGTCGATGGCCTGCTGGCAGCGCCGGTCGCCAGAGGCGGCTTCCTCCAGCAGGTCGCGCATGTCGGCGGCGTAGCCGCTCAGGCCGAGGAGGCCGCTGTAGCGGTTGAGCATCGCGTGGATCTCGGCGAGCGAGGCGTCCTCCATCTCCACCAGCTCGAAGACCAAGCTGGGGTCCAGGTCGCCGCAGCGCGTGCCCATGACCAATCCTTCCAGTGGCGTCGCGCCCATGCTCGTGTCGATGCTCACGCCGTTTTTGACCGCGCACGCTGAGCAGCCGTTGCCCAGGTGCATCGTGATCACGCGCGACGGCTGCCCGTCGCCAGAGGCTCCGGCGGAGTGTGCCCCGTCGCCAGAGGCCCCGGCGGTCTGCGCCTCTGGCGCGAGGCCTGCGAGCTCCGCCGCGCGGCGGCTGACGTAGCGGTGGCTGGGCCCGTGGAAGCCATAGCGGCGGATCTTGTGGCGCCGGTAGAGCCGGTTGGGGAGCGCGTAGAGGTAGGCCTCTGGCGGGAGCGTCTGGTGGAACGCCGTGTCGAAGACCGCCACCTGCGGCAGGTCGGGAAAGAGCGCCTCGGCGGCTTCGATGCCGCGCAGGTTGGCCGGGTTGTGCAGCGGCGCGAGGTCGAAGGCGTCGCGGATGGCCTCCTTGACCTCGTCGTCGATGCGCGCGGCCTCGGAAAACGACTCACCGCCGTGCACCACCCGGTGGCCGACGGCCTCGATGGGTCCCGAGCGGCGTGCCTGCCTCCTCGCTCGTTTGTTGCGCGTCCTTGAGCGCGCCCAGCAGCACGTCCAGCGCCGCGCCGTGATCGGGCGCTTGCACCGCTTTTTTGCGCGGTTTCTCGCCCGTGACCGCGAACCGCCCCAACGCGCTCACCGCGCCGATGCGCTCCACGATTCCTCCGGCGAGAGTCGCGCCGCTGTCGGTTTCGATGAGGTCCATCTTGAGCGACGAAGAACCAGCGTTGACGACGAGGACGACCATTGCGAAGGGGAGAGGTGCGGCGTGGGTAAGCCCGCGCCGCACCTAAAAGGTTCCGTGCCTCTGGCGCCAGAGGCGCCGTTTCGCTCAGTCTGCGCCCAGCACTACCATGCGGTCCTCGGCGCCTTCGGAGCGCACCGCTTTGAGGTCGAACACGCACCGGACCTCCGTGCCGCGGCCGTCCGGCGCCGTGCCGACCTGGAGCTCGCCGCCGATGGACTGCGCGCGGAAGTGCATGCTCCGCATGCCCACGCCATCGCCAGAGGCTGCGCTGGGGTCGATGCCGGAGCCGTCGTCGGTGATGACGAGCGAGGCGCCGAAGCCGCTGGCGTCGCCCTCGGGGAGTGCCGTGAGGGCGATGTGGATGTGGTGCGCGCGCCCGTGGCGGACGGCGTTGGTGGCAGCCTCTTGCGCGATGCGGTAGAGATGGTGGGAGTGTGCGGCCGGGCTGACGGCCAACTCCCCCTCGAACGTGCATGCGACGTTGTACGACTGGCTCACGCCTCTCGCGAGGTCAGAGAGGGCCGTCGTGATGTCGTTTTTTTCGAGGTGCGTGGGGAGCAATCCGTGCGCGATGGTGCGGGCCTGATCGAGCGCCTGGCCGATCTGGTCGGCAGCTGCTGTGACGGTCGAGGCTTCGCTGTGATTTTCGTGCGTGAGCGTGCTCGCGACAGCCGAGAGGGCGTAGCGCGTGCCTGCCAGCACTTGGCCCAGCCCGTCGTGCAGGTCTCGCGCCATGCGCTCCTGCTCGCGCGCTGTCGCCTCGAAGACGGCACGTTCCAGACGCCTACGGTCCGTCACGTCGCGCATCGTCGCCACAAAGTGGACCACGTGTCCGGTCTCGTCCTCGACGGGCGCGATCTCCCAGCGAAGCATAAACGGCGTGCCGTCTTTCTTGTAGTTGATCGTCTCGCCTCTGGCGGGGAGCCCCTGCTCCATCTTGCGGCGCATCCGCTGGAGCACGGCCCGGTCCGTCGCGGCGCCCTGCGAGATGCGTGGCGACTTGCCGATCACCTCGTGCGGGTCGTAGCCGAACACGCTGGTGTAGGCTGGGTTGACGTACAAAATGCGCGGGCCGGGCCGGTCCAGGTCAGCGTCGGTGATCATCACCGGATCGCGCAGTGACTCGACGGCGGCGTAGAGGCGGCGGCGCTCCATTTCCAGCGCGCGCGTGCTGGTGCGGTCCTCCATGACGTACGCCACCAGCGGCCCCTCGCCGATAGGGCTCACGAGCACGCGCAGGTGCCGGGCGCCAGAGGCCTCGTGGTCCAGTCCCCACGGGTGCCGCGTCTCGAACGCGACCGGCTCGCCGCGTGTGCAGCAGGTGTCGACGTGCTCCTGCCAGAGCGCGGCCTCGTCGCTGGAGAAACCGAGCGCCTCTGGCGTCATGTTTTCCACCGCGTCCACGCCGTACAGGCGGCTGGCCGCGCGGTTGGCCGAGCGGTGGACGACGCGGCCGTCCACGAGTTCTACGATGCCCATCTGGAGCGCGCCATCGTCGTAGAAGGCGCTCAGCAGTTCTTCACGCTCGGCGAGGTTGGCCTGTGCCTCGACCCGCGCCGTGACATCGTTCTGCACGCCCACATAGGCGACTGCCGTGCCGCTCTCGTCGTGGATGGCGGTGACGTAGAGCTCGTTGTAGAACAGCTCGCCGCTTTTGCGGTAGTTGCGCAGGACGACGGTTTCCGACGCGCCCTCTGCGAGCGCCTCGCGCAGGGCGTCCAGGCCGGGCCGACCGCCAAAGCCCTCCTGGTCCTCGTCCCGTGTGCCATCGGGGCGGATCTGGAGAAAGCGGCAGTTGCGGCCCAACACCTCCTCACGCTCGTAGCCGGTCGCCTCCAGAAAGTTGGCGTTGGCGAACACCAACGGATTGTCCGGTAGCGTCGGGTCCGAGATGACGATGAGGTTGTTGCTCGCGTCCAGCGCGCTGCGGTAGAGCATCGTGCGGTCCCGCGGCAGTCCCTCGGCATGGATCGCGCGCGCGATCACGATCACGTCGCCCTCGCCCAGCACGCCGGTATCGGTGGGCCGCATCAGCGCCACATTGACCCATAGGAGGTCTCCGTCCGAGAGGTGCATCCGCACGTCCCACACGCCGCCCTTGCTCGGGTCGAACTGCGCGGGCAGCGCCGATGCGTCGTCCTGGACGAGGTCGCGGAACGGCATGCCCTCAATGGCCTCTGGCGCGAGCCCTAGCAGCGCCTGCGCGTCGTCGTCGGCGTAGACGACCGTGCCCTGCTCGTCGACGACGAAGAGCGCGTCGGGGAGCGCGCGCGCGAGCAGTTGGAAGCCGCTGTCGCGGCGGAGCCGGTCCGCTAGAGACGGGCGCGAGGCGTCGGACATATCCGGGGCAGATCTTGTGTGCAGCCAATGTACCCTGCACATAAGGGAAACCCTATTCGCCAGAGGCCCATGCCTCTGGCGGGACGACGAGCTCCGGCGCGATCTCGCCAGAGGCGGCGATCCCGGCCGCCAGGCGCAACAACCGCTGCTGCTCCGGCCACGCCAGGCGCTCGGCTGCGTCCTCTGGCGCGAGCCATGTGTACGCGTCGTGCTCGCCGTCCAGGATCACCTCGCCAGAGGCCTCGGCGGCAAAGGCAGGGACGAGGGCGACGACATCGCGCTGCCACTCGTAAAAGCTGTTGACGCTCGGGATCGCCCAGAAGCGCTCGACGGTCAGCGCGGTCTCCTCGGCCATCTCGCGGAGCGCCGCCTGCCACGCGTGCTCACCCGCGTCGATCTTGCCGCCCACCATGCGCCACGTCCCGGCAAAGGCATGGTTGCGGGCGCGGCGCAGGATCAGGAACTCCAGCGCGCCATCGCGCCACCGGTACGGGTACACATCGACGACGCGGACGGTGGGCTGGGGCATGATGGGTGGAGAACGCCGCGTCCTCTGGCGGGTTCACAGCCTTCGCCCTCGCTCTCATGGAAGACACCAACTGGACCTTCGTCATCCTCGCCACGACCGTCGGGTTCTTCGGGCTCGCGTTCATCCTGCTTTACCCGGTCTACCGCTTTCTCCGCAGGGAAGAGGACATCGAGAAAAACTGGACGAAGGACGCCATCGCGCGGCGCCAGAGGCGCGAGCCGCCCTCGGGGGACGGCGCGGGGTAGCGGCCTCTGGCGCCAGAGGCCGCTGGCGCTCAGGCCTCGTCCCCCGGCCACGGCTCCGCTGCGAGGACGACAAGCGATTTGGAGGGCAGCGTAATGGTCGTGCCGCTGTCGTAGCGCTGCTCCACATCGCGGTCGAACGGCGCTTCGGCGCGCCACGCCAGAGGCGATCCGGCGGGCTCGACCGGCAGCACGAGGTCGTGGGCATCGTCGCCCTTGTTGAAGAGCAGCAGCAGCGTGTCGTCCACGCGGGGCCAACCGCGGCGGTCGGTCCCGGGGATGCGGTCACCACGGAGCAGCAGGCCGAAGGTGGTGAGGCCGGAGCCTTCCCAGTCGGACCACTCCATCAGGCGGCCGCTGGCGTGCCACCAGGTGCCATCGCGGACCCCGCCCTCGTCGGCGTGGCCGGTGAGAAAGGTGCGGCGGCGCACGTTGGGGTGGGCGCGGCGGAAGGCGATGGCCTCGCGCACGAAGTCCAGGAACTCCTGGTCCTCGGTGTCCAGATCCCAGTCGTACCACGTGATCGGGTTGTCCTGGTTGTAGGCGTTGTTGTTGCCCTGTTGCGTCCGCCCGATCTCGTCGCCGCCCAAAATCATCGGCACGCCCTGCGAGAGCAGCATCGTGCCCATGAGCGCGCGCTTGAGCCTCTGGCGGCGGGCGCGGATCTCGGGATCGTCCGTCGGGCCTTCGGTGCCCGAGTTGGAGGAGTAGTTGGGCTCGTGGCCGTCGCGGTTGTCCTCGCCGTTGGCGTGGTTGTGCTTGCGGCTGTACGAGACCTGGTCTTCGAGCGTGAAGCCGTCGTGCGCGGTCACGAAGTTGACGCTCGCGAAGGGGCGTCGGCCGGAGTTGGCGTAGAGATCGGAGGAGCCCGCGATGCGCGTCGCGAAGTCGCTTTTGATGCCGCTGTCGCCGCGCCAGAACTGGCGGACGGTATCGCGGTAGCGGCCATTCCACTCGGCCCACTGCCACGGAAACGCGCCCACCTGGTAACCGCCCGGCCCCACGTCCCACGGCTCGGCGATGAGCTTGACCTGGCTCAAGACGGGGTCCTGCTGCACGATCTGGAAAAACGAGGCCAGCATGTTCACCTCGTACAGATCGCGCGCGAGGGCGCTCGCGAGGTCAAACCGGAAGCCGTCCACGCGCATCTCCAGCACCCAGTACCGGAGGCTGTCCATCACGAGTTGGAGCACGTACGGGTTGCCCGCGTCCAGCGTGTTGCCCGTCCCGGTGTAGTCCATCAGGAAGCGCGGGTTGCCCGGCGTTGCCTTGTAGTAGGCGTAGTTGTCGATGCCGCGCATCGAGAGCGTCGGGCCGAAGCGGCTGCCCTCGGCGGTGTGGTTGTAGACCACGTCGATGATGACCTCTAGCCCGGCCTGGTGCATCGCGCGGACCATGATCTTGAAGTCGCGGACGGCGTCCGTCCCGGCGCGGGTCGCGTACTCGGGCTCGGGCGCGAGAAAGGCGAGCGTGTTGTAGCCCCAGTAGTTGGACAGCCCGGACTCGACCAGCCGCCGGTCCTGCAACTTGGCGTGGACCGGCAGGAGCTGCACCGTGGTCACACCCAGATCCTTCAGGTAGTCGATGACAGGCTCGGATGCCATGCCGAGGTAGGTCCCGCGCAGGTTCTCGTCCACGCCCGGGTGCTGCATCGTCACGCCTTTGACGTGCGCCTCGTAGATGATCGTGCTCTCCCACGGGATCTCCGGCTTGCGGTCGTCGCCCCACTCGAACCGGCTTTCCACGACGGCCGCCAGAGGCGCAAACGGTGCGCTGTCGCGCGCGTCGAAGCTGAGGTCGCCGTCCGGGTGGCCGATCTGGTAGCCGAACAGCGAGTCGTCCCACGCCAGAGGCCGCCCGATGGCCTTGGCGTACGGGTCGAGGAGCACCTTGTTGGCGTTGAAGCGGTGGCCGCGGGCCGGGTCGTACGGGCCGTGGACGCGGTAGCCGTAGAGCTGGCCGGGGCGCACGTTGCGGAGGTAACCGTGATGGTGCGGCCCGGTCTTCTCCTCCAGCGTAATGGTGGTGCTCGTGGCGTCGGGCTCGGGGCCGTCGAAGAGCACGAGGTCCACGCGGCTCGCGCCCGGCGCGTAGAGGCTGAAGTTGACGCCGACGCCGTCCCAGGTGGCGCCGAGAGGGTAGGGTTTGCCGGGAAGGAGATGCATCGAGCGGAGCGGGGAAGCAGAGGACGGGCGCGAGGATACACCGACCCGCGCGACGGAATCCGGGCGTTCCGCCAGAGGCACACGCCACCGGGCCTCTGGCGCGCGGTCCGGGTTTGGGGTGGCGCGACTTCTCGCTCGCCTCTGGCGCCAGAGGCGGGGATGCGGCGCCAGAGGCGGATGCAGCGCCAGAGGCTGCCCGCCACATCTTGCCTCTGGCAGGAGACGAAAGCTCCTCCTTCTCCCTCGTCCCGCTAGCTTGCGCGTATGGACCCACTCCGCCTCACCATCTTCGGCCGCACCGTCGCCGTCCACACCGGAAGCGGCGTGGCGGGCCGCGTGCTCCGCGGCGAGCTCGCGCACTACCCCGGCGCCGCGTCGAACAGCTCGCCCGACCTCACGCTCAGCTTCGACGCGCCCAGCCCGCGCCGCGTGCTCGCGTCCAACCCCTCCAGCCAGATCGAGCACGAGGGCGGCTTTACGGCGACGTACACCATGGCCGAAGTCGATATGGAGTGGGGCGCCGGACGGCTCCGTGCGCTGGGCGTGCGCGTCAACCGTCCCGCCAGTGGCCTCTGGCGGCAGGCGCAACGCGCGGCAGACATGCAGTTCGCCACGCGCGAGGCGCGTGCGGGCATGATCGCGCACGAACTCGCGCTCGTCCCGGCCATCGTGCTCGACTCCGAGCGGCTGCCCATCCACGCCAGCGGCCTGCAGGCGCCGGACGGCGGCATCCTGCTCCTCGGCGGGACCGGCGGCGTGGGCAAAACCTCGCTCTGCCTCGAACTCGGCCGCAGCGCCGGCTACCGCTTCGTCGCCGATGACATCGCGGTCTTGGACGCCAGAGGCCAGGTCTTCCCCAACCTCGCATACCCCAAGGTCTACGGCTACAACATGGTGGGGCATGACGATCTGCGGGACACGGTGCTCGCGGGGCGAGGCGCGTTGGACCGCTTGCACTGGCACCTGCACAAGGCGCGAGGCCTGGACAAGGTGCGCCGCCGCGCGTCACCCCCAGCGCTCTACGGGCCGGTCTCTACAGGCGGGCCTCTGGCGCGCTACGTGATCCTCATGCGCGAGGCGCGCGACGGGATCGCAGTTACGCCCATCGGCGCCGACGAGGCGGCGGAGCTGTCCGTCCGCGTGCTCCAGACCGAGTTTGCGCAGTTCCTGACGCATCTCCAATGGCACGCGTACAACCGCGGCCTTCTCGGCCTCGCGCCGTTCGCGACGCCAGAGGCCACGATCAGCCGCTGGCGCGACGGTCTCGCGCAGGCGCTGGGCACGGCTGAGTGCGCCGTCGCGCGCATTCCCATCGGCATGGAGCACGGCGCGTTCCGGCGCGAGATGAGCGCGGCGCTGGTGGAGGGATAGAGGGATGCGCGATGGGAGAGGGATGCGCGTCTCGCCTCTGGCGCCAGAGGCATGCCGGACCTCCCGTAGGGACACCATGCGTGGTGTCCGCCTTTGGGTCACCGCCGCGCCCGCGCCTCGGGCGCCAGAGGCACGGCCGTCCGCGAGATGTATCGGACGCTGTAGCGACGGGGCATGCCCCGTCGGCGCGGGCACCGAGGTACGGCCAGCGCTGCACCCGCTGCCCACTCGTCACGGTTCGTTCAAAGCCTCTTGCGCAGGCACCTGACGCTGCGATCCTCCGTGGCGCCAGAACTACGGGGCATGTCCCGTCGCTACGGACACACGCGGCCTCTGGCGCCAGAGGCTACCGCTCCGGCGGCTCCTCGCCTGCCACGAGGGCGAGCACGGCCTCGCCGTATTGGTCCAGCTTGGCCGGGCCGATGCCCTTGACCGCCAAGAGATCGTCGTCTGACTCCGGCATCGCGAGGGCGACGGCGCGCAGCGTCTTGTCGTTGAACACGACGTAGGGCGGCACCTCCTTCTCGGTCGCCAGCTCGGAGCGCCACGCGCGCAGACGCTCGAACAGGTCCTCGCCGTCGGCGCTCAGCTCGATGTGATCGTCTGAGCGCCCGCCGGAAGACGAGCCTCTGGCGCCGCGGGTCACCTTTTCCGCGAGGCCGTCGCGGCCCACGTCGATGGCCTCGCGGTGCGCGAGCGCTTGGCGGCCCAGCGGCGCCACGTCGACCACCTGATACTGGTTGCCGCCCGAGCCCTCGATGCTGACCATCTTGAGGTAGCCCTTGAGCAGAAGTGCTTTGTAGAGCGCGTCCACGTCGTCCAGGCTCATCATGCCGAGGCGGCCGTAGTAGGGGTGGCCCTCGTACTTGTCCATGCCCTTGGCCTTGGAGCCCGAGAGGATCTTGGTCATCGTCTTGCGCCCGACGGGCCACCTGAGGCGCGTCACGGCGTCGAGCAAGCCCAGCGCGATGCGGGAGTGCATGGGGATCTGGTCCCAGTCCGGGATCTCGTCCGGCGCGTCTTGCATGCGCGACTCGACCGCGCACACGTCGCAGCACGCGTCGCCCTCCACGCTGGGCTGCGCCGCGTCGCCGAAGTGCGTGAGCAGCACGCGGCGGCGGCACCGGTCGGCCTCGGCGTAGCTGACGACGACGCGGAGCTGGTCGGTTTTGTGCTGCTTGTGGCGGTCGCTGCCGCCCAGTTCCTCCGCCACGCGCGATTTGTCCCACGCTTGCACGCGCCAGACGCGCGTCGCGCCTTCATCGTCCAGGCGCTGCGCGAGGCCGCTGCGCTCCAAAATGCTCAGCGCGACCCGCGCGAGGACCGGGTGTACGCCAGAGGCGTCTGCGATCTGGTCGGGCTCGGCGCGCGCGATGCCGTTCTCGTCCGTGCGGCGGGCCAGCGCGCGATAGGTCGTGTTGACGTCGGTCTGCTCCGGCGCCTGCTGCTCGATAAACCACTCGCGCAGGCCGCGGTCCTGCGGCGCGTAAAACAGGATCGCGCGAGAGGCCTCGCCATCGCGCCCGGCGCGGCCCGCTTCCTGGTAATACGCCTCCAGCGTGCTCGGAATCGACCAGTGCGCCACGAAGCGCACGTCACCGCGGTCCACGCCCATGCCGAACGCGTTCGTGGCGACGACCAGATCCAGCTCGCCGCCGATAAACCGGTCCTGCACGAACGACCGCTCGCGGTCTGGAAGTCCGGCGTGGTAGGCCTCGCAGTCCATGCCGGTCTCGGCGCGGATGTACTGCGAGAGCTCCTCGGTGTCCTTGCGCGTCGACGCGTAGATCAACCCGGCGCCTCTGGCGCCCGAGGCTTCACCCGGCGAGCCGTCGCCAGAGGCCTCTTGCGCGTACTCGTCCAGCACGTCGAGCAGTGCGCGGCGCTTTTGCGCGCGGCCGGACGTGGAGACGACCTCGAAGAGCAGGTTGGGCCGGTCGAAGCCGGTGACCACCACTTCGGGCTCGCGCAGTTCGAGGTTGGCGCAGATGTCCCGCTGTACGTCGCGCGTGGCCGTGGCGGTAAGGGCCACGCACGGTGGGTTGCCCATCATGTGGCGCGCCGGGCCGATGGTGCGGTAGTCCGGGCGGAAGTCGTGGCCCCACTGGCTCACACAATGCGCCTCGTCGACGGCCAGCCGCGCGACGTTGCACGCGTCCAGCGCGCGTAGAAACCCGCGCTGCCGCAGCCGCTCCGGCGCGACGTAGATCATGTCCAACTCGCCTCTGGCGAGAAGGTCGAGCACCGCCTTTTGCTCCTCCATCGTCATCGCCGAGTGGACGGCCGCGGCCGCGATGCCCTTGGCCTGCAGACCGTCTACCTGGTCCTTCATCAGCGCGATCAGCGGCGACACCACGACCGTGGTGCCGTGCCCCGCCATGCGGTCCATGACGGCCGCGAGCTGGTAGATGAGGCTCTTGCCCGCACCCGTCGGCATCACAATCAGCGCGTCCTGGCGCGCCAGCACGGGCGCGAGCGCGCGCTCCTGTCCCGGCCGCAGACCGACATGGCCAAAGGTCCGCAGGAGCACGTCGGGGAGGTTGGGGGCCGTCTCAGTCATGCCTCACGATACCACTGCCCCCTGTGCCATCGGGGCGTCACGCCCGTGCGGAAGAGGGGGAGAAAGCGGCCCAGCCTCTGGCGCCAGAGGCGTGGGCATCACCAATAGCCTACCTACATCCCTTTGCTGTCATTGCGAGGAGCGCAGCGACGCGGCAATCTGGACCGTTCGAGCGCTGCGTCACCAGATTGCCGCGCTTCGCTCGCAATGACGATGTCCTTCGTGGGTGAGCGCCATGAGGCGTACACCGAGGTTCAGGCCGCCAGAGGCGCGCGGTTGTAGAGCGTGGTAAGCGTGCGCAGCCACGCTGCGGAGTCGTCGGTGAGGTGGTCTTCGCGCACGCGCCACGCCCAGTTCTCGTCGCTGACGGTTCCGGGGGTGTTCATGCGCGCCTCGGCGCCCAGCCCCAGCACGTCTTGCATGGGTGTGACGACCGTTCCAGCGACCGAGCCCATCATGGCGCGGACGGCGGCCTGCGCCGGGGCGTCGGTGCAGTGGTCGAGGTGGAGGTAGGCACGTGCGTGTTTGCGCTCCTCGGGCGTGGCGTCTTCGTCCCACCAGCCCTGGAACGTGTTGTTGTCGTGCGTGCCGGTGTAGGCCGCCAGGCGCGGGCGGTAGGTGTGCGGCAAGAACGCGTTGTCCGCACCCGCGCCAAAGGCGAACTGAAACACGGCCATGCCCGAGAGCCCAAACCGCTCCATGAGCGCCGTCACCTCTGGCGTGATGACGCCGAGGTCTTCGGCGACCATCGGGAGCGGTGCGCCGCACTCGGCTTCGAGGGCACGGATAAGAGCTTCGCCCGGAGCTTTTTCCCAGGTGCCGTGCATCGCGGTCGGCTCGCTGGCGGGGACGGCCCAGAAGGCTTCGAGGCCGCGAAAATGGTCCAGCCGCACGAGGTCTACGAGTGAGGCGGTGTGCGCAAACCGGCGGCGCCACCACGCGAAGCCTGTGGCCTCCATGTCGTCCCAGCGGTAGAGCGGGTTGCCCCAGCGCTGGCCTGTGGCCGAGAAGTAGTCGGGCGGCACGCCTGCGACGTGCGTGGGGCGCCCGGCGCTATCCAGGCGAAACATCTCTCGGTGCGCCCACACGTCGGCGCTGTCGTAGGCGACGTAGATGGGCAGGTCGCCCAGGATGCGGATGCCTTTGCCTCTGGCGTAGGTGTGGAGCGCGGTCCACTGGCGCCAGAAGAGGAACTGCCCAAAGCCCACGCGGTCGATCTCGGCACCGTGCTCCCGCGACGCCTGCTCCAGTGCGTCCGGGGCGCGCTGCGCCAGAGGCTCGGGCCACTCGATCCACTCGGCGCCCTCATGGGCATTTTTGAGCGCGGTGAACAGCGCGTACTCGTCCAGCCACTCGGCGTGGGCGTCGCGGAAGCGGGCGTAGTCCTCGGTGAGGTGTGCGCCGTCGCCATCGCGCCACCGTGCGTAGGCGAGGTCCAGGAGCGCGCGCTTGTACGTCTCGACGGCGCCGAAGGCCACGCGCTCGGCGGGGAAGTCGGGGGCGCCCGCGATGTCGCCAGAGGACAGCAGCCCGTCTTCGACCAGGCGCTCGGGGCTGACGAGCAGCTCGTCGGCGGCGAAGGTGGAGGGGCTGGCGTACGGCGAGTGCCCGTAGCCGGGCGGGACGAGCGGGAGCACCTGCCAGAGGCTCTGGCCCGCGCGCGCGAGATAGTCCAGAAAGGCGGTGGCGCCGGGGCCGAGATCGCCGATGCCGAAGCGGCTCGGCAGGGACGTAACGTGGAGCAGCAAGCCGCTCTGGCGACGGGTCATGGGGGCGAGTCGGGTGAGGCGCGTAGTCTATCACGACGCAGCCTCTGGCGGGCGGGAAGGATGTGCGGAGCCTGCGCCAGAGTCCTCTGGCGCCAGAGGCGCGTCGCGAGGATTCTGGTTGCTATCGCAACTGCCTCCTTTGCAAATAGGTAGGATGGCTGTCCCACTCTACCAGCCGCTGTTCTCGCGTGCCTGCCATGTCCGATAGAGCCGCCTACACGCCACAAGCGGGGACCGCCCTTGTCCAGCGTTCTGAAGAGGCCAAACGACTCGGAGACAACTTCGTGGGAGCGAAGCACATCCTGCTAGGTTTGCTGGATATTCCAGGCGCTGCGGCCCCGAGTCTCCTGCTCGATCTCGAATGCGATCTCGGCCTCGTCAAAGACGCGCTTGAACGCGTGCCTGACGAGCGGCCACCGGGAGGACACCCGGAGCGGATCTATCAAACCCGAGACGCGAACGCAGCGCTCGACCAGGCTATCGGAGAAGCAAAAAGAATGGACAGCCCGAAAGTGGGAACGGAACACATTCTGCTCGGCACCCTCAAAAGACGCCGAGCAGGCGCGCTTAAGTGGGTGAAAAGCGACGTCGCCAAGCTGATGGAAGATGAGTTCGGCGTGACCTACTCAGCGGTCAGGCAACTCGTTCTAAAACGCTCCGCTTCTGCAGCGTAGACCGTCCTCGCAGGCCTTCTGCGGATGCACTGCTAGCCTCTCTGGACAGTCCAACGTTGCTGGCGCCAGAGGCTACTCCGCCCGCGAGACCGCAAAGTCCGTGCTCAGGCGGTCCCAGGCCAGCGTCAGCGCCGAGCCGTCCTCGCGGAAGGACCACGTGAGGCCGTCGACGGGCGCGATGCCGACGAGCGGGACGGCGTCCACGCGCGCCACGTCCCGATCGGCGTCGTACTCGTCGGCGAGGTGCATACCGAGGGCGCTGTTGACGTGGAGCGTCCACGCGTTGTGGTGCGGCGTGACGAAGAGGCTGTAGGCGCCTGGCTCCAGCCGCGTGCTGCCGACCATCAGCGGGACGGTCGTGAACAGCTCCGTCGCGCGGTGCGCGCCTGCCACCCAAGGCTCACTAAAGGCCACGAGACCGCCCCAGACCGCGCGGCCTCTGGCGTAGGGCTTGCCGTGCACGACCGAGACGTAGCCGCCGTCGGCGAAGCGGAGCCCGGCGCGGCCTACAGCGCTGCCCGGCGGCGGGGCCTCGGTGTCGACGCGCAGGCCGGTCACGACGAACGCCTCGGTAACGGCGTGCGGGTCGTCGCCAGATGCCTCAGCTGCAGAGTGGTCGTGCTGGGCAGAGGCGGTGCTGGCGAGGAGGAGTGCAGTGAGGGCGAAGAGGTGCTTCATTGGGGAGTGCAGAAGGGCGAACGCAGAACGCGGAAGGCAGTGCTGTGGTGTGCTAGGCCTCTGGCGCCAGAGGCGTAGCGTGGGATCTCTTTTGGAATTACCGCTCGACACCAGAAGCGAACTCGCATCTCCCCACCTTGTCATCCCGAGCGCAGCCGAGGGATCTAGTTGCAGCGGACGCTGGAGCCGTGCCTAGCGTGTGAACATCGGTCGAGTAGATCCCTCGTCGCGGAGTTTGTCCTGAGCGCTGCCGAACGGGCTCTGTCGGGATGACAGGTTGGGTAGGAAGCGGTTTGCCTCTGGCGCCAGAGGCACGTGCGAAACAGCTTTACCCAAAACCCAGAACACGCGCGAAGCACCGCCAGAGGCGCTAGGCCGGGAGGCGCGTCGGGATCGCCGAGAGGTCGCGGAAGGCTTGAACGCGCTCCTGCACCTGCTCCAGCGTGAGCGTGAGCATGTTCTCCGGCCCGAAGGCGCCGACGCAGAACGACGCCATCGCGCTGCCCACGACGATGGCCTCGCGGAACGACTCGTCCGAGATCTCGCCGCAGCGCGCGAGATGACCCGCGAAGCCGCCCATGAACACGTCGCCTGCGCCGGTGGGGTCGGTGACCTCTTCGAGCGGGTACGCCGGGGCGGAGAACAGTGTGGGCTTGGCGATGTCGCCGGTAAAGAGCAGCGCGCCGTGCTCTCCCTTTTTGATCACGAGCGTCTTCGGCCCCATCTCGCGGATGGTGCGCGCCGCGGCGACGAGGTTGGACGTGTCGCCCAGTTCGCGCGCCTCGGCGTCGTTGATGACGAGCACGTCGACGCGGGCGAGCGTGGCGCGGAGAGCCTCTGGCGCGCTCTCGATCCAGTAGTTCATCGTGTCCATGACCACCAGCGAGGGGCCATCGCCAGAGGCGCCCGTAACCTGATCCAGGACCTGCGCCTGGACGGTCGGGTCGAGGTTGCCGAGGCAGAGCACGCGCGTGTCGCGGTAGGACTCGGGGATGACCGGCTCGAAGGTGGCGAGCACGTTGAGGTGCGTCGCGAGCGTGTCGCGGTGGTTGAGGTCGTGGTGGTAGCGCCCGGCCCAGAAAAACGTCTCGCCGTCCGGGTCTCGCGCCAAGCCCTCGGTGTCGATGCCGCGCGCCTCTAGCGCCTCGACGTGCTCCTCGGGGAAGTCCCCGCCGACGACAGCGCAGAGCCGCACGGGCTCCGCCAGAAGCCGCGCCGCGAGCGTGGCGTAGGTGGCCGAGCCGCCCAGCACGCGCTCGGCGCGCCCGAACGGGGTCTCGATGGTATCGAACGCGACCGTGCCGACGACGAGCACACTCGCCGGGGGCGGAATCTGAGACATGAGCAACCGCGGGCAGCGCGATGGTGAGGCGGAAGATAACCGCCTGCCTGACCGCGCTCAGCCTCTGGCGCTGCTTGTCCTCTGGCGCTCTAGTTCAGCCCCGGAGGCGTGCCGCCCGCGCCGTCGCCAGAGGCCGTCTCGGGGACGCCGCTGTCGTAGTCGGTGTAGCGGAGTGGGGGCTCGCTGAGGCCTTCGGCCATTTGCGTGAGCACGTCGCGTACCTCGCTGACGTGTTCACCGCAGGGGCGGGCGCGTTCGCGTGCGATGCCGAGGATGCCCTCGCGCTCGTCGTAGTACGTCTCGTGGAGGAAGAACGCGCCGTCCGGGTGGACGACCGCGCGGTAGCCCCAGTAGGAGATGGCCGCGAGACCACGGCCGCTTTCTACGGTCGTCGTGGTGATGTCGAAGCCGCAAGGCGGCGTAAAAGTGCTGCGAACCATCGGACCAGGGAAGAGGGAGCCGCAAGGTAGCGCCTCTGGCGTCTGCCTCTGGCGAAAGCACGAAGTCGCACGCACACAGTGGCGCCAGAGGCCAAGCGTTAGCTTTTGCGCTGGATTCGCTTCCACGTCTGGCGCACGCTCGCGTCGATCTCGCGTAGGCTAGACAGGGCGACGCCGTGCTGCATGGCGCCGCGCACGAGAAAGGCGCGCAGCACCTGGTCTGGCACGGGGAGGGGATAGAGCCGAGCCTGCGCCCGTGCGAGAAGAGGGTCGAGAATGCGTGCCACGAGGCCTAGGCGGAGCGCGACGAAGGCGGCGAGTCCCGCCCAGACGGCGTCGTAGTGGCCTGACCGCGCCAGGAAGGAGAGCGCGACGAGCAAAATGCCTGCCTGCACGACCGGGTTGGAAAGCGCCGCGACGAGCCGTACGGCCAGTCGGCTCGCAAGGGCTGGCGCGGCGAGCGCCCAGAGCGCATAGGTGAGCAGCGTGGCTACAACCGCCAGAGGCCACGGCAGCACGAACAACCAGACCGGCAGCGTGGCGATGGCGAGCGTGCGCGGAGCGTCTAGCCAGGTCTCGGCGCGGCCCACGAACGTCGCCAGAGGCTCCTTGTCGAGCAGCGGCCCGGCGTAGCTCTCCAGCATGGGCTCGGTCGTGTGGAACAGCGTGCCGCCTGCGCCCAGGATGCCCGCGGGCGTGTCGATGTAGGCGGGCGTGGTGTGGGCAGTGCGTCGGGCCACGGGGCGGGGCGGAGGTGGGGCGCGAGGATACGGCGGCCTCTGGCGCCAGAGGTTGTGTGAGAGGCGGCAGTCGCCGGGGAAGGACCCCCGCTTGACAGGCCTGGACGGCGGTCAAGCTGTCCCCTTAATCAAGGGGACAACCCCCATCTCAACGTTTTGGACGCCCAGAGGCCGACCTCGTCGGTGGAAAGACTGCGGTGGGAATTGTCCCCCTCGCCCGAGGGGGACAGCTTCACGACCAGCGGGCGAGCGAAGCGGGGGGTCGCCACGACTCGACTCTTCGCCACGCCAGAGGCCTCTGGCGCCAGAGGCCCGATCCGGTCTGCTTCCAGTCCCCGCTACTCGCTCGGCGGCGCGGCGATCACGCGCTCCACCGGAGCCTCTGGCGTGATCGTCAGCGTCTCGCCGTCCGGGAGGACGAAGCGGAACGTGGGGCGCTCCAGGCCGAGCGCCGCCAGAGGCCCGGAGAGCTGAGCCACGACCGCCTCGGCGGTGTTGCGCGAGGGCTGCACGTTGTCGCGCAGGTGCGTCTCGCCCTGCTGGCGCAGCGTGGGGCGGAGGCGCCCGAGCGCGGAGCGGAGCGCCTCGCGTTCGGAGTCGCGGCTGGGCTTGATCCAGCCGCCCGTCTGGGCGCGGATACCTGCCTCCTCCAGGATCGGCTCGACTGAGAAGACGGACAGCGCCGGAAGCTGCACCTGCACAATGGCCTCGCCGGTCTCGGATTCGAGCAGGCGCACGTCGCTGGCCGTGATCTCGCGCGTGTCGATGCCGTACGCGATGCGGCCCGGCACGCGGACTTCCACCTCGCCGTTGCCCAGTTCGATGTTGAGAAAGCCCGGCAGGAACGTCGTCGCGCTGCGGGTGGAGGTCGTGACCGCCGAGCGCAGCGTGCCGGTCACCAGGAACGCCTCTGGCGCCTCGCTCTGAATCGTGCTGATGACCGTCGTTTGCACGTCGGTCTCGGTAAACGAGGGCAGGATCGCGCGGGCCACAAACGGCGCCACGAGCAGCGCCACGATGGCGAAGGCCGCCAGCGCCAGAGGCAGCACGAACGTGCGCGGGACGTGGAAGCGGTCGGGTTTAGGGTCGGTCATCGCCAGAGGGTACGGACGCGAGCGAACGCGCGGCTTCTGGCGTTTCGTCCGCCGCGGGCGTCTGTCCCAGCGTGAGGCACGCCAGCGCGACGACCGCGAGCGCTAGACCCGCGAGGTTGGCGCGGCTCAGGCGCTCCTTCCAGATCACCCAGCCCAAGAGAGCTGCGCCCAGCACGATGGCGACGCTGTTGGCGGGGAAGACCACCGGCCCGCTCAGAACCGCCACGGCGCGCAGCAGGAAGTCTGCCGAGGCGTAGTTGATCAGGCCCAGCGCGATGCCCCAGCCCACGACCTCGCGGCGCGGCCACCGGCCTGTCCGAACGCCCGTCGCGACCACGACCGCAGCGCCCACCGCGAACGCCACGCCGAAGACGAACAGCAAGAACAGCGACTTGTCGACCGTCGCCGCGAAGCCCTCGTCGAACGCCTTCATGAGCGTGTCCACCAGGCCTCCCGAGAGAAACAGCAGCCCGAGCACCAGCGCGGTCTTGCCGCCAGAGGCGTCCGTCCCGTCGGCCTCTGGCGCCACGTCCCCGGCCACGTCCTCGGCCGCATCCAGCGCAGCGGGCCCGCGCACGGCCTCTGGCGCGTTGCCAGAGGCGGGCGCGTCGCCAGAGGCGGGGCGAGAGACGAGCACGAACGCGCCGCCTGCCAGCGCGAGGCCTACGAACTGCAGCGCGGCAGGCATCTCGCCCCAGATCGCCCACGAGGCCAGAACCGGGATCACGACCGAGAGGCGCATCACGCCAGCGGCCAGTCCCATGCCCGCCAGCCGGATCGCGAGGGAGAACAACCAGAAGCCCACGATGAACAGCACGCCCTGGCCCACGCCCAGCGCGACGAGTCCGGGCGTAATCGCCTCGGCCTGTCCCGGATCTTGCAGCGCAATCGCGAGAATGGACGCCGCGGCGTAGTTGACGGTCAGCAGCGCCGTGCGGTCGTACTCCCGCCGCTCGGCGAGTTTGAAGACCATGGCGATGCCGAGGCTGCAGGCGACGGCGAGGGCGAGAAAAAGCACAGGGTCGGGGTCGGGCGGCGCGCAAGGTGCCCGGTGCGGCCGCCAGAGGCAAGGCAAGACGGGGCGAATGCGGGAAGGGAGGGGACGCGCGGCGTTTTTTGTTCCGCCTCTGGCGTCAGGAGGCGCACCGAGCCTCTCGTGGGGGCATACCGCTGGTATGCTCTCTCCCAGGTTGCCTTGGCCTCTGGCGCCAGAGGCCACGCGAGGTCTGTCGGTCGAGACGTAGCATCGCGCTCGGCTGGGTCTCCCTTGCGAGCGCGGTGTCAACTGTCCCCGCTTCCAGGGGGACAGAGAACGTGACCCACAGACTCCACACACGTGCGCAGTCCCCGCCCTGCCTCTGGTGTCCGTGCAGCGCACCGCCCTGAGCGTTCTCAGGGGGTTCTGCCCAGTCGACCTCAACTCCACGCCCCTGGCGCCAGAGGCCACGCGATTTCTACGCCTCTGGCGTTCTGCGTCCAGCTATCGAAGCCTCTGGCGGTGCTCTGTACCTTCGGTCCGTTCTCACCCGCACGCCCGTGATCTCTCGACTCGCCCTCTTCGCTCTCGCCCTCACGCTCGCCGCCTGCCGCACTGGCGGCGACGAAACGCCCACGCCAGAGGCTTCTGGCGCCGTAGCGGAGGCGCCGCTGCCCAAAGACGTTCACTCCTACGCCGAGCCGGAGACCGCCCGCGTGACGCACGTCGCGCTGGACCTGAACGCCGACTTCGACCTCAAGGAACTGAGCGGCACGGCGACGCTCACAGTCGAAGCCGCCGACGGCGCCGAGGAGATCATCTTGGACGTGCGCGATCTCACCATCGACGCCGTCGTGGACGCTGCGGGCGACTCGCTCGCCTTCGAGGTCGGCGAGAGCGACCCGCTGATGGGAGCGCCGCTCACGGTCCAACTGCCCGACGCAGGCGACACGGTCACCATCCAGTACCGCACCTCGCCAGAGGCCGGGGCGGTGCAGTGGCTTGCGCCGCAGCAGACCGCCAGCGGCCAGCCGTTCCTGTTCACGCAGGGCCAGGCCATCCTCACGCGCACCTGGGTGCCCACGCAGGACAGCCCCGGCATTCGGCAAACCTACGAGGCCAGGATCACCGTGCCCGAGGGACTCACGGCCGTCATGAGCGCCGAGGGCAACGGCGACGCGCCAGAGGCACAACCTGCCGGGGCCTCTGGCGAGGGCACGCGCACGTTCGGCTTCGAGTTGGACAAAGCCGTCCCGCCGTACCTCATCGCCCTCGCGATTGGCGAGTTGGAGTTCCGGGAGATCGGCGAGCGGACCGGCGTCTGGGCTGAGCCGACCGTCGTGGAGGCTGCGCAGAGCGAGTTCGTGGACGTGGACGCGATGATGGAGGCCGCCGAGGAGCTGTACGGACCCTACCGCTGGGGCCGCTACGACATCCTCGTTCTGCCCGCGAGCTTCCCCTTCGGTGGCATGGAAAACCCGCTCCTGACGTTCGCCACGCCGACGATCCTCGCGGGCGACCGCTCGCTCGTGAGCCTCGTCGCGCACGAACTCGCGCACTCGTGGAGCGGCAACCTCGTCACCAACGCCACCTGGGACGATTTCTGGATCAACGAGGGCTTCACCTCCTACTTCGAGAACCGCATCATGGAAGAGGTAAGCGGCCCGGAGTACGCGCAGATGCTCGAAAGCCTCTCGCGCACCGGCCTGGACGAGGAGATGGACAGCCTGGACCCGGCCGACCAGCACCTGCGACTCAACCTCGCCGGCCGCGACCCCGATGATGGCATGAACGCCATCGCCTACGACAAGGGCGCGCTATTCCTCCGTACGATGGAGGAGGAAGCGGGCCGTGAGGCCTTCGACGCGTGGCTGCGCGGCTACTTCGACCGCCATGCCTTTCAGCCCATGACGACGGACCGGCTTCTGGCGGACCTGGACGCCAACCTGTTCAAGGGCAAGCCTGCCCTGCGCGACAAGGTCAACCCCGAGGCGTGGATCGACGGCCCTGGTCTGCCTGCAGGCGCACCGCGCGTGACGAGCGCGCGCTTCGCTGCTGCTAAGGCGCAGGCCGAGGCGTTCGCCAGCGGCACGGCGCCAGAGGCCCTGGAGACCAAGGGATGGAGCACGCACGAGTGGCTGCACTTCATGAAGTCGCTTCCGGCCGAGCTGGAGCCTGCGCAACTCGCCAACATGGACGAAGCGTTCGGCCTCAGCGACGCGGGCAACAGCGAGATTCGCTTTGCGTGGTTGAAGACCGCCATCGCGAACGAGTACGATCCGGCCGTGCCGTCGCTTGAGTTGTTCCTGACCTCGCAGGGCCGCCGCAAGTTTGTGCTCCCGCTCTTCCGCGATCTGGCTGCGAGCGAGTGGGGCCGCCCCATCGCGGACCGCATCTACCGCGCCGCGCGGCCGGGCTATCACTTCATCACGTCCGATAGCGTGGACGAGGCGCTGGGCATCAACGCGTAGTGCCGCCGCTGGCCAACCGGAACGAGGGCCTCTGGCGCCAGAGGCCCGTGGCGCGCGCGCTCGGCCGGGTGCTCGTCGTCGCGCTTCTCGCCACGCTGGCGGGGTGCGCGACGGTCGTGCGGCCCGATGGCACACCTGTCCTCGCGAGCAAGCAAGACGCCGAGCTGATGGCGTACAACGTCGGGTTGGGCGCGGCGGTGGGCGCCATCGGGGCGGCGGTGAACGGGAAGCGTGGAACGGCGTGGGCGCGCGCGGGTCGCGGCGCCTTGGTCGGCGCGGCGGGAGGGACGGGGCTGTACGCGGGCAAGTGGATCGCTGGGCAGATCTACGAGCAGGAGTCGCTGGCGTACGGCTGGCCTGCCATTCTCGTCCACGAGACCGGCGCCTCCGTGATCGAGAACGCGGCCCTAGACCGGCCGCCGCTGAGCCGTCTCGCCCTCCACGCGGGCATCGCTCGCATCGACGTTCGGCCGATGACGGGCGAGGTCAACGTCCGAGCGCTCCCGTTCAACACCCTCGCGCTCGGCCTCATGCTGATGGATAGCCGGTTGGACCTCGCGCGGACGGTCGCCCTGGGCACGCCGGTGTTTTCAGGTGAGGAGGGATCCGGCGGCCCCTTCGGCCTCGTCGACCCGCCGCGATCGTTCGCCCTGCTCAACTCGGTGTACCTGGAAGACGCTTCCAAGGAGGTCTATTACATCGCGGCGCACGAGATGGTGCACGTGCTGCAGCACCGCGAGTACGTGCGCGTGGGCACGTTCCACGCGCGCCTGGACGAGCCGCTGCGCGCGTCCGGCCTGTACCGCTCCGTTGCCGACTGGGTGTACTTGGACAACCCCGCGGCGATGATTGCCGGGTACGTGTTGGTCGAGGGCGGTGCGGGAGATGGGCGCTGCTACTTCGAGAACTGGTACGAGCGGGAGGCCGAGGCCTTTGCACGCCGGCAGGACATCCGCTGCTAGCCTCTGGCGCCAGAGGCCCGGCCCTGTTCGATGCGCCAGAGGCTAGGTGGGCGACACGGCGAGGTAAACCACGCGCAGAAACAACACGACCGCGGCGACGCCGAGCAGCGTGTACGCGCCGAGCGCGATCCCGAAACGAACCGGCGAGTGGGCGTACCGCACGACGCCCCGCCGCGTGTGAACCGTCCCGGTGCGGTACCCCTCAAAGGTGAGCATGCTGAAAAAGACCACGCTCAAGAGGAAGATCCACGGGTCGAGCGCGGAGTGCTCCGCGAGGCCTGCTGCGGCAGCGCCCAAGAACGACGCCACGCCCAGCGCGATGCACCCGCCCACAGCCCACGGCACCCACGCCAGAGGCCCGCGCACCGTCGTCCACGGAAGGCGGCGTGGCGGGGGGAGGTCATCTGGCGGCGGCGTCGCGCGGTGGTTCATCACGGAAATAGGCGAGATCGCCTCCAAGCTATCGCGCCAGACGCCTCTGGCGTAGCCGCACCACTACTCCACCGGCTGCGGCAGCGAGAGCCGCGGCGTGGCGCCCGCGTCGCGATGACCCAGCAAGACCGCGTCCAGCGCGCCGACGTACGCCGCGTAGGGCGCCTCGCGGTGCGCCAGCACCTCCACCGGTCCGCCACCCCCGGCGAACGCCGCGACCGCCTCGCGCACGGCCTCTGGCGCAAGCGGCTCGCCCTCGACGGCGAGGGCGCCAGAGGCCGCGACCTGAACGTGCAGGATGTCGCGCACGGGCGTGACCTGCGACGTGAGCGGGGGAAGATCCGCGCGAAGGCCCACGTCCTCGCGGAAGGCCGAGACGAGGAGGAAAAACACGAGCAGCAAAAATGCGATATCCGACATCGACGCGGTCGGGATGGAGGGCATCGTGCGGGAGCGTGCGGTCATGGCGCCAGAGGCTGGTGAGCCTCGGAGACCGCGAAGGGCCGCACGCGTTGCTCGGGCGGGCGTCTGCGCGTCTCGGTAGCTTGAGGTCCGCTTCCGCCTCTGGCGCCATGTCCCAGCCGTCCTCTGCCCCGCCGTCCGCCTCCAGCGAAGAGGACCGCGTATACGTGCGCGAGGCGCTAGGGGGCGATCAGGCCGCCTACAGTGCGCTGGTAAACAAGTATCAGGAGCGGTTGCAGCGCCACGTCGGCAAGATGGTGCGCGACTCGGCCATCGTCGAGGACTTGGTGCAGGAGGCCTTTGTCAAGGCGTTCAAGGCCCTCGCGCGGTACGCGCCGGAGTACGCCTTCTCGACGTGGCTCTATCGCATCGCGACGAACCACACCATCGACCACATCCGGCGCAAGAAGCTCAAAACCGTCTCCATCGACAAGCCTGTGCAGACGCGCGACGGCGAGATGCAGATGGAGCTTCCCGACTCGACGTACCGCCCGGACAAGCACCTTGTGGCGGATCAGCGCAACGAGATCATCGCGGCAGCCATCGCGGACTTGCCGGAGAAGTACCACCGCGTGATCGTAATGCGGCATCAACAGGAGAAGAGCTACGAGGAGATCTCCGTCGAGTTGGAGCTTCCGCTCGGGACCGTCAAGGCGCACATCTTCCGCGCCCGCGCGCTGCTCAACAAGTACCTCCGCGACCGCCGCAGCGAGTTGATGTAAGCCCTCGCCCCTGGCGCGGCGGGACTGGGGCTTAGGGATCGGGGAATGGTAGAGACGGGAAGCCTCTGGCGCCAGAGGCTCACACGAAAAAAGCCCGCCCCCGAGGTGGGAGCGGGCTCGAAAGACGGGCCCCAAACGGCCAGCACCAGAGGCGATCAGTGGATCGCGATGGTGTCCGCGTTGCCGTCGGGGTCGCCAGAGGCGCTGCCGCCGTTGCGGATGCTGCCGAGCAGCAGGATGCCTGCCACGTGCGGGCTCGCCATGGACGTGCCGCTGATGGTGTTGTAGCCACCACCCTTCCACGTGGATGCGATGCCGACGCCCGGAGCCGCGAAGTCGACCGGCGGGTTGCCGAAGTTCGAGAACGAGGCGAAGCGGTCGTTGCTATCCACTGCCGAGACGGTGTAGATGTTGGCACCGTTGGCGCGCGCGGGGGAGGAGTTGGTCGCGTTCTGGCTCTCGTTGCCTGCCGCGAGCACGAACTTGACGCCGTTGCTCGCCGCCGCTTCCACAGCGGAGTCGAGCGCCTGCGAGATCGGGCCGCCGAGGCTCATGTTGGCGACCGAGCAGTTGGGAGCGCCGGAGCCGACGTAGTCCACGCCTGCGATGACGGACGAGTACGCGCCGCTGCCGCGGGAGTCCAGGACCTTGACGGCGACGATCGTCGCGCCAGCGGCCACGCCGATCACGCCCGCGTTGTTGTCGATGGCGCCGATGGTGCCGGCGACGTGCGTGCCGTGGCCGTTGCCGTCGTCCGCGCTGCGCGCGTCCTTGCCGCTGGTGATGAACGTGCGGCTGGCGCCCGTGTCCACATTGAGGTCGGGGTGGTCCAGGTCCACGCCGGAGTCGAGCACGCAGGCGCGTCCGTTAGAGGCGATGCCGCCGTTGACGCGCGTGATGCCGTAGGGTGTGCTCTGGCTCGTGCTGCCGCCGCCGCTACCGGGACGGTTGGGCTTGGCGAGGCTCATGATCCGGTCGGGCTCCACGTACGAGACGCGAGGGTCGTCGGCTAACTCTGCCGCCATCGACGCGGTCATCTCGACGGCGAAGCCGGAAATCGTCTCGCTGTAGACCATGGCCTCGCCGATGTCGGTTTTGCTCGCGAGCGAAGCGAGCAGGTCCTGAACGACCGCGTTGGCGCCTGTTTTGCCAGCCGCCTGATCGACGACCACGATGTACCGGCCGGGAATGATCGCGCCGTTCTCGACAGCCGTGTCGGGCGCCTCTGGCGCCAGAGGCGCCGTCGTGGGAGCACTGGCGTCACAGGCAGCGAGGCCGAAGCCGAGGGCGAAAACGCCGAGCATCCGGCGGGAGAGTGAAAGCGTCAAAGCAGCAGAGGTAGAAGGAGGAAAGAAGCGGCCGTGATCGTATCGCGAACGAGACGTGGGGAAACCGTGAATCGACACAGAGGGTACCTGCATGTGCTTCGGATTGCAAACTCCCTCGCGAGATCGCTCTGTACGCTTCTGTGACTCGGCTCGCATCGTTTGATGTGCAGCTCGCGCCGCACATTGGCCCTCGCTGCACGATGTTTCTGGAAAAGGCAACAGACTCACATCTATATGTGTGAGTGGAGGTAGCAAGCTGGCTGTTTTTCGCCTAGCGTTCCCGGCCAGAAGCCTCTGGCGTTGGCAGATTGCAGGGCCTCTGGCGCCAGAGGCTTCTGCTCCCTCTAGCTCACGCCACGTACCAGATGATCGACCGCTACACCCGCCCCGAAATGGGCGCCATCTGGACCGAGGAGGCCCAATTTCAGGCCTGGCTCGACGTCGAACTCGCCGCCGCCTGGGCATGGGCCAAGGCGACCGACCTGATCCCAATGGAGGACGTGGACAAACTCTACGCAGGCGCGAGCTTCGACATCGACCGGATCCACGAGATCGAAAAGGACACGAGGCACGATGTCGTGGCGTTCACGCGCGCCGTGAGTGAGACGTTGGGTGAAGAGAAGAAGTGGGTTCACTACGGCCTCACCTCGACGGACGTGGTGGACACCGCGCAGTCCGTGCGCCTCTTGCGCGCCAACGCGATTTTGCGCGAGGGCGTGGTGCGTCTGGGCGACGTGCTGGCTGCGAAGGCGCGCGAGCACAAGCACACGCTCTGCGTCGGGCGCACGCACGGCGTCCACGCTGAGCCGACCACGTTCGGGCTCAAAATGGCCCGCTTCTATGACGCCGTGCAGCGCGATCTGGAGCGCTTCGACGCCGCGGCCGAGGCCGTTCGCGTCGGCAAGCTATCTGGCGCCGTCGGGACGTTCGCGCACATCCCGCCAGAGGTCGAGCAGTTGACGTGCGAGAAGCTGGGACTTCGCGCCGCGCCGGTTTCCACGCAGGTGCTCCCTCGCGACCTGCACGCGCAGTACCTGGGCGCGCTCGCGCTCATCGGCGCCAACATCGAGACCATCGCCGTCGAGATCCGGCACCTGCAGCGCAGCGAAGTGCTCGAAGCCGAGGAGTCCTTCGGCAGCGGCCAGAAGGGGAGCAGCGCGATGCCGCACAAGCGCAACCCGATCGGCAGCGAGAACCTGACCGGTATGGCGCGCCTCTTGCGCGGCTACATGGTCGCTGCCTACGAGGACGTGGCGCTGTGGCACGAGCGCGACATCAGCCACTCGTCCGTCGAGCGCGTGATCCTTCCCGACGCGACCATCGCGCTGGACTACAGCCTCTCGCGCATGGCGCGCATCATCGAGAACCTGACCGTCAACCCGGACCGGATGGTGGAGAACCTGGACCGCACCTACGGCCTCGTTTACTCGCAGCGCCTGCTGCTGATGCTCATCGAAACGGGCCTCTCGCGCGAGACCGCCTACGACACCGTGCAGCCTCTGGCGATGCAGGCGTGGAGCGAGCGCCGCAGCTTCCGCGAGATCATCGAGGCCGCGCCCGGGATCACCGCGCACCTCTCGCCAGAGGCCATCGCGGACGCGTTCGACCCGGCGTACCAGATCCGCAACGCGGACGTGATCTTCGAGCGCGTGGGGCTGGGCTGAGCGCCAGAGGGCGCTACCCGCCGGCCTCGGGCGCCGACCGCAAACGGCGTGTCCTCTCGCGTAACCGTTCGGGCTAGAGGGCTGACCCACCGGGCCTCGGGCGCCGACCGCAAACGGCGTGGCCTCTGGCGTAACCGTTCGGTTCAGCCTCTAGCGCGCACATGCCAGAGACGGGGCTCCACGCGGAGACCGCGCGGAGCCGCTCCTCTTCCTCTCCTTTCCCCCTTCCCTCTTCCCACCCTCCCGCCCTTTCTCCCTTTCCCCCTACCTCTTCCTCCGCGCCTTCTTCCCCCCCTTTCCTCTTTCCTTTCTTTTGCTTCGTTCAGCCTCTAGCGCGCACACGCCAGAGACGGGGCTCCACGCAGAGACCGCGCGGAAGGCCGAAGAGAGGCCGTCGCGCCAGAGGCTCCTTTCATCGCATCCTCGCCTCTGGCGCGCGTACTTTCCGAGTCTTCCTCTGCACGCGCCGCCGCCGCGATGATTACCGACTTCGTCCCGCTCTTCATCATGATCCTGCTGGCTCTGGGGCTGGCATTCACGCTGCTCAAAGCGGGGCAGTACCTCGGCCCGTACAAGCCGGGCAAGGTCAAAGGCAGCGCCTACGAGAGTGGCATGGACCCGGTCGGCACGGCACGTGAGCGCTACTCGGTCAAGTTCTACCTCGTCGCGATGATCTTCATCGTGTTCGATGTCGAGCTGGTCTTCCTCTATCCGTGGGCGGTCTCCTTCGGGGAGTTCCTCAAGGCAGGAGCGCCAGCGGTTATCGGCTCCATGGCCATTGTCGGCGTGTTCATGTTCATCCTCGTCGTGGGCCTCATCTACGACATCAAGAAGGGCGGTCTGGACTGGGACTGAGCGCCGTCGCCTCTGGCGCCAGAGGCGTACTTTCAGTCAAGAGTGAAAACGGCCTCTGGCGCCCGAACCTCGGCGCCGTCGGCTCGTTCCCCCACCACGCACACCCCACGCTCTCATGTTTAGCGAAGAAGGCGGCTTCCTCACGACCTCGGTTGACGCCGTCGTGAACTGGGCCCGGTCGAACAGCCTCATGCCCATGCCCATGGGCCTCGCCTGCTGCGCCATCGAGATGATGGGGTTTGCAGGACCCAAGTACGATGTGGCGCGCTTCGGCAGCGAAGCCATGCGCTTCTCGCCACGCCAGGCGGATCTGATGATCGTCGCCGGGTGGTGCTCACACAAGATGGCACACACCGTGCGCCGCATCTGGGACCAGATGGCCGGCCCCAAGTGGTGCATCGCGCAGGGCGCGTGCGCCTCCACGGGCGGCATGCACCGCTGCTACGGCGTCGTGCAGGGCATCGACAACTTCTTGCCTGTGGACGTCTACATCCCCGGCTGCCCGCCGCGTCCCGAGGCCGTGATCCATGCGCTCATGGACATCCAGGAGAAGATTCGCGCCGAGCAGTCCGTCGCCAACGAGGCGCACGACCTCAGCGGCCTCGTCGTCAAGCCCACCGACGCCGAGCGTCGCCTCATCACTGCCTAACGAACACGGTCCGCACGCGCGGGCCTCTGGCGCCAGAGGCGCACCGACATGGCCGATACACCGCTCGACATCCACAACACCAAGAACACCACGGGCGGCCCGGATGATGGGCTTCAGGTGGACCCGGGGCAGGAGACGCAGACGCTGAAGTTCTACTTCACGCCGCGCGTCGGCTTGGCGGGTGAGGTGGAGCGGCTCAAGAACGAAAACCCGCACGCGAAGGCAAGTACGTACCTCCCCGATCTCGCAGACGCGCTCAAGGCGCGCTTCGGTGATGCGATCGGTGAGATTACGCTGTACGCAGGTGAGACCACGGTCTACGTAGACCGCGCCTCCATCCGCGAGGTGTGCCGCGCGTTGCGCATGGAGATGGGCTTCGACTACCTCTCGGACATGGGCACAATCGACCGCTTCACCGAGGAAGACCGTTTCGAGGTGTTCTACAACCTGCTCAATCTCAAAGCACGCCAGAGGCTCCGCCTCAAGGTCCGCGTGGACGAGGACGACCCGGTCGTCCCCAGCGTGTACAGCATCTGGCGCGCCTCCAACTGGCACGAGCGCGAGGCGTGGGACATGATGGGCATCCGCTTCGAGGGCCACCCGGACCTCCGCCGCCTCTACATGCCGGAGGACTTCGAGTACCATCCGGCCCGCAAGGAATTCCCGACTCTCGGCATTCCCGGCTCGCTCCCGCTCCCGCCCAACGAGCCCGACGGCCCCCTCACGATGGACCCCTTCGCGCGCGCCCACGGCGACATGCCCAAGCCGTAGCTCGATCCCGCCAGAGGCCTCTGGCGATTTCGGCACGCACCCCTTGATATGGCTGCAATTCCCTCCAGTGTCCCCGTCTCGCACGCCGCCACCCCTGGCAGCGACGAGAACCTGTTCACGTTCTGGCCGCGCCACAACGCGGCGATCTACCAGGCGCTCGCCGACAAGTACACGCACATCGAGGTCCCCGGGGCCTCTGGCGCCAGAGGCGAATCCGGCGATGGCGCGATGGGCCAGCCCGAGGTGACGACGCCGGATGACGAGCGTCGGCGCGAGAAGCGCGAGGACCAGGCGGACAACCAGGATCCGCTGGAGAGCAGCATGATCCTAAACCTTGGCCCGCAGCACCCGGCCACGCACGGCGCGCTCCGCGTCGTCGTGCAGTTGGACGGCGAGACCATCGAGCGCTGCCTGCTCGACGTGGGCTACCTGCACCGCGGCATCGAAAAGCTGGCCGAGGTGAAGACCTACCAGGAGTTCATGCCGTACACGGACCGCATGGACTACATGTCGCCCTACTCGAACAACGTGGCGTGGTGCCTCGCAGTCGAGAAGTTGGCCGGCATCGAAGTGCCAGAGCGCGCGACGTGGCTCCGCACCATCGGGTGCGAGCTGGCGCGCATCTCCAGCCACCTCCTCTGGGCAGGCACGATGGTCATGGACGCAGGCGCGCTCAGCGTCTTCCTGTGGACCTTCAAGTACCGCGAGGAGATCTACTCACTCTTCGACGAGATCGCGGGCGCACGCTTCACGGTTTCCCACTCCCGCATCGGCGGCCTCGCGTTCGACTTCTCGGACACGTCGCTCGCCATGATCCGCGCCTTCTGCGACGAGTTCGAGGCCAACCTCGCCGACTGGCGCAAGCTGCTCGACCGCAACCGCATCTGGGTGGATCGCAACATGGGCGTCGGCGTGGTGAGCTACGAGGACGCCATCGCCGAAGGCTACACCGGCCCCAGCCTGCGGGCCTCTGGCGTCGAGTACGATGTGCGCCTCTTCGAGCCATACCTCGTCTACGACAAGCTAGACTTCGACATTCCGATGCGCACCGAAGGCGACAGCCTCGCCCGATACTTTGTGCGTGTCGAGGAGATGCAGCAGTCGATCAACATCATCCGCCAGTGCCTGGACCGCCTGCCCGCAGGCCCGGTCCGCGTGGACAACGCCAAGGCGGCCTACCCGAGCAAAGACGAGGTCTATTACTCGATGGAGGGCATGATCCACGACTTCATGATGACCGACACCGGCGTCGCTCCACCCAAGGGTGCCGAGTGCTACCACGCCATCGAGAGCCCCAAGGGCGAACTCGGCTTCTTCCTCGCGAGCGACGGTACCGGCAGCCCCTGGCGCGTCAAGATGAACACCCCGTCCTACTCCAACCTCCAGGGCCTGGAGTCCATGATGGAAGGCGCGATGGTAGGCGACACCGTCGTCCTCATCGGCTCCATTGATCCCGTCATCGGCGACTCTGACAAGTAGCGGGATGAGGGAAGGGGCGAGGGCGAAGAGTGCCCATCCCCCTTCGCTCGTCCCCCTTCCCCTTCTGACATGACTCCCCAGACCCCCGGCGGCTTCGTCTCGCCCAAACCGCAGTACACGCCCGGCGAGACGCCTGAGCGGCACTTCGACGACAGCGAACTCGTGTGGACCGACGACGAGCAGAAGCTCATTGCCACCTACCGCTCGCAGTACCCGACGAACGACGGCGCGGTCATGAAGGGCCTCTGGCTCGCACAGGGGAAGTTCGGCTGGCTCCCGCCAGAGGTCATCAAGCTCGTCGCGACGACGCTGGAGATCCCGTACGCGAAGGTGTACGGCGTGGCCACGTTCTACACGATGTACTTCAAGGAGAAGAAGGGGCAGTTCGTTCTGGACGTCTGCACCTGCTTCTCCTGCCAGGTCACGGGCGGCTACGACATCTTACACTACCTGGAAGACTCTCTCGGCGTCAAGGCCGGGATGACGACCGAGGACGGACTGTTCACGATCCAGGAGGCCGAGTGCCTCGGCGCCTGCGGCTCTGCGCCCATGCTCCAGGTCACCAACGGCCCCTACGTCCACAACCTCACGACCGCGAAGGTGGACACGATGATCGCCTGCGCTCCGTAACGGCGAGACACTGCCGTTCGAGAGCGTCACGCTTCCACAGGACGAGGACGAGATGGGCGGCAACCGCCGCTCCGATACGGAAGCGGTAACGGCCTACCGCACGCCGCCGGTCTCCGAGACCATCCACTAGCCTTTGGCGCCTGAACCCGATGGCCGTCGCCTTCGCTCCTACTCAGCGCGCCTCTGGCGCCGAAGTCCAGCCCTTCCGCTGGACCCGAGAGCGCTATGACGAGGCCGTGAACGCTGGGGTCTTCACACCAGAAGACCAGATAGAGTTGCTCAGCGGCGAGATCGTCGAGAAGATGCCACAGAACAATCCACATCGGAACGCAACTCTCCTGACAGGCCAGGTGCTGCGCATTTCGTTTGGCAGCGCCGCCTTTATTCAGGAAGAGAAGCCTGTTGCACTCTCCGACCTGTCTGAGCCTGACCCCGATATTGCCGTCGTCCGCGGAGCGGTTCGTGACTATTTGGACGATCACCCTGGCCCAGACGCACTCTTTCTGCTCGTGGAGATTGCAGACACCAGCCTCTTGCGAGACCGTGTGTACAAGGCACGTCTGTACGCCGAGGCCGGGATCGCGGAATACTGGATCGTCAACCTGCAGGACCGCGTCCTCGAAGTGCACCGCGATCCCTCGGGCGACGCCTACCGCACCAAGACCACGCTCGCCTCTGGCGAGAGCGTGACGCCGGTCCATGCGCCAGAGGCTTCTGTCGCTATCGCCGACCTTCTGCCGTGAGCCGACCCGAGCCCCTAACCACCGCTGCAGACCGCCGTCCCGCCTTTGAGATACGCGGCGAGGTCTCGCGCAGCATCGGCCGCGCCTCTGGTGACGCCGATAGCGCCAGAGGTGGTGACTCCCGCCAGAGGCCTCTGGCGCGGACGCCGGGCTCCGGGCTCACGCTTCGCGAGAGGCGAATCCAGAAGATTCTGCTCAAGGAACTGGAAAAGCTGTCGCAGGGCTCAGGACTGAGCTACAACGAGCGCCAGAAGCTGCTCAAGACACTCGATGTGGACTACATCGACGCCGAGCTGGCGAAGATGGACAAGACCGATGCGCTGATGCGCACGGTCCGCCTCTGGCTCATGGTGCCTCTGGCGGCGGCTGCCGCTGGCGTCACGATCTGGGCGCTGGCCACAGGCCAGCCGCTCGATGCGCTGTTCCCAGCGCTCACACCTGCTTTGCTACTCGTTACGCACACGCTCCAGATCAAAGCGAACCAGCGCCGTCGCTGGATCTACGAAGCCCTCCGCGAACTGTCGGACGCCGACGACATGGACGTCCACCTCCCCGAGTCTGTCGCCCTCGCCGACTTGCTCATCGACCGCCTCGTGGCCGAAGAAGACGCCGCCTCTGGCGTCCCGCTCCGCCGCACCCGCGCCTAAACACATGGCCGACACCGAAACACTCCTCACCGGAGCCTCCAAAGCAGGCGACTGGCGCAGCTACAAGCGCGTCATCCTGCCGCCGATCAAAGACCTCCACAAGATCGACGTGTACGAGCGCGAAGCCGACGGCTACAAAGCGCTGCGCGACGTGATCGTGGACGGCAAGTACGATCCGAAAAGTCTGACCGATCACGTCAAAGCCTCGGGTCTCCGTGGCCGCGGAGGCGCGGGCTTCTCGACGGGCCTCAAGTGGAGCTTCATGCCGCCGGTCGACCCCGAGAAGCCGCGCTACCTCGCGTGCAACGGCGACGAGAGCGAGCCGGGCACGTTCAAGGACCGCCAGATCTTCGAGTACAACCCGCACCTGATGATCGAGGGGATCATCCTCGCGTGCTACGCGATGACGATCAAGACGTGCTACCTCTACATCCGAGGCGAGTACTGGGACTACGTGGAGCACGTGCAGACGGCCGTCAACGAGGCGTACGCGAAGGGCTACCTCGGCACGAACATCATGGGCACGGACTTCTCGACGGACATCGTCGTGCAGGCCGGAGCGGGCGCGTACATCTGTGGCGAGGAGACGAGCCTTCTCAACTCCGTCGAGGGCAAGCGCGCCTATCCGCGCATCAAGCCTCCGTTCCCCGCCCAGAAGGGCCTGTGGAACATGCCGACCACGATCAACAACGTGGAGACGCTGGCGGACGTGCCGCTGATCGTCAACCGTGGCGCCGAGTGGTTCGCGGGCATCGGCCCGGCCAAGCACCCTGGCCCGGTCCTCTACGGCATCTCGGGCCACGTCAACCGTCCGGGCGTCTACGAGTATCCGACCGGGATGCTCATCACGGACCTCTTGGAGGTCGCCGGTGGCGCCAGAGGCGGCAAGAAGATCAAGGCCGTCGTGCCTGGCGGAAGCTCGACGCCTCCCATGACCTGGGACATGGCCGTTCCCGCCACGATGGACGCCGAGACGCTCCGCGAGGCGGGCTCCAGCATGGGCACCGCCGGTCTGTGCTTCCTCGACGAGGACACCGACATGGTGAGCTTTACGCGGCGCATCGCGCACTTCTACCACCACGAGTCCTGCGGCCAGTGCACGCCCTGCCGAGACGGTACGGGCTGGATGGAGAAGCTTCTGGCGCGCATCGACGCGGGCGAAGGCTACTCGCGCGACCTCGATCTGCTGCTCGACCTGTGCGACCAGATGGAGGGCCGCACGGTCTGCGCTCTTGCCGACGCCGCCGCGTGGCCCGTCCGCTGGGGCATCAAGCGCTTCCGCCACGAGTTCGAGGCCAAGTGCCAGCAGACCGCTTTCGCCGGCGCCGATTTGGCCTCTGGCGATGGCGCAAGCATGGAGCCTGTCATCGCGGGCGACAAGACCATCGCACCCAGCGGCACACCGTAACGCAAAGGCAAGGCTTCTACGCGACCGCTCGCAACCGGCCTCTGGCGCCAGAGGCCTCACCACCGATAGACAAGACACGTGCGGCACGCCGTCCATTACATCCCCATCGCGACGACAATCCTCGCGATTGTGTTCGCAGCCGTTATCCTCCCGCACGCCAAGCGTAAGAGAATGGCCGCCGTATCTCACGTGGTGGGCGCTCGGCGTCGTCGCGTACGGCATCGGCACGTTTACCGAGAGCCTGACGACGATCTTCGGCTGGGACGCGCAAGTCTTCCGCGCGTGGTACGTGACGGGCGCCTCTGCTCGGCGGTGCGCCTCTGGCGCAGGGGACGGTGTACCTGCTCCTCAAGAAGCGAGCGGCCGACGTGCTGTCTGTGTTGCTCGGGATTGTGATCGTGACGGCGGCCGTCTTCGTGTACCTCACTCCGCTCAACCCGCCACCTGCTGCGACCTACCGGCTGACCGGATCGGTGATGGAGTGGCAGTGGGTGCGCGCGTTCTCGCCGTTCGTCAACATCTACGCGTTCCTCTTCCTCGTCGGTGGCGCCGTCTGGAGCGCGTGGCAGTACCGGACCGTCGCCAGAGGCCCGCAGCCGCTACGTCGGCAACATCCTGATCGCGGTCGGGGCGCTGCTCCCGGGAATTGGCGGCTCGTTTACTCGCTTTGGCTACGTGGAGGTGCTCTACGTCACCGAACTCGTCGGCCTCTCGCTCATCTTCTGGGGCTATCTGGTCATGCGCCGCGACCGCTCCGGCTCTGTTCACCGCACGCAGCAGGAAGCCGCCCGGATCGCCTCTTGCGCGTCGGTATCTTCCGCCTCTCGCGAACCCGTTCTGGCATGACACGCTTCCTGCTCCTTCCCGCTCTCGCGCTCGCCTTTACGGCCTGCGAACCCGCCGCCGACGCGCCAGAGGCCTCTGGCGACGACGTCGTGACCGACGCTCCGGACTCCGGTGCCGAGATGGGTGCGATCGACATCATATCGGTGAGCCTCTGGCGGGCGACCGCCGAGATCCTTCCCGTCGCCGCCGTGATCGAGCGCGCCGACGACCTGGACGGCGAGACCGTCGTGGTCGAGGGAACGATCAGCAAGATCTGCCAGCAAAAGGGCTGCTGGATGACACTCGAAAACGAGGCCGGTGAGACCTTCCGCGTGGCCGTCCCCAAGGACGAGGCGGGCGATTACGTCTTCACCTTCCCGATGGACGCCACAGGGGCGACCGCCCGTCTCGCGGGCACGTTCACACTCGAAGAGGAGTCCGTCGAAACGCTTCGCCACCTTGCCGAGGACGAAGGTCAGTCGCCAGAGGCCATCGACGCCATCACGGCGCCCCAGCGCACCTACGTTCTGACCGCTTCTGGCGCCCGCCTCACGCGCGCCTAGCTCTCACTCCGCCTCTGGTGCACGCCAGAGGCCCGCACATCACGCTTTCTGCCCCCATGCCGACGCTCACGATAGACGGCACGCCCCAAGAGTTCGAGCCTGGTGACAAGGTGCTCCAGTTCTGTCTCGACCACGGCGTCGAGATTCCGCACTTCTGCTATCACCCGGCGCTGAGCGTCCCGGCCAACTGCCGCCAGTGCCTGGTGAAGGCGGGCACGCCGATGAACGACCGTGCGACCGGTGAGCCGGTTCTGGACGATAACGGGAATCAGAAGATCAACTACTTCCCGAAGCTCATGCCCAGCTGCGCGCTGGACGCGACGGAGGGGATGGTGATCCACACGCAACGCGACTCCGCGGAAGTTGCTGAGGCGCAGGCCAGCAATCTGGAGATCATGCTGGTTAACCACCCGCTGGATTGCCCTATCTGCGATCAGGCCGGGCAGTGTCCGCTCCAGATCCAGGCGTACAAGTATGGCCCCGAGGGTTCACGCTTCGAGTTCCAGAAGGTGCACAAGCCCAAGCGCATTCAACTCGGGCCCAACGTCATCCTAGATGCCGAGCGCTGCATCAACTGCACGCGCTGCACGCGCTTCACCGCCGAGGTGACGGAGACGCACCAGCTCACCATCATCAACCGTGGCGACAAAAACCACCCGATGACGGCCCCTGGCGAAGTCTTCGACGACGCCTACTCGATGTGCACGGCCGACATCTGCCCCGTCGGCGCGCTAACCGAGGACTACTTCCGGTTCAAGGCCCGCGTCTGGGAAATGTCTAAGACGCCCTCCATCTCCGACTTCGGCGGCAAAGGCATCAACGTGGACCTCTGGGTCCGCAACAACCAGATCCTCCGCATCACGCCGCGCGAGAACCTGGACGTCAACGAGTACTGGATGCCCGACGCGGCTCGTCTCGTCTACAACACGTACAACGAGAACCGCGCCTCTGGCGCGATGATCGACGGCACGCCCGCCGAGTGGGACGCTGCCTACGACGCCGCCGCGAACGCCCTGCGCGACGCCAGAGGCGTCTTCTTCCTCGGCTCCGCTTCCGCGACCGTCGAGGACAACCACCTGCTCGCCCGTCTCGCGGATGCTATCGGCGCCGACGCGCCGCGCTACATCGCCAGAGGCAAAGAGGGAAGTGGCGACGGCTTCCTGATCTCGGACGATCCCGCGCCCAACACGGGCGGAGTCGAGCGTCTGGGCTTCAACGCCATCGACGCTCTCACCATGGCCTCGCAGATCGCGAGTGCCGACGTGGTCTACATCCTCGGCGAAGACCCGGTCGCGCTCGGACTCGCCTCTGGCGACCTGGAGGGCAAGACCATCATCCTGCACCCGACGCACACGACCAACCAGACGCTGCCTCTGGCGGACGTCGTCCTGCCGATCACGATGAGCGTCGAGACGCTCGGCACGTTCGTCAACGAAGACGGCCGTGCGCAGCTCTTGCGTCCTGCCAAGGCGATCCGTTCGGTCAACCGCTCGCTCATGATGAGCATGGGCGTCGGACAGGGCCGTCCAGATCAGGTCGGCACGCCGTTCGACCGCTGGCACGACGAGGAGAACAAGGTCGACTGCCTCCCCGGCTGGACCTCGCTTCCCGAGATCGCAGACCGCCTCGGCAAGCCGATGCACGTCAAGAGCCCGCGCCAAGTCATGGCCGAGGTGTCTGACTCCAACGCCGCCTTCGCGGGCGTCACCCACGAGGCCATGGGCCTTCTCGGCGTGCCGCTCGAAACCGAAGCCGAACCCGCATAATTCTGCCTCTGGCGTGCCGCTGGCGCCAGAGGCCTGAACGCTTTCCCGCTGGCTCCGCCAGAGGCCCCTCACCCGAATGGAACTGCTCGTCTCTGTCTGGAACGTCGTCGATCTGCCTCTGGCGATCTTCCTCGTCATCAACCTTCTTCTGGTGACAGCCTCGCTGCTGGTCTACGCCGAGCGCGTGGTGAGCGCGTTCATCCAGGAGCGGTCCGGCCCCAACCGCGTCGGCCCGCGAGGCTTGCTGCAGCCGTTCGCGGACGTGTTCAAGCTTCTCTTTAAAGAGGACATCGTGCCGACGGCAGGCAACGGGTTCATTCACTCGCTCGCGCCCGTCCTGATGGTGGTGATCGCGATGAGCACCGCCGCCGTCATCCCGTTCGCAGGCTCGGCCTCTGGCGGCCCGGTCGTGATCGCGGACGTGAGCGTAGGATTGCTGCTCATCCTCGCGATGACGAGCATCTCGGTCTACGGCATCACGCTCGCAGGTTGGGCCTCCAACTCCAAGTACTCGTTGCTCGGCGGTCTGCGCTCCCGGCGCAAATGATCTCGTACGAGCTCGCGATGGGCGCGGCGGCCCTCTCGGTTGTGCTCTACGCGGGCAGCCTCTCGATGTTCGACATCGTGGAGAGCCAAAACGAGTGGGGCATCCTGGGCTGGAACATCTTCCGCAACCCGGTCGGCTTCGTCGTCTTCGCGGTTTGCTCATTGGCCGAGTGCAACCGAGCGCCGTTCGACTTGCCAGAGGCCGAGCAGGAACTCGTCGGTGGCTACCACACCGAGTACTCGGGCATGAAGTTCGGGATGTTCTTCCTGGCGGAGTACGTCAACCTCTGGATCGCGAGCATGGTGGTCGCCACGCTCTTTTGCGGCGGCTACCTCCTCCCGTTCCAGGACTTCTTTGTCGGCACGCTCGGTTTGGACGGGCTCTTCCTCACGGCGTTGCAAATGATCACGCTCGTCGCGAAGACCGCCTTCTTTGCCTTTTGCTTCATCTGGATCCGCTGGACGCTCCCACGCTTCAAGTACGATCAGCTGATGAACCTGGGCTGGAAGTACCTCTTGCCGATCGCCATCGCAAACATTTTCGTGATCGCGCTTATCGTCGCAGGCCTTTTCTACGGCTTCGGTGTGTTTGAAGGTCGACCTATCGTCCCCGGCTTCGGGCTTTAGCCTCTAGCTCTATAGAGGCTCTGTCGTTTAAAACAGACGCGCCCGGCTTCTGCAGAAGCCGGGCGCGTCTGTTGTTATAAGTGCCTAGGGAGAAAGGGTAGGGTCCTTGTTATCGCAGGCGTTGTTCACACAGTCTGCCTTGATTGCCTACATGGGAATGTCTCGTGCTCACGACGAAATAAGCCTCTGGCGCCAGAGGCCGACACCAAGAGGTGTTCTGAGACGGTGTGACCTGTACGGGAAGAATGGTCCACCCTCGCCAGAGGCGATGTGAGATCGCCGACGCTACCGTAAGTTCTCGACTCCAATCCACACGCGCCCTAGCTGAAGGGCGACTGACCATTATGGGACCGACACAACCGTTTCCGCCCGATTCGTTCCAGGCACCGGCTGGGCCTGCACCTGCGGGGCAAGCCGACTATGCCCGTTCGGGTTACTACGGACCGGCCAACAAGCCACCGTCTGACTTCGGCACGCAGCTTCGCGATTGGGTCGATCTCATCATTCGGGGCAGGAACTGGGTTCTCGCGACGTTCCTGATGATTGCAATCCCGGTGACGATCTACGCGCTGCTCGCGCCGAATGTGTATCGGTCCTCGTCTTTCCTCTACATCGAGGCGGCCCCGCAGGCTGATGTCACGATGATCGGTGGAGCGAGTCTCTCTTCGGAGAGCAGCGTCGCCAACGAACTGTACCTGCTTGCAGTACGCGCAGGATCTTGCCGAGGATGCGGCTCGCACGCTGATCAGCCGAGCCGAGACGGCTGGCAGCAACCTGCCCATCACGCAAACCGGCGATGGCAACCTCGCGACGGTCGAAACGGTCGCCGCTAGAGTCTCGTCAGCCATCCGGGTCGACGAGGCGCAAGAAAATGTGGACGGTATACAGATTTCGGCGGTGAGCCGTGTTCCCGAAGAGGCAGCTCTCATCGCGAACCTCTATGCGGATCTGTATGTGGCTCGGACACAGTCCTCCAGCCGCTCGTCTGTCTCCGCGAGCCGTGCCTTCCTAGAGCGCCAGGCCGATTCCGTAGCAGTCGAGCTTCGCCAGCGAGAGGATGCCACTGAGGCCTACATGAACCAGGAGGGCGCCGTCCGCCTGGACGAAGAGGCGAGCAACCTCGTCTCTCAGCTCTCCGCTCTTGAGGCTCAGCGCGATCAGGCCCGTGTCGAGGTCGGGATGCGCTCCAATCAGATCACCACGCTCCGCAACCAGATCGCGAGCCTGGAGCAGAACGTCACCACCCGGCTCACAGGAACGGCAGACCGCGAAAAGGCCCAGGCCGAGATTCAAGTGGGCGTCCTCAGGAATGAGCTCCAAAACTGGTATATCGACAACCCTGGAGACCGAAACAGGGTGAGCACCGAACCGAGCACCGCTCGGAAGCAGAGAGAGGTCGCCACGTTGGAGAACAGGATCGATCAGTTGAGCCAGCAGATCTCGCGAGAGGCCATCGCCGCCAGCGGCGTCGACGCGTCAGCATCCGGAATTCCGCGCTTGGCTGTTCTGAAGGACCAACTTGATGCCACGCAGGTCGAGCTCAGCGGCCTCCGCTCCCGGATCGACATTTTGAATGGACGTATCGCCTCCTACCAGAAGGATCTCGATCAAGTCCCGTCCCAGACGGTTGACCTGGCGCGGCTCATGCGAGACCGCCAGAGCACCGAGCGCCTAGCGATGGGGCTCAACGAGAAGCTTCAGGAAGCACGCGTCGCGGAGACAGCTGAACTGGGATACGCTGAAGTTCTGAAGCGCGCGCCCGTTCCTTCATCCCCGTCGGCACCGGACCGCACGCGCATCATGCTGCTCGGACTCGCAATCGGGCTCGGCTTGGGAGTCGTTCTCGCCGTCGGTCGTGACCAGATGGACCAGCGGATCCGCCGCCCGATTGACCTGCGTGATAAGGGCTACCCTGTTCTGGGTGTTATCCCGAGCATCGACCGCCTCATCGAGGAGGACTTTGGTGGTGCGGAGACGGTCCGCGTCCAGGATCGCGATGTCGATACGCGTCTCGTGACGCTACTCGTGCCTGTAGCCCAGGCTTCTGAAGCGTTCCGTGGGCTCCGTACGAGCATCCAGTTTTCGCGCCCAGACACAGTCATACAGACCATCCTGATTACCTCGGGGAGCCCAGGCGAGGGCAAGACAACGATCTCGTCCAACCTCGCAGCCGTCATGGCGCAGTCCGGCCGACGCACGCTCCTCGTGGACTGTGACCTCCGCAGATCGCGCACGCACAAACTGTTCGGCTTGAACCGCGAGCCCGGCCTGACCGACTTGCTGACGCGAGGCGCGAGCGGTCCCGCCTCTGGTGCAGCCATCGGGGCAGTAGAGGTGGCAGACGACCTGTTCGTTCTGCCAGCAGGCTCGCACGTCCCGAACCCGTCGGAGCACCTCGGCTCTCTTGCGCTTCGCCAGCAGCTCGAGCGCTTCAAGCAAGAGTTCGACATCATCATCCTCGATGCACCCCCGGTGATGGCGGCCACAGACGCCGTCCTTCTCTCGACGCAGGTCGACGCGTCGATGCTCGTTGCAGCTGCAGGCAAGACCAAAGACTATGAGCTCGAGTTCGCAGCCACAGAGCTCAGCAACGTCGGCGCACACATCATCGGCGTCGTGCTCAACCGCTTCGACGTGACCAAGGAATACGCGTATCGTGCCCAGTACAAGTACCAGTACGGGAAGAAGTACACCTACGGCGCGTCCTCCACATGATCTGGAAAGTTCTCAGCCCTGCCCTCCTCGTCCTCGTCCTCGCGGCGCCTCTGGCGACCGCACAATCGCCGGGAGGTGGGGAGGTGGGACGCTTGGATAGGACGACTGCAGCGGCGCCTGGCTTCTTCTATAAGTTCGAGCGCAACCAGCCACTCATCTCGATCACGACTGTCGGAGCCGTCGCCAACGCTGTCTTCCTGATCGGTGAGGGCTCCACGATTACAGACGTGCTCGCCCTCGCTGGAGGTGTGACGCTCGATAGGACTGGAAGCGCGACGCTGCGGCTTCACAGAAGAGGAGTGACCATCGTCGAGGTGCCGATCCAAGACCTGTATGCGGACGGTGCGGCGCCCCCTGTCCTTCAGGACGGAGACGTCATTGAGGTCGTCGGACTCACATCCTCTGTCCCTGGCTTCTACGTCCACACAGAGCCTGGAAACACATCTTTCGCTGTAACAGCCTCTGGCGCCTTCGCAGCGCCAGGCCGTTACAAACTGGATGTCGGGAGCACCGTCGGTGATCTCGTCGCGTTCGCAGGAGGGCTGGGTAGCATAGGCGTGCGCGATTCTGGCACGAACATCGAAGCGACTGTTCGGCTGTATCGGGCAGGAGAGGTGATTCTGGAGTCTCCTCTGAGCGAGCTCTACGCGCAGCAGACGATGGCGCTTCAGCCGGGTGACGCGGTTGACCTAGAGGTCATCCTGAGCCGCCGCGGCTCTTTCTTCCGAGATGCGCTCACGGTCACCACGACAGTCCTCGGAGCCATCTTGCTCGTGGATCGCCTGATCGGCAGCAGAAATTAGATATCAAGCGACCTACTGATATGGACTTCAGCGAGATGCTCACCACCACGCGCACATGGTGCGTGACCGGTGCAGCGGGGTTCATCGGATCTCATCTCACCGAGAGTCTGCTCCGGCACGGACAGAGAGGTTGTCGCGCTCGACAACTTCGCGACAGGTCACCAACGCAATTTAGACGACATTCGCCAGAGGCTGGATGCAGAGTCCTGGGGCCGTTTGCGCTTCATCGAAGGAGATGTCCGCGATGCTGAGACTTGCAGCCGTGCGGTCTCTGAAGCTGATGTGGTGCTGCATCAGGCTGCACTCGGCTCCGTGCCGAGGTCGATCGCAGATCCTCTGGCGACGCATGAGGTGAACGTGAACGGTTTCGTCAACATGTTGATCGCCGCGCGTGACGCCGAGGTCGATCGGTTCGTGTATGCCTCTTCGTCCTCTGTCTACGGAGATCATCCTGGGCTTCCGAAGGTCGAGAGCGAAATCGGTACCCCGCTGTCTCCCTATGCGGTCTCCAAGCGAACGGACGAACTCTACGCGCAGACCTTCCGAGACCACTACGGGCTCGAAACAGTGGGCCTGCGGTATTTCAATGTGTTCGGACCGCGCCAGGACCCGGACGGCGCGTATGCCGCGGTCATCCCCAAGTGGCTCGGCCAGCTTCTGGCGGGAGAGCAACCCCGGATCCACGGCGACGGCGAGACGAGCCGTGACTTCTGCTACGTCGAGAACGTTGTCCAGGCCAACCTGCGTGCGGCGCTCGCGCCAGAGGCCTCTGGCGCGTACAACATCGCGTATGGTGAGCGGACGACATTGCTCGAACTCTACGAGGTGCTCGTCGAAGGCATCCGAGACACGGACCCAGACGCGGTCCTGCCGCATCCAGACTTTGGCCCGTTTCGGCCCGGCGACGTGAAGCACTCCCTGGCCGACACGTCTCGCGCGGCTCAGGATCTAGAGTACAGCCCCTCGCACTCCGCGCTCCAAGGGCTCCGAGAGACAGTGGCGTGGTACGTCGCCTCTCACGCTATCGCCAGAGGCTAGCACAGGCGGGAGACGTTTCCGCAGTACCACATCTTCGGTCCCGCTTTCCAGCCGAGACGAAGAGTTTCTGGCGCCCCATGTTCGCCTTCTATTGGCAGCTCCTCAGCCTGATCGACCGCGCGCAGCGGTGGAAGTTGGCTGCCTTGATGGTAGGGTTGGTGGTGCGGGCTGGTGTGGAGGTGGTAGGGATCGGGAGCATCGCGCCGTTTATGAGCGTGGCTGCCGACCCCGACACCATTCGATCAAACGAGTGGTTGCTGCGCGCGTACGAGTGGGGAGGCTTCGAATCTGACTCTGGCTTTTTGCTCGCGCTCGGACTCGGGGTGATCGCGTTCTTGGCCCTGAGTAACGCCGTCGGAGCTCTAACGACGTGGGGTTTGCTCCGCTTCACGTGGGGCATCCACCACCGGCTCGCGATGACGCTCTACCGGGCATACCTCGCGCAGCCGTACATGCACTTCACCGAGCGGAACAGCGCGTCCTTCAGCAAGACTGTGCTTTCGGAAGTCACTGACGCCGTCAAGGGAGTTTTGGCGCCGTCTCTTAAGATTGCCTCACGTCTGATCCTGATCGTAGCGATAGCAACGCTGCTGGTGGTGCTGGATCCCACACTCGCACTGATCTCCCTTCTGGCGATCGGGGGCGGGTACGGCGCGGTGTTTCTTCTGGTCCGCAGCGGTCAGCAGAGGATCGGTGTGAAGCGTCTCCGGGCAAATGAGGACCGCTTCCGCATTGCCGCTGAGGCGTTTGGGGGCATCAAAGAGGTGAAGGCTCTGGGCCGTGAAGAGGCTTTCGGGAAAAGGTTTGCCATCGCGTCCTGGGACTTCTCGCGCACAACGTCTCTCAACGCAGCCATGGGTCAGATCCCGAAATACCTCTTCGAGACCGCCGCGTTTGGCGCTGTGATCGCGTTGATGCTTGTCTCGCTTGCCTCTGAAGGAAGCATCGCGGGTGTGCTACCCATCGTCAGCGTCTACGCGTTGGCTGGGTACAAGCTTATGCCTGAAGTCCAGAACGTCTTCGTTCTCGCGGCGACAGCGCGTTTTTACAGGCCTGCTCTCGATGCGATCTCCCACGACCTTCGGTCGCTTCCAACCCCTGAACCCGCTCCTGTACGGGAGGTCGTCTTCAAACGCGAGGTCCGCTTTGACAACGTCGGATTTCAGTATCCGGAAGACCGAGGCTTCGCACTGCGCAACGTATCGTTTAGAATCCCCAAGAACGGAGTCGTCGGCCTGATGGGCGAGAGCGGCTCTGGGAAGACCACCCTCGTGGACCTCCTATTGGGACTGCACACGCCTTCGTCAGGCTCCATTCTAATTGATGGAACTCCTCTGGGACCAGAAGACCTGCGTGCGTGGCGAAAGCATCTCGGTTACGTACCGCAGGCCATCTTCCTGAGCGATGACACGCTCGCAGCCAACATCGCCTTCGGCGTACCTCGGGAGGAGATCGACCACGACCGCGTAGAGAAGGTCGCTGAGGCAGCCAGGATCGACCACTTCATTGCGACGCTACCGGCATCGTACCAAACGGTTGTCGGTGAGCGGGGAGTTCGCCTAAGTGGCGGCCAGCGCCAGAGGCTCGGCATCGCGCGCGCGCTCTATCACGACCCCGACGTCCTGATCTTCGACGAGGCGACGAGCGCGCTGGACTACGACACGGAGACCGCCATTATGAACACGCTGGACATCCTGGCTGAGGAGAAGACGGTCGTCATCGTAGCTCACAGGCTGCGCACTCTGAGTCGCTGCGATGCCGTGTTCGTGCTTGAGCGTGGAGTTCTGAGACGAGCCGAAGTCCCAGCCGCCGGTCATTGATCAATGGCCATCCACATGGAGATAGAGCTTCCTCGAGAAGATGCTGAGTACCGAAGTGGCTGGCGCTTGAACTGATCGCGAAGGTCACTGGGCGCATGATCTGGTAACACGAGGCCTGTATCTTTTGCCTCAACGTACAGAGTTCGATCGCCGACGTACAGACCCCCTCCTGGGGTCGCACCGGCTCCCTCAACCCAACCGATGAAGAACGTATCCCCCCAGGCTCTTCAAAGCCTCTTGTCCAGAATCGACAGCAAGACAGCTCGTGTTGGGGTGATCGGCCTCGGCTACGTGGGGCTGCCTCTGGCGGTCGTCTTCGCCGAGGCAGGTCTGCAGGTCGTCGGCGTGGACGTGAATGAGCGCGTCACGACGGGTATCAATGAGGGACGCTCTCACGTGGAGGACATCCCGAACGAGCGGTTGGCTCCTCTCGTTGAGGCTGGCCTCATTTCGGCGACGACAGACTTCGACGTCCTGGCGAGCTGCGACGGGATCTCTATCTGTGTTCCGACTCCTTTGCGGAAGACTGGCGACCCGGACATCTCGTACATCCTCGCCGCTACGGAGCAGATTGCGAAGTATGCCGAGAGCGGTTCCGTCATAGTGCTGGAGAGCACGACGTACCCTGGCACGACACGCGAAGTGTTGCTCCCAGCCCTGGAGAAGGGTGGGCTCAAGGTGGGCGAGGACGTGTTTCTCTGCTTCTCGCCTGAGCGTGTCGATCCAGGCCGCGAGGATTGGACGACGGTCAACACACCGAAGGTGATGGGCGGTGTGACGCCGGCGTGCGTGGAAGCCGGAACCGCTCTGTACGGGACGGCCATGGAGACGATCGTGCCGGTCTCCAGTCCGGAGTCGGCGGAGATGGTGAAGCTTTTGGAGAACACGTTCCGCGCCGTCAACATCGGCCTCGCGAACGAACTGCTCCTGATGTGCGACAAGCTGAAGCTCAACGCGTGGGAGGTAATCGACGCCGCAGCGACGAAGCCATTCGGCTTCATGAAGTTCACCCCAGGCCCTGGTCTCGGCGGTCACTGTATACCTATCGATCCGCTCTACCTCTCGTGGAAGCTGAAGACGCTGAACTACACGGCGCGCTTCATCGACCTCGCGAGTGAGATCAACACGTCGATGCCTGCGTACTGGGTGCAGCACGTACAGGACGCTCTCAACGAGGAGGGGAAGTCGATCCGTGGCAGCAAGCTGCTGATCGTCGGCGTAGCGTACAAGAAGAACATCTCCGACATGCGCGAGAGCCCCGCTCTCGACATCATCCAGCTTCTCCAGGAGAAGGGCGCGGAGGTGTCGTACCACGATCCGCACGTACCGACGCTGGAGCATGAGGGGATAGAACTTCAGCACAAGCCGGATCTCTCAGGCCTACTGGAATCATCGGATTGCGTCGTGGTTGTAACAGACCACAGCGACACCGACTGGGACTTGGTCTCCTCGACGAATGCGGTTCTCGTGGACACGCGCGCCGTGACGACGAGCACGGCTGCTCCCGTCTCGGCCTGATCCTCCACGTAGACGTGTGGCCTCTGGCGCCAGAGGCCGCGTACACGATGGTACGCGCGCCCCTGCCTCTGGCGGGGCGCCCATGGAGGCCGATCCTCATGAGCACACCCCCAGCACAGCCGGAGAACGCTCCGGCCGACGATGTCCGCGGGGAAACCGTGAATGGGGTCCTGTGGAGCATCGTGAACAAGGTGGGGGGGCAGGTGCTCTCCCTTGGCGTCGTCCTCGTTCTTGCTCGGCTGCTCACGCCAGAGGACTTCGGCCTTCTTGCGATGGTTACGGTTGTGACCGGGTTCGCGATGCGGTTCGCAGAGCTTGGTCTTGGAGCGGCGATCATCCACCGTCCGGACCTTAACGACGATCACCTGGCGTCGGCGTTCTGGATCAATACGGGGATTGGAGCACTGCTGACGGCGATAGTGGCGGCGGCGGCGCCACTCATCGCTGGGTTCTACGAGGAGCCCTACTTGCTGTGGATCACCCTCGTGACGTCCGCCAACTTCATCATCCGCTCGCTCGGCATCGTTCAGGATGCCCTGCTGAGGAAGACGATCAACTTCAAGCGGATCGCTCTGGTCAACATCGTGTCCTCTGGCGTCGCAGGTGCTGTGGCCGTGGTGGCGGCGCTGATGGGGTCTGGGGGTGTGGAGCCTCGTCATCCAGTTCGTGTTGGGCGCGAGCATTTCGACCTACGATGCTGTGGGTGTGGAGTTCGTGGCGGCCCAGCTTTCGGTTCAGGTGGGACGCGGCGAAAGAAATTCTCCCGTTTGGAGCCAGCTTCGCTGGCACGATGGCGCTGAACTACTGGACGCGCAACCTCGATAACTTCCTCATCGGTTGGAAGATGGGTGCGGGTCCTCTGGGACTGTATAGCCGCGCGTACTCCCTGCTAATCGTCCCGCTCTCGAACGTGACGCGTGTGATTGCACAGGTCGCGTTTCCCTCCTTCTCGAAGATCCAGGATGATCACGGCCGGGTGCGGCGTGGTTACCTGAAGGCGTCTCGGCTCGTTGCGCTCATCACGTTCCCGATGATGATGGGCCTCGTCGTGACGGCGGAGCCGTTCGTGCTCACCGTCTTTGGCGACCAGTGGGTGGAGATGATTCCGCTCGTGCAGGTGTTCGGGCTCGCAGGCGTGGTAGAGTCTGTATCCAAGCTGAATGGCACGATCTACCTCTCGCAGGGGAAGGCGGGCCTTCAGTTTCGCGTAGGCCTTGTCATTAAGACCGTGCTGATGGCAGGCATCGTCGTCGGGCTCCAGTTTGGGGTCTATGGGGTCGCTGTGGGGTACGCGTCCATGACGCTGTTTACCTCTCTGATCGACATCACCTACGCGGGCCGGCTCGTCGAACTGACTCTGTGGGGATTCCTGAAAAACCTCGGGGCCGTCTTCGCGTGTTCGCTCGGAATGGCCGGAGCCGTCTGGGCAGCGATGGGCATGATGAGCGAAATGCACCATGCCATCCAACTCGGAGTCGCTTTAGTGGGAGGAGCGGCGATCTATTTCGCTCTCATCCACATCGTCGGGCTCGAAGCGTACCGGGAGACAGTGTCTGTCGCGCGTGAGGTGCTCGCGAAGCGGCGGCGGAAGTCCCGCGCCAACGTAGCATCGGCTTCTGGCGGAGCGTGACTACACCCGCGATGGCATCTACCGCTTCGCCCCCTTATCTCTCTGGCCGCGAGGCGCTCGTCTCTAGAGCCACAGTCTTTCTTCAACCAGTCCATTCCCTCCTGTGAGCATCGTCATTTCCAACGTCTTCTCCGACGCCAACATCGGCGGCGCCGCCATTACCGCGGCGACCGTCCGCGCGGCCTCTGGCGCGTTCCCGGAAGAAGACGTGCGCCTCGTTGCCGTCCCGAAGGGGCCGCACGACAAGAGTCATCCCCACACGCTCCGGACCTTTCCGGAGGCGACCATCGGCGACCCTATTCTCAAGCCGAAGGGCGGGGCGTTGAGCGGTGCTCGCGCCGTGGCGCGTTCGCTACGCGTCCTGCGTAGCCAACCAGCCTCGGAGCCTGCGGTCCAGCGGTTGCAGGGCGCGAAAGCCGTGATAAGCAAGGGGGGGTACGTGTTCCATGACCGCGGCAGCGTTGGATCCCTGATGGCGCTCTGGCTGACGACGTATCCGCTCTCCCTCGGCCACGCGATGGGAATCCCCACGGCCGCCGTGTGCACGACGGTGGGACCGTTCAAGTCGGAAGCCTCACGGCGGCTCAACCGCACCATCCTAAGCAAGCTGGACCTTCTCGTTCCTCGCGACGAGATGTCCTACCGCGAGGCGCTCGCTCTGGGGCTGGACCCCAAGAAGGTGGTCTACCTTCCCGACATCGTGTTCTCGTACCCCACCCCGGAAGCGGCGGATAGGGAGCGGATGGAGACGGAGTTGGGCGTTTCCGGTGACCGGTTCATCGTGCTCACGCTCTCTGAAACGAGAGGACGGACCGAGCAGGAACACCAGCAGCACGAGGGGAATGTGGCCGCGGCCTTGCGTACGCTCCTGGACGAAGGATGGATGGACCATGTGTTGATGCCTATCCACGCGAGCGAGGATCGGCGTCGGACTGAGGCGTTTATTCAACGGATGAACGACCCCCGCGTCAAGCTCGTCCCCGACGGGTACAGTCCAGAGGAACTCATGGCGCTGTACAGCGGCGCCATCACGCTCGTCGCGCGTCGGATGCACTCTGCGATCTTCTCGCTTGTAGCCGGCACGCCGACCGTGGCGTTTACCATGGGCGGCGTGAAGGTGCAAGGCGTGATGGGCACGCTCGGACTTGAGGACATGCTGATGCCGTTCCCGCTAGACAGCTCCGACACTCTCATCGCGCGGCTCCGCGCGATGGACGCACCAGATGTGCGCCAGCGCGTACTCACAGCGGTGGACGAGGTGCGCCAGCGCGTGCAGAAGCTCCCCGACGTAATCCGCAAGCACCTCCGCGGCACCGCCGCGTAAGGCACCTTCACCTATGACACCCATCAGCACAGCAGGGCCTCTGGCGGAGCGCGCGATTATCGCGTCTCCGCTGGGGGCGTGGTTCAAGCGTCGGGCCTCGGATGCCTTTACGGTGCTGGCGTACCACGACGTCAGTGACCCGGCGCTGTTCGCGAAGCAGATGGACTACGCAGCAACTCACTTCAACCCAGTCTCGCTGGAAGACGTGAGCCGCGCGGTCCGCGGCGGGACGGCACTGCCCCCGCGGGCGCTCCTCGTCACGTTTGATGACGGGTACCGCAGCGTGCTCGAAGAGGGGATGCCCATCTTGCAGGCACGCTCGATCCCAGCGGTGGTGTACGTCGTCGCAGACATTATTGGGACGGACGCGCCGTTCTGGGTGACGGAGGTCCGTGACTTGGTCCGAATGGGTGCGGCGTCTACGCACATCGCGCCAGAGGCCAGCCCGGACGAGGCGGTACGCCGCCTCAAGCGCGTTCCCAACTCCACGCGTCTTCTCGCCATTGAGGAACTCCGCGCGAGCGCGACCGGCCCGGCTCCTCGGATGCCGCAGCTGGAACCGCACGAGTTGCATACACTCATCGCGGGCGGCATTGAGATTGGCAACCACACGCACACGCACCCGTGCCTGCATCAGTGCGATGCGGTTACCATCCAGCGCGAACTCGCGGCCTCGCAAGAGGCCCTGACGGAGATGCTGGGCTGGGCGCCCACCTCGTTCGCGTACCCCAACGGGGACCACGACCCCCGCGTGCTGCAGGCCGTCCAGGAAATGGGGTTCGAGACCGCCTTCCTCTTCGACCACGCCGCCGGCCCGCTGCGTCCGCCGGAGCCGCTCCGCATCTCGCGCTACCGCGTGGACACGACGACGCCGATGAGCCGGTTCGTCTCCATCGTGAGCGGCCTGCACCCCGCCCTCCATCGCCTCCGCGGCGGCGCCTAACTCCTTCCTCGCCTCTGGCGCCAGAGGCCCCGACATGTCACGCTCTCCCTTCCGCCGCCTGCTCAGCACGCTCTCTCCCCGCCGGTGGCGCTGGGAGCGGTTTCTGCGCGCGCTCCCCCTGGACCCCGACGCGCTCGCGCGGCCTCTGGCGGAGCCCGGCCCGCGCGACGTGCTGATCTGCGGCGTCCCGCGCTCCGGCACCACGCTGCTTACGGCCATGCTGCGGCAGCCGCCGCACGCGCTCACGGTCATGGAGCCGTGGGACGGGATGCGCCTCGCGCCAGAGGCCCTCTTCCGCTCGCTGCGCGACGAGATCGCGACGGGCACGCTTCGCCGCGGCAAGCTCGACGCCGGGGCGCTCCGCGAATCTGGACGCGTCAAGTGGGCGCAAGAAGGGGAGACGCCGTTCGCCGTCCCGCCGCTCGATGACGACTACGTGCTCGGCGTGAAGTGGCCCGTGTACACCCGCTTTCTCGGGCTGCTCTCCTCGGCCAAGTTTCTCGTGTGCGTCCGCGACCCGTTCGAGGTCGTGGCGTCGTTCAAGAAGCAGACGGGCGGCCTCCACACGGGGCTCATGTACGACACGCGCTTTAACCGCGAGCTTCGCCAGAGGCTTCTGGCGGCGACCGACGACGACGCGCTCCGCCGCGTCCTCCTCTACAGCACGATGACGGAGCGGATGCTCCCGCACCTTGATGCGGACAACGTCTTTGTGGTGAGGTACGAGCGGTGGTTTTCGGACCCCGACGCGCTGATGGGGGAGATCAGCGACTTTCTCGGTGTGCCGCTTCCCGAACGCCCGGCCACGCTGCGGGCCTCTGGCGCCGTCAAGGGGTTGGATGCGCGCGATGTGGAACTCATCCGCGAGCACGCAGGGGTGGCCGAACGCCTCGGCTACAGCCTAGACCGCGAGGTGGCCGTTCAATGACGGTGCTCTACCTCATCAATGGACTCGGGACGGGCGGCGCGGAGCGCTCGTTGGCGGAGATGGTGCCTCTTCTCGCAGAGAACGGCGTGGACGTGCGTGTCCGGTGCCTGACCCGCAAAAAGGAAGGGGTCGGCGTGACGGACGCCGTGCGCAGCTTCGACGTGCAATACCTCTCCGCCAGAGGCAAGCTCGGTCAGGTCCGGGAGCTCCGCGCCATGCTCCGCGAGTTGAAGCCCGACGTTCTACACACGACGATCGCCGCGGCCAATTTCGTCGGGCGCGCTGCCGCAGTCGGCCTTCCCGTAAAGGTGCTGACCAGCATTGTGAGCATGCCGTACTCCGAGGAGAAGATGGCGAATCCCCGTCTGGATTCCCGCAAAGTGAGCATCATCCAAGCAGCCGACGCGTGGACCTCGCGGCACTTCACGAGCGGTTTCCATGCCATCAGCGAGGCGACGAAAACTGCGGCCGTCCGCGACCTCGGCATCGACCCCGCACGGGTTCGCGTCGTACGGCGGGGGCGCGATCCGAAGCGTCTGGGAGAGCCGAGCCCAGAGAGAACGCGCGCGGCACGCGTCTCGCTCGGGATTGAGGACGGGGCGATGGTGTTTCTCAACGTCGCCCGGCAGGAGTTCCCGAAGGGGCAGGACGTGCTGATCCGCGCGTTCGGCACCGTTGCCCGCACGCATCCTCAGGCGCTTCTGCTCATCGCGGGCCGGAAGGGCCAGGCCACGCCAGCGGTGCAAGCCGCGCTGCAGTCCATCGGCGACGCAGCCGAGCAGGTTCGCATGCTCGGCCACCGCGACGACGTCCCCGAACTCCTCGCCGCGGCGGACGTGTTCGTCTTCCCCTCGCGCTTCGAGGGCCTCGGAGGCGCCGTCCTTGAAGCGATGGCGATGGGCCTGCCTGTCATCGCGTCCGATATTCCAGCCCTGCGCGAGAGCACGCGGCCCGGAGAGACTGCCGATCTCGTGGCCGCTGGCGACGATGCCGCTCTCGCTCACGCGATGGTGGCCTTGGCAACCGACGACGGGCGCCTCACTCGCTACGGACACGTCGCCCGCCGCGTCTTCCTCGACCGCTTCCAGCTTCGCGCTGTCGTCTCCGAGATGGCCGATCTCTACCGAGACCTGGCTGCTGACCGCTTCCCCCCGCCCTCACACTCCACCTCTGTCTCCTCGTGAAAGTTGCTCAACTCATCACCCGTCGCCAGAGGCGTGGGGCTGAAATGTTCGCGTACGAGCTCGGTGGGGAGCTTGCCGCACGTGATGTGGATGTACTGTTCGTCGGCCTGAACGGTGTGATCCATCATGAACTTGCTCCTGAAGGGGCAAGGGTGGCTGATATCGTCCCAGGCGAGCCCAAACGCCTCAGTCTCACGCTCGCGCGCGCGCTGGCAGACTACTTCCGAGCGGAGAAGCCAGATGTAGTGCAGGCAAACGGGGGGTACTCGCTCAAGTACGCGATCCTCGCCAACAAAATATTACGTGGCGGCCCACCGGTCGTGTACCGAAACATCGGATTCGCGAGTGACTGGGTCAAAAGCGACATCCAGAAAGCATGGACGGGGTGGCTTATCCGTAGCGCGGACGCCATCGCTGCCGTGAGCGCGGCAAGCAAGGCCGATCTCGTTTTGACCTTTGGCATATCGGAGAACCGGATCGAGGTGATACACCGCGGAGTCCCCATGGCTAAGGAAGACAGGGACGCCGCGAGGCGCACACTGCAAGGCGCGTGCGGAATACCAGACGGGGCTCCTGTCGTCATCCACGTCGGCAGCTTTACGCCTGAGAAAAACCACATAGGCTTGGTCCGAATTTTCGAGCGGGTCCAGCGGCAGCTTCCTGAAGCTCACCTCGTCCTCGTTGGAGGGGGAGAGACCAAGGCGATGGTAGAAGCGCAAGCACAGGGCATAGAGAGCATCCATCTCCTTGGCGTCCGAAGTGACGTCCCGACGCTGATGGCAGGGGCAGACCTCTTCGTCCTGCCGAGCCTCACCGAAGGACTCCCCGGCGTCATTCTTGAAGCTGGAGCTCAGGAACTCCCATCCGTCGCGTACGATGTGGGAGGCGTTGCCGAATCGGTAGCCGACGGGGAGACAGGCGCCCTCGTTGCCGAAGGTGACGAAGCCGGTTTCGCAGACGCCGTCGTACGCCTCTTGCGAGACAACGAGGGCCGCTACGCCGCTGGACTCCGGGCACGGAGCCTTGTGGAGGCGGGCTTCACTCCAGACCGAAGCACCGACGACTTTGTCGATCTGTACGAACGAGTTATCGCATCGAGAACTTGACCCTGGCCCTGCTTTGAGACCTCACATCTTCCATCTCATCAAAAGTCTCGGACGCGGTGGCGCAGAGGTTCTCCTCGAAGAGGGACTGGCGAGCGCCGACCGCGAAGCGTTCGAGTATAGCTATGGGTACTTCCTTCCGTGGAAGAACGCCGGTGTGGAGCCTCTCCGTGAGAAGGGGGCAGAGGTCACATGTTTCGAAGCGCCTGGCACGGCCCGCACGCTCCTCGCGGTGCGGCGAGTAGCGGCGCACCTCCGTGCCCAAAACGTCTCGCTTGTCCACGCCCACCTGCCGATTTCAGGCGTCGTCGCGCGATTGGCTGGGCGCATGGCGGGTGTGCCCGTGGTGTACACCGAGCACAACCTTCAGGAGCGCTACCACCCCCTTACGCGTCGCCTCAACATGGCGACGTGGGACTGGCAGGACGGCGCCATCGCCGTTTCCGCCGACGTCGCCGACTCCATCCGGCGCCACGCAGGCGGCGAGGTTCCGGTCCGGACGGTTCTCAACGGCGTCAACGTGTCCACCTTCAACCCCGCTTTGTATAGCGGTGACGCCGTGCGCAACGAATGGGGAATTGCGCCAGAGGCCCCCGTCGTTGGGACCGCGGCGGTCTTCCGAACGCAGAAGCGGTTGGACCATTGGCTAGACGTAGCGCAGAGCGTAGCGCGTCGCATCCCCGGCGTGCGTTTCGTCTTGATTGGAGACGGGCCGCTACGCGGGGAGGTGGAGGCGGGTATTGCGGAGCGGTGTTTGGGGGAGTCTGTCCTCCTCGTTGGATTCCAGAACAAAGTCCGGCCGTACCTCGCCGCGATGGACGCGTACCTGATGACCTCCGAGTTCGAAGGGCTACCCATCGCGCTCTTGGAGGCGATGGCAATGGCCGTCCCGCCCGTCGTGACCGCCGTCGGCGGGATTCCCGAACTGGTGGCCTCTGGCGAGAACGGGGCACTCCGCTCCTTTGGAGACACGTCGGGCCTCGCGGACGATGTGGTGTCCCTCCTGTCTGAGCCCATGAGGCGGCAACGCGTAGCATTACGGGCACGCCAGACCGTGATCGACGGCTTTAGCATGGAGCGTATGCAGGGTGAGCTCGAGACCATCTATCGCGAGATGCTGGCCTCCCAGGTATGAACGACACTCTCAGCATCCGCCGCGCGACGCCAGAGGATGCGGACTCCATCCGCGAACTCCTCCGGCTTTGCCTGGGTGAGGGCAGCGTTCCGCGTACCCAGGACTATTGGCGCTGGAAGCATGAGGCCAACCCGTTTGGAGAGTCGCCTGTCCTCGTGGCAGAGGATGGGTATCGCTTGGTAGGGCTGCGCACGTTTATGCGGTGGACGTGGGCCATCGGCTCTCGCGAAGTCTCTGCCGTCCGCGCAGTGGATACCGCCACCCACCCAGACTACCAGGGCCAGGGAATTTTTAGCCGGTTGACCCTCCAGTTCCGCAACGAGATGGAAGCCGAGGGAATCGGGATGGTGTTCAACACGCCCAACGGCAAGAGCCTTCCTGGCTATCTCAAAATGGGCTGGCAGACTATTGGGAGACCGTCGATTTGGATCAAGCCGGTCCGGCCCGTCCACCTCGCGGAATCCCTCCGTGGCGAGAAGACGAGTGGCGCCGAAGGGGAGCCCCCACCCATTCGGACGGAGACCGCCGCGAAGGCCCTAGAACGACACGACGTGCTGGACATCGTAGATGCGCTCCGTAAACCTACCGAAGAGCGCTACCACACGGAGGTCACACGGCAATACCTCCTTTGGCGCTACGGCGCCGCTCCGAACGCGGACTACCGCATTGCCACCGAGGGCAGGGGGGGCGATGGAGCCCTGATCGCCATACGTACACGCCGGCGTGGTGACTTCCGAGAGATGCGCATCTGTGAGGCCGCTGCGGGGCCGACGCCAGAGGCACGCCGCAACCTGATGCGGCTCATGCGTGGCGCGGCGCGGCTCTCCGATGTGGATGCGGTGGTCGTGCTGCCGACGCCGTACATCGAACGCCTTAGCCTTGTGCGAGCAGGTTTCCTTCCTGTCTTACGGTCAGGACCCATCCTAACTTCATTTCCGCTCTGCATGTCGGAAACGGATGCGGATCCTCTGCTCTTGAAAAACTGGAGCCTGTCCATAGGGTCTCTTGAGTTGTTCTAGTGTTCGCGCACAGTAGGTCTCGCTCGTACTAAAAAGCAAAACCCATGCTACCCGATTACTTTCACCAACTTCCCATACCTGTTCGTCAGATTGCTGTAGCCATCAAGGGCGTGCAAAACACTCTGGTTCGGTACGGCGATGTGCACGCGCAAACTCTAGAGATCCTGGAGGGATTCGAAAAAGCCCCGGCTGAGCACGCAGAGGCGTACCAGTCCAACCAACTCGCCAAGCTCCTCTACGAGGCCCGCCTCTACGTTCCGCATTACCAAGAGCGGCTGGCTGGGTACACCGTCAAGGAGCTGCAAGACATCGCGTCCAAACTGCGCCTCTCCGATCTCCCGTTTCTAGAGAAAGCAGAGCTCAAGAAGGAGACTACGAGGTTCTTCAACAGCTCTCGGAAGAAAGCCGCCATCGCGCGGTCGAGCGGCTCGACCGGAACGCCTCTTGAAGTCCAGTACGACACCGAGTCGGTGCAGAGGAGGTGGGCAATTATGAAGTATCACAGGACGTGGGGTGGAATCGAGATGTCTGCTAGGTCTGTGCACTTCTCTGGTCACGAGTTTATATTAACCGAGCGCAAAAAACCTCCTTTCTGGATGCTAAATCCAGTGGAAAAACAACTTCTTGTTTCTCCCAACCATCTCCGAGCCGATCACCTCCCTGCCATCTGGGACCGGATCGTACGATGGAGGCCGGAAGTCATCACGGGGTACCCCAACTCCATAGTCCAACTTGCCAGCTATGCAGCCGCGCAGAACCTCTCGCTTCCTTCGCTCAAGGTCGCGATGACGACCGCAGAGACGCTCAACCCTGACATACGCGAAACCATCGAGGGAGGGCTGGGCGTCAATATCTTTGACTTCTACTCGGCGAGCGAAGGAGCGCCATTCATGCTGGAGTGCGAAGAAGGCAACTACCATGAGTGCGCAGCCTCCGGCATCATTGAGATCCTCGGTAGCGACGGCGAGCCTGCACCGCTGGGAGCCTTTGGCGAGATCGTCGGCACCAGCTTCGTGCAATGGAAGACCCCCTTGATCCGCTACAAGACGGGCGACTGGGCAAAGCGGCCTGACCACGACCGCCCATGCGCGTGTGGACGGACGGCGCCGTACGTCGAGAGTGTGCTCGGTAGAGTAGAGGACATGGTGTACACCCAGGATGGGAGGAAAATCGGCCTCTTCAGTTACCTCACCCTGAAGTACGTCGTGGGAATCTCCGAGGCGCAGATCATTCAAACCAGTCCCTCAACGTTCACGCTTCGCGTCGTCCTAGACGGCACCGAGCCTCTGGCGAGCGTGCAGGAACAGGCTGACGAAAGCTTCGACCGCGTCCTCGGATACTCGGCAACCGTGCACGTCGAAGCGGTGGATCAGATTCCCAGAGGACCCAGCGGGAAAATAAGACTCGTCATGCGCCAGTTTGACGTCTAGGCATACAACAGCTATACATGTCCGATCTTAAAATCAGAGTCTTTCACCTCATCAAAGGGCTCGGAAGAGGCGGTGCAGAAGTGCTCCTCTCTGCAGGGTTGCGCTACGCCGACCGCGAGCGGTTCACGTACGGGTACGGCTACTTCCTTCCCCATAAGGACGCCGTCGTGCCTGAGCTGGAGGCCCTCGGCGCCGATGTCGTGAACTTCAACCGGCCGTCGCGTGCGGGAATCCTCTTAGCTGTCCCCCAGGTCGTCCGGCACCTCAAAAAGTGGAAGGCGGACGTTATCCACTGCCACCTGCCCTTGTCCGGGGTAACCGGGCGCCTCGCCGCGCGGTACCTGGGAATTCCCATTGTGTACACGGGGCACATGGAGGTCGAGTACAACCATCCTCTCACGCGCGCTGTAAACCTGGCGACGTGGAGATTGCAAGACCGTGTGATCGCCGTCTCAGAGGGGTCGGGCGCCTCCGCGAGAAGGCGAGCAGGGGAGAAGGTGCCGATCACTGTCGTCCCGAATGGGGTCGATACCAAAGCCTTTCAGCCCGATCCAGAATTAGGCGTCCAGATCCGGGAGAAATACAGCATCGCTCCCAACGTGCCCGTCATTGGTACCGTGGCCGTGTTCAGGCGGCAGAAGCAACTCCGGCACTGGGTGTGCGTGGCTGGGCTTGTCCACAAGGCGCGGCCGGACGTGCGCTTCCTCATTGTTGGTGAGGGACCGACGCGAGAGGCTGTGGAGGCGGAGATCCGAGAGGCAGGGTTGGAGGACGTCGTCAAGTTGGCCGGTTTCCAGGACGAGGTTCTGCCCTTCCTCTCTGCCATGGACGTGTACCTAATGACGTCCATCATCGAGGGTCTCCCCATCGCATTGCTAGAGGCCATGGCTTCGGGGCTCCCAGTCGTGTCCACCGCCGTCGGTGGAATCCCCGAGGTGGTCGAAGAAGACGCAGGATTCTTGGTGCCTCTGGACATTGGACCCGAGCAGATCGACGCCTTTATGCAGGGCGATGAGACAACCACTCGCGGCCTGGGAGATGCTGACGCCCTCGCGTCTCACATCGTGACGCTCTGCGACGACCCGGACCTGCGGGCGCGGATGAGCGCCGGCTCCCGAGCGGTGATTGAAGCCCGGTACAGCATGGGGCGGATGATGAGGGATCTCGAAACGATCTACACAGACGTTCTCGGCGATCGCGGTACGTCCACGTGAAGAGCGACATCTTTTTGAGACGGCTCGAACCCCAGGACGGAGACGCGCGGCGAGACCTTATGCGGGCGTGCTTCGGTGGTGACACCGTTCTCGTGCAGGAGGACTTCTGGGCCTGGAAGCACGAAGCCAATCCGTTCGGGTACTCCCCTGTTCTCGTGGCCGAGTCCGATGGTCGGCTCGTCGGGCTGCGTACGTTTATGCGGTGGGAGTGGATAAGCAGAGACACCGCCGTGCCTGCCGTTCGCGCGGTCGACACGGTTACGCACCCTGACTTCAGGGGGCAGGGCATCTTTACCCGGCTGACTGTGCAACTCCGGGACGAGATCGCCACCGAGGGGGCCGCGTTCGTCTTCAACACCCCGAACGAGAAGAGCAGACCTGGCTACGTAAAGATGGGGTGGCAGGTAGTTGGCAAGCCGACCGTGTGGTGCCGGGTTCTGCGCCCACGTCGCATCGTCCGTGCTTTGGTCCGCAAGAGCGATCCAGAGGGGGACGCGCCGAGCATCCACGCAGGCCTGGCCCTCGCAGAACTCCAGCGAGCGGGTGCCGCCTCCATCGTTGAGAAGGCGGAGAAAAGTCTCTCAGCCGCGTACCACGTCCGCCCAACGCAGGCGTATTTGAAGTGGCGCTATGGAGCCATGCCGGAGTCGAAGTACCACGTGGCATCACACGGGGAGGGGCGCGACGGAGCACTTGCCGTGATGCGGTCGCGTTTTCGTGGCGGCATTCGTGAACTCCGAGTGTGTGAAGTCGTGGCTGGCGAGAGTCAGGGGTCTCAGCAGAACGTTAAAACGCTGCTGCGTTCGCTTCCAGATATGTCCGATGTGGATATGATTGTCGTGATGCCAACCCCTGGAGTGAGCGAAATCTCTCTTCTACAGGCAGGATTCCTACCCATTCCTCGTTCCGGCCCGACGCTCACATCCTATCCTATGCACCGGACAAGTCAGACTCCAGATCCGACCATTCTCAAAAACTGGAAGGCGTCTATCGGATCGCTCGAACTGTTCTAAGACCACCGCTCTACCGCCCCGCCTCTCGATGAATAGTGTAGTCCACGATGCAAGTACCCTCGGGCTGGTCGCGGTCGTCGTGCTGTACCTGGTCATCGCGTTCGCCATTTCAACGTCGAGGCTACGCCCTGCGATCAAGTGGCTGTTGTGGGGCGGACTGGCTCTTCGCGTCTACGGTGCTGTCCTGAGAGAGGGTATGAAAGCAGACGCGGCAAAATATTACAGATTCGGGACGTACCATTCTAAGCGTTTTTCTGAGTTTGATTTTTCTCCCTTTTGGGATCCAGATCAGTTCTTTGCGTCGACGTGGATAGGTAGCAACGTCGTTACGTACCCGGCGGGAATGATGATAACGATATTGGGCCAGAACATATTTGCGATCTTCTTGATGTATACCCTTTTGGGGTATCTAGGGCTCGTGCTCTACATGAAGGCGTTCCGGAACGGACTTCCGGCCGCTTCCGACACTGGTTACGTGGCGTGGCTATGCCTTTTCCCATCCCTGTGGTTCTGGCCGTCCAGCATTGGAAAGGAGGCGCTCATGACGCTCGGGCTAGGCCTTGCCGTGTTCGGATACCTGAGAAGCGACAAGAGAACGAAGTGGTTCGTGCTGGCGCTTGGTCTGGGTCTCGTGTTCAGCATTCGGCCTCAGGTTGTGGCTGTCTTCGCGATGGCAGTCGTTCTCACTACCTTCCTGGACTTCAAGCAGTGGACGCCTGTCAGGGTTCTTCAGGGGCTAGTGTTGTTGGTACTCGGCGGGGTTGCGATGTGGTACTCGCTCCAGTTCGCGCTGGAAACGGATGGCGCGTCCGACATCGAGGACTACATCTCCACAAACGCATCGTTGTCTACGCAAGGAGGAAGTGAGGTGGGAGCGGCGTCACTGAGCCCGCTAGGCGTGCTGGGAGCAATCATGAATGTCTTGTTCCGGCCGTTTCTATGGGAGGCCCACAACCTGGCTGCGCTCTTTGCAGCGATCGAGGTGTTGGCGATGTGGCTGATCCTTTTCCTGAGGCGCCGGAAGATCGCAGCGGCGTTCCGCATCTGGAGAAGCCACCGGGCGCTGAGGTTCGCCGTCGTGTTTACGGCTCTCTACGTGGTGGCCCTCGGTATGAACTTGGGCAACCTGGGCATCATCGCGCGCCAGCGGGTGCTGATGTTCCCGCTCTTCTTCGTGATCGTCGAGGCCGGTACAATGGCTGCTGCGGCGGAGGAATCGAAAAGGTTCGTGCGGAATACTGTCTCCTCCCGCTTCACGTCGGGGCTGAACCGTCGCAGGCCTCAGCCCACATGAGCCACGCAGCAGGAGGAGCATTTGTGATCTCGCTCGATTTCGAGCTGCACTGGGGCGTCCGTGACCACACCCCGCCAGAGGCCCCGTACCGGTCGGCGCTCCTCAACGCCCGCGAGGCCGTTGAGGAGACCTTGAGCCGGTTCGCCTCTCGCGGGATCGCCTGTACCTGGGCGACCGTGGGGTTTCTGTTCGCCGGCGACCGGCAGCGGCTTCTGGCGTCGTGGCCGGAGATGCGGCCAGCATACGACGACCCTCGCCTAGACCCGTACGCCGAGCCGGTGGGAGAGGGCGAAGCCGACGACCCCATCCACTACGCTGCGAGCTTGGTAGAGCTCATCCGGCAGACGCCGCGCCAGGAACTCGCGACGCACACGCATTCCCATTTTTACTGCGGCGAGCCCGGCGCGACGCCAGAGGCCTTTGCCGCCGACCTCCGCGCCGCGCAAGAGGCCTCTGGCGAGACGATGCGCTCCATCGTCTTCCCCCGAAACCAGAGCGGCGACGCGTTTCTAGCCATCCTGCGAGACGCAGGCATCGACGTGTACCGCGGCAACCCGCCCGGAAGCCTCTGGCGCGCTGAGGATGGTGCGACGGGGCGGCAGTTGACTCGGCGGCTCGCGCGGTTCGCGGACTCCTACGTCCCGCTCCGGTCGGACATCGTGCGGTGGGACGAGATCCCTCGCGCCGATGGGCTGGCGGACGTGCGGGCGAGCCAGTTTCTTCGGCCGTACTCACCCAGGCTGGCGGCCCTCCGCCCTCTGCATCTCCGCCGAATCAAACGCGGCATGACGACCGCCGCGCGCCAGAGGCAGGTGTACCATCTGTGGTGGCACCCGCACAACTTCGGCAGCTACCCCGAGCATAGCCTCCGCACGCTCGACACGCTCCTCGACCACTACGAAGCGCTCCGCGACCGCCACGGCTTCGCGTCGCTCACGATGGCTGAGGTCGCTGACGCCGCCCGTGCGCCTCTGGCGTAGCCGAGGGATAGAGACGAGGACCGATCTCTGCGTGATAGGAAGGAGGTTCGGTTGAGGTTGACCGGAGATCGGACGCACACCCGGGTGACATGCACTCGGCCCGTAGCTTCTCTGCCCGCGCGCACGTTGCGCACCGCTGTTTCGGCCGCCAGAGGCGGGTTTCTCACTGTTCTCCAACCCTTCCGGAATGAGTCACGCACAGTTTCACGCCGTCGTCCAGGCGCGGATGGGCAGCCAGCGGCTGCGCGGTAAAACGCTGATGCCTCTGGCGGGGGCACCGCTGCTCACGCGCGTGCTGGACCGTGTGGGTGCGATGGGCTTCTTGGACAGCGTCACCGTCGCAACCTCCGACGCCGCCGCCGACGATCCCATCGCGGCCGTCTGCGCCGCTCGCGGCGTTGCCTGCGCCAGAGGCCCCGAGCAAGACGTGTTGGCCCGCTTCGTGGCCGCGACGGAAGGGCTCGCAGACGACGACGCCGTCCTGCGCTTCACCGCCGACAACCCGCTGTACGACGCCGACCGCACGCGCCAGTTGGTAGACGCCTACGCCTCTGGCGGACACGGGTACGCCGGGATCGAGGGACTTTCGGCGCACGTGCCGGAGGTGGTGAGCATAGGCGCGCTGCGCGAGGCGCACGCCGAAACCGAGAGCGCCTACGACCGCGAGCACGTCACGCCGTTCGTGATCGCGCGGCCCGAGCGGTTCAACGCGCTGATCCTTCCCGAGGACGCCTTCGGCTTGCGTCCCGAGCTCTCGCGCCAACTCACGCTGGACACGCCCGAGGACCTGCAGCGCATCGAGGCGCTCCTGCGCGACGTGGAGGCCTCTGGCGAGCCCGCGACCGTCGAGGCGTGCTACGCGTGGTTGGAGGCACACGCGGCGCCAGAGGCTGGGACGGTGCGGCTGGACGGGCACGCGGTGGGGGAGGGGCACCCCTCGTTTCTCGTGGCCGAGATCGGGCAGAACCACAACGGCGACCTGGCGACGGCGCTCGAACTCGTGGAGATGGCCGAGCGCTGCCGCGCGAGCGCGGTCAAGCTCACCAAGCGCGACATCGCGAGCGACCTCAGCCGCGAGATGTACGACCGACCCTACGAAGGGCCGCAGTCCTTTGGCGCGACCTACGGCGAGCACCGCGAGGCGCTCGAACTGAGCGAGGACGAGCACCGCACCATCCGCGATCACGCCCACGCCAGAGGCCTGGTGTGGTTTTGCACGGCCTGCGACATCCCCTCGGTGGAGATGATGGAGCGGCTGGGCAACCCGGTCTACAAAGTGGCCTCGCGCGACCTGGACAACGAGCCGCTCCTGGAGCGCATCGCGCAGACGGGCAAGCCCGTCATCCTCTCGACGGGCATGGCGGGCCTGGAGGAGCTGCAGATCGCGCTCGACGCGCTGGGCGACGGGCCGGAGGCCGTCATCGTGCTGCACTGCGTTTCGCAGTACCCCACGCCCATCGACCGCGTGAACCTGCGCGCGATGAACACACTGCGCGAGGCCACAGGCCTGCCCATCGGCCTCTCGGACCACACGACGGGGCTCGCCTCGTCCATCGCGGGTGCCGTCATGGGCGCGTGCGTCGTGGAAAAGCACGTCACGCTCTCGCGCGCCGCCAGAGGCACGGACCACGCCGGGGCGCTGGAGGAAAGTGGGCTGCGCACGCTCGTCAAGTACATCCGCGAGGCCGAGCGCGCGATGGGCGACGGCAACCCCGCGGCGGATCCCGCGACGGAGTCGGCGCGCCAGAAGCTCTCGCGCAGCCTGACCCTGAAGGGGCCTCTGGCGGCGGGTGCCGAGATCACCGAGGACGCGCTGACACTCGCCAGCCCGGGAACGGGCGTACCGTGGCGGCGGCGCGGTGAAGTGCTGGGCCGAAGGGTGGCGCGAGATTTGGAGGCCGGAGACCAGATCCGCCTCGACGACCTGCACCCTGCCTCTACCGTATGACTGTTGCTCCGCTCTCTGCCGTTCTCTTCGATGCCGGGGACGTTCTGTACGACGCCACCGCGTGGCGCCGCTGGCTCGCCGAGAGTCTCGCGGCCTCTGGCGCAGACGCGACGTACCCGATCCTGGTCGAGCGGTGGGAGGCGCAACTGGTAGACGTCTACACCGGGCGTGCCTCATATTGGGACCGGTTTCGGAGTCTACTGTCCGATTTTGAGATCGACCCCGCGCACCACACCAAGTGGGAAGCCGTTGCCCGCGCGAAAGGCCGCGAGGTGCAGGAAACGCACCGCGCCTTCGACGGCGCCCGCGTGGCGCTCGACGCGCTCCGCGCCAGAGGCCTCCGCCTGGGCGTCCTCAGCGACACGCAGCAGTCCGCGAGCCAGGTCCGCCAGAAGCTGGACGGCTTCGGCCTCGATCGGCGCCTTCGACGCCGTCGTGACCTCCATCGACATCGGCCACGTGAAGCCGGAGCGCGAGGCGTACCAGGCCGCCGCGGACGCCGTCGGCGCGCCTCTGGCGCAGTGCGCCTTCGTCGCGCACGACGTAGACGAATTGGTCGGCGCGCAAGAGGCCGGGATGCTCGCCATCGCCTTCAACGCCGCCTCTGGCGTGCCGTGCGACGCGCGGGCGGAGTCGTTCGCGGACCTCGTCGAGATCGTCGGCTCCCACCTCCCGCCTAGCGATGCGCGTCCTCATCCTCGCCGTCGCGGGCTACGACGAGCGCCTGGCGCACATGCTGGCGGAGGAGATCCGCCGCCAGGCGCCAGAGGCGCGCTTTGCGGGCATCACGACGCGCGAGCACAACCTCGCCTCGCGCACGAGCTACATGCGCTCGGTGGCCCTGTTCGAGTCCGTCACCACGCAGGCGCAGTTCCTCAACCAGGCCGCCGCCAGCGGCTATCGCCTACGACAACGCCGTCCTCGGCTCGGCTCGAAGCCGACTACGGCGACCCGCGCCTGTGGCCCATCGTGACCGCCGACCGGCGCATCTCTGTCGCCACCTCGCGCGACCTGGTCCGCTACGGCACGCCGTTTACGCGAAAGGAGACACTCTCCATCCTGCAGCATCGCTTCCTCGGCCTGGAAGCTCAGTTCGACGCCTTCCGGCCGGATCTCCTCCTGTTCGCGGGCGGCGACACGAGCCCTGGCGTGGGGCCTGTGGCCGAGCGCATCGCCAAAGCGCGCGGAATCCCGGTCGTCGTGCCGCATCTGGCGCGTTTAGGCGATCTCTACGTCCTCGCCGACACCGTCTACTCCCGGTTCTCCGCCGTGGACGCGACCTATCAGGAGCTACTCGCCTCGCCAGAGGCAGAGGCTAGCCCCGAGGCGCACCGTCTCTTGCGCGAGGCCGAAGAGCACCTGGCGGGACGCGCGCCCGTAGCGGCCGATGAGATCGCGGCGCCGTACGTGGACCAGACGCTCCCGCCCGCCGGGCCTCTGGCGCGCGTGCGGACCTGGCGCGACGCGCTCGCGGACTCCGCCAGAGGCACGACGCGCGGCGACCTGCAGGAAATCCCGCTCGTCAACCGCGTGCGCGACAGCGTCGTGCGGCGCGTGCGCTCGGCCGTGCTCTCGGCCCGGCCGCCGTTCGAGGCGCCAGAGGCCGGGGCGCGCTACGCGTTTTTCCCGCTCCACTCGGAGCCGGAGATCGCGCTCCACCTCTACGCGCCCTACTGCGTGGACCAGGCGACGGTCGTGCGCAACGTGGCGCAGTCGCTGCCCATCGGTGTGGCGCTCTACGTCAAGGAGCACCCGGTGATGGTCTCGGCCGGGTGGCGGCACCTGAGCTTCTACGACGAACTGCGGAGGATTCCCAACGTCCGGCTCGTGGACGGCAACGCGCAGGAACTGGTCGCCAGCGCGGAGGCCGTCGTCACCATCACGGGCACGCCAGGATGGGAGGCGGCCATCGCGGGCAAACCCGTGTTCACGCTCGGGGACGTGTTCTACAACGTGCTGGGGTCTCACGTGACCCGCCTCCACGCGCCCCAAGACCTCGCGAGCGTCTACGAACGACGCACTCGCCCGGCCGCGCGACCGAAACAGCGCTGGAGCTCTACGTCGAGGCCCTAACGCGGCACGCCCTTCCGGTGCCGAGCGGCACGTTGTTTAACTTGTCCTCGGAACACCACATCAATCCGGGCACGATCTCGGCCTACATCGGCCGAGTGCTAACCGCTGTGCGGCCTCTGGCGCATCGTGCGTCCGCCGCACACTCGGCCCGCATTGCGGACTCTGACCGTGAGGGCTAGCAGGATGACGATTCTCTATCTCAACCCTGCCCTTCTCAACTTCGGTCCTGGCCCGGCCGTGCACGGCAACGCGCTCGTAGAGCACCTTCGCGGCATCGGAGAGAGCGTGGTGACGTATCCCTCGCTGCACCAAACGCTGAGCGCGAACAGGAGCGGAATCCCCCTCGCGCTCCGGCAGGTGAAGAGCGAGCTGCCGAGCGCGTGCTCGGGCCTGTTCTCCGCGTTCCCAACTCGGTACAGCGCGGCGTCCGAAGTGCCCTGAGAGCAAAGGACATTCGCGCCGACGTCGTCCTGGCCCGGCACACCGCCTACGACGTCTCCCCGACGCTTCTGGCTCGGCGGCTGGGCAAACCGCTAGTGCTGGAAGTGAACGCACCGATCTACATCGAGCAAAAGTTGCACGGCAAGCGCCAGGGGCGCATGTCATGGCCGCGATGGAACGCGCGAGCTGGCGCGCCGCAGACCGCATCTACGCGGTCTCGGATGAGGTCCGCGATGCCATCGTGGCGGTGGGCATCGACCCGGGTAAGATCGCGGTGATCCCCAACGGCGCGACGCCGGACCCGGCATCGCCGCCGACGCGCGCCCAAGGCCTCTGGCGACGAGATCGAGATCGTGTTCGTCGGCTCGCTGTACCGCTGGCAGCGTCTGGAAGACATGATCCAGGCGCTGGCGCAGTGCCGCGCCAGAGGCACGCGCGTCCGGTTCACCGTGATCGGCTCCGGAGAGTACCTGGAGCCCGCCCGCGCCGCTGCCCGCGCCCACGGCCTCACCGACGTGACGACGTTCCTGGGCCGGGTCTCGCACGACGAGGTGCGCGCTCAACTGTGCCAGGCCGACATCGGCGTGGCACCCTACCCAGAACTGGACCACTTCTACTTCTCACCGCTCAAGCTCTTCCAGTACATGGCGGCGGCGCTCCCCATCGTCGCGTCGGCGCAGGGTCAGATCACCAACGTCCTGAAAAACGGCGAGACGGGCATCCTCTATCCCCCCGGCGACATCGACGCGCTCAGCGCCGCAATCGACCAGCTGGCGCACGCCCCAGACCTCCGCCGCCGCATGGGCGACGCCGCACGCGCCGAACTGGAGGCGAACTACACGTGGCGGCACACGGCCGAGGGCGTCCGCGACCTGTGTGCCGACGCCATCGGAAAGCCTGTTGCCGCGCCACGTCGCGCGGGGGTGGGCGCTACGGTTTGATGACGAGCGAGACGCCGCCAGAGGCCTCTGGCGAGAACATCGGGCACGAGATGCACCGGTGGGCGCAAGACCTCGCGCCTATATGGCGGAGCCTCACCGGCCACGGCGTTCGCGAAACGCTAGCCTACATCCAGGGCATCCTGCCGGATCTCCAGATCCGCGAGGTCGCCTCTGGCGAGGCCGCGTTCGACTGGACCGTGCCGGACGAATGGACGCTGCGAGACGCGTGGATCGAGAACGAGGCGGGCGAGCGCGTGGTGGACCTCGCGGACCACCCGCTTCACGTCGTGGGATACTCCGTCCCGGTGGACCGATGGATGGACCGCGCCGAGTTGGACCAGCACCTTCATTCGCTGCCGGACCAGCCCGACGCGATTCCGTACATCACGTCCTACTACGCGCCGCGCTGGGGCTTCTGCCTCTCGCACCGCCAGAGGCTCGCGTTGCCCGAAGGCCGCTACCGCGCAGTCGTGGACGCCACGCTCGCGCCTGGCTCGCTGACCTACGGCGAACTGCTGATCCCGGGCGAGACGGAGGAGGAGATCTTGCTTTCCACCTACGTCTGCCATCCCGCGATGGCGAACAACGAGCTCTCGGGCGTGGTGGTGACCACGGCGCTCGCGCGATACCTGGCCTCTGGCGCGGCGCCATTTTCGGCTCTTATCGCTTCGCCAGAGGCCTCTGGCGAAGCGGGGGAGGGCGGTTCTCGCCAGAGGCGGTATTCGTACCGCATCGTGTTCGTGCCCGAAACCCTCGGGTCCATCGTGTACATCCAGCGCAACTTGGAAGTGCTGCGCGAGCGCGTGCGCGCGGGCTTTGTGCTGACGTGCATCGGCGACGAACGCGCAACTTCGATGGTGCCGACGCGGTGGGGCGACACGGCCTCGGACCGCGTGGCGCGGCACGTGCTGAAGCACCTCGCGCCGGAGCACACCGAGTATTCCTTTCTGGAGCGCGGCAGCGACGAGCGCCAGTATTGCAGTCCGGGCGTGGACCTGCCCATCGCGAGCCTAATGCGCTCCAAGTACGGCACCTATCCGGAGTACCACACCTCGCTGGACGACCTCGACTTCGTGACGCCCGCGGGTCTTGCCGGTGGCCTCGCGATTGCACGCGCCTGCGTGGACGCGCTGGACGCCGACCGAATCCCCGTAACCACCACACCGTGCGAGCCCCAACTGGGAAAGCGCGGCTTGTATCCTACGCTCAGCACGCGCGACCGCTCGCTGCAGCCCCGCGCGCTCGTCGATCTGCTCGCGCACGCCGACGGACACCGCACGCTGTTGGAGATCGCCGATGTCATCGGCGTGCCGATGGACGAGGCCGTCCGCCTGTGCTCACGCCTCGAAGACGAAGGCCTCATCGACTCCTTTCCGACCGTTCCCGAGCGCCCCCCGCGCCTCCGCCGCCCGACTCTATGACCCACTCCCGCGTTTCCACCGTCGACTGGGAAGACGACATCTACGCCAGAGGCCAGCAGCTCAACCACTGGCCCTTCTCCGACCTGGTCTCGGCCGTCTACGGCATCGCCGCTGGGCGCGACCCGAAGACGCTCCGCGTGCTCGAAGTCGGCGCGGGCGCGGGCAACAACGTGGTCTTCCTCGCCGAGGCGGGCTTCCAGACGACGGCGCAGGACATGTCGCCTTCGGCCATCGAGTACGCGCGCCAGAGGCTGGAGGCGAAGGGTCTCACGGCGGACTTGCACGTGGGCGACCTGGTCAGCCTGCCGTTCGCGGACGAGTCGTTCGACATCGTGATCGACCGCGGCGCGTTTACGCAGAACAACCTGGAGAACACGACCAAGGCCGCGGCCGAGGCACACCGCGTGCTGGCCTCTGGCGGAACGCTGCTCTGCTTCGACCTGATGAGCGCCGGGCACGCCGACAAGCAGTACGGGACCGAGGTCTCGCACCACGCCTACGACCACTTCACCGACGGCGTCTTCCAGCGCGTCGGCCTGACGCTGTTCGTGGACGAGGAGCGACATCGCGAAGATCTTCGCGCCGTTTAGCGCCGTGGACGCCGTCACCGTCAGCAAGCACCGCGGCGAGACGCCTCTGTGGGAGGCCTATACCATCACGGCCACCAAGTAGCCCACCGCCTCTGGCGACAGAGGCCGACTTCCGCTAGCCCCCCGCCAGAGGCTTGGTGGGATCTGCCTCTGGCGCGCTCATCTCCAACAGGTGCTCCGGTGACGGACGGATATTCGCTGACTCCAGTTGAGGACGACGACGCGTGGGACGCGCTCGTGCGCGAGTCGCCGCAGGGCTCGCTTTTTGCGACCTCGCTGTTTCTCAAGACGCTGCCCGACGGCTTCGAGCGGCGCTGGGTGCTCAAAGGCACCAAGCGCGTCGGCGGCGTCTACTTCGATAAAGGCGAGCGCGAGAGCGAGGCGGGGCAGCGCGCTTTGATCTACAGTGGCCTCCTGTTCGGCCGCGCGGTCTCGGCCGAGGGCGCGTCCAACCGCACCAAGCGCTTCCGCATCACCGAGCTGTTCATCGAGTGGCTGGAGACGTACGACGCGGTACAGATCCGCCTCTCGCCGCACGTGGAGGACATCCGCCCGTTCTCGTGGCACGCCTACCACTCCGAGGACCCGTCCGAGAAGTACGCGCTGCGCCCGGAGTACACGAGCTACCTGAGCCTCGCGCCCTTCGCCAGAGGCGTGAGCGATGAAGCCGTGAGCCAGATGGTGCGCTCGCGGCGGCGCCTCTGGCGCGATGGCAAAGACATCGGGCGGACCGAGGTGGAGACGCGGCTGGACCTGCTCACGCGCGGCTACTCCGAGCTCATGGAATCGCAGGGGCAGCCCGTGACGGAGGAAACGTCGCAGGCGCTCGGCGCCCAACTCGGCGCGCTGATCGAGGGCGGCGTCGGCGCGCAGTACATCACGTATGAGGACGACCGGCCCGTCTACACGACCGTCTTTGCCTGGGACAACGAGCGCGCCTACGGCCTCTACAGCGCGCCCGTCGGCGATGAGCCCACGGCGTGGCAGGGGACGGTCTGCTACCTCCATACCTTTGCAGATCTCGCCGCCAGAGGCCTCAAAGAGGTCGACTTCGAGGGCGTCAACAGCCCCACGCGCGGCTGGTTCAAGCTGGGCTTCGGCGGCGACCTCCGGCAACTGTTTCTCGTCACCCGAACGCGTCGCCCCCTGTGAGTACCCGCCCCCGCCTGCTCTATGTCGTCACGCACCCGATGACGGCGCGGCACCTGCTCCGCGGCCAACTCGAAGCCGCGCGCGCGCACGGCTACGACGTGGCCGTCGCCACCTCGCCCGGCCCCGACCTGGATGCGGTCGCCGAGCGCGACGGCGTGACCGTCCTGCCCGTCCCGATGGCCCGCGAGATCGCGCCTCTGGCGGACCTGCGCTCGGTCGCGGCGCTGGTGCGCGTGATGCGCCGCTGGCGTCCCGACGTGGTCAACGCGGGCACGCCGAAGGCAGGGCTGCTGGGGAGCCTGGCCGCCAAGCTCGCGGGCGTGCCGGTGCGGATCTACACGCTCCGCGGCCTGCGCCTGGAAACGACCGTCGGCCAGACGCGCACGATTTTGAGCACGACCGAGCGGATCGCCTCTGGCGCCGCGCACCGCGTCGTCGCCGTCAGCCGCAGCCTCGCCGACCGGTACGTCGAGCTCGGCCTCGCGCCAGAGGCCAAGGTGACGGTCTGGGCCAGGGCGCGAGCAACGGCGTGGACGTGGACCGCTTCGCGCATCCAGACCCCGAGGCCGTCGAGGCCCTTCGCCAGAGGCTGGGCCTAGCCTCTGGCGCCCCGGTCGTCGGCTTCGTCGGGCGCTTCACGCGGGATAAGGGCATCGCCGAACTGGTGGACGCCTTTTCGCACGTTCACGCCGCTACGCCAGAGGCCCGGCTTCTCCTCGTGGGCGACTTCGAGGACGGCGACCCGGTGCCTCTGGCGACGGCCGAGCGCATTCGGCAGGACCCGGCCATCCTCACGCCCGGCTTCCTGCCCGACCCCGCGCCCGCCTACGCGCTCATGGACGTGCTCGCGTTTCCGTCGCACCGCGAGGGCTTTCCCAACGTGCCCATCGAGGCTGCCGCGGCGGGCCTGCCCGTCGTGGGCGCCCGCGCGACCGGGACCGTCGATGCCGTCGTGGATGGCGAAACGGGCGCGCTCGTGCCCATCGGCGAAGCCGAGCCTCTGGCCGCTTCGCTCGCGCGCTACATCACCGACCCAGAACTGCGCCAGAGGCACGGCGAGGCGGGCCGCGCGAGGGTCCGCACCCATTTCACCAACGAGGCCGTGTGGGCGTCCTTGTTTGCTGAGGTCGACCGACTGCTCGTCGCAACGGGCCGCCCCGCACCGTAAACGGGCCGGGCGGACCACCCGCGCTCGCCTCTGGCGGCGTACTCTTCTCCCGCAGCTTCTCCTCAGCTATGCCCCGTTCCATCTACGCCCGCTTCGGCAAGTCCATGTTCGACCGCACGGCGGCGGGCCTCGGTCTCGTCGTCTTGAGCCCCGTCCTCGCGGGCGTGGGCCTGCTCGTGCGCCAGAAGCTGGGCTCGCCCGTCCTGTTCCGCCAGGAGCGGCCCGGCCTCCACGGCGAGCCGTTCGAGATGGTCAAGTTCCGAACCATGACCGACGCCAGAGGCCTGGACGGCGCGCTCTTGCCTGACGCTGACCGTCTCACGCCCTTTGGCCAGTTCCTCCGCAGCACCAGCTTGGACGAACTCCCCGAGCTGTGGAACGTGGTCAAAGGGGAGATGAGCTTGGTCGGCCCTCGCCCGCTGCTCATGCGCTACATAGACCGCTACACGCCGGAGCAACTCCGCCGCCACGACGTGCGCCCCGGCGTGACCGGCCTGGCGCAGATCGGCGGCCGCAACGCGATCTCGTGGGACGAGAAGTTCGCCCTCGACGTGGAGTACGTCGAAAACGTCGCGCTCGCGCTCGACCTCCAGATCCTCATGCGTACCATACAGCGCGTTGTGCGCCGCGATGGGATCGCGGCCTCAGGCGAAGCAACGATGAACGAGTTTCTCGGAACCTCTGACCTTTCCTTCCCATGAACGACCTCGTTATTTACGGCTCTGGCGGCTTTGCGCGAGAGGTTCTCCAACTCGTGCGCGATATCAACGCGGAGGCTCCTATGTGGAACGTTCTGGGCTTCCTCGACGACGCGACCGATCAGGAGGGCCAACCCGCAATCCATGGGTTTCCCGTTTTAGGTGGAGCGTCGTGGCTTGCCGCGAATGCCCACACGCATGTGGTTCTCGCGATCGGGTCGCCATCCGCGAAAAAGAAGGTTGCCGCTAAAGTAGCTGTAGCGGGAGCGCCGCTCGCCACCCTGGTCCATCCGGGCGCGTGGGTTGGCGAGGAGGTAGAGATTGGTGCAGGCAGCGTGATCTGCGCGGGCACCATCGTGACGACGGATATCAAGATCGGCTCATCCGTCATCATAAATCTTGCGTGCACGATCGGCCACGACAGCACGCTTGAGGACTTCGTTACGATCGCTCCTGGGGTCAATGTGTCTGGTAACGTGATCGTCGGCGAAGGGTGTGACCTCGGGACCGGGTGCAGCATCATTCAGGGCCTTCACGTGGGAGGGTGGTCCATCGTCGGAGCAGGTGCTGTTGTCGTGCGCGACCTCGCACGGAACGTCACTGCTGTGGGAGCTCCAGCTAAGCCAATCCGAGAGCGAGAGGAGGGATGGCACCTATAGAGGCGCTTGGCCACAATGAGCCGCGGCCCTCGTGCGCGATCTTCCCGCGAACGTAACAGCCGTGGGCATTCCGGCCCGGCCTCTGGCGCGACCTTAGAGCGCCGAACCTCTCCAGTTATGACCGACCTGCCGCGCATCTTCCTCTCGCCCCCACACATGGGGACCGAAGAGGCCGCCTTTGTCACCGAAGCCTTCGACACCAACTGGGTCGCCCCAGTCGGCCCGCACGTGGACGCCTTCGAGGCCGAGTTCGCCGAATACGTCGGCGCGAAGCACGCCGTCGCGCTCTCCTCCGGGACCGCCGCGCTGCACCTCGCGCTCCGTGACCACGGCATCGGCCCCGGCGACGAGGTCCTCGTGAGCGACCTCACGTTCTGCGCCAGCGTCAACCCGATCCTCTACGAGGGCGGCACGCCCGTCTTCGTAGACAGCGAGCGCGAGTCGTGGAACATGGACCCCAACCTGGTGGAGGACGCGTTCCGCGCGCGGGCCTCTGGCGGGAAGCAGTTCAAGGCCATCGTGCCCGTCCACCTCTACGGCCAGACCGTCGACATGGACCCGATTGTCGCGCTCTGCGAGACGTACGGCGTGACGATCGTCGAGGACGCCGCCGAGGCGCTGGGTGCGACCTACAAGGGCAAGTCGCCGGGCATCTTCGGCCGCGCGGGCATCTTCTCATTCAACGGCAACAAGATCATCACCACCTCTGGCGGCGGAATGCTCGTCACGGACCGCCAGGAGACCGCCCTGCACGTCAAGAAGATGGCGACCCAGGCGCGCGACCAGGGGGCGCACTACGAACACTCCGAGATCGGCTTTAACTACCGGCTCAGCAACCTGCTCGCAGGCGTCGGCCGCGGCCAGCTTCGCGTACTGGACGAGCGCGTCAACGCCCGCCGCGCCGTCTTCGCCGCCTACGTGGACGCGCTGGGCGACCTCCCCGGCGTGGAGTTCATGCCCGAGGCCGAGTGGGGCCGCAACACCCGCTGGCTTACCTGCCTCACGCTAGAGCCCGACGTCTTCGGCGCGACGCCAGAGGAGGTGCGCCTGGCCCTCGAAGAGGTCAACGCCGAGGCGCGGCCCGTCTGGAAACCCATGCACCTCCAGCCCATCTACGAGCCCTACGAGTTCATCGGCGGTGACGTCTCCTCGGATCTCTTCGCCAGAGGCCTCTGCCTGCCCTCGGGATCGTCTATGACCGCCGACGACATCGCGCGCGTCGTGGACACGGTTGCCCGCATGCACCAGGTCGCTGCCTAGCTCGTCGACCTGCTCGGCGGGGCTCTCTCGTATATACTCGTAGCAACCGGAACCTCAACGCCGCCGCTGCCCTCGTCTAAACGCTCGCCCTCCGCATCGGCGCGGAACCTGCCGACCCGTTCCTGAAGCCTCCAGGCCCGAGTCACCCTCTTCTGCATGCGCAACGTTTCCGCCGTCAAGTTCCTGGCCGACGTCCTCGTCTGGACCGCCCTGACGCCTCTGGCGTTTTTGCTCCGCTTGGAGGGCAACGCAGACGGGTTTATCAACCAGATGCTGGCCTATGGCTTCATCGCGCTCGTCGTGAAGGTGGCTGCACTGTACAGTTCGCGTCTCTACCTGCGCCCCTGGCGCTGGGTCGGAGTGCGGGATCTGAGCCGCCTGCTGATCGCCGTTGGCATCGCGACGCTCATCTTGACGGTCGGGGTGCTGATTCTGTTTGGCTTCTTCGTGGATCGTGGCGTGGCGCCAGTACCTCGCAGCGTGCCCATCATCGAGGGGCTTCTGGCGGTGATCGCACTCAGCGGGCTTCGTCTGATCAGCCGTTTGCGCAACGAGCGCCAGAGGCGTCCGCCAGAGGCGGGCAAGCGCGTGCTCATCGTCGGCGCGGGTGAGGCCGGCATGACGCTGGCGCGCGAGATGCTGCGCCACCCCGAGGCTTCGCTGACGCCGGTCGGGTTTTTGGACGACAAGGACTGGAAAACCAAGCAGCCGCACCTGGGCCTGCCCGTCTTCGGCGCGCTGAGCCTTCTGGAAGAGGTCGTCGAAGAGAACGAAGTGGACGAGGTGCTCATCGCGATGCCGACGGCCAAGGGAGACATCATCCGCCGCGTTGTCGAGGCCAGCCAGCGCGCAGGCGTGCCCAGCCGCTCCGTACCCACGCTGACCGACCTGGCCTCTGGCGAGGTCGAGATCCTTCAGTTTCGCGACATCGACGTAGAGGACTTGCTGCGCCGCGACCCCGTGCGGCTGGAGCCCGCGCCCATCGAGGCCTACCTCAAAGGACGGCGCGTGCTCGTGACCGGCGCAGGCGGCTCCATTGGGTCGGAGATCGTGCGGCAGGTGTGCAAGTTTGGCCCGGACCAGATCACGCTGCTCGGCCGTGGCGAAAATAGCGTCTACCTCATCAACCGCGAGATGGCGCAGACGCTGGGGGCACATCCCGCGAGAGGCCGTCATCTGCGACGTACGCGACCGGCACTCGCTCACGGCCGTCTTCGAGCATCACAAGCCCGATGTGGTCTTCCACGCCGCCGCGCACAAGCACGTGCCGCTGATGGAGGCCAACCCCGAGCAGGCCGTCTGGAACAACGTGATGGGCACGCGCAACGTCGCCGAGCTGTGTTCTGAGCACGGCGTGCAGCGCCTGGTCAACATCTCGACAGACAAGGCCGTCAACCCCACCAACGTCATGGGCGCGAGCAAGCGCGTGGCGGAAAAGGTGGTAGCGGACGTAGCTAGCCGCTCCGAGTGCCTCATGGCGTCCGTGCGCTTTGGCAACGTGCTGGGCAGCCGTGGCAGCGTGGTCCCGCTCTTTCGCGACCAGATCAAGCGCGGCGGACCCGTTACGGTCACGCACCCCGACATGGTGCGCTACTTCATGACCATTCCCGAGGCCGCACAACTCGTGCTGCAGGCGGGCGCGCTGGACGACAAGAACCGCGTCTACGTCCTCGATATGGGCGACCCGGTCAAAATCGCGGACCTGGCGAGCGACCTCATCCTGCTCTCCGGCCTGGAGCCCGGTGTCGACATCGATATCGTGTTCTCGGGCGCGCGGCCAGGTGAGAAGCTGTTCGAAGAACTGCTTCTGGCGGAAGAAGGCATCGAGGCCTCGCCGCACGAGAAGATCTTCGTCGCGCGCAAAGGACCGCCCGACGAGACCTTCGCCGCCAAGCTCGAAGTGCTCCTCACCGCTGCCCAGAGCGGGGACGATCAGGCCGTGCGCGACGCGTTTCAGTACGTCGTGCCGACGTACCAGCCCGACAGCGCCGCACCCGAAGGCAGCGGTCGCTCCGAAAGCGGACCCGCCTCTGGCGACGGCTCCACTCTAGAGCCTCTGGCGACGCAGTGACGCCAGAGGCGAAGACGGAGGCGCCGCGCCCGACGTGGCGCCAGGACATCCAGGGCCTGCGAGGGATCGCGGTCCTGCTCGTGGTGCTCTATCACGCAGGCGTGCCCGGCTTCTCGGGCGGGTACATCGGCGTGGACGTGTTCTTCGTGCTCTCGGGCTACCTCATCACGGGGCTGTTGGTGCGTGAGGTGCAGGAGACCGGACGTGTGGACCTCTGGCGGTTCTACGCGCGCCGGGCGAGACGCTTGCTGCCCGCCGCGGCGGCGTTGATCGTCGGTGTGGCTCTGTTTGCGGCCGTTTTCTACGCGCCCGTTGAGCAGGCGATTATCGCGCGAACAGCTCTGGCGACGGCCGCGTACGCCTCCAACATGCTTTTCGCCGTCGACGCGACGGACTACCTCGCCGCGGGTGCCGAGACGAATCCGCTGTTGCACACGTGGTCGCTGGCGGTCGAGGAGCAGTTTTACGTCGCGTGGCCGCTGCTCGTTGGGTTGCTATTTGCGGGGATTGCAGCGTTTCGCAAAACGGGGACGGCGTCGCGCCACCGCCAGAGGCTGCTCTGGGGTGCGGTGCTGGTCTCGGCTGTGTCGTTCGGGTTTATGCTGGTGCTCATGGGCTCGCGCTGGGCGCACTGGGCGTTTTTCTTCTCGCCCGCGCGAGCGTGGGAGTTTGGGCTGGGCGCCGTAGCGGTTCTCGCTGTGGCCACGGGCGCAACCTCTGGCGCCAGAGGCACAGAGGGTTCTGGCGCAGGCGTCTCGCCTCTGGCGCACGCGCTGGGCTGGGCAGGGCTGGCCGCGATCCTCACCTCGGGCGTGCTCTTCACCGCCACGACACCGTTCCCCGGCTGGGCCGCGCTGATCCCGACTGTGGGGACGGCGCTGGCGCTCCGCGGCGGCACAGCGGCGACGCGGACGGCCCTCGCCCGCACGCTCGCGTGGCGCCCGCTGCAGGAACTGGGTCGGCTCTCGTACTCGTGGTACCTGTGGCACTGGCCGGTCCTCGTCTTCGCCGCCGGGCTCTACGGCGAGCTGCCTCTGGCGACGCGCGTGGCGCTCGCGCTCGGCTCGCTGCTTCTGGCCGAGGCGTCGTACCGGCTGATCGAGAACCCGGTGCGGCACAACCGCTGGATCGCCGCCCGGTCGCGCCGCGGGCTCGGGCTGCTGGCGGGCGTGACTGTCCTCTCGCTCGCGGTCGGTGGTGGGTGGTATGTCGCCGCCAGAGGCCTGGCGAACAGCCCGAAGCACCGCGCGCTCACGAACGTGCTCAAGGACATTCCCGACATCTACGCGCGCGAGTGCCAGCGCTCGACCGTTAGCGACACGCTGGGCGAGAACTGCACCGACGATTTCGCCTCTGGCGACCTGGCTACGCCCGAAGCGGCCGCGTCGCCAGAGGCCGGGCGCGAAGTCGTGCTGCTCGGCGACAGCCACGCGGCGCAGTGGGCGCCCGCGCTGCAGGCTATCGCGCGCGAGCGCGGCTGGACGCTCTCGTACCACACCAAGTCCGGCTGCGCGCCGCTCGGCGTCTCCTACGTCGACCCGCGCTTGGACCGGACATACACCGAGTGCGACACGTGGACCGGCCTCGTCATGGACTCCATCCGCGCGGTCCGGCCAGACCTCGTCGTGCTCGCCGTCTCACACCGCACCCCGATCTCGCCAGAGGCCTGGCGTGACGGGCTGGACCAGACGCTAGCGGCTCTAAAAGAGGCCTCTGGCGAGGTCGTCGTTTTCCGCGACACGCCGTGGGCGCCGACGGACACCCCGGTCTGCCTCTCGCGCCAGCAGCACTACGCCGCGTTCGGCCGCACCCCCGACCCGTCCTCGTGCGACTTCGCGGCGGACTACGACCCGGGTGCGCAGGTCTTCTCGATCCTCCAGGCCTCGGCCAGCGCCAGAGGCGTGCCAGTGCTGGACTTGACGGAGACGGTCTGCCCCGGCGGCACGTGTACCGCGCAGCGCGGCGAGATGGTGACGTTTCGCGACCCCAACCACATCACGGCGACCTACGCCGAAGTGCTCGCGGGGCCTCTGGCGCGCGAGCTGGACCGCGTGGCGCCCGCGGTGCGAGAGGTAGGGAGCTGAGCCTCTGGCGCCAGAGGCTGCTTGGCATAGCTTGGGACGTGTCACCACATCGTTCAGCCATGCGATTGATCTGCCTTCTGGCCAGCCTGGTTCTACTCGCCTCGGGAGCGGTTGCGCAATCCGCAGAGCCCGAGAGCGTGTGGACGCGCCCCGTCAACCTGTACGCGACCGTCGCCTCTGAGGACGGGTACGTCAATCTGCGCTACAGCCCCACGTCCCAAGAAGACAACATCCAGGGGCGCGCCGAGAACGGCGAGCGGCTGCTCGTGGTGGCCTGCCAGGACCGCGCCAGAGGCGGCCGGTGGTGCGACGTGCGGCGCGAGGGCAGCGGTGCCGACACGGCGCAGCCGACGTACACGATAGCAGTCGCCTACGATGCCGAACTGGTGTACGAGGCGCCGGGTACGGCCTCCGCGTATTCGGCAGCGGGTAGCGGCGTCGCAGAGGGGTTCGATGGAACGGCCGACTCGGGCTGGGTAGACTCGGAGGACGGATACCTCAACCTGAGGGCGCTGCCGTCGTCAAGCTCTGGCCGAGTGCTCCGGCGCCTTCCCAACGACACCGAACTTCTCACCGTCGCGTGCCAGCGCGGGCGGGAGACAGGCCGCCGGTGGTGCATGGTCGAGGTGATGTACCCTCGCTCGACCGCCTCGGACGCGGAGATGGGCTACGTGTACGACGCTGAGATCGGGTACAACGACGACGACCACCACCACTGAGCCTCTGGCGCCAGAGGCTAGTACCGCGGCCCGAGGGGCACCGCGGACCACCGGAGGAAGATCTGCGGCGAGACGAAGCCCGAGCGGCCGCGCTCCTCATCGTCCGTCATGCGCGCCAGAAGCCGCACGCCGACCGACGCATCGGGGAGCACGCGGGCGCCGAAGGTGAGGTCGGCAAAGGCCAGCCTCTGGCGGACGCCCTGGAGCGTCGGGTTGGGCTCGGGGACGCGGTCGCGGTTCTCGCGCTGCGGGTCGGAGCCAAAGTTGAGGAGATCCGTGTTGCGGCCGCGGACGGTGTAGGTGAGGTCTGCGCTCACGAAAAGGTCACGGCTCGGGCGGTGCTCCAGGCGCACGTTGAGGTCGCTCGCGTTGGGTCCCGCCGGGTGTCCCAGCACGTCGCCATAGTGGACGGCGGCGGTGATGGAATCGCGGTGGGCGTAGACGTAAGGGCGGATGCGGGCGTACTCGACCTGAAGGTCCGTGTTGACCAACCGGCCCAAGCCCGGAATCTTCGGGTCGGAGATCTGCGCGCCGAGCACGAAGCCCCACTTGCTCGTCCACGCGTCGTCGAAGAAGTCGGCGGCGACCAACTCGTCCAGTAGGCCCTGGCCGTAAAGCCTCACGCCAGAGGCCGGGCGCCACGCGGCGCCGGCGCCGAGCATGATGTTGTCCGGGCTCCCCAGGTCGCGCTCCACAGCGCGGTAGAGCGCGAACGGCGTGAGGTAGGCCAGCTCGAAGCCGTTGCGGTTGTCGTCGTCCTTGTCGCCGAAGATGACGGTCTCGAAGATCTCCAGCTCCACGCCCGCGCCCGGCCGGTAGGCCAGGCGGTGGTAGGCGCCGTAGCGCTGTTCTACGACGCCGTCGCTGTCGCTGCCGCCCGCCTCGCGCGGATCCAGAAAGCGCGCGTAGACGCTCTGAAACGAGACCGGCCCGATCGTCACGCGCGCTTGCGCGTGGTCGTACTCGGACGCGTAGTTGCTGAGGATGAGCGAGCCTCTGGCGAAGCCCAGGCGGTTGCGGTCGCGCCCGGCGCGGAGCTCGACGAAGCGGTCGCGGTAGCCCACGATGCCGGTCGAGCGGATGTAGTCGTACTCGGGTGCGCCAGCGGTGCCCGCAGAGGTGCGCGCAAAGGCGACGCGCGGCGCCGTGTTGCGCGTGACCGAGCCGTTAGGGACGAGCGCCTGCGTTTCGGCGACACGCGTTTCGGCGAAGAAGCGTCCGGCGTGCCCCGCGATGCGGATGCCTCTGGCGAGCGTCCACGCCGAGCCGGTTTCCGTCCCGCCGCCCTCGGCGCTGTTATCGGGCCGGTTGATCTGCGCCGGGCCGTACGAGAGGTCCAATAAGGGAGAGGCTTCCAGCCCGTAGCCGTCGCCCGAGGTGGCGAGAAACGAGCGCCGGTTGCCGTATAACGGGCCTGTCTCGGCGCGCCCGCCCAGAAATCCGGCCGTCTCGCGCCCGAGGTAGCCGTCCAGAAGCGCCCGGTCCACAGCCGACATCTCGCCCGCTTCGGCGGTCATGGTGTCGAGCATCGCGAGGGCGCTCTGCGTGTTGAGCGGCAGCGCGCCAGGGTCCAGACGCGGCAGGCGGCCCAGTGCGTGCTGCCGGAGCACGAACCGTTCGAGGTCACCCTCGATCTGCGTGAGCCCTTCGGCCTGGGCGTGAGCCTCTGGCGCGGCAAAGGCCGCGAGGGTGAGAAGGGAGAGGCAGGCGAGGAGGCGGCGCATGGGCGACGGGAGAGGGGGCGCGCGAAGGTAGGGCCGCCTCTGGCGCCAGAGGCACCGCGCACGATCTACGCGGAGGCTCCGTTCGCGCAGGCACCTTGCCCACCGCTGCATGACCCGCCTGGCCGCGATCTTCCTGTTTCTCTCGCCTCTGGCGCACGCCCAGCCAGCCGATTGGCCCGCGCCAGAGGCTCCGTCACTGAACCTGTCGCTGCGGATCCCCATCAACCCGGCGCCCGGCCAGCCGACCATCACGCCGCGCCAGTGGGCGGAGATGGGCGCCGTCGCGCTGACGGGCGTGGGGCATCTGGCGGCCTCTGAAGCTGGGCTATCGGCGGCGTACATCCCGGTCGTGGTCGGCGGGTGGGGCGGGTACGTGGGGTACCGCGGTCTGACCGAGGACGACTTCTTCCGCGATCTCGGCTTCACGTCCGAGAACCTCGGCCCGGCCTTTCGCGACGCGTCGATTCTGGCGGGCGTCGCGACGGTCGGCATGGTCGCGATCGGCGCGGCGCAGGGCACGCTGCGGCTCGAAGCCGACATGCTGCCGCTTCTCGTGCTCTACCCCGCGTGGGGCCTCACGCAGCAGATGCTGGTGCAGGGCATGGTCACGCGCCACCTCTCGGACGGCGGCCTGAGTCCGTACCTCATCACGCCGATTGCCGCCGCCGCGTTCGGCTCGGTCCACGTGCCCAACTGGGAACTGACCGCCGCCACGACGGGCCTCGGGCTGGCCTACGCCGGGCTCTACCAGAAGCACGAAAACCTGTGGCCGCTCGGGCTTTACCACGGCGTGCTCGGCGCCGAGTTCTACGTCTGGGTGCTGGGCCGCAACCCGTGGGAGGAGATGTTCGGCGGCGGCGACGCACCGTAGAACTCACGCAGCCTCCGAAGCGCCAGAGGCCTCTGGCGGATGCACGCTGGCGCCAGAGGCTACTACCGGACGCCAGAGGCCTGGAGGCGACGCCTCTGGCGGGCGATCTTCCCGTCCCCTGTCCCCCGTCTCCTATGCACGACTTCGACGCCGCCGTCCGCACCGTCCCGGACTTCCCCAGTCCCGGCATCCAGTTCAAAGACCTCACGCCCCTTCTCGCCGATGCCGCGCTCTTCGCCAGAGGCATCGAGGCGCTGGCCGCACCGTGGCGCGAGGTGGGTGTGACGCACGTGCTCGCCATCGAGTCGCGCGGTTACTGGTTCGGCGGGTCGCTGGCGCAGGCGCTCGGCGCCGGTTTGGTGCCCGCGCGCAAGCCAGGCAAGCTGCCTCTGGCGGGCCCGCGCGAGGCGTACGCTCTGGAATACGGCCAAAGCGCCATCGAGCTGCCCGAAGGCGTGCTGCCGCGCGGCGCCCGCGTGCTCATCCACGACGATGTGATCGCGACGGGTGGCACAGCAAGCGCGGCCTGCCGGCTGGCCGCACGCGAAGGCGCCGAGGTCGTCGGCGCGTCGTTCGTGCTCGAACTGGCTTTCCTGGATGGGCGCGCGGCGCTGCCCGAGGGCACGCCGGTCCACGCGCTTATGACCGAGGCCTGAGCCTCTGGCGCCAACCTGTGGTAACAAGGCTCTGGCGTTGAACCCCTCTGCCTACGCCAGAGGCGCGGACCGCTCGGCTGCTTCTGCGTGCGAGGTGGCTGGGTCGAACGTTATCCCTCATCCCCGCACCGTGCACATCCCCTATCCCTAAGCGCTCACGGCACAAATGCGAGGCTATCGCCAGAGGCCCACGCGCTCACGCGACCGCGATGCAGGAAATCTCGACGCACGCCTCGCGAGGCAGCTTGCCCACTTCGAGTGCCTCGCGGGCGGGCGTGGCACCGCTGAAGTAGCGCGAGTACACCTCGTTCATCAGCGCGTAGTCGTCCATGTCGCGTAGGAAAACCGTGACCTGCACGACGTGTGCAAAGTCCATCTGTGCCTCGCGCAGAACCGCCGCGATGTTGTCCAGCACGCGTGCGGTCTCTTCCTGAATGTCGCCGTCGATCTTTTCGCCCGTCTTCGGGTCCATCGCGATCTGGCCCGACACGTAGAGCATCTCGCCCACGAGCAAGCCCTGGCAGTACGGGCCGATGGCGGCGGGGGCGCCAGAGGCGTTGATGCGGCGTCTCGGCGAGGGCGGGCGCGGGGTCATAGAGGTGCGGGGCTGAAAGACGAAAGGTGCCAGCGAAACCTCCACCTCCCAAGCGAAAAACCAGCGGAACGTGCGAGGAGGACGGGTGCGGCACGTTGTTACGCCTAGGTTCCGTTTGTCCCCTCCGTCTGTTTGCTGTCCCAGCCCGAGATCCCATGAGCCGTCACGGTCGCGTCCTCGTCGCCATGAGCGGCGGCGTCGATTCCAGCGTCGCCGCGGCCCTGCTCCACGAGCAGGGCTACGATGTGGTGGGCGTCACCATGAAGACCTGGGACCATGCCACCACCGGCGGCAAAGCGGAAGCGCAGACGCTGCGAGCCTCTGGCGCCAAGCCCGGCAAGCAGGTCGGCTGCTGCTCCTTGGATGACATGAACGACGCCCGCGCCGTGGCCGTCCGGCTAGGCGTGCCGCACTTTATCGTCGACATCCGCGACGAGTTCGGCTCGTTCGTCATCGACCGCTTCGAGCGCGACTACCTCTCCGGGCGCACGCCTAACCCCTGCGTGCTCTGCAACACGCACGTCAAGTGGGCCGCCCTGCTCAAGCGCGCCGACGCGCTGGACTGCGAGTGGATCGCGACGGGGCACTACGCGCGCGTCCGCGCCGGAGAGGCCTGGAGCGACGCAGCCCAGCCTCCTGCGCCAGAGGCCTCTGGCGATGCCGTCCTACCCACGCCAGAGGCGCGCCACATCCTCTCGCGCGGCGTGGATCACAACAAGGACCAGAGCTACGCGCTCTGGGGTGTGGAGCAAGCGCACCTCGCGCGGACGCTTCTCCCGCTCGGCGCGATGACCAAGCCCGACATCCGCGCCCTCGCGACCGAGATGGGCCACCTGGAGGTCGCGGACAAGAAGGACTCCTACGAGATCTGCTTCGTGCCCGACGGCGACTACCGAGGATGGCTGGAGCGTCGCCGCCCCGGCCTGGCCGAGCGAGTGGGTGGGGACTTCGTGTGGGAGGCCTCTGGCGCCGTTCTGGGGCAGCACCGCGGCACGCCGTTCTACACCGTCGGGCAACGGCGCGGTCTGGGCATCGCGTGGACCGATCCCATCTATGTCACGCGCATCGACCCGCTGACCGAGACCGTGTACCTCGGCCCGCGCGAGGCGCTGAGCGGCCGCACCGTCCTCGCGAGCGACCTCAACTGGGTCGGCGCGGTGGGTTTCGATGCCGAGTCGCGCGTGACGGCGCAGGTGCGGTACAAGGACCCCGGCGCCCCCGCGCTCGTGCGCCAGACGGGCGAGGACGCGCTAGAGGCTGTCTTCGAGACGCCGCGCTCGGCGCCCGCTCCCGGCCAGGCCCTCGTACTCTACCACGGCGACGACGTGCTCGCGGGCGGCTGGATCGACGCCGCGCACCGCTGACGGTGCCACGCCAGAGGCGCCAAACCGCCGAGGCCTCTGGCGACGAGATGCACCTCGCGCTCCCATCCTGACATGACGACGCGAGTGCCCCGCCTGCGCCATGCCGACCGACGCTGACCGCCGGAGTGCGAGGTCTGCGGCTACGAGTTCCCCGAGCCCAAAGTGGGCACGACGGCCATGACGTGGCTGTTCATTGGCCTGATGGTTCTGTTCGCGGTCCCGCTTCTGGCGTGGCTCGCGGGATGGCTGGGCTAACCTCTGGCGCCAGAGGCTGCGCTAGGCACCGGCGGATGCGGCATCGCGCTGTGCTTGGCATTACAGCAGATTGCGGTTAAGCCGCACTCGGCTCACTCGTCCGCGTGGAAATACTCCACCGTGTGGCGCTCCGGCGTGATAGTGAACTCATGCGTAATGTATTTCGAGGAATCGTACCGCACGAAAGAGGTCGAGTCACTCAACTGCCGCCACGCGGCCATGAAGGTCTCAAACTCGGCAGGACGTAAACTCTGCCGTGTAGCCATAGTGTGGGCCATCAGTCGGCGCCCAGCCGAGATCGTAGGTGTCGGTTATTCGTTCGACGGGGGGTACGTCAAAGCCGAGCACCTGCTCAAACTCAGCTTCCGCCTCTGCGGGGGAGACATGGAACCACGCACCGACGAGATCGCCACAGGCGTAGACGAAAAAAACGATTGAGAGCAGCGCGCTCACCCGAACGACTCGCTGTCCGATTGGCGGTCTCCATCGCCATGTCAACCTCGCCAGCGCCACGACGATAGCGATGAACGCACCGAGGAATAGGAGGACAATGAATCCTGCCATCTGTGGTAGCGCGGCACAACTAGGATTTTAGCGGACTGAGTCCGCGTGAAGCCCTAAGATATGCCGCTTGGTAAGCTTCGCCGAAGTGCGGTAATCCGCCAGAGGCTAGGGCTCCCCGAGCGCCACATCCAGGTCGTCTACGACGACGCGGAGCCGCGCCTGCGCGTCGCGGAGGCCCTGGTTGTAGATCGCCGGGCCGATCTCCTTCAGCACGAAGTCCAGCACGAACCCAGCCTGCAAGTCTCCGATGGACTCTCGCGCTCGTCGCGGAAATATGCCTGGATAGCGTGCGCGAGGTGGCGGCGCGTGGGCTCGGGAAGCGTAACGGGCATGGGCGTGGCGCCAGAGGCTGGTCGAGTAGCCTCTGGCGAGAAAGCGGGCAGAGGCGAGAATCTAGGCGGCGAGACACGCGCCACGAGGGTGATCTGCCCATCCCGCATCCCCTATCCCCCCTCCTCACGCCTTGCGCACGAACTCAGATTTGAGGCCCATCGCGCCGATGCCTGGAATCTTGCAGTCGATGTCGTGGTCGCCGTCCGTCAGGCGGATGTTCTTGACCTTGGTGCCCACCTTGACGACCGACGAGGAGCCGCGCACTTTGAGATCCTTGATGACCGTGACGGTGTCGCCGTCCGCCAGAGGCGTGCCGTTGGCGTCGCGTACCGTCGTGTCGGCCTCTGGCGGGGCGACCTCGGCGGCGTCCTGGGACCACTCGTGCGCGCACTCGGGGCAGACGTAGTTGCCTCCGTCCTCGTAGACGTAGGCGGAGGCGCACTGGGGACAGGCGGGGATCTCGGGCATGGGCTCGGGTGGGGAGCCCGAAGGTAGCGCGGGCCTCTGGCGCCAGAGGCTACGTGGAGGTGCGCGAGCATCTCGCCGTTGTGCACGCTGTTCGTCGGCCTTTGCCCATCCCTCTTTCTGAGCGCCTCTCGCCCATCCTTCTAATTCATCCGCGGGTCGTCCGGGAAGGTGGAGAGCAGGGCGTACTCGCCGCCCATCTCGCGCAGGATCTGTCGCCAGAGGTGGTCATCCTCCTCGGCAAAGGCGACGCCGGGCGTGCCGTCCATGAGGATCCACGAGCCGTCCTCGGTCTCGGCGTCGAGCTGGCCGGAGCCCCACCCGGAGTAGCCGACGAAAAAGCGGATGCGGTCGACGTCCAGGCGACCGTCGGCGATGCCCTCGGAGAGAGCGTCGAACTCGCCGCCCCAGAACACGCCGTCCAGAACGGGCATCGCGCCGGGGATGGAGTCGCCGTAGGGGTGCAGGTAGTGGAGCGTCTCGGGCTGAACGGGGCCGCCGTTCCAAAGAGCGGCATCGAACGGGAGGTCGATGGTGGCGACCTCGGAGAGGCGCACGCCCGCAGGCCGGTTGAGCACGAGGCCAAAGGAGCCCTCCATGGTGTGCTCGCAGAGGAGGATGACGGTGCGCTTGAAGTTGGGGTCGGGCATCGGCGGCTCGGCGAGGAGCAACGCGCCCGGAGCAGGCGAGGTCATACAGTGGCGGGGAGGGCTGCCCGTACAACGACGCGTGCGCGCCGCGGGTCCAGCCTCTGGCGCTGCAGTGCCGCCAGAGGCCTCTCCGCCGGATGTTCCGCCGCTGGAGGCTATTGGCCGGGCAGCGGCGGCGCGCGCCGCTCTGGCCGCGCAGGCCGAGCCTCTGGCGCCGCGAGGGCGCCGAGGTCGATCTCGCCCATGTCGGTCTCGAAGCGCCCGCGCACGGTCTGCGTGCCACGGGCAAACGCCAGGGGCTCGGGCGCGGCGTAGGGCGCCAGGCGCCCGCCGCTCCACGCGCCATCGCCGTCGCGGTCGATCACGAAGCGGACGCGATACGCGCCCGGCGGCAGGGCTGCAAAGAGAAACCGGCCGCTGTCGTCGGTTTGGGTGCGGTACGGCTCGCCAGAGGCGGGCAGCGCTTCGACCAGAACCCGCGCGGCGGGCTCGCCAGAGGCCGCGTTAGTTGGGGCCTCTGGCGAGACGACCGAGCCCAGCAGGGCGCCGGTCTCGCTGGGCGCGAGGCGGCGATAGCGCTGCGTGCGCAGGCTGTCGCCCGCGCCGACGCGGACCTCGAAGGCGCGGACCTCTGGCGCGAGAGCCAGCCGCAGCGTGCGGTTGTCGGCGGTCGAGACCTCGAACGAGAGCGCGCTGGAGTCGGGCGCGGCAACTGCGATCTGCGGTGCGGAAACAGGCGTCGAAAAAACCAGCTCTGGTGACTGCTCCGGGCGCAGCGTGATGACGCTGTCGCCCGGCGCCAGAGGCCCAAAGCGCGCGAGCCGCGCGCGCGCCGTGTCGGCCCGTGCGGGCACCTGCGCGACGAGTTGGAACGGCGCGGCGGGTGTCCCCACGGTGTCGGTCACGGCGCCCCCGGCCGCGATCTGCCACGGACCTGCTACCAGAGGCCGCGCCGTTTGCAAGCGCACCTCCTGCGGGCTGATCGGGTCGACGTAGGGAACTACCGCCACGCGGTCGCCTCTGGCGGAGTCGGTGACGGCCCATACGTCAGCCTCTGGCGAAGAGAGGCGGATGGGTTCGGAGAAGCGCACGGCCAGGCGCCGGTCGCTCAGGCCGCGCGCGCGCTCTGGCTCGGGAGGCAGGCTGTCGACGCGCGTGAGGTAGAGCGTCAGAGGCGCACCGCCGGTCGTGTCCGCGGTCGCCAGAGGCTGGGCAGGGAGCGCGAACGCCTCGCCCGCGTCGGCGCGGCGGTTGCGGTTGGCGTCGCGCACCGCGGCGACGAAGAAGGTCCCGCGGCGGAGGTACTCCAGCGAGAACGCGCCGTCGGCACCGGTCTCGGTCTGGTAATCGGGCGGCCTCTGGCGGGGATCGGGGAGCGCGCCAGAGGAGTCGGCGGCATACGCCCAGACGGCGACGCCAGAGGCAGGCGCGCCGTTGCCGGGCAGCAGCACGCGGCCGGTGATCTCGCCGCGGTCCAGTTCGTCGCCGGTCGCGAAGGCAATCGTGATGGGCGCCCGCAGCGCCACGCGCCGCGCGTCGCGCAGGTCGGTCGTGACGGTCACGACGTAGGTCGTCGCCTCGCGCAGCGAGTCCAGCGTGATGCGGATCTCGCGACCGCGGATCTCGACCTCGGGCGCTGTCTCTGCCTCTGGCGTGATCTGAACGGCTCGGGCTCCGGCGGCGTCCAGCCGCTCGGAAAACGCGAGCACGATCTCGCCCGAGGCCACGCGCACGGCGCCCGCCTCTGGCGTGGAGGAGAGGAGCGCAGGCGGCGTGGTGTCGGCCGGGCCGCCGGTCGGTGGGACGGGCGTGGCGCAGCCGATAGCGGCGAGCGAGAGCAGAAGAGCGAGACAGCGCAGAGCGAGGACCGAAGCGAGTGGATACAACACCGCCTCTGGCGCGAACGCCAGAGGCGGGAATCTCGCACCATCCGCAGACGGCGCGCGGTCTGCGCCAGAGGCGGGCTAGGCGTAGATGCCGCGCAGGCGGAGCGCGTTGGCCACCTTCTCGATCGCCATCACGTAGGCGCCGATGCGCATCGGTACGTCGTACTTCTGCGTCTCGGTGTAGACGGCGTCGAAGCCGGCGCGCATCATGCGGTCCAGGCGGCGGTTGACGCGGTCCAGGCTCCAGAAGTAGCCCTGGCGGTCCTGCACCCACTCGAAGTAGCTGACGGTCACGCCGCCCGCGTTCGCGAGAATGTCCGGGACCACGAGGATGCCGTTGTCGCTCAGGATCGCGTCGGCGTTGGCCGTCGTGGGGCCGTTGGCGCCCTCGACGATGATCTTGGCGCGCACGTCGGCGGCGTTTTTGCTCGTGATCTGATTCTCGCGAGCACATGGCGCGAGCACGTCCACGTCGAGCGCCAGAAGCTCCTCGTTGGTGATCGTCTCGGCGCCGTCGAAGCCCGCGAGCGAACGCCCGTGCGCCTCGGAGTACGCGATGGCGGCGTCGATGTCGATGCCGCTGGCGTTGTAGTAACCGCCGCTCACGTCGCTGACGGCGACAATCGTGCAGCCCTGCTCACGGAGCAACTGTGCGCCGATGGAGCCGACGTTGCCGAAGCCCTGAACCGCGACCGTGCACTGGCCGGGACGCAGGCCCAGCTTCTCCATCGCGCTAAGCGTGGAGGTCATCACGCCGCGGCCCGTCGCTTCGCGGCGGCCCTGGGAGCCGCCAATCGAGATCGGCTTGCCGGTGACGACGGCAGGCTCGGTCCGGCGGACGTGCATGGAGTACGTGTCCAAGAGCCACGCCATGACCTGCTCGTTCGTGTTCATGTCTGGCGCCGGGATGTCTTTGTCCGGGCCGAACACGTCCATCAGGTTGGCGGTGTAGCGGCGCGTCATGCGCTCGATCTCACCGGGGCTCATCGTGGACGGGTCGCACGTGATGCCGCCCTTCGCGCCGCCAAACGGCACGCCGACAATCGCGCACTTCCACGTCATCCACGCGGCGAGTGCCTTCACCTCGTCGAGGTGCACGTCGGGTGCGAAGCGGATGCCGCCTTTGGATGGCCCGAGGACCTCGTTGTGGATCACGCGGTAGCCCTGGAAAACTTCCAGTTCGCCGCTGTCCATCACGACGGGCACGCTCGTGATGTGGATGCGCGAGGAGGAGCGCAGATACTTGTACAGCCCGTTGTCCAGTTCGAGCAGTTCGGCTGCGTAGTCGAACCGTTCCATCATGTCCTGGAACGGGTTGTCTTTGTCGACGTGGGGCGTCGGCTCCTGGTAGAGAGCGGGGGTCGTGACGTCGCGCTTGAAAGGGGTAGCCATGGAGTCCCGGCGGACCGGGAGCGGGTGGGTGTCAAAAGGGATCGCCATGCGAAAGCTACGCGGGAGGCAGCGGCTTGTGATGGAGGAGCAAGACTCGCCGCGTTGAGGAAACGGCGAACGTCGGGTCGGCATGTGAGCGGAAGCAGCGGACACGTCGGAAGCGCTTCCGGCGCAAGCAAGCTATCGGCTGCTGGGGTTACACCTCAATACGGGATTGCCCTGGGGAACAGTTCGGTGCCGTCTTCACGCGCGAATGCCGCCAGAGGCACAACTGCCGGGCCTCTTGCGCCAGAGGTGGATGCTTCGTTGCGAGCCTGCGGCGGGGTGTTGCGATGCAATGGGGCGCCGTCGCGGCATGCCGCGATGCTATGGGAGGGTGCAGGACACGCCAGAGGCCGTGGCGGTTTGCGCCTCTGGCGAGACCGATCTTGCGAGTTCACCTCGGGTACCTCGCGTGACGCGCCAGCGGCTCAAAGACCTCGCTTCTCTCTCGTCCCGCAAAGGCCGCCGCCAGCACGGCGCGTTTTTGGTCGAGGGCGTGCGCTCGGTCGAGTCGGCCGAGGCCGCCGCTGCGCCTCTGGCGGAGGTGTTGGTCTCGCACGAGTCCATGGAGACGGATCGGATTCGCGCGCTGGTTGAGCGCCTGGGCGCCAGAGGCGTGCCGGTCTACCACGTCGCGGCGAAGGACATGACGCGCGTGGGAGACGCGCGGAGTTCGCAGGGAGTGGTGGCGGTGGCGCGGTCCATCGTCGGGCCTCTGGCGCCAGAGGCCGCCCGGCGCGTGTTGGTGCTGGACGGCGTGCAGGACCCGGGCAACGTCGGTGCGTTGGTGCGCACGGCCGCGTGGTTTGGCGTAGACGCGGTCCTGGCCGACGCCAGCAGCGCCGACTTTGAAGGCCCCAAAGCGGTCCGCGCCGCGATGGGCGGCCTGTGGGACGTGCGCCTCTCGCGCGTGGACGATCTGGCCGCGGCACTCGACGCGCTGGGCGCCAGAGGCGTGGCGCTGTGGGGCGCGCACGCCGCGCCGGGCGAGAGCATGCCTCTGGCGGCGTGGCGGCCCGGCGCACCCTCGGCGCTGGTGATGGGCAGCGAGGGCCATGGGCTCTCCGAGGCATCGCGCCAGAGGCTCACCGGCGGCGTGTGGATTCCGGGCGGTGGGGGAGAGGGCGCGGAGTCGCTCAACGTGTCCGTCGCAGCGGGCATCCTTATGCACGCGTGGGCGCAGGAGCGATAGAGGGATGCGCGATGGAGGGATGCGGGCCTCTGGCGCCAGAGGCTGAGATGGGTCTGAACCCCCGTATCCGCTACACCAGCGCGTCGAGGTCGAACGACTCCAGCGTCTCCAAGAGAATCGTCGGGTTGGAAGCCCTGAGTTCGTCCATGTCGAAGCGTCCCGTCGCCACGGCCACGCTCTTGGCTCCGACGGCCTGCGCCGCCTGCACGTCGCGCGGGGTGTCGCCGATGAGCACAAGGTCCTCCGCCGCCAGAGGCCGGTCGAAGTAGCCTCTGGCGCGCTCCAGCGCGACGGTCGGGAGCTCGTTGCGGTGCTCGCGGTCCGAGCCGTAGGCGCCGAACGCGAACGCCTCGCCGAGCCCGATACGTCCGACTTTGAGGTGCGCCATCGGCTCCAGGTTGCCGGTCAGCAGTCCCAGCGGCTCGCCTCTGGCGCCGAGGTGCTCGACCAACTCCACCGCGCCCGGAAGCGCCTCGACGGTCGCCTCGTCCCACGTCGCGTGCATCCGGCGCGCGTACGCCTCGCAGGCCTGCCGGATCGCCGTCTCGATGTCCATCTCCAGATCGTCCGCGTTGGCCGGGTCTGTCAGGATCTCGCGGAAGATCTGGGGGTCCGTCTTGCCCGAGAACGGGACGTTCGACGTGTCGAACGGGCGGCCGAAGTGCGCCTGAAGCGAGTGCTCGACGGCGCGGCGGCCGACGCCGTGGGATTGGAGGAGCGTGCCGTCGATGTCGAAGAGGAGGACCATGCGGGAGGGATGCGGGATGGAGGATCAGGGATGAGGGAGTGCGGGACAAGATCCCAGGCCTCTGGCGTAGCGCGGTGCTTTCGTGCGGTCTTCGGCCGCTGGCGCGAGGTGCGTGGGCACGATGGCGATGTGTGGGAGACCGTAGCGACGGGGCATGCCCCGTCGGCACGGCGCCAGAGGCGGATCGCAAGAAGCCAGGCGTGGCGCCGCAGGTGCGTGCTGCGATACGTCCACCCCAAGCCATGTCTTTGGACAGAGCGCCAAACCGCTGTCGCCTCCGCGCGTTACCATGCGCCCGATCCCGCCGACCGCCCGCACGATGCCCGAGCCCTCGCTCTTCGACGACACGCCCACGCCCGCCGCCTCTGGCGAGACCGCCACGCTCAACACAGAGCCTGACCTGTTCAGCGCACCGGCCGCCTCTGGCGAGCCGAGCACGGCGGATGCGCCTGCGCCGCCAGAGGACGATAGCCCGCCGTGGGAGACAGCCGACGACGACTCCGCGCCAGAGGCCTCTGGCGACGACGACGAGGCGGAGGAGCGCGAAACGCTCTTCCTCGCCGACGCGATGGCGCTGGCCTACCGCGCCTTCTTCAGCATGAAGAACGCCAGCATGAACGCGCCCGACGGGACCGACACGCGCACGCTCTATGGCTTCGCGACGGCGCTGCTCAAGCTGTTGGAGGAGCATCAGCCCGAGCACATCGCCTGCGTGTTCGACCCGCTCAGGGCGGACCCAACTTCCGCGATGAGCTCTACGAAGACTACAAGGCGCACCGCGCGCCGATGCCGCCCGAGATCAAAGCCTGCATCCCGCTCATCAAGGACCTCGCCAGAGGCTTCGACATTCCCGTCCTGGAAGTCGAGGGCGTCGAGGCCGACGACGTGATCGGCACGCTCTGCCGCCGCGCCGAGGCCGAAGGCGTGGACGTGGTCATCTTCTCCGCCGATAAAGATTTCCGCCAGCTTCTCTCCGACGAAGACGGCGGCGCCGGGCCGGGCTGCGTGCACATGCTGCGCCCGCCGTACATGGGCGAGGTGTTCTCGCGCGAGACCGCCGAGACCTTCCGCGAGAAGTACGACGGCCTGGAGCCGGTCCAGTTTATCGAGCTTCTGGCGCTGATGGGCGACACCGCCGACAACGTGCCCGGCGTACCCGGCATCGGCGAGAAGACAGCGATTACGCTCATCAAGAAGTACGGGACCGTCGAAAACCTGATCGCCAAGAAAGACGAGATCAAGGGCAAGCGCGCCAACGACGGCCTCACCAACCACGCCGACGACGCGCTGCTGAGCAAAAAGCTCGTCACCATCGCCACCGATCTCGACGTCACCGACGACTTCGGCGACCCACTGGACTGGCACGACCTGCGCCGCACCGACCCCGACCTCGGCGCGCTCAACAACCTCTTCGACCACGTCGGCTTTGGGCAGCGCTTGCGCACGCGCGTCAAGGATTACTCCGAAGGCCGCGTGCGCCAGCGCGCTTCTGGCGGCGGTTATCGCCAGAGACGCACGACGCTGCTTCCCGAGAGCGACCCGTCGCTGGACTTCGACTTCGGCCCCTACGAGCCCGTCACGGCCATGGACGAGGACACCGTCGACTACGCGACGATCTACGAGAAAGCCGACCTCGGCAAGGCCGCGCAAGAGGCTGCGGGCGAGCCTCTGGCGTTCGACACCGAGACCACCAGCGTGGACGCGATGGCCGCCTCGCTCGTCGGCGTCGCGCTCTCCTCCAAGGACAAGCGCGCCGTCTACGTCCCCACGCCGCTGCCCGACGGCACGCAGACGACCCAGGCGCTCGACGCCTTCCGCCAGAGGCTCGAAGATCCTGGCGTGGAGAAGGTGGGCCACAACGTCAAATACGACCTCCTCGTGATGGGCAACCACGGCGTGGACGTGCAAGGGCCGTTTTTCGACACGATGGTGGCGCACTACCTCATCGAGCCCGAGGCCAGCCACAAGCTGGACGACGTGTCCAGCTTCTACCTCAACTACCGTCCGCAGCCCATCTCGGAGCTTATCGGGACGGGTAAAAACGCGCTCTCCATGCGCGACGTGCCGGTCGAGGACGTGGGGCCGTACGCCTGCGAGGACGCGGACATCACGCTGCGCTTGGTGCCGCTCTTGCGCGAGAAGCTGGAGAAAGACGGGCTTCTGGCGATCGCCGAGGAGATCGAGTTTCCCCTCGTGCCCGTCCTGGCCGATATCGAGCGCCGCGGCGTGCGCGTGGACACCAAAGTGCTGGACAAGATCAGCGTCCAACTCGAAGGCGAGATGGAACGCATCGAAAAGGAAGTCACAGACCTCGTCGGCCGCACGTTCAACATCGGCTCGCCCAAACAGATCGGCGAGGTGCTCTTCAACGACCCGCCGACCGACGAGGAGCGCGAGGCAGCGGCGCAGTGGGAGCAGGACGTACGCGACAACGAGGCAGGCAAGGTGGAGGGCGACCCCGAGGCCAAGCCCAAGACCAAAAAGCAACTCAAGGAAGAGACCCCAACCTGGGGCATCGGGCTCAAGCCTCTGGCGAAGACGAAAAGCGGCACGCCGAGCACTGCCGAAAACGTGTTGAGCGAACTCGCGCAGGAAAACGAGCTCCCGGCGCTCATCCTGGACTGGCGCAAGGTGAGCAAGCTCAAAAGCACCTACGCCGACCGTCTGCCCGAGCTTATCCACCCTGAGACGGGCCGCATCCACACCGACTTCAACCAGACGGTCACGGCCACAGGCCGCCTCTCGTCCTCAAACCCCAACCTCCAGAACATTCCCATCCGGACGGAGATGGGCCGCGAGATCCGCCGCGCCTTTATCGCGCGCGACGGCTGCCAGCTTCTGGCGGCGGACTATGCGCAAATCGAGTTGCGGATCATCGCGCACATGAGCAAAGACGAGGGCCTGGTGGAAGCCTTCGCCGAGGGCCGCGACATCCACACCGCGACCGCCGCCCGCGTCTACGACGTGCCGTACGACGAGGTCGACCGCGAGCAGCGCAGCCGCGTCAAGCAGGTCAACTACGGCATTCCGTACGGCATCTCCGCCTTTGGTCTCGCCAACCGCATGCGGATCTCGAACAGCGAGGCGCAGGAACTCATCGACCAGTACCGCGCGAGCTACCCGACGGTCATCGATTTCCTCGACAGCCTCGTGCACGATGCTCGCGCCAGAGGCTACGCGGAGACGCTGCTCGGCCGTCGCCGCTACCTCCCGCAGCTCTCGTCGCGCAACCCGAGCGACCGCGCCTACTCGGAGCGCATCGCGCTCAACATGCCCATTCAGGGCTCGCAGGCCGACATGATCAAGCGCGCGATGGTCTCGCTGCACGCCAAGCTGCCTCTGGCGAAGCTGGAGACGCGCATGATCCTGCAGGTGCACGACGAACTCGTCTTCGAGGTGCCCCTGGCGGAGGTCGACGCCGCGACGACGCTCATCCGCGACGAGATGACCGCCGCCTTCCCGCTCGACGTGCCTGTCGTGGTAGACGTGGGCGTGGCCGACAACTGGCTCGATGCGCACTGACCGCTCCCTCTGGCGCTGGGACGATCCGGAGCCAGAGGCTTACTTCTCGAAGCGAACTCTGAGTGCGGTCCCAAACTCGACACCGGCCGCCCTTGCTGCTTTCTCGATGACAGTGCCCTTCGCCGCGGACGAGCTATGCGTCGCCACAAGCCAGCCGTCGGCTACTTTGCGCGACTGGGGATAGAACTCAGGCTTGCCCGGGTAGAGGGTCTCTGGCGAGTTGGCTAGAAGGCTCCGCGTCTTGCCGCGAGTCTGCGCGGCGAACCGCTCCAAGAAGCTGTTGTCCCGTTCCGCGAGAGCGCGGAGCACGCCCGCAAGAACCTCTGCGCCTGTCTTGGCAGGCACAAACCGACCATCGAGTTCGAAGCCTCTGGCGGGAAGTCCGCTCGCGTCCGGTGCAGCAGGTGTGCCCTCTGGCGCCAGAGGCGTCGGTGTTGAGGGCGTCGCCGCCCTGACTTTTGGCCTCCGCGGCTTCGCTCGTTTCCCCTTCGGGAGATCGCCAGAGGCTGGTGCGAGAGATGCCAGGAACGTCGCGAGATCACTAGACTCGGATTGAAAGCCGCTGGCGCTCTCCACCTCGGCTGCGAGGCGGTCTAGAAGCGTGGCATCGTGGCTCGCGACGAGATTAGCCCATGCCTGTGGCATCGCCGCGCGAGCGCCGCGGCTCTGCTTCGCGCTCTGGCAGTCGCGGCGGGCGCGCTCGAACGCCTCTCCGTTTGCCACGGCGCCTCGCTCCAAGTGAACGGCGAAGGCGGTCCGCGCTCTCCGAAGGCGTCCGCTCCGCCAAGTCGAGGTGGTAGGCACGGCGCTCCTCCATCGAGCCCTGCTCGGCGGGCACGTACACGCTCCACGTCGCGCCGTCGGTCAGCACCGCTAGAGGCACGCCTTCCATGAACGCGTACTCGAAGAGCTGCTGGTCTGCGCCGTCCGCCATGCCGGGCTGCTTGACCTCGACAAAGACGGAGGGGCTGCCCTTGGTGATGAGCGCAAAGTCCACACGTCGCGATTTGACCCGGTACTCTGGCGCCACCTCGTTGGGGTCGAACGGATCCCAGCCCAGCGCGGCGAGCAGCGGGAGCACCAAGCCAGTGCTAATGGACGCCTCGTTGGAGAAGTGACCGGAGCGCAAGCGGTCGCGGGCGGTCTCGATGCGCTGGCGAAGGTCGGACATGGTGCGGGGTGAGGTAAGCGCCTGAAGATCGCTTGCTGACCGCCTCAATGCCGGGCCTCTGGCGCCAGAGGCTGAACCTCGCGCGGGAAACAGGGTACCGCTCGCATGACCCCAGACCTGCCGCCCGTTCCCGCCGCCGCGCCGCCGTTCGTCACGCCCGAGCCTCTGGCGCTGCGCTTCGAAGGCTTCCCCGCCGAGGGACTGGACGCGCTCGAACGGCTTCGCGCCGAGCCGCACATCGGGCGCTATCGCGAGGAGAAAGACGTGCTCACGCGCGCCATCCAGACGCCGTTCAAGCTCTACCGCGACGACCTGGCGCTCAACTGGGTGATCCCCAACGGGCTCCCCTTTGAGACTGAGAAAAACGTCTTCTCGCGCATCCTCAAAAACGACTTCGGCGCGGGCGGCTCGCACAGCCACCTGTGGATGAGCTTCTACCGACTGCCGCGCAAACGGCTGACGGACATCCAACTCAGCCACGCCGTCCACCCGGACGCGTTTCGCTGGGGCCTCTACATCGGCGAGTACGCCAAGGGCCTGTTTCACCCTGCACGCCAGAGGCTCATGGACGAGCCTGAGGCCAGCCTCGCGCTGCTCAACGGGCTCATCGCCAGAGGCTACCGCTTCTCGTTCGCGCCGCACGTCACCAAGCCCGAGGGGCGCCCCGAGTTCACCGAGCCTCTGGCGGCGCTGCCCGAGGGCCTCGCGCGTGCCAAGGGCATCTGGATCATGCGCCGCATCGACCGCGAGGAGATGGACGCGTTGGGGCCTGGCCTCGTCGCGCGCGCCATTGACGAGCAGGCGGCGCTGTGGCCGCTGTACCTGTTTCTGGCCGAGGCGCCTCTGGCGGGGCGGTAGCCTCGCGGGGCGTAAGCCTCTGGCGCCAGAGGCCGAAGGCGACCTGCCATAGGTGCACAAAAAAGCCGCCCTCCCGAAGGAGAGCGGCTCGCGAACAGATACAGTCTGCTCTAGGTCCGCTTAGTTGCCCATGAGGGTGCTGCCTGCGGAGGACAGTGCACTTCCGAGCTGCTCCAGCGCGGTGTCGCCACCTGCGGAGTCGGTCGTTGCACCACCGAGGAACGTCAGCGTCTCACCGATGGCGTTGCCATCGAGAGGGTTGGTCGTGAGCTGCGTCTTGAGGGTCTGGAGACCTTCGACGACGCCAGCGGCCTCAGGAACGTCGCTGAGCTTTGCGATCCACGAGTCGATGTTGGCGACTGCGGCACCGGGTGCCATAGCGGTGAGGCCATCGGCGGGAACGGCGTCGAGCGTGGCCTGTGCGGACACGTCTGTTGCCATCGTGCCGTCAACGTCTTCGTTGACAAGCAGGTCGTCGCCCATTACGTCGTCGTCGACAACGACAGCGGTATCGGCGGGATCTACAGTAGTGGTTTCGTCGCCGCAGGCGGCCAGGGGCAGCGCGAATGCGAGGACGAACAGGGAGATCTTGTTGAACATGAGAGAGGGGGGATGATGGTGAGAAGACTGTTGCGAACGCAGGTGAGCGTCAGAACAGTCGCCTCGGGGGAGCGACACACGCGGAGTGACATCCGCGCCGTCGAGAGCTACAACCGTGCGCTGCGCCAATGTGTTCTGTCGCCGCTGAGTCTTCTTATTAGGACAGCTATGTTCTTTATACAGGACGATCCGTGTGAGGCGCTCCGCGCCAGAGGCGATCTTGCGGCCCCCTTGCTTCCGTCCGCTATGCTCGACGTTTCCCAGACCGGCCCTGTCCTCACGCTCACGATGGACCGCCCTGAGGTGCGCAACGCCCTCAACGCAGACCTCGTGGCCGCACTCCGCCAGAGGCTGAACGAAGCCTCTGGCGACGAGACCGTGCGCGTGATCGTGCTGACAGGTAACGGCAAGGCTTTTTCCGCCGGGGCCGACCTCGCCGCGCTCCAGGGCCTGCAAACCGCCAGCGCCGAGGCCAATCTCGCGGACTCCGAGCATCTGGCAGGGTTGTTCGATGCCATCGTGATGCACCGCAAGCCCATCGTGGCGAAAGTGCAGGGACACGCGATAGCGGGCGGCTGCGGGCTCGCCGCCGCGTGCGACTTCTCGCTCGTGGCCTCTGGCGCGAAGCTGGGTTTTACCGAGGTCCGCATCGGGTTTGTGCCCGCGATTGTGGCGGTCATCGCGCGGCGCAAGCTGGGTGACGCCGCCCTGCGCGACCTCATGCTCACCGGTCGCCTCATCACCGCGCCAGAGGCTGAGGCCTGTGGCCTTATCACGCGCTCGGTCTCGCCAGAGGCGCTCGATGCCGAGACCGACGCGCTGTGCCACTCCCTCGCGACCGAAACGAGTGGGACCGCTGTCGCGCTCACCAAGCGGCTTCTTGCGGACGTGCACGGCATGGGCTGGGCCGAGGGCGTCAGCTACGCCACGCGCCTCAACGCCCTCGCGCGCAGCACCGACGATTGCAAAGCGGGCGTGGCTGCGTTCCTGGGCAAGACCGATGCGCCATGGAAGGCGCGAGGGATGGGGGAAAGGGATGCAGGCATGCGGCCTCTGGCGCCAGAGGCATGACGAGAGTCTCCCGTCTCGGCTTTTGGCGAAAACAGGTAGGGCGAGCGCGCCGCGTTCGACTGGCAGACGCCCCGGCGAGGCGTCCCTGCCGCGTTCGTCCTCTCGCGCCAGAGGCTGAGACCGGCCTGATTCCAGTCCCCAGTCCCGCCGCATCCCTCATCCCTCCATCCCGCATCCCTCCGAAGGCCGCTAGCTTCCGGTCCAACCCACGCCCGAACCATGGCGACGTACAAGGAAGCAGGAGTCGACATCGACGCAGGAGAGGAAGCCGTGCGCCGCATCAAAGGCCCCGTGCGGGAGACGTTCACGCCCGGCGTGATGACCGAGATCGGAAGCTTTGGAGGCCTGTTCCACCTCGCGGCCTCTGGCGCGATGCGCGATCCGGTGCTCGTGTCCAGCATCGACGGCGTGGGCACAAAGCTCAAAGTGGCGACGCGCGTCGGCAAGCACGACACGATCGGCGAGGACTTGGTCAACCACTGCGTCAACGACATCGCCGTCAGCGGCGCGCGTCCGCTGTTTTTCCTGGATTACTTCGCGACGGGCAGCCTCCGCCCCGAAGTCTTTGAGGCCGTCGTGCTGGGCTTCGCCAGAGGCTGCAAGGCCAACGGCTGTGCGCTCATCGGCGGCGAGACGGCGGAGATGCCGGACCTCTACAAAGCGGGCGACTACGACCTCGCGGGCTGCGTCGTAGGAATCGTGGAGCGCGATGCCATCGTGGACGGGAGCGCCATTCAGGAAGGGGACGTGCTGCTCGGCGTGCCGTCGTCCGGTCTCCACACCAACGGCTACAGCCTCGCGCGAAAGGTCCTCTTCGAGCGCTACGTCGCCGCCGACACGCCAGAGGCTCTGGGCGGGATCAGCGTGGGCGAGGCACTGCTCAAGGTGCACCGCTCCTACCTCGACGCCATCCAGGCACTCATCGCGGAGGACCTCGCGACGGGCTTTTCGCACGTCACCGGCGGCGGCCTCGAAGGCAACACGCGCCGCGTGCTCCCCGACGGGCTGGACATCGCGGTCGACTACGGGGCGTGGAGCCGTCCCGGCCTGTTTCGTCTGATTCAGGAAGCCGGCGACGTGCCCGAGGACGACATGCGGCGCACGTTCAACCTCGGCGTGGGGCTTGTCGCCATCGTGCCAGAGGCCAAGAAGTCTCGCGCGAAGACTGTTCTGGGAGCGCTGGGAGAGCCTGCCTTCGAGATAGGCCGCGTGGTGGCAGCGTCCAGCAGCGCATAGCCGGCTCGCCTCTGGCGCCAGAGGCTGGGACCACTTCGAGCTCAGTCTCCAGCCCGCGCCAGAGGCACCGTACCTTCACGCATGGACACCAAAACCGCCCATACCACCGTCTTCGGCGCCGGAAGCTGGGGCACGGCTCTCGCGTACAGCCTCGCCACGGCCGGGCGCCCCGTGACCCTCTGGGCACGCCGCGAGGAGGCCGCCGAGCAGATCCGCGCCACGTGCCGCAACGCGGACTACCTGCCCAGCGCCGAGCTTCCCGCCAGCCTGCGCGTCACCTCCGACCTGCATCAGGCCGCCTCTGGCGCCCACGTGTGGCTGTTCGCCGTGCCCAGCCAGTCGCTGCGTAGCGTGGCCACGCAACTGAGCCGCCGCGCGGCGGAGCCCGAGGCCATCGTCTCGGTCGCCAAGGGCATCGAAAACGGCACGCTGCTGACGACGAGCGGCGTCTTGCGCGAGGTGCTGCCTCTGGCGCCAGAGGCGCGTATCGGCGTCTTGTACGGGCCGAGCCACGCCGAAGAGGTCGCGCTGGGCCAGCCGACGAGCGTCGTGGTGAGCATCCCGGACCGCGACCGTCGCCGAGCAGGTGCAGACGCTCTTCATGACGCCCGCGCTGCGTGTCTACACCAACACAGACCTGGTTGGGGTCGAGATCGCGGGCTCGGTCAAAAACGTGATGGCGCTGGCAGCAGGCATGGGCGACGGCATGGACCTGGGCGATAACGCCAAAGCGGCCCTCGTCACGCGTGGGCTGGCGGAGATCACGAGTCTTGGCCTCGCGATGGGCGCCAGGGCCCACACGTTTGCGGGACTCGCAGGCCTGGGCGACTTGGTCGTCACCTGCTTCTCCCAGCACAGCCGCAACCGCGGCTTCGGCGAAAAGATGGGGCGCGGGCAATCCCTGCAGGAGGCCGCCGACGAGATGACAATGGTCGTCGAGGGGGTCAAAACAACAGCGTCCGTCCGCGAGCTCGCGGCGCGCTATGGCATCGAGATGCCAATCTCCGAGGCCGTCGCGCGCGTCATCGCGGGCGAGAGCACGCCGCACGACGAGGTCTGCGGGCTGATGACGCGCGACCCCAAGCACGAAGCCGCCCACCTCGACGGCTCGGCCTTTGCCTGAGCCTCTGGCGTGAGCCCGCCTCGCTGCTCCTTCTGGCGCCAGAGGCTCGGCTCCGCGTTGTGCCCTCCACCCCAGGCAACGCCGACCGCCTCTGGCGCGTTGCCCGGATTCTACCCGCGACCCTTTTCCGCTATGACCCTCGAAGATCTCCGCCGCCTCGCCGCGATGGGGGAGGGCCGCCATCTGGAGTTCAAAAACCGTGTGCCGCGTCCCAACCGTCTCGCCCGCGAGATCATCGCGCTCGCCAACACGGACGGCGGCAAAGTGCTCATCGGTGTAGACGACGACGGCTCGGTTGTGGGCGTGAAGGACGCCGACGAGGAACTGTTCGCACTCCGCGAGGCGCTGGGCGGCCGCGTCGAGCCCGAAGTCGAGATCGAGGTCGAGCCCGTGCGCGTCAGCAACCGTCGCCTAGCCCTCGTGGTCGACGTGCCGCCCTCTGGCGACCGCCCGCACTACCTCCGGCCGGATGCTGACCCCCGCCAGAAGCGCAAGGTGTTCGTGCGCGTGGACGACCAGTCCGTCGAGGCCTCGCGAGAGGCCGTGCTGCTCATGAAAGAGCAGCGCAAGGGGACCGGCGCGCGCTTCACGTTTGGAGAGCGCGAGCGCAAGCTTCTGGCGTACTTGGATCGCCACGAGCGCATCACCGTCGAGGCGTACGCGCGGTTGGCAGATGTGCCGCCGTGGAAGGCGTCCAAGACGCTGGTGCAGTTGGCGCACGCAGGCCTGCTCGCGCTCCACCCCCAGCCCGGCGGCGCAGACTACTTCACGGCCTCGGTCGCGTAACCGCCAGAGGCTCACGGTGCCATCCAAAGCCTCTGGCGCGGATTGTTGATGCCCCGAGAAGGCGGACGGTTGTGGGAACAAGGAAAAAGACTTCCGGCTTTACGCGCCACCATGCGCTCCGCACTCTCCCTGTTCCTCTTCCTTGCGGCCGCTCTCGCGATGCCCGCAGAAGCGTGCCTCTCGCCAGAGGCGGGCCACGCAGCTCCGGTTGAGACGCATGTGCCGTCGGAGACGGCCGAGGATGTTGAGGTGGTCGGCATGATCGTAGGCCATTCGGGAGGCTCGGAACCTGTTCCAGCGCTCTCGCTTGCTTCGGGGCACACCCCCAGGGCATCGTCCGCCGTTCCGCCGACGCCTCCGCCGCGCTAGGCCTCTGGCGAGACGTTGGGTCTCGCCATATCCATTCCCAAAGCCTGCCGCGGCACTTCTGCCGGGGTGGGCTGGTTTCCACCCATGCCCTGCTTCTGGGCCCACGTATACACATCTATGACCTCCCTTATCCGACCCTTCTACGCCGCACTCCTCGTCGCGGTCTTCGCTCTCACAGGCTGCGCCTCGCAAGCCCAGGTCCAAACATCCTACGACTACGACCCGACTGTGGCGCTCACGGCTGAAACGCAGGCCGCGCTTACGCCGATGCAGGTCATTCAGCGTCTCAAGGACGGCAACGCTCGCTTTCTCGCCGGTGAGGCCGTGGAGCGTGACTTCCTGGCACAGGTCGGCGAGACTGCGACCGGGCAGTACCCGATGGCAGCCATCCTCGGCTGCATCGACAGCCGCGTGCCGCACGAGATCATCTTCGACAAGGGTGTCGGTGACGTGTTCTCGGCGCGCGTGGCAGGCAACTTCGTCAACACCGACATCCTGGGAAGCCTGGAGTTCGCGACCGCTGCAGCGGGCTCGAAGGTGATCGTCGTGCTCGGCCACACCGAGTGCGGAGCCGTCAAGGGCGCCTGCGACAACGTGGAACTGGGCAACCTGACCGCTACGCTGGCTAACATCGCTCCGGCCATCTACGCCATCGGCAATGAGGTCGAAGGCGAGCGCTCCTCCAAGAACAAGGAGTTCGTGCAGGCCGTTGCCCACGAGAACGTGGAGATGACCGTCCGCAACATGGTCGAGCGGAGCCGGGTCATGCACAGTCTCGTCGAAGAGGGCAAGCTGATCGTCATCGGTGCGATGCACGATGTCGCGACCGGAAAGGTGACGTTCATGGACGACAGCATGATCACGGCCCAGAACATCAACAACTAACTCAGTGGGAGCCTTCTCCCCGACCACCGAGGCCCGGGGCGCATTGCGCTCCGGGCCTTCTCCATACCGATCTCATGCGTGCACTCGTCACCCTGTCTGGGCTTGCTGGCCTTCTCCTCGTTTCTCCGCTCGTGCCCTCGGCAAATGCCCAGATTGACATTGGGGACAATGCGACGCTTCAAATCAGCGGCGGCGTTCAGCCGCGCGCCAGCTTCGCCTCCCAAGAGGTCAGCGCCGAGGACCGTACCGACCGGCGCTTAGGGCTTGGCCTTCGGCGAGCGCGCTTGCAGGTCAACCTGACGTACCAAGACCGCGCCGGGCTGGAGTACGATATCGATACCGCCCCGGGCGACGTGCGCAGCGTAGACCTGTTCGGATTCTACAACGTCAGCGATGTCGTTCAAGTCCGTGCTGGGCGCTTGCCCGTTGCGCAGCCGCGCGCCTACATCCCGACCTCCTACACGCGAATCGACGCCATCGACCGGGCGGTGATCGCTGAGCGCTGGGCCAGCGGCACCATCGGCTCGTCTGGCCGAGACTTTGGCGCCGAGGTGGAGGTAGCCGCTGGAGACACCGAGGTGCTCCTGTCGGTACACAATGGCGGCGGCGGGTTCTCTCGCGCCACCGACAACCTCCGCGAGAGCGGCTCGGCGGGCTCACTTACGCGGGGCACCGACCAGACCGCTCTCGCTGTTGGCGCCTCTGTACACCACAAGGCGGGCTCGGGTGTCTCGTTGGGCGGCTATGCTGGCTACAACGCCGCTGGCAGCGAAGACACCGTGCTGAGCGATGTGCGGCGGTCCTACGGTACAGCCTCGGCCCACCTCTACTGGGGCGAACGCACCGGCAGCCAGCCCGTCCGCGTCAAACTTGACGCCATCGGTATTCAGTATCAGGAAGTCGATGGGTTTACGCAGCAGGCCGTGGGCCTCTCGGGATTTGGCGCGGTGCGCGTGCTCGGCCACGGCGAGGTGTTCGCCCGCGGCGAGCAGTTCTGGGATGACGTTGACGGACCCGGAGCCACGTATGGGACGGTGGGCGTGAGCTACAGCCCTAGCGCCGCGCTCGGCCAAGACTACCGCAACGTCCGCCTGACAGCCGGATACACCCTCCGGCAGGACGCCGCCGACGATGTGGGCCACCTCTTCATCGTTCAGGGGCAACTGGTATTTTAGAAACCCTTCTACAACCGCGTGCTGAGCTGTGAGGAAAAGTTCGTTCCAGCACGGCGCAGCGTCGGCTGGCGCCGTTTGATCCGCCTCCACTCTACCGTTCATGATCCGAATCAGGTTTCGTCTTGGGGCGCTCGCGATACTTGTGGGCGCGTCCATCCCAGCGGCGGCTGCGCAACCGTTTCAGATCACCGAAGACGTTACGCTCGCGCTCTCCGGCGGCATCCAGCCACGGGCGAGCCTGGGTATTGAAGGTGCCGATGATACCGGGCGGCTGGGCTTCGGACTGCGCCGCGCGCGCCTGCAGTTTCGCCTGACGCTGCTCGATCTCGTCGGCATGGAATATGACATCGACACGACGCCTGGAGACCTCCGCAGCGTAGACCTCTTCGCTTTTTACGACATCACCGAGATGCTCCAGCTTCGTGCTGGGCGCCTTCCGCCTGCGCAGCCCCGTGGCTACGTCCCGACCTCGAATACGCGCATCGACGCCGTAGACCGCGCGGCGGTGAATGAGCGCTGGTCCGACGGCACGATTGGATCAGCGGGCCGAGACATCGGGGTCGACCTCACAGCAACGTTTGGCGAGACCGAACTGCAGCTTACGCTTCACAACGGTACGGGCGGCTTCTCCCGCGAGACGGATAATTACCGCGAGAGTGGCAGTGGCGCCTCCGTGACCCGTGGTGCTGACGACATGGCGATTGCGCTCAGTGTGGCGGCGCACCACGGCGGCTCCACGGGGCTCGGCTTTGGCGGATTTGCCAGCGCCAACGCCAGAGGCAGCGAGCGCACCTCACTCGGCGCCGTGGAGCGTGGGTACGCGAGCGCCGGAGCACACCTGTACTGGGGCGAGCGCCCAGGCGCCCAGCCACTCCGTTTCAAGCTCGAAGCCGTCGGCACGCAGTACGAGTCCGTGGGCGGTGTGGAGCAACAGGCCGCTGGCGTCGGGCTCCTCGGCGCGGCGCGTCTCCTGCCACACAGCGAGGTCTTCGCCAGAGGCGAGCGTTACTGGAACGATGTGGACGCGCGCGGCGACGTGTTCGGCACCTTTGGCGCCAGCTATAGCCCTAGCGCAGCGCTCGGCCGTGACTACCGCGACCTCCGCATCACCGCCGCCTACGTCGTGCGGCGCGACGCCGAGGGAGAGGTAGGGCACCTGGGGCTGATGCAGGCGCAGATCATCTTCTGAGCGCGGTCGTAGAGCGCCTGCGCTTCCCCGCCTCTGGCGCCAGAGGCGACGAGACCATACCGCGCGTTCGCCAGAAGTCGCTTTCCGCACGGTTTCACCCTCGGCGCGTGCGCGGCGTCGCATCATGCGGTCGCCCGTTCTCCCGCTTCGTCGCCTCTGGCGGCCCATCCCCCTTGCCTGTGCCTGACGCAACCGACCTCACCACCATCGCTGTCGCCCACGGGGACGGCATCGGGCCTGAGATCATGGACGCGACACTTCGCATCCTGGAGGCCTCTGGCGCGCCGCTCCGCTACGACACCATCCAGGTGGGCGAGGCGGTGTACAAAAGCGGGCACTCGTCCGGCATCGCGCCCGAGTCCTGGGACACGATCCGCACGCACCGCATCTTGCTCAAGGCGCCGATTACGACGCCGCAGGGTGGCGGCTACAAAAGCCTCAACGTGACGCTGCGCAAGTCGCTCGGCATGTTCGCCAACGTGCGGCCGGTGCGCAGCTACGCGCCCTACGTGGCGTCGCCGCACCCGAAGATGGACCTCGTCATCATCCGCGAGAACGAGGAGGACACGTACGCGGGCATCGAGCACCGGCAGACGACCGAGGTGTACCAGACCCTCAAGCTGATCACGCGGCCGGGAAGTGAGGCCATCGTGCGCTATGCCTTCGAGTACGCCCGGGCGCAAGGGCGCCAGAGGATCACGTGCATGACGAAGGACAACATCATGAAGCTCACCGACGGGCTGTTCCACAAGGTGTTCGACGAGATCGCAGCGGAGTACCCGGAGATCGAGGCGGACCACAAGATCATCGACATCGGCGCGGCGCTTGTCGGCGCGCGGCCGGACTCGTTCGACGTGATCGTGGCGCCCAACCTCTACGGCGACATCATCTCCGACATCGCCGCCGAGGCCTCGGGCTCGGTCGGGCTCGCGGGATCAGCCAACGTCGGCGCCGACATCGCCATGTTCGAGGCCGTCCACGGCAGCGCGCCCGACATCGCGGGCCAGGGCATCGCCAACCCCTCGGGCCTCTTGCGCGGCGCGATCATGATGCTGGACCACCTCAACTTCGACCGCATGGCGGAGCAGATCGAGAACGCGTGGCTGGTCACGCTAGAGGCGGGCATCCACACCGGAGACATGTACGACGCCGAGGCAAGCACCCGGAAGGTCTCCACGTCGGAGTTCGCCGACGCCATCATCGAGCGCCTGGGCCAAACGCCCACAACGCTTCCCGCCGCGAAGTACACGGACGCCGAGGTGAACGTGGGCGTGCACCCCACGCCCCGCGTTCAGAAAGAACTCGTCGGCGTGGACGTATTCCTGGACTGGGACGAGGACGGCCGCCAGCCCGACACGCTCGGCGCAGGGCTTCGCGAGATGGACGGCGACGGCCTCACGCTCAAGCTCATCACCAACCGCGGCGTCAAGGTCTTCCCCGGCGGCCTCCCCGAGACGTTCTGGACCGACCACTGGCGCTGCCGCTTCGTGGCCTCTGGCGAGAAGACGGTGAGTGCGAGCCAGGTCGTCTCTCTGCTCCAGCGCCTGGCCGACGGCGGCTTCGACGCGATCAAGACGGAGAACCTCTACCTCTTCGGCGGCGAGCGGGCGTACTCGCTCGCGCAGGGCGAGTAGCGCCAGAGGCGCAACCTGCCGGAGCCCAATCCGCCGGGGCGTAGTCTGCCGAGGCCTCTGGCGGAGAGACTCTCGTCTCGGGCTCTGCGCTTGATTGTGACATCGTAAGGGCGTGTTGCAACACGCCCTTACCGAACATCCACGGCGGCCTCTGGCGCCAGAGGCCGCCGCAGTTCCGGGGCTCGCTTCCGATCTCACCATGCCACCACCTCGCGATCTCACCGCTCCGCTGACCGCGGAGACCCGAGCCGCGATGACACCGATGGATGTGGTCGGGGCGCTCGCGGACGGCAACGCGCGGTTTCTGGCAGGCGCGCCGCTCGAACGCGACTTCGCGGCTCAACTCCGGCACAGCGCCAGAGGCCAGCATCCGATGGCGGTCGTGCTGGGCTGCATCGACAGCCGCGTGCCGCACGAGATCGTGTTCGACAAAGGCGTGGGCGACGTGTTCTCGGTCCGCGTCATCGGCAACGTTCTGAGCGCGGACGTGCTGGGCAGCCTGGAATACGCGACCGCGGTGGCGGGCGCCAAGCTTGTCGTCGTGCTGGGCCACACGGACTGCGGCGCCATCAAAGGCGCCTGCGATGGCCTAAACGTCGGGCACCTCGCGCGCACGCTCGCGCACATCGCGCCCGCCATCGAGCGGGTGGGAGATACTGTCGCGGGTGAGCGGTCGAGCGTGAACGGCGCCTATGTGGAATGCGTGGCGCGCGCGAACGTCGAAATCACGCTTCAGACCATGACCGAGCAGAGCCCGGTCCTGCACGACCTCGTGGCCTCTGGCAACGTGCTCCTTATCGGCGCGATGCACGACGTGGCGACAGGGGAGGTGGTGTTTATGACAGACTCCGCGGTGAATGCCCAAGCGCTTGGTGCCTCCGCCCCTCGCGCGTGACGGCCCGTAGCAGGCTCGCCAAGCTCGGATCCGCGCGCCCCGGCGGCTTGCGCCCGGCGGCTTGCGCCTCTGGCGGCTTGCGCCTCTGGCGCCAGAGGCCTCGGTAGATTCGGCCCCCTCTCCTCGGTGCCGTGGTCGACGTTCTCCTCGCCAGCCTTCTCTCGCCGGTCGTCCTCGCCTTTGTGCTGGGGGCCATCGCGGTCTTCGTCAAGAGCGATCTGGAGATCCCGGCGCCGCTCTACCGCGCGCTGTCGATTTATCTGCTGCTCGCCATTGGGCTCAAAGGCGGAATGGCACTCAGCATTACGCCTCTGGCGGAGGTCGCGTGGCCCGTGCTGGGCACGCTCGCGCTCGGCATTCTGACGCCTATCACGGCGTACAACGTGCTCCGTCGGCTGGGCAAGATGGACCGCACCAACGCGGCGGCACTCGCGGCGCACTACGGCTCGGTCTCGGCGGTGACGTTTATCGCGGCCGTGGCCGTGGTGGACTTTGCGGGGCTCACGGCTGAGGGGTTTATGCCCGCGCTGGTGGCGGTTCTGGAAGTCCCGGCGATCATCGTGGGGCTGCTCATCGCCTACGCCAGAGGCGAGCGGGCGGGCTCGTGGCAGAACGCGGTGAAAGAGGTCGTGACGGGACAGAGCATCCTGCTGCTCGTCGGCGGCATGGCGATCGGATGGATCGCGGGAGAGGAGGGCATGGCGGGCGTCAAGCCGTTCTTCGTCGGCGGCTTCCAGGGCGCGCTGACGCTCTTCCTCTTGGAGATGGGCATGGCGGCGGCGCGGCGGCTGCGCGATCTCAAGAGCGTGGGTTTCTTCATCGTCGGCTTTGGCATCGTGATGCCCATTTTGCACGGCGCGCTGGGCGTCTGGGTGGGCCTCGCGACGGGGCTCTCGGTCGGCGGCGCGGCGGTGCTCGGCGCGATGGTGTCCAGCGCGTCGTACATCGCGGCGCCAGCGGCGGTGCGCGTGGGGCTTCCCGAGGCCAACCCGGCGTACTACCTCACGGCGTCGCTCGGCATCACGTTTCCGTTTAACCTCACGCTCGGCATCCCGCTCTATCTCACGCTCGCCCAGATGTGGGGCTCCTGACCCATGACCACTGTTTCCCACCGACTCGTCACCATCGTCGCGGAGCGAACCGTGCGCGATGATCTTCTGGAAGCTCTGCACCGTCTCGGGGCCACAGGCCACACGCTGACCGAGGTGCGCGGTGAGGGCTCGCGCGGCGTCGGCGCAAGCACGTGGGAGCGCCCCAGCGTCAAAATCGAGACCATCGCCACGCCCGAGGTGGCGGCGTCCATCGCGGCCTACGTCTCGGAGAAGTACTTCAAGCACCACTCGGTGATCGTGTACCTGCAGGACGTGGAGGTGCTGCGGGGCAGCAAGTACGCGCCGCACAACAAAGAGGCATAGCAGCCTCTGGCGCCTAAGACCGCCTATCGACACCAAGCGGCTGTCAGCGCTCAACTGCGCGAGATGGCCGCGCTTTGCTCGCAAGGACACCAGCGTTGGTAGAGCGTCTAGATGTCGGCCTCTGGCGTCTCGAAGTAGAGCGCGTGGTGGGCGCGGCAACCGGGGTTGAAGGCCGCGCCGCAGGCGGGGCACGCGTCGCCAGAGGCGCGATAGGAAGCGGGCGTCATCGTCGCGCGGCAGGCGCCGCAGAGAACGGCGGGCTCGGCCGCTCGCGCCAGAGGCCAGGCGGCAAACGCACGGTCTGTCGTCTCTTGGTGGCAGGCGTAGCAGGGGTAGAACGCGTCGCAGCACGCGCACCGCAGCGCGACGATGTCCGTCGGGCCGTCGTAGTGGGCGCACCGCGTCTGCGCGTCCACGTCTGCGCCGCGGAGCGGTACGTCAAAGCGCAGATCGGCCTCTGGCGCGTGCGTCGTGCGACGGTCGCCAGAGGCCGAAAGAGCGGACGCGCGGGGCGACCTAGTCACGCGAAACCTTGCGCAGGCCCGCAAAGGCGCCAGCGGCCAGCCACACTTTCGCGAGGTCGAAGGCGATAAAGAGCAGCGCGCCCTTGACGATGGACTCCATCCACGTCGCGTGGCCCGCAGCGAAGTGCAACCACGTGACACCAGCGGTGAACAGCAAAACCGAGCCGATGGTCATCGCCGCGGCGGCGCCCCAGAACGAGGTCCAGCGCCGGGTCAGCATGCCGACGAGCAGCGCGACGATGGGGTACGAGAGGAGGTAGCCGCCGGTCGTCCCGAAGAGGTACTCCGCGCCAAAGGCGCCAGAGGCGAACACGGGGAAGGCGAGGCCTGCGAGCAGGTAAAGGCCCATCGAAAGCGCGCCGTTGCGCGAGCCCAGGAACAGACCAGCGCCGTAGACAGCCAGCGTCTGGAACGTGACGGGGACCTCCCAGATGTAGATGCGCGCCTGCGCACCCAGCGCGGCCAGAGCGGCGAAGCCGACGACGCCTGCCACTTGCGCGGCGACGGTCGCGCGCGGCCCGCGCAGGGCGTCGAGGATGGACGGGCGAGGAGCGGAAAGGGCGAGAGCAGACATCGCGGCAGAGAGGGCGGAGGGGAGAGCCCAAACTACACAGCCTCTGGCGGGATCCGGAAATAAGGGGGGCCCCTGGCGCCAGAGGCCGAACCGGTAGGCGCCAGAGGCGGTGCAGCGCCGAGACGGCCATCTCCGTACAGTCGAGTACCACCCGTTACCTCCTCGCACCGTGCGCCATCACTTGCTCTTCATGCCTCTGCTCGCCCTCGCGGCCTGCGACGCGTTTAGCGGGCCCGACCCGCTCGTCTCCACCTATGCGTTTGTCGCCTTCGACGCCAGCGGCCTGAGCGAAGGCGCGCGGCTGACGCAGGGCGAGATCGGCCTCACGATGATCCCCAGCGACGTGAGCAGCATCCCCGACGGCTGGCGCGGCACATGGGACCTCGACGCCCGCGCCGAGGGCGGCACGATGGAGGGGGCCGTGGACGGTGCCGGCATCATCAGAGGGCAGACCCTGGACGACGGGACGATCGAGCTGAAGTTCTCCGCTCCCGCTGGAGGCGGCAGACGCGGCGACATCGAGATTGGCTACGAGTTGACCGGCATGTTCGAGGACGACGGCGAGCGGTTTGTCGGCACGTGGACCTCGTTCGGGGGCCTTACCGGAGGGCCGGTCTTGTCGGGCCCGTTCGAGGCAAACCTCACGCGCCGCGCGACGGAGTTCATCATCGCGGGCTGACCCTGTACCCTTCGCCAGAGGCCTCTGGCGACACACCGCTCCATGACACGACTCCTCGTCCTGCTTCCGCTCCTCGCCCTCGCCGCGTGCGACTCGGCCGACACCGGGCGCACCTACGACATCACCCTGTTCGATGCCGCCGATGCTCCCGTCGCGCGCCTCACCTTCGACGCGCCGGTTGGCGAGCCGTGCGACGCCCTCGGCTGCGGCAGCGGCGAGTCCGACTGGCGCGCGCGTAACGTGAGAGACGGCCTCGTTCTCGGCCAGAACCGAGGCACGCTCTACGCGCAGGAAACGAGCTTTGGCGCGTACCGCCTCACGCTCACCCCAGAGGTCGCCGACGCAGGCGTGGCGGTGGAGATTGCCGAGGACCCGGCGGGGATCGTGACGGGCCGGTGGTACACCGGATCGTTCACAGGCGAGACCGAAGGCGGCGCCGTGCGCGGCACGGTCGGCTAACGCCTCTGGCGGATACAGCGCGGCCTCTGGCGGGAGATGTGCCAGAGGCCGCAGGTCATTCCGAACGGGGCGGGCTACGCCGCGAACGGCGCGGGCGTGAACCGGAAGCCGCCGCCGTCGCGCGAGACGCGGCCGATGCCGGGAAACGGCATGTGGCTCGCGAACAGGTGCATCTTCTCGTCCGCCGCGCGGCCCAGCAAGCGTCGCCGCGTGGCGACGGTCGGCTCGGGGTCGTTGTCGAAGGCGAAGAGCCACTCCGGATTGGCGAAGAACGCGACGGGGTGCGCGACGGCATCGCTCACGATCATCAGCCGTGCCTCGCCAGAGGCCAGGACGAACGCCATGTGGCCGGGCGTATGGCCGTAGGCCTCGACGGCGGTCACGCCGGGGACGAGTTCGTCGCCCGGTTCGAAGGTGACGGCGCCAGAGGCCTCCAACGCGGCGAGCGCGCTTTTGGCGCCGTCGCTCTCGGCCGTTTTGAGAAACGCCATCTCCGCCTCGGAGACGTGGACGCTCGCCTTGGGAAACGCGGGCTCTCCGCCAGGCGCGAGCCCGCCGATGTGGTCGCCGTGGTGGTGCGAGATGACGACGCGCGTGACCTCCTTGGGCGAGACGTCGAGCGCGTTCATCGTGCCCATCAGGTCACCGCCGCCCGTTCCGGTGTCGATCAGGACCGTCTCGTCGCCCGCTTTGATGAGCAGCACGCTCACGTCCGTCGGCACGCCGTCCGTCGGCAGGCCGTAGCCTTCCAACAATGCCGTGACCGCCTCTGGCGCCACGTTCGTGCCGACCGCTGCCAGAGGCAGCACAAAGCCAGTGTCACGGATGGCCGTTACCATCGCGTCGCCGACGGCGAACGTGTGCGCGCTGACAGTGTGGTGGTTGGCGCCAGAGGCTGTGGCTGTGGCGGCGCGGGCCGAGGCGGGAAGCGCAGCGGCGACGCCGAAGGCGCCGAGGCCTTTGAGAGCCGCGCGGCGGGAGAGGGGAGCGTTCATCGAGAAGCAAATGGTGGGATGGAATCTACGTTACGACAAGTATTCGCGCTTCCTGTGCCTCTGGCGCGTCTGTACGTCTTTTTGTTCTCGCCCGTGGCCTCTTGCGAGAGAGCGGGTGGTTAAGCGCGCTGCATGAAGCGCCGATAGCAACGGTGCCCTCCGTTGCCTCCGTGGAGTCCCTCACATTTGTCATCCTCGCCCCGTTGGCGGCCATTCTCATGCTGGTGGTCGGCTTCGTCGCGTGGCGGCGGCGCGAGCAGGCGGGCGGCTGGGCGCTCGTCGCGTTCTCGTGCGCCGAACTGGGATGGCTGGTGCTGGATACCCTCTCGCTGATCGCGGCCACGCCAGAGGCCACCATCTGGCTCGCGAGGGGCACCTTGTTTTTCGCTCCTCTGCTCGGGGTGGCCTGGGTGGCGTTCGTGCTGAGCTACACTGAGCGGTTTTCGCGACCGGCCCGGATCGGCACCGGGCTGCTCGTGGCGTGGTCTCTGGTGTACGGCGCGATGGCGATGACAAACGACGCGCACCGACTGGTGTGGGCCGAAGAAAACGTAGTCGCCGAGGGAGCGTTTTCTCACCTCACGTACACGCTCGGGCCTCTGGGATGGACGCAGGTAGGATTTGCGTGGACCCTTGTGGCCGTGTCGCTCGGAGTGATTCTGTGGGCGTACGCCGGATCGGGCGCTCGCGTGCGAAACCTCTCGCGCTGGATCGTGGCAGGCGCGCTCGCGCCGATGGCGATCAACGTCGTCTTCCTGCTCGGGCTCGGGCCTCTGGCGAAGGACTTTACGCCCATCGCGATGGCGGTTTCCTCGGGTGCGTTTGCGCTTGGGCTCGCGCGCTACCAACTGCTCGACCTCCAGCCCATCGCCCGCGCGGCGCTCGTCGACGATCTCCCGGATGGCGTGCTGGTGCTCGACGCCAGAGGCCGCATCGCTGACGCCAACCCGGCTGTGCTCGCGCTCTTCGGCGACGCCGCGAGTCCCATCGGCGCAGCACTCGGCGACGTGGCGCCGCGGTTGGCCGAGGCTCTCGCCCAGAATTCAGGCCAGCCGTTCGAGGTCGGGTTGGGTGCGCACGCGCGCTGGTATGAGCTCAGGGCGTCAACGCTGGAGAGCCGCGCCGGGCGCGTCACCGGCCGCCTTGTGCTCCTGCGTGACATCACGCGGCGTCGCCGAGAGCGCGCCGCGCTACATGCCGCCAACCGGGCCCTGTACGATGCCAACGCCGAGTTGCAGGCTCGCAACGACGAACTCGACGCGTTCGCGCACACAGTCGCGCACGACCTCAAGAACTCCATTCAGGGCGTCGTGGGCTACGCCGAGATTCTCCGCGACGACGGGCCGACGCTCGACGCGAGCACGCATCGCGTGCTGGCCGAGGACCTCGTGCGCTCGGGAAACAAGATGGACAGCATCGTCAGCGAGTTGCTACTTCTGGCGGGCGTGCGGCAGCAGGTCGTTCAGACGGGTCCCATCGAGATGGGCGCCATCGTGGCCAGCGCGATGGAACGCGTGCAGCGGTCACGCAGAGGCGTCTGGGCCTCTGGCGCCGCCGTCTCGTGCCCGGTGCAGTGGCCTGTGGCCGTGGGCTACGCGCCGTGGATCGAAGAGGTCTGGGCGAACTACCTCACGAACGCAGCCAAGTACGGCGGCTCGACGGTCTCGCTGGGCACCGCCCGCACCGCGTGCGGCCAGGCCCGCTTCTGGGTCCACGACGATGGCCCCGGCCTCACGCCAGAGGCTCAGGCACGCCTGTTCGTGCCCTTCTCGCGTGTCGGCAGCGGCGACGTGGAAGGGCACGGGCTCGGGCTGTCGATCGTGCGCCGGATCGTGGAGCGTCTGGGCGGCATGTGCGGTGTGGAGAGCGCGCCGGGGCAAGGGACGCTGTTCTGGTTCGCGCTGCCTCTGGCGGAGACTGCAGACGTTGTGGCGGTGGCGCGGAGCTAGCGCCAGAGGCCTCTGGCGCAGCCATGGGGCGGAGCCTGGGACTGCCCGCCTCTGGCGCCCGGGCGGAACCCTCGCGCCAGAGGCCTGTGATGACGGGCCACTCTCTCTCTGCCTCTCATGAAAGCACTTACCTGGCACGGTCAGGGCGATGTCCGCGTGGACACGCACCCCGACCCCGAAATCGAAGCGCCCACGGACATCGTTATCAAGGTGACCTCCACGGCCATCTGCGGCTCTGACTTGCACCTCTACGACGGCTTCGTGCCGATGATGAAGGAGGGCGACATCATCGGCCACGAGCCGATGGGCATCGTCGAGGAAGTCGGGAGCAGCGTGACGCGGCTCAAGAAGGGCGACCGCGTCGTCGTGCCGTTCACGATTTCGTGCGGCACCTGCTGGTTCTGCGAGCAGACCATGTTCTCGCTCTGCGACACCACGAACCCCGAGCCTGAGAACGCGCGGAAGGCCATGGGCCACAGCCCGGCCGGCATCTTCGGCTACTCGCACCTTACCGGCGGCATCCCCGGCGGACAGGCGGAATACCTTCGCGTGCCCCACGCCGACGTGGGCCCGATCAAGGTCCCCGACGGCCTCTCGGACGAGCAGGTGTTGTTCCTCTCCGACATCTTCCCGACGGGCTACATGGCCGCGGAGCAGGCCGAAATCGAGCCCGGCGACACCGTCGCGGTCTGGGGCTGCGGCCCCGTCGGTCAGTTCGCGATCCAGAGCGCCTGGATGATGGGTGCCGGTCGCGTGATCGCGATCGACCGGGAGCCCGAGCGCTTGCGCATGGCAAAGGAGAACAGCAAAGCCGAGATCGTCAACTTCGAGGAGATCAATGGGCCGGTGCACAAGCACCTTATCGACATGACCAACGGCCGCGGACCGGACCGCTGCATCGAGGCGGTCGGGATGGAGGCGCACGGCGTGAGCGCGGCCAAGACCCTGGTGGACAAGGCGGCCCAGGCGACGCACACGCAGAGCGACCGGACGTACGCGCTCAACCAGGCCATCATGGCGTGCCGCAAGGGCGGCACGATCTCGATGCCCGGCGTCTACGCGAGCTCCGGCTCGGTCAAGCTCGGCCCGCTGATGAACAAGGGGCTCACGCTCAAGACGGGCCAGACCCACGTGCAGCGCTACCTCGACCCGCTGATGGAGAAGATCCAGAGCGGCGAGATCGACCCGTCGTTCATCATCACGCACACGGCACCGCTGGACGAGGCGCCCAAGATGTACGACCTGTTCCGCGACAAGAAGGACGACTGCATCAAGGTCGTGCTGAAGCCCTAGACCGCCTCTGGCGGAAACGGTCAGGACGCCCCAACCGGGTGTCCGCTGCGGCCTCTGGCGTTCGTCGCCAGAGGCCGCGTTGCGTGCAGGCTCTCGCCAGAGGCCTCTTGCGACAGACCCGCCAGACACGACGCGGGCCGCCAGCACCTCGCCCGCGGCCCGCGTCGCTTTCCGTCATGCGCCAGAGGCTACATGCCGAACGCCTCCTTGAGGCGCGATGCTGCCAGATCCTGCGCGGCTACGGCCTGCTCCAGGACAGCGCCCATGCCGAAAAACTCGTGCGTGACGCCCTGATAGACTTCGCGCTCCACGTCGACGCCAGCGGCCTGCATTGCGCGCGCCAGGTCGCCGCCTTCGGCCTCCAACGGGTCGATCTGCGCGTTGATGATCGTCGTCGGTGGAAGGCCGCGCAGGTTGGCCTCCACCAAGTCGATCATGCGGTACTCACGCGTGCGCCACTCGGGGGTGTAGGTGTCGAAAAACCACTCCATGCCGCCGCGGTTGAGCGGCAGCGCGTTGGCGTAGCGGTCGTAGCTGGCCGACTGCACGTCGCCGTCGGCGACGGGGTAGACGGAGATGATGGCCTTGGGCATCCTCACGCTTTCGTCGCGTGCGCGGATGGCGGTCGCGACGGCCATGTTGCCGCCTGCGCTCTCGCCCGCGATGGCGATGCGTGAGGCGTCACCGCCGACCGTGGCTGCGTTCTGTGTCACCCATTTGTACGCCGCAAAGGCGTCATCGTGCGCCGCCGGGTAGCGGTGCTCCGGCGCCTGCCGGTACGCGACCGAGACGACGACGGCGTTGGCCTTCGTCGCGAGCGCGACCGCACCGCCCTCGTACGTGTCCAGGTCTGCGATCACCCAGCCTCCGCCGTGGTAATACACGATGACCGGGAGCGGGCCGCTGGCGCCAACGGGCGTGTAGGTGCGAATCACGAGCCCTTCCGAGGGCCCGACGGGAATCTTGCGGTGATTGACGGTCACCGTGGGTGGCGTTGGCGGGACGCCGTTTTTCACGAGCAGGTCCATGACCGCGTTGGTCGGCGTTTTTTCCATGCGCGCTTGGAAGCCGGTAAGCTCGCCGTACGGGACGTTGCCGTACGATGTGAGCTGGTCCACAACGGCCCACATCTGGTTGTCGATGTCGGGCGCCCACGAGGGCTTGGGCGCGCTCGTGGTGATGTTCATCGGCATCATCGCATCGCTAGATGGCTTGGTAGACGAGCAGCCGGTGACGAAGGCGAGCAGGAGGAGGAGAGACGAAAGGCGTTTCATTCGAGAAGGGAAGAGAGATCCGAAAGGAATGCTGCAACCGGACCTCTCGCGCTGTGTTTCGACGGGTGCTCAGACCCAGGGACTCCCTGAGAGGCTGGCCTCGTCTGAGCCAGAGGCCTCTGGCGCGGTGTCTGCGGCGTCCTCCGTTTTCTCGACTGACGCGCCTTCGCCAGAAGCGTCGGACGGTGCGGTTGACGCTTCTGCCGGGCGAGCCTCTGGCGTGCCGTTCTCGTCAGCCGCGTCCTCGCCAGAGGCCTCTGGCGCGTCGTCCTCCGCGTAACGCCGCACGCGCTTCTCGATGGACTCCGCCTGGTCACGCGCGCGCAAATCCGCGAGCCTCTGGCGCAAGCGGCCCTCGTAGCCCTGGTCGCTCGGCTCGTAGAAGTACGTGCCCTGCATGCCGCCCGGTAGGTACTGCTCCGGGACGTAGTGATCCTGGAAGGCGTGCGGGTACTTGTATCCCGTGCCGTGGCCGAGACCTTTTTTGTCGCGGCTGCCGTCCTTGAGCGCGTTGGGCGGGTCTTCGGTCCGCTCCTTCTCGACGTGCGCGAGGGCGGAGAAGAACGCGAAGGCGCTGTTGGACTTGGGCGCCGTCGCGAGATAGAGGCAGCACTCCGACAGCATGAACCGGCCCTCGGGCATGCCCACGCGGTCGAACGCCTCGGCGCAGGCCACGGCCATGCGCATCGCGTTGGGGTCGGCCATGCCGATGTCCTCGCCCGCGAAAATGAGCATCCGGCGGAAGACGAAGCGCGGGTCTTCGCCGGCGTAGATCATCTTCGCCATCCAGTAGAGCGACGCGTCGGGGTCGCTGCCGCGGAGGCTCTTGATGAACGCCGAGATGGTGTCGTAGTGTGCGTCGCCGTCCTTGTCATAGAGCACGGCGCGCTTCTGGATCGACTCTTCGGCCTCCACCAGCCCGATCTCGATGGCGCCAGAGGCCGCTGGGGGTGTCGTCTCGACGGCCAACTCCAGCGCGCCGAGGATGGAGCGCGCGTCGCCGTTGGACGTGCTCACCCAGTGCGCCATGGCCTCTGGCGTGACGACGACGTTCTGGCGGCCGTAGCCGCGGTCGGGGTCGTCCAGCGCCTGCTGCGCGATCTGCGCGAGATCCGGCTCCGTCAGCGACTGCAGCTCGAACACGCGGGAGCGGGAGACGAGCGCCTTGTTGACCTCGAAGTACGGGTTCTCGGTCGTCGCGCCGACGAACGTCACGGTCCCGTTTTCGACGTGCGGGAGCAGCGCGTCCTGCTGGCTCTTGTTGAAGCGGTGCACCTCGTCCACGAACAGGATCGTGCCCTGCCCGTGGTGGCGCAGGCGTTGGCGCGCGGCGTCGATCTGCGTGCGGATGTCGGCCACGCCTGCGAGCACGGCGTTGAGGCTCGCGAAGTGTTTGCTCGTCGTGTTGGCGATGATGCGCGCGAGCGTCGTCTTGCCGGTTCCGGGAGGGCCGAACAGGATCAGGCTCGTTACGCGGTCGGCTTCGACGGCGCGGCGGAGCAGTTTGCCTCTGGCGAGCAAGTGCCCCTGCCCAGCGAACTCGTCCAGCGTGCGGGGGCGCATCCGGTCCGCCAGAGGCGCAGAGCGGGTGCGGCGGGCGTCGGCGGCGGCGTCGAAGAGGTCGTCGGGCATGGGCGGAAGATCCGCACGGCCCGCACCCGGCGCCTCTGGCGCTGTGCCCTCGCCAGAGGCGTGCTGTAACCGCCAGAGGTAGCGGGCGTAGCGCGGCGACGCCTCTCGCTCAGCCCATGGTCGACGCCTTCCACACGCGCCTTCGCGCCTCCCGATTCCTTCAGCGCTTTACCGCGTTTACGCGCGTGCTTCTGGCGGTCGGGTTCTTCGCGCCGGGCCTGACCAAGCTGTTCGGCCACCGCTTTACGCAACTCACGGTCGACACGCAGGTGGGCGCCTTCTTCGAGGTCTTCTTTCAGGCGCAGGCGTTCTACATGTTCGTCGGCCTCGCGCAGGTGACGGCGGCGCTGCTGCTGCTCTGGCCGCGCACGGCCACGCTCGGCCACCTCGGCGCCGTGCTCTACGCGCCGATCATCGCCAACATTACCGTCATCACGTGGGCCATCGGGTTTGGCGGGACGCGCTGGATTACCGTCCTGATGCTGCTCGCGTGTCTGTGGCTACTGGTCTGGGATTGGGACCGGCTGCGAGCCATTCTGCCTCGGCGCGAGGCCTCTGGCGGGCAGTTCGGCCCGCGCGAGTACATCCTCCAGTCGCTGATGTGGGGACTGGGCGGGATCGCCGCAACAGGAACGGCGGCCGTCTTAGGGATTGTCGGGCCGTCGCTTCTCCTCGTGGCCGCGGCGCTCGGTATCGGAGGCGCCGTCTTCGGACTCGTCGTGGCGTGGCACGTGCGGCAGCTTCCGGCGCCACGCCGGTAGCGGGCGCCAGAGGCCTCTGGCGAGGCGCCGGTGTTAAGCCGCGTCGGCTAGAGCCGCGAGGAGGTCGTCGTCGTCGGCGTCCAGCCAGGTGGGCGCGAGCTCCAGCCGGACCGACTGCGCCCCACCGCTGGGCGTCGCGACGACAGGGACGGTGCCTTCGTGATCGCGCTCAGCGTCGGTGCCGACGAGCGATTCGGCGAGCGTCCACTCCATTTCATCCGCGTCGCGGATCGTGCGGGTTTGCATCATGGGGTCAGCCTCTGGCGATGAGATCCTGCGTTTCGGGATGGCGGTCCATGTACGCTTTGACGAACGGACACGCCGGAATCACGCCTAGCTCATTCTCGCGCGCATAGTCCAGTCCGGCGCGGACGAGCGCCGAGCCCACGTCCTCGCCTCTGGCGGCTTTGGGCACGAGCGTGTGAACGTACGCGATGGTGTCGCCACGCATCTCGTAGACCAGCTCTGCCGTTCCGGCGTCGGTCTCGATGGTGAAGCGGTGGTTGTCGGAGTCGTGCTGAGCGGTCATGTGTAGAATGGGCAGGATGGGTTCGGCCTCTGGCGCCAGAGGCTAGAGGTCGCCGAGTTGGGGCCGGATAAGGACCTCTTCGATGACGGCGCCGCGCGGCAGCGAGGTCGCCGCAGCGACGGTCTGCGCGATGGCCTCTGGCGTCATCAGGCGGCTCGGTGGCACATCGACTCCGTCCCAGGAGGGCGTGAGCGTCGCGCCGGGCATGACCGTGATGACGCGGAGGCCGCGGTCCTTGGTTTCCTCGCGCAGCGTCCGCGCGAGACCCAGCAGGCCATGCTTGGCCGCGCCGTAGGCGGCTCCGCCCGGGTAGCCGCGCGTGCTCGCCACGCTCGCCATGAACACGATGTCGCCCGCGGGAAGGGATGGAGGGATGGGGGATGAAGAGGGAGAGGCAGGGGTGTCGTCGTCGCCAGAGGCCTCTGGCGACGATCCGCGCGCGAGCATGGCCGGGAGGAACGCGCGCGTGACCAGGAACGCGCTCGTCAGGTTGACCTCGATCTGCGAGCGGAAGGCCTCTGGCGTGATCTCCAGAAACGCGCCGGGCACAAACACACCGGCGTTGTTGACGAGGACATCCGGCGCTCCCCAGCGCGCCATCGCGGCGCCAGAGGCCTGGGTGACCTGGGTTTCGTTGGTCACGTCGCACACGAAGACCTCGGCTTCGGCGCCCGCACGGCGGCACTCGGCGGCGACGGCCGCGAGGTTGCCTGCGTTGCGCGCCAGAAGAGCGAGGCGCACGCTACCGGGGCGCTCGCTACCGGGGCGCACGCCAGAGGCGGCCTCTGGCGCTCGGGCGTAGTGCAGCGCGAGGGCTCGGCCGATGCCCTGGCTCGCGCCCGTGATAACGATGGTCGGCATGGTGGATCCGGTGAAGAGCATCCCAACGCCCCGCCAGAGGCGCGGGTCCTGAGCATCTTGCAGCCCCTCACTTCCCGACCCGCTATGTCTTTGCTCTCCTCTGGCTCTGTCGCTCTTGTTACCGGCGCCAGCCGCGGTGCCGGTGCTGCCATCGCCAAAGCCCTCGCGCGCGAAGGCGCCGCCGTCTGCGTCAACTACCTCAACAGCGCCGACAAGGCCTCTGGCGTCGTCGCCGAGATCGAGGCGGCGGGCGGACGCGCGTTTGCGCACCAGGCCGACGTGACGGACCGCCAGGCCGTGCAGAGCATGGTGGACGCGATCCAGGCGACGTACGGACGCATCGACATCGCCGTCAGCAACGCGCTACCGTCCTACTCTTTCGATCCGGGTGCGCGCTACGTCGGCATCGAGACCGCCACGTGGGAGGATTTCAGCACGCAGTACGAGGGCGCCGTTCGCGCCGCGTTCCACCTCGCGCAGGCGCTCGCGCCGGTCATGCGCGAGCAGGACACGGGAGGCTCCATCGTGCACATCGGCACCAACCTGGTCTACAACCCGGTCGTGACCTACCACGATTACACCGCTGCCAAAGCGGGGCTCGTCGGGCTCACCCGCACCCTCGCGAAGGAACTCGGCCCGCACGGCATCCGCGTCAACCTCGTCGCCGGTGGCCTCCTGCAGACGACCGACGCCAGCGCGGTCACCACCGACGAGGTCTTCGAGTTCGTCCGCAGCGTGACGCCGCTGCAGCAGACCGTCACGCCAGAGGAGTTTGCGGACGCGGTCCTGTTCTTCGCCTCGCCTCTGGCGCGGACCGTCACCGGCCAGTCCCTCGCCGTCGATGGCGGCCTGACGATGGCGTGAGTGGAAGAGGGATGGAGGGATCCGGGATGGAGGGATGCGTGCCTCTGGCGCCAGAGGCCTGTGGCGCAGAGCCGGGATCTCCTCGGCGCGTTATGGAGCGTCGGAATCGGCCTCTGGCGCCAGAGGCCGGGCATTCTCGCATCCCTCTATGCCTCTCCCATCCCGCATCCCTCCCGAAGCCTACACCTCCTCCAGCGTGGACGTGCCGGAGCCGCCGTCGGTCCACTCCCAGACTTCGTGGAGGCGCAGGCGGCCGTCCGGTAGCACCTCGGGGACCGAGTGGCAGGAGCCGGTGCGGATAGCGCCAGAGGCATCGACGTGCGAGTACCGCATGTCCAGCGCGCCTCTGGCGTCGACGGTCGCGATGAGCGTGCCCATTACGACCGCCCCGCCGCGGTAGGTAGCCCAGACCACGTCGCCGCTCTGGCGGTAGTCGAAGCGCGTCGAGCCGTCCACATCGCCGCCGCCAGAGGCCTCGACTGGGGCGAAGCGGCGGCCGTCATAGTCAGGGCGGCTCATGCCTCTGGCGGCAGGCCCTCGATGTTCGTCGCGCGTCGTGCGGCGGCTTTCGCGCGCACAGTTGCCTCGAAGGCCGCGGATTCGCCGCGGGGGATCGAGAGCGTCTGCCACGCGTCGCCGCGGGCGTGCTTGGCGAGCAGCACGATCTGTCCGACGTGATAGGCCGTGTGCGCGAGAGCCCGGTGCAGCGCCTCGGTGATGGTGTGCTCCTCGCCGCGGATCGTGACCGTCTCGCTCAGGTCCGCGTCCGCCAGAGGCGCCAGGGCTTCTTGATTCAGGCGCCAGCCCTCTTCCCACGCCGTCATCAAAGCCTCTCGCGTGTCGCCGTCACGGATCTCGAACTCCTCGTCGCGCTGCCGCCAGGTCTTGTTGCCGTCCGAGGTGCGGAAGTCCGTCCAGCGGGAGCGGTAGTTGCCCGCGAGGTGCTTGACCTGAACCGCGAGAGGGTCGAGCGGACCGAGGCGCGCGAAGAACGCGTCGTCATCGACCTGCGCGAGGGCGCGCTCGGCCATCGTGCGGTAGGTGGCAAAGCGCTCACGAATGCTGTCGAGGACCATGGGAGCAGGAGATGAACCAGGGTGGCCTAGCGCCGGATTGGCCTCCTGGCGCCAGAGGCGAGCGAGAGACAGCTCGACTCGGGGCTCAGCGCCAGAGGCGGCTACCGCACGGCCAGGCGCATAAACTCTGCCCGCGTGTTGTCGTTGTTGAGAAACGCGCCGCTCATGGCGCTCGTCGTCGTGGACGAGTTCTGCTTCTCCGCCCCGCGCATCATCATGCACAGGTGCTGCGCCTCGATGACGACGGCCACGCCCTCGGGCTCCAGAACCGTCTCGATGGCGTCGCGGATCTGGATCGTGAGGCGCTCCTGCACCTGCAGGCGCCGCGCGAACACGTCCACCACGCGCGGGATCTTGCTCAGCCCCACGATCTTGCCGTTGGGGATGTACGCCACGTGCGCCTTGCCGAAAAACGGCAGCATGTGGTGCTCACACAGAGCTGTAGACCTCGATGTCGCGCACGAGCACCATTTCCGAGTACGACTCGTCGAAGACGGCGCTGCGCAGGATGGCCTCGGGGTCGAGCCGGTAGCCGTGCGTGAGAAACTGCATGGCCTTGGCGACGCGCTCCGGCGTCTTGGCGAGGCCCTCGCGCTCGGGGTCTTCGCCCACGAGTTGGAGCTGCCGGTGCGTAAGTGTGGAGAGCTCGCGCGTCACGGCGTCGTCGTACACGTCGCGGCGTTCGTAGAGCAGCGGCGAGGCGAACTCGGTGGCCTCGCCAGAGGCGCCCCCGACGGTCTGGGAGCGAGCGTCTGAGTCGTGGGAAAAGCTACTCACCTCGGTACACCACGCTGTTGTTGGGGGTCTCGCGGAGCACGAGTTCGAAGAGGCGACCGCTGCCGGGGATGGCGTCTTGAAGCTGCTCCCAGATCGCGATGGCGAGCGTCTCGGTCGATGTCATCTTGCCTTCAAGGAAAGGCACGTCCAGGTTCAGGTTCTTGTGGTCCAGCGGCTCCTCCACGCGGTCGCGGATGACGTGCTTGAGTTCCGCGAGATCGACCACAAAGCCCGTGTCCGGGTCGGGCTCGCCCGCGACGGTCACGTCGAGCTCGTAGTTGTGCCCGTGCCAGTTGGCGCTGTTGCACTTGCCGAACGTCTCGCGATTCCACTCGTCGGACTTCTGGGGGTTGTGGAGGCGGTGGGCCGCGTTGAAGTGGGCCTTTCGCGTGACGTAAACGGTGGGCATGGAGAGGTCGGGGCTGTTTCGCGGCGTACCCCGAGCCTCTGGCGGCGTTCCGGCGGAGCATGGCGCGCCCGTGTGGCACCGCCTCGGGCAGCCTGCCCGGAGCGTGGCCTCTGGCGCCAGAGTCGCGCCGACGCTCGGAAGCGGTGAAGCGCCAGAGGCCAGGCACCAGTCCGTCCCTCGCGGCGTTCGCGCTGCGCTATCTAGCGGGAGACGCGTTGTTTCCTTGTCTGCTCCTGCCTCCCAATTCTATGCTCGCACGTCTCGCCGCCTTCGCCCTCTTCGCGCTGCCTCTGGCGAGCGCTGCCCAGACGCAGCCGCTCGTTGCCGATACGCCCGTTGGTGGAACGCTCGACGTGGGCGACAGCATCTTCGGAGACGGCTCGTTTTTCGACCTGTACACCTTTACCGGCACGCCCGGCGAGACGGTCGTGATCACGCTCCGGTCGTCGGATTTCGACGCCTACCTCATCGGCGGGCCGACGATGGACGAGGCGCTGCTGGTGATGCACGAGGACGACGACAGCGGCGGCGGGACGGACGCGGAACTGACGGTCGAGATCGGGGCCTCTGGCGAATACGTCGTCCTCGCCAACACGTACGAGGAAGGTGGCGTGGGCGCCTATGTGCTCGTCGCGACTGTGGTGGCGGAGTAGCGCCAGAGGCCCGCTTAGCTTGACCGCCTCTGGTGCCGATACCCTCCGCTAACGCTCCCCCGCCGTGGCCGACACCCGCACTCTGTTCGAAAAGATCGCCGCAGGCGACATCCCGGCCGATCTCGTCTACGAGGATGATCGCGCGATCGCATTTCGGGACATCAATCCCGTCGCGCCGACGCACATTCTGGTGGTGCCCCGCAAGCCGATCCGGCGGGCCGACGCCATCGAGCCCGAGGACGAATCGCTCGTCGGGCACCTATTTACAATCGCGCGCGAGGTGGCCTCTGGCGAGGGCCTGACGGATTACCGGCTGGTGATGAACTGCGGCGAGGGAGCCGGGCAGAGCGTTTTCCACATTCATCTGCACCTCCTCGGAGGCCGCGACTTCTCGTGGCCGCCCGGCTGACGCCAGAGGCGTCCAGAGCGTCTCGCCAGAGGCGCACCGTTCGCACCGCCAGAGGCCTCTGGCGCTGCGCTCCCATCTCCCACCGCACACGATGATTCAGGTAGACGGCGTCCACGTCGGTTTTGACGGCAACGAGATTTTGCACGGCATCTCGTTCGTGGTGCAGCCGGGCCAAGTGGCGGGCTACATCGGCCCCAACGGGGCGGGCAAAACGACGACGATGCGGCTGCTCACCGGCACGCTCGCGCCCGGCGCGGGCCGCGTGGTCGTGGGCGGCGTGGACGTGGCGAAGGATCCTGTGGGCGCCAAGCGGCGCTTCGGGTTCGTGCCCGAGCACGGGCACCTCTACGAGAGCTTCAGCCCCGAGGAGTACCTGCGCTTTATCGGGCGGATGCACGGCCTGGCCGAGGCGCCTCTGGCGGAGCGCGCGGGCTCCATGCTGGCGTTCTGGGGCCTGGAAGAGAACGCGCTGCAGCCGATGGCGAGCTTCTCGAAGGGCATGAAGCAAAAAGTGCTGATCTCGGCCGCGCTGCTGCACGACCCGCCGGTGCTACTTCTGGACGAGCCGCTCTCCGGCCTGGATGCCTACGCCGTGCTGCAGGTGCGCGCGCTGCTCCGCGCCCTCGCGCGGCAGGGCACGACCGTGTTCTATTCCTCGCACCTGCTCGACGCCGTCGAAAAAGTCGCCGACCAAGTCATCCTCATCCGCGACGGCGCCATTCTCGCCGACGGTTCGCCCGCGCAGATCCTCGAAGCAGCAGGCGAAGGCTCGCTCGAAGGCGCTTTCTCGCGCCTCACGTCCGCTGCCGACGCCGAAGCCGAGGCCGAAGCGCTCGTCATCTCCGCCTTCGGGCGCGTGGGCTAGACGAGCCGTTGGCGAGAGCCGTGCGGCCTCTGGCGCCAGAGGCTCAGTCTTTCCACACGTACTCGAAGAGCAGAAACGAGACGGTCGAGGTAAGGCCTGCGTAGGACGCGAGCAGCAGCAGGTTTTCCTGCGCCGCGGCCCACGCGCCCGCTTCGGCGCCAGAGGCGTCGATGGTGAGCTGGACGCCAGAGGACAGCAGCGGAATCAGCAGCGGAAACGCGAGGACGGGCAACAGCGGTCCGGCGGCTTGCGCGCGCGCTAGAAGTGCCGAGAGCAGCGTCGTCGTGCTCGCGAGACCGAGCCCGCCGAGCATCAGCGCGGTCCAGAAGAGCGGCAACGAGCCCACATTCGTCGGGATCAGGATGCGGATGCCGAACCCGGCTACGGCGGTGAGCGCGAGCGTGAGCACGATGTTGAACAGCAGCTTGCCCGCGTACACAGCCTCTGGCGGCGCAGCGAGGCGTAGCAGCAGCGTCGTGCCGCGCTCCTCTTCGGCCATAAACGCGCGGCCCAGCCCGATGGCGCCTGCGAACACGATCACGATCCACAGGAGGGCTGCCGCGACCGTTGAGCTGACCGCCACGCGGGACAGGGAGAACCGCACGAGGATCAGCGCCGCGGCGACAAACATCGCGAGCGCCCCCAGCGCGGTCTTGCTGCGAAGCTCTAGCCGCGCGTCGTTGACGAACACGGCCCAGGTGGCAGAGAGAAAGCGGGACAAGGGGGAAGGGGGAAGGGGGAAGGGGGAAGGGTTGGACAGGTCGGCTCTCAAAAGTTCCGGTCGGCCTCTGGCGCCAGAGGCCGAGGGGAAACAGCTTCACTCGGAACTCGGAACTCGGAACCGCGACGCCGCCAGAGGTCTCTAGCGAGCGCGCCCTTCCGCTCCCCTCCCGCACCCACATGTCCGACCGCGTCCGCGGCCTCCTTCTCGGCCTCGCCATCGGCGACGCGCTCGGGATGCCCATCGAGGGCCTGAGCCACCAGAACGTCCGCACGTATTACAAGGGCATCAAAGGCTTCCGCGCCGACGAGAAGCGCGGCGAGTTGGGCGCAGGCCAGTGGACCGCCGACACCCAGAACGCGCTCGCGCTCGGTGCGGCACTCGCCGAGCACCCCACCGATCTCACGCGCGCCCAAACCCTCTGGCGCCAGAGGCGCGAAGTCAAACTCCGGCGCCCTGTCGACCGGCCGTACGCGACGAGCGCCAGCGCGGCCGCTTCGGCACCGCTCGGCGTCTGGTGGGCGCACACCGACGCACCTCTGGCGGAGGCCCTCGCGTGGACGCAGGCGCTGCTGTCGGATGTCGACGCGCGGCCCGATGCGCTCGTCGCCGCTCTCGCGCAGGCCCACGCCTCGCGCCTCGCGCTCGCGAGCGACCCCGACGCCGTAGACGGCGCCGCGTTCGTGACCGCCGTCGCCGCCACCGCGCGCTCCGCCGAGTCCGAACTCGGAGCCTCTGGCGCCGTCTCAGCGCGGCTCGACCTCCTCGCCGGTCGCCTGTTCGAGTTTCCCCTGGACCTTCAGGACCTCTGCGACGACACCGGTCCGGCAGCGGACGAGACCTTCCCGTTCGCGCTCGCGATGGCCGCCAGAGGCCCCGCGCTTCCCGAAGCCTCGCTGCTCGCCGCCATCAACGTCGGTGGCGACGCCAACACGGTCGGCGCCATTTTGGGCGCACTGCTCGGCGCGTGGAACGGCGCGAGCGCGTTTCCAGAGGAGTGGCGCGAGGGCGTCGAGGCCTCTGGCGAGATCTTGAAAACGGCCGACGCGCTCTCCGCGAGCCTGGTGTAGCCTCTGGCGCCGGAGGCCTCGGTCGTGCTCGCATCCGCGCGATTCCCGTAGGCACACCATGTATGGTGTCCTCCATCGCAATGCCACTGCGCCTCTGGCGCCAGAGGCCGCCCGCCAGAGGCCGCCCGCCAGAGGCCTACCGCCGCTCCGCGTCTGCGTGCGCCTCGGGGTGCCCGCCGGGCGGGACCCCGTCGGTGAAGCCGTCCTGGTTTTCCCAGCCGTGCGCCGGGAGGTCGCCCAGATCGCCAAAGTCACCGATCATCCCAATCTCCGTCGAGAGTCGGTAGCCCTGCTCTCGCTCGACGGTTTCCTGCACGTACCCGATCAAGTGACGCACGTCGCGCGCCGTCGCGCCGCCCGTGTTGATAAGAATGTTGGCGTGCTTGTGCGTCACCATCGCGCCGCCGATGCGCGTGCCCTTGAGCCCGCACCAGTCCGCGAGACGCCCTGCGCCCACGCCGTCGATCTTCTTGAACACGCTCCCGGCCGAGGGCTCCGTCGCCAGAGGCGGGTGCCGCGCGCCGCGCCACTCCAGGTTGCTCTCGATGGTCTGCGCGAGCACCTCCGGGGCCTCTGGCGCGAGCTGGAACGTCGCCGCGAGCACGATCACGTCCGGGCGGATGTGCAGCGTGGAGTAGTCGTAACCGAAGTCGAACCACGCGTGATCGACCGTCTCGCGCGATCCGTCCTCCATCAGCAACTCGGCGCTCTCCACGACTTCCTCCACGAACATCGTCCGGGAGCGGTCGGGCGAGAGGAAGTGCAGGTTCTGCCACAGCGCCCCGCCCACGCTCGACGGGATGCCCGCATAGTGCTCTAACCCACTAAGTGCTTTTGCGACAGAGGCTTCGATTAGTGGCTCCCACACGACGGTCCCGCTCTCGGCCCGCACCCGGCCGCTCGCGTGGTCGATCTCCACGTGCGCGGCCCGGTTGCGAATGACAACGCCCCGAAACCCCAGGTCGCCCACCAATATGTTGGCGCCCAGACCCAGCACGAACAGCGGCACCTCGTGCTCACGCGCTGCGACGACAGCCGTCGCCAGTTCGTCCGCCGTGTGCGCCTCCACAAACAGATCAGCCGTGCCACCGATCTTGAACGTCGTGTACGGCGCCAGAGGCTCGTCGACGCGCACCGTCTCGACCTCCGAGGCCAGCGCTTCACGCAACGCTTTAAGCCGCGTCGTCAGTTCGGAAGGGGAGAGAGAGACAGGTTCGACGTGCGCCACGATGGTTTGCAGGGGAGTGAGCCTCTGGCGTCAGATCCGCCAGAGGCCGTCTAGTTTAGGTGCACTCTCGCCGCCCTGCGTTCCGCGCCCGTTCATGTCCGACTCCCCGCCAGAGGCCCGCGACGACTTTTACTCGCAGGTCTGGGCCGTCGTCGCGCGCATCCCGCGAGGCCGCGTCACCACCTACGGGCACATCGCGCGCTATCTGGAGGCGCCGCGCGCGTCACGCGCTGTTGGGTGGGCGCTCAAGTCCGTCGCCGGCTCCGAGCGCAGCCTTCTAGAGATTCCCTGCCACCGCGTCGTCAACCGCGTCGGCGCACTCTCCGGCCGCCTCCATTTCCCCACGCCGACCGCGATGGAGGAGCGTCTTCTGTCTGAAAATGTCACGTTTACGCCAGAGGCCCGCGTAGACATGGACGCTCATCTGTGGGACCCGGAGCATCCCAATCCGTGAGCGGCCTCTAGCGCCCGTTCGCCAGAGACTTTATTGCATTGGGATGGCGAGTCGGACCATTCAGGGGCCAAAGCGGCTGATTGGCTGCACGGCTCAACCATTGGGGCCGGAAATCTGAGCCGTTGTCACGTGCGTATGGTTACCATTATGTGTCTCTATGACCGGACCCTACCCCGAAGCATCTCGGAGCCTGTCATCAGATTGTCTTCCCTACCACCGCATCGGTACCCATGCGCACTACTACCCTACACAGGGCACGAGCGTCGTTCCAAAGAGCCTTTCGGTTTCTGGGCGCGCTCGCACTCACGCTCACCGCCACTTCGGCGCTAGCACAGACTGGAACCCTCTCGGGAACAGTTTCTGCTTCAGACGCTGGCCCACTCGTCCAGGCGAATATCTACTTCAGCGACCTCGAGCGAGGGGCTGCTACCGATATCGACGGTCGGTACACAGTCTCGCTTCCCGCTGGAACTCATGCCTATGAGGTTTCCTTCGTCGGCTACGACACTCAGGAAGGCGCTGTCACGATCGCTGCCAACCAGACGATCACTCGGGATTTCGTGCTTCGCCCCGAGGTTCAGGATGTCATCACTGTCGATGGCTATCGCGTCCGCCGAGCACCAGTCGAGACGGGAGCTACCTCTCTCCTCGAAGGTGTCGAGTTTGAAACGCTCAGCGTGCGCAGCGCTGATGCCGCGCTTCAAGGCCGCGCTGCTGGTGTCCGCGTAACCTCCCTCAGTGGGCAGCCTGGCGCGGGCATTCAGGTTCGTGTTCGCAATGCAACCTCTATTACTGGCGGCTCCGACCCACTTTACATCGTTGACGGCGTTCAGATCTCGAACGACAACGAGTCCGCGAACGCGTCGAGCAACCCGCTCGCTGCCATCAACCCGCAAGAGATCGAGTCCATAGAGGTTCTTAAGGATGCTGCCGCAACGGCGATCTATGGCGCTCAAGCCGCCAACGGCGTTGTTCTTGTGACGACCAAGCGTGGCCGCAACGGTCCGACAGAGTTCAGCTTCACGTCTCAGTTTGGATCCGTAGACCGTATCGAGGACTACGATGTGCTCAACGCCTCGCAGTACCTAGAGAATCGCTACGAGGCACGTGTCAACCGCCTCGTTCTCCGCAACGGTTTCGACCGTGCCGCCGCAGAGCGGGAGGCGATCGGGTTTGCTGTTAACACCTATGGTGGCAGGTCTGAGGACACGGATGGTGACGGCGTCGCAGACCGATACATCGCGGAGGTGCGTCAGCCTGCTGACCTTAACGGTGATGGTGTGATCGGCGAGAACGAGTTTCGCGTTGTGGACACCAATTGGCAAGACGAGATCTTCCGCACCGGTGTTACTCAGCAGTACTCCATGAGTGCGCGCGGCGGCAACGAGCGGACACGTTTCTTCGTTCTGGGCCGGTACGCGAACGATGAAGGCCAAGTCCTTGCATCAGACTTTCGGCAGTATGGTCTCCGCCTCAACCTGGACCACTCTGCTTCCGACTTGCTTCAGTTCGAGTCTAGCATCAACCTTTCGAACTCCACCTACCGCGGCACCATTGGCGGTGGTGCGTTCATCAACAGCCCGTACTGGTCCGCGCAGTTTATCCCTCCTACGACGGCGGTTTACAACGAGGTGGGTAACCCAGAGAGCGGATTCAACTTTACGCCCAACGGGACATTCTCGTACAACCCCATTGCGCAAGAGACGCTCGACGATCGCAACTCGGACATCGTTCGAATCATCGGAAATGTGGCCGCCAACCTGGACCTGCCGTACAATTTCCTCGCCAGAAGCTATGCCGGCGTCAACTTCGGAGACGGCGCCGAGGAGAACTATAACAACCCACTCAACCCACGGTACGCTGGTCAGGGTGAAGGTGGTGTTCCCGGTCGACTGACTCAGCGTGGTCAGCGAACGCTTGAGTTCAACCTCAGCCAGTCTCTACAGTGGAGCGAGCTGTTTGCTGAAAACCACTCGGTCAATACTCTCGGCGTCGTCGAGTACCGTCGCGGCTTCGAGGATGACATTCTTCTGCAGGGCGTTGGCTTTGCAAGTGACATCCTCCGCACTCTTAACTCAGCTTCAGAGCCAACCATCGCTGCAGGTGCCAAGACGGAGTTCCGCTTTATCAGCTTTGTGGGTAACAGTGAGTACACGTACGACAACACATACCAGGTTGCCGGTACTCTCCGCTATGATGGATCTTCGCGCTTTGGCGAGGGCAATCGGTTCGGACTCTTTGGATCAGCTAGCGCATTCGCTCGTCTTTCGAACTTGGGACCGCTGCGTGGCTCACGAGTTGTGAACGAACTCAAGCTTCGGGCCAGCTATGGCACGACTGGTAACTCGCTCATTGGCAACTTCGAATCCCTGCAGGTTTTCAGCGCTGGTGCTGAGTACAACGGTCTGCCAGGATTTGTCCCGACCGAGCTTGGCAACGCTCTTCTAACCTGGGAGGAACTCAGCGAGTTCAACGTCGGACTTGACTACGGCCTCTTTGGTGGCCGCGTCTATGGCGCCGTTGATGCTTACGACCGGACGACCGATCAGCTTTTGCTCAACCGGCCTCTCCCTGGTGACAGTGGCTTCGACGGCATCCTAGCCAACATCGGAACGATCGGTGCTCAGGGAATCGAGTTTGCAATCAACACTGTAAACGTTGACGCAGGACCCGTGCGCTGGACAACGACATTTAATATCGCTGTTCAGGACACTGAGGTGCGAGACCTCCTCGGGACCGACCTCGATGAGGACGGTTTCCAAGACGATCTTGCATTTGGAGCGATCGTTTATCGAGTCGGCGAATCTCCTGCCCAGTACCGGTACCCTGCGTATGCAGGTGTGAACCCGGCCAATGGCCGCCCGATGTACTACGAGACGACGTACGACAGGGAGAACAACGAGTATGAGTACGGGGACCTGACGTACAACCCAGGCGATATCGCTGTAGAAGACCAGCCTCTGTGGGGAAACACCGATGCGGATTACTTCGGTGGCTTCGGTAGCTCGCTCGCTATCGGTCCAGTATCTCTCGACGCTTTCCTTCAGTACGACTACGGCCGCCGGACGCTCAACAACAACGCATTCTTCTCGGACGTCAGCTTTGACTTCAACAAGAGCACACGTGTCCTCGACCGCTGGCAGCAGCCTGGCGACATCACTGCCGTTCCTGCTCCTATTCAGGGCGCGGTGTACGCTGATGGAACCAATGACCGTGCCTTTACGAGCCGATTCATAGAGGACGCCTCTTACCTTCGCCTCAAGCAGTTGACGCTGAGCTTTCAGGTTCCAAGACGATTCCTCGCCAATACGCTTCGTAGCGCGCGGATCTATCTGCAGGGTGAGAATCTCGTCACATGGACAGAGTTTACGGATGCTGACCCGGAGCTCGTTGGTACTGCTCTTGGCCAGTACCCACAGAGCCGTCGGATCATCGGTGGCCTTTCAGTTGGCTTCTAGACCAAACTGAAAGAATCACTTTCCCCTCGTAAGACGAATCCAGCGAGTGAGGTGCCAAATGCCTCACTCGCTATAGAAATCCGACGCTGATATGACACTTCGAAAGACACTTGCCACAGCTGTTCTAAGCTTTGGCCTCACTCTATCGGGCTGCGACGTTGTTGATAGAGTCAACAACCCGCAGGAAATCTCACCAGGCCAAGCTCTTAATAATGTTGACGGCTACGGCTCACTACTCATACGGGGCTATGACGCCTTGCAAGATGAGGCCCACTACGGGCAGCAGTACCTGCTCGCTCCGGACGCACTAGCGGATAATATTCAGGTTCCGAACAGTACCTCTAACAGGTACCCGGGGTTTGTAGACAACGCTATCGGTACCCATGTGAACAGATGGGCTGGTCACTATAGCGCAATTAATGCGATGAACATCGTCATTGACGGTGTCGGCGACGTTGAGGACGCTACAGCGACTCAAGATGACAGGGATCAGATACTAGGCGAGGCGTATTTCATACGTGCTCTAAACTATTTCGACCTGGCTCGAACAAAAGGATACGAGCCGGGTCGCGAAGTGGGTGGGTTCAACCTGAGTGCTATCATTCGGACAGAGCCCACAGCTGATCTTGAGAGCGCGGATTTCCGCGCACGTTCTACGAACGTGGAGGTTTATAATCTCGTCCTTTCTGATTTGAACGAGGCAGCGTCTCTTCTCAACGGTAATGAGCGAGACGCCAATTCTTCCTTGTTCGCCACCGAGGCTTCGGTCATCGCTCTAAGAGCGCGTGTCAACTTGTACCTGCAAAACTGGTCGCAGGCTGAGTCCGATGCAAACTCCGCGCTAGCGGCGACGTCGAAAACTCTGGTGAACTCTGATAGTGACGGTTCCGCACTTCTTGCTGCGTGGTCTCAAGTTTCTCACCCTGAATCGATCTTCGAGGTCGGTTTCACTGTCAGTACAGATGGAAACGTAACGGGCGTTAACGCATCGCTACAATCCCTCACGGATCCCACCCGTGGTGGTTTCTTTGACGCTCTGGCAACGCAGGACCTTGTTGATGCCCATGAAGACGACGATGCCCGCCGAGCGTTGTACGCAGCCGGCACGTTTGGAGGAGAGGATCTAACGTATAGCTTGAAATACCAAGGAACGACCGCTCAGGATGTTGACCGTGCACCGGTTCTCCGCGTGTCTGAGATGTATCTCATTCTTGCTGAGGCTCGGGCTGAGCAGGGCAACACTTCAGGCGCTCTCAATGCGCTCAACACTCTTCGCAACGCCAGAGGCTTGAGCGACTACTCAGGTAGTGACATTGTAGATCAGGTACTCCGTGAGCGTCGCCTAGAATTTGCGTTCGAGGGGCACCGGTTCTTCGACCTCAAACGCCGAGGCCTGGCCATTCCGAAGCCACAAACTCCTCTAGAGGTTCTACCATATTCGGACTTCCGGATTTTAGCTCCTCTACCGACAGGTGAGGTGGCTGATAGCCCCGTTCTGGTTCAGAATCCAGGCTACCCTGTTTGATCTCTCAGCTGATCCCGGAGTCGAATAGCCTCCGGGGTCGCTTGATACCATACCTCTTAAAAGACATGAACCTCCGAACTCTTACTACTTCTGCACTGGCGCTGGGTATCGTGATCCCTTTTGCCGGGTGCTTCGAGACGGTAGCCGGCCCCTATGATGGCCCGACATTTGTCGAGTTTGCTCAGGTGCCTGGTGGCCCGTATAGCAGATCAGTTGACGAGGATGAGGGTACAGTTGGACTGACTGTAAACCTCATTGGGCCTCAGCAAGCGTCTGACATCGTTGTGGAGGTGACAGTCGACGCTGCATCATCCGCAATTGCCGGCACAGACTACTCTTTCCCCAACGGCGCCCAAGTCACTATCCCAGCCAACTCTAGCTCAGGTATGCTAATGATTGAAGTGATCAACGACTCAGACGACGACGGACCAAAGACTGTCGTCATGGAACTCGCTGGGACTTCGGATGGCTCGATTGAAGGGGCAGATAATTTTGATGATTTTGTACTCACAATCGGCGACGACGAATAGTGGACTGTTCTGGTTATATTTTACGTGCGGACCTGGATCTCCAGCCCGCACGTATTTTTGTATAGGATAGTGGTTAAGGCTTGCGTCATACTCGCCGTTCTGGCTGTTTCTGGGTGCAGTACCAGTAGCATCCTTCGTGACGAGGTCGAACCCGTACCATCGAAGGCGGCGTCTAGCGAGTGCCAGCAGGCGTTTAACTCGGGACTTGGAGCACTTGCCTCTGACGACATAGAGAGAGCGATAGAGTCCCTCCAAGAGTCCGTGCGTGTCGATTCGCAGTGCTTGTTACCAAAGAGGGGATTTGCGACTGAATGGTTAGGCGTCGCTCATGAGCGGGACGACGACGCGCTAGAGGCTATTCGCGTTTGGGAGGAGGCTGTGCGCGTCGCACCAACACCGAGGGCACTCGCGATGGGGCCTATTGCCGCAAGGTGGATCGCTGCTACGCTCGGGAGCGCGCTTGAGGACTCGACAGCCTTTAGAGCATTACTTCTCGACGATGACCCTGCACTCCCTGTGCGAAAAGCTCGTAGTCGAGTGCTCGTTCAAATAGGCTCAATTGTGCCAGATAGTGTGCGGAGGCGCTCATTTGTGGATGGAAGTCCGCGCCGCGGCATCGCCTCTGGCGGTGCAGACCGATTGCTTGCCTGGTGGAGATCGGAGGACCCTTTACCCGGAACAGCTCGGAATGAGCGGGTCGACGAACATGCTAGACGAGTGCGTTATGCCATGGGTTCATATCCTGAGCCGCGCCGACTTGAAGGATATGATGATAGGGGGGACATTTATGTTCGGTTCGGAAGCCCATTGAAGAACCGTAGCGTTCGGTTTAACGATTCGGGATTTGTACGCGAGCTTGCACGTAGCGGACTCTCATTATCCCGCTCCGATTTCCCAGACAATGAGGTCTGGGTGTATGGCGGCAATACAGAAGCTCGGACGTATATCTTCATCGAACGAGATGGGGTGTACAAACTCAGTACGAGTAGCGAACTCGTGCCGTCTTCCCTCCGATCTGTTGTAGGGAAAACAAATCGGGATCAACAACGGGCGCTCGTCGCTTTAGCAGCGGCTCGCACAATCTATAGTCAGTTGGCAACGATTGAGACTGGATATGGGCAGATGTGGGCAGACCTTCAGAGATATGCAGAATCTGGTAGGCAATCTCAAAGTCCCGGAGCGGCTCTTCGCCAACTCAGCCAACAAATGAATTCGGCTGAGTCGGGGTTGCGCCAGAGACGCTTGGAGAGTGAACCGGCTTCGTCTACTTCGCTCCTGGACGGGGTGCGCCGTTTGGACGCTAGCGTTTTTGCGGCCCGATTTCTGAAGCAGGGAGGTCAGACGGAAACTGAGATATGGTGGCAAGCGGTCGGTGTGCAAGGGCAGTCGCACGACCTTGTCGCTACCCTCGTGAAGGCACCTCAGACGTTGCAGCGACGGATCGCCGATTCAGTCCGTGTGCGGTGGACGCGTGGAGGGGGTACGTTTGTGGGGAGACGTGCCCTCAGAGTAGAATGCGAGGAGGCTTGTCCCATCGCGCTCCAAATAGACGCCCAAGTGGGAGGGGAAGGGAGTGCACTCCTGCGCACCTCTGTGTGGGAAACAAAGCCGGAGCCTCTGGCGACGGACCGATTGGAGATGAGCGATATCGTAGCTCTCGATGCGTCCAGCGACCTCGCTATCGTGGATGGAATCGTCGAGCCAGGGGCGGCCATCTCTCTGCGGTTTGAGGCGTATGGCTTAGATGATACACGGGGGTCTGCGCAGTTTGTGGTCGAGTACGGACTTGTGCTTCGGCGGCTTGGGAACTTGTTGAGGCGCACACAAGAGACAGCGCGCGAAGGCGAACTCGTTTCGTTCACATCTGGCTCTCGCACTGAGCAGTTTCTACTCCTTCAAACAGATGCATGGGCCGACGCTGACGAGGTCGACGTGACAATTCGCATCCGGGACCTCAAAACGAAGGCAGAGGTCGAGCGTGACTATTCTTTTAGAGTTAGGGGGTAAAGAACAGCGAGACTCTGGCGCCAGAAGTCGCCTCCAGCCGCGCGCTAGAGACGCTCTAGTGCTCCACCGTCCCGCTGCCACCGACGGCGTCCAGCGCTTCCCAGAAGCCGGGGAACGAGACCGATGCCGCCTCGGCGCCGTGGATCGTCGTCGCGCCAGAGGCCGAGAGCGCGGCGATAGCGGCGGCCATCGCAATGCGATGATCGCCTCTGGCGTGAACCTCGGCGCCCCGAAGAGGCGTGCCGCCCTCGATGACGAGGCCGTCCGGGAGTTCTTCGATCTGCGCCCCCATCGCGCGGAGAAACTCGGCGGTGACCTCGATGCGGTCGGTTTCCTTGACGCGGAGCTCGGCCGCATCGCGGATGACGGTGCGGCCGTTGGCGTGCGCCGCGGCGACGGCCAGAACGGGGATCTCGTCGATCAGGTTGGGGATGATCGCGCCACCGATCTCTACGCTCACGAGACCGCCAGAGGGTTGCACGGAGAGATTCGCCAGAGGCTCGCCTGCGTAGTCGCGCTCGTGTGTGGCGCGGATCTTGGCGCCCATCGCGCCGAGTACGTCGATGAGTGCGGTCCGGCTGGGGTTCATGCCGACGCTCGGCAGCTCGATCACGCCGTCTTCGGAGAGTGAGCCTGCGACGAGGAAGAAGGCGGCCGCCGACACATCCTTGGGCACGACGCGGAGCCGCGCGAGAATCGTGCGCCCGCCCTCGATGCTCACGTGGCGCTCGCCGTCGAAGTCGATGGCATCCAGGCCCAGCATTCGCTCGGTGTGATCGCGCGAGGGCTCGGTCTCGATCACGGTCGTCTCGCCTCTGGCGGAGAGGCCCGCAAGGAGCACGGCGCTTTTGACCTGCGCGCTCGCGACCGGGAGGCGGTACGTGATGGGTGTCAGCTCGCGACCGCGGATCGTGATGGGTGCGTGGCCGTCGGTGAGCGTGATGTCGGCGCCCATCTCGCGCAGCGGCGCTGCGATGCGCTCCATCGGACGGCCAGAGAGCGACGCGTCGCCGATGAGCACGCTCTCGAACGGGAGACCCGCAAGCACGCCCGCCAGAAGCCGCATCGTGGTCCCGGAGTTGCCGCAGTCCAACGCAGCCTCTGGCGCTCGGAGACCGTCCGGACCGCGCCCGGTGATGAACAGGCTGTCGTCCCGCTCCTCCATCTCGACGCCGAGTTGGCGCAGGCACGAGAGTGTGCTTTGCGGGTCCTCGGCGCTGGAAAAGCCGACGATCTCACTCTCGCCAGAGGCGAGCGCGGCAAAGATGGCCGCGCGGTGCGCGATGGACTTGTCGGGCGGCAGCACCGGCGATCCGGCGAGGGCGGGGGCGGGGTGGACGGTAACGGTCATGTGGTCAGTCGGCGGTGTACACGACGGGCCACGCCTCTGGCGGAGGCAGGTCGTCGGGGGTGTCGGCTCCGCACTCGCGCTGGCGCACTTCGCTGAGCTCCATCGCGTCGCCAGAGGCGAGCGCGTAGGTGGCGTAGATGCCGCAGTCACCGAGGCCTCTGGCGAGGCCGAAGGTGGTGAGGATGCGGTCTGAGAGGCGGTCCCAGGAGGGCGTCGAGAAGGTGGCGTCGGAGGCGTCCATCGGCTGTCCGGTTTCGCTGGTCGCAGGGGCGCGGAGCAGCGTGGCGCGGTCGCCGCGGATGTGAACGAGGGCGTAGTAACCCTGGTAGGCACCGAACGAGCAGGTCACCGCCACCACGGCTTCCGTCTCTGTCACCAGGCCGACGTCGAGCGTGCCGCGCGCCCAGTGCGCGTCCTCGGGCGCGGTGGGCTCGTAGACGGGCGCGCCGTCCTCGTCGATATAGCGTGTCGCAGGCGCGTCTCCACCCGACCGCCTCGTCCAGTTCGGCAGCGAGCGCTTGTGCGCGCAGCGTTTCGGCCTCACTTTGCCCAGGGTCGTCCATTTCGTCCTCTGGCGCTTCGAAGCCCACAGCATCGACCCGCAGCCCCCTCGCCTCCGCCAGCCACCCCTGCGCGTCGAAGCCGGAGACGGTCTCCCTAGAGGCCTCTGGCGTGGCGGGAGTGGTCTCGGGCGCGTCGGCGCACGCGGCAAACAGAAGAGCGAGAAGGGGAAGCGAGAGAAACCGAGGCATCGCGCCAGAGGCTAGGCCTCGCCCGCGAGCTCGCGGGTGACCTGGGAGAGGAGCGACTGCTTCTCGGGCCACGGCAGAAAGGCGTAGCGGAAGCCGTTGAGCGCGATCTCGCGGAGAGCGTCGGCGGGGATGCCGCAGCGCGTGTGGGCGAGCCAGAGCTCGTCTGTGACCGTCGTGTGCGAGAAGAGGCGGTTGTCGGTGTTGATCGTCACCGGCACGCCTGCGCGGCAGTACTCCGCGACCGGGTGCGCCTCGTAGCTCGCCACCACGTGCGTCTGCACGTTGCTCGTGGGGCAGACTTCCAGCGGGATCTGGCGGTCCACGAAGTAGCGCAGGAGCTCGGGGTCCTGGCCCAGCGTCACGCCGTGGCCGATGCGGTGCGCGCCGCACTTGAACAGCGCCTGCCGGATGCTGGCCGGGCCAAAGCTCTCGCCCGCGTGGACGGTGATGTTGAGCAGTTCCTTCCGCGCGAGGTAGAATGCCGCGCCGTGCATCTCGGCGGGGTTGCCACTCTCGCCTCCGGCGAGGTCGAAGCCGAGCACGCCGCGGTCGCGGTAGCTGGCAGCGAGCTCGGCCTGCGCCAGGCTCGCGCTTTCGCGCCGGTCACGCAGACCGCAGACGATGAGTCCGGTTTTGATGCCGTGGTCGCGCTCGGCATCGGCGAGTCCCGCCAGCACGGCGTCGTTGACCTGCCACATCGTGAGGCCTTCGTCGGTGTGCAGAACCGGGCCGTAGCGGACCTCCATGTACCGCACGTTTTCTTGTGCGGCATCCTCCGCGAGCTCGTAGGCGATGCGGTGCAGCGCGTCGCGGGTCTGCATCAGCGGGATCGAGTAGCCAAACCACGCGAGGTACTCCTCTAGCGTGGCGCTGCGGTCGATCTTCTGGAGCTCGTCCGCCATGCCCTCCTCAGTATCGGCAGGGAGGAGGTCGAGCTTGCCTTGCTCGCGCGCGAGGTCGAGCATGGTGGAGAGCCGCAGCGAGCCGTCCAGGTGGCAGTGGAGCTCGGCTTTGGGCCAGGCGAGGATGTCGTCGCGAGTGAGGGGCATCTGGGGTGTGTTGGCGTGTGCGAAACTACGCCTCTGGCGCCAGAGGCTTCGCCGCTCGCGAGACCCATGCGTGCGAAGTCGCGGTGGATCGGGAGCCTCGCCAGAGGCCGTCCGTACCTTTGCACACGCACAAACTGGCCACCATCGGCCCACTGCTATGCTCGGACCCTGGGAGATCGCTGCCATCATGCTCGCCATCCTGCTCGTCTTCGGAGCCAAGCGCATTCCTGAGATCGCGCGCGGCCTCGGGAAAGGCATCCGCGAGTTCAAGGACGCCACGAACGACATCAAGCAAGAGTTGAACGTGACCGACACCAAGCCGCGCCAGGTCGCGCAGCAGACCCACTACGTCGCGCCGCAGCAGGCTGTGCCGCCGCCCGCGCAGCAGGCCGCACCGGTCCCGCCAGTGGCACCCCCGGCCGAGGGGCAGGCGCCCAGCGCCTAGACTTCCGCTCGCCTCTGGCGCCAGAGGCAAGAAGCCTTTTTGTCGGAGCTACGGGCTAGCCAGAGCACGGTCCGCCAGAGGCCTGGCCGGTTTGCGCTCTGGTAGTTTGCGCCTTTGCATGTTGTGCCTCTGGCGCCGGGCTTCGTCGTTTCCTACGTGTCTCGCGCACGCCGCGGGGTGAAATTGTCCCGGCACACCTTCTAGACTCCACTTCTCCAGCATGAGCATCCTCGTCAACAAGAACACTCGCCTCGTCGTCCAGGGCTTTACTGGCAAGGAGGGCTCCTTCCATGCCGAGCAGATGATGGAGTACGGCACCAACGTCGTCGCAGGCGTCACGCCCGGCAAGGGTGGAGGCAAGCACCTCGACCGGCCGGTCTACAACACGGTCCGCGAGGCGGTCGAGAAGGACGGCGCCAACACGTCTGTCATCTTCGTGCCGCCGCCGTTCGCGGCCGACGCGATTCTGGAGGCTGCCGATGCAGGCGTCGAGCTCATCATCTGCATTACCGAGGGGATCCCGGTGCAGGACATGATTCCGGTCAAGCCCGCCCTGGAGCGCCGCGGCGTCCGCATGATCGGGCCCAACTGCCCGGGCGTGCTCACGCCGGGTGACTCGGTCAAAGTCGGCATCATGCCGACGATGATCTTCTCGCCGGGCAACGTCGGCGTCGTGTCCCGCAGTGGCACGCTCACCTACGAAGCCGTCGACCAGCTCACGCGCGCAGGCCTGGGCCAGAGCACGGCCGTCGGTATTGGCGGTGACCCGATCATCGGCACCCAGTTCATCGACGCGGTCAAGCTGTTCGACGCGGACCCCGAGACCGAGGCCATCGTGATGATCGGCGAGATCGGCGGCGCCGCCGAGGAGGAGGCCGCAGCCTACATCAAGGCCAACGTCAAGAAGCCCGTCTTCGGCTTCATCGCGGGCCGTACGGCACCTCCCGGACGCCGCATGGGTCACGCCGGCGCCATCGTCAGCGGCGGCAAGGGCACGGCCGAGGCCAAGCTCGAAGCCATGCGCGACGCAGGCGTCACGACGGTCGAGAACCTCTCGACGCTCGGCGACACCGTCAAGGCGCACTTCGACGCCGTCGCGTAGCTCTCGCTTCGCACGTTTGAGGCCGCCGGTTCTTCGGGACCGGCGGCTTTTTTGTCGCCAGAGGCTGCACTCACACGAGGGCCTCTGGCGAGTACACTGGGGCGTGGCAGACGCACGCGCGGCTTGTCGCACAGGTCGTTTCCTGCCTAGAGATCCTGACCCCTCGTGCCTCTGGCGCCAGAGGCTGACACCCGCCGACCCATGATCATCAAGTCCTCCCAGTTCGTCACCGCCGCACCCTCGTGGGAGCACATGCCCGGCGACGGCACCGCAGAGGTGGCTTTCCTCGGCCGCTCCAACGTGGGCAAGAGCTCGCTGCTCAACGCAATGCTGGGCCGTAAGGCGCTCGCGCACACGTCTGGCACGCCGGGCAAGACGCAGGCGCTCAACTTCTACCGCATCAACGGGCGCCACGAGCAGCAGGACGGTCCGCTGGGCCAGGGCGGCTTTTTTCTAGTCGACCTGCCGGGCTACGGCTACGCCAAGGTGTCGCAGAAGGTGAGAGCGAAGTGGCAGCAACTCATCGGGCAGTATGCCATTGACCGCGCGGAGACGGGTCAGCTTCGCGCCATCGTGCACCTCGTCGACGGCCGCCACCCGCCGACCAAGCTGGACACCGAACTCGCGCTCCTCTTGCGCGAAAGCGCGGCGCCGCACATCGTGGCGCTCACCAAAGGTGACAAGCTCTCGGGCAACACGCGGCCCAAAGCGGAGGCGACGGCGCGCAAGCACTTCAAGGATCTCGGCCTCGAACTGCCGGTCGTGACGACCTCGGCGAACACCAAACGTGGCATCGACGACCTCTGGCGGTGGGTGGAGCCCACCCTGTAGCCTCTGGCGCCAGAGGCCTCTGGTGAGGCCGCGGGCGCCGTGGCGCGTGGGCGGCGAAGGCGCGTGCCGGACTACCAGCCGGGGGGCTCCGTCCACACGGACACGTCATCGAGGAAGAGCTCGTTGGAGGCCGTCGTGCTCCCGTTGGCCGTGATGCCGATCTGCATCCGGGTGTAGACCGCGTCGGCTCTGGGCAGTGTGACGCCCGTTTCATCGAGGACGAGCGCGTCGTTCTGGTACACCTGTAGCCGGCCGTTGGCGGTGCTCTGTAGCTCTATGTCGATCCGGATCCGCACCCAGCGCTCCGTCTCGAACGTGGAAGCCGGTGCGCGGAAGGTGGCCCCGCGGCACCACTTCCCGAGGTCCGATGTAAAGGCGCGGCCGTCTGAGCCGCTGAGGTAGAGCCTGCGCCCGGGCGCCGGGCAGACGGAGCCCGTCCCTTCGGCGGGGCAGGCGTCGCCGTCCGTGCAGGTTTGCGGGGCTTCGAGGTCCCACACGAACACATTGCGTGTCTCGGCGCTCTCGGCCATCCACGTCCAGAACTCGACCCACACCCGGTCGCCCTCCCGAAGCTCCAGCCGCTCGAGCTCCAGGTCAGCTTTAGACGCTGTCTCTCCGTCGTACGCCCCCGCCACCATGCGAACGGACCGCTGTCCCGAGCGGCTGCGCTCGGTCGTGATCTCGACGCGGTTGGAGGCTGGGGTGCGCTGCACGTGCGTCCACCGCGAGCCGTCCGGGGCCAACAGGTCTTCGATGCTCTGGGCGAGCTCGAAGCCGTCGGTAAACGTGCCCTCGATGGGTGGGAAGACTGCGGGAGGGTCCTCTGCCTGATCGCAGCCTAGGACGCATACGACGAGGAGAACGACGAGGGGGAACCGCATGGAGACGGAGGCGCGCGAGGGGACTGCCAGGGCTTCGGGGGATCCGACTCCCCAAGAACGTGGACGGAGGCCCCTCCTGCAAACAGAACTCGACACCTGAAGGCCCTCGCCTCAACCCCCGGGCGTCGCCAGTGGCCTCTGGCGACGGGCACGGTGTTTGGCGCGGTGCTCTGAAATGCCCTGCGCCTCTGGCGCCAGAGGCTAGCCGCCCACGCGCAGCAGCGTCGTGCGGAGGCCGGTGACGGGGCTGCTGAGCTCCAGCGAGTTGCCGGAGATGCGCGCCACGAACTGCTCGGCGCCCTGCGCGTCGCGTAGCGTGAGCAGCGAATCGGAGCGGAGGAGGTAGCGCGCCGTGAACGTCTGCGCGGCGCCCACATCCGGCCGGACGACGATCTGCGCGCGGCCATCCGCAAAAAATGTGTAGCGCGTCGTAATGCCGTCCTCGTCTGCGCTCGTCTGCCGCCACGTGCCGACCAGTTCGTCGCTGGCGTCCGCGCACCCAGCCAGAGGCAGCATCGCCAGAGGCGCGAAGAGCAGAAGCAGGAGGCAGAGGCGTCGCGTCATGCCGGTAACTTAGCCGTCCTCCTTACGCCCCCACATGGAAGCGCTCACCCAACTTCTCCAGACGCCCGTCACGCTCTTCTTCCTGACGCTTAACGTTCTCGTCGGTGCGTACTCGTTGCTGGTAGACCCGAGCATCATCGGCAAGTGGTCGTTTCGGCCCTACCTCGTGCGCCAGAGGCAGGAGATGGGGCGCTGGTTTACCGCGGGTGTGGTGCACGTGGGGCTGGCGCACCTCGCGTTCAACATGATCACGCTGTTCTTCTTTGGGCCGCTGATCGAGGGCGTGATGGGGCCGTGGCGCTTCCTCGCGGTCTACGTGGGCAGCGAACTGGCGGCCAACGCGCTGACGTACTGGCGCCATAAGGATGATCCCAACTACTCCGCCGTCGGGGCCTCTGGCGCGATCTCGGGCGTGCTGTTCTCGTTCGTGCTCTTCGCGCCGTTCGAGCTGCTGTACGTCTTCTTCGCGATCCCGATGCCGGCGATCCTGTTCGCCGTTCTGTACGTGGGGCTGAGCATCTACTCCTCCAAGCAGGGCGGAGGCCGGATCGCGCACGAGGCGCACCTGGGCGGCGCGCTCGGCGGCGTGATCCTGACCATCGCGCTGTACCCGGCGGTCGTGGGCATCTTTCTGCAGCAGCTCGGGCTGGGGTAACCGCCAGAGGCTTGACGGCCTCTGGCGCGCGTCGTAGCGTGGGGCTCTCCTGCATCTGAGCCCATGCGCCTCCTGCTCCTCGCCTTTGTCCTGTTCTCGCTCGCCGCCTGCGACTCTAACGGTAGCGGTCTCGTCGCCAGAGGCCAGTTCGAGGCGTCACTTACAGGCGCTACGACGCTGGAACTGGCGGGCTCGGCGCGCATCATGCGCCAGACGAACCCGGACGGCTCCGTGTTTGTCGGTCTCACGATGGTGCCCTCGGGATTTCCGACGCGCAGCCTCTCGCTTTCTGGCGAGGACGAGGACGCTCTCAGTCGCACTGGTACGTTTACGCTCGGAGGCGCCAGAGGCCTCGGGCTGGTCTACATCGATGTGCTCGGGACAGAAAGCGGGCTGGTAGCGACGGCGGGCAGCGTCACACTCACCCGCGCCGACGACGACCGCGTGATCGGCACGTTCGAGGCGACGCTCGAACCTCTCTCCGGCGGTGCCACAACGCAGGCCGAAGGCGCGTTCGATGCCACGCGAGGGCTCACGGTCGAGCTCTAGCCTCTGGCGAGGCGCAGCACGTCCGCCCAGTCGGTAAATGCTCGCTTCCCGAAGTCGTCGTGCTCAGCGTCGCCGTTGTACCACGCGACCGTCCAGCCCGCCTCGGTCCCGCCGATCACGTCGGAGTGCAGCGAGTCGCCGACGTACAGGATGGCCTCTGGCGGCACGCCCGAGCGCTCGGTCGCGAGGGCAAAGGCGGCAGGCGTCGGTTTCCACGCGCCGATCTCCTCTGCGATGAGGACGGTCTCTGGCGCGCACCGCGCTTCGATCTCTGGCAAGTGCGCCAGCTTGGCTCGCTGCTGCTCCTTGAACCCATTGGTCAGAACCCCGACCGGCAGCGCATCCGCTACGGCGTGGAAGGCCTCGCGAGCGCCCGCGCTCCACTCCCAGTGTGCAGAGTAGCGATCCAGATACGCGTCAGAGGCGGCATCGGAGTCGAGCGTGCTCACGCCGAGGGCGCCGAGCGTGTGGGCAAAGCGCAAGCGCTTGAGCTCCTCCTTGGTGATCTGGCCGCGCCCGTAGTCTCGCCAGAGCGGCCCGTTGTGCTTCCGGTAGGCTACGTGGAAGTCCGCGAACGCAATGTGTCCCAGGTGCTCCTCGTGGTCGGCGTGAAGATCGGCGAGTGCGCGATGCTCGGCTAACCGGTGGTCGAGCAGCGTGTCATCGAGGTCGAAGTAGACGAATTGCGGGGAGACGGGGGACATGGGACTGGAAGAAGAGAGGTCGCCAGAGGAGATGCGTGCGCGCCTCTGGCGCCAGAGGCTCGGGGCGGGCTGTGCTGAAGAGTAGGGCACGGAACTCCAACTTCTAGCTCGTGGCTCCCAGCTCTTTCTCAAACATGGCGTACTCCTTGTCGCGGGCACAGCCCAGCTTCTCCAGCGAGTTGACGAGCGAGGCGTTGTTGTCCAGCACCCAACTCAACTCGGCAGCCTCGTAGCCACTCTCGCGCCCGTTGACGATGGTCTGGTGGATGAGCAGCGCGTCCAGGCCCGCGTTGCGGTGCTCGGGGAGGATGCCCATGAGCGCCATACGGATCTCGTAGATGCCACCGGCCTTGATTGTACCCAGCAGCTTGGGAAGCCCGAGCGGGAGTAGGCGACCGGTGGGCAGCTTTTTAAGCGCGCGGTTGAGGTTGGGCAGGGATGCGGCAAAGGCCACCGGCTCGCCGTCCAACTCGGCGATGAGGAAGATGTCTTTCTCGATGACCGGCTTGAGCTCTTTCGCGAGATGCAGCGCCTCGTGCTCGGTGTAGGGCACGTGGCCCCAGTTCTCGGCCCAGGCCACGTTGTAGATCTCCATTACGGTCGCGATGTCCTCGTCGAATCGGTCCATGTCCAGCGTGCGGACCGTCACGCCGGGGTTGCGGCGCTGCACGATGGCTGCGCCTCGCGCCATCCGGTCGGCGTTGATGTACGCCTCGTGGACGTAGAAGGCCCACATCGTCATCGCGCGCTCGAAGCCGTAGCGGGTCAGGTACTCCTCGTAGTACGGGTAGTTGTACGGCAGCAGGATGGCGGGCGGGCGGTGGAAGCCGTCCACGAGCAGCCCGGCCACGTCGTTCATGCTCGGGTTGGTGGGGCCGCGCATGCCTGTGAGCCCCTTACCACGCAGCCAGTCGCTCGCGGCGTCCAGCAGCGCCTCGGCTACGGCGTAGTCCTCGATGGTCTCGAAGAAGCCGAAGAAGCCGTTGCCATCGGCGTACTTCTCCAAGTGCTTGCCGTTTTTGATCGCGGCGATTCGCCCGACGGTCTCGCCGTCGCGCACGGCTAGAAACTGCTCGATCTCACCGTGCTCGAAGAACGGGTTCTTCTTGGGGTTGAGAACGTTGGCCTGGTCCATCCGCAGCGGCGGGACGAAGTGCGTCGCCCCGGCGTAGTGGCTGTACGGGAAGTCGAGGAATGTGCGGCGGTCGGAGCCGTTTTGCACACGGCGGATGGAGACGGGCATAGCGCGCGAGGGAGGAGGCCCGCGAAGGTAGCGCCGCCGCCAGAGGCCTCTGGCGGGATGAGGGATGAGGGATGAGGGATGAGGGATGAGGGATGAGGGATGAGGGATGAGGGATGAGGGATGAGGAGGGGCGCCGCGTTTTTTGTTCCGCCTCTGGCGCCAGAGGCTCGCCGCCACGCCGAGGCTCGCCGCCACGCCAGAGGCTCGCCGCCACGCTAGAGGCCGCGCAGCTTCTGCCCCTTGCCCCTTGCCCCCGCCAGAGGCGCGCGTGACGGGCGCCGCGGCCAAATCCCGTAGAGATGGGTGAACCTCCCTCGCTTCCGATGCTCTCCCGACTTCTCGTCTTCACTCTCGCGCTTTCCCTCACCGCCTGCGGCGGAGACGATGTCTCCTCGGACTCGGTCGAGAACACCGGCGGCCCCAAGACAGGCATTGGTCAGGCTATGGAAGGCATGGGGGCACTCAAGGACATGGCCGAGCAAATGGAGGAGGCCGCCAACACGGCTCCCGCCGAGCCCGTCAACCACCGCGTGCTGGCCGAGATGCTGCCCGAGGAGGCCGCGGGCTTCGCGCAGACCGAGACCTCTGGCGAGACCAACAGCATGGGCGGCGCCTACTCCATCTCGGAGCGCTCCGCGACGTACCAGACCGAGGGCGAAGACGGCCGGATCGTTCTCAAGGTGATGGACCTGGGCGGCCTGCCCAGCGTCGCCATGTTCGGCGCGCCGTGGGCCATGATGGACGTGGACAAGGAAACCGGCACCTCATACGAGCGCACGATCACGTACCAGGACCACCGCGGCTACCGCAAGTACGACACCGAGCGGCGAGGCGGCGAACTGAGCGTGCTCGTGGCAGGCCGCTACATCGTCACCGTGACGGGCCGCGACGTGGAGGACGAGCAGATGGAAGAGGCGCTGCAGGCCGTCGACACACGGCGCTTGGAAGGCATGAAGGACGAGGGCCGCCCGGCGTCCTGAGCCTCTGGCGTCCGTCAGAAGTGCATAACGGGAAGTCGGTCTCATCGCCAGAGGCTTCTGGCGTGTCGCGGTGCCCGGCTGGGCCCCCCCGAGGATGCTCCGCTTTACGCTTTGGTCCGGCCTCTGGCGTGTCTCGAACACATGAGCACGGTGGGGTTTGGGATGGTCGCATCCTCTGTCCCCCTAAACAGGGGGACAATCCACACCGCGGTCGCCTCCTGGGTCTGAGATGGCGGGATGTCTCGCCAGAGGCACCGTCTGAACTGTCCCCGCTTTGAGGGGGACAGAGAACGCGACCCTTGAATGCACGGTCAGCGCGCGGCACCTTGGAGAGCCTCTGGCGGCAGTCGGGAGCAACGCCCCGAGCGTTCTCAGGGGGTTCTACACGCCGAGCACTGCGCCACGCCAGAGGCTCCCAGCGCCAGAGGCGAGCGCAGCGTCAACTCAGAGATCCAGCAGAACCCACACCGCGTGAACTCCAGGCGGATCGCCAGAGGCCTCTGGCGGTGTGGGGAGCCGCGGCGAGGGCGGCGCGTAGCTTCGGCGCCCCCTCTTGCCCACCCATGCTCGTCCACGACTCGCCCGACCTCGCCACCATCCGCGACGCGCTTCTGGCGGCGCAGCGCGTCGTCATCGCAACGCACATCCGGCCGGACGGCGACGCGCTGGGCAGTGAGATCGCCGTCGGGCGGTGGTTGCGTGGCATGGGCAAAGCGGTGTACTGCCTCAACGCCGATCCCGAGCCCAAGCCGCTGCGCTGGCTGCTGGACGAGCAGCCCAAAAAACTCGTGCGGCCCTACGATGTCGGCGCGCTGAGCCACGCCGAACTCATCGCGGGCGCTGACGTGCTGCTGGTGGTAGACACCAACGCTGAGCACCGCCTGGGAACGGTCGGCGGGCCGTTCAAAGCCGCCGCCGAGGCGGGCAAGCCGGTCTACCTGCTGGACCACCACCCGGACCCAGAAACGTGGTTCACGGCCTCGTGTGTGCGCACCGATGCCGCCGCTGCAGGCGAGATCGTCTACGACCTCATTGCGGGTCACGACCCGGACGCCATCGACCGCGCCATCGCGACGGCGCTCTACGTCGCGATCATGACCGACACCGGCTCGTTCCGCTTTGGCTCGACGACGCCTCGCACGCACGCCATCATCTCGGACCTGCTGGAGCGCGGCGACTTCAAGCCCGAGCCCATTCACGTCGCGCTGTACGACGGCAAGACGCCAGAGGCCCTGCGCCTTCTGGGGCGCGCATTGGGCTCCATCCGCAGCCACTACGACGGCCGCCTCACGTCGATGACGGTTTCGCAGGAGATGCTGAGCGCCTCTGGCGCCGACTTCCAGGACACCGAGGGCCTGATCCAGTACGCCCTCGCGATGGAAGGCGCGGTCGCGTCGGTGATCTTCCTGGAGACACTGAGCGGCATCAAGATCTCGTTTCGCTCCAAAGGCGACTGCCCCATCAATGGCTGGGCGGGCCGCTACGGCGGCGGCGGCCACGCGAACGCCTCTGGCGCGTACGTCAAGAACCGTCCGCTGGAGGAAGTACGTCGGGACGCCATCAACGCGGCGCCCGCGCACGTCGCCGCGCCGCCAGAGGCTGTTGTCGAGGCCGAGCAAGGCCACGAGCTGTCCGAAGACGAACTCGCGCTGCTCGCACAGTTCCAGAAGAACCGGTAGGCGGAGCCGCCTCTGGCGCCAGAGGCCTCGCGCGGCGCGTCGACCCGTGCGGACACCATGCATGGTGTCCCTACCTCGACGCGCGGCAGAGGCTCAGGCAACTCCTGCCTCTGGCGACCGCGATCTTTCCACCCCCCACCATCCGCACCCGCATGACCCCGCTTTCCGACCTCGACGCCGACCTGCTCGTCCTCTTCCTCGACGGCGAGACCGCGCCCGAGGCCTGGGCCGAGGCGTTCGGGCCGGGCGCGCAGTCTGCTGCCGCCGACGCGCTCGCCTCTGGCGGCACGGCGTCGTTCTATCCCGCGAGCGGACCGGCGCGCGTGGCCATCGTGCCGCTCGCGAAAGAGGTGGAGGGGTTGGAATCTTGGCGGTGGAGCGGCGCGAGCGCCTCGAAGACGGCCTCTGGCGTGAAAGCCGAGCGCGTGATCTTGGACGCGCCCGATGCCGCCCGAGGCGAGGCCGCGCTGGAAGGGTTTCTGCTGGGCGCCTACCGCTTCGACCGCTACCGGACGGCGCCCGACGCGCCGCCAGAGGCTCAGGTAAGCGTCCGTGCGCCAGAGGCTGCGGATGAGAACGCCGCCCGCGTCCGCGCCGAGGCCACCAATGCCGCGCGCGACCTGGTCAACATGTCGCCCGACGAGAAGATGCCCGCCGACTTGGCGGATGCCATGCGGGAGGGCGCCGAGGCCGTCGGTCTGCGCGTGGAGGTGTGGGACAAGGCGCGGATCGAACAAGAAAACATGGGCGGGCTTCTGGCGGTCAACCGCGGCAGCCTCGACCCGCCGCGGTTCGTCGTCATCGAGCACGCGCCAGAGGGCTCTGGCGGATCTGCCTCTGGCGAGAGCGGCGCGGCGCCGGTCGTGCTGGTGGGCAAAGGCGTGACGTACGACACCGGCGGGCTTTCGCTCAAGCCGACCAAGAACTCGATGGACAAGATGAAGGCCGACATGGGCGGCAGCGCAGCCGTCTACGGCGCGATGCTGGCACTCGCGCGGCTGAACGTGCCGGTGCACACCATCGCGCTGATTCCCATGTCCGACAACCGCCCCGGCGTGCGCGCCTACGTCCCCGGCGACGTGATCCCGATGCACTCCGGCGCGACCGTCGAAGTGCTCAACACCGACGCCGAAGGCCGGATGCTTCTGGCGGATGCGCTCTCCTACGCCAGAGGCCTGAGCCCGCGCCTCGCCGTTTCGGTCGCGACGCTGACCGGCGCGCAGGGCGTGGCGCTCGGCGAGCGCGTGGCCGCGGCGGTCACGCGCGAGGGCGACGGCCGCGACGCGCTCACGGCACAGTTCGTGACCGCAGGCGAAGCCTCTGGCGACCGCGTGTGGCCGCTCCCGCTGTTTCCGCACTACGCCGCGCAGCTCAAAAGCGACGTAGCCGACCTCAAAAACGTGGGCGGCGCGATGGCGGGCACGATTACCGCCGCCGCCTTCCTCGACCACTTCACGCGCGACGCCAGCGGCGAGCCCGCCTACCCGTGGCTCCACCTCGACATCGCGCGGCCGTCCTTCTTCGACTCGTCCTACGGTGTCCACCCGAAGGGCGCCAGCGGCTTCGGCGTGCGCCTCCTGCTCGACGCCGTCTCCGGCATGGCCTGACAAACCCTCGCCCCTCCCGCGCCGTATCGTGGCGCACCCCTCTCTCTGGACCCACTCCCTGGACCCATGACGAAGCCCCTCTGGCGCCTCGCGCCGCTCGCCCTTCTCGTCCTCGCCGCCTGCGAGCAGGCCCCGGACGCGCCCGCCGCCGACGGCTCCAACCCCGACGCAACCGTCGGTGTGGAGCTTCCCGCCGGTGCCTCGGCCGATGGCCAACTCGACGGCGTCAACCCCGGCTTTCTGGGCGCGAGCGCGCCAGAGGCCGCCTATGACCTGGGCGACGGCACGGTCTGCTACGTCTACGCGAGCCATGTCGCGCGCGTCTCGCCAAGAGGTGATCTGGGCGAGAGGGGAGAGCCTCGCGGAGACGAAGTTTCCATCGTAGCCCGCGCCGAGGGCGAAGGCCGTGCGCAGTGCGACGCCTCTGGCGCGCGCGTGGTGACCGTCGAGGACGAGGCCGACACGTTCGCGGGCATCGAGGGCGACGTGCTCTTTCTGGACCGCGCCACGGGCGAGGCCGGGCGCACACTCGTCGCGCTCGATCTGGCCGACGGCGACGCGGTCGCGCTGCGCGACGCGTACGAAGGCGACACCGTCGAGATCGCCGACGGTGGCCTGCTCTTTGGCACGCTGGAGCGCACCACGACCCAGGCCTCAGACCTCGCCGGCGTCGACTGCGAGCAAGGGCCCGAGTTCGTCGCCTCCGGCCTGGACATCGGCATCGTGCGCCTGATCGAGTTCGACATCGACTCGCGCGAGCGCAGCGAGACCAACCGCCGCGTCTGCATCCCTCTGAGCTAGCCCCTTAGCCTCTGGCGCCAGAGGCTGTACCACTCGCCAGAGGCCCATGCGCCCGATCCTCGCGCTCACGCTTGGCGATCCCAACGGGATTGGCCCCGAAATCATCCTCAAGGCCGCGCGAGACCCTGAGCTGAGGCCTCTGGCGCGGCTCGTTGCTGTCGGTCCAGCGGCGGTGGTGGAAGCGCAGGCCGAGGCGCTCGGTCTGGGTCCGGTCGCGCGCGTGAACGCCTTCGCGGACGACACGCCAGAGGCCGCACTGGCAGTCGTTGACACTGGCGGCGCGGGCGCCTACGAGTGGGGCCGCACGACGGCGGAAGGAGGTCAAGCGGCCATCGGCGCTGTCGCGCGGGCCTGCGACGCCTGTCTCGCAGGCGAGGCCGACGGCATGGTCACAGCGCCGCTGTCCAAAGAGGCCATCTCGCTCGCAGGCGTCGCCTTTCCCGGCCACACCGAGTACCTGCAAGACCGCACTGGCGCGCCCGATGTGGTGATGGTGCTCGCCGCCACGCTCGACCGCGGCCCGCTCCGCGTCGCGCTCGTGACCGTCCATGAGCCTGTGGCCCGCGTGGCCGCACTCGTCACGCGCGAGCGCATCGCGACCGTTCTGGACACGCTCGCGGCAGGCCTGCGCCAGAGGCTGGGCGTCGCCGAACCCCGCATCGCCGTGCTCGGGCTCAACCCGCACGCGAGCGACGGCGGCGTGATTGGCATGGAAGACCTGACGGTCGTCGCGCCCGCGATCGAGTCCGCCCGCGCCCGCGGCATCGACGCCAGAGGCCCGTTCCCCGCAGACGCCTTCTTCGGCCGCGGCTCGTGGGCGCGCGTCGACGCCGTGCTCGCGATGTATCACGACCAGGGCCTCGCGCCGTTCAAAGCCCTCGCGATGGGCGGCGGCGTCAACCTCACGCTCGGCCTGCCCATTGTGCGCACGAGCCCGGATCACGGCACGGCCTTCGACATCGCGGGCCAGGGCCACGCGGACGATTCCAGCTTTGCCGAGGCCGTGCGCGTGGCGGCGCAAATGTGCGCGATGAGGGATGAGGGATGAGGGATGAGGGATGAGGGATGAGGGATGAGGATGAGGAGACGCGCCGCGATTTTTGTTCCGCCAGAGGCCCGTTCCAGCGCTCAGCCTCTGGCGTTGCATGCGATCTCCCGTAGGGCCGAGCCGCCGGGTTGCCCGGTCCCAGCGCCACAGGCCTCTGGCGCCAGAGGCGAGCGGGACGCAGCATTACTCGGAACCGAGCGCCAGAGGCCTCTGGCGAGCGCGATCTTGCGGCACACCCCCCCTCGCCTCGTGGCCGATCCTTACTCCCGCCTCGCCCTCGGCTACGACGCCGTCATGGCCCACGTCGACTACGACGGCTGGGCCGACTACGTCTACGAACTGTTGCAGCGCCACGCGCCAGAGGCCAGCGCGCTCGTCGAGATCGGCTGCGGGACGGGCTCGCTCGCGCTCGCGCTCTCGCGGCTGGACGACTTCGACCTGCGCGGCTACGACGGCTCGGCCGCGATGGTAGAGGTGGCGCAGCGCAAAGCCGCCAGACAGGGCGCCGAGATCGCCTTTGCCCACGCCGTCTTCGCCGACCCGATTCCAGGGCCTCTGGCGGACGCCATCGTGCTCGTGTACGACGGCCTGAACTACCTCTTGCACGAGCGCCAGATCGCGACGCTGCTGCGGCACGTCCACGCTGCGCTGCGCCCGGGTGGCGTGTTCATCGTGGACCAGAGCACGCCCGCCAACTCGCTCAACCACGTCGGCGAGTTCGATGACGAGGGCCGCGCCGATGCGTTCGCGTACACCCGCGCGGGCTCCTACGACCCCGAGACACGCCTCCACACGACCGTCTTCGACCTGTCAGCCGAGGGCCAGAGCCACTCCGAGACGCACGTCCAGCGCGCGTACTCGCTAGAGGAATTGCAGGCGCTTTTCGACGCCTCGCCTCTGGCGCCAGAGGCCGCCTACGACGCGTTCTCGACCGAGGACGCCACGAGCGCGAGCGAGCGCATCCACTGGGTGGCGCGCAAACCGGACGCGTGAAGGTCCAGCGGTTGGGGGAGAGGGCGCGTTTCCCGTAGATTAGAACCCGCACACGTGTAGAACGCCGCAGGCCACAGGCACGGCACAGACCCCCCGAGACGAGATGAGCAGCAACAAAGAGCGCATGGAGGACAACTGGACGCGGATGCGCAGCCAGATCCAGTCGACCTGGGAAAACCTCGACGACGGCGACCTCAAAAAGGCGCGCGGTGACCTCAAGCAGATGGTCAACCTGATCCACGCCGAGACCGGCGAGGACCGCCAGACGATTATGCTCAAGATGTCGGCGTTCATCTAGCCTCTGGCGCCGCTGTGCCTCTGGCGCCGCTGTGCCTCTGGCGCCGCTGTGCCTCCGGCACGGCCGTGCTTCTGGCGTCCAAGCGTTTTCCGCCCGGCCTCTCGCGAGAGGCCGGGCATTTTTATGCGCCAGAGGCCACCTGCCAGAGGCCTCTGGCGCTAGGCTAGCGCCGCGTGGGCCGCCGCCAGCCTCGCGATGGGCACGCGAAACGGCGAGCAACTCACGTAGTCCAGCCCCACGCGGTGGAAAAACGCGACCGACTCCGGCTCGCCGCCGTGCTCGCCGCAGACGCCGACTTTGAGTCCGGGACGCGCCTCGCGTCCGCTCTCCGTCGCGAGGCGCACGAGGTGGCCTACGCCCTCCTGATCCAGCACCTGGAACGGGTCGGCGCGGAGGATGCCGCGGTCGACGTAGGTGGAGAGGAGGCGGCCCGCGTCGTCGCGCGAGAGACCGAAGGTGGTCTGCGTCAGGTCGTTGGTGCCGAAGGAAAAGAACTCGGCGTGCTCGGCAATGGCGCCCGCGGTGAGGCACGCGCGCGGCAGCTCGATCATCGTGCCGACCAAGTAGTCCACGCTCACGCCGCGCTCGGCGAACACTTCAGCGGCGACCTCGCGCACGACAGCGCCCTGGTCCTTCAACTCTGCCGAGACTGAGACGAGCGGCACCATGACCTCCGGCTGCACGTCCACGCCAGAGGCTTTGCAGTCGGCGGCAGCCTCGAAGACGGCCTGCGCCTGCATCCGCGTAATCTCGGGGTAGAGCAATCCCAGGCGGCAGCCGCGCAGGCCCAGCATCGGGTTGGTCTCGTGCAAGCGCTCGACCTGGCGCAAGAGGGAGCGGGCGGTGTCGGACTCGTCCAGCAAGCGGTCCATGTCCGCGAGAGAATCCGCGTGGCGGAGCGCGAGCTTGATCTCCGAGATGCGGCCCGTCAGGTCGAGCAGGCTGGGAAGAAACTCGTGGAGTGGCGGGTCCAGCAAGCGAACTGTGACCGGGAAGCCGTCCATCGCGCGGAAGATGCCTGCGAAGTCCGCACGCTGAAGCGGGAGCAGCTTGCGCAGCGCCGCCTCGCGCTCGCCCGGCCCGTCGGCGAGGATCATCTCGCGCATGGCCGCGAGGCGTTCGTCGCCAAAGAACATGTGCTCAGTCCGGCACAGGCCGATGCCACGGGCTCCGAAGTCGCGGGCGGTTTGCGCGTCCTCTGGCGTGTCCGCGTTGGCGCGCACGCCGAGGCGCCGCACCTCGTCGGCCCAGCCCATCAGCGTGTGGAAGTTCTCGTCCAGTTCGGGCTCGCGCGTCGGCACCTGTCCCAGCAGCACGCGGCCCGTCGCGCCGTCGACCGTCAGCCAGTCGCCCGCGAGGACGGTGTGGCTGCCTGCGCGGAGCGTGCCGCCAGAGGCGTCGATCTCCAACGCATCGGCGCCCGCCACGCACGGAAGGCCCATGCCACGGGCCACGACCGCCGCGTGGCTTGTCATGCCGCCTCTGGCGGTGACAATGGCGCGCGAGGCGACCATGCCGTGGAAATCGTCGGGCGAGGTCTCGTGCCGCACCAGAATCACCGGCTCGCCAGAGGCCGCCTGGGTTTCCGCAGCTTCGGACGTGAACACGACGCGACCCGTCGCCGCGCCGGGGCTCGCGGGCAAACCCTCCGCCAAAAGAGTGACCTCGGCGTCGGGATCCACGGTCGGGTGCAAGAGCCCATCCAGCGCCTCTGGCGAGACGCGCAGGATCGCCGTCTCGCGACTGATCACGCCTTCTTCCACCATGTCCACCGCCACCTTGACGGCTGCTGCGCCCGAGCGCTTGGCCGTGCGCGTCTGGAGCAGCCACAGCCGACCCTGCTCGATGGTGAACTCCACGTCCTGTACATCGCCATAGTGCGCCTCCAATCGCCCGGCGATCTCGCGGAACTGCGCGAACGCATCCGGGAGATCGGCCTCCATCTCCGCCAGAGGCTTGGGCGTGCGCGTGCCCGCGACCACGTCCTCGCCCTGCGCGTTGAGCAGGTACTCGCCATAGAGCACCTTTTCGCCCGTCGAGGGATCGCGCGTGAACGCGACGCCTGTTCCGGACTGCCAGCCCATGTTGCCAAACACCATCGCCTGAACCGTCACGCCCGTCCCGATGTCGTCCGCGATGCGGTGCACGCGGCGGTAGGCCCGCGCGCGGTCGTTGTCCCAACTGTCGAAAACGGCCGCGATGGTCATGCGGAGCTGCTCCTCGGGGTCGTCCGGAAACGGCACGCCGCGCTGCTCGCCGAAGACCAAACGCTTGTACTGCACCACGACCTCTTGCAAGGCCTCTGGCGAGAGGTCCGTGTCGCGCCCGCCAGAGGTCTGGGCCTTGGCGCGGTCCAGCACGCGCTCGAAGCGCGCGGCGTCAACGCCCATCACGATCTCGCCGAACATGGCGACAAAGCGGCGATACGCGTCCCACGCGAAGCGGGCGTCGCCGGTCTGCCGCGCGATGCCTCTGGCGGTCTCGTCGTTGAGGCCGAGGTTGAGAACGGTGTCCATCATGCCCGGCATCGAGACGGCAGCGCCGCTGCGGACCGAGAGCAGCAGCGGGTTTTCAGGATCCCCAAACGCGCGTCCTGTCGCGGCTTCGATGCCTTTGAGTGACGTGCGCGCCTGTGTCCACATGCCCTCGGGAAAGTGGTGGCCGTGCGTCTGGTACGCCACGCACGCCTCGGTCGTGATGGTGAAGCCGGGCGGGACGGGCAGCCCCGCTTGCGTCATCGCGGCGAGCCCGGCGCCTTTCCCGCCGAGAAGCGCCTTGCGAGCCTCTGGCGGCGCGCCAGAGGCGTCAGCACCAGTAAAGGCGTAGACCCAGCGGTGGTCGCGGTCGGTGGGGTCGGGAAGGGTAGACATGCGAGCGTAGGGGGAGACAAACTGCAACGTACCGCAGCGCGGCGGATGATGACGCGCTGCGGCGCGAAGCGCTTCCGAAACTCTCGTGGCGCCTCTGGCGCCAGAGGACGGTTACGTATGCGGGCACACCGACGGAGGCGCGCGCGAACTGTGGGCCGGCATGGTCGTTGGGTAACGTAAGAGACTGGAGCCACTACTGGGTGCTCACCGGCTCTCGCGTGTAGTTCGTCACCTCACAGCCTCAAGTGCCGTGCGCGTCCTCGTCTTTTGCTTCGCATTCCTCGCCGCCCCTGTCTTCGCCCAGACCCTCGTCGCGGACCTCGTCCCGGGTTCGGGATCCTCACATCCCATCGCGCTGGGCGAGATCGGTGGGGCACTCGTCTTCGGCGCCAGCGGCCCAGACGGCCCGGGGATCTACGCGACTACCGGCTCGGGCGCCACACGGCTCGCGGAGGGCTACGGCGGTTTCCAGAGCGCGAGCCTCGACGGCACGCTGTATTTCACGCGGGGCAACACCGGGCGCCCAGACGAACTGTGGCGCACAGACGGCACGCCCGACGGCACGGCTCGCGTGGCGACGCTTCCCGAGGACGTGTTCTCCGCGGGATACCTCGCCGCGACCGACGACCGCCTGTTCTTCCTGGCCTCTGGCGCAGAGGGGACTGAGTTGTGGACGAGCGACGGGAGCGAAGCGGGTACGCGGCAGGTCGAGGGCGCGGCCCCGACCAAGAACGACGGCATGTACTACATCGTGACCGCGCAGTCGGACCGCGTGCTCTTTTCCGCCGAGTCGGGCTCGACGCTGTGGGCCTCGGACGATGAGAGCGCGGCTCGGGTCGAACGGTTCGGCGACGGACGCGGAGGGCGCGGCGGCTTCTTTTACGGCACCGCACTAGGCCTTGGGAACGACGCGCTTGCGCTGGTGCAGGAGGGCGACCCCGGAGGACTCTACCGCGTCGGCGAGGAGGGCGCGAGCTTGGTTGCAGAATTGTCCGTCGGAGCCTCGAATCAGACGCTCGTGCAGTTCGGCGATGGGGCGCTGTTCGGCGCCTATGAACGTGGATCTGTATCCGTAGGCTCACGTGTTCCGCTTCGGTTTTACGAAACCGATGGCACTAGCGTCCGCGCTCTGACGCCCATCCTGCCCGCCACGGATCTGCGCAACACCGACGTCGTGTCCGCCCTGGCCGATGGCAGCGTCGCCCTCGCGGTCGGATCGAGAGAAAGCGGAATCGAGGTGTGGCGCGCACGCCCGGGCGAGGACGCAGCGCTGGCCTTCCGCCTCCCGGAGTCCGTGGGACTGTCCTCGTCGCCTAACCTGAGCAAAAGGACCGCGCGCGAGAACCGCTCGGCTCCGACGGTTGCCCTCGCGGACGGCGCCCTACATGTCGTCACGTACCAAGAGCCCGAGGACCAGACCACCGGGATGTTTTCCTACGGCCTCTGGCGCGACGCCGGGGACGGTACCGCCCGTCTCCTCGCCGAGTACGGCCCCTCAGACCTCAACGACGCGCCGCGCTTCACGACGGCCGGAGGCCAACTCTACGTGACGTTCGCGACGCCAGAGGCGGGCTTGGAGTTGTTCACGCTTGGCGCCGTCGGCACGCCCGTCGAGCCCGGCCCTGCCGAGGCGCTCTCGCTCGCGCTGCAAAGCGCCAACCCGGCCTCTGGCGAGGTGCGCTTGGCTCTCGCGGCGCCGAGCGGCGAGCCCGTGCGCGTCGAGGCGTTTAGCGCCACCGGCCGCCGCGTCGCGGTTCTGCACGATGGTGCCGCGCCAGAGGCTGGGCTCGCGTTCGACGTGCGCGGTTTGGCGCCGGGCGTCTACATCGTGCGCGCCGTCGGCCCCTCGGGCGCGGTGTCGCTGCGGGTCGCGGTCACGCGGTAGGCTGGCCTCTGGCGGGCGCGCAGAGGCTCCGTGAGCGCGCAGCCGCGCGAGAACAGCTTGTCTCCGCTCGGGCCCGTTAGGGCACGCAGATGTGCCCCGTGCGCCGGTGGGCACGCGCGGCCTCTGGCGTGTACCTACAGCACACCAACCGCCTACCTCGACATGCGCCTCGTTACGCTCGCCCTTGCTCTCGCGTTGCTCAGCCCGGCCGCGGCTCAAACGCTCGTCGCAGACCTCAACCCCGGACCCGCGTTTGCGAGCCCGACGCCTGTCGGCGAGGTGGGGGACCGCCTGGTGTTCCTCGCGTGGGACAGCGCGGGATTTGGCCTGTTCGCCACTTCTGGCGAGGGCGCGGATCGCCTCGCGACGGCCGGTAGAGGCAGCTTCCAGAGCGCTCGCCTGGGTGGCGCGCTCTACTTCTTTCTCAGCGACGACTTCGATGCGCCTCTGGCGCTGTGGAAAACGGACGGCACGCCCGGCGGCACGGTACGCGTGGCGGACTTTCCCGACGGCACGACCCCCGCCGGATACCTCACCGCAAACGAAGACGGCCTGTTTTTTCTCGCCCGAGGCGACAACCAAACCCAACTCTGGACCAGCGACGGCACCGCCAGAGGCACCCGTCAGGTTGAAGGCGCGGCGCCTCGCAAAAACGACGGCCTGCGCTACATCATCACCGCCGAGCGCGACCGCGTGCTGTTCTCCGCCGAGAACGGCTCGACGCTCTGGGCCTCTGGCGGAGAAGGGGCGTCGCGGCTCGCCACGTTCGGCGACGGGTCGGACGGCAGCGAGTCGTTTTTCTACGGCACCGCACTCGCACGAGGCGACCAGTCGTTCGCGCTCGTCGCCGAGTCCGACCCGCAGGGACTCTACTCTGTCCGCGGCGAGACGGTAGACCTCGTCGCCGCGCTCAGCCCCGGCACGTCCAATCAAACGCTCGTGCCGTTTGGCGATGGCATCTTCTTTGGCGCGTACACACCTGCGGCGCCCTCTGAGATCCAGTTCTACACCGCCGACGCCTCTGGCGCGCAGCCCATCGGTCCGGCGTTCGGTCTCGGTACGCTCGATCTTCGCACGCACGCCCTCGTCTCCGAACTCACCGATGGTAGCGTTGCGCTCGCAGTTGGGGGGGATTTCAACAACGAGAGCAGCGTGGACATCTGGCGCGTCTCGCCAGAGGCAGGCGCCGCCTTCGCATTCTCGCTGCCGCTGGGCGAACGCCCCGTCTCCACCTCCGGCCTGTTTGATGTGGCGCGCGAGAACCGCCTGTCGCCCGCGGTCGCGCTGGCAGAAGGCGTGCTCCACGCTGTCACCTCCTCCGCGGATGGCGCCGACCACAGCCTCTGGCGCGATGCGGGCGACGGCACCGCCACCCGGCTCGCGACCTATCTCAACACGGAGCGCTCCCAGCAGCCGTGGCTCGTGACTGCGGGAGGCCAGGTGTACGTCGTGCTGGAGACGCCAGAGGCCGGGCGCGAGCTGTTCACCCTCGGCGCGGTCGGCACGCCCGTCGAGCCCGGCCCGGCCGAGGCGCTCGCGCTCACGCTGCAAAGCGCCAACCCGGCCTCTGGCGAGACGCGGATTTCCATCGCGGCGCCCGAAGGCGAGGCCGTCGTCGTGGAGGTGTTCGACGCGCTGGGCCGCCGCGTCGCCACGTTGCACGACGGGCCTGCTCCCGCGGGCGACCTCGCGCTTCGCACCTCCGGTTTCGCTCCGGGCGCGTATGTGATCCGCGCCGTCGCTAGAGGCGAGCGGGCCTCTCTGCGCATCGTCGTGGCCCGCTAGGACGCGCGCTGCGAGCGCCGAGGCGCCAGAGGCCGCGCCCGTAGTTTGCGGGCCCTCTCGATCCGCCCTCTGCATGTCCGACTCCGCTCTCGATACCGCCCCCAGCCCCCTCGGCTCGCCTCTGGCGGCGGGTGACAAAACCGAGCGCCGCATGGCGCACATGACCAAGATCATCGACGGCCTGCGCGTGCAGACCGAGGAGATCCACCGCGGCGGTGGGGAGAAAAGCATCGCGCGCGAGCACGCCAGAGGCAAGATGACCGCCCGCGAACGCGTCACGGCGCTGCTGGACAACGACTCGCCGTTTTACGAACTCGGCCTGTTCGTGGGCCGCGGCATGTACGAGGACGAAGGCGGCGCGCCCGCAGGCGGCGTGGTCATGGGGCTGGGCCGCGTCCACGGCCAGTTGATTCTCGTCGTCGCGGCCGACGCCACCGTCAAGGCGGGCGCGTGGTTTCCCATCACAGCCAAGAAGAACCTCCGCGCGCAGGAGATCGCGATGGAGAACCACGTGCCCATCGTCTACCTGGTGGATTCGGCGGGCGTCTTCCTGCCCATGCAGGACGAGATCTTCCCCGACAAGGAGCACTTCGGCCGCATCTTCCGCAACAACGCCAAACTGAGCGCGATGGGTGTGCCGCAGATCGCGGCCATCATGGGGAGTTGCGTCGCGGGCGGCGCGTACCTGCCCATCATGAGTGACGAGAGCCTGATCGTGGACGGCACGGGCTCGGTCTTTCTCGCGGGGCCGTTTCTGGTTCAGGCCGCCATCGGCGAGCAAACCGACAACGAAACGCTGGGCGGCGCGCACACGCAGTCCGACATCTCGGGCGTGGTGGACTACAAGATGCCCGATGACGCGACGTGCCTCGCCACCGTCCGCGACCTGCTCAAAAAGCGTGGGCCTCTGGCGCGATACGGCTTTACGCGAGACACGCCCGCTTCTCCTGCGTTTGAGCCCGAGAGCATCTGCGGGGTGTTTCCCGAGAGCCGCTCGCAGCCGTACGATATGCGCGAGGTGCTGGCGCGCATCGTGGACGCGGAGAGTTGGACGGAGTACAAGCCGGGCTACGGGCAGACGCTTCTCTGCGGCACGGCGCGTCTGGACGGATGGGTGGTCGGCATCGTCGCGAGTCAGCGGCAGGTCGTCAAAACGGCGCCGCTCAAGGGCAAACCGCCCGAGATGCAGATCGGCGGCGTGATCTACGGCGACGCGGCGGACAAGGCGGCGAGGTTCATCATGACGTGCAACCAGAAAAAGACGCCGCTCATCTTCCTTCAGGACGTGACGGGTTTCATGGTCGGTACGCGCGCCGAGCAAAGCGGCATCATCAAGGACGGCGCCAAGCTGGTGCAGGCCGTCGCCAACTCGGTCGTGCCCAAGTTCACCGTCATCGTGGGCAACTCGTACGGCGCGGGCAACTACGCGCTCTGCGGCAAGGCCTACGACCCCCGCCTTATCCTCGCGTGGCCGACGGCGCAGATCGCGGTCATGGGCGGTGCGCAAGCGGCCAAGACGATGCTCTCGATCGAACTGCGCAAGCGCAAGAAGCAGGGCATCGAACTGAGCGAAGAGGACCAGAAGGCGCTCCTCCACGAGATCGAGAGCCGCTACGAGGAGCAGACCTCTCCGACCTATGCCGCCGCCCGTCTGTGGGTGGACGAGATCATCGACCCGGCGCGCACGCGCGAATGGCTCGCGATGGGGCTGGAGATGGCGGACCACAACCCAGAGATGGAGCCCTTCCGCATGGGCGTGATGCAGACCTGATGATCAGACAAGTAAACCTACCGGACGGTATTATCAGGCTTCCATCTGTCCTATTGGAAGCCAAGGGTATATTTGACTACTCTGGCAGGATAAAACACGACCCCTATAATGCTTTTGGATTTCAGTATGAAAAATGGATAGAAAGTCTAGAAAAGTATATAGAATTTTCTCTTCAGGCTATAGAAATATCTAGTCATGAAGAGTATGATGCTATCTTTTTGATGAGCATATTATGAGGTAGTGTGCCTCAGTGAATCGGCTGTCATTATAGAAAATATAGGATCCATCATTGGGTCTTTTAGAGATGAGTCAAATTTTAAAACCCATAAAAGAAGGCTTGGAAAGGGTCTAGCGAAGAGATCAGGAAAGATAAAAGACAAAATATTAATAGCAAATAACAGAATTAAGCATAATCAAGCTCAGATACGGTCTTTCTCTATAAGATATGATGGGTTTGAAACATTATGTCCTGGGTTCGTAATAGAGCAGCCCTTGGGTGGGGGGCACATCGGCGTAGTAGAGGAATTTCATGGATCCCGATGGAGCGCATCTTCGTTGAACATTATATCACATGAGCTTATACTAGACGTGATGTTATTTCAGGACGCGGCAGCATCCGTGCTTCAACAGGCCTTAGATATTAAATTAGATAATTATAGTTACGATATGGACTCGATAATAGAATGCGTCAACAGAATGAGTTATCTTGGAACTCAGTGTATGCCTCTGGAGGCATCTCCTGTACACGCTTATTGTACTGAGAACAAAGACGGATTGAGTATTGGAATTAATAGTGGTAAATTCTGATTATGGCGACAGGGGGTTGAATAGCGGGACCAGAGGCCGACCTGTATCACTGCATGGTGTGGGAGACTCAATCTCGTTTGATAGCCTGTACTCAGGAGTGGAGTGGAAGAAGATCACCGAAGCAAATCGGTACCGTTCCCATTACAACTTGAAGTAGAATATCGCGCGAACCGGCGTTGCTTGAAGCCGTAAAAACGCCCGGCCTCTGGCGAGAGACCGGGCGAGTTGGAAGGCAGGCGCCAGAGGCACCGGCGCCGCGCTAGGCGGCGGCCTTGTTGAGCGTGCTCTCTGCGAGAACGGAGAGGCGCTTGTCGGCCTCCTCTTCCTCGCCCAGCGTCTTGCCGAGCAGTTCCGCCGCGTCCTCGTGGCCGAGGCGGTTGGCGAACGTGGCAAGGCTGCCGTAACGCGTGATCTCGTAGTGGTCGATGGCCTGCGCGCAGAACACGATAGCGGCGTCCCGGGTCTCGGCGTCTTCCACCTCACTCATGAGGTGCTTGGACTCCTTGAGGATGCCGTCCATCGCCTCGCACGTCACGCCCTCGGCCTTCTCGCCGAGCATTCCGAACACCTTGTCGAGACGCTCGATGTGCGTGGCTAGAGTGCTGCGCGTGCTCTTCGAGCTGCTTCTTGAGGTCGGCGTTGGTCGCCTTGGTCGCCATGTTGGCAATCGTCTTTTTGGACTGCTGCTCGGCGTAGTAAAGGTCTTTGAGGCCGTGGAGGAAAAGGCCTTTGAGGTCTGTGATCTTCGACATGGAAGGGGGAGGGGTTGGGAGCCGCGGGGCGGCTGTGAGAATGGATCTGTACTACGGAAGCGCTTCCACGCCACGTTCCGCCTCTGGCGAGCGTGTCTTCTGCCTCTGGCGCCAGAGACCGGAGTCGGTCATCTTCCAGTCCCCAGTCCCCAGTCCCCAGTCCCATGCCCGAGCCCATCAACCTCTCCGACAAGCTGAATCAGTTTTCCGAGACGTGGACGCCCAAGGTCATCGCGGCGCTCAACGGGCAGCACGTCAAGCTGGCCCACCTGGAGGGTGAGTTCCTCTGGCACGCCCACGAGCATGAGGACGAACTGTTCTTCGTCGCCAGAGGCCGCTTGCGCATCGAACTCCGCGAGGCCTCTGGCGCCGAGACGAGCGTAGAGATGGGGCCGGGCGAGCTGTTCGTCGTCCCGCGCGGCGTGGAGCACCGGCCCGTCGCCCTGCCGACGGCGAGCGTGATGCTCTTCGAGCCCGAAGCGACGGCGCACACGGGCGAGGTGGTGAGCGAGCGGACAGTCACCGACCTGGACTGGATCTGAGCCTCTGGCGCCAGAGGCTGCGTGCCCTATCCGCCAGCGGCTATCCCAGCCAGTAGCTCAGCTTGACGAGGAACACGTTCGTCAGGTCGTCCTGAAAGAGGCCTCTGGCGTCGCGGCCGAAGCGGAGGTCGCCGGCCGGGTCGAAGCCGCTGCGCTGCTGCTGCCAGACGAGGAAGAGCGTGCTGCCCGGCCGGTACTGCCACCGCAGGACCGCGTTGCCCTGGATGGAGCGGACGGTAAAGTTGGGCTGCAATGCAAACGGCTCGCTGCCGTCGCCGGGGTCGATGGTCGTCACGCCAGAGGCGTCCGTCGTGGCCGTGCCCACGTCCTCGCCGAAGACGGGGAAGCGGAGCTGGCCGGGCTCTCCCAACTGCTTGAACTGCGAGTACGTGCCGCTGGCGACAAACGGGCGCGCGAAGAGCTGGAGCGAGAGGTCGGGCGTAAACGTCCAATCGGCGCGGAGCGAGAGCGCGACGCTGGTCTGGTCCACCTCGCCGAAGACGTAGCGCGTGCCGAACGTGGAGGCCATCGCGGGGGCCTCTTGCGCGGTGATGTACTGCCGCGCCGAGTGCGAAAGGTTGAGCTCCGGGCTCAGGCTAAACGAGACATTGGAGGCCGGGCGCACCTCGATGCCGGGCTGGATGCCCCAGAACCACCCGCCCAGGCCGTCGCCGTTGCCGCCGCTCCACAGCGACGCCGAGACCGGCTTGCGGCCGTCGGTGTTGATGTACGCGTTGAGCCGCCCGCCGCCGGGGCTCGTCGCCAGAGGCCCGCCGCGCGTGAGCCGGTCGCTCGTGCTGCTCGTGTAGGCGTTCCAGTTGATCCCGCCGTTCCAGAAGCTGGTCAGCGTGTAGTTGACGTTGCCACCGATGAACGTCGCGAGGCGGTCGCCGTCCCAGTTCCACTCCGAGCCGCCGAACACGTTGACGTTGTAGTTCTGAAACGGCCCCTGCTCTTGGTTCTGGAGGTAGACGAGCACTCCGCCGACGCTCATCTGATCCGCGCGGCTCTGGAAGCCGAGCGCGTTGGAGTCGAAGCCGGGCGAGGTGACGTTGGCGTGCGCCGAGCCCACCCAGCGCGTGCCGCTGGTGCGCAAGAGGTTGGCCTCGGCGGTAAAGCCCGAGAGCGACGTGCGCGAGGCGTCCACGCCCAGGCCTCTGGCGTCGGGGCGCTGGTAGAGGCGCGGGAACGAGCGCTGAAGGCTCGTGATGGCGTCGGTGCTGCCCTCGACGAGGCTTCCCGCGACCTGCCCATTGACGACCCAACCGGGGGTGATCTCGTGCTCCGCATCCAGCCCGCCGACGTAGGCCTGGCGGGGGAGGAGCGACATCAGCGCCGGGTCCCCGGTGTCGCGGTTGACGGCCGTGAGGAGCCCGCCGACGCGCGTCGCGCCAAACGTGCCCTGCGTCCGCGCGACGAGGTAGTTGGACGTGGGCTCGATGAGTGCGCGCCCATCCTCGACCTGCTGGCCTCTGGCGTCGAAGGCCTGGAAGCGTCCGTGCTCGGGTGCGGTCACGGCGTCCAGGATGCCGAACGAGAAGCGGCCGACGCGGCCCGTCACCTTGGCGGCGCCCAGGATCGTCGTTTGCTCCGGCGCGTCGGTGTAGACCACGCCGTTCTCGCCAGAGGCTGTATACGTGGCGCTGGGCACGAAGCTGGAGCGCTGCGGGCTGCGCCCGATGCGGCGCGTGTAGAGCAGGCTGGGGCGTCCGTTGGAAAAGAAGCGCCGCGGCTCCATGCTGAACACGTCCAGGCCCTCGACGAAAAAGGGGCGGCGCTCCTCGAAAAAGAGCTCGAAGCCGCCCAGGTTGACCTGCGCCGGATCGGCCTCGACCTGCCCGAAGTCCGGGTTGACGGTCGCGGTCAGCGTGATGTCGCTCGTGAGGCCGTACTTCACGTCCAGGCCCACTCGTGGGGCGAGGTCGTTCTCGCGGTAGAACGGATCGCGCCGTCGCCAGGGGCGCGGGTGAGGGCGCCGGCGGTGTAGGGCAGAAGCTCCAGGCGCCGCGCCGAGGTGAGGTCGGCCATGCCGTCTAGCTCGCCGAAGAGTTGCACGAAGCCGTCTGCGTTGGGCGGCATCGGCGCCCAGGATAGGCGCTCGCCGGTGCGGAAGATCTCGCGGAAGAACTGCACGCCCCAGGTCTGCTCGCCCGAGGCGGCGTAGCGAAGCTGGGAGAACGGGATGCGGAACTCCGCGCTCCAGCCTCTGGCGTCGGTGGACGTTGCCACGTCCCAGACAGCGTCCCAGGAGCGGTCCTCGCGCACGTCGTCGTAAAACAGGAAGTCGCGCTGCACGCCCGCGGGGTTGACCTCGAACTGGAAGGCCGTCCGGTCGTCGCCGTAGGAGTCGAAGACGACCGAGGCGTAGTCGCTCGCGAGGCGTTCGTCGCGTCGGCCGAGTGCTGAGGTGACGCTGGTGTCGTCCATCCGCATCGCGACGTAGACGGCCTTGTCGTCGTACGTGATGCGCGCTTGGGTCGGCTGCGAGGCCGCGGCGCCGGGCGTCGGCTGGCGCTGGGTAAAGCCGGTAGCCGGGGCGACGCGCTGCCACGCGGCGTCATCCAGCGATCCGTCCACCTTGATCTCGCCGGGCTGCACGCGCACCGCCACGGCGCGTGCGCCAGACGCCTCTGGCGCGGAGAGACGAGGCGGCTCGGCCTCTGGCGCCGCCGTCTGTGCGCGCGACGTGGACGCCAGAGGCCCGAGCAGGAGAACGGCGAGGAGAAGGGAGAGCAGGCGCAATGAAGACATGAGATCCAGGGGAGGGGCGGTGTCGAGACGGATCGCCAGAGGCGGGGGTTACAAGGCTGCGAAAAAAGCAGCAGGCGCGCGTTAGCGGTGGTGGCTACTGGCGGCGCAGCCGGACGGGGCCGTTGGTGGTTTGCAGGCGGAGCGTCGCGCCGCCGTCGCCCAGCGTGCCAACGACGTGGCTGCCCATGCAGGGCCTCTGGCGCGAGGCGCGCTCGCCGCAGCGCACGTCGTTCAGCGCGGTCCGTGCGTCGATCTCGGCGGAGACGCCGCGGGTCACGTCCACGTCGATGCCGCCGTTTTGGGTCGTTACGCTCATGCCGCGTCCGCGCCAGAGGCCCCGGCGGTCTGCGCCTCTGGCGAGCGGACGTCGACGCCGCCGTTGACGGTCTCGCCGGACACGTCGCCGCCCACGCCGAGCATCGAGACGCTTCCGTTGACGGCGCGGAAGCGGATGACGCCTTCCACATCGCGCACGGTGATGCCGCCGTTGACCGTCCTGGGGTCTACGTCCGCCTCGCGCGGCACGAGCACGCCGTAGCTCACCGACACCCACTGGTCGTCCTCCGGCTCGGGGAGCCGTGCGCGGACCGAGCCCTCGATCTCGGCCTCTTGAAGAAGCGCGACCGCCTCGCGCCCCGAGCGCGCCCACGCTTTGACCTCGGCGCGGATCTGGATCTCGTCGCGGTCCCACGTGCGGACGCTGATGCCGCCGTTGGGCGTCGCGTCGATGCGGAGAGGGCCGCTGGCGAGCGCAAACGTGCGCACCTCGCAGGCGTTGGAGCGGTCGCTGCGCTCGTTTCGGGTCTCGCATTCGCCAGAGGACGTGGTGCGCGACGTGGTCTGGGCGCGGGGTGAGCATGCGGTGAGCACGAGGGCGAGCAGGAGCAGAGCCAGCCGGAGGTAGACGTGTGAGACGGGCATAGCTGTAGGGACTCGGCCGAGGCCGTGTTGAAAAGAGAAGGCGATAGTCCGGCGCAGACGTGGCCTCTGGCGACGCCAGAGGCGGTCACGGTGTGGCGCGATCACGCCAGAGGCCGCTCAGAAGCGAGCGCTACATCGTTGGGTTAGTCCTCGTGCGCGTCGGCGAGGTCGGAGTGGAGGTCACTGAGATCGGATCGAGCCTCGCGGAGCGCTTCGCGGACGATGCGGCGCTCCGTGGCGGACTGCGCCCAGGCGTTCGCGGACGCACCGATGCCGTTCAAAGCGGCGGCCATGCCGTTGACGGCGGTGGAGAGGTGGCCGAGTTCCTCGCGGCTGGTGGTGCGCTCGATGGCACGTTCGAGGGCGTTGGCACCCTGCCGCCAGCCGCTGAGAGATTCCGCCCAACTGTTGGGGCCGTTGGTGGAGACGGCGGTCACGCGGCCGTCTGTGGTGTACACGCTGTAGCTGTGGTTCGTCGAGGAACTGTGCGAGGTCTGGGCGCGCGCCGCCGCTCTCGGCGCCACCGCTCTCGGCGCCGCGGCGGGCTGCGGAGCCGCCAGAGGCTCAGACCGCCGGGGCCTCTGGCGGCGCTCGGCGTTGCGGCGCGAGAGCTCGCGAGCACGTTCGGCGCTCTGCTGGTCTCGCTCTCGGGCCCGCTCGGCCTCGCGCTGTGATTGCTCGCGGACGCGTTCGGCATCACGCTGGGCCTGTCTGCGTGCGCGCTCGGCGTCCCGGCGGATCTGCTCGCTCTGCCGCTCGATGTCCCGTTGTGATGCCGTGCGGGCGTTTCGCGCCGCCTCCCGCGCCGCCTCGCGTCTGTCGCGACGTAGGTCAGAAAGGGCCCGCTGCACGTCCGCCACCGCTTCGCCGCGAGAGGCCTCGGCCTCGCGGAGGGCGGCGCGCAAATCGGCCTGCCAGTCCTCGGAGTCCATCTCCTCCATCGCCTCCGCGATGGCGTCGTCGTAGTCCTCGCGCGCGTCTTGGAAAGCCTCGGCGATCTCGTGTTCGACCTCGTTCCAGTCCTCGTCCGAGAGTGCGAAGCCGCGCTGACGCATGTCGCGGACACTCGCGAGGGCGGATTGGAGTGCCGGTCCGAGGATGGTCTCGGCGTCTGGGATTGTGTCGAGGGCCAGTTCGGCGAGGGCGTGCTCCATCTCCGCGATGTCCTCGTCCATCCACTCCAGGTCGTCCGCTATATCCTCCGCCACGTCTTCCGCCTCGTCGCGGTCGGCGGTGACGTGAACGGGCTCCATCTGGCGCGAGGCTCGGTACACGTCGGGTTCGGCTGCGGCCTCGGTGAGCTGGCACGCCGCCAGAGGCAGCACGAGCGCCACGGCGGCGCACGCGAGAACGACCGAGCCTGCGCGGGTCAGCGAGTCGCGGCGGCGCTCTCCCAGGATGGAGAGCACGCGGCCTTCCAAGCACGATGTGCGCGCCATCGGGCTCAAGCCCGCCAGCGCCAGGCGCTCGCGGCGGATGCCTCTGGCGATCTCGACCAGATGACCCGCGTATGCCGAGGGCCGGGCGCCGCCGCGGAGCACGGCGTCGTCGCAGGCGTGCTCGCGCTCGACGAGAAAGCGGCGGTAGGCCCACCACGCCAGAGGATCGAACCAGTGCAGCGCGACCGCCGCTTGGGCCAGAAGCTGCGTCCGGGCGTCGCGGCGGCGGAGGTGCGCGAGTTCGTGCAGGAGCACAGCCTCGCGGCGGTCCTCGTCCCAGGCGTCGGCGTCGGCGGGGAGGACTACGGCGGTGCGGCCAAGGCCCCACGCGACGGGCACGTCGAGCGCATCGGAGCGCAAGAGGCGCACGGAGCGGTCCACGTCGCTCAGCATCCGGGCGCGCTCGAACGCGTCCAGCCACTCGGGGTCGGCCTCTGGCGTCGCGCGGCGCACGAACAGCCACGCCGCGAGCAGCGTCGCGACCCAGCCCAGGAGCACGAGCCCGACGCCCGCGCCCCAGACCGCAAACGCGATGCGCGCCAGCGGCCAACTCGCTACGCCTCCGGCGCCCGAGGCTTCGGTGGGAATGTCGAAGAGCGGTGGAACCGGTAGAGGCATCGGCGCCAAGGGCGCGCCTGACGCCTGAGGTGCGCTGGGCGCCAGAGGCAGAGCGGGAGCCAGAGGCAGGGCGGGAGCCTCTGGCGGAGCCACGCTCCGTGCGCGCTCGCTCGGCAGCACGCCGATCTCCCACACAGGGCCGAGGGTCGCGAGAAGCGGGAGCACGAGAAGCGCCACGAACGCCGCCACCCACACGCCGTGGCGGGCGGCGGCGGGCGCGCCGCGGAGCAGGGCCACGGCGCCAGAGGCGAGCGCGAGGATCAGGGCGCCCTTGAGCGCGATCGAGAGGAGAAGCGTCATGGCTCAGCGTCCGCTCTGGCGGGCCTGTTCGATAAGGGCAGCAAGACGGTCGAGGTCGGAGTCGCTCAGCGCGCCGTCGTCCAGAAGGGCGGCGGCGGCGCGGAGCGGGGCGCCTTTGTAAAAGGTCTGGACGAGATGCTGGAGCGCACCCTTGCCCGCCTGCTCCGTCGCGACGGCGGGGAGGTAGACGTAGCGTGGTCCATCTTTCTCGTGCGTCGCGTGGCCCTTCTCTTCCAGGATGCGGAGGTGGGTGCGGACGGCCGAATCGCTGGGCGGGTCGTCGAGCGCGGTGCGGACCTCGGCGGCGGTGGCGCGGCCGAGGCGGTGGAGCACGTCGAGTACCTGGCGCTCGCGGCGGGAGAGGGCGGGGGGGAAAGGCATACCTGCTAATTTTTTGACACACCTCCAACCTAGGGCGTGGCCGGTGCCGGATCAAGAGGTGTGCTAAAAAAACAACATGGTCTCTGTCGCCAGAGGCCTGGGCTCGGCTGGGGAGTGGTTGAGTCGCGCGTGCCGCAGGCCGATACCTCGCGCGGCGCGCGGCCGTGCCACCCCTCCAGGTGGCCGCTCCGCTCCACGCCCTGCACGACCGTTGCCTCTGGCGCGTTGCGCCACGCAGGGTTCGGTAGCTTTCGCCGCCCCGTTTCTGCTCGTCGCTTTAGACTTGCCGCCCCAGACCCGCCGCACCAGCATGGCCGTCCCCGCACGCATCCGCACGTATTCCCGCATCCTCTTCGCCGTCGCGCTCTTCGGCATCCTCGTCGTGACGCACCTGTCGTTGCAGATCGAGAAGGGCTTTGTCGACGGCTGCGCCGGGCTCGGCGCGACGATCGACGCCTCCGCGATGGACGCGGCGCCAGAGGCCGCCTGTGCCGCCGTCGCTACGGGCGAGTACGCGGACTTCCTCGGGCTCTCCAACATCTTGTGGGGGCTGGGCTTCTACATCATCGTCGCGCTCCTGCGGCTCGGCTTCGGCGTGACGGGCAACGACACGCTGCGCAAGGCCTCGTTTGGCGTCGTGGCCGTCGGTTTCCTCTACACACTGCGTCTCGTGTACCTGCAGGCCTTCGTGATCGGCTCGTTCTGCGTGCTGTGCATGATGTCGGCCGCGACGGTGACGGTGCTGCTCATCTTGCACGTGCTGGAGCATCGGAAGCTGGCCTCTGGCGCCGCGACTCGCGAGCCTGTCGCCGCCTCGCCGTTTGTGCCGTACGGCGCCATCGCGGGGGCCTTCGTGCTCCTCCTCGTCGCCGACTTCGCGCTCGCGGGTGGCGGCAGTGAGGTGCCCGGTCCTGTCACGACCGACACGCCAGAGGCCGACGCGCTCGCGGGCCGCGACACGCGCGTCGATGCGCCAGCGTCGCTCGCACCGGCTCTCCCGGGAGGCTGCGCCTACGACCCGCAGTACGCGCCCATGGGCGATCTCTCGGCGTTTATGGACAACCCGTCCCAGGGCACAGGCTCGGTGCAGGTCATCGAGGTGTTCGACCCCAACTGCCCCGCGTGCCGCCAGCTCAACGACGCGCTCAAGCCCGTCATGGCGTCCAATCTGGACAACGCCACGTTCTACTCCGTCGCGTTCCCGCTGCGCCAGCCGACCGTTGCGCAGGCGGCGGCGCTGGTCTGGGCCTCGCAGAAGGGCAAGTACTTCGAGCTCAAGCAGGCCATGTTCGAGCGCCAGGACGCGAGCTGGGGTATGTCGCAGGACGAACTCCGCGACACCGCCAACTCGGTCGGGCTGGACGGCCCGAGCATGATCGCGACGTTCGAGAACCAAGAAGAGATCGCCGACATCCTCGCCGAGGTGCAAGCCGACGCGAGCGCCGTTCAGGAGGCCCTCACCGCCCCTGGCGGAGGCTTGAGCACGCCCAAGCTCATCATCGGCGGCCGCGTCATCGCGCCGACCAACGAGTCCTACACCGAAAGCTGCCTCAACCAGTTCATCGCCAACGCAGCCTCTGGCGACGCGCCCGCGGCGGTCGTGACCGAGGTCCAGTAGCGCCTCTGGCGCGCGCACTCGGTCTCGCCTTGCGGCGGACGGGTGCGCGATGCCGCGGCGTAGGTTGGCGGCTCCCCGCCAGAGGCCCATGCAGTCCGAACCGTCCGCCGTCTCCACCGCCTCTGGCGCCGCAGGAGGCATCGTGGACTCTATCGTCGGGGCCATCAGCGAGGTGACGAGCTTTTCGCCAGAGGTCGCGCGCGAGTTGCTGTACTCGCTGGTGGCGGTTGTGGCGCTGTGGGCGATTCGGCTGGCCGTCCTGCGCATCGTGCGGCAGCGCGTGGAGGACCCCAAGGCGCTCTACCAGTGGCGCAAGACCTCGCTGTACATCGCGGTTTTCGTGGGCGTGCTGCTGTTCCTGCGGATCTGGTTGGGCGCGCTGGGCTCGCTCGCGACCTTTTTCGGATTGGTCGCGGCCGGTCTGGCCATCGCGCTCAAAGACCCGCTCGTCAACATGGCCGGGTGGGCGTTTATCCTCTGGCGGAGGCCTCTGGCGCCGGGCGACCGCATCTCGATCAACGGCCTCACGGGCGACGTGATCGACCAGCGCGTGTTCGCGTTTACGCTCTTGGAGGTGGGCACCAAGACGGGCGCGGGGCAGAGCACGGGCCGCATCATCCACGTGCCCAACGGCTGGGTGTTTACCAACTCGGTCCTCAACCACACCGGCGCGTTCGCCTACGTGTGGAACGAGATCGGCGTGGTGGTGACGTTCGAGAGCGACTGGCGCGCGACGAAAGAACTGCTCCACGAGATCGCAGCCGAGCACGCGGGCGTGCTCTCCGAAGACGCCGAGCGCACGCTCCGCCGCGCCGCGCAGAGCTACCTCATCTTCTACTCCAAGCTCACACCTACGGTCTACACCGACGTGCTGGACTCGGGCGTGCGCCTCACGCTGCGCTACCTCGTGGAGCCGCGCCGCGTGCGCGGCAGCGAGCAAAACATCTGGGAGGCCATCCTGGACGCCATCCACGACCGCCCGGAGATCGACCTCGCCTATCCCACGCAGCGCATCATCCATTCGCCGATGCCGCCAGAGGCCTCTGGCGACGGCGCGCGCGTGCAAGGCATTCCGAGAGCGGGCTAGCCCGCCGGAAGCTAGCCCGCCAGAGGCTAGATCTGTGCGAGGTGGGGATGGCGCTCAAAGACGCCGAGCGTGCGCAGGCTGTCGACGATCGCCGCGGCCTGTGGCGTGCCGGAGGCTGCGGCTTGCCGGAGGCTGTGAAGCTCAGACTCAGCGAGCGTGTGCCCATCGCGGCCGTCCAAGAGCGGGCGGCACGCCTCGGCCTCGTCTACACGGACTGCGATCCTCTGGGCGCTGTGGCCACCTTGCGTGCTGAAATGAGCGCGCCATGTGCACGCGTCGAAGGAGCCTGCGGCGGTTGCAGCGCCGAGCAGCGAGTCGCGGCGAGGTACGTCGCCACGGGTGTGGTTCATCGCCTCGCTGAACAGAGCTGTGGCGTGGCCTGCGGCGATAAGCCTCTGGCGGATCGCGTGTGAGGAGTCTCGGTCGGCCTGCGTGACCGCGGCATGTGCTTCAGCAGATGGGTCTGGAAAGATGAGATCCTGCGCGAGCGCAAACAACGCGTCCGGATCACCCTCGCGAGCCTTCTGGTCCCGCTCTCGCTCGTAGCGCGCGCGCCAGAGGCGGGCTTGTCCTGGCCACGCCCGTACCCGCATCGGCTCGCCGAGCTTCCAAGGCCTATCGGGCGTGCGGACCATGCCGCTTTGGTACACGCCCGCGAGGTGCTGCATCGCGCCCACATCGCCAGCCTTTGCCCGCACCCGTACGATATCGACGGCGCGCTCGGCGTCGCCAGAAGCTCGGGCTTCGTCGTAGGCGGCCAGGAACTCGCGTTCGGCCAGCACAGGCGAGGGGTCGGAGCAGGCGGCGAGCGCCAGAGGCAGGAGCAGGAGGAGGAATCGCATAGGAGTCGGCGCCTCTGGCGCCAGAGGCTAGAGGGAGGCGGGGTCGAGGTGCGGGTAGCGCGCGAACACGCCGAGGATGCGCAGCGAGTCCAGGCGCGCGCGAGCCTCTGGCGTGCCGCGCTCGATGAGGTTGCGGACGTATACCTGCGCGCCCATATCGTCGCGGTTCGCGGGAACGGGCGGGCAGGCCTCGATCTCGTCGATGTGGCGCGCCTCCATCTGGGCGGAGACGTACGGCTTGATGCCCGCGTCCTCCAGCGCCATCGCGTGCTCGAGCTGCTCGCGAGCGTGGATCAACACGAGACGGAGCAGGCAGGCTTGCGCGCTGCCGAGGTCCGACGCCTCTTCGAGCAGCGTGAATGCCCGAAGCGAGTCCTCTCGCATCGTGCTCAGCGCCTCTGCAATCATCGCTGGCGGATGCTTGGCCTCCACGAGCCTCTGGCGGATGGCACGCGCGGAGTCGCGCTGCGCGGGTGTCGAGTCGTGGCGGTCGAGTTCTGAGGCCGCCTGCATCAGCACGGTGAGGTCGTTGTCCAAGGCGAGCTCGTCGCGCGTGCGCTCGTAACGGCTGCGCCAGAGGCGGGCTTGGCCAGGCAGCGCGAGGATGGGCATGAAGCCGCTGACTTCCTCGCCGTCGCGCATGGGCGTGATGTGATAGCTCGCGCGGTGGTGGCCCCGCTCATAGGCTTCCGCGAGCGTCCGCATCGCGTCCAGGTCTCCGCGTTTGGCCGCCACCTTGTAATAGCGGAGCGCTTCGCGAGGCTCGGCAGAGGCCTCTGCAGCGTGGGCCGCCTCGCGTGCGGCCTCTAGCGAGAGATCGGGCGAGCAGGCGACGAGCGCCAGAGGCAGAGCGAGGATGAGAAGGACGCGGCGCATGGCAAACGGTGGAGAGTGAGGCTCTATATCGGCGCGGGGGATCGCGGGTGGCGCCGCGCCGTTTTGAGCGTCCGATCCGACACGACTGCATGACGCCCGCGCACACCAATCGACTCGCCGAGGAGAAGAGCCCGTACCTCCTCCAGCACGCCCACAACCCCGTCGACTGGTGGCCGTGGGGCGACGCCGCCTTCGCCGAGGCCGAGCGCCAGAGGCGTGCCCGTCTTCCTCTCCGTCGGCTACGCGACGTGCCACTGGTGCCACGTGATGGAAGAGGAGTCGTTCGAGGACGGCGAAGCTGCGCGCGCCCTCAACGCCGCGTTCGTGTGCGTCAAAGTGGACCGCGAGGAGCGGCCTGACGTGGACGGCGTGTACATGGCCGCCGCGCTCGCGCTCAACGGGCACGGCGGCTGGCCGCTCACGGCATTGCTCGTGCCCGAGACCCGCGAGCCGTTCTACGTGGGCACCTACCTGCCCAAAGAGTCGCGCGGCGGGCGCATCGGCGTGATCGACCTCGCGAGCCGCGTGACTGGCCTCTGGCGCGACGACCGCCGGGGCGTGCTCGCGAGCGCGACCAAAGTCGGCGGCATCATTAGCACCATCCTTGCGGAGACCGAGGCGGGCGACGCCATCACACAGGACGACCTCGCGCGCGCCGTCGGCCTCTTGCGGCGAAGCTTTGACCCCGCAAACGGCGGCTTCGGCTCACAGCCCAAGTTTCCCACCCCGCACACGCTGCTGTTCCTGTTGCGCGAGGGCCGCCGCACCGGCGACGCCCAGGCGACCGACATGGCGCTGCGCACGCTCGCAGCCATCGCCAGAGGCGGCATCACGGACCACGCCAGCGGCGGCGTGCACCGCTACAGCACCGACCGGCGCTGGCTCTTGCCGCACTTCGAGAAAATGCTCTACGACCAGGCCGGGCTCGCCCTCGCCTGGACCGAAGCCTGGCAGGCCTCTGGCGAGACCGACGCCGAGCGGGACGGCGAGATGAAACGCGCCGCACTCTCCACGCTGGACTACGTGATCCGCGACCTCCAGCTTCCCGGTGGTGGCTTCGCGAGCGCCGAAGACGCCGACAGCCTCGACGCCAGAGGCGAGAGAGAGGAAGGCGCCTTCTACGTCTGGACTGAGGCCGAACTCGCCCAAACGCTCGGCGCTGAGAACCTCGACTTTGCGCGCGAAGCCTTTGGCACGACACGCGAGGGCAACTTTTTGGACGAGGCCACGCGCCAGCGCACCGGCGCCAACGTGCTCCACCTGCCCGAGCCTGAGGTGCCTCTGGCAGAGCGCCTCGGCATGACGCCAGAGGCCTTCCGTCTGCGCCGCCGCGACCTTCTGGACCAGCTTCTCGAAGCGCGCGCCTCGCGCCCGCGTCCGCTTCTGGACGACAAGGTCCTCGCCGACTGGAACGGCCTCGCCATCGTCGCGCTCGCCAGTGCGGCACGCGTCTTCGACCGCCCAGATTATGCCCGCGCCGCCTCTGGCGCCGCCGACTTCGTGCTGGAGTCCATGCGCTCGCCCGCTACCGGGCTTTTGCACCGCTGGCGCGAAGGCGACGCCGCCATCGACGGCTTCTTGGACGACTACGCGTTCATGACCTGGGGCCTGCTCGAACTCTACCAGACGACGTTCGACACGGCGCACCTGAGCGCCGCGCTCGACCTGCACCGCCAGACCCGAGAGCGCTTCGAGGACACGGACGCGGGCGGATACTTCCTGACCGCCTCTGGCGCCAGAGGCCTGCTCGTGCGCCAGAAGGCGCTCGACGATGGCGCGCTGCCTTCGGGCAACGCCGTCGCGGCCATGAATGGACTCCGCCTCGCCCAACTCACCGCCGACCGCGCGATGGAAGACGCCGCACTCGCCGCCCTGAGCGCCGACGCGCGCATCCGTGCCCACCCGACGGGCCACTCCGCGCACTTGCTCGCGGCGCAGCTCGCGCTCGGCCCTGCGCCCGAGGTCGTCATTGCGGGTAGCGCAGCCTCTGGCGAGAACGAGATGCTGGAGGCGTTGCAAAGCGTCTACGCACCCGGCGCGCTCGTGCTCAAGGCGTCCGAGGCTCTGGCGCTCATCGCGCCGTTCACAGCGCAGCAGACCGCCAGAGGCGGGCAAACCACGGCGTACGTCTGTGAGCGCGGCGCCTGCCGGGCGCCCGCGACCGATCCGGCCGAGGCTGCGCAGACCCTCGCCCAGCGGTACGCCTCGGGTTGACACAGCCAGAGGCGGCCTCTGACGGACCTATTTGCCTGGCGTCGCCAGAGGCAAAAGCGCTCCCGGAAGCGCTTTGTCGTGAAGCGTTGGCCCAGGAAGCGCTTTGCGCGCCGCGTTGCGGCAACGGAGAGGAGTACCCTGCGTTCGAGACACACAACACACCGGACCACCCATGATCCTCTTCAGCCTCCTCCTCTTCGTCCTCTGTATCGCCGTTATCGCCTTCGCCGCCTCGCGCGACCTCTCCACCATGGAGATCGTCGAGCCCGGCGCGGAGACCGAGGACACGCACACGATTCGCGTCGCGCTCTAGCGCTTCGCCCTCGGCGGTACAGCGGCCCATGCCTTCGCGGCGTGGGCCGCTTTTCTATCGCGCCTCTGGCGCCAGAGGCGCCGCAGTAGGGCCTATAGAGTCTGATGCTCACCGGTGATTTGTATGAGGGATCCCCTCAAGTGCAACACGAAGCTCTTGTGGGCCATATCCTTGGTGCCGATGCCCCTGCGGCATCCACGTCTCCGAACGCCGGAACTCGTCCCATCACCCCTCTCTCGACTTTTCTGCTATGCGTCGTTCCCACACCCTCACCGCCAGCCTCCTCGCATGGGGACTCGTGCTGCTCCTGTCCTCGGCGGCTGCCGCTCAGGTTCTCCGGCCGAGCGAGTCGATCTACTTCCAACTCCGGGGAGGCGCGACCGTCTACTCCGGCGATCTCGAAGAGGACACATTTAGCGACCCTGGCTTTGGTGTGGGGCTCGAAGCAGGCTACCACTTCAATCCTGCCCTCTCGTTCGGTCTCGGCGGGATGTACCACGAGGTGCCCATGCGCGACGGCATCCGGTTCGAGGACGGCGAAGAAGTCGCTCAGGAACAGAGCGGGCAGGCCTACCAGCTTCAGGGGCTCCTCCGCTACCTGCCTCTGGCGGGTCGCATCTCGCCGTTCGTCGAACTCGGCGGCGCGCTGGTGTTCGGCCAGGGCACCGAGGCCGGACGCGGCAACGGCGAAGCCGACGACAACATCATCGGCTACGGACCGGTCGCAGGGCTGGGCCTAGACATCGCGCTGACCTCACAGCTAGGCTTCACCCTTGGCGCACAGTCGACGTTTGTCTTCCCAGACGTGGCTCTGGATAACGCCGACCCCAGCGCCTTTGGCGACGTCGAGGACGACGCAGCCTACGATATTCTCTCGACCCTCCACGGTGGCGTTCGCTACGCGCTGCGCGCACCGTACACGCCGGTCGAGATCACCCGCCTGGACTGCCCGGCCGAGCTGACCGCAGGCGAGAGGGGCACCTTCTCGCTCGACACCAACCCCAACGCGACGCAGCCCGTGAGCATCTCGTGGGACTGGGACGATGGCACCACCGGCGCGGGACGAACGGCCTCGCACACCTACCGCACCCCCGGCACCTACACCGTCGCAGCGCAGGCCTCTGGCGACTACAACGAGGCGATGAGCACGTGTCTCGTAACGGTCATAGAGCCCCAGATCGCGCCGGTTCTTTCTGCCTGCCGCGTCAGCATGACGCAGGTTGATCTCGGCGAGAGCGTGAGCTTCGACGGCTCCGTCAACATCGACGCAACGGCACCCGTCTCCATCTCGCTCGACTGGGGCGATGGCACGATGGGCTCTGGCTTGCCAGCGGCACACAACTACGGCCAGACGGGCACGTATTCCGTGATCGCGACCGCGACCAACGCGTACGGCTCCGACTCGTGCCAGGCTACCGTCTCGGTCGTCCAGAGCGCCTGCTTCGACGTATCCGAGCTCAACTCGGTCAACTTCGAGTTCGGTAGCTCAGCCCTCACCGCGGACGCTGTTGCCCGACTGGACGAGAACCTCACCTTGCTCAGCCGCTGCCCCGATCTCTGCGTGCTCATCCAGGCCTACACGGATGACCGCGAGGGTGACCAACTCCGCCTCTCGCAGCGCCGTGCCGATGCCATCCGTGACTACTACGTCTCGCGCGGTGTCGAACTCGGAAACCTGCGCGCCGAAGGACGCGGTGCCGATCCGTCTGCGGATTCGAAGGAGGACCCAGGCCCCGGCGACAGCCGCGCCCGCCGTGGCGACTCGATTCCGGCCGATTGCGGGACGTTTGCGCCCACTGGCCGCTCGCGCCGCTAAACACAGCTTTCTGGCGCTCTGCCGCGCCCGGCCTCTTCTGGAGGTCGGGCGCTTTTGCGTTGTGCCGGTGCGTCGCGGCGGCGGGTTCCGCTGGTGCTCCGTGCTCTCATCGGGCCTCTAGCGCCAGAGGCTCATGCGCCACGCCAGATGCCTCTGGCGAATGAAGACCGCTCGCCAGAGGCTTGCGGAACCGCGATCTTCCCAGTCTTTCGTCTCCAGTCCCGGCCCATGATCCTCGCCCCCTCCGTTCTCGCCGCCGACTTCGGCCGCCTCGATGCCCACGTCCGCGAGGCCACCGACGCCGGTGCCGAGTGGCTCCACATCGACGTGATGGACGGCCACTTCGTGCCCAATATCTCGTTCGGCGCGCCGGTCATGCGCGGGCTCGGGCCTCTGGCGCAAGAGGCGGGCGCGCCGTTGGACGTGCACCTGATGATTTCCGACCCGGACCGCTATCTGGAGGACTTCGCGGAGGCGGGTGCAGCCGTCATCACGGTTCACCAAGAGGCATGCCCGCACCTGCACCGAACGGTTCAGGCGATCAAAGACCTGGGCTGCAAGGCGGGCGTGGCGCTCAACCCGGCGACGCCACTGGTCACGCTCGAAGACATCGCGCCGGACCTCGATCTGGTGCTCATCATGTCCGTCAACCCCGGCTTCGGCGGCCAGTCCTTCATTCCGGCATCGACGGACAAGGTGCGCCGGTGCGGCCAGATGCTCTCGGGCATGCGCAGCCGCGCCCTCATCGAGGTCGACGGCGGCGTCACGCCTGCCAACGCCCCCGATCTGATCCGCGCGGGCGCCGACGTGCTCGTCGCAGGCAGCGCGGTCTTCAAGGGCGATGTGGCGGCGAACGTTGCCGCCTTCCGCCAGAGGCCTGGGACACTCGCATGAGCACTACAGCGTGGCTCCGGCTCGAAAACGGCGCCGTCGCTGTCCTCGCGGGCGTGCTCTTCGGCGCCTCTGGCGTGAGCCTGTGGTGGGCCGCGCTGTGGCTCATGCCAGACCTCGCGATGGTGGGCTACCTCGCGGGGCCGAAGCCTGGGCTCCCAGGTGTACAACGCCGCGCACAGCTACGCCGCGCCCGTTCTTCTCGGCGCCAGCGGCCTGCTTCTCGCGCAGCCTCTGGCGGTGGCGCTCGCGCTGCTCTGGGCCAACCACATCGGCGTGGACCGCGCGCTGGGCTACGGGCTCAAGCACGCCACGGCATTCCAGGACACGCACCTCGGGAGAATCGGGCGCGGGTGACCGACCGCGCGAGGCTTTTCCGTTACTTGAACGCACCCCCGACGCTCGCTCTCATGACTGCACGCACACTCGCCCTGCTTTTCCTGGCGCCTCTGGCGGCCTGCTCCGCACCCTCGGACGAGCCCGACCGCCAGAGGCCGGTCGCGTCGCGCCCAGCACCTGCGCCAGAGGCGCGATCCACCGGGGCCTCTGGCGATGTCGTGCGCGAGGCACAACTGACAGCCGAGCAGGGCGACGAACTCCGGTTTCTCGGCGAGCCCGTCTTGCTTCCGAGGCTGGGTTCGGACTGGCGCGTCCGCTCCATCGACACGGAGACCGAGTACGGCACGACGTACCGCGTGATCTGGCGCCGCGAGGACGGCGCGTGCGTGCTCCTCAACGGCTCCAACGACGGGTTGGGCGGGCCCGAGTATCCCATCGTCTCGGCTGAAGTGGCAGTGCCAGGCCTCCCCGGCCAGCCTCGTTACAAGGTCTACAAAGCCGCTGGCGATCCCGCCTCGACCAGCGCCGAGACGTGGGGCGCGGGAACCGTCGTCTCGGACTACGTGACCGTAGGCGGCACGATGTCGTACTGGCTCAACAGCTACGCCGACAGAGACGGCTGCCGGCCTCTGGCGCTGGAGGAGGGCGCGCAGATTCTCGCGAGCCTGCGCGCCGTGGAGCCACTGGCGCGCACCGCAGGCGCCATCGCCGCGATGGACGAAGGCCAGGACCCGCACTGGACCGACCCCGAACTGGGCACCTTCCTCTTCGATGACCGTGTGACCGGCGACGCGATGGAGGGCGACCCCGTCGAAGCCGTTCGCGCATGGATGCGCAGCCCTGAACTAGACGACCCGGAGATCCAGGTGCTCTCCAGTAGCGCCGACGAGATCCGCATCCTCGCCACGCGCACCAACGTCCCGGACGACTCGGTCCGCGACCAGCGTAATCTCTTCGTCTTTCGCTCGCACCGCGGTCCGATGAACTTCTTCGTCTCCGCCCTTCAGTTCCGCTGCTGGCCCAACCGCGGCCATCAGGATTGGAGCCACCGCGCCTGCTCCTAACGCCAGAGGCCTCTGGCGCGAGCCTAGGCTCACCTTCCACCCCGGCGACGCGCGCCCCGGCACGTACCGGTTTGCCGCCGGGACGGCAGGCAGCGCCACGCTCATGCTCCAGACGATCCTGCCTGCGCTACTTATCGCCAGAGGCGCCTAGCCCAGCGCAGCGACGCCCGGAAGCGTCTTGCCCTCCAACAGTTCCAGCATCGCGCCGCCTCCGGTCGAGACGTGGCTGACGGCGTCTCCCAGGTCGGAGTCGTTGATGGCAGCTACGGAATCGCCCCCGCCGACGATGGTCATGGCGCCAGAGGCCTCGGTCGCGTCTGCCAGAGCCTGCGCGACGGCGCGGGTGCCGCTGGCGAAGGCGTCCATCTCGAAGACGCCCATTGGGCCGTTCCAGATCACCGTGCTCGCCTTCGAGATAATGTCCGTGTACTGCGCGATGGTGTTCGGGCCGATGTCCAGGCCCATCCACCCGTCAGGGATTGTCTCGACGGTCTGCGTCTTCGCGCCAGAGGCAAATTCGTCGGCCACGATGTGGTCGCTGGGCAGCACGATCGTGTCGCGGAACTGGTCGTAGAGGCGAAAGGCCTCGTCGGTCTTGTCCTCCTCGACGAGCGAGGTGCCGGTTTGGTGACCCAGCGCGCGGAGGAACGTGTACGCCATCGCGCCGCCGATGAGCAAGCGGTCCACCTTGGGCGCGAGCGCTTCGATGACGCCAATCTTGTCTGAGACCTTCGCGCCGCCGAGGATGGCGACGAACGGCCGCTTGGGGTCTTCGAGTGCGCCGCTCAGAAACGTCAACTCGCGTTCCAGCAGCTTGCCCGCCGCGCTCGGCAAGAGCGCCGCCACGCCCGCCGTCGACGCGTGCGCGCGGTGGACCGAGCCGAAGGCATCGGACACGAACACGTCGCCCAGCCGCGCGAGGCCTCTGGCGGTGTCGTCCTCGTTCGCCGTTTCGCCCGGTAGAAAGCGCGTGTTCTCCAGCAGAACCACGCCTCTGGCGCCAGAGGCCGCACTCTGGGCAACCTGAGCGACGCAGGCCTCGGCTTTCTCACCGACCGTCTCGTCGCAGAACGTGACGGGCGCATCGAGCAGCGTGCCGAGGTGATCGGCGACGGGACGCAGGCTGTACTGCGGATCCGGCGCGCCTTTAGGCCGACCCAGGTGGCTCATCAGGACCGGCGTGCCGCCTGCGTCGAGGATCGCGCGGATCGTCGGCAGCGCGCCCCGAATGCGCGTGTCGTCGGTGATCGCGCCGCCGTTCATCGGGACGTTGAAGTCCACGCGTGTGAGCACGCGCTTGCCGGAGAGGTCGAGGTCGGAGAGGGTATGCATAGGGACTGGGTATGGGTGACTAGGGACTGGCGGAGGGAAGGCCTCTGGCGCAGAATCCAGCCGATGAGCGTGGCGCGTAAACAGAAAGACGGGGACTAGACGCGGAAGATGGCCTCGGGCGAAAACGCCCTCTGCCAGTCCCCAACCCCTAGTCCCCAGTCCCTGCTAACCAGCGATCTTCTTCGCGAGGTCGACGGTGCGGCTCGCGTAGCCCCACTCGTTGTCGTACCAGCCGACCACCTTGACCATCGTGCCGCTCGCCATCGTGCTGGGCGAGTCGAGGATGCACGAGTGCGAGTTGTGGATGATGTCCACGGACACCAGCGGTGCGGTGCTGTACTCCAGAATGCCCTTCATCGCGCCAGAGGCGGCGTCCTGGAAGGCCTGGTTGACCTCCTCGACGGTCACGTCCTTCTTGAGGATGGCCGTGAAGTCGGTTAGTGAGCCGTCCGGGGTGGGGACGCGAACGGCGAAGCCGTCCAGCTTGCCCTTCAACTGTGGGAGCACCAGGCCGACGGCCTTGGCGGCGCCCGTCGTGGTCGGGATCATGCTGAGCGCGGCGGCGCGGGCCCGGCGGAGGTCCTTGTGCGGCGCGTCCTGAATGTTCTGATCCGACGTGTAGGCGTGGATCGTGGTCATGAAGCCCTTTTCGAGCCCGAACGCGTCGTCCAGCACCTTCGCCATCGGCGCGAGGCAGTTGGTCGTGCAGCTCGCGTTGGAGACAATCTCCTCGTCGCCCGTCAGCGTGTCGTCGTTGACGCCGAGCACGATCGTCGCGTCGACCTCGCCAGAGGCAGGAGCGGAGATCACGACTTTCTTGGCGCCCCCCTGGAGGTGGAGCGCCGCTTGCTCGCGCGTGCGGAAGACGCCGGTAGACTCGATCACCACGTCGGTGTCGAGGTCGCCCCAAGGGAGCTTTGCGGGGTCGCGCTCGGAGAAGACCTTGAAGCGGTCGCCATCGATGACGAGTTCGTCGCCCTCGGCTGTGACCTCGCCGGGGTAGATGCCGTGGACGGAGTCGTACTTGAAGAGATGCGCGAGCGTCTCGGCGTCGGTCAGGTCGTTGACGGCGACGATGTCGAAGTCGGTGTCGCCGCGCTCCAGGATGGAGCGGAAGACGAGGCGGCCGATGCGGCCGAAGCCGTTGATTCCGATCTTGATAGCCATGCGGGCGAGGGGGTCGGTGAGCAGAGGAGAGGTGAGCTTACCGGCGGGCGTTCTCGCTGTTCGGTGAAAACGAAGTGGGGGCGGGGTGGAACCGCTTTTTCGCCTCTGGCGCCAGAGGCCACTCCCGTGCACCCAGTCGCTTCTACCCCGCCTCTGGCGTGCCCGCCTCTGGGTGACGAGCCCGTGCTCCCACATCCACGCCACTAGCTGCGGGCGCGTGGGGATCTCCAGCTTCTCGTAGACCGCGTTGACGTGCTTTTTGACGGTGCTCATGCTGATAAAGAGCGCGTCGGCGATGGCGGGGTTGGCGTGGCCGCGTGCCATGAGCAGCGCCACCTCCTGCTCGCGCGCGCTGAGCGGTTCGAGCAGCGACGGCTCCGGCGTCTGGCGCCAGCGGCCCTTGAGCACGAGTTGCGCGATGCGCCCGCTCAGCCAGCCCGTCTCGCCGCCGACGACCCCGCGGATGGCGCGCAGGATCTCCGCCAGAGGCTCCTCTTTGGTGAGGTACCCCGCTGCCCCGCGCTCCATGACGCCAAAGATGTAGTCCTCGTCCTGATAGGCGCTCAGGATGAGCACGCCCACGTCCGAGCCTTGCAGCGCCTCGGCGACCTCCATGCCGGTCATGTGCGGCATCTCCAGATCCAGCACGAGCACGTCTGGCTTTTCGCGCCGTGCCAGTGCCAGCGCTTCACGGCCGTCGGGCGCCGTGGCGACGACCTCGATGTCGGGCTGCTCGCGCAGGTAGGCGACGAGACCGGAGAGAAACGCCGGGTGGTCGTCAGCGAGGGCGACGCGGATGGGTGCGGACATGGATGCGGTGGCGCCAGAGGCCTCTGGCGGGAGAAGTGGAGACAGGGTAGGGCCGAACGGGCGCGCCAGAATGGCACCGCGGGCCCGTTCTCGCGCCTCTGGCGAGGGCACGCCGCCAGTGGCAGGCTAGGCGGAGGTCTTGGGCGCGGCCTCGGCGGGGACCCAGGCTTCGATGCGGGTGCCGCGGCCGGGGACGGACCGGACCTCGAACCCGCCGCCAGCGGCCTCGGCGCGCTCTTGCGCGCCCACGAGGCCAAAGTGCTCCTGCCGCGCGAGGTCGACCATGCGTTCGGGCACGTCGAAGCCTTTGCCATCGTCCTGCACCGAGAGGCGGATGGTGCCGTCGCGCGCGACGAGCTCCAGCCGGATCGTGGACGCCTCGGCGTGGCGGCCGGCGTTTTCGATGGCCTCTTGCGCGATGCGGAACAGCGCGACGCGCCCGGCTTCGGTGGAGCGCATCGGGCCGGTGGCGTCGTGGACGGTGATGGTGAGGTCGTGGCGCTCCTCGGCGTGCCGGGCGACGGTGCGCAGCGCGGGCCCAAGGCCGAGGTGCTGCGCGAGCGTGGGCCGCAGTTCGACGAGCATCTGGCGGAGTGAGCGCGCGACATCGCCTACGCGCGTCCGAACAGGGGCCACGCTCTCCGCGTCCATCGACTCGCCCAGGCGGTCGAGGTCGTGCCCGACGCGGTAGAGGTTTTGCACCGGGCCGTCGTGCAGGTCGCGCGCGAGGCGAAGCCGCTCCCGCTCTCGCGCCTCGGCGAGGCGGCGGCGCACTTCGGTGGCCTCGGCAGCGGCGCGTGCAGAGGCGGTCGTGCGCGAGCGGTAGATGGAAGCGCCTGTGCCCATCACGAGGCCACACGCCAGAAGCAGCGCCGTGAGGCGAAACCATGCGGTCTGCCAGAACGCGGGGACGATATCGACCCATAGCTCAGCGGGCGAGCCAAAGGGCGTGTCGGCAGCGGCGCCCCGCACCTCGAACCGGTACAGACCGGGCGGAACGCTCGTAAACGCGGCGCGCGGTGCAGCGCCATCGGTGGCCTGCCACGCATCGTCCAACCCGACCAAGCGGTACTGGTAGCGGTTTTTCGACGGTGCGCGAAAATCCAGCGCCGCGAACCGGATTCCAAACGCGTTCTGGCGATGCGAGAGCGAGAGCGTGTCTCCCGCCAGAGGCGTCCCGGGGTCCAGCCGCCCGGCGCGCTCGAAGCCGCTGATGCCGACCGCAGGCGCCACGCGCTCGCTGACGGCCTCTGGCGAGACGATGGTGAGCCCACCCGCGCCGCCAAAGGCGAGGCGTCCGTCGGAGAGGCGGGTCGCGGCCATGAGGTTGAACGCGTCGCCCTGCAGGCCATCGGCAGAGGTAAACGTGACCACGTCGCCGGTAAGGGGATTGACCCGCGCGAGGCCCGCCGAGGTGCCCGCCCACAGCATTCCCTTCACGTCGGCGAGGACACTCGCGACGGCATCGGTGGGCAGGCCGTCTTTCATGCCCAGGCACGCGGCGCCGCCAGAGGCCGGGTCGTACCGCACCAGCCCGCTTCCGTGTGCCGAGAGCCACAGGGCACCCGGGTCCATGGCGCTTTCGGTGATGCTCCAAACATTGGCTGCCCGGCGCCCGTTGGCGCACGCCATCCGCACTCGCTCAATGCGGTCCCGCGACGCGTTGTAGAGGTAGAGTCCGCTGTCCGTACCGACCCAGACCGAGCCGTCTGCAGCTTGGTAGGTCACGTTCGAAGGACTGCTCGACGGGTACGACGGAACCTCCCTCACAGCGTCTCCCCGCCTCTGGCGCCGCCACACGCCCTCGCCCGACGCGATCCACACGCGTCCGAGGGTGTCTTCGGTGAGGCCGCGGATGCCTCCCACGCTGTCGTTGTCGAGAAGCGGCGTCAGGCGCGAGCCGTCCATGCGATGCGTGATGGAGCGCTTGGGCCCAATCAGGAACTCGCCAGAGGCTGTAACTAGCACCTGCCAGAAGGCGGAGGCGTAGCGGCTGGAGGACGGGTGCAAGGGGACCCTGGCAGAGCTCCGCTCAACACGTCCGGTTGCGAGGTCGAGGCGATTGAGGCCGTTGTTGGTGGTAACCCAGAGGCTGCCATCGTGCTCCGCCATGCCGTTGATGCGGTCGTCGCTCAGCGAGAAGTCGTCGCCCGTTACGCTGCGGTAGGTGACGAACGGGCTGGCGGGCGTGCGCGTGACGTACAGCCCGTCCGTGGTGCCGACCCAGATGCTGCCCTGGCGGTCGCGTAGCAGCGCGCGCACATCGTAGCCGCCCAACGCGCCGCGGGTCGCGGGATCTGGCCGGATCTGTCCGTAGGTCCCGTCCGCGCGGAGGATCATCAGGCCAAACTCGTTGCCCAGCCAGATTTCGTTCTTTCGCGACCGGACACCAGCGAAGGCGAATTCCGTGCTGCCAGGCATCGTCCAGACGGTCCCGGTGGAGAGCCATGTAAAGTGCCGGCTGCTGGAGTCCGCCTGCAACGGCTCCCCGCCGACGCTGATGAGCGCGCTCCGCTCGCGTGGCCGCGCGCAGCGGATGGGGGCGGGCGAGACGCGACAGTTGGTGCCTCCCGTAGGCCCGTTGGCGTGCATCCACGTTTTGCCGAGCCACGTCGCCAGTGTGAGCACCCGGACAGGGGCGCGGCCGTAGAGCGGGATGGGGGCTCGAAATGTGGAGTCGCGCGCAGGGTCGTACCGCCAGAGGCCGCGCGTGCCGGTGCCGATCCAGACGTTGTCGGCGTCGTCGGCGATAAGGGTTGTGATGTTGGCGCGCTCGGGCATTCCGGCCGGGCGGTGGAACAGCCCTGTCCTACGGTCCAGGCGCACCACGCCCAGCATGGTGCCCACCCACACATCGCCAGAGCCCGTGACGGCGAGCGCCCCCACGCGCGACGAGGGCAGCGAGCCGGGGCTTCCGGGCCTCTGGCGGAAAATGTGGACACTGTGACCGTCGTACCGGTTGAGGCCGTCCTCGGTCGCGATCCAGAGATAGCCCGTAGAGTCCATCGCGAGATCCATAACCGCCTCCGACGAGAGGCCGTCGCGGATGCCGAAGCGCTCGAACGTCTGGCCTCTGGCGCCAGAGGCCAGGCAGATCGCGAGGAGGAGCGTGGCGAGGGCGCGGCGGAGCATGGGTCAAAAGTATCGCTCTGCAGAGCGGCCGGGCTCCCACCACGAAGTTCCGGCCGCTCCACAGAGCGGAGTCTCACGGTCTGTGGCGCCAGAGGCTCGGCGCGTGCTCGTGAGGAAAGGCCAGTCTACGGGCTTCAATCGGGGCGCTGGTGGGCCTCGGGTCTACTTCTGCACTGGCCGCTGCACCGGCATCGCCGCCTCGCCAGCGGCCGTGTAGCCTCTGGCGGCCACGCATGCCAAACCGAGGATTCACTTGGGCGCGGGCCCAGGCGTGCTAGCTTCGTCGGCTCTGCGAGATCCGAACCCCGCACCTCTCACGATGGCCCAGATTAATCCGCCCAAACCGCTCATCACGCCCGAAATGCGTGATGAAGAGCGCCAGGACCGCTTCCAAACCGGAATGCTGCGCTCGCAGTCCTTCTTTGAGGAGAACCGCACGCTCGTGATCGGTGCCGTTGTGGGCGTGCTCGCGCTCGCGCTCGCCATCTTTGCCTTTGTGGGGTGGCGCGCGGACCAGGACGCGCAGGCGGAAGAGGCGCTCGGCAGCATTTTGTCCGCGTACCAGACCGGCGACCTGGAAATGGCGCTGGACGGCAATGGCGACATGATGGGTCTGCTGGAGATCGCCGACGAGTACGGCGACGCTACAGCCGCACCGTTCTTCGCCGCCGACGCGCTGTTCCAACTCGGCCGCTACGACGAGGCCGCGAAGTACTTCGGCATGGTTAACGATGACGGACTGATGGGCGCGAGCGCCATCGCGGGCCGCGCCGCTATTCTCGAGGTCCAGGGCGAGTTCGGCGAGGCCGCCGACCTGTACGAGCGCGCCGCCTCGCGCTTCCGCAACGACGCGACCTCGCCCGGTTACCTCCTAGACGCCGGACGCGCCCACCAGGCCGCTGGCGACACCGATGCCGCCCGCGCTGCCTACCAGGCGGTGCTGGACGACTTCGACGAGACGCCAGAGGCCACGCAGGCCATGGTCGAACTCGCCAGCGTCGACGCGGCAGCCAACGCCGTCGGCACGGCGACAGGCGACGTGGAGCCCGGCCCGGCGCCAGACTCGACCGCGGCCTCTGGCGGCATGGACGCCGCCGCACAGCAGCAGGCCATGCAGGAAGCGCTGCAGCAGGCCATGCAGAACCAGTAGGCGCGAGCCCTGGCTGACGATCTGAGAAGCCTCTGGCGACATCGCCAGAGGCTTCTTTTGTGTTCGGCTTCGGCCGGGGGGCGATCACGGTACCTTCCGAGCCCCTCCGCACGCCCCCATCGCTATGCCTACGATTCTCGTCGCCGACGACGAGCCCGCCATCCGCCGCTCGCTCCGTGAGATCCTGGACTTCGAGGGCCACGAGATCATCGAGGCCGAGGACGGGGAGGAGGCGCTGCAAAAAGCCAAAGCGGGCGGCATCGACCTCATCCTGCTCGACATCAAGATGCCGCGCCGCGACGGCATGGAAGTCTTAGAAGCGCTGCGCGAGGCCGAAATCGGCACGCCAGTCGTGATGATCTCCGGGCACGGGACCGTCGAGACGGCCGTGGAGGCGACGCGCCTGGGCGCGGTCGACTTTCTCGAAAAGCCGCCGGACCTGAACCGCCTGCTCGTCTCGGTCCGCAACGCGCTCTCGCGAGGCGTGCTCGAAACCGAGACCAAGCGTTTGCGCCAGACCGTCCGCGACCGCGGCACGAACGAACTGACGCCCATCGTGGGCGACAGCAAAGCCATCGAGCGCGTCAAGGGCACGATCGAGCGCGTGGCGCCGACCGAGGCGCGCGTGCTCATTACTGGCGAGCCTGGCACGGGCAAAGAACTCGTCGCCCGGTGGATCCACGCCGAGAGCCCGCGGACAGACGGGCCGCTCGTGGAAGTCAACTGCGCCGCGATCCCCAGCGAACTGATCGAGAGCGAGCTGTTCGGGCACGAAAAGGGCGCGTTTACGGGCGCCACCAAGCAGCGCATCGGCAAGTTCGAGCAGGCCGACGGCGGCACGCTGTTCCTGGACGAGATCGGCGACATGAGCCTGGACGCGCAGGCCAAGGTGCTCCGCGCGTTGCAGGAAAGCCGCATCACCCGCGTCGGTGGCGACCGCTCTATCACGGTGGATGTGCGCGTTATCGCCGCCACGAACCGTAATCTGCGGCAGGCCGCCGAGAACCGAGAGTTCCGCGAAGACCTCTTCCACCGTTTGGCGGTCATCGAGATCGAAGTGCCCCCACTGCGCGAGCGCCGCACCGACGTGCCCGACATCGCGCAGTACGTGCTCGGCGAGGTCGCGCGCCGCAACGGCTTCGAGGGCAAGAGCTTCGCGCCAGAGGCGCTCGAACGGCTCAAGCACCACGAGTGGCGTGGCAACGTGCGCGAGCTCCGCAACGTGGTCGAGCGCCTGCTCATCCTCTCCGATGCCGACATCATCTCCTCTGGCGACGTGGAGCGCTACGTGATGCCGGGCGGCGGCGGGGGAGACCCCATCGCGGGCCTGGTGGACCGCTTCGACACGTTGTTCGAGTTTCGCGACCTGGCCGAAAAGGTGTTCATCGAGCGCAAGCTGGAGGAGAACGACTGGAACGTCTCGGCCACGGCCGAGATCATCGGCATTCAGCGGTCGCACCTCTACAACAAGCTCAAAGACCTCGGCATCGAGCGCCCCGACTGATGCCAAGCACGTTCCAGGTTATGGGTTCCGAGTGCGCGTCGCGGGCCAATCGGCTCCGGGTTGCGCGCTGTGACGGTTGCGCAGCGGGCGCGTGGACCACCGAGTGCATCTAGCATGACTGACCCTACTGATCCGATTCCGTTCGCCTCTGGCGAAGACGCCCAGCCGCTCATCGACACGCTAGAGGCCTCTGGCGAAATCTTAGAGACGCCGCGTGAGAGGGGAGAGGCCATCCTCGTCGCCAGAGGCCTGGGCAAGTCGTACCCGACCGCCACCGGCGCGCTGGACGTGCTGGCAGGGCTGGATCTGGACATCCACGCGGGCGAGATGGTGGCCGTCGTGGGCGAGAGCGGGACGGGCAAGAGCACGCTTCTGCACCTGCTCGGTGCGCTCGACCGACCGACCTCGGGCACCGTCCATTTCCGTGGCGAGGAGGTGTTCGGCAAAGACGACGAGGCGCTCGCCGCCTTCCGCAACCGCGCGCTGGGCTTCGTCTTCCAGTTCCACCACCTGCTGCCAGAGTTCTCCGCACTCGAGAACGTGGAGATGCCCGCGCTCATCGCAGGCCAGAGCATGGACGACGCGCGCCCGCGCGCCAGAGGCCTACTGGAAAGCCTCGGCCTGGGCGACCGCGTGGAGCACCGCCCGAGCCAGCTTTCCGGCGGCGAGCAGCAGCGCGTGGCTGTCGCGCGCGCGCTCATGAACCGGCCGGGCTTGGTGCTCATGGACGAGCCGACGGGCAACCTCGACGTGGCGACGGCAAGCCGCTTGCACGACGAACTGCGGCGCCTCAGCCGCGAGGAGGACGGTGCGTTTGTGATCGTGACGCACAACCCGGCGCTGGCGGACCTCGCGGACCGCGTGCTGCGCTTGGAGGGCGGGCGATTGGACCCGGCGTAACCTCTGGCGCCAGAGGCTTCCGGGCAGATCGAGTCACTCTGAACGCACCCCCCCGCTTCGCTCGCCCGGAGCCTGCCCCGGACGCCGATCCGGGGGGCGCGAAGCTGTCCCCCTTGCCAAGGGGGACAATCCACATCTCAATCCTTCGAGCGCCAGAGGCACGCTTGTTCGTCTAGACCGACCGCGGAGGAGATTGTCCCCCTCGTTGAGGGCAGGGCCGCTACGTTCTGCCGCCAAAGCCACCCGATCTGTCATCCCGAGCGGAGCCGAGGGATCTACTCGCCGGATGCTCACGCGCTGAACAGGTCTCTAGCGTCAGCTGAGACTAGATCCCTCGTCGCTTCGCTCTGTCGGGATGACATGATTGGGGGACCGATATGAGAACTTAACAGCCCTGCTCGTTGAGGAGGACAGCTGTGCGACCAACGGGAGAGCAAAGCGGGGGTAGCCACGCCGCGTCTCAGTGCTCGACAAGCCTCTGGCACCAGAGGCCGCGCCCGCGCACCTTGAGTCCCCAGTCCCCGCTCACGCCAGAGGCGACGCCTCCGCGCGGACTTCGCTAACCTGCAGCGCCCCGCCGCGTACGCCACCTCCACCTGCTTCCTCCGGATATGCCCGAGACCCTGGACCTCCCCGTCATCGACCCCGCTGAGATCGCGCGCGTCGGCTTTGTGGATCAACTCGTGGACCCCAGCCTGGACCTCTTCGAAGAGATCGAGCGGCTCAAGCGCGAGAAAAACGCCGTGCTTCTGGCGCACTACTACCAGGAAGACGACATCCAGGACATCGCGGACTACATCGGCGACTCGCTGGGGCTGGCGCGAGAGGCCGAGAAGACCGACGCCGACATTATCGTGTTCGCGGGCGTCCACTTTATGGCGGAGACGGCCAAGATTCTCAACCCGAGCAAGACTGTTCTGCTGCCCGACCTCCACGCGGGCTGCTCCCTTGCCGACTCGTGCCCGCCCGACGAGTTTGCGGCGTTCCGCGCGCAGCACCCAGATCACATCGTGATCTCGTACATCAACTGCTCGGCAGCGATCAAGGCGCAGACGGATATCATCTGCACGTCCTCGAACGCCGAGCACATCGTGCGGCAGATCCCGGCGGACCAGCCGATCATCTTCGCGCCCGACCGAAACCTGGGCCGCTGGTTGGTGAAGGAGACGGGCCGCGACATGGTGCTGTGGCAGGGCGCCTGCATCGTGCACGAGATTTTTTCGGAGCAAGAGTTGGTACGTCTAAAAGTGCGGCACCCGGGCGCGCCTGTCCTCGCGCACCCAGAGTGCGAAGAGGCCGTTTTGCAGCACGCCGATCACGTGGGCAGTACGTCGTCCATCCGGCGCTTCGCAGCCGAGTCCAGCGCACAGGCGTTTATCGTCGCAACGGAGTCCGGCATCTTGCACCAGATGCAGAAGGACAACCCGGGCAAGACGTTTATCCCCGCGCCGCCCGACAACGGCTGTGCGTGCAACGACTGCCCGCATATGAAGCTCAACACGCTGGAAAAGCTGTACCTCTGCATGAAGCACGAGGCGCCCGAGCTGCACATGGATGAGCAGATCCGCCTCGCCGCGCTCAAGCCCATCGAGCGGATGCTCGCGATGAGCGAGGGGGTGAGCTAGCCTCTGGCGCGTTCGAGTGCAGAACCAGCGGTGATCTATGCTGGCCTCTGGCGCCAGAGGCCAGCATAGATCAAACGCAGACCGCGCAAAGCGTCGCCAGAGGCTACCAGCGCGTGCGCACGCCGATCAGCGGCTCGAAGCGGCGCTCGACGAGGTAGCGCTGCGGCCCCGCCTCGTCATCCGCCAGGCGGCGGTAGCCGTAGCGCGAGCGCACGAACGCGTGCGCACCGCCGAGCGCCGGCACGGGGAAGGAGATGTCCAGAAGCAGCGTGTTCTCCTCGCCCAGCGCACTCCCGAAAATCCCAAGCAGGCTGCGAAAGCCCTGCTTCTCGACGCCGAACTCGAAGCGCGCCGGTCCGCCTCTGGCGGCGAGGCTGAGGCTGAACGCGCTCAGCGCGCCCGGCCCAAAGTGGCGCCGCGTGAAGAGAAGCGCCTCGACGCGGCCGAACGCGACCGAGCGGAGTTCGAGCTCCAGATCCACGCCCCCGCGCATGCTGTCGATGGGCGTCCCGGCGAGGTCGAAACCGGCCTGGTCGTCGTAAAAGGAGTTGGCTGCGACGATCCTCTGGCGCCCGCCGTTGACCGAGTACATCGGCCCGACGATGCCAGGCGAGAACCGGCCGCGCGAGAACACGAGGCCCAGCCGCGCCTCGGCACGCGCCACGCTGCCCAGATCGGCGCCATCGGCCACCAGCCCCACGCCGATGCCGCCTCCCTTGCCCAGCACCTGCGCAAACGACACGTACGGCCCGACCGAAAGGCCGCCCTCGGAAAACACGTCGCCGCGGAGCGTCGCCTCGATGCCGGTCAGCGCCGAGTCGCCAGAGGCGGGCAGCGAGAGGTCGTGCGCCGCCGCGAGCCCCAGACGCACGCCTCTGGCGGGACCGAGCGCGAGCCGCGTCGGGATCTCGACCTCGGCGCCCGCCACGCTGCCGCCCGTCACGTCGCCGATAAAGGCCGCCACGCGTGCGCCGCCTCTGGCGCCAGAGGCGAACTCGGCGCCGATGCGGCGCTCGTCCCACGCCGCCGTCGTGCGGTAGCGCCGCGCGAGCATGCCCGTTCCCAGCGTCACGCCGTCCAGCGGCCCGACGCGGGCGTAGATCCCGCGGCGCCCGCCTCGCGGCTGCACGCGGATGTATCGGATCACGCGTAGCGCGTCGTACAGATCGTCCGCCTCGTTTTCGTAGAAGCCGCCTCCGCCGGGGTGGACGGCGCCACCCACCGACGCGCTAAAGCGTCCTCGTAGGACAGTCGCCTCGCCACGCAGGCCTGTGCGCCAGTCCGAGCGCACGAAAGCAGGTCCGGCGTGCGCCTCTAGGATCGTGCGGTCGGGCGAGAACGGCGCCGACCCCAGCTCCAGCGGGTCATCGGCCGACCCGAAGGAGGGCGGCTGAGCCGTCGCGCCAGAGGCGAGCGCGAGCAAAGCGAGCAGGAGGAGAAGTCGGCGCACGGCGTAGGGGGGACGGGCGAAGCTACGGGAGAACCCTGCACCTCTCCGCGTGTACGTCGTCTTCTATGGACGACCGTCTTCCGCTTTTTCCCCTCGGCCTGGTGCTCCTTCCTGGAGAACCGGTCCCGCTGCACATCTTTGAGCCGCGCTACCGCGAGATGGTGGCGCTGTGCCTGAGCGAGGATCGTCCGTTTGGCATTCTCTACGCGTCCGAAGACGGCATGAGCAAGGTCGGCACCACCGCGTGGATCCGCCGCGTGGTGACGCGCTACGAAGACGGTCGGCTCGATGTGGTCGTCGTGGGAGAGTCGCGGTTTCGGCTTTCGGCACTCCACCGCGACCAGTCGTTCTTAACGGGCGACATCGACCCGGTCGAAGACGCAGAGCCCTCGCCAGAGGACGCGGCGATCCGCCAGCGCGTGATCACGCAGCACATGAAACTCGTCGAGATGGCGGGCGAGGAGGTGCGCCCGGAGCTGTACAAGTCTCCGCCAGAGGTGTCGTTCATCGTCGGCCGCCATGCGGGCTTCGAACTCGAGGACAAACAGGCGTTTCTCGAACTCGGCAGCGAAGGCGAACGGCTCTCGCATCTCGCGGATCACTTCACGGGCATCATCCAGCGCGTGCGCCGCGCCAAGCACCTTCAGGAGCTGTCGCGGGGAGACGGCCACGCCAGCGGCGAACCCACACTGTAGCCTCTGGCGCCGACGGCATATTTCTCGCCAGAGGCCTCTGGCGGAGCCGAAGTAGGTCTCACGCTGTGCTCATCTACGGCGAACTTCCACGCCAGAGGCTCAGCCGCGAACGAACGCGCTGCCTCTGGCGTTGGGATTTCACCACTAGGTCCGCTCTATGTCCGTCGTTTCCGCCACGTCCCACGAAGACGCCCGCCTGCGCGCGCGCGTGTTCACCATTGCCGTGCTCTTCCTCGTGTCGTTTCTCGGCGCGAGGTTGGTCCAGATGCAGCTCGTCGACCGCGAGGATTACCTCAGCGAAGCCGAGGGCAACGCCATCGAACAGAACATCATCCGCCCCGCCAGAGGCTACGTGTTCGACCGCAACGGCATCTTGCTCGTCGATAACCAGGCGACGCTCGCCGTCACGGTCTCGGCGCGCTACTTCGACCGAGGCAACCTGCCGCTGATCGCGGAGCTTTCGGGCGTGCCTCTGGCGCGGCTGGAGAAGAAGTACGACGAGATCTTCGAGCGCAGCGGCTACCAGACGGCCGTCCTCATGGACGACGTGCCGTTTGCGGCACTTGCCCGCCTGCGCGAAAACCAGTACCGCCTGCCCGGCCTCGGCTTCCGTGAAGATCAGCAGCGGCGCTACCACTCCGAGGCACGGTTGAGCCACGTCTTGGGCTACGTCAAGGAAATCGACAAGGACGGCCTGGACGACATGCGTGAGCAAGGCTACATGCTCGGCGACAACGTGGGCATCACGGGCATCGAGGCCGAGTACGAAGCCGTGCTGAGGGGCCGCGTCGGGCGCGAGTTCAAGCTCGTCAACGTGCACGGCATGGAAGTGCAGGCCTACGAGGGCGGCGCCGAGGACGTGGCGCCCGAGAGCGGCGTCGGCCTCAAGCTCACCATCGACGCACGCGTGCAGGCTCTCGCCGAGTCGCTGTTCGTCGATAAGCGTGGCGCCGCCGTGATGATCGATGTCAAGACCGGCGCCATCATTTCGATGGTCAGCGCGCCGGACTACGACCCCTCGGTTCTCGCGGGGCGCATGACGCAAGAGGAAGTCAACTACCTCTACGGCGACGACAAGCCACTCTTCAACCGCGCGACCGAAGCCGGAATGCTACCGCCGGGCTCGACGTGGAAGCCGTTCATGTCGGCTGTGGCACTGCAGGAGGGCATGATTTCCGAAGACCAGACACTGTACTGCGGCGGCGGTTACATGCTGGGACGCTTCTTCCGCTGCCACGGTGGCTCGCACGGCAACATCTCGGTCCGAACGGCGATCCAGAAGTCGTGCAACACCTTTTTCTTCCGGCTCATGAACGATACGTTCGAGACGCCGGACGGCCCTAAGCGTATGGACCTCGACATGTGGGGGGAATGGGCCAACCGCTTCGGCTTTGGCACGCTCGCACCGCTCGACCTGCCCAATCAGACGCCCGGCTTGATTCCAGATTCTACCTACTTCAACGACCGCTGGGGCAAGGGCGGATGGGGGCCTGGCTTTACCGTTAACCTCGGCATCGGGCAGGGCAACATGGGTGCGACCGCGCTGGAACTCGCCCGTTCGACGGCGGCCATCGCCAATGGCGGTACGCTCGTTTCGCCGCACCTGGTGTTGGAGCAGATCGACCCCGAAACCGGACGCAGCCGTATCCCGCAGCACCCTCGCGCGCGCAACATTCCGATGGAGCCGCGCAACCTGCAGGTCGTCCGCGAGGGGATGCGCTTGGTCGCAACAGATGGCACGGCCCGGCGCAGCCAGATCCTCGCGACCCGCGATGGCCGCTTCCCCGAGATCGCCATCGCGGGCAAGACCGGCACGTCGCAGAACCCTCGCGGAAAGGACCACGCCGTCTTTATCGCCTTCGCGCCCTACGACGACCCGCAAGTGGCTGTCGGCGTGATGGTGGAAAACGCAGGCTACGGCTCCCAGACCGCAGGCCCGATCTCCAGCCTGATGATCGAGCAGTATTTCCGCGGCGAGATCGTGCCCGAGCGTCGCGGCATGATCACCTCCGTGCAGTCCTTCAAGTCCGTCGGCCGCATCTAGCGCGCCCCGCCAGAGGCCTCTGGCGAGACGGCCCACCGCTTCTCATTCCTCGTGACCTCGCGTCACCGTTTGCCTCTGGCGCCAGAGGCTCCGCTTCGATTTTCCTATGCGTCCCTGGTACAAGCGTCTTGACTGGCCGAGCATTCTCGCGTGGGCGGCCCTCGTGGGTGCGGGCCTGACGGCGATCTACAGCTCCACCCACGGCCCGGCGCGCGAGTTCTTGCTGGACTCCGTGAAAGACAACGCGAACAAGCAGGCCATGTGGGCGGGCATCTCGTTCGGCGTGATGTGCATCGTGTTTCTGATGCCTGCGCGGTTGCTAATTCGCCTGGCGCCTCTGGCGTACGTGTTCTGTCTGGGGCTCATGGTGGCGGCCCTCGTGTTCGGGCGCGAGATCAACGGCGCCAAAAGCTGGATCCAGTTTGGAGGGTTCTCGCTGCAGGTGGCGGAGCTCGCCAAGGTGGGCACCGTGCTCGCGGTCGCGGCCTTCCTCTCGCGGCCGAACATCCGGAGCGTTCAACCTGGCTTGAATACGGGCTACATCGCCGCGATGGCAGGCTTGGCCGCCATCATCCTGGTGCCGACGGTTCTCGTGGTGCTCCAAAATGACACCGGTACGGGCCTCGTGTTTCTCGCGATGGGCTACTTCGTGCTGTTTTGGAGCGGCCTGGTCTCGCTGCCCGTCGTGGGCCTGGGTGCTGCCGCTGGCGTAGCGGTCTACCTCGCGATCGTCAACCCGTGGTACCTCGTCATCTTCGCGCTCCTCGCGACGGCGGGCTATATGATCTGGACGCGCTCCAAGCTTCTGACGAGCCTCGCGTTTGCCGTCACGGCGGGCATCGGTGGCGCGGCGAACTACGTGCTCTACGGCTACCTGCAACCGCACCAAGTGGACCGGCTCGTCGCCTTTACAGATCCTGAGCAGTACGCGTCGACGGCGGGCTACCACGTGATCCAGTCCAAGGCAGCCATTGGCTCGGGCGGGCTGTTCGGCAAGGGCTTTACGCAGGGCACGCAGACGCAGCTGGCGTACATCCCGGAGCAGTCCACGGACTTCGTGTTCACCATCATCGGTGAGGAGTGGGGGTTTCTGGGGACGGCGTTCGTGCTCATCGTCTGCGCGTTCCTGATCCTGCGGCTCGTGAGTCTGGGGCAGGAAGCGGCTAGCGCTGCGCCGCGCCTGTTTATGGCGGGCGTGACGGGCATCTTCCTCACGCACCTGTTGGTGAACGTGGGCATGACGATCGGCCTGATGCCCGTCATCGGGATTCCGCTGCCGTTCGTGAGCTATGGCGGCTCCGCCTTGCTCGCCAACACGACCATGCTGGCGATTGCGCTCACGCTCCACGCGAGGCACGACGAGTTCGCGGTCTACCGAACCGGCTAGCCTCTAGCGCCAGAGGCACGCCCTCGCCTCTGGCGCCGTGTCCTCGCCAGAGGCGAAATGTGGCATTGCCGGGACCCGCCTCTGGCGCCGCCCGTAGCTTGGGGCCGCACCTCCCAGACGCCCCGCATGTCCGACGCTTCCGCCTCCGAAACCGCCGCTCCCGACCGCTCCGACGCCGACCGCCAGAGGCTCGAAACGGCTGCGGCGACGGCCATCCGTGGCCTCACCATCGACGCCATCGAAAAGGCGGAGAGCGGCCACCCCGGCTTGCCGATGGGCATGGCCGATGCGGCTGTGGTGCTATGGACGCGCTTTTTGAAGCACGACCCCAAAGACCCGAGCTGGGCCGACCGCGACCGTTTCGTGCTCTCTGCCGGGCACGGCTCGATGCTGATCTACAGCCTGCTCCACCTCAGCGGCTACGAGTTCGGTCTGGACGAGATCAAGCAGTTCCGCCAGATGGGAAGCCGCGCGGCGGGCCACCCGGAGCGGCACCTGCTGCCTGGCATCGAGACGACGACCGGGCCGCTGGGCCAGGGCATCTCGACGGCTGTCGGTCTCGCGATGGCAGAGCGGCACCTCGCGGCGCAGTTCAACACGGGCGAGCACGTCGTCGTGGACCACATGACGTACGTGATCGCGTCGGATGGTGATCTGCAGGAGGGCGTGAGCAACGAGGCATCGTCGCTCGCGGGCCACCTCGGGCTAGGCAAGCTCGTCGTGCTCTACGATGACAACAACGTGTCCATCGACGGGATGACAGACCTCTCGTTTACCGAGGACGTGGCGATGCGCTACGACGCGCTGGGCTGGCACGTCGTCCGCGACATCGACGGGCACGACAACGAGGCGGTCGCGGCAGCGATCCAGACCGCCAGAGGCACACTTGACCGGCCAAGCCTCTTGCAGGTCAAGACGACCATCGGCTACGGCTCGCCCAACATGGCGGGCACCTCGCACATTCACTCCGACGCGCTGGGCGAGGCCGAACTGGAGGCGACCAAGAAGCACCTCGGCATCCCGCTGGAGCCGCTGTTCTACGTCGCGCCAGAGGCGACCACGCTCTTCCACGAGCAGGCCTTCCGCGGCAGCGAGGCGAACCGCGAGTGGGTGGGCGCGATGGACGCGTTCCGCGAGGCCTCTGGCGAGCGCGCCGCCGAGTTGGAGCGCCGCCTGGCGGGCACGCTTCCCGAGGGATGGACCGACGCCCTGCCCGTTTTCGAGGCCGACGCCAAGGGCATTGCGACCCGCGCCGCCAGCGGCAAAGTTCTGGACGGCATCGCGCAGGTGCTCCCTGAACTCGTCGGCGGTAGCGCCGACCTGACGCCGTCCAACAAGACGCAGGCGAAGGGCATGGAGGACTTCCAGCACGCGACGCCAGAGGCTCGCTACGTGCACTTCGGAATTCGCGAGCACGCGATGGGCGCCGCGCTCAACGGCATGGCGCTCCACGGCGGGATTCGGCCGTATGGCGGCACGTTCCTGATCTTCTCGGACTACATGAAGCACGCGGTCCGGCTGGGCGCGCTGATGGAGACCAACCCGGTCTTTGTCTACACGCACGACTCGGTCGCACTCGGCGAGGACGGCCCGACGCACCAGCCGATTGAGCAGCTCGTGGGCCTTCGCGCGATCCCCAACCTGCTCACGATCCGCCCTGCCGATGCCAACGAAACGGCCGCCGCGTGGAAGGTGGCGCTCGAAGAGTCCACCCGTCCGACGGCGCTCGCGCTCACGCGCCAGGCGCTGCCCACGATGGACCTGCCAACCGAGACGGTCTACACCGGCGTCGCCAGAGGCGCGTACATCGTCGCGGATGCCTCTGGCGAGACGCCTGACCTGATCCTCATCGCCAGCGGCTCCGAGGTGCCACTGGCGCTCGCCGCGCGCGAGAAGCTGGGCGGTCTCAACGTGCGCGTGGTCTCGATGCCGTGCGACCGGCTGTTCATGGAGCAGGACGAGGCATACCGCGAGAGCGTGCTGCCGCGTGCGGTCCGCGCCCGCGTGGCCGTCGAGGCCGCAAGCCCGCTGGGCTGGGGCCGCTTCGTGGGTCTGGATGGTGCTGTCGTCGCGCTCGACCGCTTCGGCGAGAGCGGCCCCGGCGGCGAGGTCTACGCCCACCTCGGCTTCACGCCAGAGGCCGTCGCTGAGGCCGCCCGTTCCGTCATCGACTCCCTTTCCTGATGCTTCGCTCCCTCGCTTTGATCACAGCGCTCGCCCTCGCGGGCTGCGCCGACGACACCGCTGAGCCTCTGGCGCCAGAGGCCGATGCGGGTCTGAACTCGCCCGTCGCGCCCGCCGATGCGCCGCCTCCGACGGCGGATCACGGCTCGTCGCTCGTCGCGGGGATCACGACCTATGCCTGCGCGGACAGCGGCGGCTTTACCATTGCGCCCATCGACGGCGGCGCGGTCGAGGTGACCGTGGATGGTGATACGCAGACGCTCCAGCCCACCGTCGGGAAGCAGGGCGTGTACGCGAGCGGTCCGCTCGAAGTCTGGATCGCGGCCGAGGGCGCGTTCGTGATGCAAGACGGCGAGATTCTGTTCACAGACTGCGCCGTCGCGGCGGACGCGTAAGCGTCAGAGGCTGCCGTTTGCGCCAGAGGCCTCTGGCGGAACGGCCGGGAGTGGGTCAGGTAGGACGGGGACTCTCTCGAACGGTCCCATGACGACTCGCGCGCTCGCTACCCTCGTCGTTTTGTCGTTGTGCCTGGCCGGATCGCCAGAGGCACAGCCCGCGCCGTTCGCGTTCGGCGGGCCGCAGTCGGATCTGGGCGGCGCGATCGACGCGCTCCCGGATGGCACGTTCGCGCTGGGTGGCACCACGTTCGGCGGCTACGACCCGGACCCAAGCAGCAACGATGCGACGGTCGCCAGCGGCGGCAATCAGGATGGCTTTGCGGCGGTATACGGCCCCGATGGCGCCTTCCGGTTTGTGGTGCCCATCGGCCCACCGGGCCCGAGCGCGATCGACGACGTGTTCGACGTGGCGCTGGGGCCGGACGGCTCGCTCGTGCTCGTGGGGCAGGTCGCGGCGACGGTCGATCTCGATCCCGGACCGGGCGAGGTCATCCTCGACGCGCCGGGCTTTGCCGTCTACGTCTTTGTCGCCGCCTACGACGCCTCTGGCGCATTCCGCTGGGGATTCGCGTTGCCCGGCCTGGACTTCAGCCTGGGCGCGCACGTCGACGTGGACGATGCTGGCGCCGTCTATCTCGCGGCCTCCGCCAGCGGCCCCACCGACCTGGATCCGGGTCCGGGCGAAACCATCGTGGACGGCTTCCGCAGCGCGACGCTCGCCTCCTACACCGCCACTGGCGATTTTCGGTGGGGGTTCGCGCTAGAGGGCGCGCAGTACCGCGCGATGGGCGTGAGCGTGGCGGGAGGCCGCGTGGCACTGACCGGCAATCTCATCTCGGGCGCCGTGGACGTGGACCCCGGCCCGGCCGAACAGCTCATCGAGGACCCGGACAACCGGCCAAGCGCGTGGCTGACGGCGACCTACGCCTCTGGCGACGGCGCGCTGGCGAGCGCGTTCGTGGTGGGCGGCTCCAACTTCGGCAGCGTGCGCGATGTGGCCGTCGATGCAGCAGGCGGCGTCGCGCTCGTGGGCACCATCGACCGCGACGCAGACTTCGATCCCGGCGCGGGAAGCGAGATCATCACCGCCGACGGTGGCACGAACGGGACGGGCGTGATCGCGAGCTACGCCGCGGACGGCACGCTGCGGTTCGCGCAGGGCGTGGGGTCGGCGCAGCCGCGAGGCGTAGCCGTCTCCGGAGACCGCCTCTCGTGGACCGGCTTCTTCGGCGACGCTTTCGACGCTGATCCTGGGGCGGGCGTCGCGACTGTCACGCCAGAGGCCGGGTTCGATGCCGTCACAGTCGGCCTTTCACCCGACGGCACGTTTCGCTGGGCCTCGGCGCTGACGGGACCGGGCACGGGCGACAACGGCCTTGCGGTCGCGATGGTGGGCGACCGCACCCTCGCGACCGGCCGCTTCTCTGGCACCGCCGACGCCGATCCAGGCGGCGGAACCGTCCCGCTGGCCTCTGGCGGGACGTTCGACTTCGACGTGTTCGCCGTCGCCTACGACGCGTCGGGCGCCCTCGCCGCACTGCCCACCTCTGGCGAGGCGCGCCCCGCCGGAGGCTTCACGCTCCGCATCGCGCCCAACCCGTCCGCCTCTGGCGCGGCCGTGCTCACCGTCGCGGGCGCACGCTCCCCGGTTCGGCTGCGTGTGTACGACGCCCTCGGGCGACTTGTCGCGACGCCAGAGGCCGGACGCGCTCTGCCGCCGCTGGCGCCGGGCGTGTACGTGGCTCGCGCCGAGACGGACGCCGATGCCGCCTCGGTGTGGTTCGTGGTCGCGAGGTAGCGCGCCAGAAGCCGGGGGCGCCTCGGTAGCTTCGGGCGTGAGCACTCCCAACTCTCTCCCGACCCGACTCGCGGCCCGCGCGGGCGCCGCCCTGATCGAGCGCGACCTCGCCTCGGCGTTTCGCCGCGTGGTGTGGGCGGGGGAGAAGCCCGCGCTTCCCGCCGGGCGGCCCGTCGTGCTCTACGCCAACCACCACGCCTACTTCGACAGCTTCCTCCTCTGGCGCCTCATCGCGCGCACGCTGGAGCGGCCGTTCATCGTGTGGATGGAGAAGTGGGACGACGTGCCGCTATTTGGTCCCATCGGTGCGTTGCCGTTTCCGCCAGAGGACGCGCGACGGCGCGTGCAGACCATCCGCGAGACGGCGCGGCGCATGGCCGCCAGTCCCGCGATCCTGCTGCTTTACCCCGAGGGCGAACTGCGCCCACCAGATGCCGGCCTCGGCCCCTGGCGTGCCGACCTGCCGCGCTTGGCGCGGCTGCTTCCGCCAGAGGCGCTGTGGTGGCCCGTCGGGGTGCGCGTGACGGACTGGGGCCAGGCCTCGCCGACGGCACTGCTCGCGGGAGGCGATCTGCACCCCATCCCGGACGGCTCTGAGCGCCAGAGGCTACAGGCCGTACTCGACCGCCTGCGCGCGGCGCGGCCTCAGGACCTCGCCTCTGGCGCGGCACACGTCTTGCTTGAAGGCAAGCAGGGCCCCGACGAACGCTGGGACCTCTCGCGGCTCGGTCCGCTTTTCCGGCGCCTCACGCCCGGGCTCTAGCCGATCTGGCACCGCATATGGAAAACGGGAAGCGCCCCGTTGACCGGGCGCAGTCTTCCTCGGCGCCCCTAGCTTTCCTCCGAACGCCCGACGCTGATCATGTTCGTGTTTCTCCTCTTCCTCCTCGCGCTTCCGCCAGAGGCCGCGCCCGCTACAGCGCCGCTCGCCTCTGGCGCTATCGAGGCCAGCACCCCTGTCCGCGATTCGCTGACGCACTACTATGTGCAGCGCGATATCGCGAGCGTGCGCCGCCTCAGCCGCTCCGCGCGCTCACGCGAGGACCGTCTTCTGGTCAACTATCGCCTGTTTCCCATGACGATGGACATGGGCGTGCTGAGCAGTATCCCATCGGAGGACGGCGTGCGCTCGGCGCGCGAGATGGCGCTCATCGCCGCGATGTGGGCGTACAAGGCGGGCAACAGCTCCAAGATCCATCTGCCGACGTATGGCCGCCGCTCGGAGCGCATTCTGAATCAGGCGCGCGACCTCAACCCGAGCGAGCCCTACGTGCTGCTCGTCGAGGGGCAGTCGTACCTCTACAAGCCGGGCATCTTCGGTGGCGACGCGCAAAAGGCGAAGGAAAAATTTCAGGCGCTCAAGCGCGTCCTCGGCCGCCGCGGCGTGCCGGGCCTGCACCCCTTCGAGGCTGACGTGTGGATCTGGATGGCCGAGCGCAAGCTGAACGAGTCGCGTGCAAGCACTCTGAAGCGCCAGCTTCTGGCCCGCCGCCCGCCGCCCATGTTCCGCCAGTTTCTGCTGGACCCTCCATGAATGGGGGACTGGGCTCTGGCAAATGGGGAGCTGGCAGAGGTTTCGCGTACTGGCTTCGCCAGAGTCTCCGGCTTCTCTGCAACGTCGTCACGGCCCCCGAGCCGGGATGTCCTCGGCGCCGGTTCGTCGCTCAGGCAACCCACCGAGAACGGTCTACCATCCAATAGATCCCGCGTCGGGCCCGAGATGACCCATCTGGGAGGCTCACATCGGCCTCTGGCGCCCGAGGCTGGCTGCAAGCAGTCTTACTCGAACCCACGCAGATCGCGCCGCCAGAGGCCTGAATCCGCGCCCGATCCGAGTGAGTAGGCCCGGTCCCCACTCCACGTCCGTGCTCGTTCAGATTGCCCTTGCCGTTCACGCGGCTGTCTTCGTCCTCGCGGTCGTCAACATTCTGTGGCTTCGCTCGCGCCGCGAGCGGAAGACCCCTCTGGCGGAGCCGGTGCGCGTGAGCGTGATGATTCCCGCGCGCAACGAGGAGGCCAACCTCGCGCGGCTGATCCCGAGCCTGCTGGAGCAAGACCATCCAGACCTCCAGATCATCATCGTGGACGACGCGAGCGAGGACAGGACATGGGACGTGATCCAGTCGCACGCCGACCCGAGACTGGTGCCGGTCCGGGGCAGCGGCCCGCCGCCCGGCTGGGTTGGCAAGGTGCACGCGCTGTTTCAGGCCCAGAAGCATGCCTCTGGCGACGTGTTCCTCTTTCTCGATGCGGATTCCAAGCTGCGTTCGCCCGACGCGATTACGAGCCTCGCCGAGCGGTTCGCAGCCAACGCGGTCTCTGGCGCCAGAGGCGCGAACAGCAGTGCTGGTTCTGGCGCGATGGAGCCCGGTGCCGCAGACAGCACCGCCAGAGGCCTCAGCAGTTCTGGCATCGCGATGACGGGCCTGCCGCACTACACGGACCGGTTTCCGGGTGCGCTGATGACGAGTCTCGTGCCGTTCGCGGTTCTGGCGGCGCTGCCCGTCCCGCTCGTGCCGCGTACGTCGTCGCCGGGCCTGAGCGCGCTCAACGGTCAGTTCTGGATGATGGGCGCCGAGACGTACCGCGCGCTCAAGCCGCACGAACGCCTCAAGGGCGAGGTGCTGGAGGACGTGATGATCGGCCGCCTGACCAAGCGCGAGGGATTGCGGCTCCATTTCGAGGACGTGCAGCCCGAGATCGAGGTGCAGATGTACGGCTCGCTGGGCGAGGCGTGGCGCGGCTTTCGCAAGAACGCGTTTCTGCTCGCAGGCGGCGGCTCGTGGCTCGGCTTCGCCGCCTTTTTTGCGGTCTACTGCCTTGTCTGGGTGGTCTCGCCTCTGGCGTCCGTCTGGCTGTTCCTCAGCGCGTGGCTCATCAAGTTCGTCATTGACCGCGCGATGGGTCTGCCTCTGGCGGTCTCGGCCTTTGGCCCGATCCCGGTGTTCATGGGCGCCGCACTTCAGCTCGACTCCGCCCTCGCGCACGCCAGAGGCGCGGTGGACTGGAAGGGGCGGAACGTCGGGTAGAGGGATAGGGGATGGAGGGATGCGGGGGCTCGGACGGGCCTCTGGCGGCACGCCTCTCATCACGCTACGCTGAGAGATCCAGATATGGAAAGAGGGATGAGCGGCATTTTGCCCATCCCTCCATCCCGAGCGCGTCTCGCGCGCATCCCGTATCCCTCTCGCTGCTATCCCTCGGGATGCGCCTCGTCGTACTGGCCGCGCTCGATGGCGATACCTGCGCTCTGGAGCTTCTTTTCGAGCTTCTCGTAGCCGCGGTCCAAGTGGTAGACACGGAGCACGTTGGTCTCGCCAGAGGCGACCATACCGGCCATTACGAGCGAGACGCTCGCGCGGAGGTCGGTGCTCATCACGAGTGCACCCGAAAGCGGCGTGGGGCTCTTGCCCTCGATGGTGACGGTGTCACCTTCGGACTTCACCTTGGCGCCCAGGCGGCGAAGCTCGGGAATGTGCTTGAAGCGGTCGGTGTAGACCGTATCGCGGACCGTGCTCGCGCCAGAGGCCTGCGTCATCATGACCGTCCACTGCGCTTGCAGGTCGGTCGGGAAGCCGGGGTAGGGCGCCGTCACGATGTCGACTGGCTTGATCTCGTCCACGCCGTCGACCTCGATCACGCCGTCGCCGTAGCGGACGGGCACGCCTGTGGCCTCGAAGCGCTCGCGGAAGTCCGCGCCCAAGTGGTCGGCATTGGTGCCGTGGATGGTGAACGTCTCGCCAGGGGGCGTCGAGATGGCGGCGGCCATCATGTACGTGCCCAGTTCGATGCGGTCGGGGCAGTTGGAGAACTCGACGGGGTTGAGCTTCTCGACGCCCTGAACGGTGATCGTCTTGGTCCCGAGCCCTTCGATCTTGGCGCCCATCGCCTGTAGCATCTCGCCGAAGACGACGACATCGGGCTCGGCGGCGGCATTCTCGAACCGGCTCTCGCCAGAGGCGGTGACCGCTGCGAGCAGCACGTTGATCGTCGCGCCGACGCTGGAGGGTTCGAACGCAAACGTGCCGCCGGGGAGGCGTCCGCCAGGGGCCTCGGCGATCACGTAGCCCGCTTCCTCGCGGATCTCGGCGCCCAGCGCCTCCATGCCCTTGATGTGCAGATCAACCGGGCGGGGTCCCCACGCGCATCCGCCGGGAAGCGAGACCTTGGCCTTGCCGCACCGCCCGAGCAGCGCGCCCAGCATGTAGAACGACGCGCGCATCTTCTTGACGAGCTCGTACGGCGCCTCCGGGTGGTGGATGTTCGAGGCGTCAATGCGCATCGAGTCCGGCGTGTTGGGGTCGTCGTCGGGGTCGAAGGCCACCGTCGCGCCGGTCACGCGGAGGACGTTGGAGAACGTGTACACGTCCTGCAGGACGGGCATGTTGTGGATCGTCGACTCGCCGTCTGCGAGCAGCGCCGCGGCCATGAGGGGGAGGGCGGTGTTTTTCGAGCCGCCGACGGTGATCTGGCCGGTGAGCGGGCGTCCGCCCTGGATGACGAGCTTGTCCATGTAGTGAGAGCTGGGCCGCTGGCGTCGCGCCAGAGGCAAGGGGTGGGAGAAAGAGGGAGCGAACGTACGCCAGGCCTCTGGCGATGGTCCGTGAGGAAAGATGGAGGGACAACGCATCCTCTGGCGCCAGAGGACGGCTGCGGAGTCGTCGGGACACCGTGGGGGGTGCTCCGGCATGTACGTCTAGGGTCGTCCTTCGCCAGAGGCCTTGGGCGCTAGTTCGTTCCCATCGGCGCCGTGCGCGTAGCCGACCCCGTCACGCGCCAGATCACGTTGCCCACGTCGTCGGCCACGAGCAGCGCGCCGTCCTTGGCGATCTCCACGCCGACCGGCCGGCCTCTGGCGTCGTCTCCGACGCGGAAGCCGTCGAGCACATCTACCGCCTCGCCAGAGGCCAGGCCGTTCTGGAAGGGCACGAAGATGACCTTGTAGCCGCTGGCGGGCTTGCGATTCCACGAGCCGTGTTGGCCGATGAACATGCCGTCGCCCAGTCCAAGTGCGCCGTTGCCCCACGCGAGGCCGAGCGAGGCGGTGTGCGGGCCGAGCGCGTAGTCTGGCATGAGAGCGGTGGGCTGGGGCGGCGTGCCCGGTGCGCGGGTGTCCACGCGGTCGCCGTAGTAGAGCCACGGCCAGCCGTAGAAGCCGCCGTCCTGCACCGAGGTCATGTAATCCGGCGGCACGTCGCTGCCCAGTTCGTCGCGCTCGTTGACGGCCGTCCAGAGCGCGCCGGTCGTGGGCTCCCACGCGAGGCCGACGGGGTTGCGGAGGCCGCTGGCGTAGATCCGGCCCTCGCCAGAGGCCACGTCGAACTCCCAGATGGCCGCGCGGCCTTCTTCGGCCGCTAATCCCATTTCGCCGACGTTACTGGCCGAGCCCACGCCGATGTAAAGCTTGGTGCCATCGGGCGAAGCGAGCAGGCTCTTGGTCCAGTGGCGCGCGCCGAGCATCGAGGGGAGCGTCATCACCGTTTCGCCGGGCGTGCCTACCATCGTGGTGGCCTCTGGCGTGTAGGGGAAGCGCACGAGAGCGTTGTAGAACGCGACATACAGGTGATCGCCGACGAGTTGCATCCCGAACGGGGACGAGAGGCCGGTGAGGTACGGCGTCTGGATTTCGGCCACGCCGTCGCCGTCGGCATCGCGCAGGAGGGTGATGCGGTTGGCGCTGGGCACGAGCGCGCCTGCGTTCTCCATCAGGCTCTTCTGAATCATCGCCTGGATCCCGCCCGCGGCGTCAGGGTTGGGCGGCTTGTTCGTCTCCGCCACGAGCACGTCGCCGTTGGGCAGCACGAGCATCCAGCGCGGGTGGTCGAGGTCGCCCGCAAACACCTGCACCTGCGTCCCGGCCATGGCCTCTGGCGCCTCGCCACGCGGCCAGCCGACGGCGGTCGGGAAGTTGATGGTCGGGATGAGTCCGGTGCTGGGCTCGGGGATCGTCGGGGTGGGGCCGGTGCCCTCGGCGACGGTGAGGTTGGCGGTGTCGCCGCAGGCTGCAAGGAGCAGCAGGGCGGGGAGGAGGAGTGCGCGGTTCATCGGGTGGCCTCTGGCGCCAGAGGCGGAGGGTGGGAGCGCGTGAACGACGGCTGGTTTCGCGTGTTCGCCTGCCGGACGTGATAAATCCGCGCGCGGGCCTCGGGCGCCAGAGGCCGTCAACGGACCGCGCGCGTCGTGTCCGCTTCGGCGGCAAAGCGCGCAGCCTCGCTCCGCGTCATCGTCCCGATCTGCAAGCGGTGCGTCCCATCTCGGATGTACAGGAACGGCACGTACATGGCCATGGGCATCGGCTCCTGGCGGGCGACCCATCCCGCGCCTCGATACGTTCCGATGCGGAGGGCAATGTGCCGCAGCGGGCCTTCTGTTTCCTGGGACGCATACTTATGAATGCGCTCGGCCGCGTCCGAGGTAAGTGTGATCTCGGGCGTCCACATCCGCCCGTTAAGTCCCGAGACGGGACGGTCCTCTGGCGTCCAAAACGCGCTGGGGGCTACATCGACGCTGAGTATCTCGCAGCCCCCTACGAGCAGCGAGTCGCCGAAGAGATTCATCGAATGCTCGGCTGTCCTCACCTCGGCATCCCAACACCGCTCCGGGCGCGCAGCCTCTGGCGAGGCGCACCCGCCAGAGGCCCACGCGAGCGCGAAGACGAGCGCCAGAGGCTTCATCGGCCCCGGCGCTTCGACTGTTTCTTGCGGCTGCTCTTCTTGCGCGAGCCCGAAAGCTGCGCCGCGCGAGACCGCGTCTTCTTGCCCTTCTCTCCGCCAGAGGCCTCTGGCGCGTTGCCTGGCTCCTCGGCGAACACGAGGTCGATCTGGCGCTCGTGTGTGTTGGCGCCCGTGATCTTGACCTTGACCTCGTTGCCGGTCCGGATGCGGCGGCCGGAGTAGCGGCCCACCAGCTCATACCGCGAGGGGTCGTACTCCCAGTAGTCGTCGTTCATCTCGCGCACGTGGACGAGCCCCTGCACCAGCAGCTGCTTCAGCTCCACGAAGACGCCGAACTTGGTCACGCTCACGACGACGCCATCGAACACATCGCCGACGTGCTGCGCGGCGTACTCGACCTGCTTGAGCTTGATCGACTCGCGCTCGGCCTCGGTCGCCTCGCGCTCGCGCTCGGAGCAGTGCTTGGACTGGGCTTCCAGCTTGTCCATCTCCGGAACGGGCATCTTGCCGTCGGCCGCGCCCAAGTAGTCCTTCAGCAAGCGGTGGACGATGAGGTCCGGGTAGCGCCGAATCGGGCTCGTGAAGTGCGCGTAGTGCGAGAAGCCCAGCCCGTAGTGCCCGATGTTGTGCGGGCTGTAGACCGCCTTCGACATCGAGCGGATGGCCGCCTGCTCGATGACCGGGGCCTCTGGCGAGCCCTTGACCTTCTTGAGCAGACTGTTGAGATCGGCGCGGACGACCTGCCCGTTCTGGTTGGGGAGTGTGTAGCCGAAGGGCGCGACGTAGTCCGCGAGCGCCTTGATGCGCTCGGCGTCCGGCTTGTCGTGGATGCGATAGACGAGCGGGCGCGAGAGGTTTTCGGCTTCCTTCGCGACAGCCTGGTTTGCGAGAAGCATGAACTCCTCGATCAGCCGGTTGGCGGGCTTCCGCTCCTTGGTGATGATGTCGACCGGGCGGCCCTTGTCGTCCAGCACGACGCGGATCTCGGGCACGTCGAAGTCGATGGCGCCTTCGGCCATGCGCTTGGCCGTGAGCGTCTTCGCGATCTCGCCCGCGCGCAGGACCTCTGGCGCCAGAGGATGATCGGCGTTGCCGCCGTCCAGGATCTCCTGGGCGTCCTCGTAGGCGAAGCGCTCCTTGGAGTGGATCACGGTCTCCTTGATCTCCCAGCCGTGCACGTTCCCGCCGCCGTCCACCTTGATGAGCACGCGAGTACGTCAGCTTGTCCTCGCGAGGGCGCAGCGAGCAGACGCCGTTGCTCAGCTCCTCGGGGAGCATCGGGATGACGCGGTCCACCAGGTAGGTGCTCGTCGCGCGGTCGTACGCCTCAGCGTCGATGATGCCGCCTCTGGCGACGTAGTGGCTCACGTCCGCGATGTGGATGCCGAGCTCGACCATCCCGTCGCCCAACTCGCGCGTGTGGATCGCGTCGTCGAAGTCCTTGGCGTCGACGGGGTCAATCGTAAAGATGGGATACTCGCGCAGGTCCAGCCGCCTCGCGACTTCCTTCTTGGTGATCCCGGCCTTGACGCCAGAGGCGGCCTTCTCGACCTCTGGCGGGAACGCGGCCTTGGCGCCGTGCGCCATCGCGAGTGCGAGGACGGCCACGCCGGGCGCGTCGGCGCGGCCGAGGTTGGACAGGATGCGGCCCTCTGGCGAGGCTTTCGGGTCGTCGAAACGGTCGATGCTCACCACGACTTTGTCGCCAGAGGCGGCGCCGTTCCAGTCGTCGCGCGGCACGTACACGTCGTGGCTCATGCGCGGGTCGTCGGGCTTCACCCACCCGGCCTTGCCCGCGATCTCGAACGTGCCGACGGTCTGCGACGTCTTGCGCTCGATCACCTCCAGAATCTCGCCCTCGCCCAGATCGCCGGGCGCTCGGTTCTTGTTGGTGGCCGCGAGGCCGACCCGCACGCGGTCGCCGTTGAGCGCGGTGCTCATGCGGTTCTTGCGCACGAACACGTCGTCTCCGCCTTTGTCCAGCGCGACGAACCCGTGGCCGCTGGCGATGACTTGGAGCGATCCCTCGGCGGTGTGCTGTGCGCCGCGGTCACGGTACTGAATGCGCCCTTTGCCGACGTGCTCGGCCATGCCCGCGTCCTGCATCTCGCGGAGCACGGTCTTGAAGACCTCGAACCGGCCGTGGTTCTTGATGCCGAGCGTCTTGGCGATCTCCTTCGGGCGGTACGCCTGGTCCTTGTGGGACTTGAGGAACGAGAGGGCTTGCTTGCGGAGGGCGGTGCGCTGGCGGGAGTCGGACACGGAGGGGAAGAGGGGCGAGGGAAGGGGGATGGGCAGAGGCGGCGGCCTCTGGCGTTGGCGATCTGCGTGTTGTGCGCTCATAGGCGTTGGCCTCTGGCGTTGGCGGTCGCTGTGGTGTACGCGCCAGAGGCGGGTCGGGGTCGCTATCTGGTGTAACTAAAGGTTCAAGTAGGACGCCCAGAATATCTCTGACTTGCGCTCGCGAGGCTGACTGGGCACGAACTGTGGAGCCAAGTTCGCTTGCAGAGCTCCCTCGCGAGCTTGGATCTCCAATAGCCAGTAGTGTCGAAGTCAGAACTGAACGCATCTGAAACGACAGCCGGTCTTCCTTCTGCGCGTCCGCTAAGCTTGATGTTGAGCTTCGACGGGCTTATTGCAGTCGGTTATGCTTAGTGACCGAAAGTTATTGTCAGCTTTGAAGAGCTGTTGCGCCTGATGAGAACTTACTGATGATGATGCAAGGCGTCATATGGGGTCTAGGAATCAGGCGAGGTCTGTGGATGAGCTGTCGCTAAGTCAAGACCCCCGCACCCGTTGTCTGGCCCGATTTGCCAGTGTCGTGTCGCGCAGATACCGTGATAAGATGGCTCAGACGCCTGCTCAGCTAATCGAGCGCCTCTCAGATCTGTGCAGTTGACGATGAAGTCGCAACGCTACAGTAGCTGCGTCTCTGCAGCTGGCGCCTCCTCGGCTCGCCACAGCTGGACTCTGCTGCTATATGAATGACAGTCGCTCCAACTGTCTGACGACAGCAAGGTTCACATGATGGTCGCGCACTTGAGCTGGGTTGGCTTCGTGCAAGATCGAACTCCAAGGCTATTCAGTGAGTTCTGGCGCTGCACTGCGCTGGAAGGTATCCTCGTTGTGAGCCAGCTAAGCTCTGGCTATCAGAGTCGACTGGCTACAGCTTTTGAGTTGAGTCCAGCCCAGGTCTGCTTTCCGGGATTCTCTACTTCAAGCTCTACCGTTCGAGTGATTATGCTTCTTCGAGTCAGAGGCTTGAGTGCCGATGATTCGTTGACTCACTGTTTGCATCATGGTGATGCAACAGGGCTGAGGGTTGACCAACGCGCAGCAGCACCGCCTCTGGCGCCAGAGGCCGAGTTCACCCCACGGTCACGCAGTCAGCGGAGCAGGCCGGGCGTTTGTATCGTCAGAGCACCATGCCCATGCGCCTCCTCCTTCGCCCTCGTCCTCGCCGTCCTCGCCAGCGGTGCGCCTCTGGCGCAGAGCGCGTTCGACGCCGTCGACAACGACGACCCGAACCCGTTCTCCGACATCGCGCTAGTGACCGAGGCCTCTGGCGTGGCGCCCGGCGAGAGCGTGGACGTGGCGCTCGTCATCACGCACGACCCGACGTGGCACTCGTACTGGCTCAACGGCGGCGATGCGGGGCAGGCGACCAGGGTGACATGGCGTCTGCCCGAGGGTGTAACGGCGGGAGAGTTGCGCTTCCCCTACCCCGAGGCTATCGAGCAGGGCGGCCTCGTGTCCTACGGCTACAGCGGCGAGGCGGCGCTGCTGGCCACGTTCTCGATTGCGGCGAACGCCGCCAGAGGCCCCCAACGCATCGAAGGCACGGTCGACTGGCTCATCTGCGCCGACATCTGCCTGCAGGCCACTGCCGAAGTCGCCGTCACGCTCGACATCGGCACGCGCACGCCTGATGAAGCGGGCGCCGCGCGCATCGCCCTCGCCAGAGGCCAGTTGCCCGTCGACGCCAGAGGCTGGACCGTGGAGGCAATCCCGACCGAGGCGGGCTTCGACCTCCGCGCGATTCCGGCTCCCGGCTGGGACGGCTCGCTGGAAGGCGCGTACTTCTTCCCCGAGAACCAGGGCGTGGTCGACTACGCCGCGCCGCAGCCGGTCCGCCGCGACGGCGAGGCGTGGGTGCTGGCGCTCGAAGGCTCCGGCATCGCGGACACGCCGACGATGCTGGATGGCATCCTCGTCGCGGCCTCTGGCGAGACGTTCGACGGCGCGAGCCGCGCCCTGGCGGTGAGTGCGCCGGTCCCGCAGATGACCGCCTCTGGCGCCGCGCCAGAGGCCGAGGTCTCGTCGGTCTGGATCGCGCTGCTGCTCGCGTTTGGCGGCGGGATACTGCTCAACCTGATGCCGTGCGTCTTCCCGATCCTGAGCATCAAGATCCTCGGCTTTGCTGAAGGACGCGACGCGGCTCCGGCGACGATGCGCCGCCACGGTCTGCTGTTCGGCGCGGGCGTGATCGTCTCGTTCCTCGCGCTCGCGGGCGCACTTCTCGCGCTGCGGGCCTCTGGCGAGGCCATCGGCTGGGGCTTCCAGTTGCAGGCGCCGGGCGTGATCGCGGCGCTCGCGATTCTTATGACTGGCATGGGGCTGTGGATGCTCGGCGTGGTCGAGTTCGGCGGGCGTCTCATGGGCGCCGCCGCCAAAGCCGATACCGCCTCTGGCGCCAGAGGCGCGTTCCTCTCGGGCGTGCTCGCGACGGTCGTGGCGACGCCGTGCACGGCGCCGTTTATGGGCGCGGCGCTGGGCTGGGCGCTCGTGCAGCCTGCCGCTGTCGGCGCTGGCGGTCTTTGCGATGCTGGGTGTTGGGATGGCGCTGCCGTACGTGCTGCTCTCGTTCTTCCCCGCGTGGCTGCAGGCACTCCCGCGCCCCGGCGCGTGGATGGAGACGCTCAAGCAGGCGCTCGCCTTCCCGCTCTTCCTGACCGCCGCGTGGCTCGTCTGGACGTTCGGCGCTCAGACCGGCATCAACGGCGCGGCGCTGCTGCTCGCCGCGCTCGTGCTCGTCGGCTTCGCGGCGTGGCTCGTCGGGCGGTGGCCGCTCGCCAGAGGCGGCGTCAAAGTCGCGACGCGCGGGCTCGCTCTCACCTCCATCGCGGGTGCCATTGCGCTGACCGCGATTGGCGCCACGCAAGAGGCCTCTGGCGAGACCCCGGCCGGCGCGTGGGCGCCGTATGACACCGCCGAGGTCGCCGCGCTCGTCGCAGCGGGCGAGCCCGTGTTCATCGACTACACCGCCACGTGGTGCCTCTCGTGTCAGTCCAACAAGCAGTTCGTGCTCCACACCGAGCGCGTGGAGGAGGCCTTTGCCGCCAGAGGCGTGCATCTGTTCGTGGCCGATTGGACGCGCCGCGACGACATGATCACGGCCTCGCTGGACAACCTGGGCCGCAGCGGTGTGCCGGTCTACGCGCTCTATCCCGGCGGCACCGCCGAGCCCGTTCTGCTCCCCGAAATCCTGACGACCGGCATTGTTATGGATGCTCTCGATGACGTTTCTTCCACCATCGCCTCCCGCTGATCCCATGCGCCTCGCTCTCCTCGCTCTCGGCCTTCTCGTCGCCACCGGCTGCGCGTCCGACCCCACGCCAGAGGCTCCCGTCGAGACCGCTGCCGCCACGCCCCAGGCCTCTGGCGACGCTGAGCCCGGCAACATCCAGCCCGGCGTGACGGCGCCGGACTTCACGCTGGCCTCCACCTCTGGCGACGAGATCAACCTCGCGAGCCTGCAGGGCAAAACCGTCGTGCTGGAGTGGCTCAACTACGACTGCCCGTACGTGCAGAAGCACTACGCCAGCGGCAACATGCAGGCGCTGCAGCAGAGCTTTACGGAAGCCGACGATGTCGTCTGGCTCTCCGTCGTCTCCTCCGCGCCCGGCGAGCAGGGCTACTGGGTGGACAGCGAGATGGACGCCCGCACGGCCCAGGAGAAGGGCAAAATGAGCCATGTGTTGCAAGACGCCTCGGGCGAGGTCGGCCGTCTCTACGGCGCCAAGACGACGCCGCACATGTTCGTCATCTCGCCCGAGGGCCGCGTGGTCTACAACGGCGCCATCGACGACAAGCCGGTCACCAACCCGGAGTCGCTGAACGGCGCGACGAACTACCTCGTCGGCGCGATGGAGGCGCTCGACGCAGGCCGAGATGCTGACCCGGCGCGCACCGAACCGTACGGGTGTTCCGTCAAGTACGCCGACGCCTAGAACCCTGCCTCTGGCGCCAGAGGCTGTGAGACGGCGGCGCGGCAGCGCCGTCTGGTTTGCGCGAACGTGGAACCGGCTTCCCGCCAGAGGCTAGGCGGGGCATGTCCGGCGACACCACGGCTCTCGCGAGGCCCCGCTTCGCGCTGTTCACGCTCTGGCTGCTCGTCTTCGCAGCGGCCGGGCAGATCATCATCGTGGCGCCCATTCTGCCGCGCATCGGCGCCGAGCTCGGCGTGGCGCCGGAAACGCTCGGGCTGCTCGTCACCGTCTACGCCATCGCGCTGGGCACGTGCGGCCTCATCGCCGGACCGATCTCGGACCGCTTTGGCAGACGCGCGATCATCCTGTGGGGCGCGGGCGCAATGACAATCGCGCTGGGCCTGCACGGCCTGGCGGACTCGTACGAAACGCTGTTACTGGCACGCGCGGCCTCTGGCGCTGCAGGTGGGCTCCTCACCGGCGCGTCCGTCGCGTACATCGGCGACGCGTTCCGCGCCGACCGCCGCGGCTGGGCGAGCGGGTGGGTGATGAGCGGCTTCTCCGTCGGGCAGATCGTCGGCATCCCGGCGGGCATCGCGCTGGCCGAACTGGGCGGCTTTCGAATGCCCTTTCTAGGCTTCGCCGTCGTCATGGGTGCCGCGTTCGTGCTCGCCTTCTGGGCGTTGCCGCAAGTGGCGGGCACGCAGTCTCGCCAGAGGCTGACCGTGCGCTCGGCGCTGGCCTCGTACCGCGAACTGCTCAGCCGCTCCGACACGCGCTCGGCGACGCTCGTCTACCTCGTCCTGTTCGCGGGCGTGGGCTTGTTTGTGATCTACTTCCCGTCGTGGCTGGAAACCGAACTGGGCTACACGAGCGCGATGGTGGCAGGTGTGTACGCGCTCGGTGGGTTTGCCAACGTGCTCACCGGGCCACAGGCCGGGCGCCTCTCCGACCGCATCGGGCGCAAGCCTGTCATCGTGATCGCCACGCTGGGGGTGGGCGCGTTTATGGCGCTCGCGCCTCTGGCGAAGCTGTGGCCGCCAGCGGCGTTCGGCGTCTTCTTCTGCATCATGGCGCTGACTGCCGGGCGCATCAGCCCGCTACAGGCGCTGCTGACCGAACTCGTGCCCGCGCAGCGCCGAGGCGTGCTGATGAGCCTTTCGTCCGCCATCGGAAACGTGGGCTTCGCGAGTGGTAGCGCGCTGGCAGGCGTGCTGTACGCGTCGCAGGGCTTCGGCGTCAACGCGCTTCTGGCGGGCGCGATGTCGGCTCTCGTCGGCGCGGTCGTGTGGTGGGGCCTGCCCGAGCCGCGATCCGATGCGGAGCCCGCGGTCACCTCGTCGCCTCTGGCGCCACCTCCGGCCGTCGCGCCAGAGGCCAAGCCTCTGGCGGCGACCTCACCTCGCACCTAGCGGACCACGGTGAAGCGGCGCGTGAGCACGCGGTCGCTCGCGCGAAGCCGCACGATGTACAAACCTGGCGCGAGGCTAGAGGCGTCCATCGAGAAGTCGTGCGCGCCCGCCGCCAGAGGCCCGTCGGAGAGAACCGCTACGCGGCGGCCGAGCGCGTCGTAGACCGCGACCTCGGCGTCGCCAGAGGCGTCGAGCGTGACGGGCACACGGAGCGATCCGCGCGTCGGGTTGGGCGTCGGCGCACCGAGCGCGAGCGTGCGCTCGCCAGAGGCGTCGCCTCCCGTCGCCGCGCGCGCGAGCGAAACGGTGAAGCGCTCACCGCCCGTAGCGGCGAGTCGAAGCGGATGCACCCCTGGCAACCCGCTGCTAGCGCTTTTCGATGCCTCTGAGCCGGTTTTGAACGGCATCAGCGACGACGCTCTTCCGCCGAGGTCGAGGCTTACTTCGCCTGCTTCGGAGAGGGAGTAAAACCTGCCCGTCGCACGGTCTTCCAGCGTCGCAATCCACCCGTCGAGTCGTGTGGGCTGCCAGGACATCTGCGCCGCTACGCCTGCCGAGGCGCCAGAGGCGAACGCTTCGGCGAGCAGGCCGATCTGCGCCTCGCCGGGAACGGTCGTGACGGATAGGCCCGGCGAGCCTTCGCCCCCGTCGGGAAGTGACGCCGCGAGGCGCAGGGCGTCGCCGCCAGAGGCGGGCTCCAGCGCGTACGCGTCGCGAGCGTCGAAGCCGTAGTCCGCGTCGTCCGAGATCGCGATGGCCGCGAACGCCGTGTGCGTCCGCCCGCCGATCTCGCCCGTCATCTCGAACCGCACGTGAGGCAGAGCCTCTGGCGCCTGACCGCTCTTGGCAGATGCCGTGGTGGTGGTCGTCCGCGGACCGTCCAGGCTGTAGCCTTGCTCCCAGAAGCCCGTCCGCGCACTCGCAGGTGCGGTGAGCACCGCGGAGCTACCTGTCGCATAGGTAAAGAAGCCATGGCCAACCGGGATCACGCCGTCGGTTAGCGTGCCGCCCACACCCACGGTCCATTGGCGGTAGTCACCAAAGGCGCCCAGCGACGGGTCGTAGACGTAGGCGGTGGTGATGACCTTGCTGCGTGTCCAGCCTGGAGCGTCCCAGTTCAGCCCCTCGGCGTAGGGGTTGCCCAGCAAGTTGGCGCCTGGAATCGGGCCGCCGCGCGTATACGTGACCGGGAAGGTATAGTCGGTCGCCAGAGGCGTGCCGCTGGCGGGGAGGATCTTGGGGAAGATGCCCTGCTCGCCGTTCGTGAAGGGGTCCTCGTCCTGGAACATGTAGTACCAGAAGCCCTGACCCGCCGGCAGAAGGTTGCTCGTCGGTGCGCTGTACTCTGCGTTGGGTACGCCAGAGGTTTCGGTCTCGTCGAAGAGGAAGACGTTGGTGTAGCCACCCGAGCCGTCCTCGTCGATATCCGCACCGGGGTACCCCGCTGTGTAGAGCGGCTCCAGCAAACCCGGCGTGACCGCGCCTCCCTGGTTGCTCGGGTCGCTGCCTCCAAACCCGAGGTCCGGGTAGGGAAGACTGAGAAGGCGCCATCCCGCAGGGCCGTGGAGCACGACGCGGTCGAAAAACGCGACGCCTGCTTCGTCCGCCCCCGCGTACGTGGCCGAGCCTCTGGCGTCACCGTCGATATCGGTCAGGAGACCGGCGAGCTGCGGGACGGAGAGGAGAGGATCACCGAGCGACTCGCCTGCAAGGCGCAGGTTTGTCACCGTTGCGTCGGCGAAGACCGTCGGCGCGCGGCGCGAGTTGGCGCTTTGCACCGACGCTCCGTTCATCACGTCGATGGCGCTGGCGAACGTGGGCAGCGTCGCGTAGTCGGTCAGGTCCACGCGCCCGATCGTTGTGCCACCGGTGAACAGCACGTTGTAGTCGCTCTCGAAATTCGCCAGAGGCGCTCCCGTTATCTCCATCGCCAGCCCGCTCGTGCGCGTGGAGAGGATGTTGTTCTGCACGCTCAGGCCAGCCCCTCCGTCTAGGCGTAGCGCGACGGTCCCGGCGCCGTCGCCTGCGCTCAAGGTGTTGTGCCAGATGCGCCAGTGGTCAGAAAGGGTGACCCGGAGCGCTGTGCCGCTACCCGCACGCGTGCGAATCATGTTGTTCGCCGCCAGAGGCTGCACGCCAGGGGCGCCATCCGAGTCGGCGATAAAGAGGCCCGAGAGACTCGCCGCGATCACGTTGCCCTGCACGCGCGTTTCGCCTGCAAGATTGGTGAGGACCATGCCGGAGTCGCTGGCTGCGATCACGTTGGCTTGCACAAGCGCCGCGTTGTACCGGTCGAGCCGGAGCCCTGTGCGTACGCTCGCGATTTGGTTGCCCTGCACAGATGTGCCTGTGGGCATGTCGAGCGCGTTGCCGTCCAGCGCGATGCCGGTTGAGAAGCCGCTGATGGTGTTGTCGCGAATCATCAGGCTGGTGCTCTCCAGCGGCGTCGCCGAGGAAATCGCGTGCCGCTCGCCGGTCGTGCCGTCGGCCGTGAGCGTGTTGCCCTGGATCGTTACATCGGTGAGGGTGCCGTCGAGGACGATGGCATCTTCGTAGGTCGTGCCACCGGGTTCTAGCGTGAGGCCGGAGATGGTCACGTGGGCTGCTCCGGTCAGGCGGAGCACAAAGTTGTCTCCTGCGCCGCTGGCGGTGGGTGCGAGCGTCACCGCGGCGCCAGAGGCTGCTGCGAAGGTGACGCGCGTTGTAGCGCTGGCGCCCACGATGGAGCCGAGGGATAAGCGCTCCGGGTGTGTTCCTGCCCCAAGCTCGAAGCGCACCGCATCGCGGATGCCGTACAGGCCGAGGTCCGCGATAGCGTCGGCGAGCGTCGCGTAGTCTGCGCCAGGACCGAACACGCTGTACGTGCCTGCCAACTCCGCCCCGACGAGAGCCTCGAAGGGCGCCGTCGGAAATCCTTCAGCGGTGACGAGGTCAGCAGTGCCTGCTTCTCCGGCGTTCCCTGGGTTGGTTTGCCACGCGTACCGAATCGCGACCGGATCGGTGACGATCGGGCTCGTCAGCACTACCTGGTTGCCTATCAGGGTCGCATCGGCCCATTCGTATTGGCCGTTCGCACCGCGCATCGAGAAGCCGTTGAGCACTCCGTCTGCGTTCGCTAGTCCTCCGCCGACGTTCTCGAAGTCGACGACGATCGCTCCATCCGGGCGGCGCTGATTGGATGCATACGTAGCCCCTTCGCTGATGAGCGTCTCGCCATAGGCGACCTCGCGCAGCTTAAGAGCCATCCGCTGGCCCACGGGCTCCTTCCGTGTTGGGTGAATGTCCACCGTCCCGTCCGAGGAAGGGTTTCCCGTGTCGAAGCTGACGACCTGACCCGTGAATGGAAGCGAGAGGGCTTGGGACTGCTGGTCACGCAGGATCGGCCAGTTTACGTTCGCCGGGGGGCGAGTGAGGGTCGCCGCCGTTTGTGGTCCTCCATAGTTGGGAAGCTGTACCCACAGAAACGGCATATCGGGAATACCGAACTCGGTGCGCCAACCGACGATCATGGAGCGAAAGAGGTCGCCGTATGCGAGGGCATCGATGCGGTTGGTTGCGTTGGACTCCCCCTGATAGAACATGACGCCTTTGATGGGCAGCCTCAACAGGGGGTGGATCATGCCGTTCCACGCTGCCGAGAGGCGACCGGGAGCTGCCGTTCCACGCCCGTTAAGCATCTGCGTAGACATCCATTCCTCTACTCTCGCGCCTCCATAGCCCGCTGCGATGATGCCAATAGGCACCCCCAATTCTGTGCGGAGCTCGCGCCCGGCGTAGAAAGGCACGCTCATGAAGTACTGCGTGTCGCTCGGTACATCGGCACTCGTCCACGCAGCCCGAGTGGGGAGAGTCGTGGAAGGCGTCGTCCTCTGCGTTTTGGGCACGGTGAACTGGCGCAGTAACGGGTCGTTCGAGGCCTGCGCGTCGGCAGGTCCGTTCTCTGTCTGGAACACCAACCAGTCCATGTTGGACTGCCCCGATGCGATCCATACATCGCCAAACCAGATGTCGGTCGAGGTGCTTGTAGTCGTGCTCGATTGTACCGTGAGGGTATACGGCCCACCTGCAGGTTGAGAGGGCAGCACGGCTTCCCACTCGCCGGATGCGTCCGCACTTACCGTTACGCCTGCGATCCCCGAAAGGCTTACTGTGATCTGCTCTCCCGCGGGTGAGGTCCCCCAAACCGGAATGGGGGCGTCGCGCTGCAAGATGGCTCCGCTCGCGAAATATGGAGACACCTCTACCTGCGCCGAAACCATCGGCGCGAGCATCATCGTCAAGAACAGGAGTCGCAAAAAGATGCTCGGCATACAAGTGGGGGAAGGAAGCTCTTTAGAACGCGCCAGCGGTGCAGAATATTTCCGCAGACCAAGGCTAGTAGCAAGGAGATTCAACCGTTTCTCCTACGCTCATGCCCCCAGGTAAAAGCAGGCCGGATGCTTTGGGGACGTGAACCACGTGCGCCATCGTAGAGAGACTGCGACAGCGTCCCAGAGTGAAGACATACGGGCGCGCGGTGTTCTAACGCCGAGCCTCTGGCGTGCGGCGGTTCCGAGACACAGGGCGGCTTGGCAAAATGGCAAGCGCCTCAACGCAAACTCCATCCGCAAAAAAGCGCCCTCGACCTGTGGGGCCGAGGGCGCTGGAGCGGGAAACCGGACTCGAACCGGCGACCTTCTGCATGGCAAGCAGATGCTCTACCAACTGAGCTATTCCCGCCTGGAATGCCCATGATACGGCGGGCGCCGTGGGGTGGTCAACGCCCGAGGGCTCTGGTGCGTCGTGCTCCTGCGAGTCTTCACCGGGCGACGGTGGCTACACGGCTTTGCGCAGTCTTTGGAGTGATGGCGCGCATGAGGTGTCTGGCGCCAGGGAGGGCAGCGTGATGCGGTGCTCAGAGGCGTGAGGGCCGTCGGCAAGCGTGGCGAGGTGACGGCCTCTGGCGTCGAACAGGCCGAGACGCAGATCACGGGGCATGCGCAACCGAGCCGTGAGTGTACTCGCATCGCCCGCGGCGGGGTGGGGTGCCAGGCTCATTCTCACGCCAGAGGACGCCTCTGGCGACAGCTCGGCGTCCGTGGGGAGGCAGAAGAGGAGAGGGCAGGTGAACTGCTTGGCAACGAGCAGGTCACTGCGCCCCTGGCTTTGTAATGTCTTGCCAAATAGTGCTGCAGACTCGCGGAAGCTGCCCACCGCGACGACGTACAGGCTGAACCGGTTGGGCTCAGTGCTGGGTGGGAACAGTTCGGTGGAGATTGTGAGGGCCACGCCAGAGGCATCGTCTTGGCACGCACCTCCCAAACGCTCGGCAGCGAGGAGGGGGCCGTCGCCTTGTGCCCGACAGTGTACGCGGCGAGAAAACCGTCGTGCCGCGGCCATCGGGCGCGATGGTGGTGCCTCTGGCGCCAGAGGCAAAGAAGAGCAACGATGCGAACGCGAGGATCCGGAGCATGAAGAACGGATAGCTTGTTCCCCCTCAACGTAGAGCTGGATGCCCGATGCCAAGCCGCAGCCCTGGACCGTACTCGCCACTCGCGACCTGCTGCACCGCCCACCGTGGCTCACTCTCCGCGAGGACCGCGTGCAGCTCCCGACGGGCGCTATCCTGGAGAGCTTCTACACGCTGGAGTATCAGGACTGGGCGTGCGTGGTGCCCGTCCTGGCCTCTGGCGAGGTGGTGATGGTGGAGCAGTGGCGGCACGCCATCGGGCGCGTGAGCCTGGAGTTTCCAGCGGGCGCGGTAGACGAGGGCGAAGCGCCAGAGGCCGCGGCCCGGCGCGAACTGCGCGAGGAGGCGGGCGTCGAGGCCGCGCACCTGGAGCCTCTGGCGCGCTTGGCAACCGAGCCGGCGCGGCACACCAACTGGGCGCACGTCTACCTCGCGCGCGACGCGCACATCGCGAGCGCCGCCACGCCAGAGGCGAGCGAGGACCTGGTCGTACGGACGCATCCCGCAGCCGACCTCGTGGGGCTTGTCGCGCGAGGCGAGATCGTCCATGGTGTCCACGCTGCTGCGGCGCTGCTAGCCGCGGCGCGGCTCTAGCCTCTGGCGCCAGAGGCCGCCCGATACGGGGTTCTGCCGGAGAGCCGCCCGCTAGAGGCCCGCGCTACCTTCGCCGTGCTCCGCCTCTGGCGGCAGCCCATTCTCCCGACGCTCCATGCTGTTTCCCCTCTCCGACGACGACCGCAAGCTCTCCGGACCTGCGCTCGTCACGTGGTTCTTGATCGCGGCCAACGTCGTGTTCTTCTTTATCCAGTTCTCGGACGCCGAGTTCACCTACGCGTGGAGTACGGTCCCGTACGAGATCACGACGGGGCAGGACATCGCGAACGATGTGCCCGTCGGGTCAGCTGAGATCGGCCAGATCCCGCAGCGCCCTGGCCCAGGACCCGCGCCGCTGATCTACCTCACGTTGATCACGTCCATGTTTATGCACGGCGGCTTGATGCACATCGGCGGCAACATGCTCTACCTCTGGATCTTCGGCGACAACGTGGAGCACCGGTTCGGTCACGCCCCCTTTCTCGCCTTTTACCTCATCAGCGGGCTGGCCGCCTCGGCGGCGCAGATTGCGCTCGACCCGGACGGACTGGTTCCCAGCCTCGGCGCCTCTGGCGCGATCTCGGGCGTGCTCGGCGCCTACCTCGTGCTCTTCCCGCGCAACAAGGTCAACGCCATCTTTTTCTTCCGCGTGGTCAGCGTGCCCGCGTTTCTGGTGCTCGGGGTGTACATCGTGTTCCAGTTCGTGGACGGTTGGGGCTCCATCTTCGCGACCGAGCAGACCGGCGGCGTCGCGTACGGCGCCCACATTGGCGGCTTTGTCGCGGGTGCTGCAGCAGCGCTCGTCTACCGCGCAATGGGCCAGAAAGAGCAGCCCAGCCCGCTTTCAGCCGCGATGCGCCAAGATCCGAACAACCGCACGATGTGGTAGCGCCAGAGGCAAGGGCCTCTGGCGCCAGAGGCCGACGTTCCCGGCACGGCACTTGAAAGGAACCCGTTTGTATCTCTCCGGCGTCATGCCGATATTGACGATGACTCTTGACACCGCCATGCCGTCCCGCTTCTTCCGTCTCCTCGCCTGCGCGCTCCTCATCGGAGCCGTCGCCGCACCCGCTTCTGCAGGTGCCGCTGTCGACCGCGCCGAGCTGGAGCTGACGCTCGTGGACGAGACGCCCAAGCCGTTCCGGCTGTCGTCAGCGCGTCCCAACCCGTTTACGTCGTCCACGCGTTTGGAGCTCTCCATCGACGCTGCGACCTCGCTCCGTGTCGCCGTGTACGATGCGCTCGGCCGTGAGGTCGTCAAGCTCCACGAGGGCACGCTTCAGCCCGGCACTTACAGCCTTCGCTTGGACGCGAGCAACCTCTCGCCTGGCCTCTACCTCGTCCGCGCGACGGACGGCCGCGGTGCTACAGTGACCCGCTCGGTGGCGCTCTCGCGCTAGCCTCTGGCGCGCTTCGAAGTTCCACCCCGCCTCTCGCCAGAGGTGGGGTTTTTCATGGCCCTCTGGCGAGGTCTGCGGGTGGCGTGGTTCACGCAGAGGTCTCGACCGGTACGCGCCTCTGGTCTCGGAAGGGTGCGGTGCCGGAAGGAGGGAGCGGCTGATCTTCCATCACGAGGTGAGAGGTGGTAGCGGCACAGACGCGTGTCGCTTGCTCTCGTCGCTGGGCATTCTAGCGCTCCGGCCCTTGAGCCTCCGCAGAAATGCGAACGCTTCGCCAGAGGCCCCCCCGCAAACGCACACCGCCCCGCTGACTGAGGCCAGCGGGGCGGTAGATCACATGCCGAGGCGTGCTACCGAGCCTCTGGCATTGGCGCCACGCGGACGCGCGCCGCGAGAGAGGCCGGGAGGCCAACGGCGGAGGCCGTGCCGCGCTTCGACTGTGCGGCCGGTGCCGACGACAGTCGGATGATCTCACTCGTCTTCAGCGACCGCAGCGTGCCGCGGTCCATCCCGAACTGGTCCTCGGAGTAGCGGAGGCACTCGGCGTCGCACGGGTACGCCTCCTGGTCCACGATGAGGTCGAGGGTGCTACCATCGCGGACGGCCTTGTACTCCAGCGCAACCGTGACCCCATCTTCTGCGATGGAAAGCGTCACGCGATCCCCGTTGCGCGACCATGAACCGGTCCGCGTGGTGACCTGGTTGCCGAACACTTCCTGCACTTTCAGCACGCCGCCGCGCTCAAAGGTGTAGCGCCCGGTGTTGCCGTCTGGGAACTCGTAGGAGTACGTCGAGACGACCGTCGGCGTGTTGGCTGGGATTGTCCAGTTGCCGAGCGTGAACGTGCCTTTGGCGCGGGGCTGACCGGAGCCGTACACAGCGTCGAGACGCGTGTCGATCGTGTAGGTCGCGCCGCTACGCATTCCTCCTGTGCCTCCTGCCGTGTAGTAGTTGTACACGTAGCCTGCGTCGGTTTCCCCCTCGCTTGTGAGCGAGGCGAAAGACGAGCCTGCATCCTCCCGAATTTCCAGGTACTGCCGAAACGCCGGATAGTCGCCTACGCTTGGGTCGAACGACGACAGGTACAGCGACGACGACTGGTCGTAGCGGTAGTAGCCGCCGAGGAAGGCGAGCGAGCCGTTCTCGCCCTCGCTCAACTGCACCTCTCCTGCTGGCGCCCGCGTGAGATCCACGACGGTCTGCGCAACGGAGGACATTGCGGTTTGCTGGCTCGTGACGGAGCTCAGTGTCCACGTGCCCAGAATATCGTCCGAGTCAGAAGGGCCGCTGGCGTCACACGCAGCCAAAAAGAGGAGGGCAACGAGGAGCCCAAGGGGTCGGATCATTCGCGTGAGGGTTGGTAACGCCTCGGGGCAGAGCGCCGGTGAGGCGCGCGCACAGTACAGCACGAACATCCGCACGCAACACCTCCGCGCTCATTTCACAATCGCCTCCGCCAGAGGCGGACGGGCGAAGCACCACAGGCCTCTGGCGCAGGCCTCTGGCGCAGGCCTCTGGCGCAGGCCTCTGGCGCAGGCCTCTGGCGCAGGCCTCTGGCGCAGGCCTCTGGCGCGAACGCGCACCGCCCCGCCAGCCGAAGCTAGCGGGGCGGTGATTAGATGCGAGACATCGCCAGAGGCTACTCGTCCGACGCCTCTGGCGTCTCGGGTGTGGCTTCTTCCTCAGTCGCTGGCGTCTCTGCTGCAGCGTCGTCGCCAGAGGTCTCGAGCTCTTTCTTCTTGCGCGGCTTGCGCGTCTTGAAGTTGAGCTCCTCGGCGCCGTCTTTGTAGTCGACGGTGATCTTGGCGCCTTCCTCCAGATCCTTTGTGAGGATGGCCTCGGCCATGGGGTCCTCGACATACTTCTGGATGGCGCGGCGCAGCGGGCGCGCACCGTACTGCGGGTCGTACCCCTTGTCGACCAGGAAGCCCTTGGCCGCCTCGGTCACTTCGATCTGAATGCCCAGGTCCTCGACGCGGCTGAACAGGTCGCCCTGCATCACGTCGATGATCTTGTAGACGTGCTCCTTCTCCAGCGGGTGGAACACGATCACATCGTCCACGCGGTTGAGGAACTCGGGGTTGAACACGCGTTTGAGCGCGTCCTCCACCGTGGACTTCATTTTGGAGTAGTCGAACGTGGCAGCACCATCGAGCGCGAAGCCGATGCCCTTGCCCATGTTCTTGATATCCCGTGCCCCGATGTTCGAGGTCATGATGATGATCGTGTTGCGGAAGTCCACGCGGCGGCCCAGTCCATCGGTTAGGATGCCGTCATCGAGCACCTGAAGGAGAATGTTGAACACGTCCGGGTGCGCCTTCTCGATCTCGTCGAGAAGGACGACGGAGTAGGGCTTGCGGCGGACCTTCTCGGTCAGCTGTCCACCTTCCTCGTAGCCGACGTATCCGGGAGGCGCACCGACCAAGCGTGACACGGAGAACTTCTCCATGTACTCGCTCATGTCGATGCGAATGAGCGCGTCCTGGCTGTCGAAGAGGTACTCCGTAAGGCGCTTGGCGAGTTCGGTCTTGCCTACTCCCGTAGGCCCGAGGAAGATGAACGAACCAATGGGGCGCTTGGGATCCTTGAGACCGGCGCGTGTGCGGCGGATCGCCTTCGAGAGCTTCATGATGGGCTCTTCTTGGCCGATCACGGTGCCCTGAAGTGCCTTCTCCATGCCGAGAAGCTTGTTGCCCTCGGTCGTCTGCACGCGGTCCACCGGCACGCCGGTCATCATGGCCACGACGGCCGCGATGTCGTGTTCGGTCACAGGGTATGTCTCGTCCTCAGCCTGGCGTTGCCATTCCGTTTTGACGTTTTCCAGCTCCTCCTGAAGGTTCTTCTCCTTGTCACGGAGCTGGGCGGCTTCCTCGAACTTCTGGCTTTTGACGACCTGGTTCTTCTCCTCCTTCACCGCCTCAATGGCCTCTTCGAGGTCAATCACCTCTGGCGGAACCTTGATGTTGGCGAGGTGGACGCGCGCGCCTGCCTCGTCCATCACGTCGATGGCTTTGTCCGGGAGGTGCCGGTCGGTGATGTACCGCTCCGATAGCTTGACCGTCAGTTCGATGGCGCCCTCGTCGTACTTCACGTTGTGGTGCTCCTCGTACTTGCCCTGAATCTGCGTCAGGATCTCCACGGCCTCATCTGGCGTGGCGGGATCGACGATGATCTTCTGGAAGCGGCGGTCGAGCGCACCGTCCTTTTCGATGAACTGGCGGTACTCGTCCAGCGTGGTCGCGCCGACGCATTGAATCTCGCCTCTGGCGAGGGCGGGCTTGAACATGTTGGAGGCGTCCAGCGAGCCGCTGGCGCCACCGGCACCGACGAGCGTGTGAAGCTCGTCGATGAACAGGATGACGTCCTGGTTCTTCTCCAGCTCGGTCATCACGGCTTTCATGCGCTCCTCGAACTGGCCGCGGTACTTCGTGCCCGCTACCAGCGCGGCGAGGTCGAGCGTGACGATGCGCTTGTCGTAGAGGATGCGCGAGACCTTGCGCTGCGTGATGCGGAGCGCCAGGCCTTCAGCGATGGCGGTTTTGCCCACACCGGGCTCGCCGATCAGGACCGGGTTGTTCTTCTTGCGTCGCGAGAGCACCTGCGCCACGCGCTCGATCTCTTGCTCGCGGCCCACAATGGGGTCGAGCTTGCCTTCCTGCGCCATGGTGGTCAGGTCGCGGCCGAAGTTGTCGAGAACGGGCGTGGAGCTTTTCTCGGCGGCCTGTTTGCGCTCGCCGCCTGCGCGGCCACGGCGGCGTCCGCCAGAACCTCCTGAGCCGGGGTCCTCAGGCTCGGCCGGGCCGCTGCGGGGCGTCGCGCGCCCACTGAGGATGGAATCGAGTTCACCGCGGACGCCGTCGTAGGACACAGAGAAAGCCTGTTGGAGGATCTGCGCGGCCACGTTTTCGTCGTCGCGCAGGAGGGAAAGGAGGAGGTGCTCGGTGCCGATGACATCGCTCTTGTAGAGCTTGGCTTCGAGATAGGTGATCTTGAGCACCTTCTCGGCCTGCTTGGTCAGCGGGATGTTGCCGACGGTGAGCGTGCCGCCGGTCGCGCGAACGGTGTCTTCGATGGCCTGCTTGAGCTTGAACAACTCGCAGCCCAGGTTGCGGAGAATCTTGACCGCGATGCCTTCGCCTTCGCGGATGATGCCGAGCAGAAGATGCTCGGTGCCGATGTAGTCGTGTCCCAGCCGGATCGCCTCTTCGCGTGAGTACGAGATCACGTCGCGGACGCGGTTGGAGAAGTTGCCTTCCATGTGTCGGTGGGGGTGGCGCAGCTCACGGCCGCGCAAGGTGTACGGCGCCAGAGGCCGGAGCCTCGACAGCCTCTGGCGAGAGGCCGGGCGCGAGATCAGTCAGGCGTTGAACGAGGAGCCGCAGCCACAGGTATCGGTGGCGTTGGGGTTCTCGAAGACAAAGCCGCGGGCATCGAGTCCGTCGTGGTAGTCCACTTGGGTGCCCATCAGGTAAAGGCCGTGGCGCTTGTCCATGAACGCGTTGACGCCGTCGGCGACTTCGAACTCAAGGTCGTGCTCGCGCTTTTTGTCGAAGCCGAGCACGTAGCTCATGCCCGAGCAGCCGCCGCCCTTGACCCCGACGCGCAGGCCGAGCGTCTCGGGGATCTGCTTGTTGGCGACGATCTTGCGGACCTCGGTCGCGGCGCGGTCGGTGAGGTGGACGGGGGACGGGCGCTGTGCGGTCGCGGGTGCCATCGTGTGTGAGGGTGTTGTGTGATCTCGAATCAGGGAACGGCGCGTGCTGTTCCATCCGTGCGCGTGGATTTCCGGAGACGCGGCATCGCCGCCAGAGACCTGAGCGGTGTTGCGGATCCGCCGGTGGCACAAAGCTACGGGTGGACGGCGCCCCTGGGCCTCTGGCGGCGTTCGAGGTGAGGAACGGGCCCGTGTCTGCGACGGTGTTTGCGCCAGAGGCCTCTGGCGAGGGGAGGGAGAGAGAGCACCATGCGTGATGTCCGTAGCGGGAGTCACCTCTGGCGACCAATCCTTAATTCTGTCATGCCGACAGAGCCCGTTCGGCTGCGCTCGGGGCGGGCTCCGCGACGAGAGATCTACTTGCCGGACGCTCGCACGCTGGGTGAGACTTGGGCGCTCACTGCAAGTAGATCCCTCGGCTCCGCTCGGGATGACAAGGTGGGAAAATGGTCTCGGCCTCTGGCGCCAGAGGCCAGGTGGGCTTGATTCCGCGAACCGAGCCCCTACAGTTCTCGCGCGAGGATGACGGTGCCTTTGTACGCCTCCGTCGTGCCGCCTTCCACGTCGACGGCTTCGAGGAGCACGATGTACGGGCCGATGCGAAGGCGCTCGCCGCGGTCGTCGCGGCCGTCCCAGAGGAGCGAGCCCTCGCGGCCGGTGAGGCGCGCGGCTTCGAGTTCGCGCACAGGGCGGCCTGCGCCGTCGTAGATGCGCACGCGGACCAGCGAGGCCTCGGCCTCTAGCGCGTACGAGATCGTCGTGCCCTCTTCCAGGGTTGCGTTGAATGGGCTGGGGGAGATGGAGAGCCCGGTGTCCTCTGGCGGCGCCGGGGCGCCCGCGCCGATGGAGTTGGGCGCGCCCGGCGTGCCGCCTCTGGCGTCGAGGCTGGAGGACCAGTTGTTGGAGTCGTTGGCGTCGGCGCGCGGGTCGCGGCGCTCCAGCGAGATGCCGGTCGCGTCGTCCAGTTCGACGCGGTGCCAATCGGGGTCGTAGACGACGGAATCCAACGTGACGCCAGAGGCTTTCAGGATGACCAGGTCGCCTGAGTTGCCCAGGCCGGGGAAGCCGTCGGCCTGGACGGCAGAGGCGTCGGGGAAGGCGAGGCGGAAGGTTTCGACATCGGCCACGATGGCGACGAACTCGCCAGGCAGAAGCACGGCCGGAGCGTCCACGATGGGGTCTGTGCCGCTGGCGTCGTCGTCCAGCGTGAGGTCGCGGAGGTCGAAGGTTTTGCTCTCGCTCAGGTTCTGGATCTCGACGTACTCGCCGTCGCTGCCCGTTGCGGGGTCGAACATGATCTCGGTGATCGCGAGGTCGCCTGCCTCTGGCGTGTCGGCGCGTCCGAAGAAGACGCGCGCCAGAAGCGGGCCCGCGGCGTTGCCTGCGAGGTCGAGAATGCCTCGCGCTTCTAGCGTGTAGAGCGTGCCCTCCGCCAGAGGCGCCGAAAGCGTCAGGTCTACCACGCGCACGCCGCTCAGCGTGCCGAGGTCGTCGGCGAACTCGACCACGCTCACCGATGCGCCCGCAGCGGCGTCTCGAACGATGTAGCTGGACGACGCTCCGCCCGTCCCAAAGCGGACGCCCTCGGAGAACTCGATGCGGATGACGGTCGCGGAGAGCGCCGTGGCGCGCGCGATGGTGGGCGGGGTCGTGTCTCGCGCGAAGTCGACCGTGGTCGTGGTCGTGGGCGTGACGTTGCCCAGCAGGTCTGTCAAGCCTGTGGCCGTGATGGTCGTCGTCCCTTCTTGGAGAACCGGCGGGACGCTCTGGCCGGAGCCGAGCACCAGGATGGCCGTCAAGTCGCCCTCGCGGTAGATGCACGCTCTGGACCGCCGCACCGCCGACCGAAAACGCCTCTGGCGGAGCCTGCGCCAGAGGCTCGCTGAACGTCACCTCGACGCGGAGGCCGTCGCGCGAGGCGCGGGCGGAGACGAGCTCGGGGCCGTCTTCGTCGGGCGCGAACTGGCTGTTGATCTGGCCCGGCGTGCCGCCGCGCGGGTCGGTTGTGGTGGCCCAGTTTCCGGAGACACTCGACGGCCCGGCGGGGTCTTTGCGCTCCAGGCTCGCGTCCTCGCCGCCCCAACTCGGGGTGTAGGTCAGCGAGTCGATGATGGCGCCTTGATAGCGCAGCACGATGGCGTCGCCGGAGTTGTTGAGCGCGCTCCACACCGGTTGCTCCACGAACGGGACGCCGGGGAAGATGGTGGCGAACGCTGCGCCGTCTTCCACGATCACGGCGTAGCCGCCGGGCGCGAGGATCGAGGTCGCGTCGGCGATGGGAGTGTCGTCGCCGACGGCGTCGTTGAGCGTAAAGTCCGAGAGGTCGAACGTCTTGTCGGTGCGGTTGAACAGCTCGACGAACTCGCCGGGGTTGTCGTCAGTGGGCTCGTCGTAGAGAAACTCGTTGATCACGATCTCGCGCGCCTCTGGCGTGGCGCCGTCGCCAAAGCCGAACGTGACGGAGCCGCTGGCGAGCGCGTTGCCCGCGCGGTCGGTCACGCCAGAGGCCGTCAGCGTGTAGCTCCCGATGCCGGGCAGGGGTGAGGTGAGCGTGAGGCGGACCGTCGAGCCGTCGCCTTGGAGCGCGGCGCTCGCGGGCTGTCCAATGGCTCCATCGGGGCCAGAGATGGCGTAGTTGGCAGCGGTCTCGGCGCTGGCTTCGTCGAGTGGTTCGTCGAAGCGCGCGAGCACGACGGTCGCGCTCTCGGTCTCGGCGCTCGCGAGCGCGGGCGGCATCGTATCGGTCGCGAAGACGGAGTTCTGCGCCCCTGGCGTGCCGCCGCCAGAGGCCGTGCTCGTCGCGAAGTTGGGCTGTGTGCTGGGGCCGTCGGGGTCGCGGCGTTCCAGGCTCGCGTTGTCCCCGCCCCAACTGGGGGTGTAGGCCACGGCGTCCAGTTCGGTCCCGCCGATGGAGATGGACACGCGATCCCCGCCGTTGTTCAGGCTCGGGAAGCCGCTGGCGGTGACGAACGCCACGCCTGGAAACGCAGCCTGAAACGCGGCCTCGTCGCGCACGATCACCAGGAACGCCTCTGGCGCCAGAGGCAGCGGCCCGGCGAGCGCGTCGGCGGAGCCCGTGGCGTCGCTCAGGACGAGCCCCGCGAGGTCGACCGTGCCGCTACTGCGGTTGACGACCTCGACCCACTCGTTGCTCGCGCCGCCCGCAGGCGGATCGTACAGAATCTCGTTGATGACGACCTCGCCTGCGGTGGGCGTCTGCGCGAGGGCCTCTGGCGCGAAAAGGAGAGCGAGGGTCGCGAGGAGAACGAGGCGCATGGAGCGGGCGGGGTGCATCGCTCGAAGCTAGCGCCAGAGGCCCGCGGCGTCTGCGCAGGGCATCTGCGCGGGGCGTCTGGCCTCTGGCGGTCCGGTCACGCGCTCAGGCTGCGCGGCGCGCGAGGTCGCGGAGGCACACCTCGGTCATGAGCTGCGCCGCCAGAGGTAGGGCCGCCTCGTCCAGGTCGAAGCGCGAGTGGTGCAGCGGGTAGCGCGTAGCCTCGCCAGAGGCCGTCCCGAAGCGCAGCATCGCGCCCGGCACCTGGCGCAGGTAGTACGAGAAGTCCTCGCCGCCCATACTGGGCAACGGCAGCTCGACGGCGGCCTCGGCGCCGAAAATGTCGAGCGTCGCCTCGCGGGCGGTCTGTACCTCGTCGGTTGTGTTGATGACGGCGGGGAGCAGGTGCGCGTAGTCCACGTCCACGTCCGCGTTGTAGACGGCGCCGAGCGCGCCCGCCACGCGGCGGATCTTCTCGCGCAGAAACGTGAGTGTCTCGGTGTCGGAGCAGCGGACGGTGCCGCCGAATTCGACCTGGCTGGGAATCACGTTGAGCGCGTCGCCACCTTGGAACCGGCAGATGGTGATGACGGCCGGGCGGCGGGCGTCGGTGACGCGGCCCGCGAGCTGATAAAGCTCAGCCATGATCTGCTGCGCGATCCAGATCGTGTCCGCGGTCTCGTGCGGACGCGCCGAGTGGCCCGATTTGCCGCTGGCGACGGTCACGAGAAACGGCGAGCAGGCCGCGGTCAGCGATCCCGCGCGAAGGCCCACGCGGCCGACCGCGAGCGTCGGGTCGACGTGGATCGCGTAGACGGCGCTCACGCCCTCCAGCACGCCGTCGCGGATCATCACCGGCGCGCCCGAAGGCGAGCTTTCTTCGTTGGGCTGGAAAAAGACGCGCAGCGTGCCGTGCATCTCGTCTGCGGCGCGCATCGGCCAGCATCGCCACGCCGCAGGCGACGGTCATGTGCGCATCGTGGCCGCAGGCGTGCATGACGCCGGGCGTCTGCGAGCGGTACGGCGCATCGGTCGCCTCCTCGATGGGCAGCGCGTCCATGTCGGCGCGGTACGCGACCGTCGGCCCAGGATGCGCGCCGGTAATCTCGACGGCGAAGCCGGTCCCCGCCAGAGGCGCGCCAGGTGTGAGGCCTCTGGCGGTGAGCCATTCGCGAACCGTTGCGCTCGTGACGTGCTCCTTGAAGCCTAGCTCAGGGCGCGCATGGAGCGTGCGCCGGAGGTCCGTGAGCTCCTTGCGGAGCGCGGGGATGGAAAGGCGTGCGGGGGCGGCGTCGGTCACAGGCTACGGTGTTGTTGCCGGATGGTAATCGGCCGGTGGCAGCCGGTTCCGTAGCGGCGCGGGCTTGCGCGAGGCTTCCCGCCAGAGGCCTCTGGCGGCGCTACCGCGTGCGCGTGTGGCACATTGTTGTGCGAATGCCTGGGTGGGGCGTCCTGTCCTGTACCTGTCGGCTGCAGCCTCTGGCGCCAGAAAGCCTCTGGCGCCAGAAGGGGTGCGTCGGTCGCCAGAGGCCGTGCGTCGGAGAGGCTACGCGTTGCGCGCGGCCGGGGCCGAGGCCTCTGGCGGGGCCACGCTCGTGCGGGCGGCTTGGGGCCGCGCCTCGACGCTTTCGCGGAACTCGGCCGCCACGCTCGCTACCACATCCGGCAGACGGCGCGAGTGCTCGAAGACGCGCCTCTGGCGCTCGTAGCTCGCACCCGCGTCGATAAAGCCAGGGATGGCGCTGAGCTCCTGGGCGCAGCCCAGTTTCTCCGCGATGGGCATCATGCGCTCCACGAGCATCGGGATCACGTCGCGCAGGCGCCCCTGGTCGCCGTCGTTGGTTTTGATGATGCTCGCGTCCAGGCCGTGGCGGCAGGCGCGCCACTTGTTCTCGCGCACGATCCACGGCTGCAAGACGGGCATCGTCACGCCCGCCTCGTAGCGCTCATCCAGGGCGACGACGAGTGTTTGCACGAGCGCGACCAGGCTCGCGAGTTCTGGCATCGTCGACGGCGTGTCGCAGATGCGGATCTCTAGCGTGCCAAAGCCGGGGTGCGGGCGGATGTCCCACCAGATCTCGCGGACGCTCTGAATCGCTCCCGCGCGTACGAGGGTGTTCATAAACCGCTGGAACTCGCCGTAGTTGGCCAGGCGGTAGGGAAGTCCGGCCGTGGGCATTCCTTCGAAGATTTTGGAGCGGCAGCTCGCCAGACCCGTGTCTTCGAAGTCCACGAACGGGCTGCTCGAACTAAGCGCGAGCAAGTGCGGGAGGTACGAGCACAACGCGTTGCTCACCGCGATGGCTTTCTCGCCAGAGGACAGCCCCACGTGGACGTGCAGCCCGTAGATCAGCAACCGCCGCGCAGGCCACTGGATGCGGTCGACGAGGCTCTGGTAGCGCTCGTTGGGGAAGATTTTCTGGTCGCGCCACTGCCCGAACGGGTGCGTGCCTGCGGCAGACAGCGTGAGTCCGAGCTGGTCGCCCACGTCGTAGATCTGCCGGACCGACGTCGTCAAGTCGGCCATCGCCTCCTCGACCGTCGTGCAGACGCCCGTGATCACCTCGATGGTGGACTGCGTCAGCTCCTGCTTGACGTGGTCCAGCGCGCCGTCGATGCCTTCCAGGCCGTCCAGGAGCTGGACCGATCCCTGCTTCAGGTTAAACGACTGCGGATCTACAAGCTGAAGCTCGATCTCGACGCCAATCGTGGGGTTGGGCGATCCGTTGAAGGGGATTTTCGCCGGAGCGTCGAGGCGAGCATTGTCCAGAGTCGAAACGTCCATCGGAAGGGCCGTGGGAAGGGTGTTCAATATCCCTTCACAGAGCGGCTAGGGCAACCGCTACGGCGCGCGTCCCCAAGATGAACGCCTCTGGCGCCAGAGGCTGATCCGGAGCCTACTCGGTGCGCTTGGGGAACAGATCGGCGTAGCGGGCCAGCATCGTGCGGGCCTCGGCCACGTCGCCGCCGTCGTCGGGGGAGAGGGCGCTCGCGATGGCCTCTGGCGTGTCGCCGGCTTGTGCCGCCGCCCAGTACGCGTCGGCGCGTTCGAGGGCCGAGTCGAATGCGTCGGCGTCGGTCATCACCTCGGGGGCTTCCAGAAGCGGCTGCGCGAACAGCGCGCGCGCCTCGGTCTCGCTGAGCTGGCCGTCGCCGAAGCCTGCGTGGACCGGGTCCTCGTCGGCGTCGACGCGGAAGGCTGCGTGGTGGAGCAGGTCGTCGAAGCCCAGCACCTCGTGGCCTGTCTTCTGCGCCATCTCGATCTCTTCGGGCAGCAGCGCCGACCAGTGCACCTCGGCAGACTCGATCACGCCTTCCAGTCCCAGCATGTCGTCGGCCTCGGCTTCGCCGCCTACCAACTGCTCCACGAGAGCCTGGCGCCGATGCGCGCGAGAGGCGGGTGGAAGCGAGAAAAAGGCCCACAGCACACGCGCCGTTTCCATCAGCGCCACGACCTCGTCCGGTGCTTTCTCGGGATCGGTCTTAAGGGTGAACGCCTCCGAGGGGTCCAGTTCGTACAACGAAAACAGTGGCTCGGAGAACAGCGCGAGGGACTCGAACTGCACGCCCGTCTCGCCCTCGATCAGAGCCTTGACGATGCGCTTGCGCCGCACAGCGAACACGTCATCGGCGGGCACGCCAGAGCCTGTGAACTCCATGCTGCCGGTGCCAAAGGCGCCGCCGAAGCTGTCGAAAGGGTTGCCGGAGTCCGCCATGAGATGCTGTGATGTGGGAGGAGGAAAAAAGGACAGACGCGACGGCTGGGGTCGGGATTCCACCTTTGCGCTTCTTCACGGCGCAGGCGAAGAGGCCGGGCCTCTGGCGCCAGGGGCGCTTCCTATTAGGTGCCGCGGCTAGAGAGACCGCACGATGCGCTCTAGCGCCGCCTCGGGGTCCGGCGCTATGCCGGTGTGCACCGCCGACGGCTGCACCACGGTCGAGCGCGTGGCCGTCAGCCAATGGAACCGCTCCGATGGCGGGTAGACGCCCAGCGGCCCCTCGCCAGAGGCCGTCTGCTCTAGCGCGCGGAGATAGCGCGCGAGCAAGCCGGCGCCCAGGCCGGGCCACCGCTTGGCCAGCGCCTCTGGCGAAGCCGTCCAGCGCACGCCGATAAAGCGCTTCTGGCGGCACTGCAGAATCACGCCGACCGCCTCGCCCGAGGCGATGTGTACGCGCGGGACGACCCGGATCAGGGCGTAGTCGTAGGCGGGCACGCTAGCGGCGGTAGGGGAGCGCCTCGCCAGAGGCATGGGCGCGCCGGGCGCGCTCGGCTTCTAGTACCCAGGCGCGAGGTCCTTCTAGCCTCTGGCGGAAAAAGAGCGCGTAGGCGTCTCGGTTGGCGCCGGGCGTGTCGAAGGGCGCCGTGCGTCCCTCGGGGGCGTCCATAAAGAGGTCGTTGGGGATGGCCCTCAAGATGTCCACGATGGCCTCTGGCGAAAGACGCGGTGCGAGGCGCGCGTCGGCGTCTTCGATGTCGCCAGAGGCAGGCAGCAGCACGTGGTCTCTGATGGGCACGAACGGCGCGCGCGCGCGGGCCTCGTCCACGGAGTCCCAGTTGTGGTGGAAGTACAGCGCCGCGCCGTGGTCGATGAGCCAGAGCTGCGCCGTTTCCAGGTCGTCGGCGCGGCCTGCGACGAGCAGGTTGGGGTTGCGCGCCGTGCGGTCGATGTTGGTCGTGAGTGCGTCCAGCCACACGACCTCGGCCGCGAGGTCGGCTGGGATCAGGTCGCCAGAGGCGACCGGGTCGTACGGGAAGGCGCCCTCGATGTAGCCCAGGCCCATGTTGAGGCCCACGCTGCCCTTCAGGATGTCCTGAATCTCGGCGTCGGGCTCGGCGTGGCCGAACGTCTCGTGGCGCGTCGACGAGCGCGACCTCAGGGATAGGCAAGCCGAGGTGCTCGGCGATGCCGCCGACGATGAACTCGGCCAGGAGCGCGCGCGCGCCCTGCCCCGCGCCGCGGAATTTGGTGACGAACAGCCCGCCGTCTGTCTCGACGAGTGCGGGCAGCGAGCCACCCTCACGCAGCGGCGTGACGTAGCGGAGGGCGCGATGGGTGGCAAACGGCATCGGTCGCAGACCTCTGGCGCAGGCTCGGGTTCCAGCCTCTGGCGCCAGAGGCCGGGCTGCGGATGCGGAGTCCGCCAGAGGCTCAGCCTCCGAAGTGCTTCGCGAGCGCCCGCTCCAACTCCTCGCCTCTGGCGCCCGCGCCCTCGGCCAAGATCACGCCGTCCGGGCCGACGAGGATGGCGCTGGGGTAGCCCGTGAACTCGAAGCGCGCCTGGGTGGCCTCGCGCGTTTCCCAGTCGCCCTCGGGGATATAGCCGTGCTGCCACGGCATCGGGAAGCCCTTGCTCTGAAATCTCGCGACGCTCTCGGGCGTGTCGAACACGGCCACGCTTACAATCTCGAAGCCGCTTTCGCTGTAGCGGTCGTACAACTCGTGGAGCAGCGGCATCTCGCGGACACACGGGAGGCACCAGGAGCCCCAGAAGTCGAGCAGGTAGGTGGTGCCGGCTACGTCGCCAGAGGCCACGGTCTGCGTCGTGTCGGGCAGCGCGTCGAAGGCGAAGGAGGGGAGGGATTCGCCGGGGCGGACGGCGCGCGTGTCGTCCCAACTGCGTCGGATGCGCTCGACCTCACGCGAGTCCGGGTAGTCGCGCACGAGGAGGTCGTAGACGGCTCGTGTGGACTCCTCATCGCCAACCTCCTGCTCGAACCCGAACAGGCGCCCGAGTGCCTGCCGACGCACGTTGGGGTCCGGGTATTCCACCGCGAGGTAGCGAACGTAGTTGTAAAAGCTCTCGCTCGGGCCGTCATCCCAGTGCCCTAGTTCGCGCGCGGAATACCCGATCAGGTTGCCCACGCCCACACCCGTGAGCCCCTCAAAGCTCCACAGCGGCGAGGACGCCGGAACGCGCTCGATGAACAGCGCTGCTTGCGCCGAGTCCTTGTGCACCTTGTCGAAGACGGCGAGCGCATACGCCTCGCGCAACAGCGGATGGGCCTCTGGCGTGCGACCGGCGAGCATCTGCTGCGCCCGCCGCGACGTGATCGCGTAGTACTCGGCCCCGATGAGCGGCCCGAGAGAATCGCGCAGGGCTTCCTTCTGCGCCAATGGCGCCGCGTTGATCTGAGCTTCTGCCTCGGCCTGCATTGCGAGAAGCGCAGGCGTCTCGACGGGCGTGCGGTGCCAGCGCTCGGCCTCAGCGTAGACATTCATCACGTCCGCAATTACAGGAACGCTGGACGTTGCGGCGAAGCCGCCTATGTCCGCGAGATCACCCAGCCGGATCTCCAGGTCGATGCGCGCTGCGCCAGAGGCTCCGGCGGGTTGCGCCTCTTGCGCCGCCACAGGCAGCCACTCGCCCCAGCCCGGCCCCATGCCCAGCCCGTAGAGGTGCGCGCCGGGGAGCGTAAGCGTGAACCGCCCGTCGGCATCGGTCCGTGTCGAGTCCAGCACGCCTCTGGCGACAACACCCGACTCGATCTGCACGAGGTAGTCCACGTGCGGCGCGCCGTCCGGCGTGAGCAGACGCCCGCTCAGAACAGGCTGAGCCTGTGGCGCAAAGGCGAACGTGAGAGCGAGGAGCGGAAGAACCCAGCGAGACATGGCGAGCAAGGAGGGGGAGACACTCCCAAACGTACAAAGCTGAGTGCTATCTGGCCGAGCATCCGCCCTGGGGAGAAGAACAGTCGCTCATCGACTCGGACATATTCCGGATAGTAGCAGAACTATGTGCGGGGCGACGGGTTGACAGAATATCCAACACGGCAAGAAGAGCCCAGCAGCAGAGCGAGGACCCCAGATGTCCCCCTGCGAGCGAGCCCCCTGCCAGGAGTCAGGATGTGCACAGACCGTGTGCCACACGGGTGCCTCTGACGCTGCTCTGGATGCCGAACGCGACTGGCCTCTGGCGCCAGAGGCCCGCGCCTTCCCTTCTCTTTCTCTCCCCTCTCCATGTCTCGCATCCTTCTCTCCAACACCGGCGAGTGGCAACTACGCTTCGCCGAGCAAGACGTCCGAGGATTCGACGCCCTCACCGCCGACGGCACCAAGGTCGGCGAGATCGACAGCATGATCGTCGACACCGACGCCGAGCGCGTCGATGCTGTCGTGCTCGAAGACGGCACGGAGTATCCGGCCGCAGACATCTCCATCGGAGACGGCGTGGTCTACCTCACGGCGGTCGAGGACTCCGAGGTCGCGTCCAGTGTCACCGTGTACGATGACCAGGGCCATGTGGTGAAGCGAGAAGCCGTCGCCGTCGCCAACTACGACGCCAGCGTAGACGCCTTCAAGGCGCACGCCGTGGCCTCTGGCGCCGACTACGACGCTACGGAGCCCGCGTACCGCTACGGCTACGAGAGCGCCTTCGAGGACGATCACCGCACCCGCGCGTACACCGATTCCGAAGCCGACCTGCGCACCGGCTACGCTTCGCTAGGCCGCGACTTCGACGCCGACCAGGCCGCCATCCGCATGGGCTACACGCACGCCCAGCGCGCCGCTTCCGCCTGATGAGCGCGCCTGTCTCCATCGTTCACGACCGCAACGGTCAGCCCGGCACGCTGGAGTCGCTACCCAGCGACCTCTCGGCGCCAGGCGCCCACGTCAGCGTGCTGCTCTCAGACGGTCGCCGTCTGCGCGTGCCCGTTGCGCTGCTAGCCTCTGGCGAGGGCGGCGCGTTCACGCTCGATCTCTCGTTTGACGAGATCGGGGGCGGGAGCACACAGGTCATGCGCGAGATCGAAGAACGTCTCGACGTGCACGTCGATGTTGTCGAGACCGGCCGCGTGCGCGCCACCCGGCGGGTGGAATCGCGCGAGGAGACTGTAGACGTGCCGACATGGCGCGAGACGGTCCAGATAGAGCACATCGAAATCAACGAGTACGTCAACGAGGTCCAGCCCATACGGCAGGAAGGTGGTGTCACCATCGTGCCTGTCTACGAAGAGGTCCTCGTCGTCGAGAAGCGGCTTCTTCTCAAGGAAGAAGTCCGGTTCACCCTTCAGCGCCAGGAAACGCATGACCCCCAAACGGTCATGCTCAGGCGCTCCAACGTGGAGGTCGAGCGGTTCTCGCCGCCTCCCACCCCGGCCGACTAGCGCCTCTGGCGCCGCTCGGTCATGTTTTAACCCCTCTCAACCCCCCCACTCTCTCAGCCCCATGGCCAAGACTCTAGTAGGTCTCTACGACGACCGCACCACCGCAAACAAGGTCCTCGCAGACCTCGAAGCCCTCGGCTTCGGAACCGATCACCTGCAGTTTGCCTCGACCGAAAAGGGCGAGCGCAACAACTACGAAGTAGACGGCGCCAAGGGTGCCGATCCTGCTGAACTCACCCGCATGGGTGTCCCCGAAGCCGACTCCCACGCCTACGCCGAAGGCGTCCGACGTGGCGGAGCACTCGTCATCGGACGCGTCCACGACACCAACGTGGACCAGGCCGCTGACGTGATGGCCCGCTACAACCCCATCCCGATGGACGACCGTCGGAAGGTGTACGAAAAGGAAGGCTTCTCCAACTACGACGCCAACGCTGCCGCCTACTCCGACGAGGAGATCACTACGGAGCGCGCGCGCTTCGCCGGCGAGGCGCAGGAGCGCATGACGGAGATCGAGGAGCGCATCAAGGTCGGCAAGCGTGAGGTTGTCCGCGGCGGCGTCCGCGTACACAAGTACGTCGACACCGATGTCGTTGAGGAGACGCTGCGTCTCCGCGAGGAGCACGTTGACGTGAACCGCACGGCTGGCGAGCGTCCCGCAACGGCCGCAGACTTGGAGGATGCCTTCGAGGAGAAGACCATCGAAATGGTCGAGCGTGGCGAGGAAGCCATCGTCGAGAAGTCGACCGTTGTCACCGGCGAGGTCGCCGTGGGCAAGGAGGTCGACGTCCGCGAGGAGACCGTCGGTGGCGAGGTGCGCAGCACCCGCATCGAGGTCGAGCAGCTCGAAGGCGACGTGTTCAAGGCCAACGAAGCCGCGTTCCGCTCGCACTACGACACGACGTACAAGGCCTCTGGCGCCAACTTTGACGCCTACCGCCCGGCCTATGGCTACGGCTACGCCGCCGGTACGAAGCACAGCGACCGTGACTACAACGACGTGGAGAGCGATCTCCGCGCCGGATACGAGCGCACCGAGGACGCCGCCGAGAACGGCTGGGAAAACGTGAAGGACGCCGTCCAGCACGCCTACAACAGCGCCAAAGACGCCGTGACCTAGGCCGAACGGTCCGGAGACAAGGCCCGCGGCCCGCGGGGAAGGTTCCCCCTTCCTCGCGGGCCGTTTTCCGTTTCAGCCTCTGGCGCCAGAGGCGCCCTTCCGGTACTCCGTGGTGAGCACGCCGCTGTAGCCCCAGTTCTCCGGGTCCACGAGGTCCAGCACGACGTGGATGTGCTCCGGCTTCTTGCCAAGGACGCGGACGAGTGAGTCGGTCACATCGCGCACGAGTTCGGCCTTTTGGTCGACCGTCACGCCGTCGTCTGTGATTTTGATGTTGACATACGGCATGCGCGGAGCGGCGAGGATAGCGCCTCTGGCGCCAGAGGCCCCGCATCCCTCTCCTATTCCTCCATCCCGTATCCCTCCCACGGTGTGACACGCCCTGGCACCCCCCGCGGCTACCTTGCACCGATTCGCTCCGCCGCACACCTCCGCTCGCGCCAGAGGCGCCCCGTATGCCCGTCGTCGACGTTATCCCGCTCCACGAGACCGCCCGCGAGCGGTACCTCAACTACGCCCTCTCAGTCATCACCTCCCGCGCGCTGCCCGACGTGCGCGACGGCCTCAAGCCCGTCCAGCGGCGCATCCTCTACGCCATGGCGACCAATCTCCGGCTCACGCCAGAGGCCCGCTTCCGCAAGAGCGCGACCATCGTCGGTGAGGTGATGGGCAAGTACCACCCGCACGGCGACAGCGCGATCTACGACGCGATGGTGCGCATGGCGCAGGCGTTCGCGCTGCGTGCGCCGCTCGTCAACGGGCAGGGCAACTTCGGCTCGCTGGACGGCGACCCGGCGGCGGCCATGCGCTACACCGAAGCCAAGATGATGGCACTCGGCGCCGACATGACGACGGAGATCAAGTACGACACCGTCCCGTTCCGGCCGACGTACGACGGCACGCTGACGGAGCCCATCGTGCTGCCCGCGCCGGTCCCCAACTTGCTCATCAACGGCGCGACAGGCATCGCGGTCGGCATGGCGACCAACATCCCGCCGCACAACCTCGCGGAGATCGTGGACGCGGCCGTCACGCTTATCAAGAGCCCCAACGCGCGGTTGGAAACCCTGCTCACGCACGTCAAGGGCCCGGACTTCCCGACCGGCGGGCGCATTCTCAACACGCCAGAGGAGCTCGCCAAGATCTACGCCTCTGGCGAAGGCACGGTCGATGTGCGCGGCGAATACGAGACCGAGGGCAAGGGCAAAGTCATCATCACGTCGATTCCGTACGCGATGACCAAGTCGTCGCTGATCGAGAAGATCGCAGACCACATCCGGCTGGGGAAGGTGCCGCAGATCGTCGACATCCGCGACGAGAGCACGGACATCGTGCGCATCGTGCTGGAGATCAAGCGTGGCGCGAGCGCCGAGGCCGCGATGGCGTACCTCTTCAAGCACACGCCGCTCCAGAGCCGCTTCCACGTCAACCTGACGTGCCTCGTCCCGACGGACAACCCGGAAATCAGCGCGCCCGAGAAGCTCGATCTCAAATCTGCGCTTCAGCACTTCCTCGACTTTCGCCTGGCCGTGGTCACGCGCCGGTTGGAGCACGAACTGCGACAGCTCGAAAAGCGGATTCACATCCTGATGGGCTTCGTCATCGTCTTCGACGCGCTGGACGAGGCCATCCGCATCATTCGCGCGAGCAAGAACAAAGGCGACGCCAGCCAACGCCTGCGCCACCGCTTCGGCATCGACGAACTCCAAGCCGACGCCGTCCTGGAGATCAAGCTCTACCGACTGGCGCAGATGGAGATCGACGCCATCCGCAAGGAACTCGCCGAGAAAGAAGCTCGCGCTGCCGAGATCCGCGCGCTTCTAGCGGACGAGACCGGCCGCTGGCGCATGGTCCGCAAGGAGCTTCTGGCGGCCAAAAAGAAGTACGCCGATGCGCGCCGCAGTACCATCGCCGGGCCAGATGCCGTGGTAGAGTACGTCGCGGAGGACTACATCATCGCCGAGGACGTGTACGTGATCGTTACGCGTGAGGGCTGGGTCAAGCGCCAACGCTCCTACACCGCGCTGGATGCGATCCGCGTGCGCGAGGGCGACAAGGTGATGCACGCTCTGGGCGCGAGCACGCGGGCTGGCGTCGGATTCTTTACGAGCGCCGGGCGCTGCTACACCGCCCGCGTGGACGATCTACCCGCAACCACGGGATACGGCGACCCGATTCAGAAGTACTTCGACTTCAAAGACAAGGAGCGTGTGATCGGCGTCGTCAGTTTCGACGAGCGCGTGCTCCCGCGTGGCATCGCGGAGATCGACGGCGAGGCCTCGCCCGAACTGTTTGCGGGCGACGGCGCGCCGCCAGCGGCCGCATCGGTCGGCCCGTACATCGTGGCCGTCTCGACCGACGGCCTGGCGGTCCGCGCGGAAACGAGCGCGTTCGAGGAGCCGAGCAACAAAAACGGTCGCGTGTTCATGCGCGGACGCAAGGGCGAGAGCGTGGTTGGCGCCGAACTGGCCTCTGGCGACGAAAACGTGTGCCTCGCGAGCAAACAAGGCCGCGCGCTGATCTTCCCCGTCCGGCAAATACCAGTCTTCAAAAGTGCGGCCAAGGGCGTGATCGCAATGCGTCTCGCACCCAAGGACGACAAGATCCTGGGCATGGCTGTGAGCGACGCCGCGCGCCGTGGGCTCGACGTTGAGACAAGTCGAGGGCGCCCCGAGACCGTCCGCACGACCAAGTTTGAGGTGAGCAACCGCGGCAACAAGGGCTCGACGATCATCTCGAAGGGCACGCTCCGGGCCGCCACGCCAGACCCGATCGAGATCCACCTGCCGGGTAGAGAGTAGCGCCAGAGGCCTCTGGCGCCACTCTGTATCTCTCTGTGCCTCTGGCGGAATCCTCCGCCAGAGGCACGTTCTGTTCTAGAGGCGCGATGATCTAGGGTCGAGTCCGATGCTCTCGCGTCGTCACGCTGCAGGGCACGGGGTAATGCGTTCGAACGAGACCGCTCCGTGGCGCATTGAGCCGTTAGCTCGTGAGGTGTGCAAAGTGCCATGTAGCGGGGTGTACGGAGCGTGTAGCTGTAAAGAGGCCGCAAACATCTATCTTCTCGTGCAACTTCTGTCTCAAGAAGGCATACCTTGGAGCGAGTGGTCGGGAGGTTCCGGCCGCACATCATCTACCAAACGCACATCATGGCGAAGTCCAAATCTGCCAAGCCGTTCGAGTTCGAGACCATCACCTCGACCGAGGCCAGCACACGTAAATCCACGCGCGGCCGCCGCCGCAGCAAGTACAGCCCCATCGGGGAGCGGTTCGCGGACCTGAAGAAGGGCGAAGTGCTCGTCTTCAAGGCGACCAAGAACGAAGTGCAAGGCATTCGCAACTACATGCGCCGCAACTTCGAGGACAACCACGTGGTGAACAGCCGGTCCATCGACGGCAACAACTTCGAGGTCTACCTCTCCGAGGCATAGCCTTCTCGGCTCGGCTCTCTAGCGCCCGGCGACCACCACTCGCTGGGCGCTTTTTTGCGTCGGTCTGTTCCGCCAGAGGCCTCTGGCGAAGCCACGATGTCCCGCTAAAAGAGGAGCGGGCAGCACGGAGAGGATCGGCACGGTCTTCGCGCTATCGTACGCGAACGCTCTGCATCCTCTCATGCGCATCCTCCTCACCGGCCACGACGGGTACATCGGTACCGTGATGGCTACGACTCTACGCGACGCAGGCCACACCGTCCGCGGCCTGGACAGTGGTTTGTTCGCCGCCTGTGCCTTTGGCGACCAGCCTCTGGCGCCCGACGCCACGCAGGCCGATGTACGCGCCGTCACGCCAGAGGCGTTGGACGGCTTCGACGCCGTGGTCCACCTCGCGAACCTCAGCAACGACCCGCTTGGCAACCTGGACCCCGACCTGACCTTTGCGGTCAACCACCGCGCGACGATCCGGCTGGCAAAGATGGCCCGCGAGGCAGGCGTCGGCCGGTTCGTGTTCGCGAGCTCCTGCAGCCTCTACGGCGCCGCCGGGCAGGACGCCGTGACCGAGACTGCGCCGTTCAACCCCGTCACGCCCTACGGCGAGGCCAAGGTGCTCGCCGAGCGTGATCTGAAGCCTCTGGCGACCGACAGCTTCGCGCCCGTGTTCATGCGCAACGCGACGGTCTACGGCGTGAGCCCTCGGCTCCGCTTCGACTTGGTGGTCAACAACCTCACCGCATGGGCGATGGCCACAGGCCAGATCCGCATGAAGAGCGACGGCAGCCCCTGGCGCCCGCTCGTCCACGTCCGCGACGTGTGCTCGGCGTTCGGCGCCGCGCTCGACGCGCCGCCAGAGGCCGTAAGGGGTGAGGCGTTCAACGTCGGCGCGGCGTCCGAGAACTACCGCATCCGCCAGGTCGCGGAGATCGTGGGCGAGGAAGTGGACGGCACGCACGTGACGTTCGCCGAGGGCGCAAGCCCCGACGCGCGCAGCTACCGCGTCGCGTTCGACAAGATCACCGACCGCCTGGGCTGGACGCCCGAGTGGACCGTCCGCGATGGCGTCCGCGAAGTCCGCGACGCGCTCACCGGCCTGGACCTTCAGCCCGAGACCTTCGAGGGCCCGCGCTACTCGCGCATCGCGCATCTCCAACAGCTTCTCGACTCCGGTCGCTTGCGCCCCGACCTCCGCTGGGCCGACGCCGTGCCCGCCTAGCCTCTGGCGCCAGAGGACGGGTTCCGTCTCGCCAGAGGCCTCTGGCGCTGAAATGCGGGCGTATGCCGCCCCTACGATCTCCGACCCGTACGGACACCATGCATGGTGTCCCTACCGATGACCGAACACCGATCCATGACTGCCACCGAACCCGCCGCTCCCGCGCTCGCGCTCGACTCCGATCCCGGCCTGACGTGCCGCCACTGCGACGCGCCTCTGGCGCAGTCCGTGGCCGACCTCGGGATGCACCCGCCGTGCCAGAGCATCGTCTCGCCGGAGCGCCGCTGGGCGCCAGAGGCCGTCTTCCCGCTCCACGCCTTCGTGTGCCCGGACTGCCGCCTGGTGCAGATCGACGCCGTCGTGCCGCCAGAGGACATCTTTACCGAGTACGCCTACTTCTCGTCGTTCTCGACCTCGTGGCTGGAGCACGCGAAGACGTACGCGCACGCGATGACCGAGCGGTTCGGCCTGGGGCCGGAGAGCATGGTCGTGGAGCTCGCGAGCAACGACGGCTACCTCTTGCGCAACTTCGTGCGCCAGAGGCATCCCCTGCCTGGGCGTGGAGCCTGCGGCCAACGTGGCCGAGGCTGCCGTCGCCTCTGGCGTGCCGACGCGGGTCGCGTTCTTCGGAGAGGACGAGGCGCGCGCGATGCGCGACGAAGGCATCGGCGCCGACCTCATCGCGGGCAACAACGTGTTTGCGCACACGCCGCACCTGAACAGCTTTGTGGCGGGTATCAAGACGCTGCTCAACCCCGGCGGCGTGGTGACGCTGGAGTTTCCGCACCTGGTGCGCCTCATGGAGGGCAACCAGTTCGACACGATCTACCACGAGCACTTTTCCTACTTCTCGTTCACGACCGCCGAGCGCGTCTTCGCCGCCCACGGCCTGACGCTGTTCGACGTGGAGGAGCTGCCCACGCACGGCGGCAGCCTGCGCATCTACGGCCGCCACGCCGAGGACGACAGCAAGCCTCTGGCGCCGAGCGTCGCCGCGCTCCGCGCGCAAGAGGCCGACTGGGGCGTGGACGAGCGACGCGGTCTACGCCGCCTTCGCCGAGCGCGTGACCCGCACCAAGCACGCGCTGCTCAGCTTCCTGCTGGACGCCGCCGCTAGAGGCAAGACCGTCGCGGGCTACGGCGCGGCGGGCAAGGGCAACACACTCCTCAACGCCTGTGGCATCAAGCCCGACCTCGTTCAGTTCGTGGTCGACCGCAACCCGTACAAGCAGGACACCTATCTGCCCGGCTCGCGCATTCCCGTGTTCGCGCCAGAGGCCATCTTCGAGCGAACGCCCGGACTACGTGCTCATCCTGCCGTGGAACCTCCGGCGCGAGATCGCGGAGCAAATGTCCGCCGTCCGCGAGTGGGGCGGCCAGTTCGTCGTGCCGATCCCCGAGGTGGAGGTGTTTTAGTGCGGTGCGGATGTGAACGTCCCACGCAGGGCTTCTGGCGCCGCGCCTCTGGCGGCAGAGGCCCGTTCATGTCGTCCCGACAGAGCGAAGCGACGAGGGATCTAGCCGTGGCCGCTCCGTCGCGCTTGAGGTCACGGGGCTCCGGCGAGTGGATCCCTCGGCTGCGCTCGGGATGACATGTTTGCGAGAGCGACGCTCGCCTCTGGCGCCAGAGGCAAGCGCGAAACAGCTTTACTCGGAACCCGGATCTCGTGAACTCGGAACCCATGACCCTGACCCCGACGAAAATCCCCGGCTGCGTCCTCGTCACCCCACAGTGGCACACGGACGAGCGCGGCGGCTTCTCTCGCACCTTCGATACCGAGACGTTCGCCTCTGGCGACATGGCGACGCAGTGGGCGCAGTGCTCGGTCTCGCGCAACACCGCCAGAGGCACGCTTCGCGGGATGCACTTCCAGCGCGCGCCGCACGAGGAAGCCAAGCTCGTCCGCTGCACGCGCGGCGCGGTCTATGACGTGTGCTTGGATCTCCGCGAGGGCTCGCCGACGCGCCACAAATGGGTCGGCGCCGAACTGACGGCTGAGAACGGCCATGCCCTCTACGTCCCCGAAGGCTGCGCCCACGGCTTTCTCACCCTCGCGGATGACTCTGAAGTCTTCTACATGATCTCCGCCGCCTACGCGCCAGAGGCCGCGGGCGGCGTGCGATGGGACGACCCGGCGTTCGGCATCGAGTGGCCCGGCGAGGTCCGCGTCATCAAGGACCGCGACGCGGACTACCCGCTCGTCTAGCGCCAGAGGCCTCTGGCGCACGAAACGCACTCTGGCGCCAGAGGCGGCGCTACTTGATCGCTTTGTATCGCTCCAGTGCTTCGTCGCGGCGCTCGCTGTGGTCCACAATGGGGTGCGGGTAGGTCTCGCCAAGCACGACGCCCGCTTCCTCCAGCACGGCCTCTGGCGCCTCCCAGGGTTTGTGGATCCACTTCTTGGGCAGGTCCTTCAGCTCAGGCACCCACTCGCGCACGAAGTCGCCGTGGGGGTCGTGCTTCTCACCCTGGCCGACGGGGTTGAAGACGCGGAAAAACGGCTGCGCGTCGGCGCCGCAGCCGGCGACCCACTGCCAGCCCATGCTGTTGTTGGCGAGGTCGCCGCCGCAGAGCGTGTCCCAGAAATACTCGGCGCCGCGCTGCCACGGCAGGAGCAGGTCCTTGGTGAGGAACGAGCCCGTGATCATGCGCACGCGGTTGTGCATCCAGCCCAGCGCCCAGAGCTGCCGCATCCCAGCGTCCACGATGGGATAGCCGGTGCGACCGCGCTTCCACGCTTCGAGGGCCTCTGGCGCATCGTCCCACTCGAAGGCCGCGAACTTCTCCTTGAGCGGCTCGCTCGGCATCGTGGGGTAGGCGTGGAGGACGTGGTAGGAAAACTCGCGCCACGCGACCTCGGAGAGGTACTTGTCAGCGGCCTCTCGCGTAGGGCCGTTGCTCACCCAACTGTTGACCTCGGTCCAGACCGTGCGCGGGCTGATTTCGCCCCAGTGAAGGTGCGGCGAGAGCTCCGACGTGTGGCGCAGGTCCGGGCGGTTGCGGTCGTCGTCGTAGTCCACCGCCACATCCAGAAACCGTTCGAGCCTCTGGCGGGCGCCCGCCTCGCCGGGCGTCCAGAAGGCCTTCATCTCGCCCGACCAGTCGATACCGTCCTGCTGCTCGGCGGTCAGCGAGAGGTCGTCCAGCGGCGTGCTCTCGGGCCAAGCCTCTGGCGCGCGTCCTTTGAACTCCGGCGTCGCCAGAGGCTCGCCGATGGTGACCTGCTCTTTGAACTTGCGCCAGAACGGGCCATAGACGTGGTACGGACCGCCGGAGCCGGTGCGGATCTGGCTGGGCTCGTGGAGCAGGCGCCCGGCGAATTGCTTGCACGCGATGCCGTCGGCTTCGAGCGCCTCGCGGACCTCCTTGTCGCGCGCGCGCAGCGCAGGCTCGAAGCGCGTCAGCCACGCGACGCTTTCGGCGCCGGTCGCCGCGATGATCTCGCGCAGGGTTTCCAGACTCGGCCCCTGGCGGACGATGAGGCGCGAGCCTCTGGCGCGGAGGTCGGCGCCGAGCGCGTCGAGGCTTTCGCGGAGCCACCAGCGGTGGGCGCCCTCGGGCGGCCAGTCGCCGTACTCGTCGGGCGCCCACGCGAAGACGGGGACGATGGGGCCGGGGGCGCCAGAGGCGAAGTCCAGCGCGGCGTGGTCGGAGAGGCGGAGGTCGTGGCCGAACCAGACGAGGGTGCCGGGCATGAAAGGCAGGGGAGAGGTGCCTCTTGTTTTCGCGCGAGCCTCTGGCGCGGTTCCGATGGGGACTGGGGTGTCTGCGCTAGAGGCCTCCGGCGGGGCACCGCGCTTGGCTGGTCAGAACCCCCCGGTCGACGCGCCTGTGACGGCGGTCGACCTGTCCCCCTTGATAAGGGGGACAATCCAGAGCGGAGGTCTCTCGGACGCGGGCGGTGTAGCTGTCTCCTTGGGAAGACCGCGGTGGGAATTGTCCCCCTCGCCGAGGGGGACAGCTTCGCGACCAACGGGCGAGCGAAGCGGGGGGTAGCCTCAGGATGCCCCAGTGCCACCCGGCCTCTGGCGCCAGAGGCCGCCCCAGCCACGCCAGAGGCGGCGCTACCTTGCGGGCCCCTCACCTCCAGACCCGACATGGCAACCGACGGCCACGGCCTCCTCGCAGGCAAAACCGGCATCATCTCCGGCGCACTCGACCCCGCCTCTCTCGCCTGGGCCGTCGCCGAGGCCGCCCACCGCGAGGGCGCGCGCTTCGTGCTCACCAACGCGCCGGTCAGCAAGCGCTTCGGGCAGATGGACGCGCTCTCCGAGGCCACAGGCGGCAGCCCCATCGTCTACGCCGACGCGACGAGCGACGCGGACATGGACACGCTCTACGCCGAGGCCACGGACTACGCCAGCGGCCCGGTCGATTTCGTGGTGCACTCCATCGGCATGGGTCTCAACGTGCGCAAGGGCAAGCCGTACGAGGCGCTCAAGTACGAGTGGTACCAGAAAACGCTGGACATCTCGGCCGTCTCGCTGCACCGCATGGTGGCGGCCGGCCTTCGGGCCGACGCGCTCGCCTCTGGCGCGTCCGTCGTCGCGATGAGCTACATCGGCGCGCAGCGCACGTTCTCGACGTACTCCGAGATGGGCGACGCGAAGGCGCTGCTGGAAAGCATCGTGCGAAGCTTCGGCTACCGGCTGGGCAAAAAGGGCATCCGCATCAACGCGGTCTCGCAAAGCCCCACCAAAACGACCGCTGGCGGCGGCATCGACGGCTTCGACGCGCTCTACGACTTCGCGGACAAAGTGGCACCGCTCGGCAACGCCGACCAAGCCTCGTGCGCGGACTACACCGTCACGCTGCTCAGCGATTACACGCGCATGGTGACCATGCAGACGCTCTTCCACGACGGCGGCTACAACAACATGGGCATCTCGGAGGAGATCGTGCGCGAGATGATGGACCAGCAGGTTTCGCCAGAGGCCGCCTCTGGCGACGAGGCGTGAGCCGAGCGCAAAAAGTCTCGCTGGGCCTCCTGGCCGTCGGGTTCATCGGCGCGGGCGTGATGCACTTTCTGAAGCCGCGAGGCTTTGTGCAGATCGTCCCGCCGCAGCTTCCGGCGCCAGAGGCGCTCGTGGCGGTCAGCGGCGTAGCCGAGGTGTTGGGCGGCATCGGGCTGCTCATCCCGCGTCTGCGCAAAGCGGCGGGCTGGGGGCTCGTCGCGCTTCTGGCGGCGGTCTTCCCCGCGAACGTCTACATGGCGACCGAGGCCAGCCGGTTCGCCGCGCTCGCGCCCGCCTGGTTGCTCTGGGCGCGGCTCCCGCTGCAGCCTCTGGCGATGGCGTGGGTGTGGTGGGCGGCAGTGCGGGACGCGGAATGAGAGACACCCTAAGGGGGAACAGCCCGACTCGCGCCAGAGGCGCAACCCGCCGGGGCCTCTGGCGCCAGAGGCTCGCGCTCATGGCATGCCTCGCGCTGGCCGCATGTGGCGGCGGTGGGGGAGGCGTGGAGGACGCGCTGGACGTGCCCGAGCCGCAGGCGGGCGTGGACGTGCAGCGCATCGCGCTCACGCTCCGCGTGGACCCGACCGCCTTCGAGATCTCTGGCCGCGCTGCGCTCCGGGTGAAGCACCCCGCGGACCTCGGCACGCTCACCCTTGGGCTCGGCGACGCGATGGCGGTCAGTGCTGTGCGCGTCGGCGGGCAGACCGTCGAGGTACAGCGCGAGGGCCACGCGATACGCGTGCCCGTGCGCGGCGACAGCAGCCTCGTCGAGATCGTCTACAGCGGCACGCCGCAGGCGGGCGTCTACCGCGAGGACACCGAAGCAGGCGGAACCGTCCTCTGGACCGATGGCTGGCCGACCCGCACCGCAGGCTGGCTGCCGGGCGTGCATCACCCGAGCGATCCTGTCGTTCTGGATCTCACGCTCGAAGTCCCCACTGCGTGGGAGATCGTCGCCAGCGGCACGCCAGAGGCGGAGGTCGTGGAAGGCGGGTGGCGCCGAGGCCGCTTTGTCACGTCGGAGGACACGCCGCTGTACACGCTCGCGTGGGCCGCTGGCGACTTCGCCATCACCGAGCAGGCCGGCAGTGTGCCCATCCGCCACCTGACCTTCGCAGGCGACTCGCTCGCCGTCGGCGCGCTGGAGCGCACGCCCGCCATCCTCGACACACTCGCCGCGTTGTTCGGCCCGCTGCCCTACGGCCGGTTCGCGACCGTCGAAGTGCCGCTCGTCTACGCCGGGATGGAGAACGCTGCCGCGTCGTTTTTTCAGACGCAGCTCTACAACGAAGCCTCTGGCGCGCTCGAAGAAGTCGTCGTCCACGAGATCGTGCATCAGTGGTGGGGCAACGACGTGGTGCCCGCCGACTGGCGCCACCTGTGGCTCGCCGAAGGCCCGGCGACGTACTTCACCGCCGTCCTCTACGAGCGCCTGGACGGGCGCGACGCGTTCCGCGAGCAACTCGTTCGCATGGCGCTCCTCTCGCGCGACGACGCCCGCCGCAGGCTCGTGCCCGACGCGCTCGCCTCGCCAGAGGCCGCGCTCACCGGCACGGTCTACCAGAAGGGCGGCGCCTTCCTCCACATCCTGCGCCAGACCGTCGGCGACGCCGCTTTTTTCGCCGCCCTCCGCACCACGCTCGCCGACTACGACAGCGCGCCTCTGGCGACTGCTGCCTTCCAGTCCGAGCTCGAAAAAGCCTCTGGCGCGGACCTGAACGCGCTGTTCGAGACGTGGGCGTACAGCACGAACCTGCCCACACTCGAAACACGGTGGGACCGAGCCTCGCGCACGCTCACATGGGAACTCGGCGGTGCCCGTACCGGCTTGGACGGCATCGGGCTCGAACTCTACGTCAAGCAGAAGGGATCGACGGGCACGTATGTCGCTCTGGATGAGGGCACGATGACCCTTTCGGGCGAGGCGACCCCGGAGGTGTTTCCCGTCGGCTGGATCGCGGACGTGCGATGAGGGCCGCCGCGATGCTCGATTCGCTTCGGGCGCCAGAGGCGGATCAGCTACCGCCCCGTCCTCACCGCCTTCTCACGGCCTGCCGAGGGCACAGGCGGTAGCCTGCCGCACGAAACCCGAGGCGCGGTCCGTTCCGCGCCTTTACCGGTCCAGCCTTCCCCGAGCGTCTCGTATGTCCCCCAGCTTCAGCGCGCCCCGCCGCCTCGCCCTCGCCCTTTTTGCCGCACTGGCGGGCTTTGCGCCAGCGGCCTCCGTCGTCGCCGTGTCGGTAGCCGTGTCGGGCTGCGGCAACGGCAGCGTCACGCCGGGATCGGCGCAAGAGGCCTTCGACCGCGGCATGGAGGCGTACGAGCGCGGCAAGCACTCGCGCGCCATCGAGCACCTGCGCACCGCCCTCGACTTCGGACGCACCAGCCCTCTCGCCGCCGACGCGCAGCTCACGCTCGCGCGGGCCTACAACGGCGACCGCCAGTACCTGCTTGCAGGCAACGAGTACACGCGCTTTATCGAGTTCTACCGCGCCGACGAGCGCGTGCCTCTGGCGGCGTACGAGCGCATCCAGACCTACGCGGCGCTCAGCCCCGGCCCCGAGCTCGACCAGACCGATACCGGCCGTGCCATCGACTACATCCGGCTCTACCTCGCGCAGTACCCGGACAGCCCGCAGGCGCCAGAGGCCACGGCGCTTCTGGCGGAGTTGCGCGAGAAGCTGGCGCAGAAGCGTTACAACAACGGGCGTCTCTACCAGCGCCGCGAGCTCTACGAAGCCGCCATCGTGTACTACGAGAGCGTACTGCAGGACTTCCCGACCTCCGCCTTCGCCGACGACGCGCTCCTGGGCTCGCTGAGCGCACAGATCGAGTACGCCCGCGCCAGCGTGGTCTCGCGCCAGGCCGAGCGCTACGACGAGGCCCTGGCGAAGTACGACCGTTTCGTAACCGTCTTCGCGTCCAGCCCGCTCGTCCGCGAGGCCGAAGCACTCTACGACCAGGCCTTTTCCGCGCGGCAGGCTGTCCCGGAGCCCTCCGCCGGTCGGCAGTAGGGCGGAGACCTTTCCGCCTCTGGCGGCCTGCCCTGAGCGTAGTCGAACGGGTCAGAGGCTCGGTGCGGCGTTCTTGCAGTCTCCCGCTCCTCGTTCCAGATGCGCCTCGGCTTCTTCGGCGGCTCGTTCAACCCACCGCACATCGGCCACCTCGCCGTCGCCGAGGCGTGCCGCGAGGGCGCGGCGCTCGGCCGCGTGACGTGGATCCCCGCCGCCACGTCGCCGCACAAGCAGGGACACGCCGACATGGCCTCTGGCGCCGACCGCCTCGCGCTGGTCCACGCTGCGATTGGGGGCAACGAGGCGTTTCGCGTCACTGACCTGGAGGTCGAGCGCGAGGGCGTCTCGTACACCGTCGACACGCTCCGCGAGCTTCGCCAGAGGCATCCCGAGGCCGAGATGTTCTGGATCGTCGGCGGCGACAGCTTGGCGAGCTTTGACACGTGGCGCGAGCCGCGCGAGATCCTGCGCCTCGCGAGTCTGGTGGCCTACCCGCGCCCCGGCGCCGACCTGAGCGCCGTGCCCGGCTGGGTGATGGAGCGCACGACGCTCGTCGCCGCGCCGCACCTCGACGTGTCCAGTACCGACCTCCGCCGCCGCCTCGCCTCTGGCGCCAGCGTCCGCTACGTGGTGCCCGACGCTGTGCGCGAACTCATCCGCCAGAGGCGCCTCTACACCGGCTAGCAAGCCTCTGGCGCCGGGGTGCCGCGCCAAGCCTCTGGCGCCGCGCCAAGCCTCTGGCGCCGAGTGGTCGGCCGCGTGCCTCGCCAGAGGCGGCGCGCGAAACGAGGAGGCCTCTGGCGGGTAGCAGGCGCGCACCCCCACGTTTGCCTGTGTCTGCTTCCCTCCGCGACCGCGCCGCCGGACTCCTCATCGCCCGGCTGGGCAACAACCTCCCGCCCGAAGTCCCCGCGCACGAGGCCGAAGCGAGCGTCGCCGCGCTCATGGACGAGATGCCCATCGGCGGCGTCATCGTGTTCAACGGGCGGATGCCCGAAGTTGCGGGCACGCTCCACCGGCTGCAGCAGAAAAGCGCCAGAGGCTTGCTTGTGACGACGGATATGGAGCGCGGGCTGGGCCAGCAGGTGAGGGGAGAGGGCGGCGGCACGCTCTACCCGCACGCGGCAGCGTTCGCCATGATGGACGACCCCGCTTCCGCCGAGGCCGTCCGCGCGTTTGCCGAGCAGGCCGCGCGAGAGGCTGTCTCCATCGGCATCCACGTCACGTGGGGGCCTGTGGCCGATGTCGACCGCGAACCCAAGAACCCCATCATCGGCACGCGCGCGTTCGGGCGCGATCCCATCCGCGCAGGCAAGCTCGCCGCCGCGTTTATCGAAGGGGCGCACGCCGGAGGCCAACTCACCTGCGCCAAGCATTTTCCCGGCCACGGCGGCACGGTCGGCGACTCGCACGCCATGCTCCCGAGCGTCACCGACGACCGCGACGTGCTCGAAGGCGTCGACCTCGCGCCGTTCCGCACCGCCCTCGCCGCTGGCGCCGATACGGTGATGACGGCGCACGTTTCGTACCCCGCGCTCGACCCCACAAACGCGCCCGCGACGGCCAGCGCGCCCATCCTGCGCGGCCTCTTGCGCGACCAGATGGGCTTCGAGGGCGTCGTCGTGAGCGACAGCCTGCAGATGGCGGGCATACGCCAGGGCGACGAGCCCGAGGGCGCCGTCGCCGCCCGCCTCTTGCGCGCAGGCGTTGACCTCTTCGTCGACCCTGTCGATCCCCGCGCGGTCGTGGACGGCATCGTGCACGCCATCGAAAACGGCACACTAGACGAGCGCTTTCTGGACGAGGCTCTCGCGCGCGTCGACGTGCTCCGCCAGAGGCTCGTCGCGATGCACGGCGCGGACGTGTTCACGCGCGCCCCGCAGCCCGCCATGCGCGCGCCGGAGCACATCGCGCTCGCGCAGCGCGTAGCCCGTGGCGCTCTCCGCGGCGACGGTGCCCTGCCCGAGCTCGGTGACGGCGCAGGCGCGCTCGTCGTGCTCGTCAAGCCCGCGCCGCGCCCCTACGAGCCGCCTACGCTGCCCTTCGGGCAGACCGTCGAGCGGCTGCTGCCTCTGGCGCAGTACGTAGAACTGGAGCCGCTGCACGAAGACGAGGACGAGCCGTTCGACCAGCTTCTCGCGTGGGCGCGAGAGGCCGAGCAGATCGTCGTCGCGACGGTTGTGCGGCCCGCCGCGTGGCACGCCTTTGGGCTCGCCGCGCGCGAGCGCCGCTTTGTGCAAACACTCCTCGCGATGGACAAGCCGACCACGCTCGCCGTCCTCGGAGGTCCGCGCGGCCTTGCCGGCTACGAAGGCTACACCACGGCCATCGTCACCGGCTCCGACGTGCCCGCCTCTCAGGTCGCGCTCGCCGAAGCCCTCGCCGGAGCGAGAGACGAGGCCACCGCATAACGACTCACACAGCCTCTGGCCCGTTCGACTATGCTCAGGTCAGGCCGCCAGAGGCTCGACTCAACTGCATCATGGCTGTCGCCTCCACCGCTCCCGTTCTGGGCTCGTCCGCGCCCGGCTTCGACCTTCCCGCCGCCAACCCCGAGGCCTCTGGCGCGCGCGTCGCGCTGGGTGACGTGGCGGACGCGAAGGCGTTGCTCGTCGTGTTCACGTGCAACCACTGCCCCTACGCCATCGCCATCGAGGACCGGCTGATCGCGCTCGCGAACGAACACGCCTCTGGCGGGCTCGTCACCGTCGCCATCTCCTCCAACGACGCCGAGGCCTATCCGGCAGACTCGTTCGAGAACATGGCAGCCCGCGCCGCGGCCAAGGGCTTTCCGTTCCCGTACCTCTACGACCAATCGCAGGAAATCGCGCGCGCCTACGGTGCCGTCTGCACGCCCGACTTCTTCCTCTACGACGCGCGCCAGAAGCTGGTGTACGCCGGCCGCCTGGACGACGGGCGGCCGGCGCGCCCCGGTCGGCCGCAGGCTGTGCCCTCCACCCGTGATCTCGCCGATGCCATCGAGGCGACGCTCGCGGGCACGCCGGTCTCGCCCGAGCAGATTCCGTCGATGGGCTGCAGCATCAAGTGGCGCGCCTGAGCCTCTGGCGCCGTTCGGAGTGTGCGCAGCGGAGCCCATCCGCCAGAGGCACGAGCGTGTCGCGCCAGAGGCTGGCACCTGCGCGCGCGGTGCGCGTTAGGAGCGCCGTGAAGGATGCACCGCCCCCGTACGAACGCCTCGTCCTCGGCTTCGGGGCTGCCATCGCGGCGGTCTCGTATCTCTACTGGACATCCGTAGGCATGGACCGAGGCGATGGGTGGACGTCCCTCCCGGCGTCGCGCGCGCTTTTCGCGCTGGGCGCTGCTGTGATTCTGGCGCTGGTGCTGCGCCTCGCCGTCCGGCTCAACTCCAAGCGCTGACACGTCTGCGCCCACTACCCCTCTGCTATGAACTACCGTCCCGTCACCATCATCTTCGCGGCCCTCTTCACCGGAGGCATCGCCGCGATCGTCACGCCCCGATTCACCCCCACAGGTGAGATCAGCTGGCTCATCTCCATCGCCGTGGCGGTGCTGGCCGGAGCGGCCGTCGCGTTCGCCACCCACCAGCGCGTGGACGAGAGCTGATCGCCGCTCCGTATCTTGAACATCTGCTCTTTTCTCTTCTCTAGCCCCGTCTACCGATGAACACCTCCGACGCCTCGACCAACACTGACGCTCCTCTCTCTGCTTACGAGAAAGGGCCCTCCGATGGCAGCGAAGTCGACCCCCGCTGCGTGCCGCAAGAACTCGACGGCCCGCCGCCCATCGGCGACGAGATCGTGGCGCCTGAGTACGACGAGGAGAGCCAGGAGAACTGGCGGTTCCTGTTCAAGCGTCAGATGGCGCTGCTCAAAGGCCGTGCAGGCGAGGCGTACCTCGAAGGCGTGAGCACGCTCGGCATGACGCCAGAGGCTCTCCCGCACCTCAAAGACCTCTCGCGCAACATGGAGGAGGCCGCAGGCTGGAAAATCGCCCGCATCCCAGGACTGCTTCACGAGCGGGACTTTTTCGGCCTGCTCAACGACCGCGTCTTCCCTTCCACGGACTACATCCGGCGCAAAGACGAGCTGGACTACACGCCTGCGCCAGACTGCTTCCACGACATGTTTGGCCACATGCCCATGCTGACGGAGCCCGCGTTCGCGGACTTCTACCACCTCTTCGGCCAGTCTGCGCTGAACGCGGAGGGTGTGGACCGCCAGAGCCTAGAGCGCCTGCACTGGTTCACGGTCGAGTTTGGCCTCATCCAGCAGGACGAGGGCATGCGCATCTTCGGCGCGGGCATCCTGTCGTCTAAGAACGAAGTGCAGCACGCCTTGAGCGACAAAGTGGAGAAGGTGCCGTTCTCGGTCGAGCGTGTCATCAACCAGGACTACGAAGTCTGGGACTTGCAGCCGCTTCTCTTTGTCCTGGATTCGTTCGAACAGCTCGAAACGGAGTTCAGCGAGTGGGCCCGCTCGCGTGGCCTTCTCTAGCCACTGTTGACGCGTCAGGGTTTCGGAATGCGAGATGATGCGTATCGTCCGTTCAACGGCTCACGGTTCGTTCCTCTCGCGACTCCGCCTCTAGCCCAAGCTCTCCAATGGTCACTCACGAACGTCTCGTCGCCCACGTGCATGGCCGCGTGCAGGGTGTCGGCTACCGCGTCTACATCAAGCGGATGGCGAGCTTGATGGGCGTGCGCGGCGTGGTGTACAACCGCGCAGACGGCTCGGTGGAAGCCATCGCCGAGGCGACCCCGCGCGTGCTCGAAGAGTTCGAGGCCGTTCTCAGCGCTGGCTCCCCGGCGGCGAGCGTGGAGCGGCTGGATGTGGAGCGCCAGAAGGCAACCGGCGAGTTCAGCCGCTTCACGGTCCACCGGTAAGCCTCTGGCGGAGTGTCTTGAGCGAGAGCCTCTGGCGCCAGAGGCTCCGCGCTCTTCTCGTGACCACGCCCGTGTTCTCTCGCCAGAGGCCAAGGTTCGCGCGGCGCGCGCGAACCCCACGCCGCACCTCGCGTAGGGCGAGGGTCTATCCCTCAGCTTGTGGAGCCCCTTCCCGACGACCTCCGGCCCGCCTCTGGCGACGGCCTCCCGACCACCGGCGACGGTCTGCCACGTCTCTCCGCCTCTGGCGACGCGCACGACAGCGTGCTCACGGATTTCAGCCCGCCAGAGGCCCCGCAGGATCGGGACCGCGTGTGGCTCCACGTGGCGCTGTTCCTCGCCACGCTCGCCGCGATGGTGTACGCCGCGGGATACGGGATGCCCGAAGGCGGAGAGTGGTTTCCGCTGACAGGCCGCGAGACGTTTTACAAAGCCACGGGCTGGTCGTCACGGATCAAAGACGGGCTGCTCTACGCCGTCCCGTTTCTGCTCTTCCTGACGGTCCACGAGTTCGGGCATTACATCGCGGCGCGGCTGAGCAAGATTCGCGTGTCGCTGCCGTACTACATCCCGCTGCCGTTCGCGCTGGGCACGTTCGGAGCGGTGATCCGCATTCGCGAGCCCATCCGGCGCACGCGCCAACTGTTCGACATCGGCGCGAGCGGGCCTCTGGCGGGATTCGTGGTCGCGGTTGGCGTGCTGCTGGTGGCCATCTTTACGCTGCCGCCCATCGAGTATTTGCTCACGATGGGCGACGCATTCCATGCGGCTGTGGTGAGGCACGTGCTGGAAACGGGCGTCTTCCCCGAGACGCCTCCGCTGCCGCCCGGCATGAGAAGCGGGGGGATCGTCCCCGGCGACACGCCTCTGTTCTACGCGCTGATGTCCCTGGCGGAGTACCGCGTGGCGAACAGCGAGTTGATCCACTACCCGGTGCTTCTGGCGGCGTGGTTCGGTCTTTTCTTTACCGCGCTCAACCTCTTGCCGGTCGGCCAACTCGACGGTGGGCACGTGGTCTATGCGATGTTCGGAGAGACGGTGCATCGCATCGTGGCCCGCGTGACGACGCTCCTGCTGTTGCTCTCGGGATCGGTCGGATGGTTGTTTCAGACAGTGCCGGTGGTGTCAGCGTGGTACGGTACGCAGGGACTCGTGGGAAGCTGGGCGGGGCTCGCGTTTCTGATGCTGATCTACCTGCGCCGCTACTTCGGCGACATAAAAGGAGCGCTTGTGGGGACGCCCGTCCTGCTAGCCCTGGCCGCCGCCATCGTCTACCTCGCGCCGCCGAGCCTTCCTGCGGCAGTAGGGTATACAGGCTGGCTGCTGTGGAGCGGCCTGATCCTGTTCCTCATCCGCATGGATCATCCGCCGGTGTTGTTCACGGAGCCGCTTACGCCCATGCGCCGCGCGCTGGGCTGGGCCTGCATCGTGATCTTCGTGCTCTGCTTCTCGATCCAGCCGCTCCAGATGGGCTAGCCGCTAGTGGGTTTCGAGCGCGAAAGAGAAAAGGAGGGTGTCAGGTACGGTCCTCCCTCGAGAGAGGCCTCTGGCGCCAGAGGCTGACCCCGCGCACCCTCCAGTCAGGTCACTTCGGTGCGCCCGCGTGGCACCGCCGCTAGAGGCGCGCTAGGTTGACCGCACACGCACCGCCCGAGACTCCAGACCGACCGCTACGCCCGTACCTTCGCCGCTCCCCCTTCCCGCTACCGGGATTGAGCCCGATGACCCGCGCCCTCAGGTCTGTCTTTTTCGTTCTTCTCGCCTTCGCTGTTGCAGCGTGCGACGACGCCCCCGGCGCTACCGACCCCTTCGGGTCGCCTCCGGGGATCTCGGCGTTCTCGTTCACGCCAGAGGCCTTCGAGGATGTGAGCGGCAACGCACTGGTCACCGTCGAGCCCGCCATCTCAGTGGCCGTCACCGGCGGGACGGGCGAGATTTTGATTCGTGCGTTCGTGCGGGACCTGGAAGGAGACGATCTCCTCGCCGAGGTTGAGGCCTCTGGCGGACCGGGGCGCTACGCTCTCAGCCCCAGGTTCGACCTGCCGCGCGGCGCTGTGGGCGACTACGAGATCACGGTCACGACCGAGGACGCCAGCGGCGTACCCGGCGACCGAGCCTCTGGCGTGTTTGCGTTTTCGTCCGCCTCGCTCGGCGCGCCGAGCCTGAGTGCGGTGCAAGCCTCGCCCTCGACCGTGCAGCGGCCCGCCAGCGGCAGGCAGACCATCACGATCACTGCCGACGTGACCGATCCCGACGGCCTGGCCAACATCGCGCGCGTCGAGCTGCGCGGTGACATCGTCGACGTGCCGTTCCGCTTTGTGGACGATGGGCAGACCGGCGACGCGACGGCTGGAGACGGTCGGTTCACGCTGGGCCTCTCCATCGGTAGCGGCTTCCCGACCGGGGCTTTCACCCTGCAGCTGGTTGCCGTGGATCGCACCGGGCTGGAGAGCTCGCCTGCCGAGGTCACCTTTACCGTTCAGTAAATGCGCCTGTCTTTTCTCGCGCCTCTGGCGCTCGTCGTTTGCATTGCTGCGCCTCACGCCAACGCGCAGTCCGTGGCGACAGGCTACGGTGTTGTGACAGCTCTACCGGACGGCGGCCGCAATGCTGTCACGACCCTAGCTGAAGCTGACGGCCGGCTGTTTGCGGGGCCTCGCCTCGTCATTGTGGACGCCGACGGCACGGTGCGCTTTGTGGGAGACAACGGTGCGCTCAACCCCGCGACTTCGGACCAGCCACGCGTGTTCTCGATAGACGCTCGGCCGGGCGGGCGCGTTCTCGTCGGCATCGGGTTCACGGACGATGCCAATCCGGATCAGCCGGTCTCGACTGCTGCGGGCTTTGCCGTCTCTGAGGACGGCGGGCAGACGTTCGCCTACCGGCCCGCTGCCCTCGACGCTCCCAGCGACATCACGGTCACCTACGGCGTGTCCACGCTCCGTGCCTCTCCCATCTTTACCGCCGGAAGCGCGCCACCGTTCGACGTTGCGCTCGACCCCGTCTCTGGCGATCTGTACTCGGCCAACGCACTTGCAGGCCTGCGCGTCTCGCGCGATGACGGCGCGACGTGGCAGCGCGTGGTGCTCCCGCCCGATACGCTGGACTTTATCACGCCAGAGGCGGTCTACGACTTCCCATACACGCCTGTTGGCGTGCTGCTCCCCGGCGCGACCAACGACGAGGTGTCCATCTTTGGCTCCAACTTCGAGGCGTACTCCGTTCTCGTAGATGAGGAGGGCACGGTTTGGGCGGGAACGGTCGCGGGCCTGAACCGCGGGGACGCGCCAGAGGCGCCCACGTCCTCTGGCGACCGCGCGTGGAGACGCTACTCAGCGGATGCCGCACGGCCGAGCCCTGTAGGGAGTTGGGTGATCGCGCTGGAAGCGCGCGAGCTTGACGATGCGCGCGACGAGGTCTGGATGGCCGCGTGGCCCAGCGGTCGCGACATAGGCCTGGCGCCCAACGCCGCCGACGAGCGCTTTGGCGTGAGCATCTGGCGCGGCGACGACGACGCCTCTGGCGAGGCCATCTTCGAAACCGTTCTGCTGGGCGAGCGCATTTACGACCTCGCGTTCAGCGGCGAGGCCGCGTATGCCGCGGGACAAAACGGCCTGTTCATCTCCGAGGACGCCGGTCGCGCGTGGCGGGCGATCCGTACGTTCCGCAATGCCGCCGGCGAGGTGTTGCCCATCCGGCCCGGCGCCAACGTGCGCAGCGTGAGCGTCACCGACGACGGCACACTGTGGGCCGGGACCGACGACGGCCTCTTGCGCAGCGACGACGGCGGCAGCACGTGGGCTCTCTTCCGCGCCAGCGTTTCTACAACTCCCGAGTTCCCGAGTGACGAGGCGCCAGAGGTCGAAGCCTACGCCTATCCCAACCCGTTCTCGCCGCGCTCCGACCGCCTGACGCGCATCCGCTTCGACCTCGCCTCTGGCGCTGACGTGCGCGTGCGCATCTTCGACTTCAGCATGCGGCTCGTCGCCGACATCGACGCTGGAAACCGGCCCGGTGGCGCCAACGAAGTCGAGTGGAGCGGGACAAGCAGCGGCGCCCGCGTCGCCAACGGCAGCTACATCTACGTCGTGGACGCGGGCGACACACAGGTCTCCGGCAAGATCCTGATCCTGGACTGATGCCCCCGCCACGCCTGCCCGTCTCCAGCCGCTTGCCTGCCTCTGGCGACCCTTCCCGTTCCCCTGGCGCCAGAGGCCTCTGCCGATTCTTTATGCCACGCGCGCTCTTTCTCTTGTCTCTGCTCACGTGCCTCGCTGCGCCAGAGGCCACCGCGCAGGGGCCGGGCGCGTTCGCGCGCTTCGGCATGGGCGCCCGCGCGGCGGTGATGGGCGCGCAAGCGGCCGATGTGTTCGGCGGCGCGAGCCCGTACCACAACCCGGCGCTGGCACCGTTCCAGCCCGGGCAGGGCGTCGAGATTTCGGGCGCGCTTTTGAGCTTCGACCGCGAGTGGCAGGCGGTGCAGATCGGCGCACCTCTCAGGCCACGCGCGGGTATCGCCGCGGGCGTCGTGCGTGGCGCCGTGACGGGCATCGACGGGCGCGACGCCAGCGGCTACGCGACCGGCGAGTTCGACACGAGCGAACTGGGATTCTTCGTCGCCTTTGGCACTCAGTTCTCCGAGAAGATCTCGGCGGGCATCGGCTTCCGCATCTACCGCAGCGATCTGGTGGCCGCCATCCGTCCGCCGACGGCGCTGGGCGTCAACCTGGGCGTGGCACTGCGGCCCACGGAGCGACTCGCAATCGGTCTCGTGGCCGAGGACCTCTTCGCGGCGTACAACTGGAACGCTTCGCCTGCGGGCGGGGGCACGGTCAAAGACCGTTTCCCGACGCGCTTTCGCGGTGGCGCGGCATACCTCTTGGGCCCCGCCTCTGGCGCAGGCAAGACGATCCTCGCGGCCGAAGTGGAGGCGCAGGTGCGCTCGGCCGAAGCGCGCACGCCCGGCGGCATCGGCACGGCGGGCGGCTTTCCCATCGAGCAGACCGACACCGCTGATCTGCGCCTGGCGGACGTGATGGCGCGCGTGGGCATCGAGCACCGCATCGCCGAGCCTCTGGCGCTGCGGCTGGGCGTCGACCGGCTGTTTTTAGGAGACCTCGCAGAGGTGCGCCCGAGCGCAGGGTTCTCGGTCAGCCCCAAGCTGGGCGAACTCGACATGCGCATCGACTACGCTGCCGCGCTGGAGCCCTTCGGGACTGGCGTGGCACAGACGGCAACGCTGCGGCTGAATTTGTAAGAGGGATAGGGGATGCGGGATGGAGGGATGAGCAGAGCGCTAGCCCGTAGCGCCAGAGGCTGGGTTGGGTATTCGCGATGGGATGGCGCCAGAGGCTTCTGCCGCGGTGCGGCTCTCGCGCGGACTGACGGCAGGCCTAATGCTTCAGGCCGCTCAGCGTTCAGGACCCGACCCTCGCTACCGCACCTACCCCAAACGTGACCACGACGCGCCCCGGCGCCCGACCAGTTTCGTGCCGATGCTGCGGTTGGGCTACACGCCAGAGGCGAGAGACCGGCAGGCCTCCGGCGGCGCGCGGCGGGCGCGGTACAGCCTCGCCTCTGGCGTCGCGAGCGGTTTTGAGGGAGGTGCAGGGTTGCAGACCGAGCTTCGCGCGAGCATCCCGCTGGGCGGGGGCGTGCTGGCCGTCGAGCCCGCTGTAGCCGTTCTGTCTGTGCCGGGCACGTTGTTCGGTTGCGGCACTCGCCGCGCCTGCGAAACCTCGGGTGGGGGCGCAGGCGCGCGTATGCTCGGCCTCGGGCTCACGGCGCACAGCGGGCGCTTCCGCGTCGTGGGCATGCTTCTGGCGGACGCCTACCTGGGTACGGGGATGTACCTCGTAAGCCCCACGTCTGACGAACCCGATGAGGTCCGGCTGGCGCTCGTCTCGGGCGTAGCGGTGCCCGTTGCCCGAGGCATCGCGCTTGGCGCGGAGGTGCAGGTCTCGCCGTACACCGATTCGTCTTCAGACCGAAGCCTGATCTCCTTCGCGCCGATGGCGAGGGTCGTAGTCGGAGGGTAGCCTCCGGCGCCAGAGGCGGGTGCAGCGCCGGGCGTGCAGCATCCGTAGACGCAGAGACAGTCCCCATCGCCATGCGCTTCGCCTGCCTCGCCGTTCTGCTCGCCGCCTCTGGCGCGAGCGCGCAGTCCTCGCCTGTCTTCGACACCGTGACGCTCGGCATGGGCCCGGCGACGGGCTTCCAAAGCACGACGGCCTACGCTGAGATTCGTGCGCGCCACCGCCTGACGCCGCTTCTGGCGCTGGAGCCGCTGTTCGGGATCGGCGTCGAACGGGGGGAGGTCGTCACGTTTCCGTGTCTGATTCCGCCATGCACCGAAGGCCGCGTGGGGCAGAGGCTCCGCTTTGCGCCGGGTGCGGCGCTCACGCTGCGCGCGCCAGAGGCTGCGCTGCCGGGGCCTCTGGCGGACGCTCACGTGGGCGGGCTGATGCAGTTCTCGGTCTCGCCCGACGCGAGCGAAGAGGAGGTCCGCCTGGGCATGGAGGTGGGCGCTGCAGTGCGGGTCTCGCGCGACATCGCGCTGGGGGTGGACCTGCAAGTGTCGAGCTACGCCAGCCTAAACCTGACCCGCACCATCGGAAGTGGCGACGGCCCGACCACGCGGACGAGCGTGGTGCCTCTCGTGCGGCTGGGCTACGCGCCCGACCTCTCGCGCCCGCTTCCTCTGGCGTCGCCACGTGTGCGTGCGAGCGTAGCCTCTGGCGTGGCGAGCGGCTTCCGCGGCGGGGCGCTCCAGACCGAGCTGCGCGCTGGGATTCCGCTGGGCGGCGTGGTGGCCTTCGAGCCCGCACTCGCGTACACCGCCGCCACGGTCTACGACGAACCTCCTCTCTGCGCGCCCAATGCGTGGTGCCCTACCGGCGGCAACCGGACCGTGGAAGCCATCGCGCTCGGCGCAGGCCTGAGCGCGCACAGCGGACGCTTCCGCGCCGCCGGCGTGCCTCTGGCGGACGCCTACCTGGGCGCGACGGCGTACCTCGTCAACCCGACCTCGCGCGACCCCAACCAGACGCGCTTCGCGATCCAGGCCGGGGCCGCGGTGCCCCTCGCCGCGAGCGTCGCGCTGGGCTTGGAGGTGCAGGCGTCGGCGTACAGCGGCGCCTCGTTCGACCGCAGCCAGTTGTCGTTCGCGCCGATGCTGCGGCTGGCGGTCGGCGGGTGAGCCTCTGGCGCCAGAGGCTCTAAAACCCCGAGAGCGCCTGCCCCAGCGCGTCCAGCCCCACGCCAGAGGCGCCGGTCCGGGCGCGGAGCGTGGCGAAGAGATCCAGCGCGATCATCTGCGCGGCGTGGATGGGCACGGCGATCCAGAACGAGCGGCAGCGCCAGACCAGCGCGCCCAGCGCCAGGCCCCCCAGAACCGAGAGGTAGGCCTCGGCTGCGGGCTTCTGCGCGTGCAGAATCGCGAACGGGACCGTCTGGATCACGATCGCCAGAGGCGCCCCCACGGCTCGCGCGGCGCCGAAGAGCGTGAAGCCGCGCCAGAGGTATTCCCAGCCCATCCAGTAGAACAAGAACAGGGCCTCGTACACCATAAACGCGCCCCAGTCGGCCTGCGCGCCGGGATAGTGCGGGTACTGGCGCTGGAACTCGGCGCCGTCAGAAAGCACCCACGTGCCGACGATGACCAGCGGGAGGTAGAGCGCCGCGATGACGCTCGCGAGCTTCCAGTCGCCCAGGCCCAGCCCGGCCTCTTGCGGCGAGAGGCGAAACCCGACGAGCAAGATTAAAACCGGGACAATGAAGCCGGTCACGCCCTGCATCCCGAACCACCACGCCCAGCCTCCGAGCGCGGGGTCCTCGAACCCGAGGAAGTTGCCCAGCTCGCGGTACACGCTGCGCCCGCCAATCTGCAACTGGAGTAGCACGAGGAGCGTCGCGGCGATCATCACCGTCGCGGCGATCCACTGGTCGCGGGAGAGGCTGGAGAGCGTGGTTCGGAAGCCTTGCCACTCGGCTCGGAGGCGATCTATCATGCGCGGGTGTTGGCGGCGTGGCGGCGCGTGGCACGGCCGTTGATGGAGCTCGAAGCTACCGCCAGAGGCAACTCTACCCGGCTTCTGGCGTGGGCTCCACTCCCTGCACATGACCCGACCGATTCTCCTGCTCATGGTGCTCGCGCTGCTCACGTCGGCGCCTCTTGCGGGATGCCGCATCGAGCGCGCCGACGCCGTGGCACCTCTGCCCTCGCCAGAGGCCTCGGCGAGCGTGACGCAGGCCGCGAGCGACCGGAGCCGCCTGGACAGTCTGCTGGCCCCCTATGGCGCGCTCGCGGCGGCGCGGCGGACCGTGCCTCTGGCGGAGGCCGAGGCCTGGGCCGACTCGGTTCTGGCCAGCCTCTCGCTGGACGAGAAGCTGGGTCAGATGCTCATCGTGGATCTCAACCCGCAGTTTCTAACGGGCGCCAAAAGTCTGCTTCAGGTCACGCGCGAATGGAAGGTGGGCGGTTTTCATGTGCCCCGCCGGATGCCGCCGCGCGAGATCCTGCGCTCGACGAACCTGTTGCAAGAGGCCTCTGGCGTGCCGCTCTTTTTCACCGCCGACTACGAGTGGGGGCCGGGCCAGCCCGGAACGGCTCTCACCGAGCTTCCGGCCGCGATGGCCTTTGGCGCCGCCGCCGACCCGCTGCTGGTGGAGGCCGCGGGCGCCGTGAGTGCCATCGAGGCGCGCGCGCTGGGCGTCAACGTGCTGTTTGCGCCCGTGGCCGACGTGAACAACAACCCGCGCAACCCGATTATCAACACGCGCTCGTTCGGGGATGACCCGAAGGCAGTGGGCCGGTTGGCGGCGGCGTACGTGCGCGGGGCGCAGGCGCACGGCGTGCTCGCCACGCTCAAACACTTTCCCGGCCACGGCAACACGGGCACCGACACGCACCTCGCCTTCGACGCCGTAAGCGGCGACTGGGGCGACCTCGCGACGGTCGAACTCGGCCCGTACCGCGAGGCGCTCGCCGAACGCCCCGGCTTCGTCATGAGCGCCCACCTGTGGATGCGCGCGCTGGACGCCCAGCCGACGCCCGCCACGTTTAGCCGCGCCGCGCTCCACAGCGTCCTGCGCGACAGCCTGGGCTACGAGGGCATCGTGACGACGGACGCGATCCACATGGGCGCGCTCACCTCGCGCTACACCTTCGAGGAGCGCATCCTGCGTCCGCTCTACGCAGGCGCCGACGTGATCCTCAACACCTACGACCCGCAGCGCGCGCTCGACGTGCTCCGCGGCGCCGTCGCCAGAGGCGATCTCACCGAAGCGCGCATCGACGAGTCGGTTCGGCGTTTGCTCGTCCAAAAAGCGCGGATCGGCTTGCACCGCCAGAGGCAGGAGCCGCCGGGGCGGCTCAGCACGCTGCTCGCGCGCAGCCGCGGCACGCGCGTCGCCGAGGCCGTCGCGCGCGCGTCCGTCACGCTCGTCGAGCCCGGCCCGCTGCCTCTGGCGCCGGGCGCACGCGTGGCGCTGGTGCAGCTGGGCAACACGAACGCGAAGCGTGCGGCCTCGCAGCTGGAAAACGACCTCCGGCTCGCCGGCATCGACGTGGTGCCTCTGGCGCCAGAGGCCGCATCGGTAGACGAGGTGCGGCGGGCGGACGCGCTCGTGATCGGCGTGCACCTGAGCGTGGTGCCGGGCCAGACGCCTTCGCTCACGCCGGAGCAGTTCGCCGCGCTCGACGCCATCCTCTCCAGCGGCACGCCTGCGGTCGTGGTGCTCTTCGGCAACCCGTACGCGGCGCTGGAGCTCAACATCTCGCCGGGCCTCATCGTCGCGTACGACGGCATCCCGGTCACGGCCAGCGCCGTGGCAAATGTGCTGTTGGGACGCGCGCCCGCACCCGGACGCCTGCCGGTCGTGCTGCCGGGCCGCTACGCCAGAGGCCGCTCGCTCGCGGCGCCCAAGGCGCGCATCGAGTGGGGCATCGGCGGCTAGCGCCAGAGGCGGACCTCGGCGGCAGTTTGTTGCGCCTCTGGCGGCGGGGTATCATGGAACGGGCACCGCGTTTATCCGGCGTGACGCTTACCAACACTTGTTATGCCGCCTTCGCTCGATCACGGCTTCCTTGGACTGCTGCTCTTTGTCGGATGCAGTTCGGTAGTCGCCCGTTCTACTGCCACAGGGCTCCTCGGTACTGCTGCCAGAGGTGTCGGGGTGGCGATGCTGTCCGACAATGCGTCTCGGGATAGTCCAGAGATCGATGGTGTGTGGTCCCCGTCTGAACTTGATGATCGCCCAGTTCGAGAGTGACTCGGGGGAAGTTGGTTGGCGCCCGTTCATCAGCTGAGAAGTGCTGCATTTCAGACATGCCGCTGGACGCTGGTTCGTCTGAGTGCCTCGTTCCGGCAGTATCGCAGGTGTACATCTCGATGGGCGGCGGTCCATTCTACGTGAATGCTCTACCCGCTGGACGACCTCCACATGGATGAGGACTCGACGCTCCAGCACCGAGCCATATGGAGTCTGCGATCGGAGGGCCGTCGTACTGGGGCGTGTTGGTATGACGTGGAGCGTCGTCGTTTTAGCCGGTTGAGTTTCAACGGACTGCTTTAGCGCGGCATAACCCGGCGCTGCAGGCCGACAGCACGCTCTGGCTTCCTGCATTCGCCAGAGGCCTCTGGCGCGGCGGTCGCACGTTGCGCGCTCACGCTTCGGCGCTCGCTGCGTGCTGCGGCTGAAGCGCCTATGTTCAGCCTCTGGCGCCAGAGGCTATGCGCTCCCGCTACGCGTCCAGCCCGACGGCCTCCGAGACCGAGCCCAGCCCGTCGCGGTCGAGCAGGCGCACGAGGCCCTTGTGGATGCGCTGCACCAGCCCCGGCCCCTCGTACACCAGACCCGTGTAGACCTCCACCAGGCTCGCGCCCAGCCGGATGCGCCGGTAGGCCGCCTCTGGCGAGTCGATGCCGCCGACACCGATGATGGGCACGGCGCCGTTGGTAGTGCGGTAGAGGTGCCGCACGAGCGCGTCGGCGCGTGCCGCCAGAGGCGTGCCCGAGAGGCCGCCGTTGCCGATCCGCGTGATCTCGCGCGCGTGTGTGCGGAGCCCGTCGCGGTCGCCTGCCGTGTTGGTGGTCACAAACCCCGCCACGCCGTGCCCCAGGCACAGCGCCACGATCTCGTCCACCGCCCCAGCATCCACGCCAGAGGCAGCGGGAGGGGAGAGCTTGACCAGCACCGGCACGGCGCTGTCCTGCCTCTGGCGCTCGGCCATGACCGCGTCCAGCAGCGCGTCCAGCGCCACACAGTCCTCGAAGGTCTTGCCCTCGGCCGTGTTGGGGCACGAGACGTTGAGCACCAGCAGGTCCGCGTGCGGCAACACGTGCTGCACGGACTGGCGGAAGTCCTCGACGCCTGCCTCGCCCAGAATGTCCGGGCTGTGCGTTTTCGCCACGTTGACTGCCACCACGAACGCCTCTGGCGTGCGCGCCCGCGCGATCCGCTGCGCGATGACCTCGGCGCCATCGTTGTTGAGCCCCATGCGGTTGACGAGCGCGCCGTCCTCGGGCAGGCGAAACGCGCGCGGCCGTGGGATTGCCGCCAGAGGCCAGCGCCGTGACGGAGCCGATCTCGGCAAAGCCAAACCCCATCGCGGGCCACAGGCCGAGGCCTCTGGCGTTCTTGTCGAAGCCCGCCGCCAGGCCCACCGGCGCGCCAAACCGCAGGCCCCAGAGCGTCTGCGCGAGGCGCGGACTGTTCCATCCGTACAGCCTCTGCACCATGCGCGGCGCGCGCGCGCCAATCCCGACCGCCGTCATGCCAAGGCCATGCGCGCGCTCGGCGTCGGCGCGGAAGAGGAGGGGGCGAACGAAGCGGTACACGGCGCGCGGGTGCAAAACAGAGGCCCGGCAGGATACCGCCAGAGGCGATCCCACCGGGCCTGACCTCTGGCCTCTGGCGCCAGAGGCCGAATGTGTCTACCAGCCGGGCGTAAAGTTGAAGCCGAAGACGAGATCCTTGTCCTCGCGCGAGAACGGGACCGCGAGGTACGGCTCCACGATCAGCGCGCCGAGCACGCTCATGCGCAGCGAGGCGCCCGCCGAGAAGATGGGCTTCTGCTGGCTAAAGGGTGTGCCGACGGTGATGTCGGTGGCCCCAGAAAAACCATCCAGTTCGGCGATGGTGCCCCACGCCATACCGGCGTCCGCGAAAAGCGTGAGCTCGGTCGGCAGGTACGGGAAGCTGAGCAAGCCGAGCTGCGGCACACCGAGCAGAGGCACGCGAAGCTCAGCCGTTGCGATGCCCAGCTTGCTTCCGAAGAGACGGTCCTCAAACGTCTGGTAGTACGACTCGCTGGTCTGGCCGTCTGCGCTCAGCCCGGTAAACGAGTTGTAGGAATAGCCACGGACAAAGCTGCCGAAGCCCAGGAAGATGGGACGCAGGCGGCCCGAGTTTCCGTCGCCTCCGTAGCGGCCATAGTGGAAGCCTCGCACTGCGAACGTGACCGGTACGCGCTTGGGCAGAAAGCTCGGCCGGAGCATCCTGTACGTTCGTGCGTCGGCGGTGGCCGTCACGAGGTTCAGCGAACCCACCGTGCCATCCAGGCCAAAGCGGTAACGCGAGCCGCGGATGGGCGACGTGAATCCGAAGTACGAGTTGTCGCCCACGAACGCCGTTCCGACCTCAAAGAGGTTGAGCGCGGGGCGGTCGAAGTCTTCGACCGCGCGGCGGCGGGTGTACGCGCATGGCGTGCCCGTCCGGAAGTCACACGGTAGCCGGTTGCCGTCCTCGTCTACGGCGAGCGACTGCGCCTCCAAAAAGTCCAGGTCGTAGCCGATGCGCGTGTAGCCACCTTGCGCCTCGAAGCGCTGCGACTGGTTGAGCGGGTACTCCGTCAGCGCCTGCGCCTGCGTCTGGTACGTGCGGTAGTAATAGCTCGTCGGGTAGGAGTTCGTGGGGTCGAGCCCGCGGAACACCTGAAGGAACGGCACCTGCCCGACGAGCGCGCCGTACGTCAGCCGCTTGGAGCGGTTGAGGTAGAGCGCCTGCCCGCCGATGTCCTGCACGCTTCCGTTGGCCGAGACCGCGACGCCGAGCACGTTGTCCGACAGTTGGTCGGAAAACAGGAACTGCACGCCGCCTGCGATCCCGAAGCCCGAGCCGGTAGAGCCGCCGCTATAGCCCGCGCCAACCTGCGGCTGGCTCACGTAGTCCAGCGACAGCTTGGGCCGGTAGCTGCGCGTCGGGAAGGTTGTGGTGGCGGGAAGGCCGCCCTGGTCGTCCGCGAGGTAGCCCTGGACGGTGCTGCGGCTCAGCGCGTTGGCGGGCGGCAGCGTCGCCGCGCCAGAGGCGACGACGGGCGTGATCGGCGTGCCCTGCGCATCCTCCTCGGCCAGACGGTACACGGAGTACCGCTGCGCCTCGAACACGGAGTATGCCAGCGCGCCGGTGCCTCTGGCGACCGAGATCGCAGGCGAGAGGTCGGAGATGCCCGCGACGCCTGTCGCGAGGTCGGTCACCTGAAAGAGGTCGCCTCTGGCGATGTTCAGGCGGTAGATGTCATTGAAGCCACCACGGTCGGAGATGAAGTAGAGGCTTTCTCCATCGCGGCTCCAGGCGGGGTTGATGTGCTTGCTACCGGGAAAAAGCGTGAGGCTTTCGACCTCGCCTGCTTCGGTGTCGAGGATTGCCAGCCGCACTGGTGCAAAGGTCAGGCGCTCGAAGTCCGTGCCCGGACCGCGGTCGGTGACGAAGGCCAGGCGGCGTCCGTCGGGGTGCCAGTTGGGCTGTATGTCGGTAAAGCGGTCGTTGGTGAGCTGCCGCACGTCGCCAGAGGCGAGGTCGACGACGTACAGATCTGTGATGCCGCCCTTGACGCCAGAGAAGGCAATCTTGGAGCCGTCGGGGCTCCATGTGGGGTCGTTGATCGCGCCGAGCGACTCGACCTTGATGCGGCGCACCATGTCGCGGCCCTTGACGTCGAGGATGGCGATTTCGTTGTCACCGCCTGCAAAGACGACGTACGCGAAGCGGTCTCCTGTCGGGCTCCACGTGCCTGCACTCGCGATAAAGCGGATGGCGTCGAAGTGGGAGTTGGTGCCCACCTCTTCGAGCTTGGAGATCACCTCGCCGGTTTCGGCGTCGGCGAGGAAGAGGTCGATGCCGAAGAGGTCGCGCTCGGACAGGAACGCGATGCTCTTGCCATCGGGCGAGAGCTGCGGGGCAATCGAGATGTTGCCCGAGTCGCGCTCGCGCGCCAGAAGCCGCTCGGCGGTGATGCGCGGGTACTGCTCCGGGTAGGCGATGCCCGGCGGACGAGGCACGCGCTCGTCGCGCTCTTTGCGCACGTTCTCGGCCACGCGCTCGCGGTAGCGCTCGATGTCTCGCTGCACATCGGCGGTGAGCTCTGGGCGCGGAACGGAGCGGCCATCGGCGGCGGGCACGAGTTGCTCGCGCAGGGCCGTGACCCAGCGCTCAGAGAGCTCATCGGTAGAGAGGCCGGAGATGTTGACCAGCGCGGAGTCCAGCGGCATCTCGAGCGCGGACTTGAACATGCGCACGCCCGCCTCGTCGCCGTAGGTGCCTGCGATAAAGGCCCAGAACGGCTGCCCGTACTGGTACTCGTTGAAGCGCGGGTTGGACTGGAGGTCGGTGATGGTCGGGAAGTCGTCGCGCAGCACGGCGTCGCGCATCCACATCGCCGTGAGCGCGTCCTCGCGGCCGACGGAGTAGTACTCCGCCATGCCCTCGATGACGAACAGCGGCAGGCGCACGAACTGCTGGAAGGTCTCGGAGCGCAGCGCGATGTCGTACTGGAACTGGTGCACGAGCTCGTGGCCGAGCACGTGGTCCGTCTCGGCGTACGTGCTGCCCATCGGCAAGACGACCCTCTGGCGGAGGCCCTCGGTCACACCCTGCGTGCCTTCGCCGATGTTGGCGATGTTGGTCTGCCGGAAGTCGGCGTCGTCGGCGTAGAGGATGATGCTTTTGCGCTCGTCAAACTCGTGCTCCAGAATGGACGAGAGGCGGGTGTACCAGCGCTCGGCCATGCGGCCGACGTCCATCGCCGCTTTCTCCTCTTCGGCGTAGTAGTAAATGTCGAAATGCTCGGTTTCGAGGACCGCGAATTTGAAGTCGTCGTAGCGGACCTTGTTGCGGCCGAAGTACTGCGCCTCGGCAGGAACGGGCGCGAGCAGCGCGAAGACAATCAGCGCGGCAAACGCGAGAAGGGAGAGACGTGTCATGGGGAAGCGTAGGGGGCGCGCAACAAGCCGTGCGAACTGGCGTCGCGGGGTCACCGGGGGCGCCGATGTGCCCCGTGGGGCGGTGGTACCCCAGAGCCGTCGGCTTGTTCTAAGCGCATCAGTTGTTGGACCAACGAGAGAGGGCCGTACCCGATGCCTGGGGCGCCCGTTTATGCCCCAGCCCCTGGCGCGACACCCAGCCTCTGGCGCCAGAGGCGCCGCTCCCATCGTCCTGTCCCGAATCAGTCCTCGTCCGGAAAGGCAGGTGCCGTTGCCCACTCGGTGTACGGCACAAGCTCCAGCCAGCCGCGGTCCTCCACGAGCGCGCGCTGAGGCTCGGTCAGGATCATGTAGCTGTCTCCGGCCATGGGCCGGCCGTCGTCGAAGCGGCCATAGACAGCAGTGTACAGCGTTGCGCCAGAGGCCTCGCGGAGGGCGCGGTCGACGAGTTGGAGCGCAGCGCCGTCCATCCAGTCGCCGTTGAACTCCAGGTCTGTGGCGTAGCGCGTGCCGCCGAGCGTGAAGGCGAGGTCGGCGGTCTGGGTGTCCCAGTCGAAGATGCCTTCGACAGCCTCTGGCGCAAACAGGCCGTGTGAGAGCGCGGCGAGATCGTCCATGAGCGAGGTGTACGGCGTGTCGAGGTTGGCCATCTCGATGTCGATGGGGAGGAGCAGGCCGAGCGCTTCGAGCACGGCCTCTGGCGAGTGCGCGTAGAAGAGGTCGAGTGCGTCCAGGCGCTTCTGCGCGATGCCGTTGAGAAGTCCAGCATCGCGCAAGAGACGGAGCAGAGCAGCGGTACGGGCGGTCGTGAGCGTGTCACCGCGCAGGACGGCGCGCTCGGAGACGAGCGCCAGAGGCTCGGTGCGTGACGCGTGGGCCTGCTCGGCGGTGAGGGCGACGAAGGCGGTGCCGGGCGCTTCGGCCCACGCACGCCGTTCGCGCGTCATCTCGACGGGGTAGACGCGGTGCTCCACTTCGGCGTCGCGCAGTGCTTTGTTGACGAGCGGCGCAAAATTGAGAACACGGATCTCCGACAGGTCGGGTGCTTCGCCAGAGGCTGTAAAGTCAAGAAACATCTCCGCGCGGTGCGTCTGGCCTCTGGCGGTGAGGCTCGCGCGAAGGTCGTGCTGGAGGCCGTCGTCCCAGCCGCGTGGCGCCGAGACGATCTCCGCGCCGGTGCTCTCGATGCTCAGGTCTGCGATCCCGCTCTCGCGCAGCATGTCTGCGACCGAGAGGACGACACGTTGCACGATGTCGTCGGCGGTCTCGCCGGGCGCCGGGTCAGGCACGAGAACGCCGACGGGCAGCACGGCGACAAGCTCGGCGCTGCTCTCGATCTGGTCTCGGGCCAGCAGCGAGTCGACCGATGCGCGGGCCTCTGGCGTGAGAGCGCCTGCGGCGACCAAGGCGCTCAGCGCCTTCGCCAGAGGCTCGGGCTGGAAGCGGTCTTCGGCCTGGGTGAGGTCGGCGGCCGTCTGCGCCAGGACTACGCGACTCTGGCGCGCCCCGTCGGCGCTCAGCCTCTGGCGGAGGCGCCGCTCGGTACGCGCGCTGATCACGCCAGAGGCACGCAGGTCCGCGACGAAGGCGCGAAGCGTGTCGGGCGGCTCGGCGCCGGCGTAGACCACGAAGCCTGAGAACTGCGCCTGATGTGTACGGCCCAGGCGCATCCACTCGGCGACGCCCAGCAGCAGGTGGTGGCGGTCCTGGGGCGGCCCGTAGGCGCCGTCAGCCTCTGGCGGAAGCAGCCCGCCGGTCTGGAGGATGCGCGCGATCTCGGCGATGTGCGGCGGCATGGTCTGAGCGCCCAGCGGGGCGGCGATGAACAGCGCCAGAAGCAGAAGCCGCCTCATCCCCCGCGCAGCTTTTTGAGCACTTCTGGGTCGAGCAGTTCCGCGAGGCTGCTGGCGGACGAGGCGTGACTCGGTGCCTGGCTGTTGCCTCTGGCGTCGTCGCGGCGGCCGCCCGCGTTGTCCTGACGGCGGGGGTTTGGCCTGCTCTGGTTCTTCGGGCCCTGTCCTCTGGCGTCTCGTTGGGTCTTCTGCCCGCGCGGCTTCTGGCCTCTGGCGCCAGAGGCTTTCTCTGGTGGTTTCGTTTCCTTGGCGCGCTCGCGCTCGGCGGCTTTTTGCTCGTCGGTTTTGCGCGTCGAGAGGTTGATCGTCTGCGTGATGAGCGCGGGCGCTGCGGCCACCTTCCGTGCCCGTCGCGGACGCGAGCCCTCGGGGCTGGCCGAGGCGAGGTTGACGGTGAACACGCCGCCGTGACCGCGGCTCTCGCCAGAGGCCGGAATCGGCGGCGGCGCGGGCTCCGGTGCTCGCGGCGGCGGGATAGCGCCCGAGGAGAGGTTGATAACGTGCGCGCGCGATCCGCCAGAGGCGGACGGTACGGCCTCTGGCGCGGTGGCCTCTGGCGCGGTGGCCTCTGGCAAAGCCGTAGTCACGGGAAGCTCTGGCGCGGAGGCGTCGGTAGAGCCGTCGGGTGTGGGGAGGGACGGGTCTGGAGAGTCAGGCATCGGAAAGGCGGAGGGCACGTCGGAAGATCGCCAGAGGCGCGGCGCTGTGGGCTATGCCTCTGGCGCGAGATCGAAGCCCGCGTCCTCGATGGCGGTGTGGACCGCGATCCGGTCTGCCTCTGGCGTGAGGCGAACGACGGCCGAGCCGATCTCGACCGATTCGACGGTCGCGCCGGGCACGGTTTCGAGAGCTGAGCGGACGGCGCTGATGCAATGTGCGCAGCTCATGCCGTCGATGGTGAGCGTCTGGGGCTGGGTGGCGGATTCCATAGCGTAAATGAGGAAGGGAACCGTCGAACGCCTCTGGCGCTGCGAGTGTCCCACCTCTCCGCGCCGCGCGCGAACTCTCGCCACGCGAACTCTCGCCAGAGGCCTGAGGCTGCGGGAAACGACGGCGAGGCGAGAGCCGTTGAGAGAGCACTGTGATCCCGGTTACGCTGCTCCGTTTCGTCTCGCGCACTGCCTGTCTGAGCGCGCTGTGCCTGCTGTGCGCGGTGCCTCTGGCGGCGCAGACGCTCACGTCGTCCGATCTGCCGATCGTGCTCATCGAGACGGACGAGGCGATCCCGGACGAGCCCAAGATCGTGGGCCGGATGCGCGTGATCGACAACGCCGACGGGCGCCGAAACCAGATCACCGACCCGCCGACGGGCTACGATGGGTTCATCGGCATCGAGGTGCGCGGCGCCACCTCGCAGCTGTTTCCCAAACAGCAGTACGCGCTCGAAACGCGCGACGCCAGAGGCGACAACCGCAACGTGCCGCTGCTCGGGATGCCGAGCGAAAACGACTGGGTGCTGCACGCGCCGTACACCGACAAAACGCTCGTGCGCAACGCCGTCGCGTACCGCCTGGCGCGAGCGATGGGCCGCTACGCCAGCCGCACGCGCTTCTGCGAGGTCGTGGTCAACGGCGAATACCAGGGCGTGTACCTCCTGCTAGAGGCGATCAAGCGCGACAGCGAACGCGTCGACATCGCGCGGCTGCGGCCCAGCGAAACCTCTGGCGACGACCTCACGGGCGGCTACATCGTCAAGGTGGACAAGTTTGCAGGAGGGCAGGTCGGCGGGTGGTTTTCGCCGCTGCCGCCGCCGTACCCATTTGGGCGGCAGATCCGCTGGGAGTTCCACGAGCCCTCGCCGCGAGACATCGTGCCCGAGCAGGCGGCCTACATCGAGCGCACCATCACCGCCTTCGAGCACACCCTCGCGAGCGACGACATCGACGACCCCGCCAGAGGCTTCCTGCCGCTCATCGATCTGGGCTCGTTCGTCGACTTCGTGATCCTCAACGAGGTGACGAAAAACATCGACGGCTACCGCGCGAGCACGTACCTGCACAAAGACAAGGACAGCAACGGCGGCCTCTTGCGCGCCGGGCCGGTCTGGGATTTTAACCTCGCGATGGGCAACGCCAGCTTCGGCGGCGGCGCCGATCACCGCGGCTTCCAGTTCGACTGGAACGACCGCGGCGACGGCGTCCCGATCCCGTTCTGGTGGGGCCGCATGGCCCGTAGCGCGCCGTTCCAGGCCGCGATGCGGGCGCGATGGGCCGAGCTTCGCGCCGGGCCTCTGGCGCCAGAGGCCATCGAGGCGGTCATCGATGGGGCCGTGGCGGAGACGGCCGAGGCGCGCGTGCGCGACGCCGAACGCTGGGGGACCGAGGGCGAATACGTCTGGGGCAACGCGTACGTCGGCGAGACGCACGCCGAGGACGTGCGCTACCTCCAGGCGTTTACGCGCCGCCGCGCGGCGTGGATGGACGGCGCGCTCGCCCAGCCCCTCGCGCCCGGCCCTGGTCCCGCCGTGGCGCTTTCGCGCGTGTGGCCGTCGCCCGCCTCTGGCGACGTACAGTTCACGGTCACGACCGGCGCCGCCGACCGCCTCCGGCTGGAGATCGTGGACGCGCGCGGGCGCCGCGTGCAGACCATCTTCGAGGGCGCGGTGGAGGCCGGGCGCCGCACAATGAGCGTCAGCACGGCTGGCCTGGCGGCGGGTGCGTACTTCGTTGTCGCGAGCGGCTCGCTGGGCACGTTCTCGCGTCCGCTCGTGATCGTGCGGCGGTAGCTGGCCTCCGCGCCGCACGCCAGCACCGCCAGAGGCCTGGGCGGTTTGCGCCTCTGGCGAGTTGCGCCCCGGCGGTTTGCGCCCCGGCGGTTTGCGCCCGGCGGTTGCGCCTCGGCAGGTTGCGCCTCTGGCGGTGCCGGAGGGGCCGTCCGCGAGAGGCCTCACGGTGGGTCGGGTAACGCTCGCGTAACTTGGCGCACCGCTACAGGCTGTCCATCCGCATCGCGCATCCTGAGCATTCGCCCGTCGTTCTGGCATGAGATCTCGCTTTGTCCCCGGTTTTCGCGCCCGCGGCCGTGCTGGCGTGCTCGTCGCCAGCGGCCTGATCGTCGGGCTGGCGGCGCTGCTGCTCGCGCCGGTGGAACTGCCGGACCGCGTAGAGGGCATGGGCCGCGTGATGCCCGCCCAGGAATGGACGCTCGTGCGAACGGCCTCTGGCGCCGTCACGGCGACGCTCCGCGACCACCGTACGGGCGCCGTCTCCACCACATTTGCCGCCGAACCTGCCCGCGGCGACGCCGTGCGGTTTGAGCTGGGGCCCGCGGCGTCGCAAGAGGCCGTGAGCGCTGGCGAGGCGGTGGGCACGGTCGCCTCTGGCGAGGCGGCGCTGCGCCTCTCGGCGGTGCGCGGCGAGATCGAACAGGCCGAGGCCGAACTCCGACTGAGCGGGACGGGCGCTAAGCCTGAGGTCGTGGCGGCAGCGGTGCAGGGCGTCCGGCAGGCCGAGGCCGAGGCCGAGACGCGGCGCGCCGACGTGGCCCGCGCCGAAGCGACGGCGGCGCGCCAGAGGGATCTGTTCGCGAGCGGGCTGGCCTCCGCGCAGGCGCTGGAAGACGCCGAGGCGGCGGTGCGTCTGGCCGAGGCCCGGCGCGCGAGTGCCCAGGCGCAGAGGGCCACCGCCGAAGCGCGCGTGCGAGTGGCGGCCTCTGGCGAGCGGCCCGAGCAAGGGGCGGTCGTGCAGGCGCGCATTGGCGCGTTGGAGCGCGAGGCCCGGTCGCTACAACGCCGCGAAGAAATGGGCACGCTCGTTTCACCCATCTCCGGCCGCGTGGGCCGCGTGTTCTCCCCCGACACGCTCCTGCTCGTCGCCGACACCTCGGCGTACCACGTGCTCCTGCCCGTGCGATGGTCCGACCGCGACCGCGTGCGCGTGGGCAGCACGGTCGCGCTCAAGGTGGCCTCTGGCGAGACGGCCGCGCGGGTGACAGACGTGCGCGAGGCCGCGGCCCCGCGCGCCGGGCAGGCCTATCTCATCGCGACCGCCGAGGTGGTGAGCGGCGCCGAACACCTCGTGCCGGGCCTGCTCGTGGCGTGCGCCGTCGAAGCCCGGCCGATAACGGCGCTGCAGCACGTTCGGCGCGCCCTCACCGACCTGTTCCGCTGGTAGCGCGTGCGCAGCGAACTCAAATACCTCGTCCGCGAGGCCGACCACGCCCGCCTCGCCGCCCGCATCGCGCCGTACGTGACGCCCGACCCGTACGCCTCGCCGCTCGCCTCTGGCGACGCACCTCTGGCGCCAGAGGCTACACCGTGCGCAGCGTGTACTTCGACACGCTGGGCCTGCGCGACTGGGCCGAAAAAGAGTCCGGCGACGAGATCCGCCGCAAGGTGCGCGTGCGCGCCTACGACGCGCCGGGCTCGGGGCCGGTCTTTCTAGAGATCAAGCGCAAGCAGAACAGTGCCGTGTGGAAGGACCGCGCCGCGATGCCAGTGCCTCTGGCGGCGGCGCTGCTCGCGGGGGCCTCGCCAGAGGCGGCGCCCCTCTCGGACAAGGCGCGCACCGCCGCGGACCGGTTTCTCTACCGCCTTCGCGCCGAGCACCGCCGCCCCGTCTTGCTCGTCACGTACGACCGCGAGCCGTTTCTGGGCCGCCTCGACCCGTCGCTGCGCATCACCTTCGACCGGCGCCTGCGCGTCTCGCCGTTTCCGCACCTCGGCCCCGATCTCGGTGGGCTCTATTCCGATTCTCGCCAGAGGCCTCTTCTGGCGGGCCACTTCATTCTGGAGATCAAGTTCGACCGCGCGTTTCCGTCGTGGATGCGCGCCGTGACCGCCTCGCTCGGGCTGAAACAGCAGGCGCTCTCCAAGTACAGCATGGGCATCGAGGCCGAGGCCGAGGCGGCGCCGTGGCGCTTCGGTGCGCCCGCCATCGCGGCGCTCGCCAGGAGGCCTCTGGCGCGCTGACCTCGGCTGCCGTCGTATCGTCTGTCCCCCCGCCAGAGGCCACCCCGGCCGTTTCGCCAGAGGCCCATGCCCTTCGACCTCAACGACCCGTTCTCGACGCTGCCTCTGGCGACGGGCCAGATCGTGGCCAACCTGCTGGTCGCGCTGCTGTGCGGGCTGGTGGTGTCGCTCATCTACCGCTGGTCCTACCGTGGCACGAGCTACTCGACCACGTTTGTAGCCTCGCTGGTCACGCTCGCCATGATCACGTCCATCGTCATCATGGCGATCGGCAACAACCTCGCGCGGGCGTTCGGGCTCGTCGGCGCGATGTCGATCATCCGCTTTCGGACGGCGGTCAAGGACACGCAGGATCTGGTGTTCATCTTTCTCGTGCTCGCGATCGGGCTGGCGGCGGGCGTGGGCTTCCATCGCCTCGCAGTCCTCGCGACGCTTATCGTGGGCGGCACGCTGCTGCTGCTCGGCCGCACCGGCTTTGGCGCTTCGCGCAAGCTGGAATACCTCGTCGAGATCGTCGCCTCGGGCGCCATGGGCGACGCGCCCGCCGGTGCCGCCTCTGGCGACGCGGCCTCTGGCGAGAGCGCATCGCCAGAGGCGCCCTGGAACGCCGTTTTGGCTCGCTACGCTCGCAAGCACCGGCTTCTCCACGCGCGCTCGGGCGAGGGCGGCCGTCTGGACCTCGGCTTTCTCGTCACACTGCGCCACGCCGAGGACGCGCCCGCGCTCACCGACGCGCTGGGCCGCACGGACCGCGTCGAGCAGGTCTCGCTGTACTACGACGAGGAGCGCCCGCTCTAATGCCAGAGGGCCTCGCCAGAGGCTGATTCACGCCAGAGGCCTCTGGCGGTCAGGCGGTGCGCAATCGCAGCGCGTTGCCGATCACGAACAGATCTGAAAACACCATCGCGGCGGCGGCCAGCATGGGCGAGAGCAGCACGCCGAAGGCTGGGAAGAGCACGCCCGCTGCGACCGGAATCAGGATCACGTTGTAGGCGAACGCCCAGAACAGGTTTTGCTTGATGGTGCGCAGCGTGGCGCGCGCGAGGCCGATGGCGCGGTCCACGCCCGCCACGTCGCCGCGCAGCAGCACGATGTCGCCCGCTTCGATGGCGACATCCGTGCCGGTCCCAATCGCGACGCCCGCATCCGCGACCGCCAGCGCGGGCGCGTCGTTGATGCCATCGCCCACAAACGCGACGCGCCGCGTCTCGGCCTCTCGCGAGGTGCCTCTGGCGCCAAAGGGGTTTGGGTTGTCGCCAGAGGCGCCGGTCCCGCCAGAGGCGCCGGTCCCGCCAGAGGCGCCGATCCCGCCAGAGGCCTGGAGCGCGCGTACTACGTCGGCTTTACCGGCGGGCAGCGTCTCGGCGTAGATCTCTGTGATGCCCAGTTGCCGCGCCACGGCCTCGGCGGTGCCGCGCGCGTCGCCGGTTACCATCGCGAGGCGGAGGCCTCTGGCGCGGAGCGCGTCGAGCGCCGCGCGGGCGCCGGGTTTGACGGGATCGGCGACGGCGATGAGCGCCTCGGCGCGGCCGTCGATGGCCAGCCAGACCGGTGTCTTGCCGTCGCGCGCGAGGGCGTCGGCGTGGGATCGCGCCGCCTCTGGCGCCTCGATGCCGAGCCGGTCCAGCAAGCGCACTGCGCCAATCGCGACGCGGCGACCATCCGCCTCGGCCTGCACGCCGAAGCCCGGAATGGCTTCGAAGGCGGTGGTGGCGAGAGGGATGCGGGACGGAGGGGCAGGGATGAACGTGGGTGTGCCTCTGGCGCCAGAGGCACGCATCTCGGATTTCGCCTCGCCAGAAGCGTACGCCACGATCGCGCGGGCAATCGGGTGCTCGCTGCCCGCTTCGACCGCCGCCGCCAGAGGCAGAAGCTGCGCCTCGGGCGTGCCCGCGAGTGAAACGAAATCGGTCACGGCGGGACGGCCCTGGGTGAGCGTGCCGGTTTTGTCGAACAGGACGACCTCGGCTTCGGCGAGCGCTTGTAGCCCGGCGCCCTCGCGCACGAACACGCCCGCCTGCGCCGCGCGGCCCGTACCGACCAAAATGGAAATCGGCGTCGCGATGCCCATCGCGCAGGGGCACGCGATGATGAGCACGCTCACGCTCGCGACCAACGCGTACGTCAGCGGCGGGCTGGGGCCGACGAGCAGCCAGACCGCGAACGTGAGCAGCCCGATGCCCAGCACGACGGGCACGAACACGCGCACCACGCGGTCGGCCAGCGCCTGGATGGGCGGTTTTGAGCCCTGCGCTTCTTCCACCATGCGCACGATCTGCGCCAGCGCCGTCTCGCGCCCGGTCTGCGTCGCCTCGATCAGCAGCGTGCCGTTGCCGTTGATCGTTCCCGCCGCCACGCGGTCGCCAGAGGCGCGCGCCACGGGCACGGGCTCGCCGGTCATCGCGGACTCGTCCACGTAGCTCTTGCCCTCGATCACCTCACCGTCGACCGGGATCTTGCCGCCGGGCCGCACGCGCACGATCTCGCCGGGCAGCACCGCACCGGCGGGGATCACGTCCTCCTCCATCCCGCGCACGACGACCGCCTGGGGCGGCTGCAGGTCCAGGAGGGCACGGATGGCGCTTCCCGCGCGGCCCTTGGCGCGGTGCTCCATAAAGCGCCCCGCGAGGATGAGCGCGATGATGGTCGCCGCGGCCTCGTAGTACACATGGTCCGCGCCCGCAGGCAGAGCCTCTGGCGCGAACGTGGCGACGAGCGAATAGCCATAGGCCGCACTCGTACCGATCATCACGAGCGAGTCCATGTCGGGCGAGAGGCTGCGCAGCGCCGCCCAGCCCTTTTTGTAGAACCCGAGGCCCGGCCCGAACTGCACGGCCGTGCCCAGCGCGAAGAGCATCAGCCGGATCGTCTGCACGCCCAGTGTGGCGTCCAGCCACTGCGCCAGAGGCGGGATCGCCATCGGCACCATCTCCAAGAGCCAGATCGGGACGGTCAGCGCGACGGCCAGCCAGAGGCGCCGCGCGAGTTTGTGGTCTTCGGCCTCTCGCGCGGCGGCCGCCGCCTGCGCGCTGTCGTCGGCCTGGACGGACGCGCCGTAGCCTGCCTTCTCGATCTTCGCCACCAACTCGGTAGCGGTCAGGCCTCTGGCGCGGATCGTCGCGCGCTCGGTCGCGAGGTTGACGCTCGCCGCTTCGACGCCGTCCGCTCGCGCCAGCACGCGTTCGACGCGCGCCACGCACGAAGCACAGGTCATGCCCTCGACGCGGATCGTGTGGGTCTCGGCGTCAGAGGCCTCTGGCGGGGGAGCGGGGGAGGGGATGATCTCGGTCATGGAACGTAAACGCTCTGGACCCCGGTCCAGGGTTCCGCGCGGCCTCTGGCGCCAGAGGCTGGGGTGCGGTGCTCGGCGGGGTAGGACCCCCTGAGAACGCTCGGGGCATTGCTGCTCTTCACGCCAGAGGCAGGCCAGAGTGCTGCGCGTTGTGTGAAGGACAGAGGGTCGCGTTCTCTGTCTCCCTCAAAGCGGGGACAGTTGAGATCTAGCCTCTGGCGAAGCACTGCGCCGCACGGGTTCGCCTCTTGAGCGATACTCAGCCATTTCAGAATCGGCTGCAGTGTGAACTGTCCCCGCTTCTGGGGGGACAGAGGATGCGAGCTCGGGCCTCTGGCGCAGAGCGCGGCGCCGGGTCTACGCCAGAGGCGAATCCGCGCACCGACCCGAGCATCTCCAGGGGGGCTCACGGCCGACCGCGGCCCTACCCGAAGCCTCTGGCGCTAGAGGTCGCGCCCGGGACACTCGCGCTAGCTTCTCGCCCCGCCCGCTGACTCTGTGACTTCGCCTTCCCGCCCGCCCGCGATCTACCTCCTCCTCGTCGGAGCGGTCTACCTCGCGGCGTGGGTGTGGGCCGCCGCCACCCAGCCAACTGGCTGGGGCGACACGGAGGACTACGTCACCCAGGCTGACAACCTCCTCGCGGGCCGCGGCTGGTCCACCGACACGCCAGAGGCCACGCGCGCCGACCCGCGCCTGGCGAGCCGCCGGTTGCCCGGCTACGGCGCCGCGCTCGCGCCGGTCCGGTTGGTGAGCCGTTCGCCCGCGTTGCTGGCGTTTTTCCAGAGCGCGATGGCGCTGGCGCTCGCCTGGGGCCTCTGGCGAGTCGCCGTGCGGCTGGCACCGCGAGACAGCTACGCTCTCTGGAAGCCTCTGGCGCTGGGCATCGTGCTCACGCCCGCGCTGTGGATCACCGCGCAGGTGCCTCTGGCAGATCTGCCGTTCGCGGCGTTGCTCTTCCTCGCGACCGAGCGCGTGGTCGCGTTTACAGAACGCCAGAGGCGCAGGGATCTCGCGTGGGTGCACGTGGTGTTGGCGGTCGCGTTCTTGTTCAAGCCGGTCTTGCTCTACTTCTGGCCTGTGGCCGCGGCGCTGACGGCGTGGATGCTGCTTCGGGGGGAGAGAGATGGGGAAAGAGGGCAGGGGGCGCCTGCACGTGCCTCTGGCACCCTCGGGTCAGGGTCCTTGGCTCTCGCCAGAGGCCTGTGGCCGGTCGCGCTGGCGGGGTTGATTCCGCTTCGGCCACGAGCTCTACGCCACGTTTTTCCGCGACTACACCGAGAAAGTCTGGGGCGTGCCGTGCGACGAAATACCGGCCGAGTGGGGCGCACAGCGCATCAAAGGCCTCTCCGTCACGACCGCCATCCTGCACTTCCTTCGCAACATCGTCGGGCGCGACAAGACGGCGGGGCAGAAGGGGACGGAGACGAGCCTCATCGAGCGGTTCCTCTACCCCCACCGCGGCCCGGGCGAGATGTGGGAGGAAGTCGCGAGGCAGGTCGAAGCCTCTGGCGGCGAGATCCACTTCAACACCCGCGTAGATGAATTGGGGCTGGAAGGCGACCGCATCACGCGCGTCTCAGCTACTACGCCAGAGGCGCAACCCGCCGGGGCGCAACCCGCCGGGGCCTCTGGCGCCAGCGGCGAGCGCGTCACATTCGAGGACCCTGCACTCGTCATCTCCACGATGCCGCTCCGCACGCTCGTCGGGTGCGTGGACGGACCCGTCGCGCCAGAGGCCCGCGAAGTTGCCGAGGGTCTCGTGTATCGCGACTTCCTCATCGTCGGCCTGCTCATGGACCGCCTCGCGGGCGCCACGCCGCAGGACCCGGACTGGCTGCAGGACAACTGGATTTACATCCAAGAGCCCGGCGTGCGCGTGGGCCGCCTGCAGGTGTTCAACAATTGGAGCCCGTACATGGTGGCAGATCCTACCAAGGCTTGGGTCGGCGCTGAGTATTTCGTCAACGAGGGCGACGACCTCTGGGAGATGAGCGACGCCGATCTAGAGACCTTCGCCTCTGGCGAACTGGCCGACATCAAGCTCGTCGCCAGAGGCGACGTGCTGGGCAGTGTCGTCGTGCGGATGCCGAAGGCCTACCCCGCCTACTTCGGCACGTACGACCGCATCGGGGAGCTACAGACATGGCTGGACGGCATTGAGAACCTCGCGCCGGTCGGGCGCAACGGGATGCACCGCTACAACAACCAGGATCACTCCATGCTGACCGCGATGACGGTCGTGGACCAGTGGGCCTCTGGCGCGCGCGATCCCGCCTCGGTGTGGCAGATCAACGCGGAGGAGGACTACCACGAGGAGAAGTAGGCGTGGGCGCCAGAGGCCGCGCGGAGCGTACTTGTGCGTGAAGAGAGTGCGGGGTTAAGGGACGAGTGTTATAGATGGTATAGCTTAGTGTGTTTTACTGCTAGCCCCTAGCCCATGACTCTCCCATCCCCTACAGTCCACGCCGTTACGGTCACATACCGTAGACCCGAATCGCTGGACAGACTCCGGCGAGCGATTCAAAACCAGTCGCATCCAGTGACGCATTTTACGATCGTCGACAACGGCGGGGACGCAGAGGGACCGGAGGTTATGTGCTCAGGTGGAAATGTTGGCCCAGGAGGAGGGTTCGCTTTGGGCATTTCCCGAGCTCTCGAATCAGGCGAGGACGGCTACGTATGGGTCATGGATGACGACGTCGAACCTGAGTTGGAAAGTCTCGAGCGTCTCCTGTCGCGCGCAGATGAGAAGACCATTTGCTGGCCCAAAGTGCTGGGACCCGATGGTGAGGAGAACTTCAAACCTGGGTGGTCTGGTGCTCTGGTCCCGATGTCTGCCATTCGCGCCCATGGCGTTCCGAGAGCAGACTATCTATGGTGGGGTGAGGACACGGAGTTTTTCCAGCACCGGCTTGAAACAGCTGCGGGAATGGAAAGCGTTCGCATTCCCGAGGCGGTGGTTCACCACCACCACATGCCTAGGCGCGAGAATCCTCCAGGCTGGAAATTGTACTACCAAGTGAGAAACGCTACGCACCTGAGATTGTACCTCAAAAAGTACAACTACTGGAGACTGCTCAGGCTGTGGCCGTCGCAAGTCAAGCAGGCGTTTCGGCCCTTTCCGAACGAGTCTACTCTTAGTCGGCTAACAATGGTTTTGACTGGAATCTTTGACGGGATTACGGCTCGCCTAGGGGCTCGCGTTCCTCTACCGTAGCACGCACAGTCGGTTACGTGCTTCATGTTGGTGACGTGTGCACAAATGCCTTCTAGGCTTAGCGTACGGCGGGGACTGCAGCGGAGGAGGCATCGCGGAGCGATGTGCGGATCGCGTATGCGGCACTGTGGCATCCTCTGTTTGTATGGCCGCCGGTGTCGGCAGCGTTCTACCGACTAGAAAGTAGCTTCTAGCGCCAGAGGCGTGCTCCTCACACACCTGCCTATGTCCCGACAGGTCTCTCTCGTGGCGTTCTATGGCGAGAAGCGGAGCGCGGAGTTCACGGCGCTCGTCGCAATGTGTCAGCAGATCGCTGCCGACGTGTTGCGGCAAGGCGTTCACACCGTACACGACGCGAGCAAGTGCACGCCACGATTGTGGGTCTGGAACGCCTTGGCGACGGCAGCACCGGAGCTTCGAGGCCAAGAGGTGACAATGGACCCGGGCGCGTTCGTCCAGTACGTGTGAGCGAGCGCAGCACGTCCCGTTCCGCATCCAGATCGGAGGGTTTCGCGAGGGCGACGCACGCTTCCTGAGCCAGGGTCGGATGCCGCACGAGCGGTCCGTCTCCGCCAGAGGCGCGACCATCGTCCTCGCGCACGATCTGCCAGCGCTCGGGCTAGAGAAAGGGGCACGTGGGCGCCGTCGTGCACGTGTACAACAATGCACGTGCCGTCGAGGTCGAGTTCGTATTGGGTGACGGGGAGACCGTGGCTGTGGAGACGCTCAGCGTGAGTGATGTGCGTCCGTTAGGAGGGCGGGAGATTCTGCACGCGCGCCCGCTCGCCGCCTAGCCTCTGGCGCCAGAGGCCGCTACGCATCGCCAGAGGCCGCTACGCATCGCCAGAGGCCGCCGCCCGGATCGAGTCCGGCAGCGACACCGGCCGCCCCGTCTCGCGCGAGACCCACACGATGACGGCGTTCATCTCGCACATCACCTCGCCGTCCACCAGCAACCGGTAGGGCTGCTTGAGCGACGACCGTCCCGGCTCGCCGCCCAGCACCTGCACCTCGACCGTCGCCGGGTGGTGGATGGGCCGCTTGAAATCTGCCGAGATCGACGCCAGGATGGGCCCTGATTCGCTCCAGTCGCCGTCCAGCGCCGCGTTCATCCAGTCGATGCGCGCCTGCTCGGCGAAGGTGAAGTAGCGCGCGTTGTTGACGTGGCCGAGGGCGTCCATGTCGCCCCAGCGGACGGGGATGCGGGACGTGTGGAGAACGGGGAGGTCGGTCATGGGATGGGGGAGAGGGCCGCGCCTACGCGCCTCGGGCGCCAGAGGCTCCGGGTGGCCTCTGGCGCCCGAGGTTTTGAGGGAGGCCGCGGTGGCGTGGGGCTAACCCCCCGCTTTGCTCTCCCGTTGGTCGCAAAGCTGTCCCTCTCGGGCGAGGGGGGCAATTCCCACCGCGGTGTCCTCCGAGAGAACAGTCGGCCTCTGGCGCTTAAACGATTGAGATCTAGAATGTCCCCCTTAACAAGGGGGACAGCTTCGCGACCGTAGGGCGAGCGAAGCGGGGGGTGCGTTCAGAATGACGAAGCCTCCCACCACGCCTCTGGCGCCAGAGGCGTACCTGACCTTCCCGCACACCAAATCCCGCCAGAGGCCTCTGGCGCTGCACACCCGCGCGAGTAGCTTCGGAACGCTTCACCCTGGGCCACAGGCCCTGCCATGCGCGCGATCATCGTCGGCGCCGGAGACGTCGGCTACGACGTTGCCCGGATGCTCTCCTTCCAGCGTCACGACGTGACGGTTATCGACACCGACCCGGAGCGGATCGCGAACGTGCGCGAGACGCTGGACGTGCTCGCCATCGAAGGCTCCGGCACAAGCGTCGCCACGCTGCACGAGGCGAGGATCCTGGACGCGGACCTGCTAGTGGCGGTGACGGACGTGGATGAGGTCAACATCATCGCGTCGATGATTGCCGAGCGCGTGGGCAAGCCCTCTGACGAGACCGTCACGATCGCACGTATTCGGTCGAGCGAGTTCGACGGCTTGGATGCTGTGATGAAGCTCTCCGACTTCGGCATCGACCACATCATCCACCCGGAGCAGTCGACGGCCAACGAGGTCATCTCGCTGCTGCGCCGCGCGTCGGCGACCGACGTGGTGGGCTTCTGCGGCGAGCGCGTCCAACTCGTCGGCCTGCGTGTCGACCCGGAGTCGCCCGTGATCGGCATGACGCTCATCGACCTCGCGCGGGCGGGCAGTCACCTCGCGTTTCGCGTGATGGGCATCGCCAGAGGCGTCCGCACGATCGTGCCCAGCGGCAAGGCGACCATCCAGCGCAACGATCAGGTGTTCGTGCTCGTGCCGAGCGGCCAGGTGGGCCAGGTGGCGCACCTCTTGGGCAAGGAAGCCGGGCGGCTCCGCACCGCCATGATCCTCGGTGGCACGACGGTCGGCGCGCGCGTGGCGGCAGGGCTGGCCACGCGGACCGGCACCGGGCGCGATGCCTTCGCGATGCAGGTCAAACTCGTCGAGAGCGACCGCGCTCGCGCCGAGACGCTGGCGGAAACCCTCGAAGGCGTGCTCGTGCTCCACGGCGACCCGGCCGATATCGACTTTCTCGCCCGCGAAGGCCTCGCCGAAACCGACGCCGTCGTGGCCGTCACCGCCGACGAGGAATCCAACCTCGTCTCGTGCCTCATGGCGAAGCACCTCGGCGTCAAGAAAACTGTCGCGCTGCTCTCCAAAAGCTCTTACATCCCTGTCGCACAGACCATCGGTCTGGATGCGGCGGTAAGCCAGAAACTTGCCGTCTCCCGCGAGGTCCTGCGCTTTCTCCGCGGCGCCCACGTCCGCTCCGTCGCCACGGTTCAGGGCCTGGACGCCGAGATCCTCGAACTCGTCGCCGACCCCGGCTCGCGCATCACGCGCGGGCCTCTGGCGAAGCTCAAGCTGCCGAGCGGCGTGCTCGTCGGCGCTGTCGTGGGAGACCGCGTCGAGATCGCGACCGGGCAGACCGTCGTGGCAGCCGGGCAACCGCGTCATCGTCTTCGCCACGCCCGAGCGCGTCGGTGACGTGGAGTCTCTTTTCGCGGCGTGACGCGACATCTCTCTCCGGCACGCTCGCCTCGGGCGCCAGAGGCGCAACCCGCCGGGGCGCAACCCGCCGGGGTACAATCTGCTAGAGCCTCTGGCGTCCTCCGAGCCCTCCTGATCGATTTTAAAGCCATCTCCGGCGTTCTTGGCGCGCTGCTCGGCGCGCTCGGCGTCTCGCTTCTGGCGCCGATGGGCGTGGCGCTGTTCTACGGCGAGGCCGAGTGGTGGGGCTTCGCCGTGACCGCGGCAGGATCGGTCGCCCTCGGCGGTGGGCTGTGGGCGGCGTACCGCCCCCAGGGCGAGTTGCGCGTGCGCGAGGGCTTCGCGATCGTCGCGCTCGCGTGGTGGGTGCTCTCGCTTGTCGGCGCGCTGCCGTGGCTGATGACCGGCGTGCTGGACTCGATGGGCGACGCCTTTTTCGAGGTCATGAGCGGCTTTACCACGACCGGCGCCACGATCCTGGGCGGAACCGACACGCCTGCCATCGAGGCCGTGCCCAACTCGTTTCTGTTCTGGCGCAGCCTCACGCACTGGCTGGGCGGCATGGGCGTCGTCGTGCTCGCGATTGCCGTGCTGCCCATGCTGGGCGTGGGCGGGATGCAACTCTTCAAAGCCGAGGTGCCCGGCCCGAGTGCCGATAAGCTCACGCCGCGCGTGACCGAAACGGCCAAGCGCCTCTGGGCCATCTACGTCGGCCTGACTGTGATCCAGATCCTGCTGCTGCTGCCGGTGATGTCGCTCTTCGACGCCGTCAACCACGCCTTCGCGACGCTCGCGACGGGCGGCTTCTCGACCGAGAACGGCAGCGTCGGGCAGTACGGATCGGCGTACATCGACTGGGTGATCACGGTCTTTATGCTGCTGGCGGGCATGAACTTCGCCCTGCACTACCAGCTTCTGCACCGCAACGTCAAGCCGCTGCTGCAGAGCGAGGAACTGCGCGTCTACTTCGCCATCGTGCTCGGCGCGACGGCGCTGCTCACCTTCTCGCTGTGGAGCCCCACCAACGACCTGCTCCCCGGCCCCGTCACGCTCGACGGCGAGGTGGTGCTGGCCTCTGGCGAGAGCACACCTGCAGGTGCGCCGCCTCCGGCGCCAGAGGCCGCCGCCGCCACTCCGCCAGAGGCGGGCGTACGCGTCGAGGAATCTGTCACGAGCGACGCCCCGCGTGAGGGCGGAGACGACATCGGCGGCGGTGCGGGCACCGAAGCGACGCAGGTGCGCGGCCGCGAGGTCATCACCTACGACCGCTTCGCGGACGCGCTGCGCTACTCCGCCTTCCAGGCCGCCGCCATCATCACCACGACCGGCTTCGGCACCGCCGACTACGAGGTGTGGCCGCCTCTGGCGGTGGGCGTGCTGCTGTCGCTCTTCTTTGTGGGCGGCATGGCGGGCAGCACCGGCGGCGGCGTCAAGGTGGTGCGTGTGCTTCTCATCCTGAAGAACTCGTTCCGCGAGATGCGCCAGCTCGTGCATCCGCAGGCCATCCTGCCCATCCGCCTGGACCACCGCGTGGTGCCCGACGGCATCATGCGCAACGTGCTCTCGTTCATCGTGCTCTACGTGGGCTTGATCGGGCTCGGCACGCTGGTCATGGCCTTTCTCGGGCTGGACTGGATGAGTGCGCTCACCGCCACCTTCTCGTGCGTCGGGAACGTGGGCCCGGCCTTTGGCACGATGGGCCCGACGGAGAACTACACGCACGTACCAGCCCTGGGCAAGTGGGTGCTCTCGCTGCTCATGATGGCGGGCCGGTTGGAGATCTTTACGGTCCTGCTCCTCTTCACGCCCGGCTTCTGGAAGCGATAGCCGCCTCTGGCGCCAGAGGCTACCGCACGCCTGCACCGTCTCACTTTATAGACCCTTCGTCCCGCCAGAGGCCTCTGGCGCATCGTCTATGAATCGTTCCCTTCGCTACCGCGCCACCGTCGCGCGCGCATTCCGCGGCGTGCCCCCGGTCAAGCTGGTGTTCCTGGGCTATTTCACGTGCATCGTGGTGGGCTGGATTCTGCTCTCGCTGCCGGTCGCCCACCAAGTCACGGGCACGTCGGCGCTGGACCACCTGTTTATCGCCACGAGCGCCGTCTCCACCACGGGCCTCGCGACGGTGAGCCCGGCGGGGTCGTACACGCTTTTCGGCGAACTGGTGATCTTGCTGCTGATCCAGATCGGTGGGATCGGCTACATGACGATGGGCTCGTTTATCGTGCTCACGCGCGGGCGCAAGCTCACTCAAAGCCGCGAGCGGATGCTCTCCAGCGATTTCGCGATGCCGAAGAGCTTTGCTCTGGACGAGTTCGTGCGCGGTGTGATCGTGTTTACGGTCGTCGCCGAGGTCATCGGCGCAGCGCTGTTGTGGGCGCTCTTTTCGAGCGCGGGCGTGGAAAACGCGGGCTACCAAGCCATCTTCCACTCCATCAGCGCGTTTTGCACGGCGGGCTTTAGCCTGTTCGATACCAGCCTGGAGTCGTTCGCGGGCAATGTGGGCGTCAACGCGGTCATCTCGGTGCTGGCGCTGCTGGGCGCCATCGGCTTTATCGTCGCCGTGGATGGGTGGCGGGTGGTTACGGGGCGCCAGAAGCACCTCACGTTTACGAGCCGGATCATCCTGCGGCTCACGATGCTCCTCATGGTGGCCGGAGTGGGACTCCTGTTCCTGACCGAACAGCAGGCACTCAATGCAGCGCCCGCGCAACACCTGCTGGAATCGTTTTTCCAGGCCATGACTGCTATGACGACGGTGGGCTTCAACACGGCGCCCATCGGTGCGTTTTCGCAGGGCGCGATGGTGGTGATGCTGCTCCTGATGCTGGTCGGCGCGTCTCCTTCGGGTACGGGCGGCGGCATGAAAACGACGACGCTCTCGGCGGTCTACGCCGTCATGCGAAGCGTGCTGCGCGGTCAGACCACGGTCACGTTTTGGCGCCGCCGCGTCCCCGCTGACCGCATCACCGCGGCGACGGCGTCGTTCGCGTTTTACGTCACTGTTCTCGCGACGGGCATCTTCCTGCTCGCGCTCACCGAAGCGCAGACCTTCGACCTCTTGGTCTTCGAGGCCACGAGCGCGCTCGGAACGGTCGGGCTCTCGATGGGCGCCACCGGAGACCTGAGCCCGCTGGGTAAGTTGGTGATCGTGCTCCTCATGTTCGCCGGACGCCTGGGACCGCTTTCCTTCGGCTCCGCTCTCTTCCTCCGCGACGACGACTCGGCCGAGGTCGGCACCGAGGCCGATGTCGTTCTCTAGCCTGTGGCCATGACGCTCCGCAACCAGATCGCCGCCGGGTTCGGTGTGCTCCTCATCCCGATCCTCCTCATCGCGCTCGTCGCGTTCGCCGTGATCCAGGGGCTGGGCGGCGCGGTGGACTCCGTGCTGCTGGAAAACGAACGCAGCTTGGAGGCGGCGTCCGAGATGAACGTAGCAATCGAGCGCATCGACAGCGCGGCGTTGTTGCTCCTGCTCGGCCGCGCGCCAGAGGCTGGCGCGATCGCCGACGCCGCGCGCCCTCGATTCGAGGCGGCCTTCGAGACGGCCGCGGGCAACGTCACCATCGGCGGCGAGCAGCCGCTGTTGGACGATCTAGGCGAGGCCTACGGCACCTACACCGCCGCCTACACCGCCATCGGCGCAGCCTCTGGCGACGACGCCAGAGCGGCCTACGCGTCCGAGTTCGCGCCCGCCTTCGAGACCGTGCGCTCCCGGCTGGACGCGCTCGCAGCGATCAACCGCGAAGCTGCTTCCGCCTCTGGCGCCGAGGCGGGGGACATGGCGCGGATGGCGCTCTGGGCCATCGGCCTGGGCGTGATCCTCGCGCTCGCGCTCAGCGCGTGGAGCGCCGCCAAGCTCTCGCGCCAGATCGCGCAGGGGAGGGAGTAGCGCCGGAGGCCTCTGGCGCAAGCCCTTTGGCGCCAGCGGCCGGGCGCGGCACATCCCCACGACCTCGCCGGGGCTCGGTCTGTCCCCCTCTCGCACGCAAGGGGGACGGGAACGCTCAATCACGCCTCTGGCGCCAGGGGCGAAACCGGGCGTCATACCGAGAACCCGCCTACGCCAGAGGCGAGACCGCCGCCGCGGGCAGGTCCAGCATCGTGCGCAGACCCGGGCGCGAGGCCGCGATGCGCGGCACCGCGTTGACGAGCGCAGCCACCGTCGCGGTGTCTCCGAACGTGCCGCCCTCGATCACGACCTCTAGCGGCGGGTCGCCCGCGATGCTCACGCGGTCCTCGTCCGGCGCGCCGACGGCCATCGTGAGCGTGAGTGTGGCGCGGAGGATGCCGCCGGTGCGCACCTCAGCAGTCTGGTGGATGCCCGCCACCTGGCCGGGCTCTACAGTTGCATGCGGGGTCGTGTGAGCGGTCATGGCCATGTGCGGCCCAAACGTCTCCGAGAACTCGGCGTCGTGCCAGCCCAGCCCGGCTGCGAGGCAGCGCGCGCTCTCGATCATGCCGATGTGCCCAAAGCCGCCCGCCTTTTCCTTCTCGCGAAAGGCCAGTTCCGTGAGCCCGGCGCCGACCTTTTTCTGAAGCGGCCCGCGGCGCCGCCCGGCGTCGACCGAGCGCGACACGTCGACGCGGTCCACGCGCGCGCACACGCCACTGAGGACAACGGGAAGCAGGTCCATCACAAAGCCGGGGTTGACGCCCGTGCCCACCACGCCGACGCCTCTGGCGCGTGCCGCCTCGTCGACGCGTCGCGAGAACGCCTCGTCGCGTGCGAACGGCCAGAACAACTCCTCGGACGACGAGACGACGTGCGCGCCCGCCTCGATGCACATCATAAGCTGGCTCTCGATGGCGGGCAGAAACGAGATCGTGGTGTGCAGCACCACGTCGGGCTTGAGCTCTGCGAGCGCCTGCTCGGCGTCGTCGCGCACGGTCACGCCAGAGGCAGAGTCCCCGGTGCCGAGCACATCGCTCAGGTCCTTTCCAATGCGCGAGGGGTCGAGGTCGAGCGCGCCGACGAGGTGGAGGTCGGGGCGTTGGAGGGCGAGGCGGGCGCTGGCCTGCCCGATGGGCCCGAGGCCCAGTTGAACGACGCGGAGCATGAGAAGTGCAGGAGTGAGCCGCGAAGCTCTCGCCAGAGCCCCGTCCCGCGCAAGGCGGCAAGGGCCGGTCCGGTCCGCCGGTGGGCCGTCTCGTGCCTCTGGCGAGCGCGGCAGTCGCACTCTCGGCGCGCAACGACCGAGCGCGCCCCATGCCCGACATTCCCTCCTGGCTCCACGACGCCCTCTCCGCGCACCCCGACGATTTCGCCGAGGTCGACGTGCGAGAGGGCGAGGCGCTGTTCACGCAGCACGACGCCCCAGACGCTTTGCACATCGTTCGCGAGGCAGGCTGGATGCGCGCGTGGACAGCGCCGCGAGGACTTCGAGCGCCTCCGAGGACTTCGAGCCCTCCGGCTGCGAGCAGTCGCGCGCGCGCATCGTCGCCGCGTGCGGCGCGGAGCAGACCGATCCAACACACGCGCCTCTGGCGCCAGAGGCACTCCCTGCCATGACCACCTCATCCTGCACGCGAGCGCCAGAGGCCTCGGGCGGGCTAGCCGGGAATGACGTAGTCCAGCCGCGCGCCGCGCGCGTCGATGTCGAGGCGGCGGCGGAATCGCGCCGAGTCGCCAGGGGCCACATTGTTGACCGTAAACCGCTCCAGATCGCCAATAGGCAGGTTGTTGGGTCCCATCAGGCGCACGCCGAGGTCGGCCACGATGGCGCGCTCGGTGCGGTTGATGACCAGGCCCGAGAGCTCGGGGTAGCCGACCTGCTGGCGGACGAGGCGAAGGTCAGTGACCTGAATCTGCCCGCGTGGCGTGTCGTCGCCGCAGGCCGCCAGAGGCAGCAGGGCGAGCGCGAGGCACAGAACGGCGGTGGGCTTGAGCATCGGAGGGGGTGAGATTCCGGGTGCGACAACGGGGCAACCCCCTTGCGCGGTGCCCGGAGCCCGTGAAAGGCCCCTCGCGAGGGAACAGCGGCGAATCTAGACGCCGCGCGTGCAGAGGGCGCGCGAAAAGACAGCGTACGCCTCTGGCGCCACCCGCGCGACAGGCTCAGCGGCGCGCCACGTTCCAGACCGTGTAGCCGATCTCCTCGTCAGCGACGAACTCGTTGTAGTCGATGCTCAGCGCGATGGGATAGCCGCTCGCGGTGTCGAAGGCGGCGCGGACGCTCGCGGCGTCTTCCGCCAGGGCATCGTCGAGAAGCAGGAACAGGTCTTCGATGCTTCGGCCACGAGAGAGTTCGAGCGTCTTGCCGCCACGCCGCACGGAGACGACCGCGCCGCTCTCTACGCCCACGTCGAAGGGCCCGAGCGCCTCCTGCCCGCAAAAGCACGACCGCTGGAGCGTCATCGTGTACGTGCTCCCGCCAGAGACGTCCCAGCGCGCCCGCGCCTCGGCTACGTCGCCTGCGGAAACCGGCACGGTGTCCACGTCGGGCGCGCGGTTGGTAAAGGGCGAGGAGCCGTCACACGCGGCCAGCGCGAGGAGGGAAAGCAGAGCGAACGCGCGGGGCATGGCGGCAGGGTGAAACCGTTGGGGGAGGCCTCTGGCGCCAGAGGCGTCTATCGGGCCGAGAGGTCTGCTATCGGGCCGAGAGGTCTGCGGGCTCGCAGCCGTCGCAGGTGAGCGTGGAAATCAGCCCGCGCACGTAGCGGATGTGCCACCCCGTCTCGTCGCCAGAGACCTCGCGGTCGGGGTCGATCCGGGCGTATCTGGGATAGTTGCGAGCCGCCCAGTAGTTGGCCTCGATGAGGTACGCGCCGTCGCGGTATGCGCTTTCGATGGTATCGAAGAGGCTGCTGATGGTCATGCCTCGGCTCGCGTCCGTGCGCTCGCCATCGACCAGCACGCGCGTCACCTCGCCGCGCTCCACCACGATGCGGAGCACGTGGCTGCCCTCTGCCAGATCCTGAATCTCGAACTCGTAGCGCTGCGGCTCCTGAGCCTCCCACGTTTCGCGAGCGTCGACGAACGCCGTCGGAAGATCCATGTCGGCAGCGCCCGGCTCGAAGACGGAGCAGCCTGCGACGGCGAACGCGAGAGCGAGGAGGCAGGAACGCATGGGTCGGGGGGAGGCCTCTGGCGCAGAGCCAGGCGTTAGCGAAGGGCGGTGATGGAACGGATGTCCCACATGGTTTCGTCGTCTCCGCCGGTGTTGGCGTCAATGATGGCCGTAACGGGATAGCCTGAGACCGGATGGTAGCTCAGATAGACCACCGACGCCCGCGTCTGGTAGGCTTCTTCGATGCGGCCGAAGAGGTCGTCTACGCTCGCGCCAGAGGCTGGCGCCGGTCGGCCATTCTGGCTGGCGCTGGTCACGCGGCCGTTTTCGACGGTGACGAGCGCGGTGCCATCGGCGTCGCAGTCGCAGTCCCACGAGATCACCATCTCGTAGCGCGCAGGCTTCACACGCGACCACTTCTCGCGCGCCTCGTCGAGCGAGACCGCGGTCGCGAAGTCGGGTTCGGAGACGGAGCAGCCGCCGAGGCCCACTATGCTGGCGCACAGCGCGAACAGGAGACGTGCGCGCATCAGCCCAGGTCGGCGAGGTTGGCTTCGAGCGCGCGGATCTCCGCCTTGGCGTCCTCGGCCTTCTGCTTCTCCTTGGCGACAATCGCCTCTGGCGCCCGCGAGACGAAGGCCTCGTTGCGCAGCTTGCCCTCGACCGAGCCCAGGAACGTGCGCTTGTCCGCGATCTCACCTTTCAAGCGCGCGCGCTCCGCGTCCAGGTCGATGGTGTCCGCCAGAGGCACGAACACCTGGTGCCGCTCGACGACGACCGCCGCGCTGGCCGCAGGCTTCTCAGCCTCTGGCGCGATGGTGAGCCGGTCCACGCGTGCCAGGCGCTCGATGTAGCCGCGGACGGTTTCGAGCGCGTCGGCCGTCGCCTGCGCGTCGTCGCCGCCGACCGAGATGGTCGCCGCCAGAGGCTTGCTGGGGGAGACGCCGTACTGGGCGCGCACCTGTCGCACGGCGGTGGTGAGGTCCTGTACCATCGCGAAAAGAGCGACCGAGTCCTCGTCCTGCTCCGCTCGGTGCGGGCGTGGGCCACGCGGCGGTGATCAGAGCGTCGCTCGGCTCGTGCGGACGCTGCTTCCACCACAGCTCCTCGGTGATAAACGGCATGAACGGGTGCAGCAGCTTGAGCGCGCCCTCGAACACCTCGACGGCCAGCGCCAGAGGCTCGGCCTCCATGTCCTGCACCTCGCCCGCTTCGTCGCGCTCGGGCTTGATGAGCTCCAGGTACCAATCGCAGAAGTCGTTCCAGACGAAGTCGTAGACGGTCTGCGCGGCCTCGCTGATGCGGAAGCGCGCGAGGCTCTCGTCCACGCTCGCGACGGTCTGCGCGAAGCGCGTCACGATCCAGCGCTCCACCAGGTCCAGGTCCGCGAACGGCCTCTGGCGGTCGGGCGTGCCCGTCGGGCGGCCGTCACTGTCCGTGGGGATGAAGCGGCCGAAGACGCGGCTCGCGTTCCAGACCTTGTTGGCGAAGTTGCGCCCGCCCTCGAACTTGGCCGGGTCCAGCTTGATGTCCTGCCCCTGCGCGCAGAGGACCGAGAGCGTGAAGCGGACCGCGTCGGCGCCGTACTGCTCGATCATGTCCAGCGGGTCGATGCCGTTGCCCAGGCTCTTCGACATCCAGCGCCCCTGCTTGTCCTTGATCATCCCCGTGATGAACACGTCGGTGAACGGGGCGACGCCTGTGAAGTGCGTGCCCGCCATCACCATCCGCGCGATCCAGAAGAACAGGATGTCGTAGCCGGAGACGAGCACGCTGCCGGGATAGAACGCCTTGAGCGCCTCTGGCGTTGCGAAGGGGGATGAGGGAAGGGGGACGGGGGTGGATTCCGCATCTCCCTCTTGCCCCTTACCCCTTGCCCCTTCCCACCCTAGCGTGGCGAAGGGCCAGAGCCAGGACGAGAACCACGTGTCCAGCACGTCCTCGTCCTGCACCATGCCGGGTTCGGGGCAGTCCACGCTGACCACAAAGTCATCGCGGCTTTCGTCGCGCTCGCCAGAGGCGTCGGTGTAGTACCAGACCGGGATGCGGTGGCCCCACCAGAGCTGGCGCGAGATCGGCCAGTCGCGAATGTCCTCCATCCAGCGGCGGTACTCGTTGGCCCAGCGTGGCGGGTGGAAGTTGACCGTCCCGTCGTTGACGACGGCCAGGGCTTTCTCCGCCAGAGGCGCCATGCTCACGTACCACTGCGGCGAGAGCAGCGGCTCGATGACGGCCTTGCTGCGCGACGAGATGGGCGTGGTGACGGTGTGGTCCTCGGTCTTGACGAGGAAGCCTCTGGCGTCCAGATCCGCGACGGTCTGTTTGCGGGCTTTCTTGGCCGTGAGGCCCGCGTACTCGCCCGCGAGGTCGTTGAGCGTGCCGTCGAGGTTGAGGATGGAGAGCACATCGATGTCGTGCCGCTTGCCGATCTCCCAGTCGATCTCGCTGTGCCCGGGTGTGACCTTGAGCGCGCCCGCGCCAAAATCCATCTTGATGACCTCGTCCGCGATGATGGGCACCAGCCGGTGCTCGCCGTTCTCTCCCGCCAGCGGCACGCGCACGCGCTGGCCGATGAGGTGCTGAAAGCGCTCGTCATCCGGGTGGACCGCGACGGCCGTATCGGCCGGGATCGTCTCGGGCCGCGTCGTGGCGATCAGGATGGCCTCTGGCGTGTCGTTGCCGTCGGCGTCCACGATGGGGTAGCGGATGGTCCAGAGCGAGCCGGGGCGCTCCACGTTGTCGACCTCCTCGTTGGAGATGACGGTCTGGTTCTCGGGGTCCCAGTTGACGAGGTACTCGCCTTTGTAGACCAGTCCTTGCTCGTGCAGGCGCACGAACACCTCTTGCACGGCGCGGCTCATGCCCTCGTCCATCGTGAAGCGCGAGTAGCGCCAGTCGCACGAGTCGCCCATGCGGCGCTTCTGCTGCAGGATGATGTCGCCGTATTCCTCGCGCCAGTCCCAGACCTTTTCGAGGAACGCCTCGCGGCCCATCTCCTTGCGGTCCAGGCCCTCCTTCTTGAGCGTCCGCTCCACCACGTTCTGCGTCGCGATGCCCGCGTGGTCCTGGCCGGGAATCCAGAGCGCCTCGAAGCCCTGCATCCGCTTCATGCGGATCAGCAGGTCCTGAACCGTGTCCTGCAGCGCGTGGCCCATGTGGAGCCGCCCGGTCACGTTGGGCGGCGGCATGGGAATCACGAACGGCTCTTTCTTCCCGCTCGTGACGTTTTCCGGGTCGGCGTGGAAGAACCCGCCGTTTTCCCAGAAGGGGTACCACTTGGCCTCGACCGCAGCGGGCTCGTAGGCGGCGCCAGAGGCCCCGGCGGTTTGCGCCTCTGGCGCGGGCGGGGTGACGGGCGGTTTCGACTCGGACATGCGTGCGGCGGCAGGGGAGGGCCGAAGCTAGCGCGGCACGCGCGGAGCCGGGGTGAAAGGGCACGCCAGGCCAGAGGCCTCTGGCGCTAGAGGGGAACCGGGTTTCGGGGAAACACAAGAGGCGCGCCGAGCAGGCCCGCCTCAGTTTGCCTTGGAGACAGAGCTCGCGCGCCTCGGCGTGCATAGTCGCCAGAGGCCTCGTGGTGGGAGCCTCTGGCGAGTCCTGCGCCCCGTCGGCTTCGGTCGGCGGGGCGTTTCTCGTGCGCCAGAGGCGTCTGGCAGGGCGTTCAGCCTCGGGTGCGGGCCAACGCGCGGCGCGGACGGACGGCCTCTGGCGCTGAGGGGATCGGTCCGGTCGCCAGAGGCCTGGGTGTTCGTGAAGGGCGCCTGCTGTGCCCTGAGCCTTCACTCCGATGTCGCTTTCCGCAGAAGCCGGTCGATCTCGGCATCCACGCTTTCCAGCGTGGAAGGGTACCGCACGTCCCGGACGTGACCCCGCGCCGCTTCCAGATGCGGCCGGGCCTCGTCCAGCCGACCCAGGGCCGCGAGCGCGCGGCCATAGTCCAGTCGAAGACGGCGCACCGCACTGTACTCATCAGGGTGGGCCTCGCGTATCGCTGCGAGGGCCTCACGAAGCAGCGGCTCGGCTTCCTCGGCGTTGCCGCTCTCCCGGAGTGCATCCCCTGCTATGTGAAGGACGAATGCCCGCGTGTCCGCCGGTGCGTCGTTGTTGCGACGGATGGCGCGGGCCTGCCCTGTGAGACGCTCGATCGCCCCGTCGCGGCGACCCCGTGCGAAACGGAGCCCATCTGACCGTGACTGGGCGAGGATTCCGTCGGGATCGCCGAGCGTGCCCTTTTGCCGATAGCTCGTTTCGATGGCCTCGGACATCGCGAGGGCCTCGCTGAGGCGACCCTGTACTGCGAGCACGGCGACGAGGCTGGTCTGAACCCCTCGCCGCCCCTCACTGGCACCGTCTGGGTCCGCGTTCGCGCGCAACGCGTCGGCGGCTCGCAACTCGTGCTCGGCGCCCTCATACTGGCCCTGAAAGTAGAGCGCCTGACCGATGGCCTGGTGCATGGAGGCTTCGATGTTGTCGCCGTGTCCCCCACGTTTGGCGGCGTCTAGCGCGAGGCGTGCGTGCCGCTCGGCCTCGTCGTAGCGCCCCATCGCGGCGGCCGTGTACGAGAGGTTGCCGCGGAGCCGGTTGGCCGATGGGTGCAACTCGCCGAGCACGCGCCGTGCGATCCGCTCCGCTGCCTGGAACTCGCTGAATGCTGAGCGGAAGTCAGACTGGTTAAAGTAGTGGGCGCCGAGGTTGTTGTGCGCCTGCGCAGCCATGAGTTGCGTCTGTCCCGTGGAACTCGTGGCGAGGGCTGCACGCCGGTCGGCGAGCGTCTCAAGGAGAACCCGCTCGCTTTTCTCGCTGTCATCCAGCGTTTCGGCGATCCACATCTCAAGATTGCTGAGGCCAGATTGGGCGTTGAGTTTGGGAGTCTCGCGCTCCATCTCGAGCGCCTCGCGGTAGAACCCTCGGGCAGCCTCGTTCTCCGACTGTTCCTTGGCGACGTGTCCGCGCCCGATGAGTGCCATGTAAACCGTCTGGTCTCCCTCGCGCCGGAGTGGGCGCCGGAGCGCGAGCGAACGTGCGAAGAGCGAGTCGGCCCGGTCGAGTTGACCGCGCTCGAACAAGGTGGTCCCGAGTTCGAGCAGGTTGCCGGCGAGCACGCCTGGGGCGTCAGCCTGCGTCGCTTCTACAGTCTGAATGGCCTGCTCGATGGTCTCCGCGATGTCTGGCGGCACGTCCAGGAGCGAGTCTTCTTGGGCACGCGTGGACGGCTGGAGCACGCGCAACAGCTCGCCCTGTGTCTCAAGGACGGCGTCCGCGTCGGCCTGAGCTTGCTGTGCGGTGGCCTGCTCGCGATCCGCGCGGAGCCAGGACGCCATCGCGACGACGAGCGCGAGGAGCGCGAGCGTGCCGATCCCGACCGGGGTGCGGTGGCGGCTCACAAACCGTCGGGCGCGGTAGGCCAGCGACGGGGCGCGGGCCACGATCGGATCCCCACGGAGCCAGCGCTCGATGTCGGCACCCAGGGTCTCGGCCGAGTGGTACCGGTCTGCTGGCTCTTTGGCGAGCGCCTTCTGGCAGATCACGTCCAGATCGCCACGTAGCCTCTTCGCCTCGCTCCGCGTCAGCGCAACGGTTGCCGCCTCTTGCGCCTGAGTGCGCGACATCGCGACGTGGCTCGGTGCGGTCGGCTCGCTGTTCAAAACCGCTGCGACCCAGACATCGCGTGTCTCGCCCTTGAAAGGCCTCTCTCCCGTAATCAACTCGTAGAGGAGCACGCCGAGCGCCCACACGTCGGTCGCGGTGGTGATGGCGCCGCCCTGGATTTGCTCTGGCGCCGCGTAGCCAGGCGTGAGCGGTGCGCCCGCAGCCTCTTGCGTGATCTCGTCATGTGTCGTGGGATCCAGCAGCCGCGCGACGCCGAAGTCGAGCAGCGATACCCGTGCCTCGTCAGGAGCCTCTGGCGTCTCGGCGCCGTCGGTCGCGCCAGAGGCTCGGGTGCCGACGAGCACGTTGCTCGGTTTGATGTCGCGGTGGACCACGAGGTGGCGGTGCGCATAGGCGACCGCGTCGCAGACCTGAACGAACAGGTCCAGCCTCTGGCGAAGGCCGAGGCCATGTGCGTCGGCGTGGCGCGTGATCGGCTCGCCGTCCACGTACTCCATCACGAGGTACGGTGCGCCAGAGGCCACGCCGCCGTCGAGTAGCCGCGCGATGCCGGGGTGCTGGAGGCTGGCCAGGATCTGCCGCTCGCGGAGGAAGCGTTTCAGGCGCGAGGGCGCGACCAGCGAGAGCCGCTTGAGCGCCGCGCGCTGCTCGTAGGCGCCATCGGCGCGTTCCACGAGATCGACGCGGCCCATTCCACCGCGCCCGATGGCACGAAGCACTCGCCAGGGACCAATGCGCTCGCCAGAGGCGGTATCGCTGTTCACCAGAGCGGCTGCGGCGGGCAGGTCGAAGGCGTCGGCCGATGTCTGAGCGGTCGCGTCGGCGTCGAGCATCGCTTCGACCTCGGCTCGGAGCGCGGTGTCCGCTTCGCCAGAGGCCGTCGTGCACAAGCGGTCGAGAGCTACGGCCGAGGCCTCTGGCGCAAGATCGACCACCGCATCGAAGACTTCGGCGATGCGAGCCCAGTGGCCGGCGCTGGGGGAAAGGGGATCAGGAGGCATCGGGGGAGATGGGAGGCCTTTCTTCCTCCGCGATATCGCCAGAGGCAGGGCCACCAAGCTCAAAGGCGTCCTCGGCTGCCTCCTCGCCGAGGGCTGTCGTCTGAAAGGAGCCGACCCAGACCCCGTGCCGCTGCGCGCGCACCACCTCCCGCACGACCAGCGTCAGCCTCCCGGCAAGATCCTCTGGCGCCATGTGCGCGTCGGCGATCCGTTGAAGCGGGGCGGTGACAGGGCGATGCGGGGTCCCAGGTGGCACAGGTGCGGGGTGGATGGTGCCGGGAATCTAGCGGACGGGCCTCTACTTCCTGTGAATAGGAGACATCGGACCGACAGAGGCACACACTCCGGCTGTCTGGGCGCCAAGCGCGCTCACCGCAGCAAACCCCAGTACCGCCTCTGACGGTAGCGCCAGAGGCTGGGATACCGCCAGGGGCTCGGATACCGCCAGAGGCCTCCGGGAGTTTGAGCCTCTGGCGCCAGGGTCTATCTCAGCTTGAAATCGACCGGGAGCGTAAGCCGCACCTTGACCGGGCGTCCGCGCTGCAGGCCGGGCTCGAAGGCGGAGTCCTGAACGACGCGGACAGCCTCTGCGCAGAGACTCTCGTCCGGGCAGCGCACAGCAGCAGGCTCCAAGACGCGGCCACGCTCATCGACGATGAACTGCACGAGCACTTTGCCTTCGATGCCAGCCTGCTTCGCCATGAGCGGGTAGACAACGCGCTCCTGCAACCCTTCGAGTCCTCCGATGAGTTCGGGACGTTGCTCGACGACATAGAAGACTTCAGGCTCCAACGTCTCCGCCGGTGGTGAAGGTGGTCCGTCGGCAGGCGGTGGTGGCCCCGGGCGCTCAATCGGCGATGGCGGTCTCGCTGGTGGAACGGGTGGCGGCGCGAGTCCTGCGCGGATGCCTTCGGCGTCGTGCTCCAAGCGCACGCGGCCTTCGCTGGCCTGCACGCGCACGCGATAGGCGCGCCCGAAGGGCACAAGCGAGACGAAGCCTCTGGCGTCCGCCGCCAAGCCCTCATCTCTCATCTCCTCTCGCTGCTCGGCGAGCCACTCCTCGCGGCCTTGGTAAAAGATCTCGACCGCGTACACCGTGTCACGTTGGATGGTCAGGTCGACACGTGTCGCACCGTTGCGGCTGTCGGCGTAGCGCAGCGTGCCGCCACCATCGAGAACCTCGCCCGCCAGAGGCGGCCCGACCTCGTCTGCTACGCGCTGTGCGCTCCACGGCTGGCCGATGAGCTGCGGCAGCGCGACCGAAGGGCTTCGAGAGGTCGTCTCGAGCGCGGCAGACCGCGCGTCAGGGATCGGCGGCGGTGGAGGCTCTTGAGCCAAGACTGGGAGTGCGCAGAGAAGGCCGAGCAGAAGGACGGGTCGCATAGGCAGATGGTGTGTCGGAGCGGTGGTACCGTTTGCGATTCTCAAGGCTCCCGTTAACACTGGCGCTTTCAGTGCAGGTATAAACAGACGGAGGCGATACCGCGGCAGCGGAGAGACAAGCTGAGCGCCCCTGCCTGAGGCCTCTGGCGAGAGAAGGCCGAACAGTAGGAGCACATGCAGAAGTGTGAATCCGTACAATTCCCTTTTGCGTAAGCCGTTTAAGGGCGATACTTGAGCAGCGCCGTCCCTATGGAAGGCGCTCGCGGGGGCCGAGCGACTGTGGTGGGACGCCCGGCCCCCGCACTTTTGTGCGCCAGAGGCGGTGCGCGAGTCTGCGCTGTGGCCCAGCCTCTGGCGGAAAGGCGAAGACTCCCCTGAACAGGGGAGAGGCACCGGGCACATGTGGCCCCAGCTTGTGCTCTCCACGTCGGCACCGCGGCGATGTCCCGATCCCACGCCCCGTCTTCAGCACCTCCGACAACGCCGCCTCGGCCTCTGGCGCCAGCGGCTCGTTCGCGTTCACGGCCCGCAACAGCGCCGGGCAGACCGTCTCGGTCACAAACGGACGCTTCGACATCGATTTCTAGAGTCTTCGTGCATCCGCGTGCATCCGCCAGAGGCGTTCTCCGTAACGCCTCATAGGGCGGTCAGACGCGCCAGAGGTTTCGTGGTGGGGCCTCTGGCGCTGTCTGGTTTGGGGCCTGCTACGCGTCAGGATCGGAGAGCTGGCGGCTGCGCTCGGTCGCGATCTGCACCGCGTCGATCATCATCGTGCGCAGACCGTGCTTTTCGAGTTCCGCGACAGCCGCGATGGTTGTCCCGCCGGGCGTGGTCACCTGATCGCGCAGGATGGCCGGGTGCTCGCCGGTGTCCTGCGCCAGTCGCGCGGCGCCCAGCACGGTCTGCACCGCGAGGCGAAGCGACGTGGGACGCGGAAGGCCCTGCTTGACACCGGCATCGGTGAGCCCTTCGATGAGCATGAACACGTAGGCCGGGCCGCTTCCGGAAAGCCCCGTCACGGCGTCCATCAGGTTTTCCTGCACCACCTCCACAATGCCGACGGCCTCGAAGACGGCCCGCGCCAGCGCGAGGTGATCGCTGGTCGCCCACTCGCCAGAGGCCAGCGCCGTCGCGCCTTCGTCGACGAGCGCAGGCGTGTTGGGCATCGCGCGGATGACGGGAAGCTCCTGGCCCAACGCGGTGGAAAGCGCGCCCGTCGGCACGCCTGCGAGGGTGGAGAGCACGAGCGTAGTGGGCGCCACGTGCGGCCGGATCTCGTCCATGAGCGCCGCCAGATTCTGCGGCTTCACGCTCACGATCACGATGCTGGCGCCCGCGACCGCGACCGGGTTGTCGTCGCTGACGAGCACGCCGGGAAACCTCTGGCGCAGCACGTCGCGCGCCGCCTCGCCTCGGCGCGTGGCGCGGATGTGGTCTGCCGGGAGGTCGCCGCCGCGCAAGAGGCCACCGATGATGGCGCTGCCGATGTTGCCCGCCCCAAGGACGGCGAGGGTGTGGTCGCGAAGCATGGGGGAAGGGGGAAGGGGGAAGGGGGAAGGGGGAAGGGTTGGACAGGCGGCTTCTGAAAAGTTCCAGTTTGCCTCTGGCGCCAGAGGCAAACGCGGAACAGCTTTACCCAGAACCCAGAACCCAGAACCCAGAACCCAGAACCCAGAACCCAGAACCCAGAGACCCATGCCAGGCGCCAGAGGCCGCGTTGACGCTCTCGCGCGAGCGGCGGTACCTTGCAGCCCGGCGCTCCACACTGGCGCGCCACGCCACCCAGCACAACCCCACAATGGCAGACGGAGACTACGGAGCCGCACTCGGCATGGTCGAGACCCGCGGACTCGTCGGCGCAATCGAAGCCGCCGACGCGATGGTGAAAGCCGCACGCGTCAACCTCATCGGCAAAGAGCAGATCGGCGGCGGTTACGTGACCGTCATGGTTCGCGGAGACGTGGGCGCAGTCAAGGCGTCGACAGATGCGGGCGCAGCCGCGGCCGAGCGCGTCGGCGAGCTCGTCTCGGTGCACGTCATTCCGCGTCCGCACACGGAAGTCGAGGCGATCCTTCCCGACGCTTCCTAAAAACCCGTGGCCGACTATTCGGACATCGGTGCGCTCGGCATGTTGGAGACGCATGGCCTCGTGGCCGCCATCGAGGCGGCCGATGCCATGCTCAAGGCTGCCCCGGTGCGCCTTCTCCAGCAGCAGCGCACCAACCCCGCCCTTATCACGCACTTCGTGGTGGGAGAGGTCGGCGCCGTGCAGGCCGCCGTCGACGCAGGCCGCATGGCCGCCGAACGCGTCGGCCGCGTTGCAGCGGCGCATGTGATCGCGCGGCCCGGCGAAGGGCTGCTCTCCAGCATCATCTTTCCCGAGACCGGAACGCCCAAGCGGGCCTCTGGCGGTGGTGCCTCTGGCGGTGGTGCCTCCACCCGCGATGCCTCTGGCAGCGCGAAGGGCAGCGCCTCTGGCGCCAGAGGCGATCTAGACTTGAGCGGCATGACCGTCCGCGACCTGCGCTCGCTCGCGCGAGACCAGAACGACGAGGCCATGAGCGGGCGCGAGATCGCGCGCGCCACCAAGGCGGACCTCGTGGCGTACCTCTCGGGGCTGGCGTAGAGCGGTGGCCGCCCCGTCGCTCCGCACTCGGCTCCGCACGCTCTTCCCCCGCTCCGACGGAGGCAGTTCGGAGGAGCCCGATTCAGGCCGAAACGGCCTCGCGCTGGGCCTCTCGCTTTTCGTCGCCCTCGTGCTATGGTTCACGTTCTCCATGCAGGAGACGTACACCACGACCATCGAAGTGCCGCTCGAAATTGCGGCGCTGCCCGACGACCAGGCGCTTCGCCAGAGGCCTCCGGAGACGGCGCGCGTGAGCGTGCAGGGCCAGGGCGAGGCGCTGCTCTCGCTCACGTGGAGCCCGCCGCGCGTGCGCCTGTTCGCGGATGGGCCGACGGTCGACGTGGCCGCGTCGGTCTCGGAGGCCGGGTTGCCTGCGGGCGTGTCTGTGCTCGGCGCGCAGCCGCGCTCGATCCGCCTCGATCTGGACGAGCGCGTCACGCGCGAGCTTCCCGTTCGCCTGACCGGCCGGCTCCGCGCCGCGGCACCGTTCGACCTCTTGCGACCGCCGATGCTCACCCCAGATACGGTTCGCATCACCGGCTCGCGGACCCTGCTGAATGGCTTCAGCTTCTGGCCCACCGTCCCGTACTCGCGCGACGACGTGCGCGACAACATCTCGACGCCTCTGGCGCTCTCGGACACCCTTTCCGGCCTCGTCGAGCGCTCGTTTGCAACGACCGTCCTGACCGCCAGCGTGGGCGAGTTCACGACGGGCGAGATCACGCTCACCATTGAGGCGGAAAACCTGCCCGCAGACATCGAGGCGGTCCGGTTCGAGCCCAGTCGCGTGCGCGCCACTTTCCGTGTGCCACTCGGCGCCGCTTTTGCGCGCGTGCAACAAGCAGGCATCCGCGCGATCGTGGACTACGCCGATATCGCGCGCGACACGACTTCGGGCAGCGTCACGGTGGGCCCGCGCGTACCCACAGGCATCGACGTGCGCGACGTGCGGCTACAGCCATCGCGGGTGGACTACTTCCTGGTGCGCCGCGCGCCTCTGGCGCCCGAAGACGAGAACTAGGACGGGTTCTCGTTGGCTCAAAGCCGAACCGTCGCCGCTTGGCGGCACGCGCAGGCCTCTGGCGCCAAACGGGCGCGTGGTCTCGCTGCACCGCCGCCAGAGGCCTCTGGCGACGCTCTAAGGGCTACTGACACCGCGGGTGTCACCGCCCGGCGACGAGGTTGCGGTCCCTTCCCGCCCATCTCTCGTGCCGCCCGTCCCCTCGGAGTCGTCGCCGTCGCGCCTGTTCGCGCTCGTCGACGCCAGCAACTTCTACGTCTCCTGCGAGCGCGTCTTCCGCTCGGACCTTCGCCAGAGGCCCGTCGTGGTGCTCTCCAACAACGATGGGTGCGTGATCTCGCGAAGCCAGGAGATCAAGGACGCGGACATCCAGATCGGGGCGCCGTACTTCAAGACGAAGCGCCAACTCCAGCGCATGGGCGCGGCCGTGTTCTCGTCCAACTACGAGCTCTACGGCGATTTCAGCCGCCGCGTGATGGAAGTCCTGGGCACGTTCACGCCCGACGTGGAGCCGTACTCCATCGACGAGGCGTTTCTGGTGCTGCACACGCCCCGTCCCGAGGACCGCGAGCCCGCCCGGCTGCGTGCGCTGGCGAAGACCATCCGCGACCGCGTGCTCGCGTGGACCAAGATCCCGGTTCGCGTGAGCATCGCGCCGACCAAGACGCTGTGCAAGGCCGCGAGCGAACTGGCGCGTCTGCGTGGCGGCGCGATCTCGCTGCACGGCCTCTCGCGAGAGGCTATGAGCCGCGCGCTGGAGCTTGTGCCCGCTAGAAGACGTGTGGGGCGTGGGCCGCGCGACGGCGCGCAAGCTGGACGCCAGAGGCGTCAAGACAGCGCGAGGGCTCCGGGACCTGGACGATGCGTGGGTGCGCAAGCACCTCCACACGGTCGGCCTGCGGACGGTCTACGAACTGCGCGGCGTGTCGTGCATCCCGCTCTCGCGCGCGCCTCGCGCCCGGAAGACTCTCATGCGCAGCCGCACCTTCGGCGCGCCCGTAGGCGAGAAGCGGGCGATGCGCGAGGCGCTCAGCACACACGCCAGCGCGGCCTGCGCCACGCTCCGCGACGAGGGCCTGGCGGCCAAGGCTGTCCAGATCTTCTACCACACCGGGCGCCACGGTCCCGGCCCGCACCGCTCGGTATCCCTCGCTTTGCCTCTGGCGGTGCCGACTTCGTGCACGGACACCATTCTCGGCGCTGTCCACGCGCTTCTCGCGCAGTCGTGGGACGCGCGCGACGCCAGAGGCCGCCCGTTCCGCTACAAAAAGGCGGGCATCATGCTGCTCGACCTCGCGCCCTCGGCCGAGGCGCAGGCCGACCTCTTCGCGCCGCGCTCGCCCGAGCGCCAGAAGCTCTTCGAGACCGTGGACGCGCTCAACCGCCGCTTTGCGGGCCCTGCGATGAGTCCGGCGCTCTTCCTCGCTGCCACGCACCTGCGCCGCCCCGGCGCGCCGCCCGCATGGCAGACGCAGCGAAACCACATCAGCCCCCGCTACACGACCGTCCGCGCGGACCTGCCAGTCCTCACCGTCTGATCCGCCTCTGGCGCCCGCTTCTCTCTTCCCACCTTTCCCTCGCCAGAGGCCCATGTCTCTTTCCTCCCGTTCCAGCGTTGTCGGCTTCGTCGCGCCCGTCGTCGCCGAGAGCCGCCACCATCGCATCGACCTCAACGAGGTCGTCGGCTTGACCGAGGCGGGCACGCTCGCGGGCCGCTTCCTCGTGACCGTCGAAGGGCTTTCACCCGGCGCCCTCGACCTCCGCGCGGGCGACTTGGCGGTTGTGGACTGCACGCGCACGCCAGAGGCGAGCGACCTGGTGGTCGTGGAGCGCGACGGCCTCCTCGCGATGGCCTCTGGCGCGGGCGGCGAGGAGGTGTTCGGCGTGGTGACGCATTTCCTGGTGGGTGCGCGGTAGGGGAGGGATGCGGGATGCGCGCGGGGCGCGCTTGGGATGGAGGGATGGGTAGAAAGCGCCACCACCCTCGTGCGCCAGAGGCGCCGTCTACTCGCCAGAGGCGGGGGGCACCGCGTCGACCACGTTCCAGCCCCAGGACAGCAGCGGCATCGCGTCGTGCGCGAAGGCGACCACGTCGTCCGCGAATCCCGGAGACTGCGTGGCCTCTGGCGCGATCTCGCGCGTGGCGACGGTGCCCTTCCACTTGAGGTACTCGGCCACAGGCGCGTCTTTGAAGTCCTCGAAGCCGCGCGGCATCCGCTTGAGCGTGCCCGCGGGACCTGTGCCCAGCGTGAGCCCGCTGCCCTCCAACTCCTCAACCGTCGCCGTCCACGCCTCTGGCGCTCCGGCGATCCGCTCGCGCCAGCGGCGCAAGAGCGGCGTCTCCATTGCCCAGAACCCCGCGGCCAGAAAACAGTGCTCGGGCTCGACGTGAACGTAGACCGAGCCGGGCGCCTTCTTCTTGCCGTCGCGCGAGACGACGAGCCCGAGGTGCGTCTTGTACGGCGTCTTGTTCTTGGAAAAGCGCGTGTCGCGGTAGATGCGGAACGGCGACTTCTTCGCGCTACCCATCAGCGGGATCCCGGCGCGCGGCATCGCCTCGCTCAGCTCGCCGATGAGGCAGCGTGCGGGCCACAGCAACTCGTCGTCGTAGGTGGCCTTGCGCGGCTTGAACCAGTCGCGCTCGTTGTTCTGGCGCAGGTCGCGGAGGAAAGCGAAGGCCTCGTCGCGGAAGCCGGGGAAGGGGGGAGCGAGTCGGGCGTCATGCGAGGGCGAGAGGGGAGATGGAAGCTAGCGGGGGTCCGCGCCAGAGGCGTGTCGCGGGGTGGGTGCGCCAGAGGCCTCTGGCGGGGCGCTGCGTTTGGCTGGGTGGCACCCCCCGCTTCGCTCGCCCTCCGGTCGCGAAGCTGTCCCCCTTGGTAAGGGGGACAATTCAGATCTCAATCTCACAGACGTGAACATCTTGCCGCTTTCTACCAGGAGACCGCGGTGGGGATTGTCCCCTTCGTTGAGGGGGACCGAAGGGGAGCAAAGCGGGGGGTAGCCGCGGCCCACCGCGGTATCAACCTCTGGCGCCAGAGGCTCGCACCCGGAACCCGCCAGAGGCCTCTGGCGCTACGCCTCCGCCGCTTCGCCCTCCGGTACCTCTACGGCCTGCCGCGGCGCCTCGATGGGCAGGCAGACCGTGAACATGGTCCGGCCGGGCTCGCTCGCCACGTCGATCTTGCCCTCGTGCTGCGCCACGATGCGCTGCACCACGTCCAGCCCGAGGCCGGTGCCCTGGCCGGGCGCCTTCGTTGTGTAGAACGGCTCGAAGATGCGGCTCGCGGCCTCTGGCGGGATTCCCTCGCCATCGTCTTGGATGTCCACGCAGATCAGGCGGCCTTCGCGACGGGAGCGGAGCGTGAGCGTGCCGCCCTCGGGCGCGGCGTCGATGGCGTTGTCGAGGAGGTTGGTCCAGACCTGGTTGATCTCGCCGGGGTAGACGCACACGCCAGGAATGTCCTCGCCCCACTCTCGGGTCACGCTCAGGCTCTTCTTTTTGATGGAGTGGCCCAGCATGGTCAGCGTCTGCTCGATGCCCTCGTGCAGGTCCGTCGTCTGGCGCGTGGGCGCGCGGTCCATGTGCGAGTAGGATTTGACCGACGCGACCAGGTCCGAGATGCGCGAGGCTGAGCGCTCGATCTCGGCCATGAGCCGGTCGACGGCCAGGCCCTTCTCGATCCACAATACCACGTCCGAAAGCGCCTCTGGCGGAATGTCGTCCGCGAGGCGGTCCAGCGACTGTGGCGTCGCGCCCTCCTCGGCCAAAACCTCGGCCACGACGTAGGCCTGTGGCACGTCGTGGTCCTCCAGCCAGTCCGCCAGTTCGTCTTCGCGCTCGCTGCGGTCCAACGCACTCTGCGATCCCGCCAGAGGCGCCGTGCAGGTTTGGAAGGCGGCGCGCGCAGCCTCCACCTGATCTGGCGACAGGCCGTGGCCGACCAAGCTGGACACGAGCGGCATCATCTTGCTAAAGCGCTCGCGCAGGTCGCTCGCGCCGCGCTGGATGGCCGCGGCCGGGTTGTTCAACTCGTGCGCCAGCCCTGCCGAGAGCTTGCCCAGCGAGAGCATCTTCTCGCGCTGCTGGTCCTGCCGCGACGACTCGCGCACGCGATCCGTCATGCGCCCCACGAGCCGCTTGCCGACCTCGGGCATCCGCTCCATCATCTCCCAGAAGTGGTCCTTGTGGATGACCGCGATCCGCGCGTCTTCGGTCACAATGCCCTCGCCGCCAAACGTTTCCATGCGCGAGAACGGAAGCAGACCCGAGATGTCGCCCGCGTGGATGGTCCCGAACGGGCGCCGCTGCCCCTTGTCGAGCGTAAAGATCTGGAAGGCGCCCTCTAGCAAAACGAGCATTTCCTCGGCCTTCGATCCGGTTTTGAAGGGCGCCTGGCCTTCGGTGAACGAGCGCTCCTCGGCGGTCTGGGCCAGCCACGCTAGGTCGTCCTCGGGCTGATCGTGGAAGACGTCGACGGCTTGAAAATCGGCGGCGGTGAGCATGGCGCCAGAGGCTGTGTGCGCCGTAAACGCCGCCTCTGGCGCGGGGCTCCCGAGGGGCGAGTGTGGGGGTGTGAGAGGGGAGGGAGGCACCCTGCCAATCTGAGGGGTCAACCACGCCTCTGGCGCGAGAGGCCAACAAAAACGAGCCGCCCCAGTTGGAGCGGCTCGCGGGGGAAGGGCAGGCGCCAGAGGCTACTGGCCGCGTCCCGTCTCGTCCTGAAGCTCGTCGATCTTGACGGACGCCTCGGCTTTGGTCAGGCCGTCCATCTCGGACGGGTCCTTGTCGGCCTCTTGCGCGAGCGTGTGGAGGTAGGACTTTTGCGCGCCGGTCATCTTCTCGTCGCCGGTGACCCAGTTGTCAGGGTCCTTCTGCGCGTTGCTGTCGGTGTTGTTCTGGTCTGCGGGGGTAGACATGCGTCGGGTGGAGGTGTGAGGTCCCAATTTCGCACGCGGTGCTGCCATCGGTCTGTCGCAGTGGAAACCCTGAGCCTCTGGCGCAGAGGCGCGAGCCCTTGTTCGTCACCGGTGACGACTGTTTTCAGCCCAGAGTGAAAGGCTTTCAGAAAAAAGTGAAAACCAGAGGATCCTTATCATTGTCCTCGGAGTGTGAAGAATCCTCCCATTAGCCCCATCACCCGATGATCGAGCTTCCTACGCTATCACCAGGCCAATACAGTCTGGTGTTCAACATGTTTTCGTTCACGGTCGCCACGATGTTTGCGGCGTTCGTGTTCTTCATTCTGGTCCAGAACCGGGTCGCTCCCAAATACCGGATCTCGCTGATCGTCTCGGCCCTCGTGGTCGGGATTGCGGGCTACCACTACTACAGAATCATCGGAAGCTGGGCCGATGCGTACGTCCTCACCAACGGCCTGTACGTGTTCTCCGGTACTCCCTTCAATGACGCTTACCGGTACGTCGACTGGCTGTTGACGGTACCGCTGCTCGTGATCGAGTTGGTGCTGGTTCTCGCGCTAACGAAAGAGAAGCAGGGCTCTCTAATCGCTAAGCTCGGCCTTGCCGCGGCGGCGATGATTCTGCTGGGATACCCGGGCGAAGTCGCTGGTGATATCACGACGCGGGCCATCTGGGGGGCGATCTCCTCTGTTCCGTTTGTGTACATCGTCTACGTTCTCTGGGCGGAGTTGGGCAAAGCGCTGGACCGCCAGCCTGAGCGCGTGGCTGTCCTCTTTAGAAACATTCGCTTGCTTCTACTTGCTACCTGGGGATTCTACCCGATCGTCTATATGGCACCGTTTCTGGGCATTGAAGGCTCCACGGCTACAGTCGCGATTCAGGTGGGATACACCATCGCTGACGTGCTGGCAAAGGCCGCGTATGGTGTGATGATCTATGCCATCGCTCGTGAGAAAACGACGGCCGATGGATGGGTGGATTCCACCGCCAACACTCCGGCCACCGCCGCGGCGGCTTAACCCTAACCCGGTGCGCCGTGCGGTTCGGTTCTTATGCCGAGCCGCACGGTTCCTGACTGGTTGTATGCTCTATCGACCCACAGTGGCGCTGCTCCTTGGCTTGCTTGCAGGTGCAGCGTTTGGTGTTTTTTTCGGAGCCTTCGCATCCGTGTTCCGCGGCGGACCTGATCCCATGACGGGTGTGCTCGAATCGTGGTGGTGGTTCTCGCTTGTCGGGGGTGCAATCGCTACGGGATGGGCACGCAGCTACCGTTTGGATGCTGAACGCGGCGCACGACCTTTCTAATGGATACCGCAACGCACACACCGATTGGCCTTGACGGCTCTGCGCCAGAGGCCTGGGCCTCCAAGCCGTTCTTCGAGGAGACGCGCAATCTCTTCCGGTACGTGCGTGCACACGATTTCGACCGGCTCGCCGCTCTGTGCGATGACGACTTCGGGATCGTGGACATCGGTCCCGAAGGAGAGAGCGTGCCCGCGCACACTCGCGAAGAGTGGGAAGCGTGGTTCACGACACTCTTTGCGCAACTGAGCGCGATGGGTGCGGAAACAGACACGGAGATCCAGACCTACGACGCGCTCGTGCGCGGAGAACTTGGCTATGCCGTCGTGCGGTTCTGCCAGACGCTGACCGTCTCGGGCAAGACTGGACGATTCGATTGCATTGTCACCATCATCTGGAAGCGAGAAGGAGACCGTTGGGTCGAATCGCGGTGGCATGCCTCGCTGCTGAAGCGGACGCTGCCGGACGGCTTCGGAGAAGCGTAGAGCACGTCAGTTGGTGGATCACCGCGCCAGAGGCCTCTGGCGCTAGAGCGACGCCAGATGCCGGTGCATGAACGCCACGGCCACGGAGCCCTCGCCGACCGCGCTCGCGACGCGCTTGACCGACTCGTGCCGCACGTCGCCGGCCACGAACACGCCCGGCACGCTCGTTTCCAGGAGGAACGGGTCGCGCGCCAGAGGCCAGTGCGCCATGTCCTCTGGCGTGAGATCCGGGCCGGTGCGGATGAAGCCTCTGGCGTCGCGCGCGATGAAATCTCCCAGCCAGTCGGTCTCGGGCGTGGCGCCGATGAACACGAACACGTAGTGCGTCTCAGCTTCGTTCGTCTCGCCAGAGGCGCGGTCCGAAATGGTCACGCTCATCAGGCGGTCGTCGCCATGGCACGCCGTGATCTCGGCGCCGAGCCGCACGTCGATCCGCTCGTGCGCTTCGATTCGGTCCACCAGGTACTGGCTCATGCTCTTGGCTAGGTCGCCGCTGCGCACTAGAATGGTCACCTTGGAGGCATAGTCCGCGAAGTGCAGCGCGGCCTGCCCGGCGGAGTTGCCCGCGCCGACGACGTAGACGCTCTCGTCCTTGCACGCCATCGCCTCGGTCATGGCGGCGCCGTAGTAGACGCCGCGGCCGGCCAACTCGTCGGCGCCAGAGGCCGGGAGCGTGCGCCAGTCCACGCCCATTGCGAGCATGAGCGCGTGGCAGGCCACCTCGGCGCCGGTGTTGAGCGTGAGGATCTTGTATGGCCCCTCGGCGCGGATGGCGGTCACATCCACGGGCGCGAGAAACTCGACGCCGAAGCGCCGCGCCTGGCTCACGCCGCGCCGCGCCAGGTCGGCGCCGCTCAGGCCGGACGGAAAGCCCAGGTAGTTCTCGATCCGACTGGATGTGCCCGCCTGCCCGCCTGGCGCCTCGCGCTCAATCAAGACCGTCTTGAGCCCCTCGCTCGCGCCGTAGACCGCGCTCGCCAGCCCCGCCGGGCCGCCGCCGATGATCGCGAGGTCGTAGAACTCCCGCTCGGCCTTCTGGCTCAGACCTGACGCTTGCGCCACCTCGGCGTTCGTCGGGTTCTCCAACCGCGCGCCCTCTGGCGTGATGACGAGCGGCAGCGTGGCGCCAGAGGCGATCTTTTGGGCCGCTTCGTCGCGCTCCACGTCGAGGAATGTGTAGGGGATCTGGTTGCGCGAGAGGTAGTCCCGGAGCCTGTGGCCGTCGGCGCTCCAGCGGTCGGCGATAAGGCGGAAGCCGCCGAAGCCGGGGCGGAAGCCCGCGCGCCAGTCGGCGAGCAGATCGTCCAAGACGGGGAAGAGCTTGTCCTCTGGCGGGTCCCACGGCTTGAGGAGGTAGTAGTCGATGCGCCCGTCGTTGATCGCACCGATGGCCGCGTCCGTATCGGCGTAGGCGGTCAGCATGGCCCGCTTGGCCTCTGGCGCGATCTCGGCGACCTGCTTGAGCGTCGCGACGCCGTCCAGGTCCGGCATCCGCTGGTCGCTGAGAACCAGCGCGACCGCGTCGCCGCGCTCCGTCAACTGCTTGACGGCGTCCACCGCCTCGGCGCCAGAGGACGCGCGGATGACGCGGTACGCCTCGCCGTACTGGCGGCGGAGGTCGCGCGCGATGGCGCGGAGCACGTCGGGCTCGTCGTCGACGACGACGATGGCGGGGTTGCGGGAGTCGGCCATGTTCTAGAAGGAGGGCTGCGCCGCCAACGCCAGAGGCTGCGCGAGGCTCCGCGGCCTCTGGCGCGTGGTGCCAGGGCTCCGCCAGAGGCCTCTGGCGGCCAACCTGTCCCCTGCCGAGGAGAACAGCTTTACCGAGGTGGAGCAAGGGGGGAGTGCAGGTAAGCTGTTCCAGCGCCCGTCTGGCGGATGTCCCTCACCCTGCCCTTGTCCCCAAAGGGAAGGGGACCTCGGCGGGTTACGCCAGAGGCTGCCTCTGGCAGGCCTCTGGCGCCAGAGGCTCAGACTCGCGTGATTCTCCCAGTCCCCCGGTCCCTGCCGCGCCAGCGGCTACCCCATGATGCGGATGCCACCGCCCGAGCCGCCGCCGGAGCCCGCGAGGTCGTACACGAAGCGCATCAGCACGTAACGCCCGAGGGAGTTGACGCGCTCCTCCTCCAGGTACGAGGCCGTGTTGCTGAACGTCACGCCCAGGTTGCGGTCTAGCAAGTCTGTCGCTACGAGCTCGATGCGGCCGCGGCCCTGCAGGATGGTGTAGGTGGCCCCAGCGCGCCAGATGGGAACGGTCTGGGTGCTCGCGTTGCCGCCTGAGACGGCGTTGCCAAACACGTCCAGGTTGAAGCCGGTGCTGATCTCGAACACCTCGCTGGGCGTCCAGCCCAGACGTGCCGTGAGGCCCCAGTTGACGTAGCTGCGGTCGAGCTGCGGGTTGAGCGAGTAGGCCGCGTTGTTGTACGTGACCTTGGGGCCAATCGAAACATCGAAGCGCTCCTTGTTGCGGTTTTGCACCGTGAGATCCAGCGTGCTGCGCAAGAGGCTGGAGGCGTTCTCGGCGTCGTTGATGACCTCGACGGCGCGGTTGTAAAACGTGTTCGCCGTCAGGCTCACGCGACTTTTGATGGGCTTGAAAACGGTCCCGAACGAGCCGTTGCCGACTAGGCTCCACGTGCCTGACGTGTTGATGGGCGTCGACCTCTGGCGGAACTGCGCGTCTACCGTGCGCGAGGTGGAGATGGCTGTGGGGCTGTAGGAGCCGCGCACGAAGCCGAAGAAGTTGGTGGACGTGAACTGATCGAACGTGATGTAGCGCGCGTTGAGGCTGTGCGTGTAGGCGGGCCGCAGGTCCGGGTTGCCGATGTACGTCCTGAGCGGGTCCGTGATGTCGATGACCGGCTGGAGCTCGCGCACGCTGGGCTCGCGCGTCGAGGTGCTGTAGCGCAGCTCGGCGTTGCGGCTCTGCGAGATGGCGTAGCTGATGCTGGCCTCAGGCAGAAGACGCAGGTAGTCTTGGTCGATGTTTTCGACTGCGCCGCGCTGGGTGCCGTCGAGGCGTGTGAGTTGCGCCGTGAGGCCCGCCGAGAGGGAGACGGGCTCCGTGTTGCGGACGTACGTCAGGCCTGCTTTGTCGTAGAGGTAGGTGCGCTCAAAGGCCGAGCTTTGCGCGTCGTTGAGCGTGCGCGTGTCGCCTGCGATGTCGAACACCTCGCGCGTTTGGTCCTCGCGCGTCTCGCGGTGCTCTAGGCGCGCCTGGAGCGCCTGCTTCGGCGCCAGAGGCTGGGTGAACAGGACGGAGCCGCCCGCGGTGAACGTGTCGCCGCGCTGGGACTGCAACTGGTTGATTTCCTCCGTCGTCAGCAGATCGCCGCTGGCGTAGAAGCGGTTGGTGGCGAGGAAATCGGCCTCGGCGTCGGTCTCGTTCACGTCGGTCTTGAGCTCGGCGACGAGGCTGCTCTTGCCGAACTTGCGGCGATAGGTGAGCGAGGCGTCGCCGCCGAGGTTGGAGCCGTCGGAGACGCTGCGCGTGTCGCTGTCGTTTTCGAGCAGGCCCGCGGTGCCAAAGGTTTGGCGGAGTGTGCCCGAGTCGGAGCGGTTGGTGCCGTAGCGGAGAGAAGAGCGCAGGCGCACGTCGTGGTCCTCGGCCAGCTTGTGCTCGCCGAAGAGGGTGAGGCGGTGGACCTGCGTGCCGTCGTCGCCGCTGCCGTCCTCTTCCAGACGCGAGGAGAGGTCCTCGCCGAAGAACTGCTCGCGCCGGACGAGCCTCTGGCGCGTCTTGTCCAGATTGTGTAGGAAATAGCTGGTGCGGACCGAGGTCTCGTCGCTGAACTCGCGGTTGAAGTTGATGCCGCCAGAGGCCGTGTCGGAGAAGCCGTCGCCCAGGTCGCCACCGACCGGGATGCCGTTGCCGCCGAGCGTAAACACGCCGTCGCCTCCTGCCATCATGCCCATGCCGCCCATGAACTGGAAGTAGTCGCCCACGGAGAAGCTCTGGCGGTTGATGTTGTTCAGGTTGCCGATAAACGAGATCTGCGTGGACGGGCTGAAGCGGTTGACGGACGCCTGCGCGTCGTACAGCATGCCGGGCCCGTTGTCGCCAGAGGCTCCGGGAAGGCCTGCGCCCGAGGCGCCACCCGAGGGCACGCCGCCCAGGCCGCCGCCGATGTTGCCGAAGTAGCCGCTCTTGCGGTCCTCCTTGAGCTCGAGGTTGATCGTCCGTTCTTCCTCGCCGTCGTCCACGCCGGTGAACTCGGCGGTCTCGGAGGACTTGTCGTAGACCTGCACGCGCTCGACGGCGTCGGCGGGGAGGTTGCGCGTGGCGATGGTGGGGTCGTCGCCGAAGAACTCTTTGCCGTCGACGAGCACTTTCTGCACCTTTTGGCCCTGCGCGGTGACGGAGCCGTCGTCTTCGACCTCGACGCCTGGAAGCCGTCGCAAGAGGTCTTCCACGGTCGAGCCCTGCCGCGTGGCGAAGGCCGCAGCGTCATAGTCCAGCGTGTCGCCGCGCAGCACGATGGGCACGCGCTCGCCATCCACGAGCAGCTTGCCCAGTTCGTCCACGGCCTCCTGCAGCACGACGACCCCCACATCTAGCGCGTCCGCACCCACGTCGATGTCTCGCGTAAACGACCGGTAGCCCACGAACGAGACCTTGAGGATGTAGCTGGCCTCGCGCACGCGCCGCACCTCGAAGGCGCCATCTGCGCGCGAAGCCGCGAACGAGACGAGAACAGAGTCCGCGGGCTGCATCAGCACGACCGTCGCGCCGGGCAGCGGCAAGCCGGTGGAGTCCGTGACGGTCCCGGTGACCGAGACCTGCGCCACGGCGGAGCCGCTGGCGAAGAGGAGGAACGAGGCAGAGCGAGCGCATACGGAGAAGGAGAAGGCCTCTGGCGCCAGAGGCAGGGAGGGGCAGCGGGACGTACGCCAGAGGCCCGAGGCCTCTGGCGGTTGCGCCAGGGTCAGCCGGTGATGGTGAAGCTGATCCCGCGTCCGCCGCGGGACTTTTGCATCTCTTCCATCTTCTCTTTGACGATGCCGGTGAACTCCTCGTTGGTCACGCGGCGGCCCTTCTCGGGGGCGACGATCGTGCCCTCCGCCAGAGGCGCGAGCGTGACTTCTTTGGCGATAAACGTCTGGCGCGCGTCGTCAATCGTGAGGACGAGGATGAGGCCCGGCAGGCCGCCGTACTCCTCCGGCCCGGCCGAGACGGGGATCTCGGGCGTGAACCACGCCTCGACCGCGACGGTGTCGCGCATGGCTATCGCTTTCATGCAGGGGTAGCCCAGGAACTCGCTCTGCTCGTCCGTCAGACGCCACGCCAGAGTCTCCGGCTCGCCGTCGATGAGGAACGTGCGGCCCATGAAGTCGCGCTTCTCGACGCTCGTGCCCGCGTCGCGGTCGACGAAGAGCGCGTTCTCTGACTGCGAACGGCGGAACATCATGCGCATGCCGCCAGAGGAGAAGTCCTCGTCGTCGTCCGCCTCTGGCGCGGCGACGAGCAGCGACGTGCTCTCGTCGAAGTGGAGCAGCTTGGAGGCCGTCGAGGTAGACGGAAACTGATCCGCCATGTGCTGCATCTCGGGCGGGAGTTCGATGTCGAGCCGTGTGGTGATCTCGTAGCGAACGGTGCCCTCTTGTGCGAGGACAGACGTGGAGACTAGGAGGGTGGCGACGAGGAGAACTGTGCGCATAGCGATAGGGAGCGTGTTCCTTTGTACGAGGATCGTAGTAGGATGATACGGCGCGGCTGTGCGCTCGTGGGCGGGGCGCTGAACTTTGCCCTTCTGGTCCGCCGCCAGAGGGCGCCTGCCACCTCTGCGCGCTCAGCGACGAAACGGGCTGTGCCTCTGGCGAGAACGGGCACGGCCGGTTCTGTGTCGCGCCAGAGGCCGGGCTCTCTGCGGGCCGCATCACAGACTCCGTGCGCGTGCTCGTGATCGCCGGAGGCCTCGCCGTGAAGAAACTGTGGCGCTGGGCCTCTGGCGCGAGTAGTCTTGGGCCATGCCGTTCGCCGCTGCCGTCTATCTGTTTATCGACCCCGCGTATCTCGATACGCGGGCCGGTACCGATGGGCCGTGGCCCGCGTTCTAGCCGAACGCTGACACGACTCTTCTGCCGAGCCCGCTCCTCCCGAGCGGGCTTTTTTGTTGCCCACGCCCGGCGCGCCTCTGGCGCCAGAGGCGACGCCACTCGCGCTCCTGCCTTCCCGCTCTATGTCTGACTCTCTCCGTTCCCTCCGAGACGCCCTCGACGCCACCGACCGGCGCCTCATCGCCGCTCTCGCCGAACGGCAGCTTTTGGTGCGCGATGTCGCCGAACTCAAGATCGAGGACGACGCGCTCCCGTTGCAGGACGCGCAGCGCGAGCAGTCGCTGCTGGCCCGCGTCCACGCCTTGGCGGAAGAGGCGGGCGTGGACGGCTACTTCGCGAGCCAGTTGTACCGCGAGATCTTGCGCCACTCGGTCCGGTTCCAGTCGGCCCAGGCCTCTGGCGAGGCGTCGGGGTTGCGCATCGCGTACCAGGGCGTGCCGGGCTGCTACAGCCACTCGGCGGCGCGGCACCACTATGCCGCGATGGACGGCGTCACGATGGAAGGCTCCACGACGTTCGGCGGCGCACTCGAAGCGCTCACGTCGGGCCGGGCCGACCGCGCGCTGCTGCCCGTAGAAAACACGACGGCCGGGCCGATCTCGGGCGTGTACGATCTGCTCGTGGCGCCGGGACTTCAGATCGTGGGGGAGGAGATTCTGAAAGTGGAGCACTGCCTGATGGCGCCAGAGGCTGTCGAAGTGGAACAGATCCAGCGCGTGGGCTCGCACCCGCAGGCCATCCGCCAGTGCAGCCTGTTCCTGGACTCTATCTCTGCGCGCGTGGAGGCCGAGGACGACACGGCGGGTGCAGCCAGGCTCGTGGCCGAATCCGGCGACCCGACGCGCGCCGCCATCGCGGGCGAGGACGCCGCCGAGCGCTACGGCCTGCATATCATCAAGCGCAACATCGCCAACCGGAAGGACAACTTCACGCGCTTCCTGATCGTGGCCGCCGAGCCTCTGGCGCACGACGCGCGGTTGCCGCACAAAACCTCGCTCGTGCTTTCGACAGATCACGAGACCGGCGCGCTCTCCACACTGCTCCGGGTGTTCGCCGAGGCCGACATCAACCTGACCAAGCTCGAAAGCCGCCCCTCGCCCACGACGCCGTTTCAGAGCCTCTTCTACGTCGACATCGAGGGCGACGCGCGCACGCCAGAGGTCACCGCTGCGATCCAGTCGGCTCGCGCCTGCACGCAGTCGCTCCGGGTTTTGGGCTCCTATCCCATTTTCCACGCCGGGCGCGACCGCACGGCCACGCCAGAGGCAGCCTCTGGCGCCACGCGCGCACCCGCCACGCGCGGAGCCGCCAGCGTCAAGGCCCGCCGCGCCAAGCTGGTGGACCGTGGCGACCGCCCGGATACGGTCGTGCAGATCGGCGATATCCGCATCGGCGGAGACGAGCCGCCGGTGTTGATCGCGGGGCCGTGCTCGGTGGAGAGCCGTGAGCAGATCTTCGAGTCCGCCAGAGGCGTCCGTGAGGCCGGGGGTCGCATGCTGCGCGGCGGCTGCTTCAAGCCGCGCACGCTGCCCTACGATTTCCAGGGCCTGGGCTTCGAGGGGCTGACGATGATGCACGAGGCGGGCCGCGCGCACGGCCTGCCCATCGTGACCGAGGTGTTGCACCCACGCGATGTGGAGGCGGTCGCGCGAGAGGCCGACGTGCTGCAGATCGGCGCGCGCAACATGCAAAACTTCGAGCTGCTCAAGGAGGTGGGGCGCACGCAGACGGCGGTTTTGCTCAAGCGTGGCATGTCGTCGTCTATCGACGAGTGGCTGGCGGCGGCGGAGTACGTCCTCGCGGGAGGCAACGAGCGCGTCATTTTGTGCGAGCGCGGCATCCGCACGTTCGAGACCGCGACGCGCAACACGCTCGATCTCTCGGCGGTCGTCGTCGCGCGCGAGCGCACGCACTTGCCTGTCATCGTAGATCCCAGCCACGCCGCTGGCGTCCGCCGCTGGGTGCCGGCGCTGTGCCGCGCCGCGCTGGCCGTCGGCGCGCACGGCCTCATCGTGGAGGCGCATCCGGATCCAGATCAGGCGCTCTCGGACGGTCCGCAGTCGCTCACGCTGGAGGCGCTGGCGGAGCTGGGCCGCGAGATCTTGAACCCCGTCGCGGTCTGAGCCTCTGGCGCCAGAGAGCCTTGCTACGCCGTGCCGTGCCCTGGCGCGCTCCCCGTCGCGCCGCACAACGACGCCCCACAGCGGATCGCCAGAGGCGGGCAGGTGCGCGTGCACGTGGGGTGGCCCGAATCTGCCCGCGACCTCGGCGTAGCGCGAGACGAGCGCGGCGTGACCGCGTCCGTCCAGCGCGTGCCACGCCCGCACGGCTTTTGTAGGAAAGCAGCGGTTGGAAAACGTGACCACGAACGGCGCGCCAGGCCGCAGCACGCGCGCGACCTCGGCGAACACTTCGGCGGGGCGCGTGAGGTACTGCACGCTTACGCAGCAGATCGCGGCGTCGAATGCCGCATCGGCATACGGCAACGCGGGGTCAGCGTTGAGGCTTTGCACGACGCGCTCGCTCAGGCGCGGGTTGGCCGCTAACTCCTCCGCGTTCAGACCCAGCCCGGCCACGCGCCCGTACCCGACCTCTGGCGGGAGGTGGCTGACCCAACTCGACATCAGGTCCAGCACGTCGGCGCCAGAGGCGAGGTGCTCGCGGTAGAGCGCCGTCACCGCGCTCTGCGCGCCGTTGTCGATGTGGTGGACGAGGCGCGGGGCGGTGTAGAAGAGGCGGTCGTCGGATTCGTCGGCGCGGCGGAAGGCGGCGGCGGGAAGGGCGTCGGGCATGGCGCCAGAGGCAGGTGGGGCGCTGCCTAACGCGGCGTGCCCGCCGCGGTGCCCGGGTGCGGGCGGTGCGCAGAGAGGAGACCGTCCTCCGTAGCGAAGGGGCATGCCCCGTCGGGGCTGCAGAAGGCTCCGGTGCTCCACCCGCCTCTGGCGCCAGAGGCCTCGCCTCGAGGAACCCTGCGACACGTCGCGGCATGCCGCGACGCTACGGGCGTGCGGAACGGGGTTCGGCTGAGCGCCAGAGGCGGAGATCGACTTGATTCCCAGAACCCAGAACCCAGAACCCGGTGCCCGGTGCCCCAGCGGCTCACCCCACGCGCGCAAACCCCAGCGACTTCGGCGCCGTCCGCGCGAAGTGCTCGCGCGCGCCAGAGGCCTCTGGCGCCGTGAGGTCGGGATCCTCCTCGACGAGCGCGAAGGCGGCCTCTCGCGCCTCGCCCAGGATCTCTTGGTCCCGTACCACGTCGCCGATCTTGAGGTCTGGGAGGCCCGACTGGCGCGTGCCGAAAAAGTCGCCCGCGCCGCGGATCTTGAGGTCGGTCTCGGAGATGACGAAGCCGTCGGTCGTGTCCACCATCGCTTGGAGGCGCTCTTTGCTGTCGGCGGTTTGCTTGTAGTCCGCCATGAGGAAGCAGTAGGACTGCTCGCCGCCACGCCCGACGCGGCCCCGGAGCTGGTGCAACTGGCTGAGGCCGAACCGCTCGGCGTGCTCGATCACCATGACCGTCGCGTTGGGCACGTCCACGCCCACCTCGATGACGGTCGTGGCGACCAGAATGTCGGCCTCGCGGTTTTTGAAGCGCTCCATCGCCTCCTCCTTCTCGTAGGCCAGCATCCGGCCGTGGACCAGCTCGACGGTGTACGGGCGGAAGCGCTCCATGAGCTCGGCGGCGCCGCTCTCGGCGTCCTTGAGGTCCAGCTTTTCGCTCTCCTCCACGAGCGGGTAGACCACGTACGCCTGCTGCCCGGTGCGAAGCTGCTTCTTGACGAACTCGTACATGTCCTCGCGCCGCTTCTCGGTGAACAGCTTGGTCTCGATGGGCTTGCGACCGGCAGGCATCTCGTCCATGACGGTCACGTCCAGGTCGCCGTAGACCGTCATCGCGAGGGAGCGCGGAATCGGCGTGGCGGTCATCATGAGCATGTGCGGGCGCTTGCCCTTCTTGAACATGCTCGCGCGCTGCATCACGCCAAAGCGGTGCTGCTCGTCTACGACGGCCAGCCCGAGGTTCTTGAACGCGACGGTGTCTTCGATAAGCGCGTGCGTGCCCACGACCACGTCGGCCTCGCCTCTGGCGATGAGATCCAGGATCTCCTCGCGCAGCTTCTTGCGCTGCCCGCCGATGAGTAGCTGCACGTTGAGGTCTAGCGGCTCCAGATATGTCTTGATGTTGGCGTAGTGCTGCTCGGTCAAGATCTCGGTCGGCGCCATGAACGCGGCCTGGAAGCCTGCGTCCACCGCCATCAGCATCGCGGCCACGCCCACCACGGTCTTGCCGCTGCCCACATCGCCCTGCACCAGACGGCTCATCTGCGCGCCAGAGGCGGTGTCCTGCGCCACGTGCCGCAGCGCTTTCTTCTGCGCGCCGGTCATCTCGAACGGAAGCACCTCGTCCACGAACCGCGTCGCCAGAGGCCCCATGCCCGCGAGCGTGGTCCCGGGCTCGCGCTTCTGGCGGCCTTTGGTGAGCGCGAGGAGCATTTGGAGGAAGAAGAACTCCTCGAACTTGAGGCGGCGCACGGCGCGGCCCAGCTCGTCTCGCGACTTGGGGAAATGGACAGCCCGGAGCGCGACGTTGCCGTCGATCAACTCGTGCCTCTGGCGGACGGACTCGGGGAGCACCTCGGGGATCGCCATCCCGTGCTCTTTGATGAGCCCGTAGATGAGGCGCCTAAACGCGCGGCTCGTGAGGCCGACCTTTTCGAGCGCGGCGGTCCCGGGATACAGCGGGATGATGCGGCCGGTGTCGAGCGCCGCCTTGGTGTCGTCCAGCTTGTCGAAGTCGGGGTGCGCCATCGAAAACGTGGAGCCGTACTTCTCGACCTTGCCGAAGAGCGCGAGCCGGTCGCCGTTGCGGAACTGGCGCCCGATGTAGTGCCCGCCGCGGAACCAGACGGCTTTGAGCGTGCCGCCGCTCTCGTCCATGACTTTGAGCTCGAAGCGCACCTTGCGGCCCTGCCCGACCTGGCTTTTGCTCGTGACCGTCCCGACCACCATGATGGCCTCGGTCCCGCCGTCGACGATCTGGCGGATGGGCGTGATCGTGCTCCGGTCCAGGTAGCGGCGCGGGTAGTGGCGCAAGAGGTCGCGGAACGTGCGGATCCCGGCCTTGCGCAGCGGCTCAGCGCGGCGCTCACCCACGCCGGGGAGCTCTTGGATGTCAGTGTCGAGAACGTGGGGCGGGGGAGAAGCAGCAGCCATGCGGGAAACTACCGGTACCCCCTGACAGCGTGCGTCACCGCCAGAGGCCTCTGGCGACGGGGCCGGAACCGCCGAGAGCCTCCAAAGTCCGTTACTCCAAAGCGTGGCGACGCGTCTGGTTGCTACCGCTGCCCATCTTCCGCCCGCTCCGATGCGCTACGCCTTCCTGATCGTCCTCCTCGCCGGCTGTGCCGGTCCCGCGACCATGGCCGACGAGGCGCGGCCTTTCGCGCCGGAGGCGCTGACCAGCCGAGAAGGGTTGGAACGTTACCTGGAGGCCGCGGGCGTCGACATCGTGGAGTCCTACGTGCTTACGGTTACACTGCGGATGGTAGGCGTCACGCGCGCCTCGGAATTCGACTTCCGTAACGGCGGCACCTGCAGATTTTACACCTACGCCACACCCAACGAGGCCGTGCAGCGGGGACCAGAGTACGGCAGGCTCTCTGGCTTCGAGCCTGGCCCTCGGATTGGCAGCGCGCCACAACTCCCGCTGCGGTTTGGCGCCACCGTTGGGAGGTGCTCAGGTCTTCCTCCGGGCCTGGAGCCAGCGCTCAAGGCGCTCGACGCGTTCGCGCAGGCCGACCCGGCGCGAGTCCTGGAGGGCGAGTAGCGCACTCCACGGGCGTCTCTGGCAATCTGCGCTCGCCTCGCCAGAGGCCTCTGGCGAAACCGAAGCCGTGCCGCGTCGCACAACAACGCCCCGCCTCTGGCGCCAGAGGCGAAGTGGGCCCGGCGGGGCTTGAACCCGCGACCTATCGATTATGAGTCGACTGCTCTAACCAACTGAGCTACAGGCCCGACGGCGATATCGCCTCTGGCGCGGTGCGCTCGCCAGAGGCCGAATCTACGAACACCGTCGCGCCAGAGGCCTCGGAGTGGTTCGTGGGTGCAGGAAGTGAGGCGGTGTAATGCGAAGGTGTAAACAAGTAAGGCAAACAGGCTGTCCTGCGTGAGTAGGCGTGATACCTTGGGCGCGTTGCCTCCAAAACACCCCGTGGAACGACTCGACGACACCGACGCCACCATCCTCCGCCTGCTCCAGACCCGAGGCCGCATCAAGCGAACCGAGATCGCGGAGGCGGTGGGGCTCTCCATCCCGAGCGTGAGCGAACGGATGCGCAAGCTCGAAGAGCGCGGCGTCGTGACGGGCTACCACGCGGTCGTGGACGCCAAGCGCCTCGGGCGCGACATCACCTCGTTTGTCCGCGTGCGCTCCACAGGCTCCGAGCACTACACCGAGTTCATCGACGCCGTAACTGAAATGCACGAGGTGCAGGAACTGCACTCTGTCACCGGCGGCGGCTCGCACCTGCTCAAAGTCCGCGTCGCTAACACGGCTGCGCTCGAAGCGCTTCTCGGCGCGTTGCAGGCGCTTCCGGGCGTCCGCGGGACCGAGACCAGTTTGGTGCTCTCCACGCTCAAAGAAACCCGTTACCTCGACGCCGCGCCCATGACGCTCGTGCCCACCGACTAGCCTCCGGCGCGCCTGCGCCTCTGGCGCCAGAGGCTGCGCTCCCGGGAGAGACGCCACACCGTGGCGTCTCTGCGCCGACCTCCTGATTTGACCCTCCGCCAGAGGCCTCTGGCGACCCTCGTTTTCCTCACTCCGGCAGTTTTCCTTCTCCCAATGCCCTCCACCTTGTCCCGCACCCGCACCAACGGCCACACCACGTCTACCGACGTGGAGGTCATCTTCGGCTCCAACACCTTCGGCCTCACCGAGATGAAGTCCCGCCTGCCCAAGGCGGTGTACAAGCGCCTCACGGCCACCATCGAGAACGGCGAACCGTTCGACGAGACCATCGCAGACGCCGTAGCGCTCGCGATGAAGGAGTGGGCCGTCGAGCGCGGCGCGACGCACTACACGCACTGGTTTCAGCCGCTGACCGGCCGCACAGCCGAAAAGCACGACTCGTTTATCACGCCCAACGCGGGCGGCGGCGCGGTCGCTGAGTTTTCCGGCAAGGCGCTCGTGCAGGGCGAGCCCGATGCGTCCTCGTTCCCCGGTGGTGGTCTGCGCGCCACGTTCGAGGCCCGCGGCTACACCGCCTACGACCCGACGAGTCCCGCCTTCCTGGTCGAGCACAACGGCTCCGCCACGCTCTGCATCCCGACGGCGTTCGCGAGTTGGACAGGCGAGGCGCTGGACCACAAGATTCCGCTGCTGCGCAGCATGGAAGCGCTCAACACTCAGGCCAAACGCGCGCTCGGCCTCTTCGACGAGAAGGTGGGCCGCGTCTACGCGACGTGCGGAAGCGAGCAGGAGTTTTTCCTCGTAGACGAAAGCTTCTACCTGGACCGCCCCGACCTCGTCACGGCCGGCCGCACGCTCATCGGCGCCGCACCGCCGCGCGGGCAGGAAATGGACGATCACTACTTCGGCTCCATTCCTGAGCGCGTGATGGCGTTCATGAACGCCGTCGAGACCGAGCTGTACCGCCTCGGCGTACCCGTTTCGACGCGCCACAACGAGGTAGCGCCCGGCCAGTACGAGTTCGCGCCCATCTTCGAGAACGCAAACATCGCCGCGGATCACCAGCAGCTCATGATGATGACGCTGCAGCGGATGGCACCGCGCTTCGGCCTCGCCTGCCTGCTCCACGAGAAGCCCTTCGCGGGCGTCAACGGCAGCGGCAAGCACGTCAACTGGTCGATGTCGACCGATACCGGCCTGAACCTCTTGGAGCCCGGCGACACGCCGCACTCCAACACCCTCTTCCTGTTCTTCTGCGCCGCGGTCATCCAGGCCGTTCATACGCACCAGGATTTGCTCCGCGCCTGCATCGCGACCGCCGCCAACGACCACCGTCTGGGTGCCAACGAAGCGCCCCCGGCCATCATTTCGATCTTCCTCGGCGACCAGCTAACGGACGTGTTCGAGCAGATCCTGGCCTCTGGCGAGGCGACCTCCAGCACGTCCAGCGGTCTGCTCGGCCTGGGCTCGCCCGTCTTGCCGACGCTTCCGCGCCACGCGGGCGACCGCAACCGCACGAGCCCGTTTGCCTTTACCGGCAACAAGTTCGAGTTCCGCGCGGTCGGCTCCAGCCAGTCGGTGAGCTTCCCGCTCGTCGTGCTCAACACCATCGCGTCCGAAGCGATCGCGGATATGGTGGAGCGCATGGAGGCCAAGATGGGCAAGAAGCGCAACAAGAAGGCGCTCATGAGCGCCGCGCAAGAGGTCATCGCCGAGACCGTCCGCGAGCACAAGGCCATCGTCTTCAACGGCGACGGCTACGCACAGGCGTGGCAGGACGAGGCGGCCGAGCGCGGTCTGCTCAACCTCAAGACCACGCCAGAGGCGCTGGGCACGCTCACAGCGTCCAAGAACGTAGCGGTCTTCGAGCAGTTCGACGTGCTCACCGAACGCGAGTTGGAGTCCCGCAAGGACATCCTCATCGAGCAGTACGCGACGACGATCAACATCGAAGCCGCCACGACAGGCACAATGCTGCGCACGCTCGTGCTTCCCGCCGCGATCCGCTACCTCGGCGAGTTGGGCGAGGCCTCTGGCGCGATCAACGCGATGGGTTTGGACGACAGCGGCACCAAGAACACCGCCGAGCGCGTCGTAGCCGAGGTCAACAAGCTCACCAAGGCTCTCGCCGGGTTGGACAAAGCGCTCGCCACGGCTCACAAAGCCAAGGACGAAGCCGCCGCGATGGAGAGCAAGGTGGTCCCCGCGATGGCGAAGGCCCGCGCGGCATGTGACGAGATCGAGCAGGCTGTCCCTGCGGATCTGTGGCCGATGCCGACCTACCGCGAGATGCTGTTCATCAAGTAACCTCGCGCCCAGACAAGACGAGAGCGCCCTCGCCAGAAGCCTCTGGCGGGGGCGTGTGTCGTTGCGCCAGAGGCGAAGGGGACCCCTCGTGAGCGCATCGGGTAGAACGCGCCTCACTTCCCACACAGCCATGTCTGACGACCCACGCACGCCCGCTGACGATACGCCTACGGATGATCCGCCACAGGCCGGGTCGCTCTTTCTAGAGCCAGAAACCGACGGCGAGCCGCTCGACACCAGACGTGGCAGCCTTTGACCGCGTGCAAACGCGCACCGAGAGCATCACGGAGCACGAGATCGAGGCAGAGAACGAGCGCGACTACAACAAGCGCTACGTCAAGGAGCACGGTGACCACCACGGGCACGATGGCGAGATCGATTCGCCGCCAGAGGCCTGAGCGCACCCGCCTGACACAACACCGCCAGAAGCACCGAAGTGCCTCTGGCGGTGGATGTGCTGACGCGTGCGAGACGCGCTAGTCGTCGTTGCGGCCCAGGAGCTGACCGTCGAGGTCATCGGCGCTGAGGTCGATCTTGAAATCGCTCATGCGAGCGGTGTAGACCGCGAAGGTCAGGAGGGCGGGGACGGCCGCGCAGGCGGCGGCCAGGGTCTTGCGGAGTGTCATGCTAGGGGGGTGTTGCTGCATTGTGTCAGGGTAACGACGCGGTGCGGCATAAAGATGCCCTTGATCCCGTGAATGATGCGCGAACGGGTTCTGCTTGATGCCGCAGCTCGGCATTGCCTGGCGTAGAGCGCGGTGAACACGTCGCGAACCGGGCTCGGCTCCTCAACTCGCCAGAGGCCTCTGGCGTAGCAGCGCCACACTTCTGGTAGTGACGATGGCAGGCCCGATGATTCGCAGCTTTGAACACGGTCCAGACGGTCAGCGGCCGCGCGTGGTGGTGGTCGGGACTGGGCACGGTGGAATGGAAGCCGTCAAGGCGCTCAAGCGCGAGGCCGTGGACGTGCTCGTGGTCGACCGCAACAACTACCACAAATTCCAGCCGCTGCTCTATCAGGTCGCCACCGCCGGGCTGGACTCGGACGACATCACGCAGCCTGCGCGGCACCTCTACCACGACCAGAAAAACGTCGACTTCCGGTTGGGCACGGTGACGAGCGTCGACCTTGCGCGCCAGAGGCTGGAGGTGGAGCCGGGGATGCCGGTGCCCTACGATTACCTGATACTCGCGCCCGGCGCCAGCACGGCCTACTACGGCGTCGACGGGGCGCAGCGCTACGGCTTTCCGCTCAAAAACGTGCCAGATGCCATCGCGCTCCGCTCGCACGTGCTGCGCCAGTTCGAGACGGCCAACCGCGACCCATCGGCTATCGCCTCTGGCGCGCTGCGGTTCGTGGTCGTCGGGGGCGGCGCGACGGGCGTCGAGACGGCGGGCGCTCTCACGGAACTGTTCGCCGTGCTGGACCAGGACTTTCCCAGCCTCGACGCGACGCAGGCTGAAGTCATCCTCCTGGACGGCGGCGACGCGCTCATGCAAGCCTACGCGCCGAACCTTCAGGCCTACACGAAGCGCGCGCTGGAGCGCCGCGGCGTCGACGTGCGGCTGGGTCAGCAGGTGCAACGCGTGACGCCAGAGGCCGCGCACTTGGCCTCTGGCGAGAGCATCGAGGCGCAGACGGTGATCTGGGCCGCGGGCGTGCGGGCGAACCCGCTGATCGAAACGCTCGGAGTCGAGCAGACAGGAGGGGGCCGTGCCGTCGTGGGCGATTCGCTTCGCGTGCCCGGACACCCCGAGGTGTTCGTCGTTGGGGATGCTGCGGGCGCGAGCGACGCCAGAGGCGACCTGTACCCGCAAGTCGCGCAGGTCGCGATCCAGCAGGGCATCCACGCCGCGGGCGAGATCGAGCGCGCGCTCCGTGGCCTGGAGGCAACGCCGTTCGCCTACACCGACCTCGGCATGATGGCGACCATCGGGCGCAACGCGGCGATTCTGGAACTGCCCAACGGGTTCACAATGAAGGGCTTCTTCGCGTGGGTCGGCTGGGCGCTGCTCCACGTCGTCAAACTGGCGGGTTTCCGCAACCAGATCTCCGTCTTGCTCAACTGGGCCTACAGCTACTTCACCTACGACCGCGGTCCGCGCCTCATCCTCGCCGCCGAGCCGGAGCACGACGATCTCGACCCACGTCCGCGTCTCGCCGCGTCGCCAGAGGCGGAGACGCCGCGCGGCTCGTACAGTCCGGACCTCGCAGAGCCGCCGGAGTAGCCTCTGGCGCCAGAGGCTGGACTCACATCTCGCCAGAGGCGCTCATCCCTGTAGCGATGGCGGCACGGCCTCGCCCATCGCGTCGCCGTGGTCGCGGACGAGGGTGCCGGGCTTGCCGTCCTCTGTGACCACGCCGTGCTGGATGCCAACGCGCTGGAAAATGTCCAGAATCTCGTCCAACTCCTCGTCCGAGTGCGTCGCCATGTAGCTGGTGCGCATGAGCGACTGGCCGCGCGGCACGGCGGGCGGCACGACGGGATTGACAAACACGCCTTCCTTGAGCAGGTCCCCCCACATGCGGAGGCACGTCAGCTGATCGCCGATGACGACCGGGATGATGGGCGTCTGGCTGGTCCACACGTTGAAGCCTCTGGCGCGGAAGCCGTCGCGCATCTTGTTCGCGACCTCGTCTAGGCGCGTGAGGCGCTCGGGCTCGGCTTCGAGGATGTCCAGGCAGGCCAGGACCGTCGCGACGTTCGCGGGCGGCATGGACGCGCTGAAGATGTGAGCAGACGCCGTGTGGCGGATGTACTCGATGTTCTCGTGCGAGCCAACGACGAAGCCGCCCAGGCTGGCAAAGGACTTGGAGAAGGTGCCCGTCGTGAAGTCCACCTTGTCTACGACATCGAACAGCGCGGCCGTGCCTTTTCCGCCGGGACCCACCACGCCGACGGCGTGCGCGTCGTCGAGCATGAGGCCCGCGCCGAACTCTTCGGCGAGCTCGACGAGCCCAGGGACGTTCGCGATGGTGCCGGACATCGAGAAGACGCCATCGGTGACGATGATCTTGCCCGCATCGGGGCGCTCAGCACTGTACTTCTCCAGGAGAAGCCGGAGGTGCGCCATGTCATCGTGACGGTAGCGCACGGTCTCTGCGGCAGCTACCTGCGTGCCCGCCACGATGCACGCGTGGTTGTCTTTGTCCGAGAACAGCAGGTCACCGCGTCCCGCGATGGACTGGATAACGCCCAGGTTGGTCATGTAGCCCGTCGAGAACAGGACACAGGCCTCTGCGCCCATGAAACGCGCCAAGCGCGCTTCGAGCTCAATGTGCAGGTCGAGCGTGCCGTTGAGGAACCGGCTTCCGGTGCAGCCAGAGCCGTATTTCTCGATGGCCGCCTGTGCCGCCTCCACCACCGCCGGGTGGTTTGTGAGCCCCAGGTAGTTGTTAGACCCAGCCATGATGACCTCCTTGCCGTTGATCACGGCTCGGGTGCCCTCGGCGACCTCGATAGGGCGGAAATACGGGTACACACCCGCGGCCTTGGATTGCACGTATCGGCCCTCGGGCGCGAAAAACTGTCGGGCCTTCTCGAAGATGGCCTTGGGTGCCTGAGAGGCAGAAGCGGGGTCGCGACGGGAAGCGAGAGCAGACATGGCGGGACGGGGAGCCGCTGGCGAAGTCCTTGAAGATAGTCGGGGCGTGTGCAGACGGGGTCCGCGGCGCGCCAAGAGCCTGAGAACGGCGCTGGGGTGCGCCAGAGGCGTTGTCAGGCGTTCGGGCTCTGGCGCCTGAGTACACCGCCAACGGCGTTGAAGGCTCGTGTATTACAGTCCGAGCCGCAGTGTGAGCGTGGCGCCGCCAGAGGCCTCGGGGGCGATGTGCAGTGAGAGGTCGTCGCTCACGTCGAAGTCTTTGAGATGTGCCGAGACGTAGGCGTCGAGTGCCTGCAGGGCGTAGACGGCGCCCGTGAGGACGATGGCGATGTCTCGGCTGGAGCGCGCGTTGTCTCGCAGGTCGCGCAGGCGAATGGCCTGGAGCGAACCGGCCTCGACCCATTCATCGGCGAATCGCTCGAACTCGTTGGGGTCCTGCCCGCTCTCTTCGCGCTGCTGATAGAGAAACGCGTGGCGGTAGAGCAGGTAGCGGTCGTGGTTGTACGCCACGTACGCGCCCGCTCCGAGCAAGCCTATGAGCACGAACGGCGTCTTTTCGGGCTGTCCGTTGTAGACCTGTCCCAGCCCGGGCACGAGCAGCGACCGGCGCAGCGCTTTCCCGGGCGTCCGCGTGGTGTCCGCCACGGCACTGTCTGCGACCACGATGCTGGCCTCTGGCGCCAGAGGCGCGGGGCGCGATGCGGCCTCTGGCGCAGCGGCCGAGTCTGGCGCGGAAGTCGAGTCCGGCGTCTGCGCCGCCAGAGGCGCGGCGAGGCTCAGGAGTGCGGCCAGCGCGCCTGCCCGCCAGAGGCCGCGCACGTTTAGCGCCCCGTCAGGGCTTCGATGACGCGCTCCAGATCCTCGGAGGAGTAGTAGGAAAGCGTGATCGTGCCCGCGCCGTCCGAGGCGCGGTGGCGGATCTGGACCTGCGTCGCGAGCCGGTCGCGGAGGTCGGATTCGTACTTCTCGATCTGCAGCTTGTCGCGCGAGGACAGGGCCTCGGTCTTTTCGGCGACTTTCTCCGCCGTGGGAGACGGCTCGGTCGCGGCGCCAGAGGCGCTTTCGCGAATCGCGCGCACGCGGCGCTCGACCTCGCGCACGCTCAGGCCATCGTCCACGATCTCGCGGTGGAGGGCGAGTTGGGCGTCCTCGTCTTCGAGCGCGACGAGCATCCGGGCGTGGCCGGCCGTGACGGTGCCTTCGCGCAGCGACGCCTGGACGCGCGGCGGCAGCTTGAGCAGACGCAGCGTGTTGGCGACGGCCGAGCGGCTTTTGGAGACCTTCTCGGCGACCTGCTCCTGCGTCAGGCCCACCTCTTCGGTCAGGCGCTGGTAGCCCAGCGCGATCTCGACCGGGTTAAGGTCCTCGCGCTGCACGTTCTCGACGATGGCCATCTCCAAGATTTCCTCGGTCGTGGCCTCGCGGACGTAGGCGGGCACCATCTTGAGCCCGGCGCGGCGGCTGGCGCGCAAGCGGCGCTCGCCCGAGATGAGCTCGAACTGGTTGCGGCCCGTCGAGCGGACCGTCAGCGGCTGGATGACGCCGAGCTGGCGGATCGAGTCTGCGAGTTCGTTCAGTGCGGCCTCGTCAAAATCTTTGCGCGGCTGGTACGGGTTGGGCCGGATGGAATCCAATTCCACATCCGCGACGCGGCCCGCAAGCCTCTGGCGGTCGTCGAAGTTGTAGAGGCGCGTGCGTGGCAGTCCTTCTGCGCCCTCACCGTCGGGCTCGCCGGGCTGGGAGGGGAGGAGGGCACTCAGGCCTTTGCCCAAGGCGGCTTTTTTGGCGGCCATCAGTCGGGGGAGTCAGAGCCGCGGCCGGGGGTGGCGCGGGAGGGGAGGTGGAGACGGCCGTTGTCGGTGGGCCGAGCCGTCGTGCCGGCATCGCCGCCAGAGGCGCGGCTCTGCGCAGCGCCGTGCTGAGGGCGCGGCGCGGGGCGGCCGAGAGAGGGGAGAGGGGCGGAGCCGTCGCCGCCGGGGCCACTGGCGCCCGCCGAAACTCCACGGGCGCTGGGCGCGGGCTCGCCAGAGGCAGGCGTACGTGTGGCCTCTGGCGCGAGACGAGCTTCTGGCGCAGGACGGACCTTTGGCGCAGTCTGCTCCAGCGCGGTCTGAGCGGTAGCAGGCTGAGCCGCGGCGAGCGGCTGAGATGCAGGCGCCGGTCGGGCCGTGGGTACAGCCTCTGGCGCTGGTCTCGATGCGGGCGCAGCGGCCTGCGCAGGCGTGGCCTCTGGCGTGGAGCGGGCGGGCGTCGGCGCCAGAGGCTCGTGGTTGCGCGCGCTCGGGGGGCGGGCCGCCTGCGACGGCTCGGCGGTGCGCGCCTGGACTGGCGGTGCGCCAGAGGCTTCTTCTCGGGTCTCCTCTTGCGCGAGGTAGCGGCCGTTGTTCTTGACCACCTCGCCCGCCAGGGCCATGTAGTTGCGCGACCCGGACGAGACCACGTCGTAGAGCAGGACCGGCTTGCCGAAGCTCGGCGCCTCGCTCACGCGCACGTTGCGCTGGATCACCGCGTTGAACACGCGGTCGCCGAAGTACCGCCGCACTTCGCTCGCGACCTGATTGGACAGGCGCAAGCGGCCGTCAAACATTGTGAGGAGCACGCCCTCGATTTCCAGATCTGGGTTGAGGTGCTGCCGCACGATCTTGATCGTGTTGAGCAATTGACCCAGCCCTTCGAGCGCGAAGTACTCCGCCTGGACGGGAATCAGGACCGAATCGGAAGCCGTGAGCGCGTTCAGCGTCAGCAGACCGAGCGAGGGCGGGCAATCGATGACGATGAAGTCGTATTTGCGCCGCGCTTGCAAGAGCGCCTTTTTGAGCACCTGCTCGCGTTCGTAGAGATCGATCATCTCGATCTCGGCGCCTACCAGGTTGATGTGGCTCGGCAGGAGGTCCAGAAACGGCATCTCCGTCTTCAAGACCGCGTCCTCCACGCTCACGCTGCCCATCAGCACCTCGTACACCGACGAGGCGACCGTGCGGCTGTCCACGCCCACGCTCGACGAGCCGTTGGCCTGCGGGTCGGTGTCGAGAAGGAGCGTCGGGTGCTCCATCGCGGCCAGGCTCGCGGCCAGGTTCACCGCCGTCGTCGTCTTGCCGACGCCGCCTTTCTGGTTGGCGATGGCGATGACCTTGCCCATGGGGCGCGCGCTGTGCTGGGGAGATCAGGCCTGTGGCCCGACGGGAGGAAGACGAGTGGGGGCCAGTCGCCAGTCGTTGGCGGGCCTCTCCTGCTCTCGAATATAGCCCGCACCTCTGCCGCCGTCCGGGCTCCGCCAGAGGCCTCTGGCGAGGATTTGGTTCGTTCGCGGGCCTCTGGCGCGCGCGGTATGTTTCGGACATGCCCGTCACGCTCGCCCATCCTCCGCTCGAAGCCTCTGGCGTGGTCCAGCAGGTGGTGGAGGCGATTGTGCGCGAAGTGGACCCGCTGCGGATCATTCTCTTCGGCTCCCACGCCAGAGGCGACGCGGGGCCGGAGAGCGACTACGATTTCCTCGTCGTGATCCCGGACGATCAGAAGCCTCTGGCGACGATGATGCGTTTGGCTCAACGTGTCCGAGTTCCGCACGTCCCAATAGATTTTCTCGCTGTTCGAGAAGCGGACCTCGCGCGCCACGCTGAGAACCCTGGCCTGATCTACCCCGAGATCCTGAAAACCGGTCGCGAGCTCTATGCCGCCTGATCTTCCTCTCAACCCTGCGGATTCTCCTGACGAGTGGGTGCGGTACGCGAGGAGTGACCTTGCGCTCGCGGAAGCCGTCCCGCCAGAGGCCGTGTTGCTGGAGACGTTGTGTTTCCACACGCAGCAGGCGGCTGAGAAAGCACTGAAGGCCGTCATCGTGTGGGAGAAGACGCAGGTTCGCAAGACACACGACCTATCTGTGCTGCTCGATATGATTGCGGTCCACGTGCCTGAGGCTGTTGCGTCGTGTGTGTGGCTGAATGTGTACGCCGTAAGCACGCGCTACCCAGCGGTGCTCGAAGAGGTTGACCACGAGATGTGGCACCGCGCCACCGCGCAGGCCCGCGTGGTCGTGGAATGGGCCTCTGGCGTGATCGCGTAATGGCCCGCCGTTTCGTCCTGCCCGCCGCTACGCCAGAGGCCAACTCTGGCGCCGTCCGCCGTGCCGATCTCCAGATCGACTACGCGGCCGAACTCAATCCTCAGCAACTCGCCGCCGCGACAGCCTCTGGCGGGCCGACGCTCATCGTAGCAGGCGCCGGGCACAGGCAAGACGCGCACGCTGGTCTACCGCGTGGCCTATCTGGTGGAAACGGGCGTGGAGCCCGACCGGATCGCGCTGCTCACGTTTACCCGACGCGCCGCGCGCGAGATGCTCGTCCGCGCCAGCGGCTTGCTGGACGGGCGCTGCGAGCGGGTGCGCGGCGGCACGTTCCACGCCTTCTGCGTCGAAGTCCTGCGCCAGCACGGCGAGGCGATTGGCTTGCCCAACCGGTTCACGATTCTCGATCAGGCCGATGCCGCCGACGTGATTGATCTGGTGCGCACCGAAAAAGGCCTGGACTCCCGCCAGAGGCGCTTTCCCAAGAAACGCTCGCTGCAGCGCATCCTCTCCAGCGCGGCCAACCGCGGGATGAGTGTGCAAGAGGTCATCGCCGAGGAGCACCCGCACTACGCCCGCCACGCCGATGCCATCGCGGACCTGGGCGACGCCTTCCACGCGACCAAGCGCCGCTACGGGCTCGCGGACTACGACGACCTGCTCGGCCTCACGGCCCAGCTTCTGGCGAGCAAGCCAGACATCCGGCGCGCCGTCTCCGGCCGCCTCACGCACGTGCTCGTGGACGAGTATCAGGACGTGAACCACGTCCAGGCAGATCTGGTGGAGCTTCTGGCGAGCGAGCACGGCAACCTCACCGTCGTGGGCGACGACGCGCAGAGCATCTACCGCTTTCGTGGCGCCGACGTGGGGCACATCCTGGGCTTTCCCGAGCGCTTTCCCGGTGCACGGGTGCTCAAGCTGGAGGAGAACTACCGCTCCACGCAGCCCATTCTCAACCTCGCGAACCGTGTGTTGGAGGGCGCGCGCGAGAAGTACGACAAGCGCCTGTTCACGCAAAAAGAAGGCGGCGAGACGCCCGGACTGGTCCCGTGCCCGGACGAAGAGTGGCAGTCGCGGTTCGTGTGCGAACTCGTGCTCGGCACGCGAGAGGCGGGCGTGCCTCTGGCGCGGCAGGCGGTCCTGTTCCGCGCGAGTTGGTGCTCCTACGCGCTAGAGGCCGAACTCACGCGCCGCCAGATCCCGTTTGTCAAAGTGGGCGGGCTCAAGCTCGCCGAGGCGGCGCACGTCAAAGACATCGTCGCGCACCTTGCGCGTGGCCGAGAACCCTGCCGACGCCGTCGCCTGGAACCGGGCGCTCTTGCTCCTCGAAGGCGTCGGCCCGCGGACCGTGCGCAAGGTCCTGGACTGGATCGGGGCGCAAGAGGAGGCCTCTGGCGATCCGTACGGCCTGGAGTTCGGCGCCGACGCCCGCTACGCCGACGGCGTGCGCGCGCTGGCCGCGCTGCTCGCCGACCTGCGCGATGGACGGCCTCTGGCGGACCAGGTGGACCGGCTCCTGGCGTATTACCGCCCCCACTTCGAGCGCCTCTACGACGACTGGGGCCGCCGCGAACCCGACCTGGACGGGTTGGCCGACCTCGCGGCCAGCTATCCCTCGCGCGGTGCCCTGCTCGAAGCCCTCGCGCTCGACCCCGTCGACCTCACGCAAGAGGCCGTCGAAGGCGCCTACCGCGACGAGCCACCGCTGGTGCTCTCGACCATCCACTCGGCCAAGGGCCTGGAGTTCGACACCGTGGTTCTCATCGACGCGCTGGACGGCGTGCTGCCCAACGAGTACGCGGTCAAAAGTCCAGGAGGAACTGGACGAGGAGCGGCGTCTGCTCTACGTCGCGCTGACCCGCGCCGAGCGCGAGCTGTACGTCAGCTATCCCGCCAGCCGCTGGCGCCGAGGCTCCGGCGGCTTTCTCACGCGCGTCTCGCGCTTTCTCGAAGACACGCCGGAGACCCTGTTGGAGCGCATCGCGCTCGTCGAAGAGACACCGCCTGAGCCCACGCCGCTCGCCTCTGGCGACCGCACCGAGATCGGGGAGGGGCAGGGCGGCCCGGAGCCGAAGCAGCTGGGCCCGTAAGCGCTTGCGAGAGAACGCGAAACCCCGTACCCTTCATTTCTGCTTCACGCATCGCCAGAGGCTATGCAGCTCGACGCCCCGCCCGGCTCCTTCGACGCCCTCGCCGATGTGCGCATCGAGCGCGTGGGCATGTCGCGCTACGCCGATGTTCAGGCGCTCAACCGCGCCATCTTCGGCGACGACCGCGTAATCTTCCGGCTGGACCGGACCCACCTCACGTTTCTGGTCGCCTATGCCTCTGGCGACCCGGTCGGGTTCAAGGTGGGGTATGGCGAGAGCGAGCCCACGTTTTACAGCGCCAAGGGCGGCGTCTTGGAGCCGTTTCGGCGCAGCGGCATCGCGCGAGAGCTTCTGGCGCGGCTCATGGACGAGGCCCGCGCGATGGGCTACCGCCGGTTCGCCTACGACACGTTCCCCAACAAGCACCCGGGCATGACCGTGATGGGGCTGGCCGCGGGTTTTAAGGTCACCGCGGCGGGCTACAACGCGGCCTACCGCGACTACCGCATTCGCTTCGAGAAACGGCTGTAGCGCCAGAGGCCGCTGGCGCGCGCAAAGAACAATCGGGTGAGAGCTTCCGTTCGCGATGTCTACTCTCACCGAACCAATGCCTTCTCGATTTCTGACGGCCGTGCTGCTCGGCTGCTGCGTAGGCCTTGCCGCGTGCTCCACGCCTACGGCGAGCAAGCGCGGCGACTCCGGCCGACAAGGCCGCGCCGACACGCGCGCGAGCGGAAAGGTGGCGGTCTGCCACAAAGGCCGCACACTCCGCGTTGACGGCAACGCAGTCCGCGCGCACCTGCGCCACGGCGACCGGCGCGGCGCCTGCCGCTAGACGGCCTCTGGCGCCAGAGGCCTCTACTCGCGCACCACCGAGAGCACGAGCACGTCCTGAGACCGCACGAGCCGCACGCCGTACGGGCGCTCGCCAGAGGCCGGAAACACGCGCGTGCCCTCAGGCGAGGGAATGGGCTCGGCGCCCGCCGCCTCTCGCGCCTGCTCGGCGCGGAGCGTGAACACCGTCTCAGTCAGGCGTCTCGGCACCGTCTCGGCGATGCTCACGCCGACCGCACCCGCGTCGCCAATCGCGACGACGAGCGTGACCCGTCCGCGCGGCTGCTCCCGCGTGTACTGCAAGAGCGAGATCCCATCCGCCTGCGCCGAATCCGCCGCGCCCAGGTTCAGCGCCGCGAGAGCCTCTGACGCACACCCGAGCAGGCGCGAGGCCGCGGGCACCCAGCTTGTGGGCGTAGCGTCGAACAGCACGCTGGCGTCGAGCACGCTGGCGTCGAGCGCGTTGGCGTCGAGCGCGCTGGCGTCGAGCGCGAGATCTGCGCACGCCTCGCCAGAGACTGCGGGCGGGATGCCATCGGTGGGGAGAAACTCTGCCGGTCGTGCCTCTGGCGCAGCCGGAACAGGCACCATCGGGGGGGCAGAGCTGCACGCGCCGAGCGTTAGCAGGGCGAGAGGGAGCAGAATCGAGAGCGCGCGCATGAGATCCGGGAAAGGAGTCGCAGGATCGCACCGCCAGAGGCACGGCGTGCTCCGAACCGGGACGCGGCCTCTGGCGTTGCCGCGGACGCACTCAACGCCCCGCATGACCGCTGACGACACCACGACCGCCTCTGGCTTAGACCTTCCCGCCGTCGCCACCGCCGCCGACCTGCCCGAAGACCTCGACGCGCGGCTGGGCGAAGCGGGCGAGTACCCGTACACGCGCGGCGTGTATCCCGAGATGTACCGCCAGAGGCTGTGGACCATGCGGCAGTACGCGGGCTTCTCGACCGCCGAGGCCTCCAACGAGCGCTACCACGCGCTGCTCGCCGCGGGCGCCAGAGGCCTGTCGGTCGCCTTCGACCTGCCCACGCAGATCGGCTACGACGCAGACGACCCGATGGCGGAGGGCGAGGTCGGCAAGGTGGGCGTGAGCATTTGCTCGCTGGACGACATGCGGCGCCTGTTCAGCGGCATACCGCTGGCAGACGTAACGACGAGCATGACCATCAACGCGACCGCACCCGTGCTTCTGGCGCTCTACGTCGCCGTGGCCAAGGAGCAGGGCGCGGATCTCTCGCGCCTGGGCGGGACCATCCAGAACGACATCCTGAAGGAGTACGCCGCCCGTGGCACGTACATCTTTCCGCCGCGGCCGTCGATGCGCTTCATTACGGACGTGTTCGCGTGGTGCGGGCAGGAGCTTCCGCGGTGGAATACGATCTCCATCTCGGGCTACCACATCCGCGAGGCCGGGTCGACGGCTGCGCAAGAGCTCGCGTTCACCCTCGCGGACGGCATCGCGTACGTCCAGGCGGCGCTGGACGCCGGGCTGGACGTCAACGCGTTTGGCAAGCGCCTGAGCTTCTTTTTCAACGCCCACAACGACTTCCTGGAAGAGGTCGCCAAGTTCCGCGCCGCGCGCAAGATGTGGGCGCAGATCATGCGCGAGCGATTCGGCGCGACCGACCCCAAGGCGATGATGCTGCGCTTCCACACCCAGACCGGCGGCTCGACTCTCACCGCCCAGCAGCCTCTGGCGAACGTGGCGCGCGTGACGATCCAAGCCCTCGCGGCCGTCCTGGGCGGGACGCAGAGCCTGCACACCAACGGCTACGACGAAGCCCTCGCGCTCCCCACCGAAGAAGCCGCCACGCTCGCGCTCCGCACCCAGCAGGTCATCGGCTTCGAGAGCGGCGTGACCAATACCGTCGATCCTCTGGCGGGATCGTTCGTGGTCGAAAAACTGACGGCCGATATCGAGACCGAGGCGACGCGGCTCATCGAAGAGATCGACGCGATGGGCGGCGCGGTCGCAGCCATCGAGGAGGGCTTCTACCAAGACGCCATCGCGCAGAGCGCCTACCGCCAGCAGCTCGACATCGAGAGCGGCAAGACCGTCGTGGTCGGCGTCAACAAATTCACGTCCGACGAGACGACCACGTTCGAGACGATGACCGTCCCGGACTCCATCCGCGAGACGCAGATCGAACGCCTCGGCGAGCTTCGCGCCACGCGCGACGCAGGCCTCTGGCGCGAGGCGATGGACGCGGTCACATCGGCCGCCCGCACCGAGGAGAACCTCATGCCGCGCGTGCTGACGGCGGTCGAGGCGGGCGCGACGGTGGGCGAGATCTCGAATGCCCTGCGCGAGGTCTGGGGTGAGTTCGCAGGCTGACCGCAGTGCCAGAGGCCTCTGGCGTTAGCGTCCGGCGAGCTCGTCGAGCAGTTCGGCGGTCTCCTCGCGCGTGACGGCGTAGACGGACGCCTGTGCCTGCTTGAACAGCAGGTTGGTGCGCAAGAGGTTTCGAAAATGCGTGTCGTCGTCCAGAGCGCGGTACGCGTCTGCAAGGCCAGTCCACGCGGTGAATCCGGCGCTGCCGCCAGAGGACGCCGCGTCGCTAAGCTCGGGCGCGTTGGCCTCGACGTAGGGGATCATGCGGTCGAGGACGAACTGGCGGTTGATGTCGTCCCACTCGCGCGCGCGGCCGAGCGTCCGCGAGTGGTAGCGGATCACGGTGGAGCGGAGGTCGGGGTCACGCAAGAGGCGCGAGGTGCCGGTCTGGCGCATCGCCTCATAGGCTTCGTCGTGGGCGGGGAAGAGGTTGTACGAGACGGCGAGGTCGACGTACACGTCGAGCGAGTCGTCGGGGAGGGAGGCCGCCTCTGGCGAGAGGAGGCGGCGGTAGGCCGCCGTCATCCGCGCGTTCCGCTCCAGCGAGATATCGAGCGCGTCGAGGTCGCTGCGGAGATCTGAGGCGAGCTGCACCTTTAGCGCCCGAGCGTCGCGCGTCTCGCCGCGAGAGGCCCGCCACTCGTCCAGCCCGAGCGAGATCGTGACGCCCGCGACGACGACGACGAGTTGAAGCAGCAGGTTGAGGGCGTGGCGCCGGGTTCGGGTCATGAGCATGGGGTGCAGACCCCCAACCTAGCCGTCGCCTCTGGCGCGGTCCACCCGTCCTCCCGCCGTCTTCGGTTGCCTCCGCCGCCAGAGGCCAGCAGTTTGCACGTCTCGCCTCTCACCTCTGCCTGTGGCCGACGCCCTCGCCGCCTACGTCTTCGACCTCCCCGACGCGCTCGTCGCGCAACGCCCCGCCGAACGGCGCGACGGCTCGCGGATGCTCGTGCTCCACCGCGCCACGGGCCAGATCGAGGACCGCCACGTCACCGACCTGCCGGACTATCTAGCCTCTGGCGACGCGCTCGTTTTCAACGACACCCGCGTGATGGCCGCGCGCCTGCTCGGCCACAGGCCGACCGGCGGCAAGGCCGAACTGTTCTTGGTGGAGCGTCGCGATGACGGCCTCTGGCGCGCGCTCGCCAAGCCCGGCCGCAAGCTCCGCGAAGGCGCAGAGGTGTGGCTAGGGGAAGAGGGAAGGGAGAAGAGGGGAAGAGAGGAAGAGGGGAGTGCCTCTGGCGCCAGAGGCCCGGCAGATCTCCACAGCCCTGAGCGAACACAACCCGGAACCCAGAACCCAGAACCCGGAACCCTGAAAGCCGAGATCGTGAGCGTGGAAGACGACGGCAAGCGGCTCGTCCGGTTCACGCGTGGCAGCGCGCCTCTGGCGTGCGGATGCCGAGCGCGAGGCGCTGGAAGAGATCGGACAGCTTCCACTGCCGCCCTACATCGCGCGGCCCACCGACCGGGCCGACCGCGAGCGCTACCAGACGGTTTTCGCCCGAGAGACAGGTGCCGTCGCTGCTCCCACCGCCGGGCTCCACTTCACGGACGCGCTGCTCGGGCGCTTGGCCTCTGGCGGCGTCGAGCGCGTGCACGTCACCTTGCACGTCGGCTACGGCACCTTCGAGCCGGTCCGGGTGGACGACCTCGCCGATCACCGCGTGGCCTCCGAGCGCATCACGGTCACGCCAGAGGCAGCGGCATCGCTCAACGCCGCGCGCGAGGCAGGCGGGCGCGTCGTCGCCGTCGGCACCACGAGCACGCGCACGCTCGAATCCAGCGCCGACGCCAGCGGCGCGTTCCATGCGGCCTCTGGCGAGACCGATCTCACCATCACGCCCGGCTACGCGTTCACCGGCATCGACGCGCTCCTGACCAACTTTCACCTGCCGCAGTCGTCGCTGCTCGTGCTCACGGCCACGTTCGGCGGGCGCGAGGCCGTTATGCGCGCCTACCGCCACGCCGTGGCCGAGCGCTACCGCTTCTATTCCTACGGCGATTGCATGCTGATCGTCTAGCCGCGCCCATCCAGTCCTCGCTACATCCAGGATCGGGCCTCTGGCGCGAGCAGTAGAACGCTGTGAGGAAACGGCGCGCGCGAGGGCTGAGGTGCCACGTTGCCTATCATGCTGTCTCGATGTGAGACACGCGAAGACGCGGCGTCCAGTGCCTGTGGCGCGGGCTTGTCCCCGCTCTGCGTGCGTCGCCAGAGGCCTCAGTCGCGATCCGTTCAATGTCTCGTGCGGGGACGGCGCGGCGGGATAGCCCGGCCGAGCGTCACCCGAGAGCGCCAATAGAACCGACCAAGGCTGCGTTGCGCGGAGGGGCTCAGCGCTTGCTTGAGGCCCGCTTGTGTCTCTCCCCGAGTCGGCCGATACCCCCGACTGCCCCGCCCCGACCTATGCAGGACCGACCTACTCCGACCCCGCGCCCGCAGCCCGCGCCTTCCCCCGACGTGCACGATGCCGTCTTCGAGGAAGTCGTCTTCGATCCCACGCCGATGGCGGAGTGGCGCGCGCCCGAAATCGTCGAGCCCCTGCCCGCCTCCTCTGGCGATGGCGCTTCGGTCGCCAGCGCCCAGCGCGCCGACGCTCCCCGCATGGACGAGGCGCAGCCGGACTACAACGAGCGCGACGGCTTTCGCATCGGCTCGCCAGAGGCGAGCACGCAAACCGCCGGGGCCACGTCAGCTTCTGGCGCGGCGCTCGCGCCCATCCAGCGCTCGCTGCCCGCCCCGCAGACGGCGCCCGCCGGGCCTCCGGTTCCGCCGCTGCCGCCCGCCCGCACCGAGGCGCGCCGCGCCTTCCGCGAGCGGATGCAGATGCTGCGCCGCCACAAGTGGCTCATCCTCGGCGTCTTCCTCGCCACGCTCGGGGCCTTTGCACTCTACACCGCCCTCGCGCCGCGCGAGTACACGGCGTACAGCCTCCTCCTCATCAACCCCGACGAAAACGCTGAGGCCTCGGCGCAAGAGGATCCCAACCGCGTCCTCAACCAGGCGCTGATCCTACAGGAAAACCCCCTTATCGCGCGCCAAACCGCTCGCGCCATCCTGGACGAACCTGCCGCCGAAGCCCTCACGGTTGTCCAGGAGGCGGCCGCCGAGTTCGACCGCACCGTAGACGAAGACGTGCTAGGCACGTATCTGCAAGAGGAGATCGTGTCGGTCGGTCCCGCTCGTGAGGAAGTGGACGCGCTCAAAGTCGAGGCCGTCGCCCGCAACCCGCAAGAGGCCGCCAAGATCGCCCGGTACTACACCAACGAGTACCTCGCGATGACGCGCCAGTCCAACCGCGCCGACCTCAGCGAAACGCGCGAGCTGCTCGAAGGCCAGGTGATGACCCGCGAGGGCGAACTGGCCGAGATCGAGTCGCAGCTGCAGTCCTTTATGACGCGCGAGAACGCCGCGGGCCTGCAGATCCAGACGCAGAACACCGTCAGCCAGATCGGTCAGCTCGAATCTGGGCTCGACCTCGCGCGGGCCGAGATCAGCCAGCGCAGCGCCACGCTCGCGCAGTTGCAGAGCGAAGCCGCCTCCATCCAGCCCCGCCTGGCCCAGAGCGGCGCGACGGCAGCCTCTGGCGCGCAGAGCATCGAGGTGCAAACCGAGATCACGCGCTACGAGACGCTTTTGGCCCAGGCGCTTCGCGCCAACCCGGACCTTCGCGGCGATGCCAACGCTCATCCCGACACACGCGCGCTCAGCCAGCGCCTGCAGGGCCTCAAGGCCGAGCAGCGCCGCCTGTCGCAAGAGCGGGCCTCTGGCGTGGAGAGCACCGGTGGGTTGGATCTCACCAGCCCCGGCGCCAACGGCGCCAGCTACGTCGCCGAGTTGCAGCGCCGCATCGCGGACGAGCGCTCGGCACTTCAGGGCGCCCGCGCCCGCGCCGGATCGCTCTCGTCCCGCTTGGGCGAGGCACGCGGCGAGCTCCGCGCCAAGCCGCGCCAGGAAGTGCAGCTCTCGCAGCTCGAACGCCGCCGCGCGATGGCCTCCGAATCGCTCGTCGAGCTAGAGCGTGAGCTGGCGAAAACCGAGATGGCCGAAGGCACCGAACTGGCCGTCGCGAGCATCCTGCGCGAGGTGCAGGAGCCTCGCAAGCCGTCCAGCCCCAACGTGCTGCTCAACCTCATCCTGGGTTCGGTTCTCGGCCTGCTGCTCGGTCTGGGCGCCGCCGCGCTCCGCTACACGACGGACAGCCGCATCCACACGCCCGGTGACCTGGAAGGCGCAGGCTTTACGGTCGTCGGCACGGTCCCGGACCTGACCGGCGCACTCGGCCGCGGACGCAAAACCGTCGACGGGATCGCGGTCCATCCAGGCATGGTGACGATCACGGACGCCTTCGCGCCAGAGGCCGAATCCTTCCGTCACCTGCACGCGGCCTTGAACGCAGGCGGTGCGTCGCCGCAGGTCGTCCTCGTCGGTGCGCCAGAGGCGGGCGTGGGCAAAAGCTTGGTCGCCACCAACCTCGCCGTTGCGGCCGCTCAGGCCGGTCGCCGCGTGCTCCTCATCGACGCGGATCTGCGCACGCCCGCCGTGGGCGCGCTGCTCGGCCTGGGCGACAGCCCGGCGCTGGGAACGGGCGGCGAAGACCTCAACGTGGTCTACTGGAGCACGGTCGTGCCCGGCCTGTTCGCCGTCACGGCTCGCGAGACGCCAGAGGCCCCGGGCCTCGCCTGGGCGCCTGAGCGCGTGGGCGAGTTGCTCGGCAACCTCCGCCACACGTTCGACCTCGTCCTGATCGACACGCCGCCCGCGCTCCGCACCGCCGACGCGGCGCTGCTCGCGCCTTACGCCGACGCCGCGCTGCTCGTCGCGGAAGCGGGCGAGAGCGACATCGACGCCATGAGCCACGTCGCGGGCGAACTCGCGGGCGCAGGCCTCTCGCGCGTCGGCGCTGTGCTCAACCGCTTCGTGCCGTCGCGCGCGGTCGGCCACACCAAGACACAGGGCGCTCGTTTCTCCTCGCCCAAGGCCCGCGCCACGCAGCAACAGGCCGACCCCACCCGCAAGGCGCTCACCGCCTAGCCCACCACACCCCTCGCCCTATGCGCTCCTTCGCCCTCTGCGCTCTTTTTCTGCTCCTCCTGCCTCTGGCGCCAGAGGCCTTCGGTCAGGGCTCGCAAGGCGGCCGCATCGGCCGCAGCGAGCAGGTGATCTCCACCAGCCCCGGCTACTACCAGTTTCACCAGCCCGGCGAAGCCACGATTCAAATTCAGGTGGAGGGCGCGGTGCGCAACCCCGGCCTCTACGAGATCTCGGTCCAGACCGACCTGAGCCGACTTCTGGCGCTGACCGGCGGTGCCAACTACGACGTGCGCGCCTCCAACGAGCGGCAGCGCGTCGAGGTGCGGCTGTTTCGTCCGTCCGAAGGCGTGGTGTACGCGACGACCTCGGCCGACATCGCCGCCAACCCCGGCGCGTATCCGCCGCTGCGCGAGGGCGACTCGGTGATCGTGGACGTGATCCGCAAGCGCAATTTCGGCTGGCAGGAGGGCGGCATCATTGTCGGCGCGGTCACGGCGGTCGCGCTGCTCATCAACGCCGTCGCGGGCGGCTAGCCTCTGGCGAGAGGTCGCCCCTGGCGCCAGAGGCGCATTTCACTCCTCCCTTGAGGGAGGTGCCCGCAGGGCGGAGGGTGTTCGCGGTCGCGCACAGAGGCCTTCATCGCACGATCCGAGTTCCAAGCCTCTGCGCGGAACACCCCCACCCGCTACGCGGGAGCCCCCTCCAGGGGGTGGTTTTCTGATTTCGATTCGCCTCTGGCACCAGAGGCGCCCTTCATGTCCGCACCGCCTACAGAATCTCCCGCACCGCCAGAGGCCCCGAGCCGGGCCGCGAGCGCGCGGAAGTGGGCGGGCAAGGGCGTCTGGAGCGTACTCGACCAGGCGCTCTTCGCGGGCGCCAACTTTGTCGTCAACGTGCTGCTCGCGCGGTGGCTCTCGCCAGAGGCCTACGGCGCGTACACCATCGCGTTCACGGTTTTTCTGCTCTTCAGCACGCTCCACCAAGGCATGCTGACCGAGCCGATGCTGGTGTTTGGTCCGGGCCGGTTCAAGAAGCGCCTGCCGGAGTACTTCGCGACGCTGCTCCGCGGGCACCTGGGTATAAGCGTGATCGGCTTCATCGTGCTGGGCGCGGGCGCGCTGGGCACGTGGCTGTTCGGCGGGCCTCTGGCGCTGACCGTGGGCTTGCTCGCCATTGCCATCGCGCAGGGCGGCATCCTCCTGACGTGGATCACGCGCTCGATGCAGTACGTGACGTTCGAGCCCCGCCGGTCTGCCGTCGCGGGCGCGATCTACGCCGTGCTTCTCCTGGGCGGCATCGCGGCGCTCTACGCCGCGGGCGTGCTGGGCGAGGTGGAGTCGCTGGACGTGCTTCTGGCGGTCGGCGTGACCGGCGTCGCGGGACTGCTTTCGGGCCTGTGGCTCGTCAAACGTGGAGGCCTGCGGTTGCGGCCCGCGCCAGAGGCTGGGCTTGTGGCCGAGGCGCGCGAGCAGCACACCGAGTACGGGCGCTGGGCGGTTGCCTCTGGCGGGCTGGACTGGGTGGCGGGCTACCTGCCCATCATGTGGCTGAGCCTCGCGGGCGGCCTGGCCGAGGCGGGCGGGCTGCGGGCGCTGTACAACTTCGCGCTGCCCGCCGTTCACGTCTTTCAGGTGCTCGGCACGCTGATGGTGCCCACGTTTGTGCGCGCGCTCGAAAACGGAACCGGGCGCCGCACGCTCGCGGCGCTCTCGGGTCTGGCCGTCGTGCTCGCGGGGCTCTACGGCGCCGTGCTGCTGTTCGCCGGTGCGCCCGCACTCAGCCTGATCTACGACGGCAAGTTCGACGCCTACGCCGGCCTCATGTGGGCCGTCGCGCTGGTGCCGGTCGGCATCGGTGTGGTCGTCGTGCTGCTCTCGTGCCTCCGCGCGATGGAGCGCCCGCGGCAGCTCTTCTGGGCGCGCATCGTCGCGCTCGTGCTCACCGTCACGCCTCTGGCGCTCCTCGGCGGCGTGACGACGGCCCGGACGGCGTTGCTCACGATTGTGGCGATCTCTCTCGCCAGCGCCCTCGCGATGGGCATCGACGCGCTGCGCCACCTGAACACAGCCTCTGGCGCCAGAGGCCCGGACGATGACGCCCCTGACGGTGACCCGCCGAGCGCACCTTCTCTACCCGGCGGCACGCCAGAGGCTCAGGCCTCTGGCGACGGCACGAGTTCGGCGCACGCGCCAGAGGCCCTGGACGCCCCCCGCATCCCTCTGCATCCCGCATCCCCTATCCCTCCGCCAGAGGCCGAACCGTGGACCTGACCTTCAATCCCGGCCTCTCGCGCGGCATCTCCACCCGTGGCGGCGAGCGCTACCTCCGCGTGCTCGGCGTGTGCCTCTTGGGCTACGCGCTGTTCTCGCGCACGTTTGCGTACATCGGCGTGCCGCCGCTGTTTATCGGCGAGGTGATGCTCGCGGTCGGCCTGTGGCTGGCGGCGACCTCGGGGCAAATGCGCCACGTGCTGGGCATGTGGACGGTTCGGATCTGGGCCGCGCTCGTGGTCTGGACGATGATCCGCACGCTACCGTACCTGGGCACGTACGGACTGGACGGCCCGCGCGACGCCATGATCGTCGTCTACGGCTTCTACGCCATCATCGTGGCGTCGCTGCTTCTGGCGGCGCCGGAGCGAATCGCCGAGGCGGTGACGCGCTACCGCACGTTCGTGGTCGTGATGCTCTCGCTCGCGTGGGTGATCTACCTCGCGGCCAAGCAGTTTTACGCGCAGATCCCCGAGCTTCCGTGGGCGGGCAACGTCAAGTTTCTGGAGGCCAAGGGTGGCGACCTGATGGTGCACATGACCGGCATCACGGCGTTCATGGTGCTCGGCCTGATGAAGCGCACGATGCTGTGGATCAGCCTCGCGGCGTTCAGCAGCGGCATCATCATGGTGAGCAACCGCGGCGGAATGGTGGCCTTTTTCCTGGGCCTCGGTCTCGCGTGGACGATGCGTCCGCCGGGCACGGGGCAAGGGAAGCGGCAAGCTGATCTACGCCTTCATCTTCCTCGTCGTCGTGGGCGCCATCGCCGGGCCGATGCTCAAGCTCGAAGTGCAAGGCGGCAGCCGCGAGATCACGGTCGAGCAGGTGGTCGAGAACATCGGCTCCATCTTTGGACGCTCGGGCTCGGACACGCTGGACGGCACCAAAAAGTGGCGCCTCCTCTGGTGGACCAAGATCGTGGACTACACCTTTGGCGGGCCGTACTTCGCTCAAGGCAAGGGCTTCGGTGTCAACCTCGCGGAGAGCGATGGCTTCGAACTCGACATCGACGAGGGGCTGCGTAGCCCGCACAACGGGCATCTCACGATCCTCGCTCGGGCAGGCGTGCCGGGCTTCTTGCTCTGGCTCGCGATCCACGGCGTGTGGTTCTGGACGGTCGGCAGCGCGTGGTGGCGGGCCAAGCTTGCGGATCAGCGGCGCTGGATGGCACTGTTCGCGTGGCTCTCGGCGGTCTGGATCGCGGGACTGGTAAACGCCTCATTCGACGTGTTTTTGGAGGGCCCGATGGGTGGCATATGGATCTGGACCGTTGTCGGCGCGGGTCTTGCTGCGTCGCGCTTGCAACGCACGCACCCGACCCTGCTCGACGCGCCAGAGGCCCCGCTGCCTCGCTCGGCGCCGAGCCCGACCGCCCCTCGCCATGCCTTCCGACCCGCGCCGTCCCGACCCGACCCGCCCGAGCCCTCCCGCCAGCCCACCCCTTCGCCTGTCGCCTGGCAGTGGTGACGGCGCCTCTGGCGTGCTCCTCCGGCCCGCGGCGCTACCTCTGGCGACGGCGCCTCTGGCGACGGCTTTGCCATCGCGCCAGAGGCGATCACGCTCACGGCCCGGCCTCTGGCGCCAGAGGCCGACACGCCGCTGACCGTGCTGCTGGTGCACAACTTCTACCAGCATCCCGGCGGCGAAGACCGCGTGTTCGAGGTCGAAGGCGAGATTTTGGAGCAGCGGGGCCACCGTGTGCTGCGCTACACACTTCGCAACGACGAGGTGGACGGAATGAACCGCGCCGCGCTCGCCGCCCGCACCATCTGGAGCCGCGAGGCCTACCGCGAGGTGCTGCGAGATCGTCGAGCGCGAGGGCGTCGACATCGTGCACGTGCACAACACGCTGCCTCTGGCGTCGCCGAGCGTGTACCACGCGGCGCAGGATGGCGGCGCGGCAGTCGTGCAGACGCTCCACAACTTCCGGTTTATCTGCCCCGGCGCACTCCTCTTGCGAGACGGCAAGCTGTGCCACGACTGCGTGGGCAAAACCGTCGCCACGCCCGCCATCCAGCACAAATGCTACCGCGGCAGCGCCGCTGCGACGGCGGCGGTCGTCGCGACGAGCACGGTCCACAAGGTTGCAGGCACCTACGATTCCAAAGTCGACCGCTACATCGCGCTGAGCGACTTCGCCAGAGGCCTCTTCGCCGAGGGCGGGTTGCCTGCAGATCGCATCGCGGTCAAGCCCAACATGCTTCAGGGCGACCCGCTGCAGGGGCCGGGCGGGGACTACGCGCTCTTCGCAGGCCGCCTGGGCACCGGCAAAGGCATCCAGGTCTTGCTCGATGCCTGGGCACTGGACCCCGACCTCCCGCGCCTCAAGATCGCGGGCGACGGCGAGCTCTCGCACTTGGTCACCGAGGCCGCCTCTGGCGACCCGCGCATCGAGTGGCTGGGCTGGTGCGGCGGCGACGACATGGCGACGCTGATGAGCGAGGCGGCCGTTCTCGTGACGCCGTCGATGTGGTACGAAGGCTGGCCACTGGTCGCCATCGAAGCGATGGGCCAGGGCACGCCGGTCGTGGCGACAGATCACGGCGTCTTCCCCGAGATGATCATCGACGGCGTGACGGGCCACCTCGTCCCGCGCGGAGATGCCAGGGCGCTGGGTGCGGCCGTGCGCCGCTTGCTGAGCGACCCCGAGATGCTGGTGGAGATCCGCAGCGCCACCTGGGAGCTCTACCGCGAGCGCTTCACGCGCGACATCAACTACCGACAACTCCGCGGGATCTACGCCGACGCCCTCGCGACCCGGCGCGGCGAACCTCTACCTTCGCCAGAGGCCACTTCCCCGACCCCGCGTGCCCTCCCGACTCGATCCGCTGCTCCCGTTGCCTGGACCTGGTAACGGCGTAGCGAACGTCCCCCCCATGCCTCTGGCGTCTGCCGAGCATTTGAGCTCCGACGCTCCGTGGACCTCGCCAGAGGCCGATGCGCCGCTGACGATCCTCCTGGTACACAACTACTACCAGCAGCCCGGCGGCGAGGACCGCGTGTTCGACATCGAGGGCGAACTGCTAGAGGCTTCGGGGCACCGCGTGATCCGGTACACGCTAGACAACGACGAGGTAGAGGGCATGAGCCGTGCCGCGCTCGCCGCCCGCACGATCTGGAGCCGCGAATCCTACCGCGAGGTGCGCGCCACGGTCGAGCGCGAGGGCGTGGACGTGGTGCACGTGCACAACACGCTGCCTCTGGCGTCGCCGAGCGTGTACCACGCGGCGCAGGATGGCGGGGCGGCGGTCGTACAGACGCTCCACAATTTCCGCCTGATCTGCGCCAGTGCGCTGCTCCTGCGCGACGGCCACATCTGCCACGACTGCGTGGGCCGTACGCTCGCGCTCCCGGCCATCCGCCACGCGTGCTACCGCGACAGCCGCGCCGCCAGTGCGGCGGTCGTCGCGATGACGGCCATTCACAAAACGACGGGCACCTACCGCGGCGAGGTCGACCGCTACATCGCGCTCAGCGATTTCGCCAGAGGCCTGTTCGTCGATGGTGGCTTGCCTGCACACCTTATCGCGGTCAAGCCCAACGCGCTCCAAATCGAGCCGTCGCTGGGCCCCGGCGGCGACTACGCGCTCTTCGGCGGGCGCCTGGATTCCAACAAAGGCATCCAGACCCTGCTGGACGCCTGGGCGCTGGACCCCACGCTTCCGCGCCTCAAGATCGCGGGCGACGGCGCGATGGCGCCCGAGGTGCGCGCCGCAGCCTCTGGCGACAGCCGCATCGAGTGGCTGGGGTGGCGCAGCGCGGACGAGATGACGGCGCTGATGGGAACGGCAGCGGTCCTGGTCGCACCCTCGCTCTCCTACGAAGGCTGGCCGCTCGTGGTCATCGAAGCGATGGGTCAGGGCACGCCGGTCGTGGCGACAGATCACGGCGTCTTCCCCGAGATGATCATCGACGGCGTGACGGGCCACCTCGTCGCCCGCGACAGTCCCGAAGCTCTCGCCTCTGGCGTGCGTGCGCTCTTGAGCGACCCCGAGCGCCTGCAGGAGATTCGCCGCGCGACGTGGGACCTCTACCGCGAGCGCTTCACGCGGCGCATCAACTACCTACAGTTGCGTGGCATTTACGCCGATGCTATCGATCACCGTCGCGCCAGAGGCAGCCACGCCAGAGGCCGTACCGCATGAGTTCTGAGAGTCCCCGAGTCGCCTTTGCCGTCCCTGTCTACAACGGGGAAGAGTACCTGGCGGAAGCGCTAGAGGCGCTGCAAGCGCAGACCGAAACGCGCTGGGTGGCGTTCGTGACCGACAACGCGAGCACCGATTCCACGCCCCACATCGTGCAGCGCGCAGCCTCTGGCGACAGCCGCATTCGCTACGTGCGCAACGCCACCAACCTCGGCGCCAACGGCAACTTCAACCGCTCCGCCGAGCTCGCCGTCGCCAGCGGCGCGCCGTTCGTCAAGTGGGCCGCCCACGACGACCGCCCGCACCCGGGCTACCTCGCAGCCTGCCTGAGCGCGCTCAATGCGGCGCCAGAGGCCATCGGTGCGCACAGCGCCATTCGCCTCATCGACGGCGCAGGCGACGCCTACCCATTCAGCCCCGCCTCTGGCGGATTCATCGCCTCCGCAACCGATGTCTGGAAGTGGACGCCACAGACGATGCGCACCCTCTCGGCGCCAGAGGCCAGCGCGCGCTTCGGCAGCTTTCTGCGTGTCAAAGCGGGGGAGTGGATGATCTACGGCCTCTTGCGCGCCGAGGCGCTCGCCGCCACCAAGCCGTTCGACCTTCCGGGCGTCGAAGACGCGCTCTGCGCCGAACTGCTACTGCGCGGCCCGATGCTCTATGTGGATGAGACGCTGTTCGACCACCGCTTGCACGCGGGCAGCGCCCGGCACCTCTCCCGCGCGGACTATCTGGAATACGAGTCAGGAATCGAACATTCTGCGCCGGTATTGCCGTCACTCGGCCGCGCGGCAGATTTCGTGACCGCCATCCGCCGTGTGCCGCTCGCGCCTCGCCAGAGGCTGGGCGCACTCGCCACGCTCGCGCACTTCGCGCTGGGCGTCGGCCGATTGAAAAACCTCGTCGTGCCCGGGCCGGACAACTACCTGGGCATCGACTTCCGCCGCTCCTGACCGCCTCTGGCGCCAGAGGCCTCTGGCGCACGAAAGACGGGCGTATGCGATACGCCCCTACGATTTCAACCTCGTTCGGACACCACGCAGAGTGTCCCTACCGACGACAGCTACCCACTTTCCATGACCGACTCCGCCCGCATCCTCGGCGTCCGCTTCGACGCCCGCTCCACGCCAGAGGCCGCCGACGAAATCCTCGGCTGGGCCGAGCGCGCCGAGGCCCGCTACGCCTGCTTCTCCAACGCGCACGGCACCATCGAGGCGCAGGACGACGCCACGTTCATGGACGTGCTCAACGGCGCCGACCTCAACGTACCCGATGGCATGAGCGTCGTCCGCGCGATGCAGTCGCTGGGCGTGGACCAGAAAGACCGGGTCTATGGCCCCGACGTGACGCTGGCCGTGGCCGAGCGCGCTGCCGCCAGAGGCGTGCCGGTGGCTTTTTACGGCTCCAGCCAGAAGGTCCTGGACGCGCTCTCGACCAACCTCCCGCAGAAGGCGCCGGGCTTGAAGATCGTCGAGGCGATCTCGCCGCCGTTCCGCGCGCTCACGCCCGAGGAGGACGAGGCGTTCGTGCAGCAACTCAAAGCCTCTGGCGCGCGCATCGTGTTCGTGGGCCTGGGCTGCCCGCGCCAGGAGCGCTGGTGCGCCGAGCACGCCGAGCGCATCGGCGCGGTCTGCTTGGCTGTCGGCGCGGCCTTCGACTTTCATGCCGGTCTGCTCACGCAGGCGCCCGGCTGGGTGCAGCAGGCAGGCCTCGAATGGGCCTTCCGCCTCGCGATGGAGCCCAGGCGCCTCTGGCGCCGCTACGCCAACGTCGTCCCCCGGTTTATGGGCGGATTCGCCGCGCAACGGTTCCGCCAGAGGCGGGAGAACGCGGTCGCAGTCCCTACGGCATAGCTCTCGCAGGGGCTCTCGGCACAACGCCGCTGCCCCCGGTACCTTTTCAATCCCTGCTCGCCTCCGCGGGCACCCGGGCTCTCACCTTCGCCAACCGAGATGAACATCGACCACGACCCCACGAACACACGCGTCCTCGTCACCGGGGCGGGCGGCTTTATCGGCCACCACCTCGTCACGTACCTCAAAGCCAAGGGCTACTGGGTCCGCGGTGTGGACATCAAAAAGCCGGAGTACAAAGCGACCGACGCCGACCAGTTCGACCTGCTCGACCTTCGCCGGTGGGACAACTGCCTGGAGGCCATGCGCCCCGCGCCCGACGGCCAGAAGATCGACCACGTCTACGCCCTCGCGGCAGACATGGGCGGCATGGGCTTCATCTCGGCCAACCACAGCCTGATCCTCCACAACAACGTGCTCATCAACACGCACACGTTGGAGGCCGCCCGCAAGGGAGGCGTGGACCGCTACTTCTACACGTCCAGCGCGTGCGTCTACCCGGAGCACCTGCAGACCTCGGCCGACGTGGTCGCGCTCAAAGAGTCCGACGCCTACCCCGCTGCGCCGCAAGACGCGTACGGCTGGGAAAAGCTCTTTACCGAGCTGCTCTGCCACTACTACGCGGGTGACTACGGCATGGAGACGCGGACGGTGCGCTTCCACAACGTCTACGGCGAGCTCGGCACCTGGGACGGGGGCCGCGAGAAGGCGCCAGCGGCCATGTGCCGCAAAGTCGCCGTCGGCAAGCTCACCGGCGAGCCGACCATTGACGTGTGGGGCGACGGCGAGCAGACCCGCTCGTTCATGCACGTCGACGACTGCACCGAGGGCGTCTACCGCCTCATGATGAGCGACTACAAGGAGCCGCTCAACCTCGGCCGCGACCGCATGGTGAGCATCAACAAGCTCGTCGACATCATCGCAGACTCCGCTGGCGTCGACGTCGAGAAGAACCACATCGACGGCCCGCAAGGAGTGCGGGGCCGCAACTCCGACAACGACAAGCTCCGCGAAGTCCTCGGCTGGGAGCCGAAGATCGCGCTGGAGGAGGGCATGGCTCGCACCTACGCGTGGATCGAGGCGCAAGTACGCGACAAGATGGCCCGCGAGGCCATGGAGCAGGAACTCGCCGCCTCTGGCGACGGCTCCGTCCGCGCCGCGCAGCCCGCGTAGCGGAGCGTCTCAGACAAAGACAGCCGAGGGGCGTGGTGCGAGAGCGCTGCGCCCCTCGCTCTGCGCAGTGGATCGCCAGTGGATCGCGCGGGACGGTGCACGTGAGGGGAAGCCTCTGGCGCCAGAGGCAGCACCCGCGGTCATGTGCGGGCAGAACTCTGGCGGACGCCTTCACGCCTCCGCCGCCGCGCCAGAGGCTAGCGGCCGCTGACGAGCTTGTCGTACTCCGAGAGATGCACCGGGTCCATCTCGCTCAGCAGCGAATAGGCTTCGCTACGCTGCGGCGCCTCGCTCAGGAGAGAGGCGAGCTCCTGGTACTTGGCCGTAAAAAACACGTCCGTGGCGTAGCGGCGCGCGTTGAACTGAAGAAAGAGTTCGTGCAGTTCTTCGAGAATGACCGTCGCGCGCTCCCAGGCGGCGTCGGGGCCGAGCAGAAACTGGTCGAGCACCTCGAAGTGGTAGGTGTAGTGCGCGCGGCGGAGCGGCAGGAAGGCCGGGTCGAGAAGCTCGCGGATGAGGTCGTAGCGCGAGCGTTCCTCGCCGAACTCTGCGCCCCACCCCTGCGAGCCGGAGTTGGAACGGGCGCGCTCGGCGATGCGACGGGCGAGCTCGAAGTGCGGCGTGCCGCCCAGGCTCGCGAACGAGTCGTAATCGTAGCCCAGAATCAGGAGGGCGTAGAAATCCAAGACCGATGTAAACGAGTTGTACGTCTCCGGGTCGAAAACGAGGCTCTGGCCGCGGGTGTAGGTAAACGCCCAGTCGTTGTCGCTCACGAGGAGCAGCTGCGTGGGCTGCGCCGAGCCGTAGATGGGACGCGAGGCACGGACGACGATCTCACCGGTGAAGATGCTCAACCCCTCGGCAGCGTTGAGGATGATCTGCATCGAGCAGTCGATCCTCTCGCGGTCCTGAAACACGTCTTCGGTCCACGCGCGGTCGTTGACGTAGCGCGAGACGTCCTCGCGGAGGTCGTCCAGAAAGGCGAACTCGTCGCCGTTGAGCTGGCTGCGGTTGATGGACACGCTGCAGTTCAACTCCTGGGCGTGGACGGCGCTCGCGAAGAGGAGCGCGAGCAAAAGCGGGACAGTTCGACGCACGGGGGAGGGGGCTACCTTCTCAAAGCTACGCCGCCCCAACGACCCGTCTGCGCCCATGTTGCGTGCCCCGCTCTTCTCGCCCTGCTCCTGCTCGCCTCTGGCGTGCCTGTAGCGCATGCGCAGTACGCCGAAGGCGGCGCCAGAGGCCTCGCGATGGGCCGCGTGGGCGTCGCGCTGGGCGGACAGACGTGGGGGCAGGCCAACCCCGCCACCTGGGCGACAGCACCCAGAGGGCTGGGCGTCGAAGCCAGCCAGGCGTACGGGCTCGACGGCTTGCGCATCGCGGGCGCGAGCGCGAGCGTGCCTCTGGCGCTGGGCACGCTTGCCGCCAGCGGCCGCACGTATGGGACCGATGCCTACGCGGAGACACGCATCGTGGCGGGGTTTGCGCGCGAGGTGGCCTTGAGCTCGGCGCGGCGGCTCGCGCTGGGCGTGGCTGTGGGCTACGATGGCGTGAGCATCGACGGCTTTGGCTCGCAGGGTGCCGTGCACCTCTCGCTGGGCGTCCAGGGCGACGTGGTCCCGACGGTCCGCGCAGGCTTCGCGCTCCGCAACGCGCTCGCCCTTCTAGACGACGCCGACGACGACCTCACGCGCCCGCTCGGCGGCGTGCCCTCCATCGCCGCGGGCGTCGCCTACCGGCCCAGCGACCGGGCGCTGCTCGCGCTCGACCTGGACCAGAACCTCGACGGCGACCTCTCGGTGCGCGCCGGGCTGGAGGCGCGCGTGGTGCAGCCTCTGGCGCTGCGCGCGGGCGTTGGAACCGGGCCGACGACGTTCTCGGCGGGCGTCGGCTTTTACGCCGGGCCGCTCGTGGCCGATGTGGCGGCCGAGTACCACGAAGACCTGGGTCTCACGCCTGCGGTCTCGCTGCAGATCGGGTTTTAGCATGACGACGCTTACCTCCGCCAGCCAGCGCCTGCCCCGGACGCCGATCCGGGGGCGCCAGAGGCTGGCACCGCTCCTCCTCGTGATCTGCGCGCTCTGGGCCGCCGCGCCAGAGGCATCGGCGCAAGACCCGGTGCCGGACACGACCTCGGTTCCGCAGGACGGCGTGGTGGACGAGCTCGAAGCCATCCTCGAAGACGAGTCGGCGGGCGACCCGACCGTCCTGCTCGAACTGCTCCAGGACCTGCGCGAAAACCCGCTCGACATCAACACCGCCACGGTCTCGGAGCTCGCCCAGATCCCTGCGCTGGACGGGCTTCTGGCGGCGGCGATCGTGCGGCAGCGTGCAGCCTCTGGCGTGTTCCGCTCGCTCCCGGAGATCCAGGGCGTGGAGGGCATGTCGCCAGAGGCGTTTCTAGAAGCGCGGCCCTACCTCACGATTGGCGCGACGCTGGACGTGAGCGCCGCCGCCGCGCCGCGCTTTCCCTCGGCGCCGCGGGTCAAGACGGCGGTGACGGGCTTGGAGCCACGCCTGACGCAGCGCGTGCAGCGGCGCCTGGATGTGGCCTCGGGCTTCGCCGGGCCGGACTCGCTTCGCGCCTACCCCGGCTCGCGCGACCGCATCTACACGCGCATCCAGGCCAACTACCGGCGCCAGGTGAGCCTCAACCTCACGCTGGAGAAAGACCCCGGCGAGCAGTTCCGCTGGGACCCCGAGACGCAGACCTACGGCTACGACTACGCCTCGGCGCACGTCGCCATTCTCGACGCCGGGCGCATCGACGCGCTCGTCATCGGCGATTTCGTGGCGGAGTACGGGCAGGGCGTGGCGCTGTGGCGCGCGGCGGGCTTCGGCAAAGGGCCGGATGCCGTCGGCGGGCCGATCCGCAACGGACGCGGCATCCGCCCCTACGGCTCGGTCGACGAGAACCAGTTCTTCCGCGGCGTCGGTCTGAGCGTTGCCATCACGCCGCGGCTCTACGCCAGCGCCTTCGCCTCGCGCCGCACGCTGGACGCGACGGTCTTCCAACTCGACTCGCTCGACTTCACGGACCCGGACATCCCGCCAGAGGCTCTGCAGGGCGGCTTGGTGAGCGGCCTGGGCATCGACGGGCTGCACCGGACCGACAGCGAGATCGCGCGCAAGGACGCGCTCGGCGAGACGCTGGTCGGCGGCGGGACGGAGTACCGCGTGACAAGCTCCAGCCTGGAAGGCCGCATCGGCGTCGTCGGCTACGCCACGCGCTTCGACGCGCCTCTGGCGGAGGGCGAGCGCCCGGACGACCGGTTCGACTTTGCGGGCCAAGACGCCGCGATGGTCTCGGTCTACGCCGATGCCAAGACGCGCGCCGGGCAGGTGTTTACCGAGGTCGCGCGAGCCCCTGGCGGCGGCATCGGCGGACTGGGCGGGCTGCTCGCAGACCTGGGCGGCGGAGCCGACGTGCTCGTCGTCGGGCGGCACTACCCGCGCAGCTTTACCACGCTCCACGGCTACCCGTTTGGCGAGCGCAACGGGATCGGGCAGAACGAGACGGGCCTGTACACTGGCGTGCGCCTCAAGCCCTCGCGCGATTGGACGCTCAGCGCGTACGTGGACCAGTACCGCTTTCCGTGGCTCCGCTTTAGCACGCCGCGCCCCACGCGCGGGACAGAAGCGCTCGTGTTCGTCGAGCACCGCCCGCGCCGCTGGATCCGCCTCTACCTCCAGGCGCGCACCGAAACCCGCGAGCGCGACCTCGACTTCACGGGCCAGGTCCCGACGACGATTCTGGAAGGCGTCGCGCCCGAAACGCGCCAGACGCTCCGCGTGCAGGGCGAGTGGGCCGCCAACCGCGAGCTCCGCTTCCGCGCCCGCGCCGAGGTCGTCCGCTTCTCCCCGCGCGCCTCTGGCGACCCGACCCAAACCGGCGGCCTCCTGTTCAACGACGTGCGCTGGCAGATCCGCGACGGCCTGCGGGTCGACGCCCGCCTCACGCTGTTCTCCACCGACGGCTTCGCCTCGCGGCTTTACACATACGAGAACGACCTGACGGGCGTCTTCGCCGTGCCGGTCCTCTATGGCCAGGGTGCGCGTGCCTACGCGCTGGTCACGACGGAGCCTCTGGCGGGCATCCAGGTGCAGGCCAAGATTGGCACGAGCCTGTTCCGCGACCGCCGCAGCATCGGCTCCGGCAACAACCGCCTGGACGGCAACCGCGCGACGGACGTGGGGATTCAGATCCGCGCGAAGCTGTAGCGCCAGAGGCTTCCGGCGAGTGGCCTCTGGCGCCAGAGGCTCAGGCGTCGAGCAGCGAGTCGAGGTGCGCGATAAAGCGCTCGGCGCGTTCGAGAGTTCGCGCGGCCCCTTCGGCGCCGAGATCGCTGAGTCCCACGTAGTCTGCCTCTTCGCGGTGGCGCCATGCGAGACGAAACGCGGCACCGAGAGACTCTGGGACTTTTCCCGTTTGGACGTACGCGTTGCTGAATTGAATGTGGAGGCCGCGGTGCGTCTTGGACGTGAGTCCGTCTCGCCCCATGAGTACCCGCGCCTGCGAGTACATGGCGTAGTACGCGCGGCTCACCGACGATTCTGCGTCTGTCTCCACCAGGAAACGCGCAGACGCCAGGAACTGCTTCGCTTTTCGCCGCAGGTTCGCCTCAACCTCTGGCGTCATACGTCTTGGCCTTCAGCGGCGATGTTGCGGAGCAGCGCTGTCGTGGGAGAACTCAGCGAAGCCAGAGATGTCGGCACGGTAGACACGAGGGCACCGTGGCGAAGCTCCGCCTCGAACACAACCGCGTTCATCCGCTCGATTTCCTCGAAGGGCCGCACCTCACCCTCCAACACCACGAGCACGTCCACATCCGAATCCTCGAGCGCGTCGCCTCTGGCGTGGGAGCCGTAGAGTACGAGGCGCGTCAAGCGCTTGCCGTAGAGCGCGCGGAGCCTCTGGCGGAGATCGGAGAGAAGGGCGTCGAGGCGGTCGGGAGTCATGCCTGAAAGTAGGGTGTGGCGCCTCTGGCGCCAGAGGCTAAAGCACCCGCGCGGCCTGCCGATACCGAAGAGGCCCCTTCCCGGTCCGCTATGCGCACGCTGTACTCGTCCCTCGTTCTGCTTTTGACCCTCGCCGCCACACCGGCGCTCGCGCAAGGCGCGCCAGAGGCCTCTGGCGCCTACGTCTACTTCAGCGAGGCCACCGAGCTGCGCGTCCAGCTTCCCGCCGGATGGGAAGGCACGCAGGCCGTCGACGAGACCGCGCTGCCCGGCCGCGCGACGTACCGCTGGAAAGCGACCAGCGCGCCTCTGGCGGATGCCGTCGTGATCGTGGAGCGCGTCGTAGGCCTCAACCCACTCATGCAGGAGCGGTGGCGCCGCGGCCAGGCCGCCAGCGGCTACAACGGGCTTCGCCCGACAGGCGCCGTGCCCGAAGACGGCCTCGCGTTCGGCCCCGGCGCAGCCTTCGAGATCGCGAGCGGCGAGAGGCTCGGCCGCGTTTTCTTCGTGCAACGCGGCGAGGTCTTCTGGTCGGTCCACATTTCGGCGCCCGCCGCTGCCGCCACCCCGGCACTTCTAGACGCTCTCGCCAGAGGCGTGCGCGTGAGCGCCAAAACGGTCACGCCGCAGCAAGCCTCACGGTAATGACGGCACGCGCCTCTGGCGGCGGCTCCGGCCAGAGCGGGGCCGAAGACGCGTGGTAGTCTGGCGCTCGGTCCGCCCGCCAGAGGCCTCTGGCGAGAGGGATCGGCGCGCGCCGCGCGAATGCCGGATCTTAGGCACTCGCCATCCCCCGACCTGTGGGAATCCAAGACCGCCTCGGGCTGGGCCCCAAGCCTAGCCGCCGCCGCAGCGGTGCTCTCAAGATCGAGAAGCGCTCGTCCGATGACGACGCGCAGCGCCTCACCCGCCGCGCCGTCCTCTGGCGCGCGGTGCTCCTCATCGGTCTCGGCGTGCTCGCGCTGCTCGCCTTTCCGCGCATCTCCGTCACCGACGGGAACGCTCGTGCGGGAGAGGTATGGACCCGCGACGATGTCGTGGCGCCGTTCGACTTCGCGGTACGTCTGCCCGAGGAAGAGTTGCAGGCACAGCGCGACTCGGTCGCGCAGGCGGAACCGCCCATCTTTGTCGAGCGCGTGGACGCGCTGGACAACACGCTGGCGAAGATCGACTCGCTGGACGCGCGCCTGGACTCCACGTTTGCCGCCTACACACGGTGGCGCATCGCGCGAGAGAACAACGTGGACGCCGCGGCGCAAGCCGACAGCCTTCGCTACACCGCGCTCCGCGCCGATCTCGACGTGGGGCTGTCTAGTCGGCAGTTCGACTGGCTTGTGTTGAGCGCGTTCGCGCACGCCAGAGGCCTCGAATCTGGCCTCCCGCTGGACGACCGTCTGTTGGGAGAAGCGGGCCGCATCAGCCGCGAACTGCTCACGCGCGGCGTGATCGACGTGTCGCGCGATACCATCCGCGCCCGCACGCTCGTGATCCGCAACCTCGACCCGGCGGTACGGACCGAGCGTGAAGTGCCGCGCGCCGAGATCGTAGGACGCAGGCAGGCCTTCGCGCTCGCGCAACGCTCGCTGCAAGCCGTCGCGCCGGGCCGCGCCGACACGGTCGACATCGGCATGACGTTTCTGCGGCGCACCTTCGAGCCCAACTACCAATACCAGCGCGACGCGACGGAGCGCCGCCGCGAGGATCGTCTGAGCGAGGTTCAGCCCAACCGGGGACAAGTGCGAGAGAACACCCGCATCATCCGCACCGGCGACGTGGTGACCAGCGAGCAGTACGAACAACTCCGCTCGCTCAACATCGCGCAGCGCGTGCGCACTGGCGACCGCAGCTTCCCGCGAACCGTCACGGGCCGCATCTTGCTCGTGTTCGCCGCGCTGTCTCTGTTTTTCCTCTACCTCTATCTGCTGCGCGAGGCCGTTTTCGACGATCTGCGCCAAATGATCCTCGTCTCGCTGCTGCTCGGGTCCGTCCTGCTCGGCTTCTGGATCGCGGGCATTGTCGGCCTGAGCGCCGCGCCTCTGGCGGTGCCGGTCGCGCTCGTCTCCATCCTGATGGCGATCGTGTACGACAGCCGCGTGGCCGCCTTCGCGACGCTCTCGCTCGGGCTTCTGGCGGGCCTGATCTTCGGCGGCGACTTCGAGATCACGTTCGCCACCATCTTCGCGGGCCTGCTCGGCGTGTTCAGCGTGCGCGATGTCAAAAACCGGACGCAGCTTCTGGCCTCTGGCGGACTCGTGTTTCTCGCCTACGCACTCGTCATCTTCGCGTACGCCCTGCTCCGCGCCGACCCGTTCAACGACCGACTGGTCTACGAACTCTTGGCGATTGGCATCAACGCGATCCTGCTGCTGCTCGTCTGGCCCATCCTCGTGGGCATCGAGCGAGGTTTTGGCGTCACGACCGACATCACGCTGCTGGAGCTTTCGGACACCAACCGGCCCGTTCTGAAAGAGCTATCCATGCGGGCACCGGGCACGTTTAACCACTCGCTGCAGGTCGCCAACCTTGCCGAGGCCGCTGCCGACGCCATCGGCGCGAACGCGCTGCGTACCCGCGTGGGCGCGATCTACCACGACATCGGGAAGATGCTCAAGCCCGAGTACTTCATCGAGAACCAGCAGCCGGGCGAAAACCCGCACGAGAAGCTCAAGCCGTCGATGAGCGCCATCGTGATCGCGGCGCACGTCAAAGACGGGCTCGAACTGGGCCGCGAGAACAAGCTGCCGCGCGTGGTCCTGGACTTTATCGGCACGCACCACGGCACGGGCCTCATCGAGTACTTCTACCGCAAGGCCAAAGAAGCCGCTGGCGACGAGGCCGATCACGTGGAAGAGGCCGAGTTTCGCTATCCCGGGCCACGCCCTCAGACCAACGAGCAGGCCATCGTGATGCTGGCTGACTCCGTGGAAGCGGCCTCGCGCTCGCTCCAGAAACCCAACCCGCGGCGCCTGCGCTCGCTCGTGGAAGGCATTTTCGCCTCTCGCGTCGCCGACGGCCAACTCGACGATACGGACCTCACCTTTTCGGACCTCGCAAAGATCCGCGAGACGTTTCACACGCTCCTCTGTGGCATCTACCACTTCCGCGTGAAATACCCCGGCCAGGAGAGCGAGGACGACGCGCCGCCGCCAGAGGCTGAGAAGACACCGCCGCAGCAAGCCGGTCTGGATGTCTCGGTGCCGAGCGACACGCCGCCTTGCTACCGCCTCGCCAGAGGCTGAGCTGAGCGAGGCCACGCCAGACGAGGCAAAGCCGGGCGAGGCAAAGCCAGACGCCGCCAAGCCGAGCGCCACCCCTAACGGCGACTCGCCCGCGAGCTAAGCCTCTGGCGCGAAGCGCCCCTGCACATGAGCACTCGTCACGCCTGGGTCGTCGTGCCTGCCGCCGGTATTGGCTCGCGGATGGGGGGCCGCGGAGGCGACCCGGCCAAACAGTTTCGCGCGCTCGGCGGCGCGCCTGTTCTGGTGCAAACGCTCCGCGCGCTCGCCTCGGCGCGCGGGGTGACGGGCATCGTCGTCGTCGTCGCGGAATCGGAGGTCGACGCGGTGCGCAAGAGGCTGGAAGGCGACCCGCCTCTGGCGGGCGTGCTCCAGGGCGTCGTCGCGGGCGGCGCGACGCGGCAGGCCTCGGTCGCCAGAGGCGTCACAGCAGTACCCGAGAGCGTCGGCCTTGTGCTCGTACACGACGCGGTGCGGCCGTTTGTGACGATAGACCGCATCGAAGCCGTACTTGCACAAGCCCACGCCTCTGGCGCTGCCGCCCTCGCCGTCCCGGTCGCTGACACGCTCCGTCGCGGCGCCAGAGGCCAGTTCGGCGAGACCGTCGACCGCGACAGCCTCTGGCGGATGCAGACGCCGCAGGGCGCGCGCCGCGACATCCTCGTCGATGCACTCGCGCAAGCCGAGCGCGACGGCTGGGCCGCGACCGATGAGGTGGGCGTGCTGCAACGCGCAGGCGTGCCGGTCGCGCTGGTGGAGGGCGACGAGCGCAACATCAAGCTCACGCGCCCCTCGGACTGGCTTCTGGCGGAGGCGCTCTGGGCGCAGCGCGGGTAGGTACTGGGTGCTAGGTACGTGGTGGCTTGAGTTTGCCTCTGGTGCCAGAGGCGAGCGGGGAGCGGCTTTGCCTGAAACCCGGAATCCAAGCCGAGCGCCAGAGGCTCGAAAATCCGCGATCTTCCCGTACCCCGTACCCCGTACCCCGTACCCCGTACCCCAACCATGCGCATCGGCCACGGCTACGACGTTCACCGCCTCAAAGCAGGCCGCCGCCTCATCCTCGGCGGCGTCCACGTACCGTCCGAGGTCGGCCTGGATGGTCATTCCGACGCCGACGTGCTCGCGCACGCCATCACGGACGCGCTATTGGGTGCCGCTGCCATGGGCGACATCGGCGCGCACTTTCCCGACACCGACGCCGAGTGGAAAGACGCGGACAGCATCGGCCTCTTGCGCGAGATCGTGCGCCGCATCGGCGCCAGAGGCTGGAGTGTCGGCAACGTGGATTCAACGGTTGTGCTGCAAGCGCCCAAGCTGCGCCCGCACATCGACGCCATGCGCACCCGCCTGGCCGGCGCGATGGGCGTAGACGTGGGCTGCGTCTCGGTCAAAGCCACGACAGGGGAGGGGATGGGCTGGGAAGGCCGTGCCGAGGGCGCGGCGGCCCACGCCGTCGCGCTGTTGCTCCCCGTGTCGCCAGAGGCCTCTGGCGTCGGCGAAGCGAAACCCGGAGCCCGGAGCCCGGAACCCGGAACCACCGCTGTTCCCGCCAGAGGCGCATGATGGAATCCGTCCAGGCGCTCGCAGATTGGCTGGCGGCGCTCTCGCCGCTAGGCATCTACAGCGTTTTGTTCGCCGTCTCCTATCTGGAGAACATCGTGCCGCCCATCTGGGGCGATACCCTCATCGTGCTCTGCGGCTGGCTTGTCGGCATCGGCACCATCGCGTTCGTGCCGACGGTCGCTGTGGCGACGCTCGGCGGCTCGCTGGGCTTTATGACGCTCTACGCCGTCGGCTATAAGATGGACGACGCCATCGCTGATCCCACACGGCTACGCTGGATCCCGCGCGCGCCTCTGGCGGGTGCGGAGCGGTGGCTGAAGCGGTGGGGGATGGGCGTGGTGGCGATGAACCGGTTTCTGGCAGGAGGACGATCTGTGATCTCTCTTCTGGCGGGAGCCTCGCGCTTGCCAGTCATCAAAACGGCTGTCTGGTCGACGCTGAGCGCGCTTCTCTGGTGCGGCGTACTTGTGGCCGCTGGCGCCTGGGTCGGGACACGCTGGGAGATCGTGCTGAGTGCGCTGGGCACCTACGGCAAGATCATCACGACAATCGTTGTCACAGTTGTGCTCGCCGCGTCGGTCCGGTGGTTCCGCGAGAGGCAGATCCGACGCCAAGCGGCCCAAGAAACCGCGAAGACACCGCCAGAGGCCCCGGGCGGAGGCGCGGGCCGTTGACTCGTGATCTGGCGGCTCCGTACTTTCGCGCTCCGTTGGACACGCTGCTGGCGTAGCTCAGTTGGTAGAGCAGCTCATTTGTAATGAGCATGTCGGGGGTTCGAGTCCCTCCGCCAGCTCCCCGGATCGCCTCTAGCGAGCCGGATCGTTCTTTCTATTGGGTAGGTGGCCGAGCGGTTAAAGGCGCTTGACTGTAAATCAAGTCTCTCCGAGTACGCTGGTTCGAATCCAGCCCTGCCCACATGTACGCGCTTCGCCTCTGGCGGGATCTTGCCTCTGGCGGGACCTGCGCCAGAGGCGCGCGCGGGAGTAGCTCAGTTGGTAGAGCACTAGCCTTCCAAGCTTGTGGTCGCGGGTTCGAGTCCCGTCTCCCGCCCCAGTCGTGCCGCCAGAGGCACACGTCGCCTCCTTAGCTCAGCGGTAGAGCACTTCCATGGTAAGGAAGGGGTCCCGGGTTCAATTCCCGGAGGAGGCTCACGCGCCAGAGGCTTAGGCCCGAGCGCTGTTTAACTCTGAACCACACGTACAACCTCGCGAGCCCGGCTCGCCGCTCCCCATGGCTAAAGAGCAATTTCAGCGGACGAAGCCCCACGTCAACGTGGGCACGATCGGCCACGTCGACCACGGCAAGACGACGCTGACGGCGGCGATCACGAAGGTGCTCGCCGAGAAGATGGGCGGCACGGCGATGAACTTCGAGGACATCGACAACGCCCCCGAGGAGCGCGAGCGCGGCATCACGATCGCGACCGCGCACGTCGAGTACGAGACCGAGGCGCGGCACTACGCGCACGTCGACTGCCCCGGGCACGCCGACTACGTCAAGAACATGGTCACCGGCGCGGCTCAGATGGACGGCGCGATCCTGGTGGTTGCCGCCACCGACGGGCCGATGCCGCAGACGCGCGAGCACATCCTGCTCGCGCGCCAGGTGGGCGTGCCCTACATCGTGGTCTTCATGAACAAGGCCGACCTGGTCGACGACGAGGAGCTCCTGGAGCTTGTCGAGATGGAAGTCCGCGAGCTGCTCTCCAGCTACGAGTTCCCCGGCGACGACCTGCCGGTCGTGCAGGGCTCCGCCCTCGGCGGGCTCAACGGCGAGGACCAGTGGGTGAGCAAGATCGAGGAGCTCATGAGCGCCGTCGACGACTACATCCCGACGCCGGAGCGGGCGATCGACCAGCCGTTCCTGATGCCCGTCGAGGACGTCTTCTCCATCACCGGCCGCGGCACGGTCGTCACCGGCCGCGTCGAGCGTGGCCAGATCAAGGTCGGCGAGCCGGTCGAGATCGTGGGCATCGCCGAGGCAAAGCAGCTCTCGACCGTGACCGGTGTCGAGATGTTCAGGAAGCTCTTGGACTCGGCACAGGCCGGCGACAACGCGGGCATCCTGCTTCGCGGCATCGACAAGGAAGCCGTCGAGCGCGGGATGGTGCTGACCAAGCCTGGGGCGGTCACGCCGCACAAGGAGTTCGAGTGCGAGGTCTACATCCTGAGCAAGGAGGAGGGCGGTCGCCACACGCCGTTCTTCAAGGGCTACCGCCCGCAGTTCTACTTCCGCACGACCGACGTGACGGGCGACATCGAGCTCAACGAGGGCGTCGAGATGGTGATGCCGGGCGACAACACGCAGTTCAAGGTGAAGCTGATCCAGCCGGTGGCGATGGAGCAGGGGCTGCGGTTCGCCATCCGCGAGGGCGGGCGGACGGTCGGCGCCGGCGTCGTCTCCAAAATCCTCGACTGATCGACCGAGGCCTCTGGCGGGACGCTCCGCCAGAGGCTGTATATTCAGGCCCGCCAGCGTCCGACCCCGGCCGCTGGCGGTGCCATCTACGGGTGTAGCACAATTGGCAGTGCGTCGGTCTCCAAAACCGAAGGTTGGGGGTTCGAGTCCCTCCACCCGTGCATCGCTGGCCTGAAGCCAGCACCTCGAACACACTTCCCGTCTTTCGGGACCCTGAGAGAATGGCTACGCAGACCAAAGCCCCCGCCAAGTCGACCTCCTACATCCAGGAGGTCGTCAAGGAGTCCAAAAAGGTAAACTGGCCCAAGCGCCGCGAGCTGATCAACAACACGGTGCTCACGCTCGTGTCTGCGCTCGCTGTCTCGCTCTTCATTTTCGGAGCGGACCAGGTGATCAGCACGCTTCTCTCGTACATCTACTAAATCCGACCTGCGCCTCTGGCGCCAGAGGATTCTCTTATGGCTCTCCTTCAAGTCCGCAAATGGTACGTGCTCCGCACCTTCTCCGGTCACGAGAAGAAGGTCAAAGAGCACCTGGAAAGCGAGGCCGAGCGCCTTGGCCAGCAGGAGAAGATCAGCGACATCGTCATCCCGACCGACACGGTTTTCGAGATGCGCGGCGGCAAAAAGCGTACGCGCGAGAAAACGTCGTTCCCCGGCTACATCCTGATTCAGGCGCTGATCGACCCATACATCAAGGAGATCATCTCGGGCGCTCCGAGCACGATCGGATTCCTCGGTGTCGACGGAGAGGCCACGCCGCTTCCCCCGCACGAGGTCAACCGTATCCTCGGAATGATGGAGGAGGATAAGGGCGAGCAACTCGAAATCCCCTTCAAAGAAGGTGACGCCGTCAAGGTCGTGGACGGACCCTTCAACACCTTCACCGGCTTTGTCGAGGAGGTGTACCCGGACAAAATGAAGGTCCGTGTGATGGTTAGCATCTTCGGCCGCAAGACGCCTCTGGAGATGGACTACCTCCAGGTGGAGCACGAAGGTTAGGCAGCCGCGTAGCCTCTGGCGCCGCAGTGCTTCACGCGCGCTCCCCCTGCCAGAGCTGGAGGGGTGAACACGGCGCGAAACGTCGCCAGAGGCCCGGTTTGCCTCTGGCGTCTCGGTAGTTTCTCTGTCCTGCGAAACGATCGCGGGACACACCAGCGCGGGAGCCCCTCAGCCGGGCGTTTGCACCGCACACCAACACGATGGCAAAAAAGATCGACGGCTACATCAAGCTGCAGATCAAGGCCGGGCAGGCATCACCTGCCCCGCCGATCGGCCCCGCGCTCGGCCAGAAGGGCGTCAACATCATGGAGTTCTGCAAAGCGTTCAACGCCAAGACGCAGGACAAAATGGGCCTCGTGATCCCCGTTGTGATCACGGTCTTCGGTGACAAGAGCTTCACCTTCATCACCAAGAGCCCGCCTGCTGCGGTGCTCTCTGAAGAAGGCTGCGAAGATCGAGAAGGGCGCCGGCGACCCGCTCCGCGAGAAGGTTGGCAAGGTGACGTGGCAGGACTGCCGCGACATCGCCGAGCAGAAGCTCGAAGACCTCAACGCGACCGACCTCGACAACGCCGCCCGCATGATTGCTGGCACGGCGCGCTCGATGGGCCTCACCGTCTCGGGCGCTCCCGAGGCCTAAGTCTGCCTCTGGCGCCAGAGGCACCTCGCCTCTCGCCCGGAGACTCTGGCGCACGTTTGCGCCTCCACTCGCGGGAGTCTAGGCACGCTGGCACACGCCAGAGGCCCGACGCACGCACCGCACAACACACACGCACATGGCCAAGAAAGGCAAGCGCTACACCGAAGCTGCCAAGCTCATCGCTACGGCGGTCGAGGAGGCAGAGGGTGACCTGGCGCTGGACACGGCGGCGGATCTCATCAAGAAGACCGCCCGCGCCAAATTCGACGAGTCCGTCGATATCGATATTCGTCTCGGCGTCGACCCCCGCCACGCTGACCAGATGGTCCGCGGTTCGGTCGCGCTCCCTCACGGAACAGGCAAGGACGTTCGCGTTTTGGTTCTGACCAACGAAGGACAGCAAGGCGACGCCCGCGACGCCGGAGCCGACCTCGTCGGTCTGGACGATTTCGTGGACAAGATCCAGAATGACGGCTTTACGGATTTCGACGTGATGATCGCCACGCCGGACGTGATGCCGAAGATCGGCCGCCTCGGTCGTGTTCTCGGTCCCCGCGGCTTGATGCCGAACCCTAAGTCCGGCACGGTCACGACCGACGTTGCAGCTGCGGTCAAGGCTGTAAAGGCAGGTCAGATCGACTTCCGCGTCGACAAGACTGGGATCATTCACACGTCCATCGGCAAGTCGTCCTTTACGACCGAGCAGATCCGCGAGAACGCGCTCGCCTTCATCAAGGAAATCGTTCGCCTTCGTCCCGCCGCTGCAAAGGGCGCGTACATGAAGAGCGTAACACTGTCCACGACGATGGGCCCCGCCGTTCCGGTCGACCGCTCCGTCGGCGCTTCCGCCGCCCGCTAACCCTAGCCACCCCAACCCATGCCGCTCACACGCGACCAGAAGGCAGAGGCGATCCAAGAGATCGAGGCGACGCTTAGCGAAGCCAGCACTGTTTACCTCACCGACTATAAAGGCCTCACGGTCGATCAGACGAACGAGCTTCGTCGGTCTTTCCGCAAGGCCGACGTCCAGTTCCGCGTCCTCAAGAACACGCTCCTTCGGCGTGCGATGGAGAGCCACGGAGGCTTTGGCGATCTTCTCGACCAACTCGACGGCCCAACCGCCGTTGCCTTCACGAACGACCCCGCGTCGCCCGCGAAGGTGCTCAAGAAGTTTCTCAAGGACAACGACCTCGAGATCCCTCACTTCAAGGGTGCTTACATCGATGGCTCGATCTACCCCGAGGGGCAGCTCGACGCTCTCGCATCTCTGAAGAGCAAGGACGAACTCCTCGCAGACATCCTTGGCCTGCTCATGGCGCCCATCACGAACGTCGCCAGCGCGCTCGGTGCGCAGGGCTCCGGCCTCGCGAGCGTCATCCAGCAGATCTCCGAGAAAGAAGAGGCCTAGCCTCTGGCGCCAGAGGCTCGCTTCCGAGCTGCCTCTGGCGTGACCCCGAAAGACGGAGGCTTTGCCTCCGGCCCAGGAGCACCCCGCTCCGCATCACCTTCCACCTTAATACGCGGCGTAGCTCACCAGCCGACACACGGCCGGGCACAGACCGCCGCTGGAACACCCCAAAGAAATGGCTGACATCAATCAGATCGCAGAATCCCTCGTCAACCTCACCATTAAAGAGGCCAACGACCTGCTTACCGTCCTCAAGGACGAGTACGGAATCGAGCCCGCTGCTGCTGCTGCCGTCATGGCTGGCCCAGGTGCGGGTGGCGACGGTGCCGCCGCTGCCGAGGAGCAGACCGAATTCGACGTGATCCTCACCGCCGTTGGCGACAAGAAGATCAACGTCATCAAGGAGGTCCGCACCATCACTGGCCTCGGTCTCAAGGAGGCCAAGGAACTGGTCGACGGCGCACCATCCCCGATCAAGGAGGGCGCGACCAAGGAGGAGGCCGACGAGATCAAGGGTAAGCTTGAGGGCGCCGGCGCGACCGTCGAGCTCAAGTAATACCACGGGTCGAACGCGCCGCCAGAGGCCTCCCCAGCGGTCTGGCCTCTGGCGCGCGTCCGGCTCGGTCCGCCCGTCTCGCATACGGCGCCTCTGGCGCCTGAAGCGGGGCGGGCGTTCGCGGCTTCTTCCAGGATGCGTCCCGGAAGCGCCGCACCACTCAGCGGGCTCGCCCGTTGAGACACCCATCCCCCGCGACGGGGACAGGCCTTGCAGGAACTCCGCACGCAAGCCCCTGTCTATGCCCGTCGCCTCCGCCACCTGCGGAGAGGGATGTTCGCGCATGGCGCGCCAGAGGCAGCCTCTGGCGATCCCGCTGCGCCCGCCCGTGCTCGGCACGGTGCGGATTCCTGCATCAGCGGTCACAACACAAGGGTCCCCTTGAGCAGCACGAACGGCACAGCGCGGACGCGCGCTACCACTCGCACCGGAGGAGAAGCCACACGACAGTCGTTTGGCGATATCCATCCGGTCATCGATTACCCGGATTTCCTGAGCGTCCAGCTCCGGAGCTACCACGACTTTCTCCAGGCCGAGCTCGCGCCAGAGGAGCGCAACCCCAAGCAGGGGCTTGAAAAGGTCTTCCAGGAGCACTTCCCGATTACGGACACCCGTGAGCGGTACACTCTGGAGTATCTCCACTTCGCGCTCGATGCGCCGAAGCACTCCATCGAGGAGTGTCTCGCGCAGGGCCTAACCTACGCACTGCCGCTCAAGGCCAAGCTGCGTCTCTCCGCAAAGGAGGACGAGGACGAGGACGAGCCCGAGGAGGCGGTCCAGCAGGACGTGTACCTCGGCAACCTTCCCGTCATGACGGAGAAGGGAACGTTCGTCGTCAATGGTGCCGAGCGTGTCATCGTCAGCCAGCTTCACCGCTCGCCGGGCGTGTTCTTTTCCCAGTCGGTACACCCGAACGGAACAGACCTCTACTCAGCCCGCGTAATTCCCTTCCGCGGTTCGTGGATCGAGTTTTCGACCGATGTGGCCAACGTGATGTGGGCATACATCGACCGCAAGAAGAAGATGCCCGTCACAGGCCTCTTGCGTGCGCTGGGCTTCTCGTCCGACGCTGAGATTGTGACGCTCTTCGACCTCGCCGACGAGGTAGAGATCACGAACAAGCGCGCCTTCAAAAAGCTCGAGGGCCGCACCCTCGCCGCACCCGTCAACGTTACCATTCACCACGAGGTGATCGACGAGGACACCGGCGAGGTGATCGAGGAGCGCGACGAGCGCGAGGTCGTTTTCCCAGCCGAGCACGAACTGGGCGAGGACGACTACGGCACCCTCAAAGACGCCGGCGTCATCGAGCGTCATCCTCCGTAAGGAGCAGAGCGAGGACGACGACGACAATCAGATCGACCGTGGCACCCTTCTCAACACGCTCAAGAAGGACCCGACGCATTCCTCGGCGGAAGCGCTGGAGTATCTCTACCAGCTTCTGCGCGGCGCCGAGGCGCCCGACGTGGACACGGCGCGTGCGCTTCTCGACCGCTTGTTTTTCTCCGATAAGCGCTACGACCTGGGATCGGTCGGTCGCTACCGGATGAACAGCCGTCTCGGCCTGAATAAAGAGAACCGTAGCGTTACGCTGTCCAAAGAGGACATCGTGGCCATCGTCAACGAGATCATCCTGCTGCAGAATGGCCGCAGCCAGGTGGACGACATCGACCACCTCGGCAACCGCCGCGTACGTACGGTCGGTGAGCAGCTGGAAAGCCAGTTCTCGCTCGGCCTCGCGCGCATGGCGCGGACGATCAAGGAGCGGATGAACCTCCGCGACGCGGACCGCTTCACGCCGCAGGATCTGGTAAACGCACGGACGGTTTCGTCCGTGATCAACACGTTCTTTGGAACGAACCAGCTCTCGCAGTTCATGGACCAGACCAACCCTCTGGCGGAGTTGACGCACAAGCGTCGCATGTCTGCGCTGGGGCCGGGTGGTCTAACCCGGGAGCGCGCAGGGTTTGAGGTCCGTGACGTGCACTACACGCACTACGGCCGTCTCTGCCCGATCGAGACGCCAGAGGGGCCGAACATCGGCCTCATCTCGTCGCTGTGCGTGCACGGCGTCGTGAACGAGTTCGGCTTTATCGAGACGCCCTACCGCATCGTCAAGGACGGCGTGGTCTCGGAGGAAATCGAGTACCTGGGCGCCGAGAGCGAGGACCGCTTTATCGTCGCGCAGGCCAACGCGCCGCTCAACGAGGACGGCACGTTCACGAATGACCTCGTCCGCGCTCGTATCGGCGGTGACGTACCGCTCGTGCGGCCCGACGAAGTCCACTACATGGACGTGGCGCCGAACCAGATCATCTCGCCAGCGGCAAGTTTGATCCCTTTCCTGGAGAACGATGACGCCAACCGTGCGCTCATGGGCTCCAACATGCAGCGTCAGGCCGTGCCGCTCCTCCGTCCGTCGGCGCCCATCGTGGGCACCGGTCTGGAGGGCCGCGTCGCTCGCGACTCGCGCGCGATCATCGTCGCCGAGGGCGACGGTACCATCGAGTACGTCGACGCGCGCAAGATCACGGTTCGCTATGACGAGACGCCAGAGGACGCTGACGCAGCGTTCGAGGAGCCCGTCCGCGACTACCCACTTGTTAAGTTCCGCCGCACCAACCAGGACACATCCATCACGCAGAAGCCGCTCGTCAAGGCCGGCCAGCGCGTGAGCAAGGGCGACGTGCTCGCAGACGGCGCGTCGACAGAAAACGGCGAGCTCGCGCTCGGCAAGAACGTCCTCGTGGCGTTCATGCCGTGGAAGGGCTACAACTTCGAGGACGCCATCGTGCTCTCGGAGCGCTTGGTCCGCGATGACGTGTTCACGTCCGTCCACATCGAGGAGTTCGATCACCAGGTTCGCGACACCAAGCGTGGCGAGGAGGAACTGACGCGCGAGATCCCGAATGTCTCCGAGGAGGCGACCAAGGACCTCGACGAGCGCGGCATCGTCCGCGTCGGCGCTGAAGTGACACCCGGCGACATCATCGTCGGTAAGATCACACCCAAGGGCGAGACCGACCCGACGCCAGAGGAGAAGCTGCTCCGTGCGATCTTCGGCGACAAGGCCGGAGACGTGAAGGACGCGTCCCTCAAGGCGAAGCCTGGCATGAAGGGCGTCGTGATTGACACGATGCTGTTCAGCCGTCGCAAGACGGACCCTGTGACCAAGAAGGCAGAGGAGAAGCGGCTGGAGGAAATCGAAAAAGCGCTCGCGCGCGAGATCGGTGCCCTTCAGAGCTCTTTCTACGAGAGGTTCTTCTCGCTCATCAACGGCCGCAAGGTCGGAGGTGCAGTCGAGCTTCGCGATGGCACCATCGTGCTCTCGGACAGCGCCAAGATTGGCAAGAAGGCGTTCTCGGACGTCGAGCCCGCAGACCTCAAGATCCGTCAAGCGTTTACGCTCGACGACGACTTGAACAAGCAAGTCTGGAAGCTTCTGGCGAACTACCAGCGGCGCCACCAGGCCGTCGAGGGTGCCGCCAAGCAGGAGCAGTACAGAATCCAGATGGGTGACGAACTGCCCCCAGGCATCGTGCAGTTGGCAAAAGTCTACGTCGCGAAAAAGCGCAAGCTTCAGGTCGGTGATAAGATGGCCGGACGCCACGGCAACAAGGGTGTCGTCGCGAAGGTCGTCCCGATGGAAGACATGCCGTTCCTCGAGGATGGCACTCCCGTCGACATCTGCCTCAACCCGCTCGGCGTGCCGAGCCGCATGAACCTCGGACAGATCTTCGAGACCATGCTGGGCTGGGCCGGCTCAAAGCTGGGCGAGACCTACGCGACGCCTGCCTTTGACGGCGCGAGCATTGAGCAGATCGAGTCCAAGCTGAAAGAGGCTGGTCTTCCAGAAGACGGTCGCATCCAGCTATATGACGGCGCTACAGGCGAGGCATTCGACCAGACGACTACGGTCGGCCAGATCTACATGCTCAAGCTCTCGCACCTTGTCGAAGACAAGATCCACGCTCGTTCGATTGGGCCATACAGCCTTATCACGCAGCAGCCGCTCGGTGGTAAAGCACAGTTCGGTGGCCAGCGCTTCGGCGAGATGGAAGTCTGGGCGCTCTACGCCTACGGCGCCGCCAACGTGCTCCGCGAGATGCTCACCGTCAAATCCGATGACGTGCAGGGCCGCTCGAAGACCTACGAGGCGATCGTTAAGGGTGACAACGTCCCCGAGCCGAACGTCCCGGAGAGCTTTAACGTCTTGGTCCGCGAGATGCAGGGCCTCGGCCTCGAAGTGAAAGTCGACTAGGGGACTGAGGACCCGATGCTCGCCTCTGGCGCCAGAGGCGAGCGTTGATCCCCACCCCCGTTCTCACGTCCCCTGCGCAGACACGCGCACCACCTAGTCCCACATTATGGCATTCGGCATCAAGCCTCAGGCTCCCGCCCCCAAGAAGCAGTTTAACTCGATTACCATCAGCCTCGCCTCGCCAGAGGCGATCCTAGAGCGCTCGTTCGGCGAGGTGCTCAAGCCGGAGACGATCAACTACCGGTCGTTCAAGCCGGAGAAAGACGGCCTCTTCTGCGAGAAGATCTTCGGTCCTGTCAAGGACTGGGAGTGCCACTGTGGCAAGTACAAGCGTATCCGTTACAAGGGCATTATCTGTGACCGTTGCGGTGTGGAAGTGACCCAGAAGGCCGTTCGTCGCGAGCGGGCTGGCCACATCACGCTGTCCGTTCCTGTCGTCCATATCTGGTACTTCAAGAGCCTGCCCAACAAGATCGGCGCGCTCTTGGGCATGAAGTCCAAGGACCTCGACAAGGTTATCTACTACGAGCAGTACGTCTGCATCAACCCCGGCGGCGCAGGCTCGCTCGGGATTGAGCGCGGCACGCTTCTGACGGAGACGGAGTACTACGACGTACTCTATCGCATCCGCGAGGACAACAATCGCCTCGCAGACGATGACCCGGAGAAATTCGTCGCCATGATTGGCGGCGAGGCTGTCGAGACGCTTCTCAAAGCGCTCGATCTAGACTCGCTTGGCGTTCAACTTCGCTTCCAGGCCAAGACGGAAACGAGCCAAGCCCGCAAGGCCGAGGCTCTCAAGCGCCTCGGCATCGTCGAGAGCTTCCGGACGGCGAACGCGAAGATGGAGAACAACCCGGAGTGGATGGTGATGAAGGTCATCCCCGTCATTCCGCCAGAGCTCCGCCCTCTCGTGCCGCTGGAAGGCGGTCGGTTCGCAACGAGTGACTTGAACGACCTCTACCGTCGCGTCATCATTCGTAACAACCGTCTCAAGCGCTTGATCGACATCAAGGCGCCAGAGGTCATCTTGCGCAACGAGAAGCGCATGCTGCAGGAGGCTGTCGATAGCCTCTTCGATAACAGCCGCCGCTCTAACTCGGTTCGTAGCGACTCAAACCGCGCGCTGAAGTCCCTGAGCGACATGCTCAAAGGCAAGCAAGGCCGCTTCCGCCAGAACCTCCTCGGCAAGCGCGTCGATTACTCTGGCCGTTCGGTCATCGTGGTCGGTCCGGAGCTCGGGCTTCACGAATGCGGTCTGCCCAAGCAGATGGCGGTGGAACTGTTCAAACCGTTCATCATCCGCAAGCTCATCGAGCGCGGCATCGTGAAGACGGTGAAGAGCGCGAAGAAGGTGGTCGACCGCCGCACGGCGGACGTGTTCGACATTCTAGAGCGTGTCATCGACGGACACCCGGTCATGCTCAACCGAGCACCGACGCTTCACCGCCTCGGCATCCAGGCGTTCCAGCCGGTCCTCATCGAGGGCAAGGCGATCCGCCTGCATCCTCTGGCAACGACGGCTTTCAACGCCGACTTCGACGGCGACCAGATGGCCGTCCACGTGCCGCTCAGCCAGGATGCGATCCTGGAGGCACGCATCCTGATGCTCTCGGCGCACAACATCATGAGCCCCGCTCACGGTGGGCCTGTGGCCGTGCCGTCTCAGGACATGGTCCTGGGCATGTATTACCTGACCAAGAGCCGCGATAACCTCAAGGGCCACGGGATGCGCTTTGCATCCATCGAGCAGGTGCGTCAGGCGTACGACCAGGGCCTGCTGGACCTGCACGCCAAGATCTCTGTCAGGCTGGCCTCGACGACGTTCGACGGCAAGCAGGAGGCAGGCGAGATGATCGAGACTTCAGTCGGTCGTGCGCTCTTCAACGAGATCGTGCCGGAAGGCGTCGGGTACATCAACGACGTGCTGACGAAGAAGAACCTTCGCATCATCATCGGCGGCATCTTCAAGCGCACCAACTTCCCGAAGACGGCGGCCTTCCTGGACGACGTCAAGCGGCTCGGCTTCACGCAGGCCATGAAGGGCGGACTGAGCTTCTCGCTCTCGGACATTGTGGTCCCGGACGCGAAGTTCAAGCTCATTACCGACGCCGAGGACAAGGTCGGCGAGATCCGAGGCAACTTCGAGATGGGTCTCATCTCCGAGAGCGAGCGCTACAACCAAGTGATCGACGTGTGGACGACCGCGAACAACGCGATCTCCAACGTTCTCTACACCGCGCTGCAGAACGACGACGAGGGCTTCAACGCCATTTACATGATGGCGGACTCTGGCGCCAGAGGCTCGCGCGAGCAGATCCGTCAGCTCGGAGGCATGCGCGGCCTCATGGCCAAGCCTCGCAAGAGCGTAGCTGGAGCCGCTGGCGCGATCATCGAGAACCCGATCAAGTCCAACTTTAAGGAGGGCCTGAGTGTCGTTGAGTACTTCATCTCTACGCACGGTGCCCGAAAGGGCCTAGCCGATACGGCGCTGAAGACAGCTGACGCCGGATACCTCACCCGTCGTCTGGTGGATGTGTCGCAGGACATGACCATCATGATCAACGACTGTGGCACGCTTCGCGGCATCCGCACGCAGGCGCTGAAGGACAACGAGGACATCGTAGAGCCTCTGGCGGACCGCATTCTCGGTCGCGTCTCGGTTCATGACGTTCGCGACCCGCTGAGCGATGAGATTCTGGTCGAGCGCAACGGCCTCATCACCGAAGAGATCGCGTCTGCCATCGTCCAGACCAGCATCGAAACGGTCGAGATCCGTTCGGTCCTCGCCTGCGAGGCCGACCGTGGCACGTGCGCGCTTTGCTACGGACGCAACCTGGCCACAGGCCGCATGGTGGAGCCCGGCGAAGCTGTCGGCGTGATCGCTGCACAGTCCATCGGTGAGCCCGGCACGCAGCTGACGCTTCGCACCTTCCACATCGGTGGTACGGCGTCGCGTATCTCGGCTGAGTCCACAATCGAGACAAAGTTCGGTGGAACCATCGCGTTCGAGAACCTGCGTACGGTTCAGAACGGGAAGGGCAAGAGCGCGAAGCACATCGCGCTCGGCCGCTCCGGCGAGGTCAAAGTGATGGGCGACGAAGGCCGTCAGCTCATCGCATACACCATTCCGTACGGCGCAGAAGTCACCGTCAAGGAGGGCGATACCGTCGAAAAGGGACAGGTTCTCGCATCATGGGACCCGTACAACTCCGTCATCGTCAGCGAAGTGGGTGGCATCATCCGCTTCCAGGATGTGATCGAGGGCACGACGTTTCGAGAGGAGAGCGACGAGCAGACCGGTTTCCGCGAGAAGGTGATTACGGAGACGCGCGAGCGAAGCCTGACACCCAGCCTCGTGATCGAAGGTGAGGGTGGCCGTCGCGAATACACGATGCCTGTTCGCGCTCGCCTTCAGGTGGATGCTGGCGAAGACATCCAGCCGGGAACGGTCCTCGCGAAGCTGCCGCGCCAGTTGGCCGGTACGCGAGACATCACCGGTGGTCTGCCCCGCGTTATCGAGCTCTTTGAGGCACGCCAGCCCAGTGATCCCGCTGTTGTCAGCGAGATTGACGGTGTGGTGAGCTTCGGCGGCCGTAAGCGCGGCAGCCAAGAGGTGCTCGTCACAAGCCGCGACGGCGAACTGGAGAAGACCTACTTGGTCTCGCTATCTAAGCACTTGCTCGTCCACGAGAACGACTTCGTTCGTGCGGGTGAAGCGCTCTCCGACGGTCAGATCTCACCGCAGGATATCCTCTCCATCCTCGGGCCAACGGCCGTGCAGGAGTACCTCGTCAATGAGGTGCAGGAGGTCTACCGCCTGCAGGGCGTGACCATCAACGACAAGCACATCGAGACCATCGTCCGCCAGATGATGCAGAAGGTGCGCATCACCGACCCTGGTGACACCACGTTCCTCGAAGGCCAACTCGTCGACCGCTTCCTGCTGGAGAACACCAACAACGGTCTCTACGACACCTTTGTCGTGGTCGATCCAGGTGAGGCAGGCGTCCAAATTGGTAGCAACATCAACCGCCGACGCCTCCGTGAGGCGAACTCGGACATGAAGCGTCAGGACAAGCAGGGCGTCGACGTTCGTGAGGCTGAACTCGCGGTGGCTGAGCCGGTGCTCTTGGGCATTACGCAAGCTGCACTTGCGACGGACTCGTTCATCTCGGCTGCCTCTTTCCAGGAGACGACCAAGGTGCTCACCGAAGCCGCCATCGCAGGCAAGACCGACCCGCTTCTCGGACTCAAGGAGAATGTCATCGTCGGGCACCTCGTGCCAGCCGGTACGGGCCTCCGCGACTACAAGGACATCGTGGTCGGCTCCAAGGCCGAGCTCGAAGCGCTCCACGCCGCCAACGAGGCGCTAGACCGTGGCATGAGCGACGCCTCTGGCGACGGTGGCTTCTCGCTACCCAACGTCGGGCCGGACACGACGGACGACGCGGCGCTGGCCGAGATCAACCGCCGCCTGGGCTAAGGTCTCTGGCGATACGCTGCGCCTCTGGCGTGATAGCTGAACGGCGCCCCGGTTCTCGCGAGAGGGCCGGGGCGCGTTGTGTCTGCGCCAGAGGCCTATGGCGCACTTCGATGCGCTTTGCGATACCATCCCCTCTGCCTCGCGAGCATCTGCGGGCTAAATGCGTTCAGCCGAGCAACGAGCGGTCTCTGGCGCCAGAGGCTACTCTGCCTCAGGGTCGGCGCCGGGCAGCCGTACGGCCTTGCCGCCCTCGCCGGGATCGTCAAGTCCGGCCTGTGCCTCTTGGGCGTCCGCTTCCTGCTGGGCCTCGCGCGCCTCACGGCTGGCCTGGATGCGCGCCTGCCACTCCTCGCTGCCCATGCCGCGCTGGATGAAGTACGTGGCCGTCGCAATGAGCGTGACCGTGAGCAGGATGAAGCCCGCGACGAACAGCTTGGTGCTACGGCGGGAGAGGGGGGCGGGCATAGGTCTGGGCCTCTGGCGCCAGAGGCGGGGTTAGTGGTCCGCGGCGTGTCGGCCCCAGGCGCGGACGAGGGCGTGGGTGTAGGCCAGTGAACGCTCCAGATTCTGGACCGTGTTCCACTCGCGCACGCTGTGGAACTCGTGGCCGCCGGTGAACACGTTGGGCGTGGGGATGCCCTTTTCGCTGAGGCGGGCGCCGTCGGTGCCGCCGCGGACGGGCTCGAGCGCGAGGCCGATGCCCATCTCGCGTGCAGCCTCTTGCGCGACCGAGATCACGCGCGGGTCTTCGTCTTCGATGTAGCTCAGCATATTGCGGTAGCTCTCGCGGATCTCCACTTCCACGCGGCTTCCAGGATGCGCCGCCTGCGTGCCAGAGGCCAGCTCGCGGACGAGCGCGCGCTTGGACGCCATGCCGCTGGCGTCGAAGTCGCGAATCAGGACGCGAATCTCGGCGCGCACCACGTCGCCAGAGGCCGAGTGCGGGTGGAGGTAGCCGGTGCGGCCGTCCGTGGTCTCCGGCGCTTCGTCTGCGGGAAGCGACGCAATGAACTGCGACGCGACGCGCAGCGCGTTGACCATCAGGCCTCTGGCGTAGCCGGGATGCACGCCCACGCCGTGGACGGTCACGATGGCCTCGGCGGCGTTGAACGTCTCGACGTTGAGCGAGTCGATGCCGCTCCCGTCGAGCGTGTAGCCAACCTCGGCGCCCCACCGCGCGAGGTCGAGGTGATCGGTGCCACGGCCGACTTCCTCATCGGGCGTGAACAAGAGCCGGATCTCTGGGCGCGGTGTGGGCCTCTCGCCTCTGGCGACGGCATCGGCCTCGCTCGCGACGAGATCGGATGCGAGTTGGACGAGGACCGCCACGCCCGCTTTGTCGTCGCTTCCCAGCAGCGTCGTTCCGTCGCTCGTGATCAGGTCGTGGCCGACGGCCTCGGCTAGGGGCGGACTGTTCTCCGGGCTCAAGTCGACCTCTGGCGCGCCAGGCAGGTGTACCCGACCGCCGTCATAGTCGGCGTGGATCATCGGCGTGACGTTCTCGCCAGAGGCATCCGGCGAGGTGTCCATGTGGGCACACAGCCCGAGAGGGGGAAGCCCAGCCTCTGGCGGCAGGGGAGACGGCAGCGTGGCGAAGACGTAGCCCGCCGCGTCCATCTCGACGCCAGAGGCCCCAAGAGCTTTCAACTCATCCACGAGAAGCCGCCCGAGGTTTTTCTGACATTCGGTCGTGGGAACGGCCTGTGAGTCGAAGTCGGAGGTGGTGTGGATCCTCACGTACCGGCAGAAGCGCTCGGCGACAGGGGGGAGGGAGAGATCAGATGCGGGGATAGGCACGGAGAAAGAGGGAAGGAGGGAGATTGGACAGGGTGGCTCTCAGAAGTTCCGTTGGTGCCTCTGGCGCCACAAGCGAGCGCGGCGCAGACTCAACTCGGAACTCGGAACTCGGGCGAAGCGCGCCGCCAGAGGCCGCTACCTTGCCTCATGTCATCTCCGCACCCGCGCGCGCCGCCACAGGCGCCGGCCTCCGACAGTCCATCCTCGATGAAACGCGTCGGCTCCTCGTAGAGGTTGGCTACGCGAAGCTCTCGATGCGCAAGATCGCGGACGCCGTCGGGTGCAGCGCGACGAGCATCTACCTCCACTTCGACAACAAGGACTCGCTCGTCCACGCCCTCATCGGCGAGGGAATGCGCAGCCTGTTCGAGGCGTTGCAGGCGGCCGATCCTGCCGACGGACCCGTCGCGCGGCTCGCAGCGCTCAGTCGCGCCTACGTCGTCTTTGGGCTGGAGAATCCAGAGCTGTACGAAGTCATGTTTCAGCTTCACCCCGAGCGCATGGCGCGCTTCCCGCCAGAGGCCTACCGCCGCGCCCGCCGCAACCTGGACCTGTTCGAGGAGGTGCTCGCCTCTGGCGCCGAGGCGGGGGCGCTCGACGCCGAGCCCACGCCCGAGGTCGCCGCACACGCACTCTGGACTGCGCTCCACGGCCTCGTCTCGCTTCGCCTCGCCGAGCGCATCGACGTGCGTCTTGCCGACGATGCGTTTACCGATGCCGCGTTGCACCGCGTGGTCCGCGCCTTCCGCGCCTGATCCGAGGGCGCCTCTGGCGCCAGAGGCGCGCACGCTGAGTTGCACCTCGCGACGCCAGAGGGGGAACCTGAGATGCCCTACACGTATCTTCACGGACCGCGCTGGATACGTCCCGCACTTCCCCGTCCGTCTCCCCCCACTATGGCTGTCCAGACCCGATCCGCTCTTCCTGATTCCAAAGGCCAGGTCGAACTCGGCCGAACGATCCCGTCGCTGCTCGACTACGCGGTCGACAACTACCCCAACCCACGCGCCTTCAACCAGCCCAGGCCCAACGGCTCGTGGATGCGGATGTCGAACGGCGAGATGCGGACCGCGTGCAACGAGGTCGCGGCGGGGCTTCTGGCGAGTGGACTGGAGCGCGGAGACCACGCTGCGTTCTTCCTCGACAGCGACCTGTATTTCACGATGGCGGACTTCGGGACGCTGATCGCCGGGATCGTCAACGTGCCGCTGTACACGACATATGCGCCCGAGAACCTCGTCTTCGTCGCGACGCACGGGGAGGCCAAGGCGATGTTTGTGTCGAACGAGGAGATGCTGGCCAACTTCGCAGGATGGGCCGGGCAGCTTCCAGACGTGAAGCTGATGATCCTCGCCGAAGGCGATCCCACGTCGTCGGCTCTGCCGGAGGGAATGGAAGCAATCACACTCGACGCTCTTCGCGAGCGTGGGCGCACGAGCATCGCGGGCACGCCCAACCTGCCAGACGAACTGCGCGATCAGATCGCGGCTGAAGATCTGGCCACACTCATCTACACCTCGGGCACAACGGGGCAGCCTAAAGGTGTGATGCTCTCGCACCAGAACATCACCTCCAACGCGATCGCGGCCTTCACCGGGATCGACATTTTGGACCGGTCCGAGGAAGTCGTGCTCAACTTCCTCCCGATGACGCACGTGTATGCCCGCACGCTCACCATCGGCAACGCCGGCTGGAGCCACACGCTCTACTACACCAACCCGGACCAACTCGTAGAGCACCTCGCGGAAGTGCAGCCCACGTTCTTCGCGACCGTCCCGCGCGTGCTCGAAAAAGTGTTCGACAAGGTCTCGCTCGGCATCGAGACCGCCGAAGGCGCGAAAAAGAAAATCGGCTCCTGGGCGCTCAAGCGTGCCGTCGACTTCGACGTCACACGCGAGCCGTCTGGCCTGGATGCGGTCAAGCACGGCCTGGCCGATAAGCTGGTCTACTCCAAGCTGCGCGAGAAGCTGGGGCTGACGCGCATCAAGTGCGTCACCTCTGGCGGCGCCGCGCTCCGCGCCGATCTCGCGCGTGCGTTCAACGGCTTCGGCATTCAGGTGCTCGAAGGCTACGGCCTCACCGAGACCAGCCCGGTTATCACCAACAACCTGCCCGGCATGATCCGCGCCGGTACGGTCGGGCCGCCCATCGCGGGAGTTGAGTCTGCCATCGCCGAAGACGGCGAGATTCTGACGCGCGGGCCACACGTGATGATGGGCTACTACAAGGCTCAAGACAAAACCGACGAGGTGATCGACGGCGACGGCTGGTTCCACACCGGTGATATCGGCGAGTTCACGAGCGAGGGCTACCTCAAGATCACGGACCGCAAAAAAGCGCTGTTCAAGCTCTCGACCGGCAAGTACGTCATCCCGCAGCCCATCGAGAACGCGCTCACCGAGAGCCCGCTGATCGAGCAGGCCGTCGTGGTCGGCAACAGCCAGAAGTTCACCACGGCGATTCTCTTCCCCAATCTGGAAGGGCTGAAGCTCTGGGCCAAACAAAACGGCGTCGACGCGGGACAGTCCGACGAGACGCTGCTCAAGGAGCCCAAGGTGCTTCGTCACTACGAGGACTTGGTCTCGGGCGCCAACACTGGCAGCGACCACTGGACGCAGGTGCAGCGCTTCCGTCTCGTCTCGGACCTGATGACGGTCGAAAACGAACTGCTCACGCCCACCATGAAAGTCAAGCGCAAGGCCGTCAACGACACCTACGCCGACGCCATCGACCAGATGTATAGCGCGAAGGTCGCTGGCAACGGGAATGGCGTCTCGGCCGTCGCCTGAGCCTCTGGCGAGATCCTTCGTGCGCCCCGCCAGAGATGTTCTGGCGGGGCGCTTCTGTGTCCCCCTGCGGGAGTGAGTGACGCCGCTCCTGGCTTCGCCAGAGGCCTCTGGCGCCAGAGGCACGTCCCGCGCGTGCTCAGTATGTGGAACGCCGCTAGAGGCTCGGCATCCAACACGAAACCCACCGACACATCCCGATGGAAGCCCCTACACAGGACATTCCCACCACCTCCGACGCCTTTAGCCGCCTCGCCGCCAGAGGCGTCGACATCGAGCGCCTCGCCGCCGCCTACGACGGCATGGATGAGGCGCAGGTCGCCCGCTCGTACCGCACCCTCGAGAAGGGCGCCTCCGGCACGACGTACACCCCGCCAGAGGCCAACGGCGACTACTACGACATCGAAGGACTGATCTCCGAGGCGCACCTCGAGAAAATGGGCGAGCTGCGCGCCTTCATGGAAGGCGAGGTCGAGCCGATCATCAACGACTACTGGCTTCGCGACTCCACGCCCGTCGATTTGCTTCGCGACGGCTTTCGCAAGCTGGACCTGCTGACGCCGGTGTACGGAGAGACTCTCGACTCACGAGAGCCCAACGGCTCCGTCATGGAGGGTCTGCTCACGATGGAGCTTGCACGCGTTGACGTGTCCACAGCCACGTTCTTCGGCGTCCACAGTGGCCTGGCGATGCAGAGTCTTTTGGTCTGCGGCAGCGACGAGCAGAAAGAGGAGTGGCTTCCCAGGATGCGTAACTGGGATGTGATCGGCGCCTTTGGCCTGACAGAGCCCCATGTCGGCAGCGCCATCGCAGGCGGCGTCACTACAACGGCCCGGCGCGAGGGAGATGAGTGGGTGCTAAACGGTCAGAAAAAGTGGATTGGCAACTCCACGTTTGCAGACTTGGTGGTCATCTGGGCGCGCGACGAAGCCGACAACCAAGTCAAGGGCTTTATCGTGCGGCCCGAGACGAACCCCGGCTACGCAGTCGAGAAGATCCGCGGTAAGGTGGCGCTGCGCGCCGTCGAGAACGGCCTCATCACGCTCACCGACTGCGTGGTGCCGGAGTCGGACCGCTTGCAGAAGGCGAACGACTTCCGCGATGTGGCTGAGGTCCTCAAGCTCACGCGCGCAGGCGTCGCGTGGCAGGCTGTGGGCTGCGCGATGGGCGCCTACGAAAAATCGCTGGCGTATGCGACGACCCGAATGCAGTTCGGCAAGCCCATCGCGAGCTTTCAACTCATTCAGGAGAAGCTGGTGCAGATGTTGGGCAATGTCACGGCGCTCCAGAGCATGTGCCTCCGCCTGAGCCAACTACAAGACCAGGGCCGCATGACCGATGCGCAGGCGTCGCTCGCAAAAGTCTACACCGCCTCCCGCTGCCGCGATGTGGTCGCGCTCGCCCGCGACCTCCACGGTGGCAACGGCATCCTGCTCGAAAACCACGTTGCGCGGTACTTCTGCGACACCGAGGCGATCTACTCGTACGAGGGCACCAACGAGGTCAACTCGCTGATCGTCGGCCGCGAGGTGACGGGCATCAGCGCGTTCGTATAGCCTCTGGCGACGTGCACGCGCAAAGATTGGCCTCTGGCGGCTCCGTGTCGCCAGAGGCCTTTGTGTGTCCGGCCTCTGCATCGGGCGGTTTCAGGTGTGCGAGGCTCCTGATGATGTGCCTGCGGCCCCATTCGCCGCCAGAGGCCTCTGGCGCGGAATCGTTACGATTCGTAACATTGCCAACCCCTGGCGCTGTCTTCCCCACCGCACCCACGCACGATGAGCCAGAAGCACATCGTCGTCATCGACGACGACCCCAAGATTGGAGACCTGTTTGCCAAAGTGCTGCAGCGCGACGGCTACGCCGTCAAAGCGTACACGCGCGCCTCGGAGTTTCTCGACAGCCTCGACTCGGCCAATCCGCCCGACCTCGTTCTGACCGATCTCATGATGCCCGACGTGTCGGGCATGCAGGTCTTGGAAGCGCTGAGCGAGAAAGGCGTCACGATCCCCGTCATTCTGATGACGGCGCACTCCAGTGTGCAGACGGCCGTGGAGGCGATGCGCATGGGCGCGTTTCATTACCTCCAGAAGCCGGTCAACTTGGAGGAGATGCGCGCGCTGCTGAGCAAAGCGCTCGACCTCTACTCGGACAAGCAAGAGCTTCAAGAGATCAAGCGCGAGCGCAAAAAGAAGAACTCGGTCTCCAAGATCATCGGAACGAGTGCCGAGGTGCAGGAGGTGCGGGACACGATTCAGACGCTCAAGGACATCCCGAATACCATCGTGCTCGTGCGTGGCGAGACGGGGACGGGTAAGAACCTCGTCGCCCAGACGATCCACTACGAGTCGCGATGGGCGAGCGGGCGGTTCATGGAGATCAACTGCGCAGCGCTGCCCGACAACCTGCTCGAATCCGAACTCTTCGGCTACGAAAAGGGCGCCTTTACTGATGCGCGAGCGGCCAAGCCCGGCCTGCTCGAAATCTCCGATGGCGGCACGCTCTTTCTGGACGAGATCGACTCGATGAGCCTGCCGCTTCAGGCCAAGCTGCTCTCGTTTCTCGAAAGCCGCCAGTTCCGCCGCCTGGGCGGAACGGAGAACATCAAGGTCTCTACGCGCATCGTCTGCGCGACCAACGCCAACCTAGAGGAGCGCGTGGGCGAAAAGGAGTTCCGCAAAGACCTCCTCTACCGCATCAACGTCGTCACGCTCAAGCTGCCGCCGCTGCGCCGCATGGGCGATGACGCCGTGACGATCGCCGAGAAGGTGGCCGCGGGCTTCGCGGGCGAGTTCCACAAACCGTTCGACGGCTTCACGCCAGAGGCCGAGGCCACGCTCAAGAGCCACGACTGGCCCGGCAACGTCCGCGAGCTTCGCAACGTGTTGGAGCGCGCGCTGATCTTCGCCAAGACGCCCAGGCTGGATGCAAGCGACCTCATCCTCATGAAGTCCGACGCCTTCGCGTCGATGGAGGACGACGGCGCGTTCCGCTTCCGCGAGCGCGGTAGCCTGGAAGACCTGGAGCACGCCTACATCCGCCACACGCTCGCAGAGATGAAAGCGCCCTTTTCCGAGGTCGCCAAGGTGCTCGGCATCTCCAAGAAGACGCTCTGGGAGAAGCGTAAGAAGTACAACCTGGACGAGGAGGTCGAAGCTCTCTCCGCGTAGCTCTCGCCTCTGGCGACCTGTCCGAGGCACCGCCTCTGGCGCCAGAGGCGGTCTTCCCGCACGCTTCCGCCTCTGGCGCTTGCGCCGCTCCACCTCGGGCGTGCACCTTGCGCGACGCCCATTTCCTCTCCGCCCCGTGACCGACGCTCAGAAAACCGATCTCATCTCGCGCCTGACCGGCGATGGTGCTGCACGCATGGACGTCACGGCGCGGACCGCGCTCGGCGAAGCGCTCGAAACGATGGTCGGCGTCGGCGCCAGCCGCTTCGGGTTGCGTGCCGACAAGACCGGCTCGGCTGACGCGTGTACGCTCGCGCCGCCCATCGCGCGGCTGATCGACCACACGGTTCTCAAGCCCGACACAACCGAGGCGCAGATCCGCGAACTGTGCGGCGAGGCGCGCGAGTACTGCTTCGCGAGCGTGTGCGTGAGCCCTGTCTGGGTGCCTGTGGCCGCAGAGGAATTGGGTGGGCGCCCGTCGAAGGTGTGTACCGTCGTCGGGTTTCCGCATGGCGCGGTGCGCACGCCGGTCAAAGCGTTCGAGACCGAGCAGGCCGTACGCGACGGCGCCGAGGAGATCGACATGGTGCTCGCCATCGGGCGGATGAAGAGCGAGCAGTATGACCGCGTCGAGGCCGACATCCGCGCCGTGGTAAGCGCCGCTGGCGGCCGAACGGTCAAGGTGATCCTGGAAACGGCACTGCTCACCGACGAGGAAAAGGTGATCGCCTGCGTGCTCGCGCAAAACGCGGGCGCCGACTTCGTCAAGACGTCCACCGGGTTTGCCTCTGGCGGCGCGAGCCCCGCCGACGTGGCGCTGATGCGCCGCGTGGTGGGCGAGGGAATGGGCGTCAAGGCCTCTGGCGGAATTCGGTCGGCCGAGGACGCCTACCGTATGGTCGAAAGCGGTGCGACGCGTCTTGGGGCCAGCGCAGGGGTGGCTATCTTGAAAGGCCTCACTTCCGACGCGGCCTACTAGGCGACCTGCTAGCGCCAGAGGCTCCACCCACCGCTTCACCGATGACGACCTCTGCCGGACGCACTCTTCGCGCCCTCGCGCTCCTCGCGCTTCTCCCTGCCCTCGCAGCGTGCTCCGGCTCTGGCCCCATCACCGATGGTGGCGATGGCCCCGAGGTGGATCCCAGCGCGCCGGTCGCAGGCTACCCCAGCTACGAGACGTTCGACCCGTCGCGCTACGACGCCAAGCCGCCCGCTACAGTCGCGATCGAGCACGATGTGCCTGCGCGCACGATGCAGGGCTCGGTTCAACTTCCGGGTACGGTCTCCGCGCCAACGAACGAAGGGCAGCCGCGCGAAGTGGACGGCTTCCGCATTCACATCGGCCGCAGCGAAGATCGCCAGTCAGCCGAGCGGATGCGGGACGCCGCTGCAGCGTGGTGGCGCGACGCCAGAGGCCGCGCGGGCGCGCCGCGCAATCTGGAGATCGTCGTCGCCTTTGTGCAGCCGTACTACCGCGTGCGCGCCGGTGCCTTCGAGTTTCAAGACGAGGCCGACGCCGCGCTGGAGTTCGTGCGCCGCCAGTACGACAACGCGTTTATCGTGCCGGACCGCGTGACCGTTCGCTAAGCCTCTGGCGTGTGGCCGACAGCCCGCCTTAGCGCGCTAGAGCGGGATCGAACGGGCCTCTGGCGCCAGAGGCTGCGCCTGGGATGAGGAGACGTTGAGCTGCTGCCCGTCGTGTCCCCACGAGGTGTGCGGGAAGATGGAGCGGGCGTCTACCAGGTCATCGTCTGAGCAGCCCGGCGGGATGTGGACGAGGACCAAACGGCTCACGCCCGACTCGCGAGCAGTCTCAGCGGCTTCCTCCGCCGAGGCGTGTACGCCCGGCAGGTGGCCTGTGGCCTCGTGGACCAGCACCGAAGCGCCTCTGGCGAGATCGGTTACAGACTCCGCTTTGGCGGTGTCGGCGGAGTACGCCGCGATGGCGCCAGAGGCCGCCTCGACGCGCAGGCCGACCGTCGGTACGGGGTGGTCGACGGGAGCGCAGGTGACGCGAAACGCGTCGGTCGCGAATACATGGGCGCCAGAGGCCATCTCGATCTCGTGATACTCGCGCTCGGGCAGGCCTTCCCAGCGGTCGGTGGCGTAGCTCTGGAAGCACGTCCGCGCGACGCGGATAGCGCTCGGCGGGCCGTAGATGGGAATGGGCTCGCGGCGGCCCAGCAGCCACATCTTTTCGATGAGCAGAGCGAAGCCCGAGACGTGGTCCGGGTGCTCGTGCGTGAGCACGATGGCTTGCAGCTGCGCCGGGTCGAGGTCAGCGCGCGCGAGTTCGCGCGCCGCGTCGGCGCCGCAATCGACCAGGAAGTACTCACCGGCCTCCTCGAAGGCCAGCATGGTGGTCGTGCGGTCGGTGTCGCTGACGGAGGCGCCGGTGCCGAGAAGGTGAATCGTCACGAGAGGGGACGGAAGCGTGCCCCAAACCTAGCCACGCCAGAGGGCGCAAACCGCCGGGCCTCTGGCGCGGCTCGAATGCAGATGCCTGTCGCGCGGGCTAGCGTTTGCGGGCGACGACGAACGCGCAGAGCCCGATAAGTGCTTCCCGCGCCTCGCCGGGTGGAAACGTGCGCAGCCCTTCGGCCGCTTCGCCTGCCAGGTTTTCCATCCGCGCACGTGCCGCGCCGACGCCGCCAGAGGCGTGCACCCAGGCCACGACCTCGCGGATCTTGCCGGGCGACTTGCGGCGCTTTTTGACGATGCGCATGATGCGCGCGCGCTCGGCCTCTGGCGAGAGGTTGAGCGCAGCGATCAGCGGCAGCGTCATTTTGCGGTCCTGCAAGTCCAGGCCCGCAGGCTTGCCCGTGTTCGAGTTGTCATAGTCGAACAGGTCGTCGCGGATCTGGAAGGCCAGACCCAGCTTTTCTCCGATCTCGCGCGCGTGGCCGGCGGTGGCCTCGTCGGCGCCTGCGCTTTCGGCGCCAGCGGCGAGGCAGGCGGCGATGAGAGAGCCTGTTTTGTCACCGATGATTCGGAAGTAGGTCTCCTCGGTGATGTCCAGCTTGCGAGCCGTCTCGATCTGCAGCAGCTCGCCCTCGCTCATGCGCCGCACGGCGTCGGACATGGTGTGGAGCAGCGCGTACTGTTTCGCATCGAGCGCGAGCAGCAGGCCACGGCTGAGCAGGTAGTCGCCGAAGAGCACGGCGACTTTGTTCTTCCACCGCCGGTGGATGGCGAGCACGCCGCGGCGCGTCTCGGCCTCGTCCACGACGTCGTCGTGGACGAGCGTGGCGGTGTGGAGCAGTTCTACCAGCGCAGCTGCGGTGTAACTCTCCTCGCGCACGCCGCCGCACATCTCAGCGGCGAGCAGCACCAGCGTCGGGCGGATCTCCTTGCCTTTGCGGCGCAGCACGTACTGCGTCACGCGGTCCAAGATGGTCACGTCCGAGCGCATCGCCTCGCGGAAGTGGTCGCGAAACGTGCCCAGCGCAGTCTCGACGGGCTCGCGGATCTCAGCCAGCGAGACGGGCGTGACGCCAGCGAGACCGAGAGCCTCTGGCGGGGTAACGGGGGCGGTGAGCGTAGCGGGCACGAGCGTAGGCGGGCTTCTGAACTTTCACTCTGGATTGAAAGCTCGTACTCGCGCTCCTTCGTGATGTTGCTCCGCCAGAGGCCTCCCGGTGTTTTCACGCAGAGCAGGGGCGTGTTCTCTGCTCGAGCGGTCACGCCGCTACCTGTCTCACCCCGTTCCTTCGCCAGAGGCCTCTGGCGAGACTCGAAGGCAGGATGTGGCGTAACCCCCTCTGCGCGCATCTCTCCAGGGGAGAGGTGAAGCGCCTCTGGCGCCAGAGGCACATTAAGGCGCTACAGGCTCGCCAGTGCGGGGTACAGTTGCGTGCCGATGGCGCAGCGCGCGCAGCGGCCTTCCTCGCAGTAGGCCTCGGCGAGCTGGTGCGCGCCTTGCGACGCGAGCGCCGAGCGTGGCTGTAAGCCAGCATCTGCGAACGCGCGCGTGACGCGGTTTTTCTCAGACGGGAGCGCGTCGAGCGCACCCAGCACGAGCGCTTCGGCAGCGGGGTCCTCTCGCAGTTCCGCATCTAGGTAGAGAACCGGCAGCACGGCGTTGGCCAGGATCACGTCGGCGCGGGCGGCGCCGATAGCGGGAACGTCTGGGACGGGCTTCTGGCGGATGAGGTCGCGGAGTGCTTTGACGGGCGCTGTGAGTGCGAGCGCCTCGCCCAGCCGCGCCAGAGGCTCATCGCGCAAGAGGCCTCTGGCGCCGAGCAGCGCCGCCGCCTGCGCGAGGCGTCGGCGGGGGGCGTTGGCGGGGCGGCCGCCGTGGCGCCAGGACTCGGGTGCCATGGGGCGTGGCAGGTCGTGGAGTGCTGCGAGGGCGCTGAAGCGTTCCTCCACGTCCTCGCTGAAGAAGCGGGTGTCGGTGAGTCCAGCGAGGCCCACGAGTAGCGCGTACAGGTCGTCGTGGGTGCCGAGCCTACGCGCGATGTCGAGAGGGAGGCGCTGGCTGAGACGCTCCATCGCGCCCGCATTGGGTGCGTAGCCCAGCGCGCGGAAAACGGCGGAGACCAGCAAGTGCTCTGTGTCTGGTGTGCTCTCGAAGGCTCGCGCCAGGCGCCGGGCACGTTCGCGCAACCGCTCGGCGCCGGTCACACGGAGAAACGCCCGGCGGTCGGCCTCTGGCACCTCGTGCCACCGCGGGGAGCAGTAGGGCGCCTGCGCCAGAGGCTGCGTGTGGAAGTCGTGGACGAGCGCGCGCAGCGAGCGGTCGAGGTGCGGCAGCAGCACGAGCTCGGGAATGATCGTGCCGTCGTCTCGCGCAATGGTGCCGGTCGCATAATCTGGCGAGAGCACAACATGAAGCACGACGCGGCGGTAGGCCGGGTCCTCGTGGTGGCGGTGCTGGTTCCACTCGGCGCTGGTGCGGTGGATCTCCACGTCGCCGGTCCAGAGCAGGGCCTCTGGCGGCGTGCCGATGCGCAGGGTGGCGTTGGAGAAATCGGGCCCGGAGCCGCGGTTGAGGTCGCCTGGCGCCACAACCGTGACCGGCTGTCCGGTCGTGGTCGTGAGGCGCGAGGTGTCGAAGAGCAGCCGCGCCCACGCATCTTGAATGACCGCCTCGGGCACGCGAGACACCGGCGCGTCCGGCTCGGCGACGACAGGCTCGGCGACGACGGGTTCGGAGACACAGGCGGCGGTCGCCAGAGGCAGAAGGGGAAGCGGACATCGTGGTGAGGTCGAACGCCACCAAGACACCGCCGCGCGCCGCGTCTAACGCACCGCGGCAAAGCCTCTGGCGGCACCTCACGCCAGAGGCTAGGAGGCCTCTTGCGCGAGTTCGCGGTCGATCATCCACACCAGGTCGCCACTGGGTCGCACGCGCGTGACCGGCGGCGGGGCGAGCGTCTCGGACTCGTAGGCGGCGATGGCGTCGGCAAACGCCTGGGCCTTTTTCCGTCCCGCCACCATCACGAGTGCGAGCCGTGCGGTATCGAGCGCGAGGAACGAGAGCGAGAGCCTCTGGCGGATCTCCGCGCTAGCGGGCGCGCGCGTTGGGACTGCCCAGCGCTCGTACTCGTCCAGACCTGGGTCGCCGGGAAAGAGCGAGGCCGTGTGACCGTCTGTGCCCATCCCGAGGTGCAGCACGTCGAACGAGACCGGGTCCTCGCCGAAAAACTGATGGATGACCGATTCGTAGTCTGCGGCGGCCTCCTTCGGGTGCAGCTCGCCCTGCATCCGGTGGATGTTGCTCTCGGGCACGCCAGAGGCGTCGAGGAGCGTGCGCTTGGCCATCGCGTAGTTGCTCTGCTCGTGGTCCGGCGGCACCATGCGCTCGTCCGTCCAGAAGATGTGGATGCGGTTCCACGGCAGGTCGGCTTCCGCCAGAAGCCTGTAGGCGGCCTCTGGCGTCGAGCCGCCGGTGATGCAGAGCGTGGCGCGGGGCTCGCCCTCTAGTGCCGAGCGAAGGCCGGTGGCGGTCGCCTCGGCGTAGGCGTGCGCGAGGGCGAGCGTGTGGGGGTAGACCTGTACGTCGATGTCCATCAGCAGTCGGGGGCGGGCGTGGCGGGGTCGAGGGTGATGCCGAGGCGCTCGGCCTCTTGCGGTCCCCAGGAGCCGGTGGTGTAAAGGGCGGGCTGCATGTCGGCGCCGAGTAGCGGCTCGTAGATGCGCCATGCCTGCTCGGCTTCTTCGGCGTGGACGAACAGCGTCGCGTCGCCAGCGGCTACGTCGCGGAGAAGCGTTTCGTAGGCGTCTGGCGGGTCGCCAAAGGCCTCGGCGTAGTCGAAGTCGAAGTGCTGCGTGCTGGTCGAGAAGCCGGAGCCGGGGGCTTTGACGTCGAACGAGAGCCGGAAGCCTTCGTCGGGTTGGAGGCGGATGCGGAGCACGTTGGCCGAGGGCGCGCAGTCGTTTTTTGCGGTGTCGAACAGCGAAACCGGCGGACGCCGGAACGTGACGATAATCTCGGTCAGGCGCTCCTTGAGCCGCTTGCCGGTGCGGAGCACGAACGGTACGCCCTGCCAGCGCCAGTTGTCGACGTGGAGTTGGACGGCCGCAAAGGTCTCGGTTTTGGAGCCTTCGTCCACGCCGTCGTGCTTGGTGTAGGCTTCCTTGCCCTCGCCAGAGGCGTACTGGCCGTAGACGGTGTCCTGCGGGGTGGCGGTGCGCGTGGAGGTGAGCACCTTGCTTTTTTCGCGGCGGATCCCGTCGGCGTCTAGGCGCGCGGGCGGCTCCATGGCCGTGAGCGTGAAGAGCTGCGTGAGATGGTTCTGGATCATGTCGCGCATCGTGCCCACGCCGTCGAAGTAGCCCGCGCGGCCCTCGGCGTCGTTGGTCTCTGCCACGATGATCTCGACGCTCTCGACGTGCTGGCGGCTCCACAGATTCTCGAACATGGCGTTCGCAAAGCGGAAGACGAGCAGGTTCTGGACGGTCTCTTTGCCGAGGAAGTGGTCGATGCGGTAGACCTGCGCCTCGCGGAAGTACTCGTGGACGAGCGTGTTCAACTCGCGCGCGCTCGCGAGGTCGCTGCCGAACGGCTTTTCGATGACGAGGCGCGTCCAGCCGTCGCGCTCGGTGGTGTCCTCTGGCGAGCGGCCTCGCTCAGCCTCGTGCTCGCCCAGCGCGCGGATGGTGCCGGGAAACGCGCTCGGTGGCAGCGCGAGGTAATACGCGCGGTTGCCGTCTGTCCCGCCGGCGTCTTCGATCTCCGCGGCGCGCTCAAAGACCGGCCCGAGGTCGTCGTACGCCTCGACGCGAGCGTACGCCAACGTGCTGTCGGCCCACGCGCGCGCCTCCTTCTCGCCGATGCCCGCGTCGGTGAGCCCGCGCACGGCCTCGTCGCGAATCTGCGCGTCGTCCCAGTCGGAGCGGCCGACGCCGAGCACGCGCGCGCTGGAGGTGCCGCCAGAGGATCGGTAGAGGGCGGGGTAGAGTTTCTTGGCCGCGAGGTCGCCGGTGGCGCCGAAGAGGACGAAGAGGTGCGGGGTCATGGGCGCGAGAGAGGGAGGGGCGTGGAAATGCGCCTGCGCCCGAATGGTTGCGCCAGAGGCCTCTGGCGCTACCGCACCGCGCGGATCCAGTCGACCTCTAGCTCGAACGGGCCGTCCTGCCCGTCTGCGATAAACAGCGAAAGACTCCGGACATCCTCTGGCGCCAGAGGCTCGGCTTGGACGGTGCGGCCGAAGATGCTGGTTTTGAGGTCTGCGAACGCGACGCGGACGGTTTGCCACTCGCCAGAGGTGGCAAAGGCACCGCGGCGCGAGATCTGGCGAAAGCGCCGCCGTGAGCCGTCGTTGACGTCCAGTTCGAAGGTGCGGCCGCCGCCGCGCACGCGCATCTCGATGGCCGTCATGCCGGTGAGGTCCATCGGCCGGTCGGCGCGGGTCGAGGTGAAGCCGCCGCCATCGGTGACGAGGGTGCCGGTAAAGCGGAGCGTGCCGCCCGTGACGTCGACGAAGCCCTGCGATTTGCCGCCCATCACGCCGTCGTTGACGATGCGCCACTGCGTGTCGCCTGCGGTCTCGAAGTCGAACAGGGTGAGCATGGTGGAGTCGGCGCGACGCTAGAGGCCTGGGCTGGGCTCTGGGCAGGCGGAGCCGTCGAACTGCCGCAGGCGGCGAGGAGAAGGGACAAAAGGGCGACGCGCATCGGGATGGGAGAGGGGAGCGGCGCGTACGCGACTGGCGCGCGCGGCGGTCCGCCAGAGGCTGAGCTTCTGGCGAGCGAGCCTCTGGGTGGCGCCGCCTCTGCGAGTCCGTGCCGCCTCCACCCAGCCTCTGGCGCCCCCGAGGCTCTACGCGATAGCCTTCCACGCCTCCGTCTGGCGCGGAAGGACGGCCGCGGCGTCCGCCTCTGGCGCGAGCACGGCTTCGCTGACGCGCTCCATGCGCGCGCCCTGGCTGCCCTTGACGAGCACCACGTCACCCCGGCGCGGCCAGCCCATTTCGCCAGAGGCGATGAGCGCCGCGAGGTCTCGTGAGGTCGGCACGTGCGCCAGTCGCTCCCACCCGTCTGCGCGATCTGCCTCTGGCGCCAGAGGCCCGATCTTGGCTACTGCGCGGCCCATGATTTCGCCCACAGCCACGACGCGGTCGGCGTGCGCGAGGGCGTCGCGCAGGACGGTGACGTGCTGCTCGACCTCGGTCTCGCCCAGTTCGAGCATGTCGCCGAGCGCGGCGATGCGGCGCGTGGCGTCCAGGCCTGCGAGGACGCGTAGCGCAGCCAGCGCGGCATCTGGCGAGGCGTTGTACGTGTCGTCGACGAGCGTGCTGCCGTCGCGCCCGGGGAGCTTCGCCAGGCGCCCGGCCTCGGGCGTGATGTTCGCCAGCCCGCGGTTGACAGCCTCTGGCGCCATGCCCAGCGCGAGGCCCGCGCCAGAGGCCGCGAGGGCGGTCATGATGGCGTGGTCGCCCAGGATGGGCAGGTCGGCGGTGACGAAGCCGGGCGTGATGTCGCAGCCATCGGACGTGCCGAAGAGGATCGTGCGGCCGGTGTGCAGGTCCGCCATCGCGCGCGTGCGCGGGTCGTCGCCGTTGAGCACGGCCACGCCAGAGGCCGCCTCTCTCTGGCCAAGGCCGCGCACGAGTTCGCTTTTCTCGCGCTGCACGCCCTCGATGCTGCCCATCGTCTCGACGTGGACTGCCTTGACGTTTGTCACAATGGACACGTCGGGCGGGAACGCCTCGCAGAGCTCTTTGATGTCGCCCGCGAAGCGCGCGCCCATTTCGAGCACCATGACCGTCTCGGCCGTGATCTCGGCGTTTAGGAGCATCAGCGAGAGGCCCAGCGGCGTGTTCTTGTTGCCGGTGCTCGCGACGACGGGAAACGCCTCGGCCAGAACCGCGCGCACCGCTGCGCGCGTCGTCGTCTTGCCGACCGAGCCCGTGATCGCCACGACGCGCGCGCCGCTCTGCTGCAGCCTCTGGCGCGCCTGCGCGACGAGCCACGCGACCGAGTCCTCCACGCGCGTCACCTCGACGCCAGAGGCGTTCTCAATGTCTTGCTCGGTGACCACGCCAGAGGCGCCTGCCGCGATGGCCTGCGGGATGAAGCGGTGGCCGTCGTGGAGCTCGCCGCGGATGGCGACGTAGGTATCGCCGCGCTGAAGCGTGCGGGTGTCAGTGGAGAACGTGCAAGAGGGGTAGGGGATGCGGGATGGAGGGATGTGGGCATGGCGCCAGAGGCCTCGCGCACTCAAAATGTATGTGGGCAACCGCAGGGACCAAACCGCCCCCTTGAGGGGGCTGCCGCCCGTTCGGCTACGCTCAGGACAGGCTCCGCGGGTGGGGGTGTTCGCTTGGGCTACGGACGTCGCCTCTAGCGCCAGAGGCCATGCCGAACACCCTCCGCCCTGCGGGCACCTCCCTCAAGGGAGGCGTTCAGTACCGTAGTCTCTAGCGGCAGGAGCTACCGCGTGGTTTGTACCTCCGCGTCGCGCGCGTGGCGCTCCATCGCGAGGGCGAGCAGGCGGTCGACCAGCGCTTCGTTGTCTACGCCAGAGTGTGCCCACATGACGGGGTACATGCTGCGCGAGGTAAAGCCGGGAATCGTGTTGACCTCGTTGATCATCACCTCGCCAGAGGCGGTGAAGAAGAAGTCGACGCGGGCCATGCCCTCGCACTCCAGCGCGGTGTAGGCTTCCAGCGCGAGCGTGCGGAGCGTTTCGGTGATCTCGGGCGGCAGATCTGCCGGGACCTCCATGCGCGAGGCGTCCGGGTCCTCGTATTTGGCGTCGTAGGTGTAGAACTGCGCCGTGCTCACGATCTCGCCGGGGACGCTCGCCTCTGGCGATTCGTTGCCCAGGACCGCGCACTCGATCTCGCGCCCGTCGATGCCGGTCTCGATGAGCAGCTTGCGGTCGTACGCGAAGCCCAGCGCGAGGGCGTCCTCCAACTCGCTCTCCGCCTCCACCTTGGTCACGCCGACCGACGAGCCCGAGCTGCACGGCTTGACAAACATCGGCGTGCCCAGTTGCGCCGCCAGAGGCCCCCACGCGATGTCGTCGCCGCGGCGGACGGTTACGTACGGCGTGACGGGCAAGCCTGCGTGCTCCAAGAGGCGCTTGGCCACGTCTTTGTCCCAGCACACCGCCGAGCCCAGCACGTCCGGTCCGACGAACGGGAGCCCGAGCGTGTGCACAAAGCCCTGAACGCGCCCGTCCTCGCCGTTCTGGCCGTGGAGAATCGGGAAGACCACGTCGAGGTCAAGCTCTGCGATGTCGTCGCCGGTCTGGATGATGGTGCACGAGCCGCTTTCGGGCGCGAACGCCGCAGCCTTGCCGTCGCCAGAGGGCGGAGTGCCCAGCGCCTCTGGCGCCTGGATGATCCAGCGCCCGTCTGGGGTGATGAGGATCGGTGTGGCGCGGTGGCGGTCGCCCAGCATCGCGAGGACGTTGCGCGCGGAGCGGATGGACACATCGTGCTCTGTGGACTGGCCGCCGTAAACGAGGCCGACGTGGAGGGGCTGGGGCATCCGGGAGGCGGGAGAGGGGCCGCAAAGCTACGGGCACGCCAGAGGCGCAAACCGCCGGGGCGCAAACCGCCGGGGCGCAAACCGCCGGGGCGCAAACCGCCGGGGCGCAAACCGCCGGGGCCAAACCGCCGGGGCCCAAACCGCCGGGGCCCAAACCGCCGGGGCCTCTGGCGCACGCGCGATCCCACACAGCCCCCAACAGAAACGAGGCGTGCCCACACCGGACACGCCTCGCGAATCGAGCCTCTGGCGCCAGAGGCGCCGGGCTGTTAGGCCGCCTATCAGAACCAAGCGGTTGTCATCGCGAGGAGCGACGCGGCGATTTGGTTACCCAGCGCTCATCTGCACGAGATTGCCGCGCTTTGCTCGCAATGACAACAGGTTTGGTAAAGCGTCTTAGTTGGAGCAGATCGAGCGAAGGATCTGGCGGCGGTCGTCGAGTTCGTCGCGCCACTCGTCCTCCGGCACGGTCTCGTCCCCGATCAGGTAGTCCCAGCGGTCGACGGTCGCCTCGGAGAGCACGACGGGCGTTTGCATGTGCGCCACGCGCTTGAGCAGCGGCTGCAGGCCCATCTGGTGGACAAAGGTGATCTGGCAGTCGCCCTGGTGGGCGCGGCGCACGCTTAGCCAGTTGTCGCCACAGACGTGGCAGGTGAAAAAGCGGGCCTCGGCCTCCTCTTCCTGAATGTCAAAGTCCTCGGCGTCGCTGGGGTCTACCTCCACGGGGATCATGGAAGTGGAGCCGCAGGCCTTGCACTGAAGTCGGTCCATTGTGTTGAGATGTGTGTTCGTGCGGAGATACGTACGGGTCTCGAAATGGTTGTGCCCCCGTCCCGCTCTGGGACCGTCCTCGGGGTGTCTTCACGTATTGAAACCGCCCCTCAGCCAGGCACGTCAGCGCGCACAGAACGCCTCTGGCGGGGGCGCCTCGCCAGAGGCGTAGGGGTGCAGCCAGTTCCTCCATCGCGTATCCCTCATCGCGCCGGACCTTGGCGCCGCGCGCGTCGTTGGTGCGCCCATGCCCACCACGCCGTACCTCTCCGACCTCGTCGCCGCTCCGCCGCCAGAGGCCGAGCCGCCGCCTCTGGCGCAGGGCTTCCGCGTGGCGACCTACAACGTGCACCGGTGGGCGGGTGTGCGCGGCGGCAAGCAGTACGAGCCCGAGCGCGCGATGGGCGTGATGGAGGAACTTGGCGCCGACGTGATCGCGCTGCAAGAAGTGTTGCGGCCGTTCGACGGGCGCGATCCGCTGCGGGAGGCGGCGCGCGCGATGGGGCTGCACCTCGCCTTTGTGGTCACGCGGCTGCACAAGAGGGGAGAGCTGGGCAACGCCATCCTCTCGCGCTGGCCGTTTGCGAGCGCCGAGGCCATCGACCTCACGTTCGGCCGCCTGGAGCGCCGCGCCGCGCTCGCCGTGCGCCTGGCCTCTGGCGACGAAAGCCCGCCCATCAGTGTAGTGTCGACGCACCTCGCGATCGTGGACCGCACGCGCACGCGTCAGGTGGAGGCGCTACTCCGCCACCCCCACTTCGACGGCGGCCCGACGCTGCTCCTGGGCGACATGAACGCGTGGCGCCGCAACCCCGCCTCGCGCGGGCTGGACGCGTACGCGGAGCGGCACAACAACGAGCGCTGGCCCGCCTCGTGGCCCAGCGTGCGGCCGGTCCTGGCGCTGGACCGCGCCTACGCCAGCGGCCTGGACCTCTGCGACCTGCGCGCGCACGAGACGGCGGCAAGCAAGCAGGCCTCCGATCACCTGCCGCTGGTAGGGCGGGTGGAGGTGGGGTAGCCTCTGGCGCCAGAGGCTCCTGGCGCCGTAAGCTTGGCTACGTCACGTCCGATTCTGCCCCTTGGCATCTGTGTGGAAGCGTTACGTTTCGGTGCCGCTTCTTTCTTTGTGCGCCTAAATCGCGCCCCGCACGCCATGCCTCAGGCTCTACGATTCTTCAACGTGGGTGCTGCTTGTACGCGGGTGTTCTGTTGCTTGGTTGGCGCCGCGCTCGTCATCCTTTCTACGGGGTGCGTAACCACGTCGAACGCGCCGAATGCCCGTCCCGGGACCGAGGTGCCACCTGGGCAGGACGCGAAGCTGGTTGCCTACAACGTCGCTCTCGGAGCCGTCGCGGGCGGGCTCGGCGCGCTGATCAACGGAGAGAAAGACTCGGCGCTGCGCCGGTTCGCCAGAGGCGCAGGGTGGGGTGCTGCGGGGGGCAGCATCGCGTACCTCGGGAAATGGCAGGCGGGCGAGATCGATGAGCGCGAGAACCTCGCGTACGCACTGCCCGCGAGGCTTTTGCACGACGTCGGCGCCTCGGTTATTGAGAACGCAGCCCACGATCTGCACCCGCTCGACCGCTTTGCGACAACCCTGGGAGTGATTCGTGTTGACGTACGGCCGCGCTCGGGTGCGGTGCAGGCGCGTCTGCTCCCTGTCGCAACGCTCGCATTCGGCTACCTGCTCCTCGACGGCACCCACAACCTCGACCTCGGACGCTCTCTGGCCTGTGGCGGTCCTTTGTTCACAGCCGACGAGATACGCCCCCCGTTTGGAGAGAGCGGTCGATTTGCGGGATACGTCTTTTTCGGCTCCGTGATTGTCAGGCGCCAGGACGATGGCGTTGACTACGACATTGCCGCGCACGAACTCGTCCACGTGGCGCAACTCAACGAGATGGCCCGCATCGAGTCAGCCTTCCGCGCCCCACTCGACGCGCCGTTGCGCGCGTCTGCCACGTATCGCGGTCTCGCGCGCTATGTGTATCTGGACAGCCCGGCGCTGTTCGTCCTGGGGTACTACGGTGTCTCAGGAGGGGTAAATAGCAGCGAGTGCTATTTCAACAACTGGTTCGAGCGGGAAGCGGAGGCGTTTGGGGAGCGGCGGCCGCTCGGCGTGTGTCCGTGAAAGAGGCTCGCGCTTGTTATAAGCGTGTCCTTGACGGCGCCGTAGGTCTCGTGCGGGAAGCCTCTGGCGGAGCCGTTACACCAAGTCCGAGGCCAGCACCTCGTCCGGGATGCCCCACGCGATAACCAGGTCCTTCGCCAGAGGCCGCATCCGATGCAGCAGGCTGTTGATCTCGGTGCGGATCGCCTTGGAGACGTTGCCATCGAACAGGCCTTCCTCCAAGTACCAGCCGCGGCGCTCTTCGAGCGTCGTCAGCGCGTAGAGGCGGTAGACGAGTTCGAGCACGCGCGCGGTCTCGCCAGAGGCTGGGGGCGCCGTGGACGAGGCGTCACCGTCGAGGGCGGCGCGGAAGCGCGAGAGGATGAGCCGGTCGGCGTGTGCCGAGGCGAGCGTGAGCAGGTGGTCCTGCACCTCCACGAACGACTCGAAGGAGTCGTCGCCCCGGTCCATGCGGTACTTGAGGCGCTGCGCTGCGGTGACGAGAAGCTGCCGCTCGCGGCGCTCGAACAGGCTCGCGTGCCAATCCGGGTCGCCTAGCGTGTCGCTGTCGGCCTTGCGCCGCGCCAGAGGGTTGATCTCGCCGAAGCGCACATCGGCCAGGTCGCGCACGTAACGGAGCATACCAAAGGCGTTCATGTCGGTGAACTCCTGCTTGTAACCCGCCAGAAGCCCCTTTGCGACCTGGAGCTGGAGAACGGTGTTGTCGCCCTCGAAGGTGGTGAAGATGTCGGAGTCAGCTTTGCGCGAGGCGATGCGACTGGTCCAGCGGAAGCCTTCGCCGCCTGTGGCCTCGCGGGCCTCTTGCAGCGAGCGCGTGGCGTGCCACGAGGCGGCCGATTTGAGCGCGGCGGCCTCGGCCTCGATCTCGCGCGTGTCGCCGCCCACGGGCAGGTCGGCAAAGGTCTGCGCCAGATCGTGCAGCGCGAAGCTCAGGCCGTAGCTCTTCGCCACGAGCGGGAGCAGGCGGCGCTGGTGGCTGAGGTAGTCCATGAGTAAGACCTCCTCGCCTCCGGCCGGACCGAACTGGCGGCGTTTCTCCGCGTAGCGGACCGCGATGCTGAGCCCCGCCTTGGCTGCCGAGTTGGAAGCGGATCCGACCGCGATGCGTCCGCCGACGAGCGTGCCCAGCATCACGAAGAAGCGCTTCGACGCGCTCGGAATCGGCGAGGTGTACGCGCCGCTGGCGTCCACGTCCGCAAAGCGGTTGAGCAGGTTCTCGCGCGGGATGCGTACCTGGTCGAACCACAGGCGTCCGTTGTCGACGCCGTTGAGCCCCATCTTGTGGCCGCTGTCGCCGATGCGGATCCCGGGCAACACCTCGCCAGAGGCTGAGCGCAGCGGCACGACGAACGCGTGCACGCCGTAGCCTTCGCCGTCGATGACGAGCTGCGCGAAGACGCTCGCGATGCGCCCGTGGCGCGCCGCGTTGCCGATCCACTCCTTGTGGTCGTGCTCCTCTGGCGTGTGGATGACCCACTCGTCCGTCTCACGGTCGAGCGTGGCGGTGGTTTGCAGGTCTCGCACGTTGGAGCCGTGGCGGCGCTCGCTCATCGCGAAGGCACCGGGAAGCTCTAGCGAGGCCGTATCGCGCAGGTAGGCGTCGTGGTGCTTTTTCGTGCCCAGCTGATTGACGCTACCGCCCCACAGCCCAAACTGCACGCCAAACTTGACGACCAAGTCGAGGTCGTGAAAGCCGATGGTCTCGAACGCAGCGATAAACTTGCCGATGTCGTTCTGGCCGCCCACAGATTCTGGGTAGCCAAGCGAGCCGATGCCCTGCTCTGCCATGAGCCGCGTCCAGCCCAGGACCACGTCGCGGTACTCGTCATCTGGCGTCTCGGGGTCGGGGCGCTTAAACGCGGGATCGCGCAAAAGGCTACGCACGCGGTCGCGGATGTCGCGGTGCGGTCCGTCGACCACGCGCCGCACGGCTTCCACGTCGAACGATGGTGGAGGCTGAGGCGGCGCGCCTGCTTGCCCGTCGCCAGAGGCGGAATCGTCGGGCGGCAGCCGCCGCTCGACCAGATCGCGCACGACCTCGCGCGTTGAGAGTCCCAGCGCCTCCTCGATCTCCGTGAGCGCCTGCCGGGCCTCTGGCGTGGGCGCGACGCGGTCGCCATCGCCGGCGAGGCGCGCGAGCTCGCAGCCCAGTTCGGTCAGTGTTTTGTGGGCCGCATCGGGAATATGAGGCGCGGCGTCGCGCACGTGTCGGACCCACCCGAAGTAGGTCGTGGCATCGGGCGGGTTCGCAGGGTCGAGCCAGCCGCGAACCCGCTCTCGCTCATCCATTGTGAGTCCGTCCAAGGCCTCCAGCCTCTGGCGAAGCTCGGTGACCTCGCCCGGTGCGAGCAGGCCATCGGCCCAGGCGACATAGAGGAAGGGGAGGACTGCGGCGAGACCGGGGGAGACGGCAGTATCGTCGAGAAGCGTGGGCATCGGGCGTCAGCAGTGGTTTCCTGGTCAACCCGCCAGAGGCATGCGGGTTGCCGCCGTGCGGCATAAAGTGAGCCTCTGGCGCCAGAGGCGCACGAGCATCGGAGACCCCTTGCAGGTTCATCGTGGCAGGCTGCGACGCTACGGGTTTGATTCCTAGTCCCCAGTCCCCGCCAGAGGCTGATTCGAGCGGCAGTATCTTCGCCTGTCCTTTTACGCACGCCGTCAGATTACATGGAACTCCCTTCGATTCAGGGCCTCGGCGCCGATGTGGCGCTGCTCCCGCTGGAGAAGGAGAAGAAGACCTCGACCGCGCAGCGCCGACTGCGGATCGGCGTGCCTAGCGAGGCGCCCAATCAGGAGCGCCGCGTGGCGCTCGCGCCCTACGCCGCGGGGCTGCTCATCGCCAGCGGCCACGAGGTTCGCATCGAGAGCGGCGCGGGTGACGCGGCGCACTTTTCCGACCACGCCTACGCGGAGGCGGGGGCCGAGGTCATGGAGTCTGCGGGCGAGATCTACGGCGACTCCGACGTGGTCGTAAAGGTGTTTCCGCCGCGGCCGGACGAGATCTCGATGATGAAAGAGCGGCAGGTGCTCGTCAGTGCCATGCACCTCGGTGCGGTCTCGCCGGATATGCTCAAGCGGCTCATGGATCTCCGCGCGACGGCCATCGGCTTCGAGTTCATCACCGAGCCCGACGGCACGCTGCCCATCGTGCGCATGATGCACGAGATCTCGGGCTCGATGGCGGTTCAGACTGCGGCGCGGTTGCTCGAAAGCACTGCCGGAGGCCGCGGCCTCATGCTGGGCGGCATCTCGGGCGTTCCGCCCGCGACGGTCGTCATCCTGGGCGCGGGCGTCGTCGGGGAGTGGGCGGCGCGGACAGCGCTGGGCTTCGGTGCACACGTGATCGTGCTCGACACCAACCTCTCGGCGCTGCGCTCCATCGAGCACAGCCTGGACCGCCGCGTGACGACGGCGATGGCCAACCCGCAGTACGTGCGCCAGGCCGTGCGCCGCGCAGACGTGGTGATCGGCGCGATGATGGGCGTCGGCACGCGCTCGCCTGTCCTCGTGACCGAGGAGACCGTCGCCAAGATGCGCGACGGCGCGGTGATCGTGGACGTGGTAATCGACCAGGGCGGATGCGTCGAGACCAGCCGCCCGACCACGACCGACGAGCCGACGTTCGTGCGGCACGGCGTGATCCACCACTGCGTGCCCAACCTGCCTAGCGCCGTCGCGCGGACGGCCACCTACGCGCTCTCCAACGTGCTCACGCCGTACATGATGGAGATCGGCGACGCGCCGAGCATCAACGACGCGCTGTGGAACAACCTCAGCCTGCAGGCCGGTACCTATGTCTACCGCGGCCACCTGTGCAAAAAGAGCCTCGCCACAATGTTCGGCATGCCCCACCGCGGCATCGAACTCCTCATCGCCAGCGGCATCTAGCCATGCGCGCACTGCTTCTACTGCTCATGCTCGCGCTGTCCTCTGGCGCAAGGGGACAGTCCATCGCAGCGGTCTCTGGCGGCGAGCGCACATTTGTGCTCTACGAGGACGGGACCTGGAAGGAGACGACCGAGGCGCTGCCTGCCGACCGTACGCTGCCGAGCCTAACCGGGCGCTTTCTCATCCGAGTTCCGCAGCCGTGGATCGTGTCGCCTGCAAACAGCGAGACAATACCTGGGGAAATCAAGCTTGCGCACCCGAGTGACTCGGCGCAGGTCACGCTTTCGTTTTTCCCCAGCGACAGGATGGAGGAGTTCGTCCCGGGGCTCACGCCAGAGGCTCGCGTCGGGGCGTTTGCCGCCTTCTTCTTCGGGCTCGGAGACCCGCCGAGCCCAGAGAAGTTTGTGATCTCGCCGGTCGACATGCGGACGATAGACGAGCACCCGTTTCGATGGCAGACGATCCGTGAAACCGTGCCAGGAGAAGAGGGGCTGGATGCGACGCTGCATCTCGGCATTCTCGATGCCGAGCCTGGTTTTGTCGTCGTGATGGCAGCCACGCAGCCGGGCGCCGATCCGGAGCAATGGCAGAGCATTGCAGACGGCCTCGAAATCTTACCCGCCTCTGGCGAATAGCCGCGCGCCAGAGGCATGCCTACGACCCGAGCCGAGACTGACCTCGGCGCCATCCGCCACAACGCGCGAACCCTCGCACGGCTCGCGGCGCCCGCAGCCCTCATGGGCGTGGTCAAAGCCGACGCCTACGGCCACGGCGCCGTGCCGGTCGCCCGCGTGCTGATCGAGGAAGGCGTTGGGTGCCTCGCCGTCGCGACGGTCGGTGAAGCCTCCGAACTGCGCGAGGCGGGCATCGCAGTCCCCATCCTCGTCTTCGCTGCGCCTCTGGCGGAATCGCTCGCGGCCTACGCGCGGTTGGGTCTGGGCGTGACCGTTTCCTCGCCAGAGGTCGTCGCCGCCGTCATCGAGGCCGCGGCACAGCACGGGCCTCTGGCGTGCCACGTCAAAGTCGACACCGGAATGCACCGCTTGGGCTTCGCGCCAGAGGCTGTACCCGAGGCATTGCAGCGTCTGCGCGACGCGCCCGGGGTGACCGTGGACGCGCTCTGGACCCACCTCGCGACCGCCGACGGCGACCTGGGCTACGCGCGCCATCAACTCGCCACCTTCGACGCGCTCGTCGAGTCGCTGGGGCCTCTGGCGCCAGAGGCGGTGCACGTCGCCAACGGCCCGGCGCTGTTGCGGCTGCGCGCGGCCGTCGCGCGGCCGGGCACGTTTGTCCGCGCAGGCGGCGTGCTGTACGGACTGTCGTCTGGCTCAGACCTCACGCCAGCCCTTCGCGCCGCAGGACTGCGCCCCGCGATGCGCCTCTCGACGCGCGTGTCTCACCTCCAGACTCGTCGCGGCGGGGGAGAGCGTGAGCTACGGCCGCACGTGGACCGCGCCCGAGCCCCGCCGCATCGCCACGCTCGCCGCGGGCTACGCCGACGGCGTCGCCGCGCGCGCTTTCCAACGCGGGTTCGGTCGGCATCGGCGGCCGCCTGTTTCCTATTGTCGGGCGCGTGTGCATGGACATGCTCATGGTCGACCTCGGCCCCGCAGACCCGCCAGAGGCCTCTGGCGACGCGCCACCGGTTCGCGTCGGAGATGAAGCCGTGATCTTCGGCGCAGGCGGTCCCGACGTTCACGATCAGGCCCTCGCAGCCCAAACGATCACGTACGACCTCACCTGCGGGCTCGCGGCGCGCGTTGCTCGGACGCGGCGGGACGACGCGCCAGAGGCTTGGAAACCGTCTCGCTAAACTCAGTAGCGTCAGAGACCTCGCGCCTAAATCATCATTTGTGAAGATGCAGAACTGCAGGCAGCCTCTGGCGTAGTAGGTTCCCTCACCCTTTCCGCTAGCCCCCTCGCTGCATGGCCACCGCCACCCCCTCTGAGATCACGATCCTCGTTGTCGACGACGAAGAAGACGTTGCCGAGATCATCTCCCACTTCCTCCGAGAGGAGGGCTACAACGTTCTCGTCGCCCACGATGGTGACGAAGCGATCGCCAAAGCAGGTCCCGACATTGACTGCATGGTCCTCGACGTGATGCTTCCGGGCATGAGCGGCTTCGAGATCGCCAAGAAAGTACGTGGTCGCGTTGAGACGGAGACGATTCCGATCCTCTTCCTGACGGCCAAGACCGAAGAGAGCGACATGCTCGAAGGCCTCGCCGCCGGCGGTGACACCTACCTGACCAAGCCCGTCAGCCCACAGGTCGTCCTCGCGAACATTCGCGCGGTGCTTCGCCGCACCGGAACGGAGGAGAGCAAGACGCTCAGCGTCGCGGGCCTCACCATCTACGAGGACGAGTACCGCGCCACCCTCGGCGGCGACGACCTCGGCCTGACGCTGACGGAGTTCGAACTCCTGCGCTACCTGGTGCGCCACCCGCGCAAGGCGTTTACGCGCCAGCAGCTGCTCGAAACCATCTGGAAGGACGCCATGATGGTCACCGAGCGCACCGTCGACGCGCACATCAAGAACCTGCGCGAGAAGCTGGGCGACTTCGCGCGGCACATCCAGACCGTCCGCGGTGTGGGCTACCGGTTCGTGGAGGAAGCAGCCGAAGAAGCGTGAACCTGAGCACGCCAGAGGCTTGAGCTCGCACGGCTCAGGTCCTCTGGCGCCTCTGGCGACACGCGGCGCATATGCCTCGCTTCCGCATTCCCTTTCTCCCTCGGCGGGCGTCGGTCCAGTCGTGGATGATGCTCACCTTCGGCCTCTTTGTCGGGGCCGCTGTTGTGGGAGTGGGCTTGTATTCGTACTTCGTGCTCCGCGGCCAAATCCGCGAGGCCGCACGCGAGACGCTTCACCAGCAAGCCGACCGCTTCGCATACCAGCTCGAAGCGCAGCCCGACCGCGCGACGATGCTTCGCCTGGGCGAGCAAATCGCGGGTGTGACCGAACTCGACATCGACATTGCCACGCGCGGCGAGTTGTTGGGCAGCTTCGGTGATGCCGCCGTTTCGCCAGAGGCGTTTTTCGGCCGCGAGGAAGTCAGGGAAGCGCTCGCCTCTGGCGTCGTCGGTACGTCCGAACGGGAGGTTAATGGGGACGAAAAGCTGTTCGTGGCCGTTTTCCGGCCCGATACAGAGCTCCTGATTCGTCTCGGAGAGCCTGCGCCTCCGCTGTTCCGCGCCATGCAGAAGGTGCAGGCTGTTCTCGCGATCGGCATGGCCCTCGCGCTCCTGTTTGCGCTCATCGGCGCCTGGATCGCAAGTCGGCAGGTAGTGGGGCCTCTGCGTGCGATCACGCGAAGCGCCGAGCGCATCGCCGAAGGCGACCTGGAGCGCTCGATTCACGTGCGCACACGCACCAAGGAGTTCTCCGCGCTCACGCGGAGTCTGAACCGCATGGCCTCGCAGTTCCGCCGAGACATCGGGGAGTTGAAGCAGGCGCAGCGCGTGCAGAGCGAGTTCATCGGCAATGTCTCGCACGAGGTCAAAAACCCTATTTTTGCGGTCTTTGGCTATCTCGAAGCTCTCGCGAGCGATACGCTTCCCGCCGAGCAGCGCAAGCGCTACGCGCAGAAGGGGCTCGCCAACCTCCATCGGCTCAACAACCTGTTCTCCGATCTCATCGAGATTGCCAAGCTGGAATACCGGGAGGACATGGTGCGTCCTGAGACCTTCGACCTGCAGGAACTGATCGAAGAGATCGGCGAGATGCTAGAACCGAAGGCCATCGACAAGGGGCTGGAACTCAGCTTCGAAAACCCGTCCGTGATGGTCTACGCCGACCGCAACCGCATCCGGCAGGTGCTCACCAACCTTATCGACAACGCGATCTCGTACACCGACGAGGGCTCCGTCCGGTGCCGGATGCGCCGCCACTTGGACCAGGCGCGGATCGAGGTGGTCGACACCGGACGCGGCATCGGTGCCGAGCACTTGGACCGCATTTTCGAGCGCTTTTACCGCATCGACACGGCCCGCTCGCGCAAGATGGGCGGGACCGGCCTGGGTCTCGCGATCACCAAGCAAATCCTGGAAGCCCACGGCACGACGCCGCACGTGGAGAGCACAAAGGGCCGCGGCACGCGATTCTGGTTCGAGCTCCCACTCGAAGGCTCCGACGCCGCCGACCAACTCATGCCCGAGGACGAGTTCACGGTTGCCTCGGTATGAGGCTAACTGATCTGGAGGTGGGAGAGACGTATGTCGCCACGCGCTCTTTCCGCGACGACAACAACACCGTCGTGCTCGTCGGCGACCGGTTTACGCTGGAAAAGATCGCGCCCTCTGGCGGCACGTTCGCGATGGCGTTCGAAGAGGAAACGCTCTATCTGGATGAAGAGCGCCAGGCCGAGATCGTGGAACACGTCGACCGCTACCTGCGCCTTGTCTAGTGGCACGCGTCGAGACCCTGCGCAACCTGGGGCCGTACTCGGCCAGGTCTCTCGGAAAAGTCGGGATCCACACGGCCGAGGATCTGCGCGAGGCGGGCGCGCCTCTGGCGTACCGAATGCTCAGGCATCGCGCGGGCGGGCCGGCTCACCTTCTGTTTTTGTACGCGATGGCCGGAGCGCTGGACGGCCGCGACGTGCACAGCTATTCGCCAGAGGAGAAGGCGGCGTTGCGCGAAGCGGCGAGTGGCGATCTGCACGTCAGGTAGCGCGCCAGAGGCCTCTGGCGGAGGATGTCCAGGCAAGGCGGTGCCTCTGAGGCGTGGTTGGTGCGCGCAGTGGATGCCTCGCGTGAGGACGCGGCCAAACCGCCCGGCTGAGAAATGCCCGCTGGGGCGGCTCGTAGCTTTCACTTTCGCCTGAAACACCCCCACTCCCGTGACGGACATGGTCGTAGTAATGAACCCAGGGGCGCCAGAGGCCCAGATCGAAGCTGTCGTGCAACGGCTGGACGGCTATGGCTTCGGCGTGCACCGCTCGACGGGTGCCGAGCATACCGTCCTGGGTGCCATCGGCGCGCGGCCGGACTTTGACGTGCGCCACATCAAGGTGCTGGACGGCGTCAAGGACGTGTTTCGCATCTCCAGCCCCTACAAGCTGGCCTCTCGCGCGTGGCACCCGGAGCCGAGCACGGTCAACGTGGACGGTGTGATCGTGGGTGGCAACGAGGTGATCGTCATGGCGGGGCCGTGCTCTGTCGAGAGCGAGGAGCAGATCGAAGCGTCGGCGGCAGCGGTCGCGCGTGCGGGCGCTCGGATCTTGAGAGGTGGCGCGTACAAGCCGCGCTCGTCGCCCTACGCGTTCCAGGGCCTGGGCGTGGAGGGTCTCAAGATGATGCGTGAGGCGGCCGACCGGCACAGCCTCAAGGTGGTAACCGAAGTGATGCGGCCCAAGCAGATCGACGCGGTCGCGAAGTACGCGCACATCTTTCAGATCGGCGCGCGCAACATGCAAAACTTCCCGCTGTTGCAGGAGGTGGGCAAAACCAAGCTCCCCGTTTTGCTCAAGCGCGGCATGGCGGCCACCATCGAGGAGTGGCTGCAGAGCGCGGAGTACATCCTGGCGGAGGACAACCCGAACGTGATCCTGTGCGAGCGCGGCATCCGCACCTACGAGACCGCAACGCGCAACACGCTCGACCTCTCGGCGATCCCGGTCGTCAAGAAGCGCAGCCACCTGCCCATCATCGCCGACCCCAGCCACGGCGTCGGCCTGCGCGACAAGGTGATGCCGATGGCCCGCGCTTCAGTCGCCGCGGGCGCCGACGGACTCATGATCGAGACGCACCCCAACCCGCCAGAGGCACTCTCCGACGGCCCGCAGTCGCTCTATTTCGACCAGTTCGACGAGTTGATGGACCAGGTGCGCCGCGTCGCGCTCGCCATCGACCGGACCATCGCGCCCGCCGATCTCGTCGCGGTCTAACACCCCGTCTTCAGATGGATCACGCCAGAGGCTCTGTGGGGCCTCTGGCGTTTTGCTACCCGGCCAGTAGCTCAGCAAGCAGCGGCTCTACGAGGTCCTGTCCCCGCAGCCTCTGGCGCCAGGTGTGTGGAATCGCTCTCACGCCATCGCGGAGTCCCGCGAGGCCGCCCGCCACGCAGGCCGTCGTATCTGTGTCATGACCCATCGCGACCGCCGCTTTGACGACCGCCTCGTACGAGCCTTTTGCGAGGCAGGCACGCGCCGAGTGGAGGCAGTCCACGACGTATCCCGAGCCGGTCGGCGCGTCGAAGGTGAGCACGATGTCCAGTTCGCGCGCCTCTGGCGAGCCGGGTGCGTAGATCTTGCGCAGTGACGCCACTGCTGTGTCCCAGCCGTCGCCAGAGGCTTTCGGTTGGTTCGACCCAGCGGGTCGCTCCGTGTCGGCGCCAGAGGCGTTGAGCACGTGCCGCGCCCACAGGCAGTAGAGCGCGCAGCACACCAGGGCGCGCGGGTGCCCGTGCGTAACGCGCGATTGCAGCGCCGCATCGGCCACCACCTCCGCGTCCGTCCCGGTGTGCCACAGCGCCAGAGGCAGCACGCGCATCAGCGAGCCGTTGCCGTTCGCCATCTCGTGCGTGTCGCCCGCCTCCGGCGCAGGCGTGCCGCGCTGGATACGCTGGAGCGCCGCGCGGGTCTGAATGCCACAGTCGAATACGCGGCCATCTACGGCCATGTAGCCAGATGTAAGCCATGCGACGAGACGTTGGCCGAGGTCGTCCGCATCCAGCCGTCCGCAGTGCTGCAGCGAGGCCAGAAGCGCGAGCGCCTGCGCGCCGTCGTCGCTCCACGTGCCGGGCGGCGTGCCTGCATGCGCACGGCAGAAAGCTGGGGGTGGGTCGACTTCGATTTGCGCCAGAGGCGGCAGGGCCTCTGGCGAGTGAAACTCGTAGGGCACGCCGAGAGCGTCGCCGATGAGGAGGCCCCAGAGAGCGCCTCGGATCTTGTCAGAGCGCAGAGGCACGATGGAAAAGGGCTGCGTGGAAGAGTCCGGACGCCAGAGGCCTCTGGCGCTGAGATGTGGCGAGAGGGTCTCCGGGGCGTGTCAGGCGGATGTGTGCGGATTCGCGGCGCATTCCCGTTCTAAGGGGTGGCAGAACCGCCGTCACCTGTTTTCTTACGCGCAGACACCTCTCTAAACCTCATATGTGCGGAATCGTTGGATACATCGGAACTCGTCAAGCGGGTGACCTTCTCGTCTCGGGCCTCAAGCGCCTCGAATATCGAGGGTACGACTCGGCGGGCGTCGCAGTCGCGAACGGCTCGCTGGACGTTCGCAAGAAGGAGGGCAAAGTGGAAGAACTTGCCTCTCTCCTGAAGTCAAACCCCATCAAGGGCACCGTCGGTATGGGCCATACGCGATGGGCCACGCACGGCGCGCCGACTGACGTAAACGCGCACCCGCACTTGGCGGGCGACGGCCGCTTCGCGATTATCCACAACGGGATCATCGAGAACTACGGCTCTATCAAGCGCCGACTTCTGGAAAAGGGCTACTCGTTTAAAAGCGAGACCGATACCGAGGTGCTAGCGCACCTCATCGACGACGTTCAGAAAGAGACCGGCCTGGATTTCGCCGAATCCATCCGCCAGGCGCTGACGCAGGTGGAAGGCGCCTACGGCATCGTGGCGCTGTCGGAGGACAACCCGAACGAACTCATCGTCGCCCGCAACGGCAGCCCGCTGCTGCTCGGCATTGGCGAGGGCGAGCACTTTATTGGCAGCGACGCGAGCCCGTTTATCGAGTTCACGCGCAACGTCGTCTATCTCAACGACGGCGAGATGGCCGTCGTGAAGGCAGACAGCTATCAGGTGACGGAGATCGACGGTGCACCGGTCGCGAAGGAGGTCCACGCGCTGGAGTGGGACCTGGAGGAGATCGAAAAGGGCGGCTACGAACACTTCATGTTTAAGGAGATCATGGAGCAGCCCGAGTCGCTAGAGAACGCGATGCGCGGGCGCGTCCGCGCCGATGAGGGCACGGTCAAACTGGGCGGTCTGGAGGACGTGATGAAAGAACTGGAGGCTGCGCAGCGGATCGTGATCTGCGCCTGCGGCACGTCGTGGCACGCGGGTCTGGTGGGCGAATACCTCATCGAACGCTTCGCACGCATCCCCGTCGAGGTGGAGTACGCGAGCGAATTCCGCTACCGCGACCCGATCCTCAACGAAGGCGACGTGGTGCTCGTGATCTCGCAGAGCGGCGAGACGGCAGATACGCTCGCGGCCGTGCGTCAGGCGAAAGAGGCCGGAGTGCTCGCGCTCGGCGTCGTCAATGCGGTGGGCTCTACCATCGCGCGCGAGACCGATGCGGGTGTGTACCTGCACGCTGGACCCGAGATCGGCGTGGCGTCGACCAAGGCATTTACGGCGCAGGTGACGGTTCTGGCGCAGATCGCGCTCTTGCTCGGCAAAACACGCGGTGTGCTCTCGGACGCGGACCTGAAGGAAAATCTAGAGGCGCTGGCCAAGATCCCCAACCAGATCCGAACGGTTCTGGAGGAGCAGACCGATAAGATCGAAGCCATCGCGCGCGAGATGCGGCTGGCGCAGAATGCGCTCTACCTGGGGCGTGGCGTCAACTTCCCGGTCGCGCTCGAAGGCGCGCTCAAGCTCAAGGAGATCTCCTACATCCACGCCGAGGGCTACCCCGCAGCGGAGATGAAGCACGGCCCGATCGCGCTGATCGACCGCTTTATGCCGGTCCTGTTCGTGGCCACCCGCGAGGCGACGTACGAAAAGGTGGTGAGCAACATCGAGGAGGTCGTCGCCAGAGGCGGATCTGTGATCGCGGTCACCGACACGGGCAACCGCGACCTGGACGATCTGGCGGAGCACGTGATCGAGGTGCCCAAAACCTTGGACGCGTTCGAGCCACTCTTGACCGTCGTGCCGTTTCAACTCCTGAGCTACTACGTGGCGGTCATGCGCGGCTGCGACGTGGACATGCCGCGCAACCTCGCGAAAAGCGTGACGGTGGAGTAGCGCCTCTGGCGATGCCCGAAGATTCAGGCCTCTGGCGACGCGACTCGCCAGAGGCCTCGTCGTGTCTGGCTCTGGCGCCAGAGGCGGTGCAGCGTTCTCGGCATGGGGTCCGTATGGCTGAAGAGACTGCCCTGCCTCTCATGCGCCTCCTCACGCTGCTTCTTGTCTTGGCCCCAGCTTTCCTGCTTGGGTGCGACTCCGCGGACACCGACCCAACGGGTATCGGTGACCTCACGCTAACGCTGAACCCGTTTGATGAAACCAACCAGATCCTTATTCGGACCGAAGCAGAGTACAGCGAGATGTGCGCGCTCGGCGTCGAGGTAAAGACCGGCGATGAGGCCATCCGAATCGAGGTGACGGGGAGCACGCAGGCACGCGTGTGCTCAAGAGCGTTTGGCCCCTGGAGCGCGACGGTCCGTCTCCCGGAGACAGGGATCGAGAACTACGAGGTCGTGCTTCGCAAAGACGGCGAGACGGACCGATACCGCATCAACCGGCCCAGCGACGAACGGCCTCTGGCGCTGACTGGCTCCGGTAGCTTCTCCCGCGTCGTCGTGGCCGAGTAGGACCGTGCGCCAGAGGCCCTGCAGCGCTGCAGGGCGCGGGTCCGTATGTATGAAAACACCCTCTTCGATTCTATGCGATTTGTAATCCTCCTGCTCGCTCTCGCGTTCGCCGCCTGCGACTCCACCGAGCCCGACGCCTCTGGCGTAGGTGACCTGGTGCTCTCGATCCGTGTGCTCCCGGAGCGACCGCAGAGCGGACCGTTCCTGGCGCTTCGCACGGTGGAGGCGTACGGCTGCGCAGACCAACGTCTAGAAGCGGTCTCTAACGTGGGTGCGGATCGGCTGACGCTTCAGATCGCCGGAGTCAGCGAGAGCGTGGAATGCTTTCCCGCCTCGACGCCAGCGGTGTGGACCGGCCGCATCCCGTACGAGCCGGACGCCGACGAGCGTATCGGTTACAGGATCGAGGTCGAGAAAGACGGCGATACGGACACGTACGAAGTATCACGAGGGCGAAACGGTCTGTTCTTGTACGAGGTGGAAGCGTCGTTCTCGTCAGCCCCGCTTGTTATCCCGCCGGGAGACGGGTGAACTACCGCAGCCTCTGGCGCACGCTTTCGGCGTGGCCGGTGAGCCCTTCGACTTCTGCAAGTGCGACCGCCGCCGGTCCGATGGCGCGCACGCCAGAGGCGGTCACCCGCTGCCACGTGAGCACGCGCAGAAAGTCCCCGACGGAGAGGCCGCCCTTGACGGCCGCGTAGCCACCGGTGGGCAGCGTATGATTGGGTCCAGAGACGTAGTCGCCCAGCGCGACGGTGCTCTCGGCGCCGAGGAACAACGAGCCGTAACTCGTGAACGCCTCTGGCGTGAGCGTGTCGCTGTGGACGTGCAGGTGCTCGGGTCCCATGCGATCCGAAAACGCGATGGCGCCGGCTTCGTCGTCCGCGAGCACGAGCTGGATGCCGCCTCTGGCGATGGCGCCAGAGGCTTCTGGGATCTCACTCAGCCTCTGGCGCACGCGTGCCAGCAGATCCTCGCTCCACGTCGCGAGGACGCTGAATGCCAGAGGATCGTGCTCGGCCTGCGCGATGAGGTCCCACGCGAGCCACTCCGCGTTGGCATCTGGGCCTGCGATGACGAGGACTTCGCTGGGGCCCGCTACGGTGTCGATGCCGACGACACCTTGCACGAGGGTTTTGGCGGCAGCAACCCACGCGTTTCCGGGACCGACGATCATGTCCACCTTGGGCGTCCAGCCGGAGCCATAGGCCAACGCGCCGACGGCCTGGGCGCCACCCAGGCGCACAAAGCTGGTCGCGCCTGCGAGGCTGCACGCGGCGAGAATGGCGGGGTCGTCGCTGGGTGAGACCGCGACGCGCGTGTGGACGCCTGCCACGCGCGCCGGGACGAGCGTCATCAGTGCCGTCGAGACGAGCGGGTGCCGCCCGCCTGGGATGTACGCGCCGACGCTCGTGACGGGCGAGATGCGCTGGCCGTAGGTGCCCGTTCCGTCGGTGAACTCGCGGTCCTGGTAGTTCTCGCGCTGCATCTCCGCGAACCGCGTGATACGCTCGTGCGCGAGGCGAATGGCGCCAGAGGCCTCTGGCGCGAGGTCGTAGGCCTCGAACGGTTGCAGGGTGATGGCCTCTGGCGGGGCGCCGTCGAACCGCTCGCTGTACTCCGTTATGGCACTGTCGCCTTCTGCTCTCACCCGGTCGAGGATCGCGCGCGCGTCGTCCATCGCGCCAGAGGCCTCGTCGGTGGAGGGGCGTTGCCAGTCGGCGGCTGAGATGGTGTCGAGTTGGGTGTTCATCGAGGGTCCGAGCAGTGTGTGAGCCTCGCGGCGGCTCCGATGCAGGCGGGACAGTAGGGACATCATGCATGGTGTCCGTACGGGGGGAGTGGAGGCCTCTGGCGCCAGAGGCGGGGTGCGGCGTCAGCCGCTGTGACGGGCGCCGAGTTCGGCTTCGATGTCAGCGAGCGAGAGGCCTTCAGCGCGAGCGTGCGCGAGCAGGTGGTAGATCACGTCCGCGACCTCCCAGCGGAGGTTGTCTTTGTTGGGCGCGGTCAGCACTTCCTCGATCTCCTCGCGCAGCTTCTCGGCGCGAAGCTCGGCGCTCGCGAACAGCTTGGCGGTGTACGAGCCTTGGGGCGGGTTCGCCATGCGGTCCGCGAGCGTCGCGTCCAGCGTCGCGAGCGTGAACGGCGCGGTCTGCGACGGGAAGCAGGAGTGGCGCGGCAGGTGGCAGGCGTTGCCGGTCTGCTCCACCTTAAACAGCAGCGTGTCGCCGTCGCAGTCCAGATCTACGCGCGTGAGCCTCTGGCGGTGGCCGCTGGTGAGCCCCTTTTCCCAGAGTTCGTTTCGTGAGCGGCTCCAATAGGTGCCGGTGCGGTCCGCGAGCGCGCGCCGCAGGCTTTCCTCGGTCGAGTACGCGACCATCAGCACCTCGCCAGAGGCCGCGTCTTGCGCGACGGTCGGCACGAGGCCATCGCCCTTGGCGAAGTTCACCTGGGCCACGAAGGCGTCGTCTAGGTCCATCGCGCCGGTGTAGATCGCCATGCCGATCTGCGCGTCGGCGCCGAGCCGGTGCAGCCGCGCCACGTCCTCTGGCGTCGTGATCCCGCCCGCGACGGTCACCGGAACGGGCGAGGCCTTGACGACGGCCTCGACGCGCTCCCAGTCCACACCCTCCATCATGCCCTCCTTCTCGACCTGCGTGTAGAGGAACGCGCCGCAGCGCTGGGCCATCGGCGCGATCAGGTCGGCGACCTGCTGCCCCGAGCCTTCCTGCCAGCCGTGCGTGGTCCACTCGTCGCCTCTGGCGTCGAGCGCGACGACGACCTGCGCGGTCGGGAGCTTGGTCACCCAGTCCTCGCGCGCGGCGGTGCCGAGGATGACGCGAGCGGCGCCCGCCTTGAGCCAGTTACGCGCCGTTTCCAGATCGCGAATCCCACCGCCGACGCGGATCGGCGCGCCCGTCGCCAGAAGCTCGCGGATCAGGTCGGCGTTGGAGCCTGCGCCGGTTGCGGCGTCCAAGTCGATCACCGCGACCTCGCCGTAGAGGCGGAAGCGCTCTAGTAGCTCGAACACGTCGGAGCGGGCGAGAACCGGATCGCGCCCCTGGCGCCACTGCACAGCCTGGCCGTCGGAGAGATCGATCGAAGGGATAATCATGTCAGAAGAGAAATCGTAGGGACACCATGCATGGTGTCCGCGGTGTGGCGGCGAGTCAGAGGCCTCTGGCGCCAGAGGCTAGGCGTCGGGAAGGCGGACCGGGATGCCGCGCTCGGCGATCCAGCGCTTGGTGTCGCCGACGTGGTACTCGCCGGAGTGAAACATCGTGGCCGCGAGGACGGCATCGGCGCCCGCTTCGAAGGCGTCCAGGAAGTGCTGCGGCGTGGACGCGCCGCCAGAGGCGATGACCTGGCAACTCAGCTCGCGCGCCAAGCCTCCTGTAAACGCGGTGTCGAAGCCTTCGCCTGTTCCGTCGCGGTGGATAGCCGTGAGCAGAATCTCGCCCGCGCCACGGGCTGCGAGCTCTCGCGCCCAGGCGCGGCCTTCCTTGCCGGTCTTCTCGCGCCCGCCGTGGGTGTACACGCCGTAGCGAGCAGGCACGTCGCCAGAGGCCTCTGGCGTGTCGGGCTTCACATCGACGGCCACGACGACGCACTGGCTTCCGAACTGCCGGGCGCAGTCGTCCACCAGGCCCGGCTCTTGGACGGCGCGGGTGTTGAGCGCGATTTTGTCCGCGCCCGCGTCGAGGAAGGCGTACACGTCGTCCAGCGTGCGGAGGCCTCCACCGAGCGTGAACGGGATGGAGAGCGCGGCGGCGGTGCGGCGCACCATGTCGAGCGCTGTCTTGCGGTACTCGGCGGACGCTGCGATATCTAGGAACACGATCTCGTCGGCGCCCTCGGCTTCGTAGCGCGAGGCGAGTTCGACCGGGTCGCCCATGTCGCGCAGGCCGACGAAGTTGACGCCTTTGACCACGCGCCCGGCCTTGACATCGAGGCACGGAATCACACGGCGGCGGAGAGTGTCTTTGGGGTCAATCATGGCGCCAGAAGCTGTCCGAGCGCGGCCTGCCCCCAGGCGCCGCTTTTCTCGGGGTGGAACTGCACAGCGACCGTCTGCCTCTGGCGGACCGCGCTCACGAACGTCTCGCCGTAGGTCGTCGTCGCGATGGCCGCGTCGCTCTCGCGCACGGCGTAGGAGTTGACGAAGTACGCGTCGCCAGAGGCCAGCAGCCGCGTCGGCGCTCTCGACCGGCGCCCAGCCGACCATCGGGGACTTGGGGAAGTCCAACTTCTCCACACGGCCGGGGAGGATGCCGAGGCCTCTGGCGTCGGGGTCCTCGTCCGAGGTCTCGAAGAGAATCTGGAGGCCCACGCAGATGCCGAGGAGCCGCTTCCCTTCGGCGTGCCACGCGACGAGTGGCTCGCGCCACTGCCGCTCGTCCAGCGTCTCCATGACCGCGCCGAAGCGTCCCTGGCCGGGCACGAGAAGCGTGTGCACGCCAGAGGTCTCGGGCGTGGTCAGCGTCACGTGGTCGTGGCCCAGTCGGTCGAGCGCGGCGCGCACGCTCGTGAGGTTGCCCGCGTGAGTGTCGACGATGCCGATCACAGCGATCCCTTGGTGCTCGTGGCCTGATCGGTGATCGCGAGGGCTTCGCGGAGCGCTCGCGCGAGGGCTTTGAAGCTGGCCTCTACAACGTGGTGCGAGTTGCGCCCGCGCTCGCGCTTGATGTGCAGCGTGATCATGGCCGATGTAGCAAGGCTCTCGAAAAAGTGGTCCCACATCTCCGCCGCGATCCCGCCGACGGCGTCGCGCTTGAGCTTCAGGCTCACATCGCAGAACGGACGGCCGGACAGGTCCACGGCGGCGAGAACCAGCGCGTCGTCCATCGGCAGCCACCGCTGGCCGTAGCGCGCGAAGCGGTCGGAGCGCTCGCGCCACGCCTCTTGCAGCACGCCACCCAGCGTGATCGCCACGTCCTCGACCGTGTGGTGCTCGTCCACGTGCAGGTCGCCAGAGGCCTTGACCGTCAGGTCCCAGCCGGCGTGGAAGGCGAGTTGGTCCAGCATGTGGTCCAGGAACGGCAGGCCGGTGTCATTGTCCGCCTCTTGCGCGCCGTCGATGCGGAGCGAGACGGAGACGGTGGTCTCCTTGGTCGTGCGGGTGGTCTGGTGAACATAGCTGGTCAATGCGCGGGTCGGTGAAGCGGCTTCGCCCCTAGCGCCAGAGGCGCTCGTCGAGCGTGATATTCCGTTCGTGTCATCCTGAGCGACGTCGAAGGATCTCTGAGTGCGACAGTTTCCCGCTCAGAGGCGAGAGCGCTGGACAGCGCCGCGTGCTCTGCAGAGATCCTTCGACTGCAGCGGCTACGCCGCCTTCGCTCAGGATGACACTCGGGGAGAATCGGGCGCGAGAAATCAGGAGGGCGAGGGGACCGGCGCGCCAGAGGCCTCTGGCGTCGCGGCCGACGAACTCGGAACCCGGAACTCGGAGCCGCTAGGCCCGCGAAGCGCACCCGGAACTCCCTGCGCCAGAGGCTGCGCGAGGCCGGGGATGATCTTGCGGATGGGCAGCTCCAGAATGTCCGTCGCGCCAGCGGCGAGGAGCTGTGGGACCAGCGTGCGGACGGCGCTCATCGGCACGGCGGCGCGGACCGAGAAGCCTTCCTCGCGGTGCAGCTTGCTGACGGTCGGCGACTTCATCGCAGGCAACAGGCCCACGACCGTGTCGAGCGAGGCAGGGGGCGCGTTCATCTCCAGGAGCACGCGCTTCTTGCTCGCGAGGACACCGCGCAAGAGGACGACGAGGTTCTCGATGGACTCGCGCTTCTCCATGTCCTCCAGCGCCGCCGGGTGCGCGAGAAATCGCGTGGTGCTCTCCATGACCGTCTCCACGATCTGCAGCCGGTTGGCGCGGAGCGTGGCGCCCGTCGCCGTGTTGTCCACCACGAGGTCTGCGTCCTCTGGCGGAAACACCTCGGTTGCGCCGTAGGAGCGCACAAAGGTGAAGTCGACACCCAAGCCCTTGAGCCAGTCGGTCGTCAGACGGCGGTACTCCGAGACGGCGATGATCGGCCTCTGGCGGATCGCGTCCCAGTCCTGATCCTCAGGAATTGCGGCGACAATCTTGACCGGGTCGAAGCCCAGGTCGAGCAGTTCCACCACGTCGGCGTCTTGCTCCTTGACCCAGTCGGCGCCCGCGAAGCCGCAGTCGTGCTGGCCCAGCGCGAGCAGCGGCGGGATGTTCTGGCTCTTGAGCAGCTTGACCTGAATGCCGTCCACGTTGACGCTCGGGCGGTAGGTGCGCTCGGCGCCGGAAAGCGTGATGCCGCACTCGGCGAGGGCGGCCTGGACGGCGATCTGGATGCGGCCTTTGGGGAGAACGAGCTTGAGCATGAGAGGGGAAAGACGGAGCGAACAGAAACAGAAAAACCCCACCGGGGACCGGCGGGGCTCGAACGGGGATGGCCTCTGGCGCGGTTAGCGCGCGGGCACGTCCGTCGTCACCACGTCGGCAGAGCCGAAGTGCGCGTGGTGACGATGGGGGCGGCGAGAGGTCATGGCACGAAGGTCGGCACGGTCCACGCGCGGCGCGCGGCGGGGTTCGCGAAGTCCGGGCGAAGTGAGGAATGAAGGGGTGCGGCTCGGTGCGTTCCGCCAGAGGCTTCTGGCGAGGCCGGGGGCTATCCGCTGAAGCGCGCACATCCCAAGAGCTCAGGACACGAACGGTCAGCACACGACCGACGGTCACGCGCTCTAGCGCAGGCGCGGCCGGTAATCATCCAGCCCGTACACCAAGCGAAGAGAGGCGAGCGTGACCCCTCCAGGTCCAACGCCGAGGAGAGCGCCTAGCAAGGGGCGTTGCCGGTCGATGAAGTGAAGGTTTAAACCGACTCCCAACGACGGGCGCAGAGGCACCGCTTCGCCAGCGGGCGCGCGCTCGTCTTTGAACGTGAGCTTTGGTGTGAACTCGGTAAACACATCGTCATACGCAGCCCCGACGATCCCGACGACGACCCCCTCGAACAGAAAGGCCCCGATGGCTTCCCCGATAACGCCACGCGCACCGAGGCCTAGCGAGATGGCGTCGCGGCCCACAAAAGCACTCCGTGGATAACCGACGAGCAGGTCGCGGTCGAGTTGAGGGAGGTAGACCCACGGAATTTGACCGGCCCCATCTTCGCGTGTCACGACGCCGCTGGCGCGGACGAAGAGCGCACCCGGCTCGGGAAGAAACGGGAGATGGAAAAGCGCAGGTCGAAATGCGTACAGAAGCGTCTGGGCACGGGTGTATCCCAGCCCTGTGCCATCGAGCGATTGAAAGCGGCCGACTTCCCCTTCGAGGTAGGTCCCTCGTGTAGGCATCGGCGCGAAGTCTCGTGTGTCGAGGATGGCGGAGAGCGCGGCTTCGGCTCCGTACAGATCCGTGCCGACGCTCTCGTCCAGCCGGGAACTGTCCTGCTGCAATACGAGGTCGAGACCTCCTGGGGATGTCTCCTCATAGTCGCGGAGGCGGTCGAAGCTGAACCGGACGGTCGGTTGGAGGAGGAGGCCGCGAGGCCCCGCCGGTGCCCAGGCGATTCGGGCTTCCGCCTCGCTCGCGAGCCGATCTAGCCATAGCTCGCCGTCTGCGGCGGAATGGGGACCGTGTCCCTCGAAAAGTGTGCGCGAGGTGGTCCAGAACGCGCCACCGAAAACCCCGACAAGAGGTTCTTCCCCAGGCCTTCCGGTCGTGTACTCCGCGAAGCCGCCCTGCAGGCGCTCTGAAACCCGAGCCTCGATCTGGAGATGGTCGCCAGAGGAAAGCGCATGGTCCATCGCGATCCCACCGCCAATGCCGAAGCCGCGAGCAGGCGAGTAGAGAGTGGTCGGGGAGAACACCGGGCGGACCCGTAAGCGCGTCACGTCCTCTATGATCTCTTGAGCCTCCTCCGCGACCTCCTCCACAACCGTCGAGTCGGAAGCCTCTGGCGGTGCACGGAAGGTGGTGTCCGGCTGGACGAGAAAGGCGAGGATGGCGACGAACGCAAGCATTTCAACGTGGGGAGGAGGATGGAGTAGGCTGCCCGAGCACACGACGCTATGGTACTGACATGTGTCTCCCATGCGCGGCATCGCTCGCGATCGGCGCTCTTTCTCGCTGCCCCGCCAGAGGCCTCCTCTGCTGCGGCCTGGCACTCAAGGACTGAACTCGAGCCCGCCGCCGCTACGTCGGTAGCTTGGCGCAAACACACACTGGACCCATGCTCAAAGAACGACTCGCGCAAGACCTCAAAGACGCCATGCGCTCCAAAGACACCATCCGTCTCAGCGTGATCCGGATGCTGCAGACGGCCATCATGCAGGAGGAAAAGAAGACGGGCCAGCCTCTGGCGCCAGAGGCTCTCGTGCCCATCGTGCAGAAGCAGGCCAAGCAGCGGCGCGAGTCGATCAAGCAGTTTGTGGAGGGCGGGCGCGAGGACCTGGCCGAGCGCGAGCGCGCCGAGCTGCCGTGGCTGGAGGTCTACATGCCCGCGCAGGCCAGCGACGAGGACATCCACAGCGTCGTCCACGGCATCGTGCAGCGCACCGGCGCGACGACGATGAAGGACATGGGCCGCGTGATGGGCGAGGCGATGAGCGAACTCAAGGGCGTCGCGGACGGCAACCGCGTGCGCAAGGTGGTGCAGCAACTCCTGAGCGCGTGAGCACGCTGGACTGGGTTCTCGCGGCCGGTCTGGGCATCGGCCTCTGGCGCGGCGTGCGGACGGGTGCGCTCGCGCAGGCCGTCGGGACCGTCGGGTGGCTGCTGGGCTTCGTCGTGGCGACAGCGCTGATGGGGCCGGTGGGCGAGATGGCGGCTGCGGCGCTGGGCGTGAGTCCGCGAACCGGACCGATCCTTGGATTTGTGGTCGCCTTCGGCGCGGTCGTGATCGGGCTGATGGCGGCGGCGCACCTCGCGCGGAAAGGGCTGGAGGCGGTCAAGCTGGGCGGTGTGGACAAGCTGATGGGCGCGGGCGTCGGCGCGGTGCGGGCGTCGTTCGGGCTGAGCGTGCTGCTTCTCGTGACCGGCTTCTCTCCGATCCCCGGCTCGGGGCCGCTGTTCATCTCGCAAGAGACGCGCGAGACCTCGCTTCTGGCGCCGCCGATCGAGCCTGTGGCCCCGGTCGTGTGGGAGTTCGTGCGGGGCGCGACGCCGGGGATTCAGGAGGCGGTCTCGGACCGGTTCAACACGTGGCAGGAGACGCGGGCCCAGCGGGCAGGGGAGGAGATCACGGACGAGACGCCAGAGGCCTCTGGCGAGACAGATGCGTGACGGCCTCTGGCGCTCGGCTGGGACCCCCCGCTTCGCTCGCCCTACGGTCGCGAAGCTGTCCCCCTTGGTAAGGGGGACAATCCATATCTCAGTTTTAGGCCGCCAGAGGCCAGCCTACTCGCCGGACAGGCCGCGGTGTTAATTGTCCCCCTCGTTGAGGGGGACAGCTTTGCGACCGTAGGGGAGTAAAGCGGGGGGTAGTCCCGCACAACCGCGGTGACACGCCTCTGGCGCCAGAGGCCGGTTATCCTCCGTCGCCCCGTCCGTGTCATCCCGACAGAGCGAAGCGACGAGGGATCTACTCGACGGATGCCTGCACGCTGGGCAGGTCTCTGGCGCCCACTGTGAGTAGATCCCTCGGCTGCGCTCGGGATGACATGTAGGTGAGCGCGGCGCTAGCCTCTGGCGATAGAAGCCTGTACTACCCGCAGCACTCCCGCCAGAGGCTTGACCTTCGCACTTCTGCATTCCGACTTCCGCGCTCGACTGTGACTCCCATCCGACTCCGGCTCCAGCAACTTCCTCAGCTACGGCGAGAACGTGCCCGACCTCGACCTGGAGGGCATCCACGTGGCGTGCCTCTCCGGCGGCAACGGTCAGGGCAAGAGTGCGCTGCTGGACGCCATCACGTGGGCGCTCTGGGGCGAGGCGCGCAAGGCCGCCGACAGCCGCAAGCCCGACGACGATCTCTTGCGCGTGGGCCAGCGCGAGATGGAGGTGGAACTGACGTTCGACCTGGCCGAGCAGCGCTACCGCGTGCGGCGGAGCTACACCAAGACCGCCAGCGGCAAAAGCTCCAAGCCGGGTCTGGAAGTGCAGGCGCAGATCGCCGGGACCGACGAGTGGCGTCCGCTGACAGAGCCCAGCATTCGGGCCACGCAGGCCGCGCTGGATTCGCGCATCGGCGTGGACTACGAGACGTTCGTCAACTCCACGTTTTTGCTCCAGGGCCGCTCCGACGAGTTCACGCGCAAGAAGCCGACCGAGCGCAAGCAGATCCTCGGGCGGATCCTCGACCTCGGGCGGTACGACCGGCTCCACGAGCGCGCCGGGCGCCGCTACTCCGAGGCGCGCGAGACTGTCAAGCGCTTGGAAGCCGAATCCGAGCGCCTGAAAGCGGTGCTGGAGCACGCCGACGAGTGGAAAACCGAGGCCTCTGGCGTCGAGTCCGAGGTCGCCACGCGAGGCGAGGCGGTGGAGGGCGCGCGGAAGGAGGAGCGCGACGCCAGAGGCCTGGTGGACGGGCTGGAGCGCCGCGAGGCCGATGCGGCTCGCGTTCGCGCCACGCTCGCGGATCTGGACGGACGCCTCGCGCGCATCGCGGCGGAGCAAGAAGGACTCAAGGCGCGCATCACCGAGGCGGAGTCTCTCGTCGCCAGAGGCCCGCAGATCGAGGCGGCGCACGCGCGCTACGAGGCGCTTCGGGCAGAGCGCGCGTCGCTGGACGAGAAGTCCACGCTCTACCACGCCGTCCGCGCCCAACTCAAAGACGCGCAGCACGACCTGGACCGCGCCCGCCGCGACCTGGAAGCCGACGTAGCCTCTGGCGAGAAAGGCCTGCGCGCAGACCGCGAGCGGCTGGACGCCGACCGCCAGAGGCTGAGCGAACTGGACCGCGTCGAGGCCGAACTCGCGCACGCCGAAAAGATGGAGGCGTCTGCCGCCAGAGGCTTGGTGCTCAAGAACACGCGCGACGCGCGCCAGAAGCGGTTGGTGGAGCTTCAAAAGCGGCTGGACGGCGAGCGGCAGACGCTGAGCGCGCACCTCACGCAGACGCGCAAGCAGATCGGCGAGGCCGAGGCGGCGCTGACCGGCGAGGACGCCCTTCGCGCCCGCGTGACCGAGCTGGCCTCTGGCGCTGAGCGGCACGCAGCGCTCGCGCAGCAGATGCAGACCGTTCGCGAGGAAGGGGAGACGCTGACCGAAGGGATCAGCACGCTGGAGGCCGAGCAGAAGTCGCTGGACCGCGAGCGCGCCGCGCTCGAAGCGAAGCGCCAGAAAGTGCTGGATGTGGCCGAGGCGATCTGCCCGACGTGCAGCACGCGCCTGACCGACGAGCACCGCGCTCAGGTCGTGGCGGAGATCGACGCCGACCTGGCCGCGCTCGACCAGCGCCAGAGGCCTCTGGCGGCGAAGCTGAGTGAGTTGGGCGACTCGCGCCAACGCCTGCGCGCCCGGTTCGTGGCGCTCAAAGGGGAGGCCGAGCCTCTGGCGAGTGCGGGCGCAGACCTCGCGCGGGCCGAGGAGAACCTGAAGACGGCCGACCAGCAGCGCCAGAGGCTGGGATCGCTGCGCGAGGACGAATCGCGGCTGGACGGGCTGCTCTCGGGCGCGGCGTTCTTGCCCGAGGTCCACGCCGAGGCGGCGGAGGTGGAGCGCGTGCTGGAAACCGAATCGTTCGACGACGCGGCGTTCGAGCGCGTCCGTGCCGAGGCGGCGGTGCGGCCGCGCATCGCGGAGGAGCGGCGCAAGCTGCTGGGCATCGCGGAGCGGGTGGAGGCCGAGGCCTCGCGCCTGCTCGCAACCGAGCGCGACCTCGCTGCCAAGCGCGAAACCCTCGCCTCTGGCGCCTCGCTCGCGCCCATCCGCCAGAGGATCGACGTGCAGCAAAAGCAGCTCGACTCCATCGGGTTCGACGCCGAGCGGTTCGAGGCGGTGCAGCGCGAGATGAAAACCGTGGAGGAGGCGCCCGCACTTCTCGCGCGGCTGGCCGAGGCCACGCGCTCGCTCCGAGTGGACGGCGAACGCCTCTCCGGTCTGGCCGAAGACCACCAGAAGGCCTCTGGCGACCGAGTGGCTCAGGCCGAGTCGCTCGCGCAGATCCAGGCCGGGCTGGCCGACCGCGACGCGCTCCGCCAGAGGCTATCCGACGCCGAGCGCCAGAGGCGGGAGTCCGAAGCGGCGCTCGCGGAGGCGCAGACGCGGCTGGGAGCGTTGCGCGAACGCCTCGAACGGGCCAAGCGCGACCGCGCGGCGCTCACCTCGACGCGCCGCGACCTTCGCGAGGCCAAAACGCAGAGCGCGCTCTACTACCAACTCCGCGTCGCCTTTGGCAAGAACGGCATCCCGAGCCTCATCATCGAGGAGACGCTGCCGGAGATCGAGAACCGCGCCAACGAGGTCCTGGACCGTCTCGCCAGAGGCCGAACCCGCGTCGCGCTCGAAACGCTCAAGGACAAGAAGACCGGCGGCGGCACCAAGGAGACGCTGGACATCCGCATCACGGACGACTCGGGCGTCTCGCGGCCCTACGAGACGTTCTCGGGCGGCGAGGCCTTCCGCGTCAACTTCGCGCTCCGCATCGCGCTCTCGCAGATGCTCGCCGAGCGGGCCGGGACGCAGGTCCGCACGCTCGTCGTGGACGAGGGCTTCGGGACGCAGGACAAGGAGGGCATCGCCGCGCTCGTGGAGGCCATCCGCGCCATCCAGGACGACTTCGACACGATCCTCGTCGTCACGCACCTGGACGAGATGAAGGACGCCTTCCCGATCCGCATCGAGGTCACGAAGCGGCCGGTGGAGGGCTCCACGTTCGAGATCGTGGGGGTGTAGCCTCTGGCGCCAGAAGCCCTCGGAATAGCGTCGCCCTTGCAGATCATTTATCGGGAGGTGGAATGTGGCGAGCACCCCACACATGATCTATTTCGTCAGTCTGGTAGCTGTCGTCCCAGCCTCCGATTTTGCGGCCAAAAAACTTGCTCCACTCATTTCCGAGCCGATTGACAAAATCAGGTAGGTCCTCGGGCGAGCGGTCGTCGTAAAGAGGGATCCAAAGCTGTCGTGCGTACGGGTCGCCTGGGACATCGACATAACTGTTGACCATGAAGTAAACAAAACCGTCGATGTTTGAATAGGTGCCACGTTGCAGGATATCGGCCAAATATCCAATGATGGGAAGCGTCTCCATCGAGAACAGTCCATCGTTTGCTATGAGCAGAAGCTTGCGCGCTTCGTTCATCTTGAAGTGCGTAGCTGTCTCTCTCAACTGCCTGTTGGCCTTCTTGATAGAGTTCTGAAGCGGACCCATGTAGAGTGCCTTGAGTTTGCGCTTCTTATCTCTAGGCAGTTCATCAGGGCGCCAAAGCATGGCAGCTGTAACCGATCCCTCCTTGACCCACGTGCGGTATAGGCGTGCTGCTTTCTCCTGTATTACAGCGGGGGCTGCGAAGTCAGCTTCAAGGCACTTTAGTTCCGCGATCACGCCGTCTTTCCGGAACAGGTAGTCGGCATTTGGAAAGTCTGGCGACTTTGGCAAAAGATCTTCGATGACCTCTCCGCCGAAATCACGAACGAACTGGTGGACTAAGGGCTCCACATCAAATGAGTGCTGCAGGTCTTCAGGTCCGAGCCAGTTTCGTTTGTCACTCATTTCATTCCGATTCAGTCCTCCCCCCAGTGTGTCCTGACGCTAGTCGCCAGAGGGAGAGATGATACCGTTCTAGGAAGTCAGTTTGTCCTCAACCTCCGGCGCCAGAGGCGTGTCCGAATCGCATCGCGATCCACGCCTTCGCCTCCTCGCGTGGGACCGTCTGCCCTGATTCGGCATCGTGCAGGCCCTGGTCAATCTTCCAGAGGACGTAGACGCCGTAGTGGATGTCATCGAACGTGACGTCTTCGGGCAAGCCGTCCAAAAAGTGGAGGACGGCTTGTTTTGGAGTTCTCTGTTGCATCGGTCGTGCGGCTCGTTGCGGATAGAGTACCTCTTGCGGCTGACACGTTCCCGTCAGCCTCTGGCGCCAGAGGCCTGTTGCCGTGCGCGGAGACCCCGCCACGAACTTCGAAGGCGGGAGTCAGTACGGCCGGGAGAACGCTGCCCGTCCTTTCTTAGCTCTTCCCATGACGCTCGCCCCTTCCCCCCGCACGCTCACGACCGGTCTCCGGTGGGCCGAAGGCCCCCTCTGGGTCGAACGCCTCGGCGGCCTCCTGTTCTCGGACACCAAGGCCAACACCATCTACCACCTCGCGCCGCCAGAGGCCGAGGGGGAGTGGACCCGCAGCGTCTTTCTGAGGCCCTCGGGCTACACCGGGCCGCACCCTCCAGGCATGGAGCACGGCTCGAACGGTCTGCACCTCGACGCCGACGGGCAGATCGTCCTGTGCTCGCACGGCGAGCGAGGCGTCTTCGCGCTCAACGAGGAGCGGTGGACCAAGCGGCCTCTGGCGCTCCGCTACCGCGGCCTGCGGCTCAACAGTCCCAACGACGTGACCCAGCACGCCTCGGGCGCGCTCTACTTCACCGACCCCGCCTACGGGCTGGACGAAGGCGTGGACGACCCGCGCCGCGCGATCTGCGAGCGAGGCGTGTACCTCACCGATCCCATGACCGGCTCCGTCGTGCTGGCGACCGCCGAGGTGGAGGACCCGAACGGAATCGGGTTCAGCCCCGATGGCGAGACCGCCTACGTATCCAGCACCAAAGACGGCCTCTGGCACACGTTTTCCGTGGCCGATGACGGCCTGTTCCGCGAGGGACGCGTCCTGGCTCGCGCCAGCGATCTCCCCTCCGGCGACGGCTCGCCCGACGGTCTCAAAGTGGCTCCCGATGGCGACATCGTCTCGTCGGCCCCCGCCGGGATCGTCGTCTTCGCGCCCGATGGGTCCGTAAAGCAGCACGTTCCCGTGGAGCAGGTCGTGTCCAACGTCGCCTTCGGCCGAGAGGGCGTCCTGTTCGCGACCGCGACCGACCGCATTCTGCGCTTCGAGATCGAGTAGCCTCTGGCGGCAGAGGCCTGAGCGTTGGCTCGGGGCCACTACCCGTGTCATCCTGAGCGGAGGCCGTAGGCCGCAGTCGAAGGATCTCTGGTGAGACGGTTTCTCCCGCCAGAGGCGAGAGCGCTGGACAGAGGACCGCGCTCGGCAGAGATCTTTCGACGCGCTTCGCTTGCGCAGCATGACACGCTGGATGCCTCTGAATCATAGAGCCTCTGGCGCCAGAGGCACGTGTTTCCCTTCCCTACGTGTCATCCCGAGCGTAGTCGAGGGATCTCTGGTGCGATGGTTTCCCCCGCCAGAGGCGAGAGCGTCGGACGGAGCGCCACCCTCGGCAGAGATCCTTCGGCGCACTTCGCTTGCTCAGGATGACATGAATGGGGTGGCGGAGGGAAAGTGGTGCGTTGGACGTTGTGTACTCTAGACGTCCAGTCTCGCCAGAGGCCTCTGGCGCACCATGCCTGGCAAGATCTATCACGTCTACATCCTGACCAACCGCTCGGGAACGCTCTACATCCGCATGACGAGCGAGGTGGAGGTGCGGCTCGCGAAGCACCGCGCAGGCACGTATCCAGAGGCCTTTACAAAGCGGTACGACATGGACCGCCTGATCTATGTGGAGGAGCACCGCGAAGCTCGAGAAGCCGTGCAGCGCGAGCGACAACTCAAAGGCTGGAGGCGCGAGAAAAAGGTGGCGCTCATCAACGCGTCCAACCCCGGTTGGCGCGATCTCTCCCCGCCTTGAGCCTCTGGCGCCAGAAGCCTCTGGCGAGAATCAGGATAGCAATGATTGTTATTGGGGTGGCGTTTCTCTATTCTGAGCCACACAGACCCCTGCCGCTATGAACGTCTCCCTCACGCCGCAACTTGAGAACTACGCGCGCTCTAAAGTCGAATCGGGCCGGTATAACTCCGTTTCCGAGGTCGTTCGCGAGGCGCTGCGTCTATCTCAGGAGCAGGACGCGAAGCTGGCTCACTTGCAAGATTTGATTCAGGAGGGCATGAAAAGTGGCGACCCCATCGAAATGGACCGGGGCGAATTGACCCAGATGCTCGTGGATCACGCTGCCACACTACGCGAGCGAGATGCACATACGGCTCGTGGTGGCGCCGAGACCGCATAGCCGATGCTTCGGATCATCTATCTCAAAGCGGCGCGCGACGATATCAAGAGCCAGTTCGAGTACCGCGGAGATCACAGCGAACAGTCCGCGCGGCGCTATGCCGATGCATTAACGTCCGGCCTGGAGCAACTGGAGATCTTCCCATCGATAGGACGACCGCGACCCGAGCTAGCTGATGATCTTCGCAGCCTCGGCATCAACGCGATAGGCGTGACGGTCTACTACCACCTCAAAGGCGAAAACGTGATCACTGTGTCGCGCGTAATTCGCCAGGAGCGAGACGTGACCCGTTCGGACTTCGGGTAGCAAGCTTCCCCCGCCAGAGGCCCCGCCAGAGGCCTCTGGCGTCACGAGCGCCGCACGACGACCAGCCCCGCGATGACGAGCGCGCCGCCCGCCACCTGAAGCAGCACCACGCTCTCGCCCAAGAGAAGTGCGCCCGCCGCCACGCCCGCAAACGGCACCAGGTTGGAAAACAGCGCCGTCCGGCTCGGACCGATCTGCCGGACGGCCAGGTTCCAGATCGCGTACGCCGCGCCAATGGAGAGTCCGCCCGAAAACACGAGCGCCGCCCACACCTCCCAGCCGATCCGGTCCCACTCGGCCGTGCTCACGCCCCCAGCACCCATCACGAAGAGAAGCGGGAACGCCGCCAGGAGCCCGAAGAACGTGAGCCCGATGGGGGAGACGCCTCTGGCGATGACCGGCTTCGCGAGGACGGTAAACACAGCCCACACCAGCGCGCCGGTCAGCATCAGGCCGATGCCCAAGAGCGTGCCGCCGATCTCCTCGTCCGTCGGGCGGCCGATGATGACGAGCCCGGCGCCGAGCAGGCCCAGCCCCACGCCTGCCCATCCTGCGCCCCGCAGCCTATCTACGCCAGAGGCGTGCGCGATGAGTGCCGTCCACAGTGGCGCCGTCGCCATGAGCAGCGCGCCCATCCCGGCGGTGAGCAGGTCGATGGCGAGGATGAAGTTGGTCTGGTAGCCCACGTGCGCCAGGAGCCCCAGCCCGACGACCGCCAGAGGCGCCGTGCGAAGTGCCTGCCAGAACGGCTCGTGCCTCTTACGTGCGTCCCATGCGTGGAGCACGCCGAGCGCGAGGAGCGCGACCGCGAACCGGAAGAGGTTCACCGTGAAAGGCGCCATCACCTCCAGTGGTACTTTGATGACGGCGAAGTTCAGGCCCCAGACGAGCACCACAACCAACAGCCCCGCCTCGGCCAACCAGCCGGGAGAGCGAGACACAGCGGGAGAATCGGACACGTGGTGCGAAGAGGGGCCGCGCGAACGCGCCGTGTTGCGTCCGGTTCACCTACACCCCCGAGCCCATGCCTCCAGGCATCCGCAAGCTCTACTACTCCATCCGCGAAGTCGCCGAGCACACCGGCTTGGAGCCGCACGTGCTCCGCTACTGGGAGACACAGTTCGACGTGCTCAAGCCCAAAAAGAACCGGGCGGGCAACCGCAACTACACGCAGAAAGACCTCGATCTAGTCGTGCGCATCCGCGATCTCACCAAGCGCGACAAATACACGATTGAAGGCGCGCGTCAGGTGCTAGAGCGCGAGGATCGGCAGGGCGGCGCCTCTGGCGGCACCCGCCGAGACCTCCAGGGCCTGCGCGATTTCCTCGTCGAGCTCCGCGACACGCTACCGGAGGAGGGCTAGGGAACGCGAAGACTCTGCATCTGGCCTCTGGCGCCAGAGGCCGCCGGTCTCGCGAACACGTCATTCTCAGAGCCGCGAGCAGCGCGAGACCACTCAGCCCAGCTGGAAACACGAAACGGACACCTCTCGCCCGTCCCGCCACCCGCGCGCACCCCGCGCCCTCTAATCCCCCAAACGTCGGGTAGGCCGGATTTGAACCGACGACCCCCAAGCCCCCAGCTTGGTGCGCTACCTGGCTGCGCCACTACCCGAAAAGCTGCCGGGGCGGGGCCCCTGGCAGCGCGTCGAAACTAGCCCGCCTCTGGCGAGAGCCGCAACCGCCCAGCGCGTCTTCGCCAGATGCCCATGCGCGGGCCCGCGCCGCCGTACCTTTGGGCCGCCCCTCTCCCGACCCGCCGTGTCCAGTTCCGCGTCCCCCACCTTCGAGGCCGACTTCCGCGACCTCCGCGACGCCAGAGGCCTCTCTCTCGAAGACCTCCACCACGAAACCCGCATCCCCGTCGACGTGCTCCGGCGCTTCGAATCCGGTGCGCTCCTCGCCGACGACTCCTTTAGCAACGTCTACTTCAAGGCGTTCGTCAAGAGCGTCGCCAAAGCGCTTGGCGTGCCGCAAGCGCAAGCGCTCGATGCCTTCGATGCCGCCACCGCCGGCCGCTACTCCGGGCAGCTTCGCGCAGACTACGCGCCACCCAAGGCTGCGCCGCCGCCATCGCGCCCAGATCCCGAGCCTGTCGCCCCGGAGGCGCCGCGTGCTGGGAGGCCGCCTGCCGAAGCCTCTGGCGAGATCACCCCCGATACGACCACGCCTGGTGGGACCACGCCGCGACCCGACGAGCCCACGGCTCCGCCAGAGGCCGTCGCGCGCGATCTTGCTCCGGCAGTCGCAGCGCTGAAGACAGGCGGCACCGCTGTGCCATCCGTTCAGGCGCCACGGGCGTCGAACTCGACGGCCCCGACGGCCACGCGCGTACAGAAGCCCATCGTGCCATCGGCGCGGCGCTCGTTCGACAAGAACTGGGGCACGCTCGGCGCGCTCGCCTTCGTGCTCCTCGCCGTCTGCGCTGCGGCCGTCTACTTCCTCGTCTTCCGCGGCGACAGCGAGCCCGATGACGCCGTGGTGGCCACCGGCGAGAGCGTCAACGCCTCCCAGCCCGACACGACCGCGAGCGCAGGGCCGAGCGGCCCGCGCCTGCAAGTGCCCATCACCGTCACCGCCGAGGCCACCGACGGCGGCCTGCAGTGGTTCCGCGTGACGCAGGACAGCGAGGAGCGCGCGCCCAACTGGATCGACGCAGGCTCCGAGCAAACATTCAGCGCCGACTCCACGCTCATCCTCTGGGGCGAAGGCAACGCGTCCGACACGGCGTTCGACTTCAACGAGACGACGCTCGTGCTCCAGGGCTTCCGCTGGCGCCCCGCCACAGGGCAGCCCGTGAGGATCACGCTTCAGACCGGACAAGCCCTCCTGGATTCGCTGGCAGGCGCAGGCGCTCCCACGTCAGCTCCCGCACCCGCTGACGCTCAGTAGTCCTATGGCGCTGGCCCCGCGCGCCCTCGACCTTCTCGCCCGCCTCGACGCCGAGGCCTCTGGCGGCTCGACACCAGCATCGCCAGAGGCGAGGGTCGGCGAACTGCGAGAGGTTGTCCGCGGCCTCGCGCGGGCGTACTACACCGAGGGCGAGAGCCCGGTCGGCGACACGCAGTACGACCGGCTGTTCCGCGCACTCCAGGACCTCGAAGCTGCGCACCCCGAGCTCGCCTCTGGCGACAGCCCGACGCACCGGGTGGGCGGGGACCCGCTAGAGGCGTTCGAGAAAGTGCAGCACCCCGTCGCGCTTCTCAGCCTGGGCAACGCATTCGACGGTGACGAACTGCGCGAGTGGTACGACCGCATCCTCAAAAGCCTGGACGACGTGACCGAGCCGGACGAGCGCCCGGCTCTTATCGCCGAGCTCAAAATCGACGGACTGGCGCTCGCGCTCACCTACGAAAACGGACGGCTGGTGCGCGCCGCCACGCGCGGCGACGGGCGCGTGGGCGAAGACGTGACGCGCAACGTCAAAACCATCCGGCAGGTGCCTCTGGCGCTCACGGCACCGCAGAACGCGTCGCCAGAGGCCGTCCCCGAATCCGTCGAGATTCGCGGCGAGGCGTACATGGGCCGCAGCACGTTCGAGGCGCTCAACTCTGACCTCGTCGCCAGAGGCGAGAAGCCCATCGCCAACCCGCGCAACGGCGCCGCGGGCAGCCTGCGCCAACTCGATAGCGCCATCACGGCGCAGCGCCGCCTCTCGTTTTGGGCCTACGGCGTTGGCCCGACGAGCGCGCCTCTGGCGCCGACGCACAGCGGCGTGTTGGAATGGGTAGGAGCTCTGGGCTTGCCCGTGCCAGGCACTCGCCAACTGTTCGACGGCGACGACCCCATCGGCGCCGTCGCGGACTTCTGCGCGATGTGGGCGGAGCAGCGCGACACGCTGGATTACGAGATCGACGGCGTGGTCGTCAAAGTGGACCGGCTGGACTACCAGGCCGCGCTCGGCTTCGTCAGCAACGCCCCGCGCTGGGCAACGGCCTACAAGTTTCCCGCGCGAGAGGCCACGACGCGCCTGCTCGACATCGAGCACAACGTGGGCCGGACCGGCGCCATCAAGCCTCTGGCGGTCCTCCAGCCCGTCGGCGTGGGCGGCGTGACCGTGGGCCGCGCGACGCTGCACAACGAGGACTACATCGCCGAGCGCGACATCCGCATCGGCGACATGGTGGTCGTCAAGCGCGCAGGCGACGTGATCCCGCAGGTTGTCAAGCCTCTGGCGGAAGCGCGAACGGGAGAGGAGACGCCGCACGTGATGCCGAGCCACTGCCCCTCGTGCGGCAGCAAGCTTGAACGCCTGGAAGACGACGCCGAGTGGCGCTGCGTGAGCGCGACCTGCCCGGCGCAGCTCCAGCGCCTCGTCGAGCACTTCGTCGCCCGCGGCGCGATGGACATCGACGGGATGGGCAAGAAGAGCGCCCACTTTCTCGTCGAGACCGGACTGGTACAGTCCATCCCGGACCTCTACCGCCTGCGCGACCGGCGCGACGATCTCATCGCGCTCGAAGGCTTCCAGGAAAAGAAAGCCGACCGGCTTCTGGCGGGACTGGAGGCGAGCAAAACGCGGCCTCTGGCGCGGCTGCTGTTTGGGCTCGGCATTCGGTTCGTGGGCCAAACGGTCGCCGAAACGCTTGTCGGCGCCGTCGAAGACATCGATGCGCTCGCCGCGGCGACGCCAGAGGCTTTGGAGGCGGTCTTCGGCATCGGGCCCGAGACGGCGCAGAGCGTCGTGGAGTGGTTCACGCACGACGACAACCGGCAGACCGTCGCGGACCTGGCCGCGTTGGGCGTCAACGTCACGCGCTTGCCCGAGGAAGCGCCCGCCGAAGGATCGGCGCTGCTGGACGGCAAGACGTTCGTCATCACTGGCACGCTTCCGTCGATGAGCCGTGCTGAGGCGAAGGCGCAGATCGTCGCCGCGGGTGGCAAGGTGACGGGAAGCGTGAGCAAGAAGACGCATTTCCTGCTCGCAGGCGAAGCCGCTGGCTCCAAACTGGACAAAGCGGTAGAACTCGGCGTTCGCGTGCTGGACGAAGCCGACCTGGGTGCTCTTCTGGCAGGCGACCTCCCGCTCGAACTCCCAGGCGCGCCCGCCTCTGGCGACGAGAACGGCACGCCGGAAGCCACGGCTGATGCGCCAGAGGCCACCGCAGACGCGCCAGAGGCTGAGACGGCAGGAGGCGACACCTCGACCCCCGCAGCCTCTGGCGACGAGCAAGCCTCGCTGTTCTAATGCTGGACGCGTTCCGCCACTCGCGCGCGCTCAAGGCTGCCCATAAGGCCGTCGCGGCGCGGCGCGGGCAACCGCCAGAGGCCACGACGAGCGCCCGCCGTCTGTTCGCGATCCTGCCCGAGGCGGAGGACGCCGCTGACCGCTCTCAGCGCGAGGCGTGGGCGTTTCTCTCCGCGCTCGACCTCGCGCCGGGCCGCATCGTGCCGGTTACGCTGGGGCGCGGCGTGGACGCGCCAGACCGATTCGCGGGCTCCGTCCTGCACATCACCGAGAAGGAGATGGACTGGCGCGGCCTCCCGCGCCGCGTCGTCTCCGAAGGCCTCTGGACGCAGCGCCCCGATGTCGCGCTCGATCTCACGAGCGGCTTCACGCTCGCCGCGGCCTACCTCGTGGGCGGCTCGCCCGCATCCGTCCGCATCGGTCTCGACGCCTCGCCAGAGGCGTCGCCGTTCTTCGACCTCGTGGTGACGGGAGGCCTGAATGCGCTCCGGCGTGCGCTCGCGCAGATCGAGCCGCCGATCCTGCCCATGCGCCGCCACTAGCCTCTGGCGCAAGAATGTTCGCGCCAGAGGCTGCCGGTGGTTACTCGCTCGCGTCTGCGGTCAGATACGGCATCGGGCTGACGGGGCAGAAGTGGGGCGCCTCGTCGAGGAAGTGCCGCATAGAGCGCACGTGACCGGCGCCGACGAGAACGAACACGCGCTCGTCGCCGGGCTCCACGCTGCGCAGGATGTGGTGCACCATGTTGAGGTTGCGGCTGTACCATCCGGCGATCAAGTCCGGGCCGGGGTAGGCATCGCCAGAGCCCACGCCGAGCGCGCCGATGAACATCCCGAAGTGGTTGTCGCGCAACGCTGCGTCGTCGTTCATAAAGGCGTGGTAGTCGGTCATCGTGAGGTCACGGATGAGGTCGTCGCCCTCCACGCGGAGCCGCTCGGGGATGAGGTCGAGATAGTTCATCGTGTGCTTGACGACGCCACCGCCAGAGGCTGCGTACTGATTGAGGGTGCGCCAGTCGTTGCCTCTAGCGAAGTCGATGGGGTAGACGGCATCGTGTCCCAGCGTGCGCGCGAGGCGAAAGGCGACCTGTTCGATCTCCTCGCGGCTCTCGGTCTCGCCGCCAGAGGCGAGGTAGGCGGCGTAGGCGGAGTCCGCGCGGGCCTGCTCGGCGCCGTACAGCCACTCGATCATCACCTTGTCGGGAGCATAGGGCGCGAGGCGGGCGACGAGCGCTTCCAACTCCGCCTGCACCTCTGGCGTGCGCACGTCGGGCACGTCCGTGTTCTTGGCGTCGATGTTGTTGTTGGCCATGTGGACCGTGCCCAGCAGCATCACTTCGATCTGCCCGGCGGCGCATTGCGGCCAGACCGTCGGGTTGGCGTCGGGCGTGGCGTAGGGGTTGGCCTCTGGCGCCAGAGGAGCGGTGGGGGCCGTCTGGGCGCCAGCAGCAAAGCCGCGGACGGCGAGAACCAGGAACGTGAGGACGAGAAGGCGGAGAAGAATGCGCATGATGGTAAGGGCTTGTGGTGCGCCGCCAGAGGCCGGGAGGGACCCGGTGGCGACAGTCGCAAGAACCGGCCGAATGGCGCCTCTGGCGTCCCAGGGAAGGATTGGGACGCGCTCTAGGGGACCCAGGCGCTGTTTGGGACGGCCTCTGGCGCCAGAAGCACAGACCTGCACCACCCCCGTAGGGACACCCATGCATGGTGTCCGCAGTGCACGAGCTGTCGGGCGTTTACGCCGCCACGCCAGAGGCGGCCCGGTACGCCGAGGGTGTCTGCCCGGTCGTCTCCTTGAACACGCGGTTGAACGTGGACTTGGAGGCGAAGCCCGAGTCCAGCCCGACGGCCAGAACCGAATAGTGCGCCTGCGCGGGGTCGGCTAGCCTCTGGCGCGCTTCCTCCACGCGGAGGCCGTTGACGTAGGCGGTGTACGTCGTGCCCATTGCCTCGTTGAAGAGTGCCGAGAGCGTTTTGTCGGTCGCGCCGATCTGATCGGCGAGAGAGCCCAGCGAGAGGTCGGGGTCGAGGTGCGGGCGCTCGGTCTCCACGACGTGCGCGAGCGTGGCCTCCAGGCTCGCGGCCTGCTCCGGCAATAGCGCAGGCTCGCGCGCGGTCTCCGCCAGAGGCGCGGCCTCTGGCGAGAGGCGTACCGCCAGAGGCGACGCGTGATCGGGTGCCGACTCGAAGCGCACGTCGGCTTGCACCAGGCCCGCGAGGGCCGCGGCGTACAGCGCTGCGGCGTAGGCCAACCGCTCCGCCACGCGTCCACGCGCCGCGCCCGACGCCGATGGCGCCCGTCAGGATATCGGCGCCGTCGATCATGACGAGTACGACGAGCGCGAGCGTGACGCCCGCCAGAAGCCGCCTCAACCACGCGTCGCGCCGGAGCTGCCAGCCCGAGGCCTCTGGCGAGGACGCGGCACGCACAGCACGCCATGAGACCGCGAGGTAGGCACCAAGGCTGAGGATGGCGAGCGCGGTCTGGGCGGTCGCCCACCACGGCGCGAACACGTTGTTCATCCACCACTGCTTTGCCGCCAGAGGCGCTACAGCCACGCCGATCACCACCCCCGCCTGCGCCAGAGGCAGAATCGCGTGCGGCCACCGCAACAGGCCTCGACCCAGACGCGCGCTCACGTACGCGTACAGCAGCGGGCCGAGCGAAAGCGTGTACGGCAGCGGCGCGAACACGATGCCCAGGTTCTCGCCCCGCGGCTGCACGCCCAGAAGCAGCACGTACAGCACGGCCAACGCGCCCACGACCAGCAGCCCGCCCATCGCGAGGTTGGCCGCCCGGCTTCCCTGCCGCCGCCAGAGGCACAGGCCGCCCACGCCGAGCGCGAGCACGATGGCGCCGCCGGTCACGAGCGTGCCGAGCCATTCGAGAAGGGTGAGGTCGAGCGTCATCGCCAGGGGCAAGAGGGGAGCGCAAGCCTACGCAGCCTCTGGCGCTGGAGCCGAAGGAAGGCGCGCCTCTGGCCACACACCCTGGCGCGCTGCGCGAAACCGCTGCGAACCGGCACACTGCTGCCGCCTCCGGCGTTGAGCCCCAAACGACCGACACGCTTGTGCTCCGATTCCTCGCCTGCTGCCTGCTCCTGCCCCTCGCCGCGTGCGGCAGCGCCTCCAGCGATGTCAACACGTCGCTCGCCGTCGCCGACGCGATGAGCGGCGACACGACCGGCTACGCCCGCGCCGACGCCCCGCGCGACTTCGTCTTCCCCCGTGACCACGGTCCGCACGACGGCTTCAAGACCGAGTGGTGGTATGTCACCGGCAACCTCCGCGCGACCGACGGCACGGACCGCCGCTTCGGCCTCCAGTTCACCATCTTCCGCTCCGCGCTCTCGGCCGACACCTCGCGCCAGAGGCCGAGCGACTGGGCCGCCAACGATCTCTACATGGCCCACGTCGGCTTCAGCGATGTCGACGGCGGCACGTTCTCGTCGGGTGAGACCTTCGCCAGAGGCGCCGCGGGACTCGCGGGCGTGCGCACCGGCGGCGACAGTCTGCGCGTGTGGCTGCGCGGCATCGAACTGGCGCAGACCGGCCCGCTCGTGCAAAACGGCGCGCTGCCCATGCGCATCGTCGCCAGCACCGACGATGGCGCGGGCTACGACCTCCGCGCCGTCCCCGCCAAGCCGCTCGTACTTCAGGGCGACGCCGGGCTGAGCCAGAAAGGCCCCGGCGCGGGCAACGCGAGCTACTACTACGCGCAAACGCGCATGACCACCACCGGAACGGTGCGGCTGGCCTCTGGCGAGACCGTACCCGTCGAGGGGCTGACGTGGCTCGACCGCGAGTGGAGCACGTCGGCGCTGGGCGAGGGGCAGGTCGGCTGGGACTGGTTCGCGCTGCACCTGGACGATGGGCGCGACCTGATGATCTATCAACTCCGCCAGAGCGATGGCGGCAAGGACCCGCTCTCCAAAGGATCGCTCGTGAGCGCCAGCGGCGAGAAGCGGCACCTGCCGTCTACGGCCTACACGCTGGAGCCTCTGGCGACGTGGGACAGCCCACGCGGGGGGGCGTATCCCACGCGCTGGCGCGTCCGCGTGCCCGCCGAGGGCATCGACCTGACCGTCGAGGCGGCGATGCAAGACCAGGAACTGCCCGTCTCGGTCCGCTATTGGGAGGGCGCGGTCGACGTGAGCGGCTCCGCCAGAGGCGTGGGCTATCTGGAAATGACCGGCTACGCCGACGCGGCCAGCAAAGCGCCCGGCGCCTGATCGTTGATCGCCTGAGCCTCTGGCGCCAGAGGCATATCGCTGTTCCTGTGCGCGTCACAACGTGCGCTCGGCATCCGCGCCGCCGCCCCTCGGCGCGCTCTTCGCGAGCAGCGCCGCCAGAGGCTCAGGCGCGTTCCCGCGCCACCAGCGCCGCGCCGACGATGCCGGCCTCGTTCCCAAGACTCGCCGGGCGGAGCCGCCCTCGCGTCTTGAGAAGGTCTGCGAACAGCGACCACCGCTCGGGTTTGCTCACGCCTCCGCCCACGATGATCATGTCGGGGGAGAGCATAAATTCCATGTGCTCCAGAATAGGCTGGACGCGCTTCTGAGCCCACCGCTTCCAGGTGAGGTGATTTTTGGAGCGCGCCCGGTCCGAGGCGAAGTCCTCGATGATCATCTTTTTTTGCCAGCGCGCGTGTCCCAGCTCCACGTTGGGCACCAGCTCTCCATTCAGGAAAAGTGCGCTCCCGATGCCCGTCCCAAAGGTGAGCATCAGCACGGTGCCTTTCTGCTTGCGCCCCGCCCCGAAGCGCATCTCGGCGATGCCTGCCGCGTCGGCGTCGTTGAGAATCGTGACGGACTGCCCGGTCTTTTTGGAGAGGAGCTTCTCCGCCTTGCAGTCCAGCCAGGCCTTGTCGATGTTCGTGGCCGTTTGCGTGATGCCCTTCTGGACGCGCGCCGGGATGGTGCATCCCAACGGGCCGTCCCACTCGTGCGCCGCCATCACCTCCACGACCGCTTGCGCGACCGCCTCTGGCGTGGCGGGCTGAGGCGTCGGGATGCGGTGACGCTCGGCTAGAAGCACGCCCTTCTTGATGTCCACGGGTGCGCCCTTGATGCCAGAGCCGCCGATGTCGATGCCGAAGACGCGGTTTTTAGAAGGGGAGACGGGCATGGCTGAAGAGAGGAAGGACTGTCAAGATCGCGACAGCCGCCTCGGAGGTCCAACTATCCCCTCTGGCGCGCGGCGCCATTACGCACAGGGGTTTTCTGCGCGAACCAAAGTGCGTGGCACTCGCGTTAGGGCGCTCTCGCATCTCCACCGGTCTATGTCCCGCCTCGTCTCTGCCCTCGCCCTTGTTCTCCTGCTCGCCTCTAGCGTAGCGTCTCAATCGCTCCCGCCAGAGGCTCGCGCCTACCTCGGCGACTGGACGATCATCAGCGACGAGACCGGCGAGGCGCAGGCCGTCGTGAGAATCACCGACGTCAACGGCAAAGCCGAGGGCCGCATCGTGCGCGTGCTGCCCACGACCGAGTACCCGTCGCCCCAGTTTTCCTGTGACGACTGCAAGGGACAGTTCGCGGGCAAGGACCTCCGTCAGATTCGGCTCATTCGCGACATGCAGTGGCAGGGCGACGAGTTTGCCGGAGGACGCATCGTGGACCCTCAGAACGACAAGTCCTATCGCGCGACGCTCAAGCTGGACGGTCGAGATCGCCTCCGCGTGCGCGGGTTCATTGCCATCCGTGCGCTCGGCCGCACGCAGGTGTGGCAGCGCGTGCGCTAAGACCACCTGACAAAACCTAGAACGTTGTCATCGCGAGGAGCGTGCGACGCGGCGATCTCGTGATTCAGCGCTCGGCTGCATGAGATTGTGGACTACGCCGACGCTTCGCGGTCGCTGGCGCTCGCAACGACATCGGTTTTGATAGCGGGTCTAAGCACAGAGGCCTCTGGCACCCTGCCCCAGCCTTAGCGGGACCAGAGGCCAAGACGTAAACGGCTGGGACCGCGCGGCGCCTCTGGTGTAGACTGCACATGACCGACCGAGATACAGCGCTCCTCGCGCTTCGCCCCGAGATCGCCACCGAGCCCGCCTCTGGCGTCGAGGGCTTTTTGCACGCCACGCTCCGGCCCGTCCTGAAGCTGCAGAACCACACGATCCTCGCGCTCGTGGCGACCGACCTCGCGAAGCAGGTGCCAGGGTTTGCGACTCTCGCGCTAGAGGATCAGCGCCAGAGGCTTTCGGCGCGGCTCAAGAAGGACTCGCGACTCAAGCGCATCCTTCAGGGAGCCGTGCTGGGCATGCTGACGGCGGAGGAGTTGGCGTTTGCCCTCGCGCACGAAGCCGAGGTGCGGCGGCGCATCGTGGCATTGCTGATCGAGCGCGTGGTGAGCCAGGCGGAGGCCGTGGCTGAGATGGCGGCAGCGTAGCGCGAGGCGCGCGCTGCAGCGGCAGAGACTCTCGCGAGATGAGAATGGGCCCGGCGTCTACTTGGCGCCCGCGCAGCGACGGCTAGGTTTCCCTCTCACCTGCCTGCCCGCTTATGCTGTTCCGTGCTGTCGCTCTGCTCGCTTTTCTGACCATGGCTCTCGGGGCGTGCGCGTCGGGCGAGACACCGGCGCCTGCCGACCCCACAGTCGAGGTCGTCGCGGCTGAATCCGCGCCAGAGGCCCGGGCGCCTGTACCCGAGATCGTTGCGGACGAGGACCCTGCCCTGATGCCTTCTCCGAGCAACTCTCCGGTGGAGGTCGCAGCGGCGCCAGAGGCGGCCGTGCCCGGCGGCTACACGCTCACCGTCGTCAACGCGACCGGCATGACGATCACTGCGTTTCACATGGTGGCGTGCGGCGAGAGCGAAGGCAACGACTGGAGCATGATGCGCGAGTGGACCTACAACTACATCGAGGCGCCTCTGGCGCCAGGGGCCGAGGCCGCCATCGAGACCTCGGCCGAGTGCCTGGTGACGCTCCCGGTCTGGGAAGACGGGACCGAGATCCAGGAAAAGGTGCTGCTCACGAGCGACCTGAGGCACTCGGTCACGCTCGGATGATGCACGCGCGATTCGCCCCGGCGGCTCTGGTCTGTATCCTAAGCCTCGGCACCGCCGGGGCGGGATGTGCCTCCAGCCCTCTTGCCGACGACGTGCCGCCAGAGGATTTCGCTGTCTCCTACGGCTGGTCCACAGGCAGCATTCCGCCGCCGCACAATTACACGCGCTGCGTCGAGATCGCAGCCTCTGGCGAAGGTTCGGTCGAAGTGGCCATGCTGTTTGGGCCGACGAAGACGTGGGCGTTCCAGGTGGGTGGGACCCGCAGCAGTTTGCTATACGAGGCGCTTCGCGAGGCAGGCGTGTTCTCGCGACACTGGCGGGAAGACCGCAACCCGCCCGTCGGCGGCTCCAGCGCGTGGCTGGATGTGACGGCGGATGGCTCGGTGACCGAGATTCCGCGCTTTGTCGTTGGATCGCAGACCGAGGCTGCGGAGGCTGCGCACGCGGCCGTTCAGCGTGCGATTCCGGGCGACGTGCAGGCCGAGGTCTTCGCCTGGCTGCAGCAGGTGCAGACAGGCGGGGAGCCCGAGTAGCCTCTGGCGACGGCGTGCCGCCAGAGGCTTCCGATCCGCGCCTGAGGCCTCTGGCGTTCGCGAGGTTGCTCACGCGTCGAGGTAGATCTTCCCGCCAGAGGCCTCGAACTCGGCCGACTTCTCGCGCATGCCCTCGGGGATGGCCGCCTCCACGTCCACGCCGTGCTCCTCGGCGTAGTCGCGCACGTCCTGGGTGATCTTCATCGAGCAGAACTTGGGGCCGCACATCGAGCAGAAGTGCGCCACCTTGGACGACTCCTTGGGCAGCGTCTCGTCGTGGTACCCGCAGGCGCGCTCAGGGTCCAGGCCGAGGTTGAACTGGTCCTGCCAGCGGAACTCGAAGCGGGCTTTGGAAAGCGCGTTGTCGCGCGCCTGAGCGCCCGGGTGGCCCTTGGCGAGGTCGGCGGCGTGCGCCGCGATCTTGTACGTGATGACGCCCTCGCGCACGTCGTCGCGGTTTGGAAGCCCGAGGTGTTCCTTGGGCGTGACGTAGCACAGCATCGCGCAGCCGAACCAGCCGATCATGGCCGCGCCGATGCCGCTCGTGATGTGGTCGTAGCCCGGCGCGATGTCGGTCGTGAGCGGACCGAGCGTGTAGAACGGCGCCTCGCCGCACCAGTCGAGCTGCTTCTGCATGTTCTCCTGGATCATGTGCATTGGCACGTGGCCGGGGCCCTCGTTCATGACCTGCACGTCGTGCTTCCAGGCGGTCTTGGTCAGCTCGCCCTGCACGTAGAGCTCGGCGAACTGCGCGTCGTCGTTCGCGTCCTCGATGGAGCCCGGGCGCAGGCCGTCGCCGATGGAGAACGACACGTCGTAGGCGGCACAGATCTCGCAAATCTCCTCCCAGTGCGTGTAGAGGAAGTTTTCCTGGTGGTGCGCGAGGCACCACTTTGCCATGATGGACCCGCCACGGCTCACGATGCCCGTCCGGCGCTTGGCTGTCAGCGGCACGAAGCGCAAGAGGACGCCCGCGTGGATCGTGAAGTAGTCCACGCCCTGCTCGGCCTGCTCGACCAGCGTGTCGCGGAACAAGTCCCACGTCAGATCCTCTGGCGCGCCGCCCACCTTTTCGAGCGCCTGATAGATGGGAACGGTGCCGATGGGGACCGGCGAGTTGCGCAGAATCCACTCGCGCGTCTCGTGGATGTGCTTGCCGGTGCTGAGGTCCATGACCGTGTCCGCGCCCCAGCGGATGGCCCACGTGAGCTTCTCGACCTCCTCCGCGATGCTGCTCGTCACCGCCGAGTTGCCCATGTTGGCGTTGATCTTGACCAGGAAGTTGCGCCCGATCGCCATCGGCTCCAGCTCCGGGTGGTTGATGTTGGCCGGGATGATGGCGCGGCCTCTGGCGACCTCGTCGCGCACCCACTCGGGCGTGATGACAGCGCGGGATGCTCGCGCCGAAGCTGTTTCCCGCGTGCTGCTGAAAGAGCGCCGGGGTTGGTCTGGCTGCAGCGCGTCCAGGTTCTGCGCCTCGCGGATGGCGACGAACTCCATCTCGGGCGTCACGATGCCCTTGCGCGCGTAGTGCAACTGCGTCACGTTCTGCCCGCCTTCGCGCGGCGCGGCGCGATCTGGTGCTCAAACCGCAGGTGCTCGGTCGCGGCGTCGCTCTGCCTCTGGCGCCCGAACTCGCTGGACAATCCCGCCAGAGGCTCGGTATCGCCGCGGTCGGCGATCCACGCCGCGCGGATGGGCGCGAGGCCTTTGCGCAGGTCGATGGTCGCGTCGGGGTCGGTGTAGGGGCCGGAGCAGTCGTAAACAGGAAAGTCCGGGTTGACCTCTACGCCGTGGCTCGCGGCCGTGTCGCTTTGCTCGATGACTCGCATCGGCACTTGAAGGTCTGGGCGCGAGCCCTGGACGTAGACCTTGCGCGAGCCGGGAAGCGGGCGCCGAACTTCGTCCGACAGCTCCTCGATGCGGGCGTGGGTAGCGTCGGTCGTGGCCTTCTTTGCGGCGGCGCTGGTGGGCATTTCCATGGGGCGGGTATTCAGTAGGGAGAAAGAGCTGGGTTCAGAAAAGGGCCCCCTTGAGGGGGCTCCCGCGAAGCGGGTGGGGGTGTTCGCGCCAGAGGCCAGACCCTTCGCCTCTGGCGCAAAAGGCCGAGCCGAACACCCTCCGCCCTGCGGGCACCTCCCTCAAAGGAGGGGTGAAAGGCACGGATGCTCGCGCCAGAGGCTAGAGCGCTAGGTCGTTGGTCCAGTACACGTCCGGGCCGGGCGTAGCGTCGATAAGGCCTCGGGCGGACATCCAGTCCTCCAGGCGCGCGTAGTAATCAAACGACATCGAGAGGTCGTGCGTGAAGCACGGGACCGTCGCGTCGTAGATGGCGCGGGTGAGAGCGTCCTCGGGGTCGGACTTGGTCCGGCGGAAGTAGACCTCGCGGGCAGCGTCGGGCTCTTGCTTGATGGCGTCGATGCCGCGGCGGAGCACGCGGACGAGCTTCTCGAACGTCTCCCGCTCAGCCTCCAGCTTGTCCGGGTGGGTGATGAGCACGAGCTGGCAGAAATCGGGCACGCCCCAGTCCTTGAGCGCGAACAGGTTGACCTCCATGCCACGTTGCCGCGCCTCGACGATCTCGAAGTTGTGGAACACGAGCGTCGCCACGTCGGCCTTGCCCTCTGCCAGGGCATCGGTGTGGTAGAACGAGTTGTTGACGCGGCCGTAGCCACTCTCGCTACCCGTCGGGCCGCCGTCGGCCTCTACCATCGTAGCGACAATCGCCGGGCCGCCGTTACCGGGCGCGCCAGGGTACTGGATGCGCTTGCCGACCATATCGCGCGGACGCTCGATGCCCGCTTTGGCCATCACGCCGCCGTTGGTGTGCAGGAAGCGCGCGAAGCCGACGCACATCTCGCCGCGGGCACAGTCCTCCACCAGGTGCAGCGGCTCCGTGATTGCGCAGTCCATCTCGCCCTGCTCGATGGCCTCTACCGCGTCGAGGTGCTCTTCGGGTTCGATGAGTTCGACATCGAGGCCTGCGTCTTTGAACCAGCCACGGTCCTGGGCGAGAAGAAAGGGGGCGTGGTCCGGGTTGAGAAACCACTCGAGGCCGAGCTTGAGGCGGGTCATTGGGCTACCAGAGAGTGAAAGTCTGGAAGCCGGTGACGCCGCCAGAGGCCTCTGGCGAGGCGCCCGGCAGGGCCGCGGCGCGGGCACCTGCCCGCTGAAGCACTCCCTACGCCGGTACAAACCGGATCAGGTGCGGAGGGACTGTCTCAGCCGCATTCCCGCCGAGATCGGCGGAGCGGCACCCCTGGCTTCCGCGGACAAACTACATCCCGCCAGAGGACGGGCAAACAGGATGCGGTGGCGCGATCTTCGCCCGCTCCCTCCAGTCTCCGTATGCGCCTCCTCGTCCTCGCCTTCGCGGTTTTGCTCGCGGGGTGCGCACTGCCCACTCGCCCGGTTACAGAGAACCGGTCGTCGGTCTCGTATCTCACCCGCGTTTCGCCAGAGGCTGCGCTGAACTCGGTCGCGGTCTGGGCTGCCACGCTGGACGACGTTGCAGCGGAGCGAGGGGACTCCACCCTCGTACTCCGAGACGTGCGGAAGGGCGAGACCAACGTCGCGCGCGTCATGGCCCGCTTCCGTGCCGACGGGATTACCGAGGTCACCGTGCGAAGCCAGTACGTACTGCGCTCGCAACAGCTATTCCTAGACCTCGCGTCGATGGTCTACTTCGGACAGGCTGGAACGGGTACCGATCCGTTTTTGCTGGCCGCCTCTGGCGAAGGGTGCACGTCCGAAGCAGACTGGCGTGCCTCTGACGCTCCCGCGCCTCGCACGGCCCTCACGGCTCCCTCGGCGGTGCCCATCGTCGAGACACAGCCCGACCTGATCGGGGGGCTAGAGGGCCTGATGCAGCGGGTTCGCTACCCTGAGAGCTCGCGTCGGGCCGACATACAAGGCATGGTGTACACCACCTTTGTGGTGGCAGAGACCGGCGCCGTCGAGTGCGTGCAAGTGATTGGAGCCCCCGACCGCGCCCTCGCCGCCGCGGCCTATGCCGCGGTCTCGGCATCGAGCTTTACACCAGGGACTCAGCGCGGAGAACCTGTGCGTGTGCGCTTCACGCTGCCGATCCGGTTCTGGCTGCGGTAGAGGCTCGCTCCATAGCAAAGGTGGCGAGCCTCTGGCGCCAGAGGCGGGCGGCGCTAGCGCACCTCGAACGACTCGACCTCCAGGACCGGCTTGAACAGGAAGCCCTGGAAGTTGGCCGAGTTCGGGTTGCCGCGCGTCACGAACGAGCGCTCTACGTTAAAGTCGATCAGCACGTCGATGTCCTCGCCGTCGGTGGTCGCCTCGTAGTCCGGCAGGCGGACCTTGATGCCGCTTTGCTGCGCGCTGGGGAGGCGGAGCGGGAAGGTGGAGCCGTCGAAAAAGCGCACTTCAGCGTCGTCCTCGAGGAAGAACCGGAGGCGGTTGTACGAGCCGTCGCCGGGGATAGCGGCGCGCTGGACGAGCAGCGTGTCCACGCCGTCGCGGAGGTCCAGGAGGTTGAGGCGGACCGGCTCGCCGCTGTACAGCACGATGCGGTCCCGAATGTCCTCGGTGGCGTCGTCGTCGTCGGCCGCGAGGAGCTCGATGCGCGTGAGCGTGACATCAGCGGCCTCGGCGAGGTCAAAGGGGAACGGCGCGTCGGTCATGCGGACCGAGAGCCGGGCCTCTGGCGCGTCGCTCGTGGCGTCGCAGCCGAGGACGGCTAGGCCGGAGAGGAGCGCGAGTACAGGGAGGAAGCGCATGGCAAAGAGCAGTGGTGGGGCTCCAGGATCGTTCTTTGGCGAGAGGATTCCTAGGCGCTCGCGTTCACGCGCCCTCTCCGACGCCCTATCGGGGCAAATCTCAGCGGTCGAAGCGTGGCTCCTCGGCCATTCCTCGCCTCTGGCGCCAGAGGCGGGCGGACAGTCTGCAGGGAGCCGCGCGACAACCGGATTCAGCCGCCCTCGGTCGCGCGCTCGTGCAGGCGTTCGAGGCGCATTTGCTCCTGAGCCTCGATGATCTGGCGGAACTGCCCTCGCATCGCCTCCTGGCGGATCTGAAGGCGGAGGCGCGATTCCTCACTGTCGAAGTCGGTTGTGTCTGAGAGCGCGTCGATCTGGCCCGCGACCGCCCTCAACTCGGACCGGAGCGCGCTCGCGTACTGCTCCAACTCGCTCGACGTCATCGTGTGGATGGAGTTGCCGATGCGGATCATCGCAGCGATGGGCGCCGGGGGCCGAGGCGGAGAAGCAGGGGCTGCCCGCGGAGCCTCTGGCGCTGCAGGAGGCGGCGGCGGGGGCGGGATGGCGTCCTTCCGAAGCGTGGAGCGCTCGATCTGAAACCCGTCGCCGAGGATCACCAGTTCGCCCTTTTCGTCCCCAGCCGAGTAGTACTCCGCGATGGCCTGCGCGATCTCGTACGTCGCATCTGGGGTGAGGCGAAGCTGGATGCGCATCTCCCCGTTGCGGCTCCACACCTGGCGCTGGGACATGTAGCGCGTGAGCGTGTCCACGCGCGCAGGCTCCTGCGCGCTCAGGACTTCCGCCAGAGGCTCGGGCGGGGCCTCGGGTGCCTCTGGGGGAGTGTCGGGGACTTCGGGTGCCAACGGCGCCTCGGGCGCCAGAGGCGCGGTCATCGCGAGAGGTGCCGGGGCTGCGGGTGGGAGAGGCGCCTGCATCGCGTCTGGGAGGACGGCCGATGCGGCGAGCAGGGGGAGCGCGAGGAGCAGCGCGCCGGTGATCCGGGCGAGGCGTTTGCGTTCGGGCGTGGAACGGGTCATGGCGTAGAGGCGGGAGAGAAGAGGGGAGGTGGAGGCGCCGAGGGCGAGCCGCGGCGACGGGCGCGTTGCGAGCGTGTGGAGCAGGTGGCCGTACTCCGAGGCGCGCTCGGGCCACAGGCGCAGCACGGCGGCATCGGCCTGGCGCTCGCGGTCCAGCGCGAGGCCGCGGCCGAGCACATGCACGAGCGGGTGCCACACAAACGCCGCGCGAACGGCGCGCTCGGCGACGGCCCAGCCGAAGTGCTGGTCGCGGACGTGCGCCAACTCATGGGCCAGCGCCAGGCGGCGCTCTGGGGGCGAGAGGTCGGCTGGGAGCGCCACAAGCGGGCGCCAGAGGCCGACGGTAAACGGCGAGGCCGCCTCTGGCGCGACCGCAACGGTGATGCTCCGCCGCACGCCCATCTGTCGTGCCAAGCGCTGCGCCTCCTCGCACGTCGGCGCGTCGGCGGCGCGGAGCCTCTGGCGGTACCGCGCGATCCACACGAGGCCACCCACGAGAGCGAGAAGCGCGAGAGCACCCAGGAGCACCGCACCGAGAGTCGCGCTGCCCATCGCGAGGTGCGTGAGATCTGGCGTGTGTGCCGCAGCCGTGCCCGCCGCAGCCGTGCCCGAGGACTCTGGCGCCAGAGGCGCTGCAGCGGCTGGGAAGTCGACGGCTTCGGCACGAGGCGCAGGCGCCAGAGGCTGCGGTGCCGTGACCACCGATGGCACCCAGCGCGCCAGAAGCGGCGGGCCTACGATTCCGAGCGGTAGCAGCGCCACGAGCGACCCGCGCATGGCGAGCCCGATGCGTGCCGAGTGCCGCCAGAGGCGCAAAACGGCCTGGGCGGCGAGCGCGAGCACGGTCCACGCGAGGACGGGCAGCCAGAACGTCTCCAGAGACGCCGCGCCGAGATCGGAGAGGAAGGGGAGGAGGCTACGCATCGGTCGCGGTCGGCTCCTCGCCGAGTTGGTCCAGCAAGCGGCGCACGTCGGCCTGCTCAGATTCGGTGAGAGACTCGTGGGCGGCGAGCGTCTGAATCAGCGTCCGCGCCGAGCCGCCAAACACTTTGTCTACGACCGAGGTGAGCAGCGAGCCGCGCACTTCTTCGGCCGGACGCGCAGGCGTGTAGACGTACGTCGCGCCGTCGCGCTCGATGGAGAGGTAGCCCTTGTTCGCGAGGTTCTTGATGACCGTCGCGACGGTCGTGTACGCGACCTGATGCTCCATCGCGGCATGGACCTGGCGGGCGGTGGCGCGCTCCAGCGTCCACACGAGGCGGAGGATCTCCATTTCGGTCCCGCCGAGGGAGGTGATCGGGTTTCTCATAGACTGGGTTCGAATACGTTCGAAGTAGAGAGTACGAACAGACTCGAACCCTGTCAAGTGCGGCTTCCGGCCCCGCCTCTGGCGCGATGCACGGGTTCAGCCTCTGGCGCCAAGGCCATGCCGGAGGCCATGTACAGCGAGAGGGGACGCCGCGGTGTGCGGCGTCCCCTCTCGGGTCTTGTCTCGGATCGCGCCAGAGGCGCTAGTCGCCAGAGGCGCTAGTCGCCAGAGGCGCTAGTCGCCAGAGGCTACTGCGGGGGCAGTTGCATCTGCGGCTGTGCCTGCATGGACTGCACGTCGAGCAACTCGACCTCGAAGACGAGGGCGGCGTTGGGCGGGATCGGGCCGCCGGGCGTGCCCTGCTGGCCGTAGCCGAGTGCGGGCGGGAGGTAGAGCGTGCGCTTGCCGCCGACCTTCATGCCCATCACGCCCTCGCGGAAGCCGGGCGCTACCTGTGCGAGTGCGAACTGCGCCGTGCCGTCGGTGGACTGGTCGAAGATGCTTCCATCGGCCAGCTTGCCGACGTAGTTGACGCGGACCATGTCGGCTGAGGTGGGCGAGGCGCCCGTTCCGGTTTCCTGCACGGAGTACAGCAGACCGCTCTCGGTCTTGGTGATGCCCTCGCCGCCCTCGATGCCCGCGAGGTAAGTGCGAGCAGCCGTCGCGTTGGTGCCCATCTCGCTCAGGCGTCGCGCTACCGACGTATCGGTGACGGCCTGCTGGCGCATCTGGCGCATGGAAATGGAGTCCTGGACCGTGGTCGAGATGCGCTGCAGGTCCTCGTCGGTGAAGCCGGAGGAGTCGCGGTCGAGCCCGGCGCGGAAGGCGCGGAGGAAGATCTCAGCATCCAGGTTGGCCGTCGTGTCCTGGCCGAGGCGGTTGCCCATCTCGTAGCCGAACAGGTACGCGAGGCGCGTCGAATCGGACTCCAAACCGTCGCGGAAGCCTTCCTCAAAGGTGTCGAACTCGAAGAACTTGAAGCTCGCCGAGTCGGCTTTGACGCCCTGCGCGGCTTCGAAGCCGAGCGCGTAGGCGAGCTGCTCGAAGGCGTTCATCTCGGAGAGATCCTCGCCAGAGGCGGTGGTGCCTGGCGCCGTGGTGCTGTCGCCGCAGCCGGCGAGAAGCATCGCGACCAGCGCGAGAGGGAGAATGCGGAAAGTCATACGGTCTGGGTGTCGAAAAGGGAGGGTTCGAAGCTACCGGGGCCTCTGGCGCCCCGGTGGGAAGACGTTGGGAAACGAGAGACTGGCGGCGCCTCTCGCGATCTGCGTGCCCCTGCTCGGGGCGCAACGGTTGCGAGCGCTGGCACGAGCGCAACGGCCTCGCGGCGCGTACCGGCGCACCGCCAGAGGCCTCTGGCGCTAGTTCATGCCGGGAGCCATCGGGCGCGGTGCCGCCGCGACGATCTCGACGAGCTCGACCTCGAACGTGAGCGCCTGGTTGGGGCCGATGGGCCCGCCGTTGGTGCCCTGCAGGCCGTAGCCGAGGCTGGGCGGGATGACAAGCGTGCGCGTGCCGCCGGGCTTCATGCCGGCAATGCCCTCGCCAAAGCCGGGCACCACGCCGCGCAGCGAGAACCGCGCGGGCGTCTCGCCAGAGGCGTCGAACTCGGTCCCGTCGGCGAGAGTGCCGGTGTAGCGCACGAGGACCGTGTCGTCCAGTGTGGCGGCGGTGCCGCTACCGCTCGTGCCGGGGACGATGACCAGGCCGCTGGCGCGCACCTCGGCGCGTGGGCGCTGGGCCGCGGCGGCGAGCAGGCTATCGGCTTTGCGCCCACCTTCTTCGACGAGTGCGAGCCGCTGGACGGCTTCGGGCTCGCCAGAGGCGGCACGGTCGCGGAGGACGCTCATAAAGAGCATGTCCTGCACCTCGCTCATGACGGCGCGCTTTTGCGCCTCGTCCAGCTGGGAGGCGGCAAACGCGAGGCCCTCGCGGAACGAGGTCAGAAACAGATCGGGCGACATCGAGAGCGTGGTGTCGGCGCCCACGCGCGAGCCCAGCTCGTAGCCGTAGATGTAGGCCATCTGCGACGAGTCGCCCGCGGCGCCGTCCTCGAAGCCTCTGGCGAAGGTGTCGTACTCGAAATAGGCGAACTGCGCGGAGTCCTGCTGTGCGTTTTTCGCGGCGTCGAAGCCGAGCACGTACGTCAGCTCACCGATGAGGTCGAGCGTGGAAAGGTCCATGCGCTCCTGGGAGGCGGCGCCAGAGGCGAGCATGCCAGAGGAGAGGAGGGCGAGAGCGGCGGTGGCGAAAAGGCGAGGCATTCGGGTGCGATAGGTGAGGCGGAGAACCTACCGGCAACGGGGGCGGGCTAGCTTTCGCATCCGCTTCGCACAGCTTCCATGTCCAGACCGCTTCTCGTCACCTCTGCTTTGCCGTACGCCAACGGCCCGCTCCACCTCGGTCACTTGGCGGGCGCCTACCTGCCCGCCGACATGTACGTGCGCTACCAGCGCCTGCGCGGGCGCGATGTGGTCTACGTCTGCGGCTCGGATGAGCACGGCGCCGCCATTACGCTCCGCGCGCGAAAGGAGGGGACCACGCCAGAGGCCATCGTCGACCGCTACCACGCCGAGCTGGAGCGCGCGCTGGCAGGCTTCGGCATCTCGTTCGACCGCTACGGGCGCACGTCGTCGCGCGTGCACCGCGAGACGAGCCAGGACATGTTTCTCGCGGTCGAGAAAGCGGGCGGGCTGCGCAAGAAGACGAGCACGCAACTCTTCGACCCCGAGGCCGAGCTGTTCCTCGCGGATCGCTACGTCACCGGTACGTGCCCCGTCTGTGCCTACGAGGCGGCCTATGGCGACCAGTGCGAAAACTGCGGCTCGGCGCTTTCGCCCGACGACCTGATCGAGCCGCGCTCGACCCTCACCGGCGCCACGCCGGAGCGGCGCGAGACCACGCACTGGTACCTCCCGCTGGGAGACATGCAGCCCGAGCTCCAAACCTGGATCGACGGCAAACCCGACTGGAAGCCCAACGTGCTCGGCCAGGTCCGCTCGTGGCTGCAGGACGGCCTGCAGGACCGCGCGATGACGCGCGACCTGGACTGGGGCGTGCCCGTGCCGCCAGAGGCTGGCGAAGCCTCTGGCGAGACCGATGGCAAGGTGCTCTACGTGTGGTTCGACGCGCCCATCGGCTACGTCTCGGTCACGCGCGAGTGGGCCGAGGCGCAAGGCGATCCCGACCTCTGGCGCCGCTACTGGCAGGTCCACCCGGACGGGACAGAACCGGAGCTGGTGCACTTTATCGGCAAGGACAACATCGTCTTCCACTGCCTCATCTTCCCGGCCATTCTCATGGCGCAGAACGCGGCGCGGCCGGAGTTGCCGCAGTTCGTGCTGCCCGCCAACGTGCCCGCCAACGAGTTTCTCAACCTCGAAGGCCAGAAGCTGAGCACCAGCCGCGGCTGGGCGGTCTGGGCCGAGGAAGCGCTGGAGGCCTTTCCGCTCGACCTGCTCCGCTACGGCCTGGCCGTCGGCCTGCCGGAGTCGAAGGACGCCGACTTCTCGTGGAGCGAGTTCCAGGCCCGCGTCAACGGCGAACTGGCCGACGTGGTGGGCAACTTCGTCAACCGCGCGCTGACCTTTGCGGCCCGCTTCTGCGACGGCGAGGTCCCGCCTCTGGCGGAGCCGTCCGAGAAAGACCGCGCGATGCTCGACGCGCTGCCTCTGGCGACGGAGAAGGTCGGCGCGGCCTACGAAAAGGTGCGCCTGCGCGACGCCACGCAAGAGGCCGTGGGCTTGGCGCGGCTGGGCAACCAGTACTTGCAGGAAAGCGAGCCGTGGAAGACGCGCAAGACCGACGAGCAGGCGATGCGCAACACCGTCCACGTGGCGCTGCAGGTCTGCGCGAGCCTGTCCATCCTGCTCGACCCCGTCGTGCCCGAGGCGTGCGCACGGCTGCGCGAGATGCTGAAGCTGGGCGCCGTCCGGGCCTCTGGCGGATCGGGGGAAGAGGGAGGAGGAAAGGGGGAAGGGGCGCCAGAGGCTGTGCTCGGGTGGGAGGACGCGGCGCGACCCATGTTGGAGGCGGGCCACGCGCTGGGCGAGTCGGGCATTCTGTTCCGCAAGATCGAGGACGAGGAGATCGAGGCGCAGCGGCAGCTTCTCGCGGACCGCTCGGCCTCGGCAGGTGCCGGAGCGGGCGCGTCGCCAGAGGCCTCTGGCGAAGACGCCGAGCCCTACGCGCCTCTGGCGGAGACGATCACGTTCGACCAGTTCACGCCGCTCGACATGCGCGTGGGTACCATCATCGCGGCCGAGCCGCACCCCAAGGCAGACAAGCTGCTGCGCTTCGACGTGGACATGGGCTTCGAGACGCGCCAGATCCTCTCGGGCGTGCGCGAGCACATCGCGCCAGAGGCCATGCTCGGTCTCTCGGTCGTGGTCGTCGCCAACCTCGCGCCGCGCACGATTCGCGGGCTGGAAAGCCAGGGCATGATCCTGTTCGCCGAGGACCGCAGCGGCGCGCTCATCCCTGTCACGACCGAGGGCGAGCCGGGGGCGCTGGTGAAGTAGCCTCTGGCGCCAGAGGCCTCTGGCAGAGGGCGGGTTTATTCGTCGCGGTGCCGGATAAAGCCACTGGGCTGTGTGAGGAGTTAGACACCTTCAACTCCGGTGTATGTTATCTGTCTCGCGTCTCCGGGATTATCCGGTATGATGCCTACTAACACTTGTTATACAGCAGCGCGCTTCGGGTGGTCGGCCTTTGGCGGGAGTTCCGCGCACGCGCGGGCGGTCTCGCTCGGGAAGCGGTGGCTCGGCCTCTGGCGCAGAGGCTCTGGGCGGCGCCGCGAAAAGGCGACACCTGCTTCGCGCACGCCCCGGCACCGCGCCTGCGCCGCGTTTCAGCATCGCCATCGCGTCGCTCTGCGCGGCTGCGGTGTAACCCGCCGTTGGTATTAAGCGGAAGTCAAGGGGTCGGCGCCGATTCTGGCCCGTGAGGAGGATGCGGGCATGAGCCTATTGGTCGGACAGCGGTCGAGTACCTGCCCGAGCGGGTGCGTAGCGAGCTGGAGCGCCACCGCGCCGGGTGCGCACGAGCTTGGCGACCGAACTTCGTTCTGGCAGTCTGCCGGAGGGCACCCGGGGGAGCTGCTCCGGATCGCCGCTCTGCTCTCTGGTGCCCCGCCCGGCGCGCTGGCGGTCGGAGGTCGAGGCCGGATCGAGACCGACTGGAGAGAGATGTGGCCAGGCCGGTAGAACTCGCCGCTGCAGCCCGACGGCACGGCGCGGCGCCAGCTGATCCGCCAGAGGCCTTCGCCGTCGCGGTTCGTGCGTTGCGGTCACCGCGCAGCATCGGAAAACCGCCTGCCCGAGCCTCTTGCGCAGCATCGGCCGCCCCTTCTTGACAGCCGCGTCTGACCTCTGTATGTGCCGCTCTCACGCTCCGGAGATTCATCCCGGCGTAGCGCCGCAGCTGGCGCTTGGTGGCGAAGTCGTCCAGTGGGCCCGTCTGACCGCCGATCCGCGCCAGGTCCACGAGCGTGACGTCGAGATCGCCTCGTCGATCGGTCGCCGCGCGCCGTCGCCTTGAGCGTGGCGTCGAGCGCCTCGATCTGCTCTCTCGCGCCTCGGCCCTGCCACTCGTGCGTCTCGACGCTCGGCGACCACGCCGAGTCGGCGGAGAGCACGGCCGCGACGGCTGCGGCGGCGCCGAGCGGACCGACGCCTCAGCGTCGCTCAGGAGCCGCTCGCCCGTCACCGTCTTCACGCCCGAGACCCGGCGCCGTTAGCATGGCCACGAGCCGCGTCTGGCCCAGTGATACCAGCCGGTGCGCTCATCGAGGCCCTCGCCGACCAGCTCCCCGACGGCTCTCTCCAGACGGTGAAGGCGCTCGCCTCCGTCGAGGTCGACGCCGACCGCGTCCAGCTCGCGTTCGTCGACCGGACCACCGCCGAGGCTGACATTGTCGTCGAGGCCGACGGCATTCGCTCGGCGGTCCGGCGTTCGTGACGGGCGACACCTCGGCCCCGGTCGACCGCGGTCACCCGATCTGGCGCGGGATCGGGCCGCTCCCCGACGACTTCGTGGGGGGCGAGATCTCAGAGTCGTGGCCGCGCAACGGGCTCGGTTCGGGCTAACTCGAGCGTGGGCCGACGTACGAGCGTCACGTAGGACGTGACCGCGATCACGGTCCGAGCGTCAAGCTCGACTGCGGACGCCGAGGCGCGGAAGCTCGTCGTGCTCCGCCATGGTCGAGGGCCGGCGCGACCTGATCTTGTCGCGTTCGTCCGGGTCCACGCCGCTTGGGCTGGTAGGTACGCGGCGCTAACTGCGACCGCTGCCGGCCGACGCTAGGCGGGGGCGTCGGCCGTAGGTTGAAGCGCCGCGTCGCCTCGCGCCGCTGAACAGCTTTCGTTCTACGGCGGCTCCCTCGCCGTCGATGATCGACCTCCATATAGCCAAGTCGCTCGCAGTCAGCTACGGTGTCGAGGACTACACCGGCCTCTACGAACTCATCTGGGGACTCAACACGCACTACCCGGAGGTGGACGCCGAGACCAAAGTCCGAGCAGCGGACAAGGCCATGCGTTCCCTTCTCGACGCCGGACACGTCCAGCTTCACGAGAGTCGCCAGGAGGGACCAACCGAGGAGACTCTGCCGCTCGAAGCGGCCCTCCGTTTGCTCGACGACTCCGCCGTCTGGAAGCCGCCGCTGGAACGGGCCGGACTCTCCGTGCCGATCCACTGGTTCAGCGCGACGGAAGCGGGAGGCGACGCGCTCGGACGGCGGGAGTACGAGTCGCTCTGACCACCGCCGCCGTAGAACCCGCGGCTGCAGGCCGACCGTGGGCTTCACCGTTCTCGGTCCGCCCAGACGTCGGCGCCTACATTGCCTCGCACTTCCTTGTGCCCTCAGCCCACGGCGGCTGAGCCGCCAACTGTTCTACTGCACTACCAACAATGCGCCTGCTGCTTATCGGCGTCGCGCTTGCGCTGCCCCTCCTTTACCTCTTCTCGAAGAGCAGCGCCTGCGTAGGAGACACCCGCCATTTGGTAGTGGGCGGGGATCGTAGCGGTGGCCGGAAATGGTCTCTATCTGTTTGTCCACGCTCGCTCGACCGCTCCGGCGAACGTCCGGACCGTCGACGACACGGCGGTGACGGCATGCGGAGGGCGACAGTTCGTGGTCCGCGCACTCGCTGGGCTCTCAGCGGCACGTCGAGCCGTCGCGGCGGCGCTGAACAGGACCCTGCGTCCGCTCAGCTCGACTGTACCAGAATGCGGTTCGCACGGCCGAGTTGGCATTCTCTGGACGGTCGACTCTGGGCCGGAGCTGGTGGCGCTTTACACCATGTCCGGGATCACGCACGCGATGTGGCGCGCGAACGTGCCGGTCCTGGCTCCGGCGCGCGGGCGCTCCCTCCGGCGCGGTACGAACCCAGCTCTGCAGCCGACAGCACGCCGTGCCGCGTTCGGCCTCTGGCGCCAGAGGCTAGCGGTCCAGGCGCCGCCCTTTCCACTCGAAACCGCGGCCGAGCACGCCGCCAAGTCCCGCGAGCAGCGTCTGCGGGATGTGCGCGAGCGCGTGGAGCGGGTAGAGCCACAAGAGGTGCCTCTGGCGCAAGAGGCTCGTCGCCGGGATGAGCAGCGAGAGGTCGCCCGCGGCCTTGAGCGCGAACCCCGCCAGAAGCCACGGCGCGAACGCGGGCCACAGGCCGAGGCCGAGCGTGCCCACGAAGAGCATCACGAAGAGCGCGCCCACCTGCACGATGAGAAGCTGCAGGCGGCCGGGATAGTGCGCGCCCTTGGACGCCCACCGGAGCCGCTGCGCCACGAGTTGACGAAGCGACCGCGCGGGCTCCGTGACCACCGTCGCGCTGGCGTCCGCCGCGAACCGGACGCCTGTCGGGAGGTCGTCGCCGTCGCCTCTGGCGTAGGCCAGCTTCTGCATAAGCAACTCGTCGTCGCCGCTCGTCACGTCGTCAATGCCGGAAAAGCCGCCGAGGCGCAGAAACGTCTCGCGGCGGTAGCCCAGCGAGGCGCCGTTGGCGAGGTGCGGGCGGCCGAGCAGCATGCCGCCTGCGCCGAGCGTCATCATGCCGAGAAAGTCCAGCGCCTGCAAGCGCTCGAACAGACGGCCTCTGGCGCGGAAGCGGACCGGACCGGAGACGAGCCCGACGCCGGGCTCCGAGAGGCGAGCCACCATCGCGCGGACCCAGCCGGGCGGCACCAGGCAGTCGGCGTCGGTCGTGAGCACGATCTCGCCTCGGGCGCGTTCGATGCCGCGCTCCAGCGCGCGCTTTTTGTGTGCCCGCACGCGCTCCGGATCGTGCGGCACGTGCAAGAGCCGCACGCGCTCCGGCGGCTGCGCCAGAGGCTCGCGCGGCTGCGCCAGAGGTTCAGTCTCGCCGCCTGCGAGGACCAGTTCGCGGACCGGAGCCGAGGCGTTGACCTGTCGCTGGATGCGCCGCACCAACGACGCCGTGGCATCCGTCGAGTCGTCATCGGCGACGATGACTTCGAGGTGCTCCGTCGGGTACTCGCTCGCCAGAATGCTTTCCACGCACGCCGTGATGCCCTCCGCCTCGTTCCGCGCCGCGATCACGACCGACACGACCGGGAGCCCCGCCTCTGGCGCCAGAGGCGGGGCGGGGGCGCGCATCGCGCGGGCGAACGCCGCGCCCGAGCGCCACAGGTGGAGCGCATAGTGCGCGCCCAGCCCGGTCAGGAACAGTCCGAGAGCGGTCGTCACGAGAGGGCGGAAGCGGTGGGGCGGGAAAGACGGAGCCTCAGGAGGATCGGAACGCCGACGAGGGCCGGGAGCAGAAGGTTGAACGCGAAGATGCCGAGGGCCGCGTTGAGCGCCGCCGCTTCGGGCACGCCTGCGGTGCCCAGGAAGTAGACGGCCGCACCCTCGCGCACGCCCAGGTCGCCCAGCGTGACCGAGTGGACGGCGCTCTTGGCGAAGAGCACCAGCGCGACGCCAGAGGCGACGGCGCCGAGGGCAGCCTCTGGCGCAAACGCGAGCACGAGCAGCGCGAACTGCCCGGCGAAGATGAGGTAGCGCACGCCCGAGAGCGCGAGAAGAAGCGCGGCCTCGCGCTTGGGGATAGCACCCAGCGCTTCAAGGGCGCGTCGCACCGGCGCGAACGGGATCACCGCGCCGACTGCCGCCTGTGCCGCGGCGGGATAAAGCACCGCCAGCAAAAGAAGAGCCGTCCACAGCGCCGTGAACACCAGCGTCGGCACCCAGAGGGGCGACGGGGCCGCGGTCGTCAGCACCAGATGGGTAACGGCCACGAGCCCGCCGACGAGGATGGCGGCCAGCGTCGCCACTTTTTCCGTCATCGTGAGCGCAGCCGACTGGCCAGCGGGGAGATCGCGCAGGAGCGCAGCGCGGCCTGCGAACTCACCCACGCGGCCCGGCGTGAGCAGGCCCAGCGGGTACCCGCCCAGAATCGCGATCAGCGCATCGCGGTAGCGCACGCCAGAGGCCACGCGCCGCACGAGCCGCCACCAGCGGTACGCTTCCAGCCCCACGTTTGCGGGCACGAGCGCGAGCGCGAGAAGCAACGGCGCGAGCCCGGCCTGGCGCGCCGCGGCGAGCGCGGCCCCCGGTTCTACCGAGCGCACCACGAACGCGAGCACGACGGCTGCGATCAGGGCCTTTAGCGAGAACAGGAGAGGAGCAGGGATGCGCACAGCGCGAAGGTACCGAGGGCCTCTGGCGTGGTCCGTGAGGCCTGCGGGGAGCTTCAGGCGTCACCCCGCGCCGCGAAAGCCTCTGGCGCCAGAGGCGGGCGAGGAGCCGGGGCTAGCGGAAGAGCGGGCGAGCGTCGCGCAGGTCGTAGGCGATGCGCAGCGTGGCGAGCGAGATGCCGTCCGGGCTGATGCCGATCAGACCGCCCAGGACGACGCGCTCCTTGTCCAGGTTGACGATGCCGAGGCCCAGGCCGAGCGCCGGGCGAAACGGCACGCGCCCGTCCTCCGCCAGAGGCCCCTCGTCGAACGTGACGCCTGCACTCACCTGGTCGAACACGTCGTCGTAGGTGTTGCCGAGGTAGCCCATGATGAGCGCGTCGATGCCGTAGACGCCGATAAAGTCGCGGACGGGAAAGCGGATGCCGCCGCCGAGCGCGAGCACGTCGCGGCCTCGGAAGCGGTCGGGTGGGTAGGCCGCCAGAAGCCGCGCGTCCAGAGCCGGGAGGTAGTAGAACGGGATCTCCGCGTTGTCCTCAGCGCGCGTGACGATGAGGTTGGAGCGGCCCACGAGCGCCGTCCGTCCGCGCAGCGGGAGGTAGCCGAGCGTGCTCACGGCGAGGCGGTTGAAGCGCAGCCCGGAGCCGTCCATCGCATAGAACCGGCGGCCCTCGACGCTCACGAACGTGCCCTTGCGCGGGTACGAGCGCCAGTCGCGGAGGTCGCTCGCGACTTCGAGGCCGAACGACGCGCCGTAGCGCGTCTCGTCGAGCACATCGGCGACGGCGGCGGCGGAGCGCGGGTCGTCACGTTCCAGACGTGCGAGGGCGCCTTGCGTGTCGTCATCCTCCTCGATGTCGCGCAGTCTGTCCAGCAGGAAGCGAGCGCTGGGCTGGAGAAACAGCCCGGTGTTGCCCAGCGGGTACGCCCCGATGCGCGCCTCGGCGTCGATGGAGGCGAAGTCGAGAAAGAGGCGGTTGGCCTCGTCGGTGTACGGGCCCACGCCGTAGTACCGTTGCGCGGTCGTCGTGCTGGCCTCGAACGTGGCGACGCCGAAGAAGGCAGACTCGTACGGATCGGAGGTGAACGCCGAGAGCGCGACAGACGTGAAGCGCTGCGCTATACGGAAGTCGAGCGCCGCCTCGCTACCGTCGAACAGGAGATTGCTCACGCCCACGCCTGCGCCGATGCCGAAGCCTCTGGCGTTGGAGTACAGCGCCGAGGGCGCCAGGCGCGGCCGGATCTCGATGCGCTCGCGCACCGAATCGCGCTGCGCCTCGCCAGAGGCCCAGGCGGTGGCACTCGCGCCAGAGGCCTCTGGCGAGCGATACAGAATCGCCTGAGCCGCCTCGCGCGAGGGGACCAGCGCCGCCAGAGGCGCTTGGTAGACCGACCGCGTGGGCTGGGAGGTGACGGTGTCGGGGGCTACGGCGTCGGTGGAGAGGAGCGAGGCGAAGGCGAAGAGAAGCGCGAGCACTGGCCGGGAAGAAGGGGAAGGCAAGGTAGGCGCGCCGATTATCTTTTCGCTCCACCCGGTCTGCCTCTGGCGCCAAACCCATGAAAGTCCTCGTCATCGGCAGCGGAGGCCGCGAGCACGCACTGCTGCTCGCTCTCGCGCGGAGCCCGCAATCTCCCACTTTGTACTGCGCCCCCGGCAACGCAGGGACCGAGCCTCTGGCGCAGAACGTGCCGATCCAGTCGAACCGGTACCCGCAGCTCGTGGAGTTCGCGCAGAGCGAAGGGATTGACCTCGCGGTTATCGGGCCAGAAACTCCGCTCAAGCATGGCCTCGCGGATCGCTTTCGCGCGGTGGGCATCGCGGTATTCGGGCCGGACGCCAGAGGCGCGAAAATCGAGGCCTCGAAGTCGTACGCCAAGCAGCTCATGGCGCGCGCTGGCGTCCAGACCGCTGCGAGCCAAACGTTTGGCCCCGAGGAGGGCCACGCGATCACGGCATACATCAAGGCCCACCCCGAGCCGGTGGTGATCAAGGTCGATGGCCTGGCCTCGGGCAAGGGGGTCGTGATCGCGGAAACGCGAGAGGAAGCTCTCCACGAGGCCATGATCCGGCAGGTCAAGGACTGGGGGCAGACCGGCGACACGCTCCTAATCGAGGAGTTTATGGAGGGCGAAGAGGCCAGCGTGTTCGCGGTGACGGACGGCGAGGCGGTCGTTTTCCTCTCGACAGCGCAGGACCACAAGCGTATCGGCGAGGGTGACACCGGGCCCAACACGGGCGGCATGGGCGCCTACGCACCGGCGCCCATGGTCACGCCAGACGTATTGGAGGCGGTCCGGCGCGACATCGTGCTGCCTGTTCTGGCCGCGCTCCGCGACGAAGGGGCGGACTACCGCGGCGTGCTCTATTGCGGGCTCATGCTGACCGCCAACGGCCCCAAGGTGGTGGAGTTCAACTGCCGCTTCGGCGACCCCGAGACGCAGGTCATCCTGCCGCTGCTGGACTCGGACCCGCTCGACCTCCTCTGGCGCGCCGCCACGCGCACGCTCGCCGGTGCCGAGGTCGTGATCTCGCCAGAGGCGGCGGCGTGTGTCGTGCTGGCCTCGGCGGGCTATCCCCGTGCCGTTAAAACCGGCGAGCCGATCACCGGCCTGGATGAAGCCTCTGGCGTGGCGCAGGTTGTCCACGCAGGGACAACGCGCGAGGGCGACGAGGTGGTCACCAACGGCGGGCGCGTGCTGGGCATCGTCGGGCGTGGCGGCACGCTGGCGGAGGCGCTGGAGGCGGCCTACGCGGGCGCCGACCGCGTGCAGTTCGAGGGCAAGACGCTGCGCCGCGACATCGGCCACCGCGGCCTCGCGCGGGTGGTGGACCCGTGAGGGGCCTGTCTGGCGCCAGAGGCCTCTGGCGTGGGGGCGTGCTCGTCTGGCAGAACCCCCCGCGTTGCTCGCCCTACGGTCGCGGACTCTGTCCCCCTTGGAAAGGGGGACAATCCAGATCCAGCACGCGACGCACTTCCAACTAGAACACAGAATCAGATTGTCCCCCTGACCGAGGGGGACAGGTTGACCGCCGTGCAGGCGCGTCAACCGGGGGGTAGCCACGCCGTACCGCAATCCCAGCCTCTAGCGCCAGAGGCGCGCGCCGATCATGCCGCCAGAGGCCTCCGGCGCGTCGCTCTACTCCTATCCGTGCTGCTCGCCGCGTGCGCCGGGCCGCCAGAGGCGGATCCTCCGCCGCGAGCGCCTGCCCTCGTGAAGACGACGCCGAGCCGTCGGCCACATCCGTGAGCCTGGGTGTCTAGCACCTCGCGCTCGCCGCCAATCTGGACGACCTGCTCGTGCTGACGCGAGCGGGCATCGAAGCTGTGGGCTGGACTCGGACTGGCCTCTGGCGTCTCGCGGCGCGGGAACCATTGGCGCGCGAGAGATCCGGGGCGGACGCGACCTCGACGCCACCAACGGCCAGGACCTCTACGTCGCCGACGGCGACCGCGTGCTGCGCTTCTCCGACGAAGGCCGCCTCGTTCAAACCCTCCGCATCCCTGCCGTGGACCGGCTCAGCGTCGCCGCGCCAGAGGCCGCCCCGCCGGGCGAGGCCGTCGCCGTCGCCTCTGGCGCCGAGGGGACCGTGTTTGTGGCCGAGGCCTCGCGCGGCGTCGTGCAGGTGTGGCGCGACGGCCAACTCGCGGACGTGCTCGGCGGGTTCGGAGAACCTGTGGCCCTCGCCGTCGCCGGGCGGCGCTTGTTCGTCGCAGATCGCCAGAGGCAGAGCGTCCACGTGCGCGACACCGCTGGGCAGCCTCTGGCGACGCTGGACGGCGCCGAACTGGGCGGCGTGACGAACGTGTCGGCGGGGGAGATGGGCGTCCTCGTGCTCGGTCCGCGCGGCGTGCTGCTGTTCTCGCCCGGCGGTCGGCGCCTCTGGCGGGTCGATATCGAGAGCCAGGCGCCGATCTTGGACGCGGCGATCCACGACGGTGTGCTGTTCGCGCTCACCGCCCGCGCGCTGACCGCGCTCGGCCGCGTGCCGCCAGAGGCCTCTGGCGCTGGCGAAGCGCCTTGAACACGTCTGCGCGCGCGGCTACGTTCGTGCGCTCCACCGCCCCCGACTGCTCCCGCGCCGTTTCCGACTCCCGTTTCCCCTCGCGACCGGCGTGACGCGTAGAGCTTTCCACATCCTCTTGCCTCTGGCGCTGGCCGTGCTGTGCAGTGCTGCGGCCGCTTCGCAGGGCATTCCCGAGGGGCCGGGGCTGGGCGCCGAGCGCGACACCGTGCAGGTGCAGGCGGGCGCAGGATTCCTCCAACTCCGCGGACCCATCGCGCCGCGATCCGTGCGCGTGGACGTGATCGCGCCAGAGGCTCGCGTGCTGCCCGATAGCGCCTACCTCGTCGATCTCGCCTCGGGCGCGCTGCGGCTCGTCGCGCCGTTCGACACGCTGACGACGCTCGTGATCGCCTACCGCAGTCTGCCGCGCGTCCTCGCGCCTGCGCCTCTGCCACGCTTCGAGGAGCCCGAGCCCGACTCCACGCGCACCCAGAGGCGCAGCCCGCCCGGGCCTCTGGCGCGCGCGCCGAATGCGACCGCGAGCACGGTCACGACGAGCGGGAGCATCACGCGCGGGGTCGTGGCGGGGAGCAACCGCGACGTGTCGCTGACCTCGGGGCTGCGGCTCGATATCGGCGGCGAGATCGCGCCCGGCGTGACCGTGAGCGGCGCGCTGACGGACTCGGACACGCCCATCGTGCCCGAGGGCACCACGCAGACGCTCTCGGACTTCGACCGCGTGTTCGTGCGCGTGGACGGCCCGGGCGCAAATGCGCGTTTGGGCGACATCGACCTTGCGCTCGACGGCACCTCGTTCGCGCCGCTCCGCCGCAAAGTCCAGGGCGCGGCGTTCTCGCTCGATGTCCCCGCCAGAGGCTGGATCTCCGGCGGCAGGGTGGAGGCGGGCGCCTCGGCCGTACGCGGGCGCTTCCGCTCGCAAGACCTCATCCTGCTCGAAAGCGTCCAGGGGCCGTACCGTCTCGAAGGCGACCGCGGCGAGCCGTTCGTGCTCGTCGTGCCCGGCAGCGAGCGCGTCTACTGGGACGGGCGGCCTCTGGCGCGAGGGCGCGACTACACGGTGGACTATGGGACGGGCGAGGTCACGTTTACGGCCGAGAATCTGGTCACGGCCGAGCGCCGCGCGACGGTCGACTTCGAGTATTCCGCGGGTGGCTACGCGCGCACGCTTTCCGTCGCGGGCGCGAAGGTGGACCTCGGCCGCACCGCCAGAGGCGGGTCTCTGGGCACGCTCGGCGTGCGCCTCTTGCGCGAGGCCGACGCGCCCGGCCTGGGCGACGCGCTGGGGCTCAGCGAGTCCGACCTCGATCTCATCGCCGGTGCTGGCGACCGCGACGTGCTCGTGCCCGGCGAGACGCGTGTGCCGTTCGAGCCGGAAAGCGCGACGTTGCTCTACACCGCCCGCGACACCACGCTGGCCTCTGGCGCGACGGTCCGCATCTTCGTGCCAGCAAGCGCCGACGCCGATAGCTGTCTTCCGCGTCCGCTTCTCGCGCGTGAGGCAAGGGCAGGGGAGCTATCGCCGTGCGGGACAAGCGTTAAATGGGATCCTCTACGAGTTCGTCGGAACCTCTGGCGGCGATTACGTGCCGTTCCGCATCCTCCCGCGCCCCGCCAGCCGCACCGTCCTCGACGTGCGCGCGAGCGCCCAGCCTCTGGCGGGCCTGACCGCCTTCGGCGAACTCGCGCGGTCGCTGGACGACGCCAACACGCTCTCCGATCTGGACGGTGCCGACGACGGCGCGACCGCCTACGAAACGGGTCTGCGCTTCGCGCCAGAGGCGTACGCCTGGGGGACGGTAGAGGCCAGCCTCTTGCGCCGCGACCGCGCGCGCGGCTTCCGCACGCTCGACCGCGTGCGCGCCATCGACTACAACCGGCGCTGGAACCTCGCGCGAGCAGGCACGCCCTTCGAGGCCTCCATCGACTCGCTCGGGGAAGTGTTGACCGAAGCCGCGGCTCGTGTCTCCGCCAGAGGCCTGGGGAGCGTCGGCGTCGAAGCGGGCGACCTGGCGCTCGGCGCCTACCGCGCGCGCCGCGTCGGCCTCCGCGCCGGTGCCCTGCCCGACGCCCGCGACCTGCCTCTGGCGAGCTACGAACTCGACGCCGTGGACTCCGACGGCGGCGACGCGCTCCTAGGCTCGGGCTCGTTTTTCCGCCAGAGGCTGGGTCTGCAACGTGCGCTCGCGGGCGGGCGGCTCACGCCGAGTCTGGGACTGGAGCAAGAGTCCCGCGAGCAGATCGGCGGTGCGCTGCCGCAGGACTCGCTGCTCGCGAGCACGTACAGTTTCGTCGCCGTCCAGCCCGGCCTGGCCTACACCTCGCGAGGGCTCACCGCCAGCGGATCGGTCGAGTTGCGGCAGGAGTCGGAGCCTCTGGCGCCGGCAGGTACGCCCGGTGATCTGGCGGACGCGGCGCGGTCGCTTGGCGTCGAGGGGACGCTGCGCGTCCAGGGCGCCGCGGGCTTCCGCTCAGACCTCCGCGCCGCCTTCCGCCAGCGCCAGTTCACCGACGCCTTCCGCGAGCGCGGACGCTTGGACACGGAAAGCCTCGCGCTGGACTGGAACGCGCGCGCGGCGCCTCTCGCCAGAGGCCTGGACGTGCGCACGCGCTACGTCGCGCTGACCGAGCGCACGCCCGTCTTGCAAGAGGCCTACGTGCTCGTGGGTCCCGAGGCAGGGCCTGTACGTCTGGCGCGACGGACAGGGCGAGCCGCGCGCAGGCGAGCCCGACGGCCGCCAACAGGTCGACGAGTTCTTCCCCGAGACGACGCCCTTCGAGGGCGCCTACCTCCGCACGTTCGTCCCGTCCGACGAACTGGTCCCCAGCGTCGGCGTGGACGCGCGCCTCTCGCTCCGCATGGACGGCGCCAGGCTCGCCGAGCGCTACGGCGCGGGCCTCTTGCGCAACCTCGACGCCAGAGGCTCGGCCGAGGTGCGCGAGAAAACCGCCTCTGGCGGCCTGCTGCGCGTGCTCTTGCTCGACCCCGGCGTGCTGCAACAGAGGTCCCCTGGCGATGCGCCAGAGGTGGGCACGCTGGACGGCCGTTTTCGCGCCGAGGGCGAAGTCTCGTTTCTCCCGCGCGACGCCCGCCGAGGCCTGCGCGTCGGCGGCGACCACCTGACGACGACGCGCCGGTTGGCCGCTGGCGCCGAGGCGCGCCTCAACCAGTCACTTCGCGCCGAAGGCCGTCTTCCTCTCGGCCCCGCCGTCCTCGCACGTTTCACGCTCCGAGGGGAGCGCCGCCGGGCCACCAGCACCGCCTTCGCGACGCGCACGTTCGACATCGGCGCGCTCACCGTTGAGCCCTCGCTGACCTGGACGCCCACGCCAGAGGCCATCCTCACGCTCGGGGCCTTTGTCTCCACGCGCACGGACCGTCTCGCGACCGCCACGGCGCCCGACGGCGCGCTCTTGGTCCGCGTCCCCGCCGACGCGCGCTGGGCGCCCAGCCGTCGCGTGTCGCTTACGGCCCGCGCCGAGCTTTCGGTCGTGAGCCTGCGCGGGGCCTCTGGCGGCGGCCTCGCGCTCTACGAACTCACCGACGGCCGCGGCGCTGGCACGTCGGGCCTGGGCGGTGTCCAGGCCACGCTCGGCCTGACGGAGTCCATCCGCGCGACGATCACCTACGACGCCCGCCTGCCCGCCACGGCGCCCCTCGTGCAGACCGTCCGCGCCTCGCTTTCGGCCGTCTTCTAACGCGTGTAGGTGGCCTCTGGCGCCAGAGGCTGTCGCAACGCCAAGGCTGCGGGGATTTCGCGCGAGCACCTCGCATGGAGACAGTGTGGTAACAGTCACGTAACCAGTTCTGGGCATCTTCGCCGGTCGGCGCCCTTTGGACGGGGAAGCCAATGCTCCCACACCTCTCCTCGCACGATGAAGCTCTTCAACTTCCTCTCGGACGCCAAGCCGCCGCTCATCGCCCAGAGCGTCAACGATCTCATCGCGATGGTGGACCGAGCGGGCGAGATGTTCGCCGCGGCCACAGGCGCCCTGCTGGACAACGAGCCTCTGGCGGTGGACCTCGCCGAAATGGACGAGGACATCAACCTGCGCGAGGCGCTCATCCGCCGCGCCGTGCTGGAGCACGTGGCCGTCAACCCGCAGCAAGAGCTGTCCTTCAGCCTCATCATGGTCTCGGTCGTGCAAGACGCCGAGCGCTGCGGCGACCTCGCCAAAAGCCTCGCCAAGGCGACCGCGCTCTCCGAGTCGCCGCGCATGGGCGCTCACGTCGGTACGCTCTCGGCCATCCGCGACCGCGTGCAGGCGCAGTTCCCGCTCGTCCACGATGCCTTTAGCGCAGCGGACCGCCAGGGCGCTCAGCGCGTGATGACAGAGCACGAGGCGCTCAAGCGCGACATCGGCGAGTACCTCGCCACGCTCGCCTCAGCAGACGATCTGACAGCAAATCTGGCGCTCGTGCTCGGCATCTCGGCCCGCATGATCGGGCGCGTGTCCAGCCACCTCTCCAACATCATCTCCGCCGTCGCGCTTCCCTTCGACCAGCTACGCCGCGCCCCTCTGCGTCCGTCGCCAGAGGCGTAACCTTCTTCTTCTCCGACCCTTCCCCGATGCTCGCTCCCTCCCCTCACGACCGCGAGGAACACCTCGATCTTAAAACGGGCGTCGTTCCCGTGACGCAGGACGACCTCGACGGCGATCCGGCGACGCCTGCGCAGAACAACCTGCCGCTCTGGCTGCGCATTCTGCTGCTCGTCGGCGTGATGATGATGTTTATCGTCGCGCTCGAACTCATGGGCGACGGCATCAAGGGGCTCGGCAACAGCAACTTTGACCTCGAAGGCATTCTTGCCAAGGCCACGGGCAGCGCGCTGCTCGGCCTCATCACGGGCATTCTAGCGACGAGCCTGGTGCAGTCCTCCTCCACCACAACCTCCATCGTGGTGAGCCTGGTGGCCACAGGCGTGCTCTCGGTCGAGAGTGCGATCCCTGTCATCATGGGCGCGAACATCGGCACCACGGTGACGAATACCATCGTTTCGATGGGCCACATTACGCAGCCCGAGGAGTTTCGCCGCGCGATGTCAGGGGCAACCGTCCACGACTTCTTTAACTGGCTCGCGGTGCTGATCCTGCTCCCGCTAGAACTGCTCTTCGGCATCATCTCGAAGCCTGCAACAGCGCTCGCCAACGCGATTCCCGGCGTGGAAGGCGGCGGCCTGGGCAAGACCCCGTTCGACCAGTTTGCGTCGTGGATCGGTGAGGTCGTGCTCGCCGAGAACCCCTGGCTTATCGCCGGGCTTGGCCTCGTGCTGTTGTTCGTTGCGCTGCGCTACCTGGTGGTGCTGCTCAAGAGCATGGTGCTGGGCCGCAGCGAGGGCGCGCTCGATAAGTACATCTTCGGCAAGCCGCTTCTGGCGATGGGCTTCGGTATGGTGCTCACGTTCCTCGTGCAGTCCTCGTCGGTCACCACGAGCCTCGTCGTCCCCCTCATCGGCGCGGGCGTGCTCACCGTGCGGCAGGTGTTCCCGTACATGCTCGGTAGCAACGTCGGCACGACCGCCACGGCGCTTCTGGCGGCCCTCGTCGCCATCTCGGGCGGAGAGCCCGCGGCCGTGGCAGGCCTCACCATCGCGCTCTGCCACATGCTGTTCAACGTGTTCGGAATCGCCATCATCTACCCGCTCACGTTCATCCGCGAGATCCCGATCCGCATGTCGGAGTTCATCGGAGACCTCGCGTTCAAGAACCGGCTCTATGCCATCGGCTACCTGGTCGGCTTGTTCTACGCGCTCCCGCTGCTGCTGGAGATCCTGCTCGGCGCGATCCGGTAGGCCCGATCCGGTAGGCGCAAGCCGGCCGGCTCACGATCCCGGCCTCTGGCGTCCGCGTGGCGCCAGAGGCTTTTGTTTGGGTGAGCGCGCTTCTGGCGAGCGCTCCTCGGTACCCGCACTCAGAGGCCGATATGGAAACGCCCCGGCTGCACGTGGCAACCGGGGCGCGGGCCTCTGGCGTTCGCGCCAGAGGATGACGTGCAGGGGGCGTTACGCGGCCTCGTCGCCTTCGTCTACGACCTCGAAGTCGGCGTCCTGAACCGTCTCACCATCGGCGTCCGCTACGGGCTCACCGCCTTCAGCGGGGGCGCCGTCGCCAGAGGCCTCGGCCTGCTGGGCGCGGTAGAGGTCCTCGCTCGCAGCGCTCCACGCGGTGTTGAGCTGCTCGATGGCAGACTCCACCTCGTCGATGTTCTGCGCCTTCTGGACTTCCTTGAGGCGCTCCAGGCCTCCCTGGATTGCGGCGCGCTTCTCGTCTGGGAGCTTGTCACCGTACTCGGCGAGGTTCTTCTCGGACGAGAAGATGAGGCTATCCGCCTGATTGAGCTTGTCGACGCTTTCCTTTTTGCGGGCGTCCTCAGCAGAGTTCTCGCGCGCGGCCTTCCGCATGCGCTCGATCTCCTCGTCAGTCAGGCCAGAAGATGCTTCGATACGGATCGTTTGCTCTTTGCTTGTTGCTTTGTCCTTCGCGCTAACGCTCAAAATGCCGTCGGCGTCGATGTCGAACGTGACCTCGACCTGGGGCAAGCCGCGTGGGGCAGGAGGGATGCCATCCAGGTGAAAGCGTCCAATCGTGCGGTTGTCGATCGCCATCGGGCGGTCGCCCTGCAGCACGTGGATCTCGACGCTGGGCTGATTGTCGCTCGCGGTCGAGAACGTCTCCGATTTACGCGTCGGAATTGTCGTGTTGGCCGGGATGAGCGCGGTCATGACCGCACCCAACGTCTCGATACCGAGGTTGAGCGGCGTCACATCGAGCAGCAACACGTCCTTGACATCGCCCGAGAGGACGCCGCCCTGGATGGACGCACCGACCGCAACCACTTCGTCCGGGTTGACGCTCCGGTTGGGCGCCTTGCCAAAGAACTGCTCCACGACCTCTTGAATCTTCGGGATACGCGAGGATCCGCCCACGAGGATGATCTCGTCGATGTCGCCCTTGCTCAGGCCCGCGTCGTCCAACGCCTTCTTCATCGGCGGGATGGTGCGCTGCACCAGATCGTCAACCAGTTGCTCGAACTTGGAGCGCGAGATGTCGAGCGTGAGGTGCTTCGGGCCGTCCTGCGTCGCGGTAATAAACGGCAGGTTGACCGCCGTCGAGGCCGCGCTGGAGAGCTCGATCTTGGCCTTCTCCGCCGCCTCTTTGAGGCGCTGGAGTGCCATTGGGTCCTGGCGCAGGTCGATACCTTCCTGGCTTTTGAACTCGTCCGCGATGTAGTCGATCAAGCGCTGGTCGAAGTCGTCGCCGCCCAGGTGCGTGTCACCGTTGGTGGACTTGACCTCAAACACGCCGTCGCCGAGTTCGAGAATAGAGATGTCGTAGGTGCCTCCGCCGAGGTCGTAGACCGCAACGGTGGAGTCGGGCTGGTCCTTTTTGTCCATGCCGTACGCGAGAGCGGCAGCAGTGGGCTCATTGAGGATACGCTTGACGTCCAGCCCGGCAATCTGGCCGGCTTCTTTGGTCGCCTTGCGCTGTGCGTCGTTGAAGTACGCCGGAACCGTGATCACGGCCTCCGTTACGCGCTCGCCGAGGTAGTCTTCGGCCGTCTGCTTGAGCTTGCCGAGGATCATCGCCGAGATCTCCTGCGGCGTGTACAGCTTCTCGTCGATGGAGATGCGCGCGGTGCCGCCCTCGCCCTTGGAGACGATGTACGGAACCGTCTTTAGCTCGGAGCTGACTTCGTCGAAGCCGCGGCCCATAAAGCGCTTGGCCGAGAAGATTGTGTTCTGCGGGTTGGTGATCGCCTGGCGCTTGGCGGGAGCGCCCACGAGGCGCTCGCCGTCTTTTTTGAAGGCCACGACAGAGGGCGTCGTGCGCCCGCCTTCCGCGTTGGGAATCACGACAGGCTCGTCGCCTTCCATGACCGCGACCACGGAGTTTGTGGTGCCGAGGTCAATGCCGATAATCTTGCTCATCTGGGAGAGAAATCTAGGGTTCAGGAGGTGTGGCTACGCAGGCACCGGCGGGGAGGATCCGTGCGCCAGAGGCTGGCAGCGTGTCAGTCGGGAAGAGGATTGCAAGGGCCGTGCCGCATCCGTTATTGCAACGAGTCCTCACACTCGCCTCTGGCGCTACCTTTGCGCCCTCGCACGCACCCACCCGAGGCATCCGCCAGAGGCGCCATCCCCGGCCTGTGAAGCACGTTCCCAACGCCCTCACCATCGGACGCATCCTGATTGCGCCGATCAGCCTGTACCTGCTGTGGACAGGGACGTTCTGGGGCCAGTTCAGCGGCACGACGCTGTTTATCCTCGCGGCGATCACGGACTGGCTGGATGGCAACCTGGCTCGCAAGTACGGTGTGGGCTCGCGGCTGGGGCAATTTCTCGATCCTCTGGCGGACAAGATTCTCGTCCTCGGGGCCTTTTTCCTCGTGCCGTTTCTTGTGCCGCTAGATGCCAGCTTGACACGTCCTCTAGGAGCGTGGCTGCCGTGGCTCGCCATCGGCGCTATCGCGGCGCGAGATGTAGGCGTCACATGGCTGCGGTCTGTTTACGAGAGCCGGGGAAAGCCGCTGCGTACGCTCAACGCGGCCAAGTGGAAGACGGCGTGGCAGCTCACGTTTCTCATCTCGGCTTTCGTGTTTATTACAGCTTCTCACGGCCGCGACCTCGACGGCTTCTTCGGCGCGCTGTTCGGGTTCGCGCACACAGCGCTGACGAGCGTCGGACCGCTGGTCTTCTTGGTCGTGACCTCGGCGATCACGGTGTACACCGGCGTGCTGTACTTCACCGGGCGGGAGGAGTCGGACCTGGTCTAGCCTCTGGCGGCGTGCTGACCTCGGAGCGCTCGTATGTGGCGCTGCGATGAGGTCTGCAGAGCGCTTGAGTTCGCTGGGAGCCTCTGGCGCCAGAGGCCAGCGCTCTCAGCGAACGCGCGTCGTGCAGGAGACGCCGCCCGAGGACGCGCGAATGGAATCTCCGGGCTTCCACTCTGTCTCAAAGATATAGGCCTCGCGGGTGGGGGCTGATCTCGCGTACTGCTCGGCTGTGCGGCGCGCCAGAGGCGTCACGTCGGGGTGTCCGATGGCGGCGATCTCGCGGAAGTCGTCGGCGAGGCACCAGTAGGCGGCGCGGCTGCGCACGTCGCGCGGGCTGCCGATGGACCCAGGCGTACCCGCGCGAGAGCGAACAGGCTGGGCGCGTGTGTGGCCTGGTACTCCCGTCGCCTCTCGGTAGAACCGGGCGGCGTCGCCGTAGCCTCTGGCGCCGCGTGCGTACGCGAAGTCGGCGCGTTGCGCGCCAGAGGCTGCGTTGCGTGATCGCGCGGGCGAAGTAGGCCTCGGCCTGCTCGCGGTCGCCGCGCGTCCAGGAGCGGACGAAAAGAGCATAGAGCTGCGAGGGTTCTGCTAATGTCGTCTGTCACACAGTCCAGAAGCACGTCCACGATGTCATCTGGATCGCCTCCGGCATCCGCGATGCGCTCGGGAAAGCGCGAGGCTGTGCCGATGCAGGGTGCGCACGTCGGCACTGGGCTCGCAATCGGCGTAGTCCCCGGCGCTGAAGGCGGCCAGAAGCGGCTCCACGGACGAGGCCACAGGCGCGACCGCGGCGGGCGCACGGATTCCCTGTGCGATGGCCTCCAGATAGTCCGCGTAGGCTTGGTCTTCCATCGGCGCGGCGAGGGCCTCCAGAAAGGTCGCGCGGGCCTCTGGCGCGTCGATGAACTCGCCAGAGGCGGTGGCGAGGCGGCGCAAATACCAGTCGTCCAAGCTGTCGGGGCGGGCGGCAAAGGCTCGGCGGAGGGCTTCGAACTCTCGCCGTGAGGCGTCGGGATACGCGTCGGCGTTGGCGAAGAAGAACAGGCCTTCGTGGAGGTCTCGCGTCCACACGTCAGGCGTGGCGCCAGTGGCGTTGTAAAGCGCGAGGCCTCTGGCGCGGAGAGCGAGGGCAGAGTCCAGGTAGGAGCGTCGGGGGGCGCCCTCGGTCGCAGCGAAGTATTCGTAGACGTTCGCAAGGCGGAGGAAATTCCGGTCGTCGGGGGCGCCGCCGGTGTACAGCGGCGCGTTGTCCAAAAGCCAGCGGAGATAGGACGAAGCGGCGCAGTAGGCGTCGCGGCGGACAAGAGGGTCGGATTCTGCGCTCGCGCTGCGGTAGTACTCGGCGGCGAGACTGAAATTCTGCCGCGTCTCTGCCATGAAGTGGACGAAGATGTCGGAGCAGAAGCCATCGGCAGAGACGGCGATTGTCGAGGCCTCTGGCGGCGGCACGCTGGGCGTAGCGGGAGGGGGAGCGGAGCAAGCAGCGAGCGCGAGAAGCGTCGCCAGAGGCAGAAGGGAGCGCATGGACAGGGGAAGGCCGTGGCTCGGAGACCGCTAGTGACTCAGAACGTTGCTAGCCTCTGGTGCCAGAGGCCACAAAAAACGGCCGCCCCCGAGATGGGAGCGGCCGCAGTCGCCAGAGGCCTCTGGCGGGGGAGCGAAGCGCGTTGGACTAGCGCACGCGCGTGGTGCACGAGACCGAGCCGGAGGAGGCGCGGATGCTCTGACCGGGCGACCATCCTTTGAAGAAGTAGTCGTCACGGCTCGGGCCCGAGCGGTTGTACTGCGCTGCGGTGCGGCGTGCGGTGCTCGCCACGCGTGGGTCGCCTGTTGCGGCGACGCTGTTGAAGCGGTCCGCGAGGCACCAGTATGCGGCACGGCCGTCTACGCTGCTCGGGCGGCCAACGCCACTGGCATAGTCACGGGCCTGCGCAAACAGCGTCGGACCGTGGTTGGCCTGGTAAGAGAGTGCCTGCGCGTAGAGCGAACTCTTGTTTCCAGCGCCAGCGGCGGCGCGGGAGTAGTAGAAATCTGCGCGCTGCGCGTTGTTGGCAGCCTTCGAGATGGCCGTGTTGAAGTACTCCTCGGCCTGCGTACGATCACCGCGGCGGTAGGAACGGCGGAAGAGAGCGTACAACTGGCTCGCGCTCAGCTGGTCGATGCTTCCTGCTACGATCTCGTCGAAGTACGTCTCCTGGATGGCTTCGGGATCGCCACCCGCTTCGGTGATGAGGTCTGGAAGCTGGCTCGCTGTGCCAAACAGGGTGCGGCGCTCTCCCTCTGTGAGTGACTGTGGGTCGGCCTGGTACTTCGCGACGAGATCTCCGACTGCATCGGGAGTCACGTTCTGTGACGGATCGGCAGGAGGCGTGCGGCTGTACTCGACGAGGCTCGCGATGTACGTCTGCGTGCTCGTGTCGTCGAAGCTCGGGGCGAGCGTTTCGAGATAGTCGGCGCGCGCCATCGGGTCCTCGATAACCTCGGCGGAGATGTTGACGAGCTGCTGCAGGTACCAGTCGTCCAGGCTGTCGGGCTGTGCGGTGAAGGCGCGGTTGAACGCGTCGTACTGGCGCTGGCTCGCGTCGTCGTAGACATCAGCGTACGAGAAGTAGAAGTACCCCTCGCGCAGGTCACGGTTGTACTGGTCGTAGCTCAGGCTCGCGGCCGTCATCGCAGCCTCGCCCTGCTCGCGCAACGCGAGAGACTCGTCCAGGAATGCTTTCCGTGCGGCCTCGTCCTCCACGCGCGTGGCGTAGAACTCCTTCACATTGGCGAGACGGAGGAAGTTGCGGTCGTCCGGATCGCCGCCGGTAAAGAGTGGGTCGTTCTCGACGAGCCACGAGAGATACACATCGGCTGCGCAGAACGCGTCCAGACGGGCGTCGATGTTCTCATCCTCGGCCGAGTTGGCGTTGCGGTAGTACTCCGCGGCGAGACTGAAATTCTGGCGCGTGCTCTCAAGAGGCGTGTAAAAGTTCTCTGGGCAGACGCCGTTGTCTGACATGGTCGGCTCCATCGGAGTGGAGACAGACGTGTCAACGACGACGGTATCGGAGGGCGAGGGCGCAGCGCAGGCAACGACGAGTAGCGCCAGAGGCAACGCGAGCAAGCCCAGTGGGCGGGCGGCGGGACGGAGCATGAAACGTGTAGGGATGAGAAACAGAGAGGAGAGACTAGCCGAGGCGACGGCGCACGAACCAGCGCTCGCCGAAGTTGAGCGTGAACGTGGCGCGCCAGAAGCGGTCACGGACGAGTACGCCCTGCGTCTTCCCGCGGGTCCCGGCCTCGAAGCCGAGATCCACGCGAGCACCAGCAACGCGGGTGGGCAGCGAGAGGCCGCCCGTGAGAGCGTAGGTCATCACATCTTCCGCCTCTGGCGACATAAAACCGGTTTCGGTGTAGGCGCCGAGGCGATAGTTGACGCGCTGGAAATACCGCGCGTTGCGCTCGCCGCCGCCGGGTACCCACTCCATGCCCGCGCCAACGCGCCAGCGGCTGCGCAGGATGGACTCTTCGGCGTCGTCGCCTCTGGCGGGCGCGAAGCCACCGAACGCGAAGTCACTCTCGAAGCTCTGCCACGGCTCGTAGATGGCGTCTGTGCTGACGAGAAACTTGGGGCTGTACTGGTACGAGACGCCGCCTCTGGCGGTGAGCGGGACGCGAACGTCACCGTCCCTCTGAGTAGCGAGCGTGTCGCGGTCGAGGTTGGCCCCGAGCAGGCGGGAGCGCGACGCGTTGAGCGTGGTCGGGAGGGTGAGGGCACCGGCGATAGTCAGCGCGTCGGCCTCGCGGGCCAGGCTGCGCAGCGAAGCCGCGGCGCCGAGCGTTCCGGTAAAGCCGTACATGCGCGTCGAGACAGACTCGCGCGTTTCGAGAAACGCCGCGCCGCCTTCGGGAAACTCCGTGCGCTGCAGGTATTCCACTGTGCCGACGAGGGCTTCGGCGCTCGCGCCGACGGTGAGCACCTTGCCGACGCGCGCGCCCAGTCCAATCGAGAGGCGTTGCAAACCGCCCTGGCCTTCGATGTTGGCGCGGAAAGGCGTCGGCTCGTCGCCGTCGATATCGACGGCGCCCTCTTCGATCGCGCGGTAGTCGACGCGAGAGTAGGGGCGGTAGGCTAGCGTGAGACCCATCCGGCCGGGGTAGAGCGGGATACCGAGCTGAATCAGCCCGAGGTCACCCGCGGTCGCTTCGGACGTGGCATCGGTCGCGTCGGTGGATTGCACGCCGCGGATGCCGCCAGAGGCCGAAAACGTGGTCAGCGACTGGTCTGCGCCCAAGGCAGGGTTTGAGATGCCATTGTAGATCCCGGAGCGGATCGCGACGCCCGCAAGGCCCATCGCTTCGGCCTGCGACGTGGAGAAGTCGTAGCGCTGCCCGAGGGCGAAGCGCGAGTACGCCGAGCCGTAGTCGTTGGACGCCTGCGCGAGAGCAGGGCCGCTGGCGAGACCGAGAGCGGCGAAAAAGAAGAGAGAGCGGAGCATCAGAGTGGGCAGCGGTCAGGAGATCGGGTACGGCGCGAAACGTTGCTGTTACGCGTCCGGGGTGCCCACAACGATGAGCGAGAGGCGCGGCCTGCGCAGGTCGCCATCGACGGCGTCTTCCATGAGGATGGGCAACACGCCGAGGTCGAGGTCCGGACCGTCTGGAACGCTGATCTCCAGATGATCGACCATGAGGCGGCCGAGCAGGACAGACTGCACGAGCGTGTTCAGGCTCTGAGCAGACGCGCGGTCGTCGCGGAAGACGATGTCCTCCGCATCAGCCTCCAGATCCTGCGACAGCACAAACCGTCGCGTGCCGTCTTCGAGGATGGCGAACAACGCGACCGAACGGGGGAGAGGACGGTTGAAGCCCATCGGACCGTCGAGCAGGCTGCGGTCGAGCGGGACGCGCAACCTCGCGCTCGCCAGAGGCAGACTGTTGAATGCGCCCAGGTCGAAGTCGAGTTCGAGCGGCATGCTCGCGCCGCCGCGCACAAGCATCCGGCCGGGCGTCTCCATCACGTCGCCTCTGGCGAGTGCGGTGTACACCTCCACGAGTGGATAGTCGAGGGTGTCGCGCGTGGTCTCGTCGTCCTCGTTCTGGTAGTCCGGGCCGATGAGGCGAAGCGAGGACTGGGTGGCGTCGAAGCCCAGGATGGCTCCCATGTTGCCACCGCTCGCACCGGAGCCTTCGGGCACGCGGATCTGGAACCCCTCGAAAAGGGTGTCCAGGCTGTCGCGCAGGATGATCGTGTTGGCCGCGATGTACGACTGCGGGAGATCTACCGTCACGAGTGTGTCCTGGGCCGAGATCATCCCCGAGGTGATCACGTCGCCGGTGGCGAGCGTGGTGTCGGGGGGGAGGCCGTCGGGTGACCACGCGGGGGAAGGGTCGATCTGGCGGACCTCGTAGGGCACCATCGCGAGCGTGTCGCCGTAGGTCTCGGCGCGGCGCAAGAGGATCTGGACCTGCGCCAGAGGCCGCGTCTCGAAGCCCTCGGGCTGCGCGATGGAGCGGGCGTCGATGTAGCTGGTCGCGTCGGCGTCGCCAAACACGTCGTCGCTCATTGAGCCGAAGAGGACGCGCGTCTGCCGAGGCGTGGAGCCCTGCGGCGCAAAGCCGCCTGTGGCCGCAGCGTTGTCGCCGAAGCGAGCCTCGGAGGCCGAGACGAGCTGCGCGTTGGGGTCAGAGGTCTCGTCGCCGATCAGCGAGAGGCCGACGCCCGAGGGGTCCTGGCAGGCGGCGAGAGAAAGCGCGAGAGCCGCGAGGACAAACGGGGCGGCGGAGCGGAGCGACAGGGTCACGGAGCGGTGCGGGGAAAGCAGGCGGAGTCTCCCCTCAACGCGAGCGCATCCTGTTTCGCATGGGCTGCAGGGGAAGGGCAGCCGAGACTACCCGCGCCTCTGGCGCGTGACTCTGCGGATCGCGAGAAAACGCGTCGCCTGCGAGCGCGAGCGGTCCGGCGCAGTTCCACGCCAGAGGCCTTTTCCGGGGCGCGCTTGACAACGAGCACGCGCGCAGAGCGTGTCGGACCCCCCTCTGGCGTCAGACATGGAGGACAAAGCCCTGCATAGACGTCGCGAGGCGGCGCCAGAGGCGTCAAAACGAGAAGGAACAGCCACCTCAGCGTGAAGCTGACGCGAAATGACGCGGTGCGGAAACTGGGCTTGCCGCATTGCGTCATATTGGCCGCTCAGCATTCCCCCATTTATGGCTCGCCTTATCAAACGCTACGGCTCGCGCAAGCTCTACGACACGGGCGCCAGCGAGTACGTCTCCCTCGACCGCGTCGCGGCATTCGTCCGTGACGGCGAGGATGTCAGCATCGTCGACAACAAGACGGGTGAGGACGTGACCGTCGTCATTCTCAGTCAAGTGATCGCGGAAGAGGGGCGGAGCGGCGGCGCGCTCTCGTCCAGCTTCCTGCACGATCTGGTTCGCATGGGCGAACGGGTCATCAAGACGGGCGCCCAGACGATCAACCGCGCGGAGGAAACCGTCGGCGCGGTCGTCGGCGGGGCCCGCAAGAACGTCGGTGCCGTCGTGGACGATGCCCGGCGCCGCATTACCTCTGGCGCCCCGCTCGGTGACGTGCGCGGCGAGATGGACCGCCTCCGCGCCCGCCTCGATGCGCTCGAAGGCTCGCTCTCGTCGCTCGAAGACAACGATCCCGCGCCGCCTGCGGACGCAGGCTGACCGATGATAGACGCCATCAGCGCTTTCAAGAACACGGCGCGCGTCGTCTTCGCCAGAGGCCTCTCGGCTTTTAGCGACGCGCAGGATGCCGCCGAGGCCTCTGGCGAGCGTGCCCTGCACACCCTGGGTCTCCCGACCCATTCGGACATCGACCGCCTGAACATGGCCGTCGCCGATCTCACCCGAGTTGCGGAATCTCTTCGCTCTCGTTCCTGACCTTTTCAACCACACCCCCAGACACATGGCCAACGCCACCAAAGAACTCACCAAAGAAATCCGTAACACCGCCGACGCTGCGGTTACCAACGCCAAGGAAACCGTCGACGCGGTCCGCCGCGGCTTCACCGACACGGCAGGCAACGTCAAGGACGCAGCGCAGAACGTGTTTCTCGCAGGCCTCGGTGCGCTCGTCGCAGCCAAGGAAACCGGCGAGGAGACCTTCGACACGCTCGTCAAGCGAGGCGAGAAGGTCGATCTCGGTGCCGTCGGCACGGAGCGCGTGAAGACGATCCGCAAGCAGATCGACGGTGCGACCGACAAAGTCGAGGACGCCGTCAAGGGCCGCGTGAGCGATGCCAAGTACGTCGCCGGCGAAACCGCCAACTCGGTCGAGGATCGCATCCAGGACGCTGTCGCTGTCGTGATGAAGCGCATCGGCGTGCCGACGCGTGAGGAGATCAGCGAGCTCACCGCCTCGGTCGAGCGCCTCACGGCTCGCGTCGAGGAGGTCAAGGAGACCCGCGCGCTGGAGGCCAGCATTCCTGCGCCAGAGGCTCCGTCGGCCATGACCGTCGAGTCCGTCGGTGGCGGTTGGTACGAGATCCAGTCCGAGGGCGAAGTCGTCTCCAAGGTCAAGGGCCGCAAGGCGCTCGTGACGGCACTGGCCGACATGCAGACGAGCGGCGAGATCGCCATCGTGCCGACCAGCAACGGCTGGTACGAAGTGCGCGTCGGCACCGTCGTCGTCGAGAAAGCGCAGGGCGAAGACGCCGCCGAAGCCGCTGCCTCGCGTCTGCGCTAACCCAGCCTCTGGCGGCCCGTACGCCGCCGGGATCTAGCCCCGAGCCGTTCCACCACGCGGCTCGGGGCTTTTTGTGCGCCTCTGGCACGTCTGTCTATCGGAGAGCTTGGAGCCAGAGGCCTCTAGAGGGCATCGCACCGGCTGGGGCGTTCATCAGCAGGCGCAGACACCATGCATGGTGTCCCTACGAACGACGCAGCGCCTCTGGCGCCAGAGGCTCGACCGTCGTGCGTTCGCGCAAAAGACGTGCGGCATCGGGGCCGTGGTTAAGAATCATGTCCAGCGACGAGCAGCCGGGCACCCAGCCGTCGAACGTCTGGCGGTACGGGCGCTCGTCGAGCGTGAGCACGTGCGTGGGGACGCCCAGCCTCTGGCGGTCGCGCTCGGCCGAGGACGGAAGCGCGAGCAGCACGTCGGCGTTCGGGTCTATCGCGCCAGAGGCCCGCCACAGGGCGCCGAGTGCGTTCGGGGCCTCTGGCGCTTGCGAGGCGACGACGAGGTCGGAGGTCGCGCCCAGCCAGCGGTGCGTCCAGCGCGTGGTCTCCACGCTCAGCGCGCCGAGCGACGGCCAGGAGCGCGTCAGCATCGCCTCGACCTCGGGCAGGACGTGCTCGGCGTAGGGCGCCATGCCGTAGGCGGTGCGCAGCGCCTGCATGTGCTTCCGTGCCCAGTCGGTCCCGGTGATCTGCAGCTCCGCCAGAGGCACCTTCCAGCCGGTGTGCTCGCGTGGAACGCTGAGCCACTGCGCGCCAGAGGCTTCGCGGATGCGCGCCCGGTTGTGCGCGGCCTGTCGCGAGAAGGGGAGGGTGTCGGCCAGGATCACGCGGTCCGCCGCCAGAAGCAGCGCCGCGACCTCGGGCGTGGGGAAAAACTCGGGCGGGCGGAGAGCGGTCACGGTGCGGCTACGCGTGAAGGTGGGGGCGGTACGATCTTGTGGATCCCCCACCGAGGCGCGCCGTTCCCGCGCTCCCTCTGCTGGCCGCCTCTGGCGGCTTCCTTTCCGTCCGCCTCTGGCGGAGCCTCTCGCATGGATTCGCGCCGCACGTTTCAGATTCTCTTCTGGCTTCTCGCCGGAACCGTCTTCTTTGCCATCGCGGGGACGCTGTCGCTTTACATCGCGCCCGTCGAGGAGTTTTTCCGGCCGTACTACCAGAAGCTGGTCGCGGGCCCCACGTGGACGTACATGTTTCTGCTGCCGCTCGTCACGCTGGCGCTGTACTGGCGGACCCTGGGGCCGTGGCGCTCGCTCGCGTTTCTGTTCGTGGCGAGCCTGATTGGCGCCGGAAGCGAGCTTTTGGGCACCAACACCGGCATTCCGTTCGCGCCGTACGAGTACACAGACCGGCTGGGCCCCAAGATTCTGGGCGACGTGCCGTGGTTTATCCCCACGAGTTGGTACGCGCTTGCGCTGCTCTGCTACGACCTGGGCGGGCGGCTCCGCGTGGGCGTGGCGGGCCGGGCGGTCGCGATGGCCGTGTTGATGATCGTGTGGGACGTGGCGCTGGACCCCGCGATGAACCAGGGCGGCGGCACCTTCATCTTCTGGAGCTACCCCGGCGGCGGGCCCTTTTTCGGGATGCCGTGGGTGAACTGGTACGGGTGGTTTGTGACCAGCATCCTGATCTCGCTGGCCTTCGAGATGATGGGCGGGATGCGCCCCGCTGCGGACCCGTTTGTGGCGAGGTGGGGGCCTCTGGCGTATGCGCTCAATGTCTTCTTCCCGATCTCCGTCTGCTTGCTCTACGGCCTGCCTCTGGCGGGACTGATCGCCTCGGTTACGCTCGCGGTTGCGCTCGGCGTGATCTACTGGCGCAGCCAAACCGGTGGCCCTTCGGGCGCGACGATCTACTCGTGATGCCAGAGGCTCGCCGCGCGCCAGAGGCTCCAATCACCGGGCCGGGGCTCGGCGCCGCGCCCGCGCCGCCATCGGCGGGTGCGCCAGAGGCCGAGCAGAACGCGTTTCTGCGTGAGGCTTTCCGGCATCACAGCCGCACGTTTTCGTTCGCAGCGCGCCTGCTGCCCCGCCGCGTGCGCCTGCCCGTGGCGACGGTGTACCTCTACTGCCGCACGGTCGACCATTTGGCCGACGAACGCGCCTACCTCATCGGCCGCGAGGCGGCGTTGGAAGAGGCGCGCGACGATGCGCCCGACCTGGACGCCACCCTCGCAGGGTTTCCGCCAGAAGCGGGGCCGCACGCGCTCCTCTGGCGGCGGCTTGCCGAGGTGCACCGCCAGTTCGGACTGGACCCGCATCCGCTGCACCAGCAACTCGACGGCGCGGTCTGGGATCTCCGCCAAACGCCGATCCGCACCAACCAGGACTTGCTGGACTATTCAGATCTCGTCGCGGGCAGCGTGGGCGCCATCGTGCTCCCGTTTCTCACGCGCGAGCGGGCGGACCGCTCAGCGCTGGACCGGCCCGCGCGCGCGCTGGGCGCGGCCATGCAGCTCACCAACATCCTCCGCGACGTGGGCGAGGACATCCGCGAACTCGGCCGCGTCTACCTCCCGGCCGACCGCCTCGGCGCGGCGGGCATCACGCCAGAGGCGCTTTTGGGGGCAGCCTCTGGCGCATCCAGCCTGGAGCCGCTCGGGCCTCTGGCGCCCGCGTACGCCGCGCTCGTGGAAGAGCTGATGCAGCAGGCCGAGGCGTTTTACGATGAGGCCGACCGCGGCATCGCGAGCCTGCGCTTCAACGCCAAGTGGGGGATACGCACCGCCCTGCGCACCTACCGCGAGATCCTCAATGAGGTCCGCGCCCGCGGCTACGACAACCTCACGCAGCGCGCCTGGGTGCCGCGCCGTCGCAAGATCCGGCTCGCACTCGCGCCCGGCTACGCGCGCCGCCGCCAGAGGCTCGCGCGGTAGGCCTCTGGCGGAGGTCTGTGGCTGAGGAGGTCTGTAGTGCGCCGCCTCTGGCGCCAGAGGCTACTGCGGCCGTGTGACTGTTGTCTCCGCACGCCGCGCGTCCGGCATGGGGGCCGTGCACCTCGCGCCAAACTCTGCTGAGGTCGCGGGATCTACGCCGCGCCCTTCGCTTTGCCCCAGGCGGGAATCGGCGAGTCCGTTGGCGAGGTAGAAATCACGGACCACGTCGGCGCGGGCCTGAGAAAGCCGGAGGCCGCCACCGTTCGCGGCTTCCTGACTGCATCCGTCTACGTAGCCGCGAGGCACGATGTCCAGTTCCGGGCAGCCGCGCAGGACGCGCATGTTGTCGGAGAGCCGTTCCTGCGCCGTGGCGTCCAGCGCGGAGCCGCCCGCGCGGAAGTAGACCGGCACGAGGTTCGCGCCATCGCGGCACACGGCGGCCTCTGGCGCAGAGTCTCCGCTGTCGCACGCGAGCAGCAGCAGGGCGGAAATCAAGCAGAGGAGTCGGATCATGCGGTGCAGACCGCCAGAGGCCTCCGAGGTTGCCTCTGGCGCAAGAGGCTACATGCTGAATGCGAAGTACGTGATGCCGCCCGCGGCGACGAGCGACCACATCAGGCCCGCCGCCCACCTTGCGCCCGTTCTACGGTGCAGGATCTCCGCGAACACTGCAGCGCCCATCAGCGCCATTGCAGCGCCCTGCCCCTGGTTCATGTTGGCGGCCACATACGCGCCCGCGGCGATGACTGCGACCCCGACAAACGAGGACAGCATGATCTGAACGCGAGATAGGGGTTTGCGTTGAGCATCCACGCGACGTGCGCCTCTGGCGCCAGAGGATCAGGTCGGGTCGCTCGCCAGAGGCGCGGTGTGCTCCGCCTCTGGCGCGTCGACCGTCGTGTCGATGTGGAGGTCGGCGAGTTGCTCGGCGTCCACGAGGTCGGGCGCGCCGGACATGAGTTCGCTCGCCTGCTGCGTCTTGGGGAACGCGATGACATCGCGCAGCGACGGGGCGCCGGTGAGGAGCATCACCATGCGGTCCAGGCCGAGCGCGATGCCGCCGTGCGGCGGGCAGCCGTACTTCAGCGCTTCGAGCAAGAAGCCGAAGCGGCGGTCCGCCTCCTCGTCGCTGATGCCGAGGAGCTCGAACATCCGCGCCTGCACGTCCGGACGGTGGATGCGGATGCTGCCGCCGCCGATCTCGGAGCCGTTGAGCACCAGGTCGTAGGCGCGAGCGCGCACCTCGCCAGGGGCCGAGTCCAGCTTGCCAAAATCGTCGGGCGCGGGGCTCGTGAACGGGTGGTGCATCGCGTGGTAGCGTCCCGATTCCTCGTCCCAGTCCAGAAGCGGGAAGTCGGTCACCCAGAGGAAATTCCACGGCCCGTCGGCGCCCTCTGGCGCCATGCCGGTCTCCTTCGCCATGTGGACGCGCAGGTCGCCCATCTGCTCGAACACCTTCGGCGCCTCGCCCGCGAGGACGAGAACCAAGTCGCCAGAGGTCGCGCCCACGGCGTCGATGATGCCCTGCATCTTCTCGCGCGAGAACACCTCGTCCTTGACCGACGCGGTAAAGTCGCTTCCGTCGCTCGGCAGCTTGGCGTAGAACAGCCCGCCTGCGCCAATCTGCGCGCGGACCGTCTCCTTGTCCAGCTTGTCCATCGGCTTGCGCCCGCGGTCGCCCTCGCCCTCGACGCGGATCGCCACGACGGCGCCGCCCGCACCGAGGATGCCCTCGAAGACTTTGAAGTCCGAGCCTCTGGCGATGTCGCTCACGTCGGCGATCTCCATGCCGTAGCGCAAGTCGGGCTTATCGGATCCGAAGCGGCGGATGGCCTCGGCGTAGGCCATGCGCGGGAACGGCGTCGGGATCTCGATGCCGCGCGTGTCGCGCCACACCTGGGCGATGAGGCCTTCGATAAGGGCGTAGATGCCGTCCTCGGTCGCGAACGTCATCTCGACGTCGATCTGCGTGAACTCCGGCTGGCGGTCGGCGCGCAGGTCTTCGTCGCGGAAGCACTTGGTGATCTGCACGTAGCGGTCCAGGCCGCTCATCATGAGGATCTGCTTGTACGTCTGCGGGCTCTGTGGCAGCGCGTAGAACTTGCCGGGATGCACGCGGCTGGGCACGAGGTAGTCGCGTGCGCCCTCAGGCGTGGACTTCATCAGGACCGGCGTCTCCACCTCGACGAACGCGTGCTCGTCGAAGTAGCGCCGCGTGCTCTGCGCCAGGCGGTGGCGCAGGAGCAGGTTGTTCTGCAACGCGGGCTTGCGCAGCGCGAGGTAGCGGTACTTGAGCGCCAGGTCGCCGCCCGGGACCGTCGCCTTGGGGTCGCCCACGCTGACCACGAACGGCGTGACCTCGGACGTGTTGAGCACTTCCATGCCCGTCACGTAGACCTCCACGTCGCCGGTCGCCATGTCGGGGTTTTTCTTCTCGCGCACGCGCACCTCGCCCTGGATGGAGATCACGTCTTCCATGCGCAGCTTCTCGGCCGCTTGCCGCCAGAGGCCCGTCCAACTCGGGCGAGAAGACGAGCTGCGTGAGGCCGTAGCGGTCGCGCAGGTCGATGAAGTTGAGGCCGCCAAAATCGCGCGTGGTGTCCACCCAGCCTTTGAGCGTGACGGTTGCGGATGGAGCATCCGCAGTGCCGGCGTCGGACTCGCGGAGTTCGCCGCAGGTGTGGGTGCGGTCGCCGTGCGTGAAGGCGTCGGTGGGCGTGAGGCGGGGCGTGGACATCGGCGTTCGTCTGAGATGAAGCCCAAAGCTATCAGGCCTCTGGCGGGGCAAGCGCGAGAAAGAGGGGAAGAGACGCGCGGCCACGCGCCAGAGGCCGAACTCCGGGCCACATCTCGCCAGAGGCCTCTGGCGCCGCGGTCGTAGGTTGCTCGCCCCGCCGATCCTGCTCGCTACGTGCCGATCCAGGTGCCTATGACCGATCTCTCAGCTGCCGATGTAAGCCGCGCCGTGGAGATGGCCTGGGAGGACCGTACGCCGTTCGAGGCCATCGCGGCGACCTACGGATTGTCCGAACCGGACGTGATTCGACTCATGCGGCGGGAGCTTTCCACCCGTGCGTTTAAACGCTGGCGTGCCAGAGTGAGCGGGCGAAAGACCAAGCACGCGCAGAAACGGCCCGCGGCTGTCAACCGACATCAGTCGAGTGGGCACAACAAAGTGAATCGCTAGGCACCGCCACAGACGTCTTGCGGAGCCCCTCAGTGAGACAGTAGAGGCGCTTTTGCATTCGTAAGACGGCCTCTCAACTGTTTAGAACATCGGTGGTGGAGGTCGGCGTCCAGTATTGTCTAATGAGGCCATTCGACAGGCTATCGTTCTGGCACACGCGACGCGCGGCGCACACCGCCAGAGGCTGCCCCGAGAGATCGCCAGAGGCTGTGCGGTGGCCAAGGACGTGTGGGGGCCGATTCCAGTGGTAGCCAGGGACGACCCGATGACATGAAACTGTCTAACGGGCGCCGGACTCGTGAAGGGCACCGCAGATGTGCGAGCGGTCGCCGTGCGCGAAGGCGTCGGTGGGGCGTGGGCATGGCGCGAGAGGCTGGGTTGATTACTTGCGTGTCAAGCTGTCCCGCCTCTGGCGTAGCCCACGCGAGAAAGAGGGGAAGAGATGGCCTCTGGCGCCAGAGGCTCAGGCCTCGCGCTCCATCTCCGCCAAGCGGCGTGAGCACAGCAGCAGCGCGCGCGGCACGTGGAAGCAGCCTTTGTACGGGCCGCCCTTGAAGCGGTGCGTGCGCCTTCCCTCGCGGTCGAGGTAGCCAAACCACTCGCCGTGCTCGGGGTCTGGGAAGTGGGAAAAGGTATAGTGGTCGGTCTGCTCGAAGGCGGCCCAGGCGTCGGCGCTGCCGGTGAGCGAGGCGCCGAGAAGGTGACCGTAGAGGGCCTCGCAGTGCGGCCACCACAGCTTCATGTTCCACTCCAGCGCGGTCGGGGAGTGGTCGTCGGCGTCGAGGAAGTAGTAGAGGCCGCCATGCTCCGTGTCCCAGCCTCTGGCGTAAGCGTCTGCCACGACGCGGAGCGCGAGCGCGGACAGTTCTTGGTCTCCCAGGCGCTGAGCCCAGTGCTGCACGAACCATCCGGCCTCGATGGCGTGGCCGGGGTTGAGCAGGCGCCCCTCGGGGCCGTCCAGGAGCGAGCCGTCGGGCGCGACGGTCTCACGGACTTCGATGCGGGAGCCTCTGGCGCCAGAGGCGCTGGTCTCGTTCGCGTCGCCGGCAGATCCTGCGCCAGAGGCGGGCACCTCTCGCATGTGCAGGCGGACGCGCGCCAGAAGCCGGTCGATCTCGGCGGAGTAGCGGCGCCAGTCGTCTCCCGCGACCTCTTCGATGAGATTGAGCAGGATCATCGGGACCGCAAGCGAGATCGCGGGGCGTTGGCCTGGCAGGCTGGGTCGGCCGATGGGCGTGGGGTCCTCGGCCCAGCGGAAGATGTTTTCCAGCATCGTCTCGGCCTCCCGCGTGAGTTCGGGGCGGTCAGCGGCGCGGCCGTGCTCGGCGAGAGCCATTGCGGTAAAGCACTCGGAGAAGATCTTCCGCTGGCGGTAGATCGGCGCGCCATCTCTCGCGAGGTGGAAGTAGACCATCCCGTCATCGCGCACGGCGTGCTCGCGCAAGAACTCGACGCCAGAGGCGGCCAGCGCCAGCCACGAGTCGCGCTGTTCGACGGTTCGGTAGAGCGTGGAGAACAGCCACGCCTGGCGGCCCATCAGCCAGACGTGCTTGGTGGTGTCGTAGAGCGTGCCGTCGCGGTCAAGGCTGTTGAACGTGCCGCCGTGGATGGGATCTGGCGAGTGGCGCTCCCAGAAGGGGACCACGCGGTCGAACAGCTCGGTTTCGTAGCGCTGCCGGAGGGCGCGGAGCGCGGCGCCAGAGGCCGAGGGAGGGAGGGTGACGGGGAACGTGGTCATGGAGTGAGGTACGGGGTACTCGGTACGGGGTACTCGGTGGCACGGCGTGCTGCTTCGCACGTCGTACCCGGTACCTCGCACCCTGTACCTGCTACCGGGCAGCGGCGGCGATGGCGCGGGCCTGGGTGCCGTCGAAGCCCTGGGATTCCAGGAACTCGACGTAGCGCAGAAAGAGATTGCGCGCGGCGGGGTAGATGGAATGCGGGCTCATAAAGTGCGAGAACTCGAACGTGATGAGCTTGTCGACGCCAGCGGCGGCGGCGGCCTCCATCTTGTAGCGCAGCGTGCGGTGGTCGATGGGCGGGAAGCGGATGTGCACGTCGCGCCCGAACGACTCGACGTTGCTCCACGACGTGAGGCCGTGCGCAGAGGCGAGGCGGTGGTTCTCGCGCAGGAAATCTGGCAGGTCGCCCAGGGACACGTTGCCGTCCTGGAACGCGACGACATCGACCAGGCCTTCCAGGCGGGCGAACACGTCGTTCCAGGAGCGGACGTGGTCGCCGAGCGAGATCGCGGCGTCGCCGAACTGCTTGATGCCGCGGATGTAGGGCGAGATGAAAATGGGCTGATCCTTGAGCCCGCGAAGGTGCCGCGCGAGGTCCTCGTAGACCGTCATCACGCCCTCGTCGTAGGCGTCAATCTCGTGGGAGATGTACCAGCCCTTGAACGCGGGCCGGTCGCCGTAGCGCTGCACGACCTCGTCGGCGAGGCGCTTGTTGAGGTCGGCTTCCTCCTGGTAGCGGCCCTCCGTCCAGTACGTGCCGCTGTCGTAGGTGCCGAAGTAGAAGTCCATGCCGCACCGCTCGGCCTCGCGCAAGAACAGGTCCACCAAGTCCGTGTGGACGGGGTAGGCGCCCATCTCGTCGCGAAGGATGGGGGACTCGAAGGTGACCCGGCGCTTGTATCCGCACCGGATCAGCACCACGGTGTCGATGCCGACCGAGCGCATGGCGTCGAAGTCGCGCGCCCAGTCTGCGGCGCCCCAGTTGTGGGCGGAGATGTCGTGGGTGACTTCGTCGAGAAAGGTGCCGGTGAGTTGGATCACTGGGGAAGAGGGATAGGGGATGCGGGATGAGGAGGGATGCGGGGCCTCTGGCGGGGAGGCAATGTGGTCCGCGGCAGGGGGCAGGCCACTCTTGCGCCAGAGGCGCGAGTCCGGAAATGTGAGACCGGGTGAGCACGCCCCAGAGGCTGTCATCGCGAGCGGAGCGCAGCGATCTGGTAGTTCGCGCTCGGGTGCGCCAGATTGCCGCGTCGCTTCACTCCTGGCAATGACATCCGCTCGGGAAAGCTGTAGGAGTCTGGTGCCAGAGGCTACGTGCCTCTGGCGCGCAAAAGAACAGTGCCGATCTGATGGGGCGCGAGGGTGACGCGGACGGCTCCGCTCTCTATGGGAAGCGCCTCGCCGTGCTCCCACTGCTCTTCCAGATCGGTGCGGCGGGCCTCCGCCAAAAGCCAGCCGGGAGTGAGCGTGGCGGTGACGGGCTGATCCGAAAGGTTGACGACGCGTGCGACGGCAATCCCATGCTCGGTCGGATGCGGTGCGAAGGCGCTCAGGCGTACGGCCTCGCCGCTGAGCTCCAGGCCTCTAGCGCTGCGCATGCGCGTGCCGCGGTACTCGGCCGCGCCAGAGGCGAAGGGCAGCGCGGGCACCTCGCGCACGACCGGCGGGTGGGCGAACGCTTCGGCGCGGCGCACAGCCTCCCAGCGGTCGGCGGCGACGCCGACGCCGATCTCGGCGCGAATCGGACGGAGGCACTGCGCGCCGGGCGTTGGGACCTGCGGGCCGGCCTGGCAACGGCGCACGCGACCTCCGGCGACCGATAGCCAGCCAACGGCGCGGTGGAGCGTGACGGCGAGAAACGTCTCATTCTGCTCCTGCGCGTTCTTGCGCCGCAGGATCTCGACCTCGGGCAGGCCTCTGGCGGCGACAAACGTGACGTAGCGCTCGCCCTCGGCGAGGGAAAAGTCGCCCTGGTGGTGTGTGAGGTAGTCGAGTTCTCCCGGATAGCCTTTCCAGCGATCCGGCGCGGCCTCTGGCGTGCGCGGGTGCGCGAGGTGCTCACGGCGAGCGAGGCGAAACATGGCGTCGGCCATGACGCTAGAGGCGTCGGTTGCGGTGGGCACGACGAGGCGGAGGCGGCCGTCGCGTGCGGTGTTGGCGTAGGCGATGGAGAGCGCCGCGGTGCCGTCGGGGTGGAGTCGGACGGTCGTGCGAATGTCGAGCGTGACGGTCTCAGGCTCGGGGCGGCCTCCGCTGCGGTCGTAGCCGGCGGGAACTTCCAGGCGGTGGCGGAGCGCGAACGAGCCGTCGCGGTGCGGCTCGGCGTGGACGCACTCGGCCCGCCACAGGCCTGCCACGGGGACGGGACCAAAGGAATAGGTGTCGCCCGCGTCCATTTGGTACTCGAAGGCGACGAGAGGGGCAAGCGTCGCGAGATTTGTGACAAGGCTGGGGGCTCTGGCGGGCTGGTTCTGGCCTCTGGCGCTAGAGTCCGATGCTGTGCTGGGTGCGGGCACCGCGCCAGAGGCGGCACGGAGGCGCGCGGTTGCGGGCGGAGGCAGCGGGACAGGCTTGGCGCCGGCGTCTTGGAAGACGTGGATGAGCGCGTAGCCCAGCGGGGGAAGCTCGGCGCGCAGGCGCAAGCGGTAGCGGCGGCCCCAGGTGCCTTCGAGGTAGCGGCTGCGCAGAACCGGCGCTTCGGTGCTCAGCACCGTAAGAGGCACGTCGCGGCCTCTGGCGTCGACCGCCGCCAGAGGCAACGGGTTGACCGGCGGGCCGAACTCACCCTCGGGGTTGGGAAACAGGATCTCGGCTTCCACCTCCACGGTCTGCGCGCGAGGAACGCGGTTGTACACGATCACGTCCGTGCCGGTCGGCAGCGGACCGTTGGGGCGCAGGTCGTGGACTTCGTCGCTCGCGGCGCCAGAGGCAAGGGCTTTGCCGGTGCGCGCGGGCGGCGCGAAGCCGTCGAGCACGAGCGTTTCGGTGTGCTCTTGCACCAGTTCTTCGGCGACATGCAGCACGGCGCGAAAGCGCGCCTCGTCGTCCTCGTGGACCGGGTCGACGGAGCATCCGCAGATGTCATCGTGCGGGTGGTTTTTGAGCAGTTCGCGCCACGCATGCTGCAGGAACGGGCGCGCAGGCTGGCCCAGGCCTGTGGCTTCCAGCATCGCGCTCAGCGGCTCGGCCCAGCGCACGAGCGCGCTCTGCGCGGCGTGGTTGTGCTGCTTGAGGTACAGACGTGTCGAGTTGACAGAGCGCAGAACCGGGTGGTCGGCGTTACCGAGCAGGTCGCCAGAATGCATCTGGCGGGGCGTGCGTGCGCCAGAGGCTGGATCGCTAGAGGTTGGGTTCTCGCCAGAGGCGGAGTTCGAGACGGAGCCGCCGGTGCTGCCGTCGGCAGTCTCGGCGCGGAGGGCATCCAGGAAGTCTCCCAGCGTGCCGTGCGTGAGGGCGAGGTTCTCGGGCGCGGCCTCGCGCAGGAGGCGCGGCAACTCGGGCTGCTCCGGCATATGGTCGAAGCCGTTGGAGAGCAGCAACGTCCGTGCGTCCTGAAGGGCTGCCTGGGCGTCCGCACCCTCGGTCAGCCTCTGGCGCGCGAGCGCCGCGGTGGGCGTGTGGCCGTCGAAGCGGCCGTAAACACTCGGGTGCCCCAGCGATGCGGCGGGGAAGTACCCATCGCGCTGGTAGACTGCGAGGACGGTCGAGCCGTCCGGTGCGGCCCAGTCGAAGATGGCGCCGTGGGTGCGCTTCGTCTCGGCGTCCAGCCCGCGCATGAACACGTAGGAGTCGATGCCGAAGCCGCGAAGCACCTGGGGCATCTGCGCCGTGTGGCCGAACGGGTCTGGGAGGTACCCCTCGCGGAGTGCGCCTCCGAACCGCTCGCACGTCGCGAGGCCCATCTGCAGGTTGCGGATCACGCTCTCGCCGGAGACCAGAAACAGGTCGGGCAGCGTGTACCACGGGCCGACGACGAGCCGCCCCGACGTAATCGCGAGGCGCAAGCGGTCCTCGCGCTCGGGTCGGATCGCGAGGTAGTCGTCCAGCAGCACGGCCTGGCCGTCCAGTGTGAACGCGCGGTACTCGGGGTCGCTTTCCAGCACCTCCAGCACGCGGTCTACCAGCCGGACCATGCGCAGCCGGAAGCGCTCGAACGGCAGGTACCACGCGCGGTCCCAGTGCGTGTGCGAGACGACAAAGCCGTGGCGGCTGGCCTCTGGCGGGGGCGTCTCCGGTCGTGCAGCCTCTGGCGAGAGTGCGACGCCAGAGGCGAGAGGTATGGCGGCGGCCTCGTCGGCGCCAGAGGCGTGGTTCACGGCTCGGGGAGGAGGTCAGCGGCGAGGGCCTTGAGGTAGTCGCCGCGCGTGGCGTTCGCGGACGGCGCGGGCAGCGGCGGCGGCACGAGCCCGGAGTCCTCGGCGCGGCGGCGCCAGCGGGCGGCGACATCCGCATCCAGAGACGCCTCGGGCTCCATCTCCGTCGGGTCCTCGGCGCCCAGTACTCCCGCTCGCGCCAAGCGCTGGACAGGCGCAAAGAACTCGTCCTCTGGCGCGATGTCGTACGCGATGTAGATCGGGGCGCCAGAGGCGATAAGTGCCTCTTGCACGGCGGGCGTGTCGCCGATGGACGGTGCGCGGTTCTTCTGCACCGCCAGCGCCGCAAATGCGCCGATGGCTTGGCCCATGAGCATCACCGGCGGCTGTAAGCGAGTGCTACCGTTGACGATGTGCGTGACAGCGATGCTCTTTTCGCCCACCAGAGTCCGGTCGTCCTCAACGGGGAACAGCACGTCGGCCGGAATCTGGTAGGGTGCGGCCTTGGGGAAGTTCTCGAACAGGCGGCGGTCTGGCGGCAGGTGGTGCTCGGCGTGGTGGTGGTCTAGGAAGTAGTCCGCTACGGCGATGGAGCGCGGCTGAAAGGGCGCACGCGGGTTGCCGTTCTGCGCGACCACCTCGGCGGTCGTCATCACGTGATCGTTGACCAACCGCCGGGCCTCGCGGAGGTAGGGGATCGGCGGGAGGTTGTCCGCGGTCGGGTACTCGCCGGTCGCGATCTGCCACTCGGGGTGGCCGAGCGTGGTCTGCATGTAGCGGATGAACTGCAGCGTGTGCAGCTTCGCTGCCGCCAGGTGCTGCGCGCGGTAGAAGCGGTCCTCGTACAACGCGACGGGCGCCGGAAAGTCGTTGGAGTGGTGCGGCCAGTTGAGCAGCACCTTGTCGCCCGGCAGCGCCGCGTAGGTGATAAAGCTCTCCCAGTCGTTGAGGCCGTGGTTGAGCAGCTCTGGATCGGGCGTGGAGCAGTCCTCGGTCGTGCTGCACTCGAACCAATCGCGTTGGTACTGTCGCTCCACGGCGGAGAGCGTGGGCGCCGGCGAGCCGGGTACGCGCGCAAGCGTGGCGCAGTACGTAAAGTCTTGGATGCGCAGGTCCGCCTCTGGCGGCGCCGAGGCCTCGCCCGTTTCAGACTGCGCCTCGCGCCCCAGCCGGTACTGCAACCCCATCATCGCGACGCCGTCGCCGTACTCGTCTGCGGCCACGAACACCGACCCGGCGTAGCGCCCCGTCTCGCCAGAGGCTGTGCGGACGCGGCAGACGCGCATCTCGCCCTCGCGCTCTACCGCGTCCACTTCCGTATCGCGGTAGATGGTCAGGTTGCCGCTCTCTACGAGCGGCGCCGCGATCTCCTCCAGGAAGCGCAGCCCGATGTGCGGCTCGTAGTTGTACAGGCTGATCCAGCCCGTGAAGAGGTTGTCGTAGCCGCCGTAGTGGGCGGCCAGCTTTTCGCGAAACTCGTGGACGATGCCGCCGCCCGCGCCGTACTTGTTGCCGTCCAGCGCGCTCACGCCCGCCGCCGTCAGCATCCCGCCGATCCACGGGCTGGGCTCGATCATCGTGACCGTTGCGCCCATACGGGCCGCCTGCACCGCGGCGCAGAAGCCGCCTGCACCGCCGCCGTAGATCAGAACGTCGGCCTCTGGCGTGCGCGTGCCGGTCCACCATTGCCCGAACGTGGTGGCGGGGACGACCGCGAGTGCGGCGCCAGAGGCGGCGGTGCGGGAGAGGAAGTGGCGTCGGTTCATGGGTGGGAGGGAAGAGGGAGTGGGGAAGAGGGATGGGCAGAACGCGATGCCGTCCTCGCGGCATGCTTGCCCCTTCCCACGTCCCCCTTTGCCCTACGGAGCCTCTGGCGCCAGAGGCGCGGGCTCGGACGAAAACGGCTCGGTGCGAAGGTTGCGGTACCAGATGAAGTACAGCGCAACCGAGAGCACTAGGAGCATCGCGAGGAGCACCGCAAACTGGTCCCAGCGCTTGGTTACCACCGCCATGGGCGTGAGGAACAGCACGAGCTGCCACGGCATGGCGATGCAGATCGCCGCGATGTCGCGGCGTGTTTCGGTGCGGATGTCGGCCTGGAGCGCCGGGCTGAGCGTCTTGCGGACGCGGCGCCAGAGGCCGAACGGGCGGGTGCGCGAGACGAAGTCGCGGAGCACACGGTCGTCGGTGGGTTCGGTCGCGAGTGTGAAGCCGATGCAGGCGACGAGCGTGCCTCCGAAGGCTAGGAAAAACGTCTGGAGCTCTGGGAGATCGGGGAAGATCAAGCGCTGCCCAATCGCGATCACCATGCCCGCTGCCGTGCCACCGGCGTAGCCGTAGCCGTTGAAGCGCCACCAGTACCAGCGCAAAAACTGCGGCACGATGAGTCCCACGCCCAGGCCCAGCGTGAGCCAGCCCCAGAGATCGTTAAGGCTCTCGAACAGGAACACGAATGCCGTTCCAAACACGACGATGGCCGCCGACGCCGCCCGGCTGTGCGCGATCAGCTTGGACTCGGTCGCCTCGGGGTTGATAAACCGCTGGTAAAGGTCTTTCACCCAATACGCGGCGCCCGCGTTGACCACGGAGTCGAACGTGCTCATCGCCGCCGCGATCAGCCCCGCCACCATCAAACCCTTCAGGCCGACTGGAAACAGCTCCATCAAAACGACCGGCAGCACTTCCTCAGGGTTGGCGATCACGTTGCCGCCTTCGGCGCCGATGGAAATGCCCATGATGGCGATAGCCGCGATAAAGGGCCAGCGAAACGCCAGAAGCAAGATCCAGAACAGGCTCAGCAACCCAGCCTCGCGCTCGTCTTTGGCGGCGTAGAACCGCTGAATGATGTAGCCGCCCGGCGCGCTCATCCCGTCGATCGTGGAGCGGAACAGGTAGAACACGACCACGAGCCCCAGCATGTTGTACTGGCTGTACGAGCCGGGCAGGTCCAGCGTCCACGAGGGGATAAAGTCCGTCCAGGCCTCGCGTGTCGTCGCGATGGTCTGAAACGCGCCATCGCCCAGAGGAACGGAGACCTCAAACGCGGCCGGGATGTCGTACGTCCCCATCACCATCGCGACGACGTAGATGATGACCCCGCCGATCAGCACGCCCTGGAACACGTCGGTGTAGACGACGCCGTAGAGTCCGCTCGTGATGGTGTAGACCGAGGCCAGGCCCACCATGATGATCGTCGCGAGGTTGGGGCTGATGCCCAAGATGGTGCCCAGGAAGATGCCCGCGCCCGCCGCGAAGTAGGTCACCACCCAGACCGCAAACACCAGGTTGGCGACTGCTGCCAGCACCCGCGCCGCCTGGCCCTGGCGCCCCGAGCCAAACCTGAATTCCATCCACTCGGCGGTCGTCATCACGTTCGCGCGGCGGTTCCACTTGCCCATGAACACCATAAAAAACGCCATCACGAGCACCACGCCGCCGCGGATCTCGATAAAGAAGCCGTCCATGCCCAGCGCGTAAACCAGCGCCGCGATCACCATCGTGCCCGAGACATCGAGGTTGGAGGCCATGCCGCTGGCGCCGAGCGCCCACCACGGCATCTGGTTGTTGCCCAGGAAAAACCCGTCGATGCTGCCCGACGCCTTCCGCTGCGCCCACAGGCCGATACCCATCATGGTGACGATGTACACGCCGATGATGGCGTAGTCGATAACGTGCATATGCGGGGCCTGCGGGAGGGAAGGCGGCCTCTGGCGCCAGAGGCTTGTGGGGCGTTACAGCGGGCTCCAGAGTGTTGTCATCGCGAGGAGCCTGTTCGGTTGCGCTCAGGACATGCTCCGCGACGTGGCGATCTGGTAGTCTGCGCTCGGGTGTGCAGGATCGCGCTGCGCTTCGCTCGCGGTGACACCACGTTGGTGGCAGTGAAGCTGTTGGCCTCTGGCGCCAGAGGCTCTCCGGCGGCACTGCTGCCGCCAGAGGCGCTAGAACGGGAACGGAGGCACGGCCGGATCGGCGTAGAACGTGGCGGAGAGAGAGTCCGCGAGGGCGTCGTTGTTTTTGCGCAGGCCCTCGTAGAAGAAGAACACCTCGCCGCGGTAGCCCTGGTCGCGGTTGTACTGCATAGCCTCTTGGAGGTAGTCCCACGGGATCACGTAGCCGCCGACGTTCATGAGGATGCCGGGGTAGACGAGCTGGTTGATCTCCTCGGGCAGACCGAGCGCGTCGGCGCGCTGCGTGTCCAGCGTTGCTTTGTAGGCGCCGATGTCGTAGCGGTAGTTCTGCGGGATGATTTGGTCCGCGATGCCGCGCTCGACCCACGTGGGCCAGTCCTGGAGGTAGTTGCGGTATCCCCAGGGGAAGATGCTGGGCGAGAAGGAAACCTGGTAGTCCGGGTCGACGGCCTTCACGTCGTCGTAGAGGCGCTGGCCGAAGTCGCTGAGCTTGTCGGCGCGCCAGCGGAGCCAGTCCGGGTCGAGCCAGCCACGGGGCGGATCGGCACCTCCGTTTTCGGAGCGGTAGAGGTTCTGCGTGAACTCAGAGTAGCCGCCCTCGGAGGGTTGTGCGGGCAGGCGGTCGTCGCCTTGAATGCCCGCGATGTCGTAGCCGTTGGCGACTTCGAGCACGAGGTCCAGGATGAACTGCTGGACTTCGGGGTGATAGGCGTTCATCCACTCGAATCCGTTCTTTTCGAGCAGGTTGCCGTCCCGGTCTCGCGCAGCCCAGTGCGGGCGCGCCTGCAGGATGGGACCGCCGTCGAGGCTAAACGAAGCTGCAAAGCCGTATTCGAACCACGGGATGACTGCGATGTTGTGCCGCGCAGCTTCCTCGGTGAGTTCCTGCAGCGGATCGCGCCCGGCGTACCGCGCGTCGATCTCCACGCCTGTCACCGCCGCCATCGTGGGGCTGGGGTAGAGCGTGCGCCCGGCGTTGAGCACGACGGGGTAGACCACGTTGAAGTTGTGGTCGGCCAGGAACTGCATGGCCTCCGCAATGCCCTCGCGTGATAGGAGCACGTCCGAGTCGACGTTGGTCAGCCACACGCCGCGAAGCTCGACGATGGCCTCTGGCGGGGGCTCGACGGGAGGCTCAACTGGCGGCGTGACCGGAGGCTCAGGGCCTGCCGGGTTGGAGTCGCACGAGGCTGCCATGAGAAGCAGGAGGAAGAGCGGGGCGAGCCGAATCATGCGGGCGGGGAGCTATCGGAGCGGGAATACAGCGGGAGGGCGGCCTGAAGGGCGCCGTCGTCCAGCGTGGCAGCGTCGGCGTCGAAGCCGCGGTCTAACAATAAGCGGTGGGCGACCGAGCGCGGCTCGGCGCGCATGGCGTCGAGCACTTCGGCGCGCGCCTGCGCAAACGGGATGGGCGCGTCCTCGCGTCCGGTCACCTCCACCACGGCCCAGGTGCGGCCGTCCGCAAACGGCCCGGTCACGCCTCTGGCGCCAGAGGCCGAGACGGGAAGGGAGTGAACGCCGAACGGTCCTGGCTCGCCGGGTGCCGCTACGTCGCGGCGCGTCTCGGCCGCACCGAACGTGAGAGCCTCTGGCGTGCGGAGTGCGTCGCGCGCCGCGGCCTCGGTCTCGAACGTCCACACGGCGTAGTCCGTCGCGCGCTGAGAAATCAGCCTCTGGCGCCAGAGGCTGTAAAAACGCCCGACGTGCCGGTCGATGGTAAGCGTGTCCAGCGCGGCGCTCAAGCCCGCGTAGTAGAGCGCGGTGCTGCGGGCGGCCGTGGTTTCGCGGAGCACCTCGGGCCGCGCGTCGGCGCCAGAGGCCTGGGCGCGAGCGGTCAGGATGGAGTCGCGTACGGCCACCTCGACGGCCTTGCGGAGGTCGGCGCTCCACAGTTCGGCGGGGACGCCGGGCAGCGCGTCCAGAAGTTGGCCGACGGTGAATGGCCTCCCGTCGACGGTAGCTACGGGCGTGGCGCGGGTGATGGCCTCGGGCTCCAAGCCCGGAAGGACGCGGCGCGCGTCGGCAGCGCCCTCTTGTGGGTTGGCGGGCGCGTACGGCGCGATCTGCGGCCAGAGTTGACGCAGTGGCTCCAAGCGGACCGCCAACTCATGCGACTCCAACAGGGGCTGGAGGTAACGCGCCCCGGCCTCGTCGATGCGCCTCTGGCGAAGCTCGGCGCTCAGCCTCTCGCGTGCCGACCCAAACGCCGAGGCGTCCAGGCGTACCGTTTCCTCGCGGTCGAGCACCTGAAACAGGTGCCAGCCGCGGAGCGACTGCACGGGCGCGGACACGCCGCCCCGTTCCAGCGCGAACAGAGCATTTTCCGGGCCTTCGTCCAGGTCGTTGAAGCTCACCCAGCCCATCTCGCCAGAGGCGCCCTCGATGCCCACGGCTTCCAGGCTGGTCCTGGCAACGGTTTCGAAGCTCTCGCCAGAGGCCAGCCGTGCCGCGAGGGCACGAGCTTCAGCTTCAGTGTTCGCGAACGCCTGACGTACGCGCAGTCGTGAGTTCTGGCGGCGGAACGCCTCGCGCACATCGGCCTCGGTCGGCTCCGCGATTCTGGCTTCGAGCGAGTCGGTGAGAAACGCCTGGCGCATCGCGAAATCATGCTGCCGCTTGACGTGAGCCGCAACCTCGGGCCGTGCGTCCAGCCCCGCAGAGTCTGCTACAGCCGCGATCCACGCTCGCTCCAGCATTCGCACCGCGTACTCGCGCCGCGCCTCCAGCCCATCCTGCACCGGCGCGACGTTGGCGAAGCGCCGGTACTCGTCCGCAAACGCGCTCTGTCGCACCTCCACACCGCCGTACGCCGCCACAACGGGATCGTCGGCCTCTGGCGAGGCGCATCCGCCAGTGACGCAAGCGCCAGAGGCGAAGAGGGCCGCGAATCCGAGCAGGGGAAGGAGGCGGCGTGTGTGCATCAAAAGCTGAACGTAGCGCCGAGGGTGCTCACGTTGCCCAAATCGCCACGGTCGGCGAAAGCGTAGTCGGCGCGGATCGCGCCGCCGATGTCGATGCCTGCGCCCAGGCGCAGCGAGCCCTGCCCAAAGGTGTCATCCAGCAAAAGGTTCGCCATGCCCGCGCGCAGGTGGACCGTTTTGGCGAGCGTCACCTCGGCGCCCGCGTTGAAATACTGATTGTTGTTGTTCGGGAAGTACGCGTCCGTCGCCACACGCACGTCCACGTTGTCGGACGAAAACGCCTCATACGTCGCGCCGATGCGGAACAGCATGGGCAGGTCCCATGACTGTGTCGAAAGCGTGGCCAGCACGCCGTCGTTGTCGCCAGCGGTGCCGGAGTCGAAGTCGACGCGTCGCGCAAGGTTGTCGCCTGCGAGCTTCATCTCGGTCCCGAAGTTGAAGATGCCGAAGCCCAACGTCACGCCGTCGAACGGCATTTGGTAGCGGATACCCACGTCTGCCGCGACGGCTGCCGCGGTGGTCCTGAACAGGCGCGTGCCCACGTATTTCACCGTGCCGCCAATGTCGAAGCGGTCGGTGAGTTGGCGCGCGTAGCTGAGGCCGAACGAGAGATCCTGCACCTCGAACTGCTCGCCGGTGCCGTCTTCGAACTCCAGCGTCGTCACGTCCATCTCTCCCGACTCGAAGAGGTACGCGTGAACGCCCACGCGTCCGCCGCCTGCCGAAATAACCGCGCCTGCGTACTCAAGCCGCGTTCCCGCAATCCATTCGGTGTGCTGCAGCGAAACCTCGCCACCCGGGGTCCGAGCGATACCCGCGGGGTTCCAGTAGAGAGCCGTCGCGCCCTCGGCTGTGGCCACGCCCGCTTCCCCGAACGCGATGTTTCGAGCGCCGGTCCCGACTTCGAGAAATGCCCCGGCTGTCGTGCCGACGCGGCTCTGGCCGCTGGCGGGGGTGACAGCTAGCGCCAGAAGCGCCGCAACTGCCCAGCGCGCGCCTCTGGCGCCAGGGGTCGCGCGCGGCGCGTGGCGCTAGAGGCACCGGGAGTGGTGGGGCGCGATGCCCAGTCTGTGGTTGACTGCATGGTCTTAGTTGACAATCGCGAAGCGGCCCACGTGCTCGCCGATGCCCTCGGCTTGCGCATGGAAGAAGTAGAGCCCAAAGGCGGCCTCCAGGCCGTCCTTCGTCTGAAGATCCCAGGTCGCGACGCCGTCTACGGATTCGAGCTCGCGCACGAAGACGCCAGAGGCGGTGTAGATGCGGACCCGGGTTTGCTCGGGGAGATGACGGATAAAGATCTTCCGCTCGCCGCGGCCAGAGAGAAAAGGCCGTGTCTCGGCAGCGTTGCCGACGATGTACGGGTTGGGCACGACGCGCACGCGCTCGAAGACGGACTCGTCCAAGCCCGAAAGGCGCTCGGCAGCGGTCGCCGAGAACGAGAACTCGGCGTCAGCCAGGAATGGCACGTCGGAGCGAATCTCGTAGCGGTCACCTGGTTGTGGCAGCACGATCTCTGCCTCGGGTAGAGGCGTCCCGTCGGCCTGGACCGGTGCGGTGAAGTCGAGCGACCACGCTTGCGATAAGCGGCTGTCGGTTGGCGCGTTGCGGAAAACGAGTGTGATCTGCTCGCCCACGTCGATCAGCCCGTCCCGCGTCGCGCGCGGCTCGGTAAAGATAAACGGCAGCGCCTCGCCAGAGGCCCGGTCGGTGACCGTGAAGTAGACCTGCTGTGTAGACGTGCCCGAGAGTGACGTGAACGCCAGCCCGCTGGGCTCGCTCGTCACTTCGATGACGGCGTTGATCGCCCAGAGTGGCGCTGTCTCGAACGAGAACGAGGGCGTCACGTCCAGGTCCGGGATCACATTGGTGTCCGAGGAGGGCGTCCAGCCAGAGGCTAGTTGGACTTCGGAGACGGTCGGCAGGTCGTTTTCGAACAGGAGCGTAAAGCCCTCGGAGAGTACCTCGTAGGTCCACACGTTCTGCGCGATCCCATCGACTGTCGTTGGGACGGGCGCGCGGTCCACGATCACGTTGCCGTCGCCATCGGTGAGCGTGAACGTAGAGGTGCGGAGGTCGACCGCCGACCCCAACGCGCGCTGCTCGAACGTGACGGTGTAGCTCGTCGTCCTCAGCAGGTCTCCCGCCAGAGGCACCACCCGGACGGTGCCGGTGGCGGTGCCGCGGGTGCGAGCTAGCGCTCCGCCCGCGCCGGTATCGACGCCGCCAGGCCGTATGTCACTCGGCGACGGGTTGGGAGTGGCCTCGCCGGTATTGGAGTCGAACTTGGTAACCACGCCGTTGGTGACGGTGATGGACGCTGGCGACTCCGAAGGCGAGATGGGGAAGAGGTTGTCGATGCCTGCGATGCCTCGCTCGAAGAAGTCGAGGTCGTAGCCCGCGTCGTAGGACAGCACGGCGTAGTAATACGTGCGGCCGTTCGTCACGTCCTCGTCCACGAACGAGTGCTGCAGGCCGGTGTCTTCGCCCATGTAGAAGTGAACGCCGTTGGGCAGGTTGATCTCTTCGCCGAACTGGAGCGGGTGGGGGCCGGTAAGGCCGTTGACCAGGTCGAACTGAGCGAGAGCACGCTTGTATACCGCGTTGCCGAGAGCATCGGTGATGTCCTGCGCGTCGCGGAACTGAGGGTCCGTGGACTTCAGGATGCGGTAACCCTCAAAGTCGCGGCCGTAGATCGGGTCACGCGAGAGTTCCGCGAGGTCGTCCCACAACAGCGTTACACGACCGTCGCCGGGCACGACGGTGAGTTGCGGCTGGCGTGGCGGTCGCGCAAAGCGGTAGTCGGCGTCGAAGATGCGCTGCGCGACCTGCGCCGTGCGGAACATGGCCTGCTCGTTGGCGCCCCAGAGGAAGGCCGTGGAGAAGCGCTCTGTACGGCCCGGCGCGAGGCCAAAGGGACCGGAGGAGAAAATCCAGACCTGGTTAACGCCCTGTTGCGGCACGTCGAAGAATCCAGGCTGCAAGCGGCGCCAGACGGCGGGCTCGTCCTTGATGTCGACTACGCCAAAGAGGGGCGCGTTAAACGAGGTCAGGCCCACTTGGTCGGATTCGTCTTTGTCGAGCAGTCCGAAGTTGGGCTCGCCCTGATCCGGGCGGCCATTGCCTTCTGTTCCGTCCGCGTCGGGGCCGGGATAGCCGTCTTCCTCGGGGCCGATGCCGTCCGTGCCTTTGTCGTCGATGTCCGCGATCCAGTCGCAGTCCTCATCGCCTTCCCAGTGCTCAGCCGGTGGGCCGTAGATGCCGCATGGGCCGGAGATCAGGGCGCCAGCGGCATTGTCTCGGCTTTCGTCCGTGATGCCGTCTTCGTCGTTGTCGATGCCATCGTCGGAGATGGAAGGGCTCTCTAAAAACTTCCAGCCGACGTAGCCCGGCGGGATCTCGGGAAATTGTACCCAGGTGCCGCGCCCGGTCAGGGACCATCCGTAGACGATATCTGCCTGCCGGTTAAAGGCCGCTGCATCATCCGAGGCGCCAGAGCCTGCAGGGTTGGTGTCGGTGTAACCGCCGAAGAACATCGGATTCTGGGCCAGCCTCTCGGTGTAGTCAATGTTTCCGGCGTTGGACACGGCGTACTGCATGAACAGAATGTCCTTTGCGAGTGCTTGCGCCCACTGAAACAACCGCACGTCGATTTGCAGACCGAGACCGCGCTTCCGCGACTCACCCTGTCCGAAGGGGTAAACCTCGAACTCGCGGTTGGTCCAGTCATCGACGACGTAGAACACTTCCTGGTCAGCGTTGAACTGATTGAGGCCGAAGAAGCCGTTCCACAGTCCGTTCCATTCTGACGGGCGACCAGGCCAGGTAGCGGGCCAGGAGTTCTCGTTGAGCGAGTTAGCGATCTCGGGAGAGGCCGCATTGCGTTGGAAATATCCCGGCTTGGGCTGAAATTTCCACTCCACGAGTCCGTCGGTTTCGTCCAGCGGCCCACCGCCGCCGTCGATGTAGCCGTCCGAGACGACGACGGTCTGCTCGCCAGAGGCGTTAGGTACGCGGCTCGCGACGAGACCAGACATCTCGTGCAAGTGCCCGTGGCCAGTCCCCTTGGGCCACACACCGGCCTGGTTGACCGTCTCGTTGCCCTTGCCGACGGTACCGATGTTGGTCACGATGGACTCGACCTGGTTGCCGTTGACGTTGAGGTCTGTCCGCCACTCGCGCAGACCAGGCTCCGGGTTGACAAACACCCCGGACTCGTTGACCTGCGCGAGCGCAGACGGCGCCGCGCACGCAAATGCGAGCGCGACGAGCCAGAAGGGGAGGCGGTGGCGAGCCTCTGGCGAGGTGTACGCCTCCGTCGGGGGAGTGACCTGTGCCGAAAGGGAAGCCTCTGGCGAGGGGAAGTGCATCACGTTCAAAAGTCGATCTGGAGCCCGACGCGAACCGACCGTGGAGCCGGCTGGATGGACGGGTTGTAGAGGAAGTCGTTTAGCGTGTTGACCTGCGTCAGCCCATTGGTTTCCTGCGCTTCCACCTCATTAGGGAAGATGACGGGGTAGCGGTCAGCGCGGTAGAAGTCGAGCAGGTTCTCGCCGATGACGAGAAGCTGGGCCGTGAGGCCACGGACGGTCAGGCCGCGTGAAGCGCGGAGATCGAGACGCGCCTCGCCCTTGTAACGCGCGAGGTTGCGAAGCTCCACGATGGGCTGGCGCTGCGCATCTCGCGGCGTGAACGGGTAGGCGGTGTAAAGCGTGCCGATGGCACCCAGAGTCCAGCCGCTCACGAGAGCCGAAACCGTAGCCGAGAAATTGTGACGCTGGTCCCAATCGAGAGGAATGAGAACGCGTGTGGCCTCAGCGTTTCCCTGCGCGTCCAGGAAGGCCTGGCGTGGATCGGAGCCGTTGCCTCTGGCGGATTGGAACGTGTAGTTCACACCGCCTCGGATGCCAGTCTCGGGGAAGACAAACGAGAACGCAGTCGTGACGCCGCGGACCGTGCCGAAGTCGGCATTTTCGTATCGGCCGTAGGTGTCGCCGCCGGTGCGCGTCTCGTAAAGGCCAGTGCCAAGTAGGTTGCGGAGGTCGCGGTAGTAGCCGGTGATGTCTATGGCGAAGTTCTCGCCGAACTGCTGCTGCAGGCCAATCTCGTAGACCGACGAGCGCTGCGGCTCTAGGTCAGCGTTGCCGATGTAAGTGTTGAAGTTGCCCAGCGCGACCTCGAACTCGGAGTTCTCGTAGAGACGGCTAAACTCGGGAATCTGAAAGAACTGGCCGTAGGAGGCATGGACGATGCCGCGGTCGGTGATCGGGAATGCGAAGCCGAGGCGAGGCGAGACCTGCACCTTGGCTGAGGCGTCGCGATAGGCTTCGCTTTCAGGACGTGGGTCGAGAACGTTCTGCGGATCGCTGAGGTCGGTTGGGACGGGGGCGTTCGCGTTGAAATAGTCTAGGCGCAGGCCTGCGTTGATGATCAGGTCATCGATCTCAATCTTGTCCTGCAGGTACAGCGCGGCTTCCAAAGGCCTCTGGTTGTACCTGTTGTTCCGGTTCGTCGATGGGTCTGCGATCTGCGGATCGAGCGATCCAAACCGTCGCGGATCGACCTCCACGAAGAACTCCTGGAGGTCCAGATCGTGCGATTTGACCTCTAGCCCCCCCTTGACGAGATGCGAGCGGCCAAACTGGCGTGTCACGTCTACGTCCACACCGTAGGACGTGCTCGCACGAGAGATGTGGCGTGGGTCCACTCCGCCGGTGTTGAAGACAAACGACGGCTGGTTGCCTCGGCCGAAGATGTCGGCGTAGCGGGGATCGAGCGGATCCTCGTAGACCGACTGACGAAAGTCAGTCGTAAACGCGCTCAGGCGCACGTCGTAGAACGTCCGCGCATCGACGATGTGGTTGAACGCGAGGAGGTGATTGGTAGACGTGGAGTTCTGCGTTGGCAGAAAGCCAGGGTTGAACCGGTAGAAGTGGTTGTAAGACCGCGCCTCGGTGTCCCCATAGGTCCCGGAGTAGGACAGGCGAAGGCTGCTGCTAAGCGCGTAGTCCAGTTTGCCGAAAAACGTGACGCCCTTGGAGCCGTTGAGCGAGACCGCGGACGAGTCGCCAGAGGCCTGGATGTCCCATGTGCTGGGCGCGCCGCTAAAGGTGGAACTGTCGCCGGGCGTAAACACCTCTCGCCCGTAGAGCCAGCCGTTGCGGTCTGTGATCTTGGCGTTGGTGAAAAACGAAAGCTTGGGGATGCCGGTCGGGCCGCCAAGGGCGACCTCGGCGTACTGCTCGCCAAAGATGGGCGCCTGGTCCAAATCGTTGAAAGCCTCGTCGTTGGAGGAGAGGTAGCCACCGATGCTGCCAATGAAGGAGCCGGAAAGATCGCTGCCACCAGAGCGGGTCACAATGTTGACGATGCCGGAGTTGGCCTGGCCGTACTCGGCGTTGAAGGAGCCGGAGATGACTTCCACCTCCTCGACGGCGGAGTTCTCGACGGGCGCGGCGAGACCGTTGTTAAAGGGGTTGGAGACGGCGACGCCATCCACGTAATACTTGATCTCACTTGCGCGGCCGCCGCGGATGTGAATAGAGCCAGAGGCGCTCCTCGTTACACCTGCCTGGAGCGCGATGACATCTTGAAACCCATCGACCGGGAGCGCGAGGATCTCGTCTCCGGTGACCTTGGCCGACGCCGATGTGCGGTCGCGCTCGACAAGGGCACGGTTGGCGACGACGGTGACTTCTCCCAGGTCGGAGGCTTCCTCGCTGAGCTCGAAGTCGAGATCGGTAGTGCGATCTACGCGCACGTCCACATCCGTCACGCGGACGGTCTGATAGCCAAGGAGCGAGGCCGCAACATTGTAGGTGCCAGAGGGCACGCCGATGACGAAGTACTCGCCGTCGAAGTTGGTCGCGGCGCCACGGCCGGTGCCTTCGAGCAGGACGTTGACGCCCGGAAGCGGCTCGCCGCTGGCGTCGCGGACGACGCCCGAAATCTTTCCAGTGGTCTGAGCTGCTACGGGTGCTACAGCCAACACGGCTAGCAGGACGAGCAGGGGAGCGGTCCCAGAAGTGCGAAACACGAAGGCGGTGGGAGCGAGTGCGAACGCCGCACGGGGCAAAAGCAAATCCGCCGGACGCGGGAGGACCCCAAACGCCCGGCGCGGGCAAAACGTCCAGAGCCTCTGGCGGCCGCCAGAGGCTCTGGTGTGGCCTTTAGCGCACGAGCGTCATGCGCGTCGTGTACACCTGGCCGTCCGCCGTGGTAAGGCGCGAGACGTAGACGCCAGAGGCCAGGCCTGTGGCCGCGAACGGCACCAGGTGCTCACCCGCGGCGAGCGAGCCGTCGACGAGCGTGGCGACCTTCTGTCCCAGCGCATTGTAGACCTCCAAGCGCACGTCCTGCGCCTCCGTCAGCGAGAACGACAGCTGCGTTGTGCCCCGGAAGGGGTTTGGACGCGCGGCGTCCATCTCGCCTCGGGCGGCACGTGGGCCGTTCTCGTTGTCGACGACGACCGGGTTGATGGCGACAAACGCACCATCTTGCACGAACTGACCGCGCAGACCGAAGCCGAACGAGTCGCGGAAGAGAGCGGGCGCGTTTCCGCCGCGCATGAAGACCTCTGTGTTCAGGTTGTCGTCGTCCTGGTCCGTTACGTCATAGTCGAACGGAATCACGTCGCCGATGCGAGGCATGAACCGGGGGTATTCCAGGCCTGTAAACGCTGCGCGCGTGATCGGGTTGAAGATGTCACCTGCGAGCGCATCCAGCGGCACCTGCCATTCTAGGATGTATCCAACTTCAGTGTCGGAGTCGTCGGTTAGGAACGAGGTCGCAGCAGTTGTCTGCGTGATCGTGCTATCGACGGCACCGCCGTTGTACTCCTGCACGTCCAGGCCGGTGACCACGTTGCCGTCGCCACCGTAATCCAGCGCGCGAACGTAGATCTGGTAGTCGGCGCCGAGTGTGGTTCCGGAGTTATCCGTGCCAGGCCCGATCCGATAGGTGCGTCCAGGCGTCGCAACGAATGGGTTGCCGTTGGGGTCGATGAACTGGAAGTTGTCCGCGCCATCGTTGACAGCTTCAACGTGAGGCGAGCCTTTCAAGGTGCCAATGTTGTACAGGCCGAGGTACGTCGAGAGGTGATCGTAGAAGAACGCGCGGTTGGGCGTGTCTGGAAGTCCGATCATCGGAGCGCCTTCGTCGCGCACGCGGATGGCGAAGTAGAGGTTGTCGTCGTCGGCCTTCATGGCGAAGAAGCCGGAGAAGTCGGCCGGGCTTTCGGGGACTCCGAAGACAGGGTTGCCGTTGGCCTGCAGAAAGTTGATCTCATCCTGGCTAAAGCCGATCCAGCGAGCGTCGGCCCAGTCTTCAGCGGTGGCGCCGTCGATGGTGACACCGGCATCCTGGTCGTAGTCGATGAAGTACTTCCCGAGCAGCGAGGTCGCCTCGCCGTCCATTCGTGTGGAGAGGTCGACGAACTGACCGCGGAGACCGAAGGCGTAGGAGTCGCGGAAGAGTGCGGGGCGGTTGCCACCGCGCATGAAGATCTCCGTGTTGAGATCGGTGTCGTCTTGGTCGGTTATGTCGTAGTCGAAAGGCACCACATCGCCATCTCGCGGCGTGTAGGTGGGGAATTCGATGCCGTTGTACTTGGCGCGGCTGGTACGGCTGGTGATGTCACCGGCGAGGCTCGCCAGAGGCACCTTCCATTCCATGACGTAGCCGACCTCGGTGCCGGTGTCGTCGGTCAGGAAGCGCGTGGAGGCTGTGGTGCCTGATGCAGTGGAGTCGACGATGCCGCCGATGTACGTCTGCACGTCGTCGCCGGTGACCACGTTGCCATCGCCGCCGTAATCGAGCGCGCGGATGTAGAACTGGTAGTCTGGGCCGAGCGTGGTGCCGGAGTTGTCGCTCTCGGGTGAGATGCGGTACGTGCGCGCACCGTCACCGACGAAGGTTTCTCCGGTGGAGGCGTTGACAAACTGGAAGTTGTTCGCGTTGTCCGCTTCCTCACCCGTCGGCTGAAGGTGCGGGCTTACGCCGTTTGCTCCAACATCGAAGAGGCCGAGATAGACCGAGAGGTGATCGTAGAAGAAGGCGCGGTTGGGCGTATCGGGCGTGCCGATCATTGGGGCGCCCTCGTCACGGACAACCGTCAGGAAGTAGAGATTCTCACTGTCGGCCTTCATGGCGAAGAAGCCGGAGAAGTCGGCCGGGCTTTCGGGGACTCCGAAGACAGGGCTGCCGTTGGCTTGCAGAAAGTTGGGCTCGTCCTGACTGAAGAAGAGCGGCTGCGCGTCCATCCAATCGGAGAACTGCGCGTCGATGGTGACCGGCATCCCGTTGAGCGCGATCTGGTACATGTTCGCTGCAGACGGCACAATGGGATCTTGTGCTGTGGCAGGGCCTGCTGATAGGGCGAGCGCTAAAAGCGCGAGGGTAGCCTTGTACATAGAGGGAGAGGGTGTGGATAGAGCGGGCCGGAAGCCCTTCCACAGTATAGAGCGCTCTGTGGAGAGATGGCAAAGCTATGTCTGCCTGAGACGGCGGATGCATGTAACAGATGCCTCAAGGATGTTTTTGGGAGGACTCGTGTAGTCAAGCGGCCCGTAGATGCGCTAGCAGGAGTGCACACATATCCGCTTGGCTCCGGATGTCTGGGGGAGACGCCGACCTCTGGAGCACCCTGTGAGCCCAAACCAGTCTCTCGCACGTCCTTGAGGGTTTCGAGGCCATTGAACTCGCGCGTGGAGGTGGCTGTGGTGCGCCAGAGGCTCGGAGGCGTCTTCGCGGTGGCGGGCTCGCAGAGGGCTATTCCCGGGGTGGACTGTGAGTCTGCCAGGCCTCTGGCGTCCCGAGTCCGTTTGGCCGCCACTGCAACAGGCGCGCACCAGGCTGAGCCGCAGGCCTGTGGCGTGACAATCTGCGCGGCCGAGTGATCGCCAACCGTGCCAGTATGTGAACGTCTTATCTGGCGGAGCGCGCCTCTGGCGGAGCGCGCCTCTGGCGCTAGGCTGCCAGGTCTGCGCCGTGCTGGCGTACGCGCTCGTCCATGCCCGCTACGAGATCGCGAAGGTCCTGCCTGTAGACATCCAGTTGTGCCGCCAGAGGCTCATCGGTTGTCGCGAGGATCTGGACCGCTAGAAGCCCTGCGTTTTTGGCGCCGCCGATGGCGACCGTCGCAACGGGCACGCCGCCGGGCATTTGCACGATGGAGTAGAGCGAGTCCAGCCCGCCCAGCGCGCGCGTCTGCACCGGCACGCCAATGACCGGCAGCGTGGTGCTGGCCGCGATCATGCCCGGCAAGTGCGCCGCGCCGCCCGCGCCGCCGACGATGACGCGCAAGCCTCTAGCGCGCGCCGACTGCGCGTACTCGGTCATGGCCTCTGGCGTGCGGTGGGCCGAGAGCACACGGCACTCGAACGGGACGTCGAACTGAGCAAGGATCTGGGCGGCGGCCTCCATCGTCGGCCAGTCCGACTCGGAGCCCATCGCGATGCCGACGAGAGGAGCAGACATTGAGGCATGAGGGGTGCGCCTCAAGCTAGCGAGGCTATCCTCGCCGGAGGCTGGACCGTGGCGGGCGCCGCCTCTGGCGCCAGAGGCCTGGGGTGGACCACGCACGCGACGCCCAGGGCGAGGGCCGCGGCGCGCAGCAGCGCTGCTTCCTCGCGCAGCGTGCGCCCGTCTGCGGTGACGACAGCGTGGGCGGCGTCCAGTACTGCGTGGCGCTGCACGGGCGAGGCACGGCGAAGCACGTTTAGCGCGCCATCCAGCTGTTCGAACGGTGACTCGCGAGAGGCCCCGGCGGTTTGCGCCCCGGCATGCGCCCCGGCGGTTTGCGCCCGGGCGGTTTGCGCCTCTGGCGGAGCCGGGAGAGGAAGCGTGGCACGCAGAGCGGCTCGGCCCGCCGCGAGGGCGCCGGTTTGGGCCGCCGCCAGAGGCGAGCCTGCGCTCGCGATGCAGGCGAAGAGCACATCGCTCGCGCGGGCGATCTCGGCGCCCAGCGCGTGGCCCGAGGGCGGCGGCGCAAACCCCCACCGGAGCATCTGCAGGACCGCGTGCTCCGCGAGCGTTTCCGTGCCGTCCGCCGCGATCAACGCCCGCACCGCCTCGGCTAGCCTCTGGCGGGCCGGGCCGTCCATCTCGCGCAAGGCAGGCATCGCGACCTCGATGGCAGGAAGAAGGTCGGCACCCGAGCGCAGGCCCGTCGAGAGAGCGAACACCGCATCGGCGTCGAGCGAAGCGCCTGAGATGGCGCGGCGCGCATCGGCCTCTGGCGTCTTGCCTTCGCTGGCGAGGACGGCCAGCACCGCCAGAGGCGCCAGCGTTGCGTCGTGGCAGGCATCTAGAAGTGGCGCGGGTAGCATCGCGAGGGGGCGTTGCAACGCGCCGAGCGCCGCGCCGGCTTGCGGCGCGCGGGGGGCAGGCCCATGGCGGCGCTGCCTGTCGCCAGGGGCGAGGATGAGCGCGCGACCGGCGACGCGGCGGGCGCGCTCCGCCAGAGGCGGGTGCGGCTCGGTGAGCGAGAACGCGGGCGGGTCGGTTGTGGGCCGCGCGAAGAAGAAGTGATCCAGGCGCGCCCGCTCGGGCGTGATGACATGGCCCTTCATGGGCTGCTCCGCGACGCGGCGAAGGGCGCTCGCGAGGGCCTCGGCGTGGCGCGTGAGTTGGAGCGCGAGGGCGTCGGCGTGGTGCTCGCGCTGGCGCGACACGGCCACTGTCAAGAGCGTGCCTACCAGATGCCCAGCGGCACCGATGCCCGCCAGAGGCACCATGCCGACCATCAGAGTCCAGAAACCTGTCACGAGAAGCCAGGCCGGACTGACGACCGGCGACCCGCTGAACGCGGCGTGGATGAGAAGGAGCGGGAGGATGGGCCCGCCCACGCCCAGAACCAGGACCGCGAGCAGACCCTGAGGGTCGTCGTCGCGCCCGCCCCCGGCCACACTGGAAACCAGAAGCACGAGCAGTTTTAGAAACTTGCGGCCCATCCAGAGGAACGGCACCATGCCTGCCCCTGCGCCCGCCACGAAGGCGGCGGTGAGCGTGTTGATGCGCGTGTCGCCAGAGGCCAGGTGTGCGATCTCGTGCGCGGCGACGGCCTGCAACTCGTCGCGCGTGAACTCATGCGTGGCCGCGTCGGTGAAGAGGACGGCGTGGTGTTCGTCTGCGCCCGCCGCCATCGCGTTGAGCCCGCCCTGGCCGTCCAGAATCCAGACGGCCGGAACCGGGATCGACGCCGCGACGGCGACTTCTTCCACCACGTTGCGCAGGCGCCGCTCGTTTGGAGCCTGTGGCCGGAGCGCGACCGGATTCGCGCCCACTGCGGAAAGCGCTTGGTCGGGGTCCGAAAGGTGCCGGTAGGTCCGCACGCCTCTGGCGATCATGAGGCCCACGAATGCGGCTGGCACGAGCCACACCGCCAGAGGCGCCCAGCCGCCTCCGAGGTGCATGGACAGGCGCTGCGCGATCTCGCGCATGACGACGTGGTACGCCGCGCCCGCAGCCAGCGCGTAGAGCGCGAACACGGCCAGGAGCACGCGTGAGGCGGACTGCGCGCTGCGCTGGGCGGCGAGAAAGTCGGTGGTGGTCATCGCGCCAGAGGCCCGAGCCCTCGCCTCTGGCGACACCCCAAGGGCACCCGCCAGAGGCAGAGGCTCACGCGAAGGCCACGCGAGGCGCGACCGCTGCCTCTGGCGGGGCCACGAGCAGGCTCTCGGCGGGCTTGAAGCCCAGCGGACCGGCCACGAACACGCCCGGCACGCTTTCCACGCTCACGTCGTAGCGCGTCACGGAATCGTTGTAGGCCTGGCGCGAGAACGCGATGCGGTTTTCTGTGGACGAGAGCTCCTCGTGCAGCGCCGCCATTTGCGCGTCGGCTTGCAGCGTGGGGTGTGCCTCGCTCACGGCCATGAGGCGCCCGAGCGCCGCACCCAGTCCAGTCTCGGCCTGTGCGAGCGCGCGCATCGACGGCGCATCCGTCGGCGTGGCCTCGGCGCGAGCCTGCGCCGCCTGGGACCGCGCCCGCGCGACGCCTTCGAACGTGGCCTGCTCGTGCGTGAGGTACGCCTTGGCCGTCTCCACCAGGTTGGGAATCAGATCGTGCCGCCGCTGCAACTGCACGTCGATCTGCGCAAACGCGTTCTCGACCGCCCGGCGCAGCCGCACGAGCTTGTTGTAGAGAAGCGCGAGGCCCGCGGCGAGCACGAGGGCGAGAGCGATCAGGGCGTAGGTCATGTCACCAGGGAGGAGTGTTGCCCCTGGTTTCGGCCTCTGGCGTTGTTAGATGCAATGCCGAGCGCCAGAGGCCCCTGGCGTCACGCAGGCGTTCCGCTTGGCGCGATTATCCGTGCCGCCTACCGCACCTCCACCATGACGACCTCGGGCCGCGCGAGAAGCCGCTCGCGGACCGCCGCGGCGTCGCCAGAGGCCACCGACAGCCGCGCGGTATTGGCCGATTTGCTTCCGCCAGCGGGTGCGCCGAGTACAGAAGCAAACAGGTCTGTGCCCTGATGTGTCGTCCACGCGCCGGGCAGTTCGATGCGGACTGAGTACCGCGGGCGCTCTGACCGCGCGCGCAGCGCCGGTAGGCTGTCCAAGTCCGCGGGGAAGCCGGTTGCAGCGAGCGAATTCCTGACGCTGCGGACTTCGACTGAGATTGCGCCGCCCGAGATCAACGCTTCCATCTGCTCCGCTGTTGGCACCTGCTCCACTCCTCCGCCGATGCTCAGCGGCTTAAACGTTACCTCCTCGATCTTCGCCTCTGGCGCAGCGTCTTGGATCAGCAGACGAGCTTGAACGGCATTTGTCGCCCGTAGAAACGTGACCTCCAGATCTACGTCTTGCTGAGGGACCGCGATGAGCGACAGAAGAGCGAGGAGGACGGAAAGCATGGCGCAAAAGGCGAGTGAATGCTCAAACGTATGGCGCCAGAGGCGCGCCTACAAGCCCAACGCGCGCACCGCCTGCTCGGCCATCTCGCGCGCCGCCTCTGGCGTATCGCCTGTCGCCGTCACGTGGCCCAGCTTCCGGTGCGGGCGCGAGTCCGCCTTGCCGTAGAGGTGTACCGCCGCGTCCGAGACCGCGAGCGCAGCCCGCATGTCCGGCGCCCGCTTCCCCTCGCGCGTGCCGACGACGTTGACCATGCAGGCCGCGGGCACGCGCAACGCTGGGTTCGCCAGAGGCAGATCTAGCGCCGCCCGCACGTGGTTTTCGAACTGCGAGCCGTGGCACGCCTCAATCGTCAGGTGACCCGTGTTGTGCGGCCGCGGCGCGATCTCGTTGACGAGCACATTCCCGTCCGGCATCAAGAACATCTCGACTGCCAACAGCCCCACGCCGCCGACCGCCGCAATCGCGCCAGAGGCGACCTCGCGGGCCCGCGCCTCGGCCTCTGGCGAGAGTCCCGCGGGCACGTGCGCGGCCCACAACTGGTGCTCGCGGTGCTCGCTCGCGATGATGGGGTAGACCGCCGTCTCGCCGTTCTCGCGCCGCGCGACGAGCGCCGAGACCTCGCGCTCGAAGGGCACGAACGCTTCGATCAGCAGTCCATCGCCAGAGGCCAGAGTCCTGCCACGCCCGCTCCAGATCCTCTGGCGCGCGGCACGTGGCGTTGCCGTAGCCGTCGTAGGAGCCCTCGTACTTCTTCGCCATGACCGGCCAGCCGAAGGCGTTGGGAGCCTGACGCGCGGCCTCTAGCGTGGCGCAGTTCACGTAATAGGGAACCGGCACGCCTGCGTATCTCAGCACATCGTTCTGGCGCCCTTTGTGGCGGATGAACCGCAGCGTTGCGGGGTGCGGCCGAATCGGGGTCTCGGGGCATACCGCCGCCAGAAGCTCGGCGGGCGCCCACTCGCTTTCGACCGTGACGGCATCGCAGCCGGTGGCCCACTCGCGCAAGACGCTCGGGTCGGTCCAGTCGGCAACCGTCACGTTCGCGAACGCCGCGACGGGGCCGGGCACGCCGCCAGAGGCCGCCTCTGGCGTGAGGATGCGCACGTCGATGCCCATGCGGAGAGCGGCAAGCGCGCTCATGCGGCCGAGTTGACCTCCGCCGAGGATGCCGAGGGTCATCGCAGGTACCGGGTGCGGGGTACCGGGTACCCTCTAGCTGGAGCGCTCGCGCTGGATCCGTACCTCGTACTTCGTACCCCGTACCCCATCACGACGGGAAGTCGAACGGCACGTCGGGCGCCACGTCGTCGATGTTGGTCTCGCCCGCCAGAAGCGCGTCCAGTTGGCTCTCGCTGCCGACGAGGACCTCGCGGGCTTTGGAGCCTTCGAACTCGCCGACGATGCCCGCTTCTTCCAACTGATCTACCAACCGCGCCGCGCGCGTGTACCCGACCGAGAGCTTGCGCTGGAGCAGACTCACCGATCCCTGCTGGGAGCGCACGATGACGCGCGCGGCGTCGTCGAACAGATCGTCGCGGTCCGAGATGTTGGCACCGGCCGAGCCCTCGGGCGCGTCCGAGCCGGGCTCCATCGGCGGGAGCAGGTAGGGGCCGGAGCCGTCCTGCGCGCCGATAAAGTCCGCGATGCGCTCCACCTCGCCCACGCTCACAAACGGTCCCTGCAGGCGAATGATGCGGGACCCGTTCATGTACAGACAGTCGCCGTTGCCCACGAGTTGCTCCGCGCCGCCGCCGTCGATGATGGTGCGGGAGTCGATCTTGGACGAGGTTTGGTAGGCGATGCGGCTGGGGAAGTTTGCCTTGATGAGGCCCGTGATGACATCAACGCTTGGCCGCTGCGTGGCGAGAACCAGGTGCACACCGACCGCGCGCGCCATCTGCGCCAACCGCGCGATGGGCGCTTCCACCTCCTTCGCGCTCGTCATCATGAGGTCCGCCAACTCGTCCACCACGACGACGATGTACGGCAGGTGCCGGTGCTTTTTGCCCAGGTCGGCCGTCGCGCCAGAGGCCACCTTTTTGTTGTACTCCTCGATGCCGCGCACGCCCGCCTCGGCGAGCAAGTCGTAGCGGATCTCCATCTCGCGCTCGCAGGACCTGAGCACGGCGGCCGCTTGCGCGAAGTCGGTCGTGATCGGGTCCTCAGCGTCCTCGGGCATCGCCACGAAGTGGTTGAGCAGCGTCGCGTAGCCGTTGAGCTCGATCTTTTTCGGGTCCACCATCACGAACTTCAGGTCCGCCGGGTGCTTGGCGTACAGCAGCCCGATGATGAGCGTGTTGAGGCCCACGGACTTGCCCGAGCCTGTGGCCCCGGCAATCAAGAGGTGAGGCATCTTTGCGAGGTCCATCAGGTGCGTCTCGCCCTCGATGGTCTTGCCGATGGGGACGGGCAGCGCCATGCCGCCGCCGCGCCCGGCGTCGCGAAATTTCTTCTTTTCGAGCGTTTGCCGCAGCCGCACCATCTCGCGCGTGCGGTTCGGAATCTCGACACCGATACTGCTCTTGCCTGGAATCGGGGCGATGATGCGGATGCCCGCCGCGGCCAGCGCCATCGCCAGGTCGTTTTCCAGCGCCGTGATGCGGCTGATCTTGACGCCAGGAGCCGGCGTGAGCTCGTAGCGCGTGACCGTCGGGCCGACGACCGCGTCGATCTCGCTGATCTGGATGTTGTACGTCTCCAGCTTGTCGAGCAGGATCTGCTTGTTGTCCTCGATCTCGTCCATGTCGATCTCGGCGCCCTCGCCGGGCATCTCCAGGAGTTCAATGCTGGGGAAGTCGTAGGCGAGCTCGCGCTCGTCGGGCCGGATTTTCCCCTTCGAGTCGCCTCTGGCGGCGTCGAGGTCGGCCGTCTCCTCTTCGATCTGCCCGTGGACATGGATGGGCGTGTCTCCATCGCCAGAGGCCGTCGTTCCGAACTGCTCGCCTACGAGTTCGTCCACCAGCGAGTCGTCGACAGGCTGGGCGTCGGCGAAGAGGCGCGCCGATACGTCGTCGTCGCCAGAGGCCTCTGGCGTGGTGCGCGGCAGTGGCACGCGCGGGACCTCGGGGACGGGCGCAGCTTCGCGAGCGGGCGCCGGGGCGATCGTCAGCGCCGGTGCCGGGGCGGGCGCCAGAGGCGTGGGTTTCGCTTTGGGCTTCGGCTTGCGCGAGTTTTTGCGTTCTGCTAAGGCGGTTTCGCGCTCCTTCTGCCGCTCCTCGCGAGCCTTGGCGCGAAGGTCCTTGCGCTCTTGCGCCCCGGCGCGGTAGCTCGCCCACGTGCCGGTAAGCCCGGCGGTGATGCCACCCACGGCGCCCTCGGCCCGGTCCAGAGACGACTGAATATCGCGGTCGTACACCAGCAGAGCCACAACGACGACGGCGACTGCGAGCACGATGAACGCGCCGACCGGGCCGACGAGCCCCTCGATCCAGCCCGCGACGCCCGCCCCCAGCGCGCCGCTCCACAGGTCCAGCGGCGTGTCCACTCGCGCGTCGATCCACCCGAAGAGGCAGGCGAGGAAAAACGCACCTGCAAACGCGAGGCCGGTAAACAGGGGCAGAAAGATGGGCGTCTTCTGGCGGAGCATCACATAGCCCCACGCGAACAGAATCCCGAGCAGCAGCAGCACGGGGAAGCCCAACAGATCGGTCACGAGCGACTGTGACACGACGGCGCCAATGGGCCCCAGCAGGTTCTCCGCCCGGTTGTCGCCCGGCTCCATCAGCGTCTCGATGTTCTCACGCGCCAGGATGGTATCGTCCGCGCGGCTGTGCGTGACGACGGCCAGCGAGAGCAGCAGCGCGAGCGCCATCAGCACCAAGCCGAGGATCTCCATCTTCCGCTGGTGCGACGTGGCGCCGCCAGAGGCCTTTGTCTTCCGCGTCTTGGATGACGACGAGCGCTTTCGAGGGGTGCTCACAGGGGGCGGGTGGAGGCGATGGGGGAAAGATAACCGGAGCCGGGATGCCTCTGGCGGGGTGTCTCGCGAGAGGTGTTCCGGCGCCAGAGGCCTCTGGCGGGGTTTTGCGCTCGGCTGTGCAGCACCCCCCGCTTAACACGCCTGGACGGCGGTCAAGCTGTCCCCCTTGCCAAGGGGGACAATCCACATCTCAATCTTGCAGACGCTGGAGGCTTGACTCCCTATTCGGGAAGACCGCGGTGGGAATTGTCCCCCTCGTTGAGGGGGACAGCTTCGCGACCAGCGGGCGAGCGAAGCGGGGGGTAGCCACGCACCACCCCAATGCCCCGAGGCCTCTGGCGCCAGAGGCTCAGCCGTCGCGCTCGATGCGCGCCACCTCGCGTCCCTGGACCGCGAGCGCGTCCACGCGGTCGTTGAGCGGGTGGCCGGAGTGGCCCTTGACCTTAATCCACGTCACCTCATGGCGCTTGGCCTGCGCCAGAAGCCGCTCCCACAGATCGCGGTTGAGGACCGGCTTCTTGTCCGACTTCTTCCAGCCGCGGCGCTGCCATCCGCTCAGCCAGTCGTCGTTGAAGGCGTTGACGAGGTACGCGCTGTCCGAGTGCAGGCGGACCTTGCAGGGTGCCGTGAGCGCCTCCATCGCCTCGGCAGCGGCGGCGAGCTCCATGCGGTTGTTCGTCGTGTCGACCTCGTGGCCGGACATCTCTTTCTCGATGGGCGGCTGTCCGAACTGGAGCAGGGCGCCCCAGCCGCCAGGGCCAGGGTTTCCAGAACAGGCGCCGTCGGTGTAGATCGTGACTTCCTTCATGTAACCTCTCGGGGGTGGCGCGCGTCGGGCCTAGCAAGATCCGCACGTTTCGCCTCTGGCGCCCAGCAGAGGCCACGCAACCCCCACACGATCATGCGCCCGCTTCTTCTCGCTCTCACCTTTGTTCTCGCCGCCACGTCCGCGTCCGCCCAGAAGGGATGGTCCTTTACGCCGAGCGTCTATGGCACCGGCATCGCGCTCGGCGACATAGACGACGCCGAGACCGAAGAGGGCGGCGGCCTTGGCCTCCGCGTCGGCCTCGGCCTGTCCAAGACCGTCACGCTCTACCTCAGCACAAACGCTGCACGGATCCAGTCGGAGGGCGAGATCGACCGCGTCGTCGACAGCATCCCCGTCGCGGACCTCGGCCCGCTTGGCGACGACTACACCCTCGTCGGCGGAGAGTTCGGCGCGCAGTTCAACCTGCTCCCGTCTGGCCGTGTCAACCCTTTTTTCCGCACGGGCCTGCGCGGCACGAGCATCATCCTCGACGCCAGAGGCTCGGACGCTGACGAGGACCCACGGTTGAGCGGCGGGGGGCTCACGCTCGGCGCGGGCGTCGAGGTGCGTCTCAGCCGCAAGGTGGGCGTTGAGCTCGCGCTCGAAGGCACCGGCGGGCGGTTGGAGGAACTCCAGACCGAGGACGCCGACTTTCGCACGTTCGAGGATATCGAGTTCGCCAGCGGCCGACTCTCCGCAGGACTCGTCTGGCGCCCGTTTGCCAAGGGCAAGCGCCGCGGCATCTTCCGGCACTAGGCGGCTGAGCCTCTGGCGCCACAGGCGCTGGGCTGCAGCGTGGTCACAGCCTCTGGCGGGAGTCTTCGCGGGGCGCGTTCCTCACCCGGGATTGCCGGTACGGGCGCGCGTCCCGCGCTACGTTTGGGCCACACCGCCAGAGGCCCGCATGAAGTTCGTCGACTACGTCACCATTTCCGTCAAGAGCGGCCGCGGAGGGCCGGGCAGCGCGCACTTCCGCCGCGCCAAGTACGAGCCCAGCGGCGGCCCCGACGGCGGCGACGGCGGCGCGGGAGGCTCGGTCAGCTTGGTGGGCGACTCCACGCTGTACACCCTCTTAGACCTGCGCTACAACCGGCACCACAAAGCCGAGAGCGGCCAGCCGGGAGAAGGCGGGCAGCGCTCGGGCAAGACGGGATCGGATATCGTTATTCGCGTGCCGCTCGGGACCGTCGCCAAAGACGGCGGAACGGAGGAGGTGCTGGGCGAGATCACCGAGGAAGGCCAGACCCTCACGCTCGCCCAGGGTGGGTTGGGCGGACGCGGCAACGTGCACTTCAAGAGCGCGACGCGCCAATCGCCGCAATACGCACAGCCCGGCACCGAAGGCGAAGAGCGCGACGTAACGCTGGAGCTCAAGCTTCTGGCGGACGTGGGCCTCGTCGGGTTTCCCAACGCAGGCAAAAGTACGCTTGTGAGCGCCGTGAGCGCCGCCAAGCCCAAGATCGCGGACTACCCGTTCACGACGCTGGAGCCCAGCCTCGGGCATGGTCTACCTCGGCGACTGGCGCTCGTTCGTCATCGCCGACATTCCCGGCCTCATTGAGGGCGCGAGCGACGGAAAAGGGCTCGGCATCCGATTCCTCAAGCACGTCGAACGCAACGCCGTCTTGCTCTTCTGCATCCCCGCCGAGGAGGAAAAGCCCGGCGAGGCGTACAACACGCTTCTGGCGGAACTGGAAGCTTTCAGCCCGCACCTGCTCGACAAGCCGCGCATGGTGGCACTGACCAAGATGGACATCGTAGGCCCAGACCTCGCGGAGGAATGGGTGGCCCAGGCCCGAGCGCGGTTCCCAGACGACGTGGAGGTGCTGCCGGTCTCGGCCGTCGCGCAATCTGGCCTCGGCCCGCTCAATGAAGCCCTCTGGAAGCGCATCGTCAAAGGTCGCGAGGTGGCCTGAGCCTCTCGCGGCGTAGCCTGAGCTCAGCCTCTGGCGCCAGAGGCTGCGACGGAGATTTTCTGAGCGGGCCGCGGCAACTCTTTCCGCGGCGTTGGGTCTCCAGCGCAGACCGATCCAACCCGCATGGCAGTGCTGCTTCAGTCTGTGCTTCGCGTTGCGTTGACATTCCAAGGCACCTTGGGGATATTGATCGTCTCCCCGGATCCGCGCCGGTCGTCGCCAGAGGCGATCCCGACTGCGCGCCCACCCTTTCTCGACTCCCTCCCTCTGGCGGCCCTGGCTGCCATCACCTGCCCTACTTAGAGGTTCCATGAAGCTCACCCTCCTCCTCCTGCTCCAGGACGCCGAGTCCGGGTATGTCAACCAACTCGTATACCGCTTTAACGAGGGTGGCGAATGGATGTGGCCCATCCTTATCGCCCTCATCATTGGCCTCGCGATCGCGTTCGAGCGCATCCTGTCGCTCAACCGCTCAGACATCAACGCGCCCAAGTTCATGGCGCGCGTCAAAGAGGCGCTCGACAACGGCGGCGTCAGCGCAGCCGAGGACATTTGCGCAGGTACCCGCGGCCCCGTCGCGAGCGTCGTGCAGGCAGGCCTGCTCCGCTACGACGAGGGCATGGACGCCGTCGAGAAGGCGGTCGTCTCGTACGGCTCCATCGAGATGAGCTTCTTGGAGCGCGGCCTCGTATGGCTCTCGCTCTTTATCACCATCGCCCCGATGCTCGGCTTCCTCGGAACCGTTATCGGAATGGTCGCGGCGTTCGACGCCATCCAGCAAGCCGGTGACATCTCGCCGTCGCTCGTTGCAGGTGGTATCAAAATCGCCCTCCTGACGACCGTCTTCGGTCTGATCGCGGCCATGATCCTACAGGTGTTCTACAACTACTGCGTGTCCAAGATCGACCGCATCACGGCCGATATGGAGGAGGCATCGGTCGAGCTGATCGACTCGCTGGCACTGATGAACATGGGCCGCCCGGTCGCTCTCGGCGCCGGCAACCGCCGGACCCTGCCCGATCCCAAGCGCGAGCTCGGCACGGGCGACGACGTGACCAAGGTCGACCTCGGATAGAGGTCCAGACCTGTTCGCCTCTGGCGGGGCGCACGCCGCCCCGCCACTTGTTGTCACCGCTTGCCTGAACTCCCATGCTTACACCGCTTATCTGGATCACGATCGCCATCATCGCCGCGTGCGTGCTGATGATGCTCATCTTCGGCGCGATGAATGGCGCGGCTCGTCTCAAAGGCCAGGGTCCCGTGGCGCTGATTGCGCTTGTGATGCCGCTCGCCATCTTCGGCATCATTTACGCCGTCAACGCGGGCCAGGAAGACGGCCTCGCGACTGCGTTCATCATGACCGCCGTCGTGCTCATCTTCTCCGGCCTTGCAGCGCTCGTGTTTGCGGGCGTGCGCGGCCTCCTCAAGTAACAGCCCATGCCGCTCCTCAAACGACGTACAAAGCGAGACGCGGAGATCGGGACGGCCTCAATGGCCGACATCGCGTTCCTGCTGCTCATCTTCTTCCTGCTGGTCACTACGATCAACACGGAGAAGGGCATTTACATGCAGCTTCCGCCCAAGCTCGACACCACCGTCGACCCGCCGGAGATCAAGGACCGCAATCTGCTCGTCATCCTCGTCAACAACAACGGGGACGTGCTGGTAGAGGGCGAGTTCATGAATGTGAACGACATCCGCGACGAGGTCAAAAAGCACATCACGAACTTCGGTCAGCTTCCAGGCTACTCCGAGAACTCCGATAAGGCCATCGTGTCGTTTAAGACCGAGCGTGCGCTGCCGTATGAGCGTTACATCGAGGTTCTGGACGAGATCAAGGGCGCCTATGTGGACGTGCGCGACCAGTACGCCAACAGCGAGTTCGGCGCACCGGACTACGCGACGTACAAATCGCGTCTGAAAGATGACAACCCGGACACGCCAGAGGACGAGAGCGAGGACATGGTCACCGACCGCTTCCCGCTCAAGATCTCGCTCGCCGAGCCCGATCCTGGCTGAGCCGTACCCCTCGTCTGACCCGCCAGAGGCTCACCTGCATCGCCAGAGGCCTCTGGCGCCATCCCGAAACCCCCTCCCTGAATGGGCAAGTTCAAAAAGAAGAGCAACGCGAAGCAAGAGATCCCGACAGCGTCGCTGCCGGATATCATCTTCATGCTGCTGATCTTCTTCATGGTGACGACGGTGCTTCGTGAGACCGAGCTCCTCGTCGTCAACCGCCTGCCGCAGGCATCGGCGGTGGAGAAGATCGACCAGAAGCGTCTCATCAAGTACCTCTACGTCGGCGCCAACAAGGAAACCGGTGAAGAGGCCGTCCAGGTCGACGATGCGCTCGTGGACGATTTCGCCGACATTCGCGACCTGATGTACATCCGCCTCCGCGAGGAGCCCCGGACCATCATGTCGATGAACGTCGACAAAGAGATCGAGACGGGCACGCTGTACGACGTGCAGCAGGAGCTTCGCGAAGCCGAGGCTCTCCGCATCAACTACTCGACGGCAGCCGAGGCGGAGTAATCCAGCCTCTGGCGCTAGAACCCGACGGGGGCGGCTATGTTGGCCGCCCCCGTTTTCTATGGCCCCCGCTATGATTCAGAGCCTGCGAACCGCCTCCGCATACCCCGCCGAAGGGATCGCGTACCTCGACCATGCCGCAACCGGGCCTCTGGCGATGCCGACCGTCGCCGCGATGACGGCGTACCTGATGGAGCGGAGCGCGACCAATCCCAACAACTTCGAGACGGTGATCCCGCGGCTCGAAGCGGGGCGCGGAGCCATCGCTGAACTGATTGGCACGAGCGCTGAGAATGTGGAGTACGCGCCCAATACGTCGTACGCGATCAACGTGCTCGCCAGAGGCCTGGCGTGGACGCCCGGCGACCGTGTGGCAGTCCCGGCCTGCGAGTTTCCAGCCAACCTGCTCCCATGGCTCGCGCTCGAACCGCACGGCGTAACCGTCGACCGGATACCGGCTACCAGAGGCTGCTTTACCCTGGAGGACGTGGAGGCCACGCTGACACCCCAGACGCGCGTGCTCTCGGTCTCATGGGTGCAGTTCCTCTCCGGCTTCCGCGCGCCTCTGGCGGAGCTGGGCGCCATGTGCCGCGCCAGAGGCATCCTGCTGGCCGTCGACGGCATTCAGGGCGTTGGGGCGCTGCAGATGCGCTTTGACGAGTTGGGCATTGACTTCCTGGCCTCTGGCGGGCAGAAGTGGATGCTGGGGCCGCACGGCTCGGCGTTTGTGGCCGTCCGGCCCGAGCTTCAGGCGCAGCTCACGCCTCTGTACGGTTGGCTCAACGGACCGCTGGATTGGGAGGACTTCGGTGCTGCGGGCCTGGGGCTCCACCCAGACGCGACGCGCTTCCGCGTGGGTACGCTGTGTACGGGGCCAGTACTCGGGCTTCTGGCGAGCGTGGATCAGTTTCTGGACGTAGGCGCGGGCGCCGTCGAGGCGTCCGTTCTCCGCGCGAGCGGCCGACTCGCCGCGTCTCTCGGCGCGCTCGGCCTCTCGCGATGGGGACCCCAGGGCGACCCGGCCTCGGGCATCGTCACGTATGAGCACGACGCGCCAGAGGCTCTGCGCGCGCACCTCCTGGCCTCTGGCGTGCACATGAGCTGCCGCGACCGCAAGCTGCGCTTCGCGCCCCACGCGACGACAAGTGACGACGATCTCGACCGCGCCGTCGAAGCGGTCCGAGAGTTCGCGCGCACGAGCGTGCCCGTCGCGTAGCCTCTGGCGGGAACGCATCCCGCCATCCCTCTGCATCCCGTATCCCTCCGGCACGCGCCAGAGGCTGCCGCCATGTCCCAGAAGCCTGCCAAGAAAAAGTCCGCCGCCGCGCTCGCGAGCAATGAGCCCGACAAGATCGAGACGGTCATCGAGATCGACGTGCCGCCGGGGCAGGAGGGAGGCATGCGGCTGGACGTGTACCTCACGAGCAAAATCGCCAACGCGACGCGCGCCAAAGTGCAGCGCGGCATCAAAGACGGCGGCGTGGACGTGAACGGCAAGACGCGCACGAGGCCTTCGTGGGGCATCCAGCCGGGCGACCGCATCGTGTGCCGCATCATGCGCCCGCCGCCCATCGTCGTCACGCCAGAGGACATCCCGCTCGATATCGTCTACGAGGACGACTCCATCATCGTGGTCAACAAGCCCGCGGGCATGGTGGTGCACCCGGCGTTCGGGCACCGGACCGGCACGCTCATCCACGCGCTGCTGCACCACGTCGGTGCTGGGCCTCTGGCGGCGGAGGACGTGGACGACGAGAGTGACGACGACGTAGGCCTCTCGATGGAGGATGCCGGGCCGCGCTTCGACGGGGACCAGACGGTGCGGCCCGGGCTGGTACACCGGCTGGACAAAGACACGAGCGGCCTGATGGTCGTTGCGAAGTCTGACGTTGTAGCGGCACAACTGGGCAAGCAGTTCGCGGAGCGCACGATCGACCGCGAGTACATCGCGCTGCTGTGGGGCACGCCGAATCCGCCTGAGGGCCGCATTGAGACGTGGCTGGGTCGCGACCCGCGCAACCGCAAGCTCATCGCCGTCCGCCCAGAGGACGAGGGCAAGTGGGCCGCGACGAACTACTGGACCGAGGAAGACCTGGGCTTTCTCTCGCTCGTTCGCTTCAAGCTCGAAACCGGACGCACGCACCAGATCCGTGTCCACGCCAAGCACATCGGCCGCCCCATCTTCGGCGACGTGACGTACGGCGGCGAGACGATTCGCTTTGGCCTCTCGGCAGGCAGCCGCAAGGCGTTCTTCCACAACCTGTTCACCGCGCTGCCGCATCAGGCGCTCCATGCCCGCACTCTCGGCTTCACGCACCCGGCCTCTGGCGAGCGCGTGTTTTTCGAGACGCCCATGCACCCCGCGATGCAGCACGTGGTCGACCGCATCCGCGCGGTGGAAGGCAGCGGTCAGCGGGACGAGGAGTAGGGGCCAGTGGGGCGTAGACAGTGGGGCGTGTGCGCCGTGGCGCCAGAGGCCTCTGGCGAGCGCCGAAGGCTCAGCGGCACCATCGCGGAGGAACGGGGTTCTGCACCGATGCACACCTTCCCACCCACCATGCGGACGCCGCTCTTCCTCGTTTTCGCGGCGCTCCTCGCCTCTGGCTGCTCAGGCGCCCGGCCCGATCCGCGCGAGCGCAATCCCATCGTGTTCGTGCACGGCTGGTCCGCCAGCGGCTCGGTCTGGGAAACCATGACGCAGCGCTTTCTCGAGGACGGCTGGCCAGAGGGCTACCTCGTCGCGTGGTCCTACGACACCAATCTCTCGAACGTGAAAACGGCAGAGTTTCTCGCCGGTGTGGTCGATTCCGTACTGACCGAGACCGGGGCCTCTCGCGTCGACATCGTCTCGCACTCGATGGGCGCGCTGGCGTCGCGGTACTACATCGCAGAGTTAGACGGCGGCCCGCGCGTGGACGCCTGGGTCTCGCTCGGCGGCCCCAGCCACGGGACCATTACAGCCTTCACCTGCCAGTCCGATGCGTGCCGCGAGATGCGCCCCGGCTCCGCCTTCCTCCGCGCTCTCAACGAGGACGACGAGACGCCCGGCACGCCCCGCTACGCGACGTGGCGCTCCCCCTGCGACTTGGTCATCATCCCGCAGGACAGCCCCAAGCTGGAGGGCGCCGAGAACACCGCGACGGAGTGCCTGCTCCACATGGACCTGCCCAACGACACGGACATCTACGAGCAGGTGCGCGCCTGGGTGGTGGCGAACGAGCGCGGCGCCGAGTTCACCAACTGGTAGCCTCTGGCGCTACCGCCCGTCGCCAGAGGCGCAGCCCTCCGGGGCTTCTGGCGGGACCACCGACGCGGCCTCGCGGATCGCGGTGAGCACGTCGTCTGGGTGCTCGAAGATGACGCGGTTCTCGAATCGCAGCACGCGCACGCCAGAGGCTTGCAGGTGCCGCGCCCGTCGTCGTAGTGCCGCGCCTCTGGCGCGTCGTGGACGGCGCCGTCTAGCTCCACCGCCAGCTTCGCGCTCGGGCAGTAGAAGTCCACGATGTACGGGCCGATGCCGTGCTGCCGTCGCCAGCGGAGCCCCGCGAGTTGTCTGTTTTTGAGCGCGAGCCAGAGTGTTGACTCCGCGGACGTGCTCTCGTTGCGGAGCCTCTTGCGGTGCGGCTTCTGCCACTTCGGGTTGAACATCTCGGTAGGGGAGAGAGGACATAGACACGCCAGAGGCTTAGGTCTGACACCGCGCTCTGCCAGGCCTCCTCTGCTCGGTAGGACCCCCCGGTTTGCTCCCCTTCGGTCTCAAACCTGTCCCCCTCGTTGAGGGGGACAATTCCGACGGAGCCTCTGGCGAGATACCGCGCCGTCTCGATCTCCTCCACGACCTCGATGTGGATTGTCCCCCTTGACAAGGGGGACAGAGAACGCGACCCCGAATCCTCACACAGCGCGCGGCACCCCGCCCAGCCTCTGTCGCACGACCCGAGCACAGCCAGAGCGTTCTCGGGGGGTACTCCCAGCCAGCCGCACATCCCACCCACCGCCTCTGGCGCCAGAGGCTACGCGTACTCCACGCTCAGCACCACCAGATGCTCATCGCCAGAGGCCGTCCCCAACACCACCGCATCCCCCACCGCCTTCCCCGAGACCGCCCGCGCAATCGGCGACGTAAACGCCACCCGGCCTCTGGCGACATCCGCCTCGTCCACGCCGACGATCTGGAAGGCGCGCTCGCCCCCGTCCTCCGCCTGCAAGCACCACGCGCGCGCCGAAGCGCGCCACCTCGGGCCTCTGGCGCGACGGGTCCACCACCTGCGTCTGCGCGAGCCGCTGCATCAGCAACTGGAGCCGCTCGCCCAGCGCCGTCATCTGCCGCTTGCGCTCCGTCTCCTCCATGCCGCCAGAGGCCAACGCGGAGCGCTCGTCCTCCAGCGCGGCCTTCTCCTCGCGCAAGAGGCGCTCGCCGCGCGGGGTGACGTAGTTGGGGACGCCCGCGGGCAGCGGGGCGCGCGGGGGGACCACGATGGGGTCCTCGGGGGCTTCCTCCTTCTTAAATCCTCGGCTCATGTGAGAGACTACGCGCGGGGTGCCACTTCGTTCGCCTCTGGCGCCAGAGGCTCTTGTCTGAGTTGCAGTTGTCAGACGCTCAAGATATAGCTTTTAACATGCGCATTTGGGGCACTGTCTTAGCTTGCGCCGACACCTCAGCCAATCTCTGTCTTCTGAGTCTTCTATTGCGTCTTCCACAATGTCTAGGTCCTGCTCAAGCTCGCGAAGCTCGCGCCATTGTCTTTCGGGATTATCGTCCATATCGATTAGTGATGCTGCAATTTTATCCATACTTTCCCTGTTAATACCAGCTTCAATCATAGCATCTCTAACTTCTTGGTCAGACATTCTCTCGTTTTGGAGAAGTCTTTTTGCACGACGTACTACCCGTCTGGCATGCGCATTTGTGCGCGCTTCTAACTCTGCGTCTGAATATTTCTACTGAGCCATGCTCTATCCAAGGCTACCCCTACTGCCTCCTTAACCGCCCAGCGTCCAAGCCCTCTCAGAAAGAGAGCAAGAAAGAAGAACTGACCTTCCTGCTGGCGTACTTCGTGATCAACCAGCGTCAGTGTGACCGGGGCGTCAGGCGCGACGGCAGCCACAGAAGGAGAGGCAAGGCTCAATGAGCAAGCCAAAAGCAGAACAAACAAGGGGGCAGAGTGAGGAGCAGTCTTTTGAAGTTTCGTGCCCACTTCGATATTTTCTTTGGAGACGCTCATGTCTTGATTGGAGATGCGTTCAACCGAAAGCTATGAAATTCATCCATCATCTAGTGTTCCTCTCCTGCCCTTTAGGCTCGTGTGTCTCCACGGGTCAGGCAGTGGACATCCTCCCTGTACGTGATGTGGTACAAATCGTCGTAGGGGACTTTGGCGGTAGATACAGCGATGAAATAGAAAAGATCTTAGGCAAGCTATATCTCAGAGCGATTTATTTGTTCTCGTTGATCCTAGATATTTGGAGAGCATTAGAAGATATTACAATGATAATTTGCGAAGCGAGTCTTGGCGGCCAATTCGTGGGGCTGATGCTATCATCGTTGGCGACGTGCGAGAGCATGGCGTTGTTTACGGGAGGGGTTGTGAATAGCGCTATGAATTCGGATAATCCCACGGCTGTTGTGGAGGTTGCTTTCAGAATCGTAGATCTGAGAACTGGATAGGATTTTGGCTCTCGTAGTGTTCACTCGGTCCTGGATCCAAGTAAAGATCCAGTAAGTTTGGCGTCATTGCTAATATCAAGAGTCAGGTCCGGAGATAACAGACGACAGGGTCGTTCTGCACTGTCGGAACAGGACTTGCTTTTTAAAGCGAGAGAGGACGTGGTACCAGCTTCGTAAAGGCAATTCGACCGGTTGACACTAAGTCCACTAGGAGGAGAAGGAGGTAGAAACTCGCAAATACAAACGATTGAGCCTCTGGCGCCAGAGGCTAAACCGCCTCGGTTTCGAGTACGATCTGCTCGCGCCCAATCAACCGCGTGCAGCCCCTTCATCAAGTCCGGCGTCAAATCCACCACCGCCGTCCGCGCGTGGAGCCGGACGGGGCGGGGGAGGTCCCGGTGCTCCACCTCCAGGTACAGCTTCTTCGTCCCCTTGTGCTCCGCGCACAGCGCCGCCAGCTCGTCGATGGCCTCTGGCGTCACGCCAGAGGCGTCGATCTTGAGCGTGATGGCCTGCACCAGCTGCTCGCGCACGCGCCACATGGGCAGCACCTCCTTGGCGATCAGCTTCAGGTCGCCGCGCGAGGTCTCCGCCTTGCCGCGCACCAGCATCGGCATGTCCTGCTCCAGCAGGTGCCCGAAGCGCTCCAGCGTCTGCGCGAAGCAGACCACCTCGCACGCGCCGCCCGTGTCCTCCACGGTGAGGAACGCGATGGGCCGCCCGCTCTTGGTCGTCTTCCGGTCGATGGAGGTCAGGATGCCGCAGATCGTCTGGTCGCTCTCGTGCGGCACGCGCTCGGTGTCGTTCAGGCTCACGCTCGCAAACGCCTTGGCCTCCGCCGCGTAGTCGTCCAGCGGGTGGCCCGAGACGTAAAAGCCCATCAGGTCGCGCTCGTAGCGCAGCGCCTCGCCCTTGCCCCACGGCTCCATGTGCGGAAGCTGCGGCACGAACTGGCTCACGCCGCCCGCGTCGCCCGCCGAACAGGCTGTTCTGGCCCGCCGCCGTATCCGCCTGATGCTTCTGCGCGTACTGCCACGCCAGAGGCACCGCCTCCGCGAGCTGCGCCCGGTGCCCCTCGAACATGTCCAGCGCCCCCGCCTGCGCCAGCGCCTCGATGGTCTTCTTGCCCACCGTCCGCAGGTCCAGGTCGCGCACCATCTCGAACAAGTCCTCGAACGCGCCACCGGCCTTCTCGCGAGCGTCCAGAAGCGACTCGATCGCGCCCAGCCCGACGCCCTTGATCGCGCCCAGGCCGAACCGGCACGCGCCGTTCTCCACGTTGAAGTACGCGCTGCTCCGGTTCACGCACGGCGGTAAGATGTCGATGCCCGCCTGCCGCGTCGCCTCCAGCGCAATGGCCATCTTGGACGAATCCGACATTTCCGTCGTCATCACGGCCGCCATGAACTCCGCCGGGTAGTGCGCCTTGAGGTACGCCGTCTGGTACGCCACGACCGAGTAGGCCGCCGAGTGGCTCTTGTTGAAACCGTAGCCCGCGAACTTCGCCATCATGTCGAACACCTCGACGGCCTTGGCTTCGTCCACGCCTTTCTCGCCCGCGCCCTCCACGAACTTCTCTTTCTCCATCGCCATCTTCGCGTGGTCCTTCTTGCCCATCGCGCGGCGCAAGAGGTCGGCGCCGCCCAGGCTGAAGCCGCCCATGACCTGCGCCATCTGCATCACCTGCTCCTGGTAGACCGGAATCCCGTAGGTCGGCTCCAGAATCCCGCGCAGCATCTCGTGCGGGTACTCCACGACCTCCTTGCCGTGCTTGCGGTCGATGTAGTCCGGGATGAGGTCCATCGGGCCGGGCCGGTAGAGCGCGTTCATCGCGATCAGGTCGTCCAGGCTCGTCGGCTTGAGCTTGCGCATCCACTCGCGCATGCCCGAGGACTCGAACTGGAAAATGGCGACCGTGTCGCCGCGCTGGAACAGCCGGTACGTGTCCGGGTCGTCCAGCGGGATCGCATCCAGATCGATCTCCACGCCGTGGTTCTCTTTGATGAGCGCGAGGGCGTCGTCCAGGATCGTGAGCGTCTTCAGCCCCAGGAAGTCCATCTTGAGCAGCCCGAACTCCTCGATCCACTTGCCGTCGTACTGCGTCACGACGGCATCTGGCGCGCCGCATTTGCCCTTCTGCACGGCCACGGGCACGTAGTCGCTCACGTCGCCGGGCGCGATGATGACGCCAGCGGCGTGGATGCCCGTGTGCCGCGCCGAGCCTTCCAGGACCGTCGCGTAGTGCATCAGCTTGCGGATCTGCGGGTCCTCGCTCCGGTACAGGCTCGCGAACTCGCTGCACCTGCTCCTTGGCGTCCGCCAGAGACACCTTGACGCCGTCCGGCACCAGCTTCGCGATCCGGTCGGCCTCCGCCAGAGGCACGCCCATCACGCGGCTCACGTCGCGAATGACCGACTTGGAGCCCATCGTCCCGAACGTCACGATCTGGCAGACCGACTCGCGCCCGTACTTCTCGACCACGTAGTCGATCACCTTGCCGCGCCCGCGGTCGTCGAAGTCGATGTCGATATCCGGCATCGAGACGCGCTCCGGGTTGAGGAAGCGCTCGAAGAGCAGGTCGTAGTGCAGCGGGTCGATGTTGGTGATGCCCAGCGCGTACGCCACCAGGCTTCCCGCCGCCGAGCCACGGCCCGGCCCCACGCTCACGCCCATGTCGCGCGCCGCCGTCGTGAAGTCCTGCGTGATGAGGAAGTAGCCCGCGTAGCCCATCGTCTGGATCACGCCCAGCTCAAAATCCAGCCTCTCGCGGACGGGCTCCGGGACCACGCCGTTGTAGCGGCCTCTGGCGCCCTCGTAGCTCAAGAACTTCAGGAACGCGTCCGGCCCGTCGTGCTCGCTCGGGATCGGGAAGTGCGGCATGAGCAGCTCGCCCATCGGCAGCTCCAGCTTGCACTTGTCCGCGATCTCGCGCGTGGCCGTGAGCGCGTTGTCGACCAGCATCTCGCTTTCGAACACGCCCTCGCCCACGCTGTCGAGGTAGGCGTGCTTCATCTCCGCCTGGCTCTTGAGGTAGAACTGGTCGTTCTCGAACCGCATCCGGTTCGGGTCGTGCAGGTCCTTTCCGGTCTGCAAGCACAGCAGCACGTCCTGCGCCTCGGCGTCCTCCTGGTAGACGTAGTGCACGTCGTTGGTCGCGATGACCGTCACGCCGTACTCCTTCGCCCAGCGCTGCAGCACCGCGTTGCACTTCCGCTGCTCCGGGATCGCGTGGTCCTGGACCTCGATGTAGTAGTCGTCCCCGAAGATGTCGAGGTAGTCCTCGAACACCTTGCGCGCCTCGTCCTCGTCCTTCTTGAGGATCGCCTGCAGCACCTCGCCCTGCAGGCAGCACGTCGTCGCGATGAGCCCCTCCGAGTGCTCGCGCAGCTTCTGGCGGTCGATCCTCGGCTTGTAGTAGTAGCCCTCCGTGTTGGCGAGCGAGGCCAGCTTGATGAGGTTGCGGTACCCCGCCATGTTCTTCGCGAGCAGCACCTGGTGGTACCGCGTGCGGTCCGATTTGTCCGCCATCCCGCTCGGCGTGAGGTAGAACTCACACCCGATGATCGGCTGCACGCCTGCCTTGCGCGCCTTGATGTAAAACTCCGGGACGCCGTACAGATTCCCGTGATCCGTTATTGCAAGCGCCGGCACCTCCATCTCCGCCGCCCGCGTGATGAGCTGCCCGATCTGCGCCGCGCCGTCCAAGAGGCTGTACTGGGTGTGGCAGTGAAGGTGGCAGAACTCGGACATCAGCAGGGGGGAGGGCGCGCTGCAAGATCCATGTTTAGCACACGTCTCGCCAGAGGCGGTTATCCACAAGAGGGTGGGCTAGTGGCGAGTCGGCGCGGCGGAAGAAACAGCCTCTGGCGCCAGAGGCGTGTGCCTCTACAGCTGCGTCGCTCCGTGCTCCCCTAGAGACGCCACGCGTGGTGTCCGCCTTTCTCGGCGCCAGAGGCCTCTGGCGAGATGCCGCGCTCGGGCAGGACCCCCCGCTTTGCTCCCCTTCGGTCTCAAAGCTGTCCCCCTTGTCAAGGGGGACAATCCGTATCTCGCATCCTCACGTCACCAGAGGCCGACTCGTCCCTTCAGCAGACGACCGAGATGGAAATTGTCCCCCTCTCCGAGGGGGACAGCTTCGCGACCAACGGGCGAGCGAAGCGGGGGTAGCCACGCACCACCGCGATCTCCCGACAGGCCTCTGGCGCCAGAGGCCACGAAAAACGGCGACCCTCCGAAGAGAGCCGCCGCTCAGATCGTGCCGCCAGAGGCAGCAACTCGGCAGTGCTAGTTGGGAAGCAGCACGGAGTCGATCTTGTGGACGACGCCATTGGAGACACGGATGTCTGCCGTCGTCACGAACGCGTTCGGGGTGCTGCCAGCGTCCTCGGTGTCGAGGCCGATGCGGCTGCCGCTGACGACGATCGTCAACGTCTGTCCGTTCAGCGTCTCGATCGTGTCGCCGTCTTGGAGGTCGTTGGCCTCAAGGTCGCGGCTGAAGATTACGTGCAGCTGGAGGATGGACGCGAGGTCTTCGCGAGCGAGGAGTTCCTCGGCTGTGATGTCAAGCGCCGTCAGGGCTGCGGCGAATGCCGCGTTGGTCGGTGCGAAGACGGTGTACTCTTCGTCCTCGTCGTTGAGGGCGTCGTCAAGACCTGCCGCGATAACGGCCTGCTCAAGGATGCTGAGGTCGGCGTCTGCGACGACGGCCTCGGTGATGGTTGAACTGGATGCTTCTGGATCGGTCGAGTCGCAGGCGGTGAGGCCAAGCGCAAAAACGAGCGCGAAAAGGGAGAGATACTTCATAAGAAGGGGGGTGGGGATGTGGGTGGGGAAGACACTCACGCCGCAACGCAACAGGTCCCGGCTCTCGTCTGCTTATGCAGAGCTTGGTCTATGCTCCCCACAAGTCTCACACAGGGCGCGGGACTGAACGCCAGCAGAGGCCTCTGGCGACGCTCTCCCTCTCGCACGCGTCCACTCTGCTCTCACGCCGCGTGCTCTGAGGGAACGCCGCCAGAGGCGAGGGGTAGCCGCTTTCGACTTTCACTCCAGACTGAAACCTCCTCCGATGCCCTCCTGGATCCGCACGCTCGCCACACGCAAAGATGCGAGCCTCAATACTTCTTCCAAGCCCACGTTGGCCGGCCTCGACGCGCCACACGTCGTCGTCATCGGCGCAGGTTTCGGTGGCCTCGCAGCGGCTGTACGCCTTCTCGCCAGAGGCTACAAGGTGACCATTGTGGACAAACTGGACCAGCCCGGCGGGCGCGCCCGCGTCTCGCGCGTACAGGGCGAAGGGGGAGAGTACGTCTTCGACATGGGGCCGACGCTCATCACGGCGCCATTCCTCTTCGACGAGCTCTGGGAGATTGCGGGCGAGAGGCGCGAGGACCATGTCGAGATGGTGCCGACCACGCCGTTCTACCGCATTCGCTTCGACGACGGCGAGGTGTTCGAGTACACCGGCGATCAGGACGCGATGGAAAAAGAGATCGCGCGGTTCAACCCGGACGACGTGGCGGGCTACCGCCGCTTCCTGAAAAAGAGTGAGGCGATCTTCGAGACCGGGTTTCTCGAACTGGGCCACGTGCCGTTCGGCAACTTCGCCGACATGGCGAAGATCATCCCGAGCATGGTGCTTCTAGAAAGCCACCGGACGGTCTACGGCCTCGTCGCGAAGTACTTCAAGGACAAGCGGCTGCGCCAAGTCTTCAGCTTCCACCCGCTGCTCGTGGGCGGCAACCCGTTCTCCACGACGAGCATCTACGCGCTCATCGCGTACCTGGAGCGCCACTGGGGCGTGTGGTACGCCATGGGCGGGACGGGCGCGATGGTCCGCGGCATCGCGGATCTCATCGAGCGCATGGGCGGCACGTTCCGCCTCGGCGAGACCGTGGAGGAGATCACCGCCGAGGCCGCCTCTGGCGCCAGAGGCTCCAAAGCTCGCGCGACCGGCGTGCGTTTGGCCTCTGGCGAGCACATCGACGCCGACATGGTGGTCAGCAACGCCGACGCGGCGTGGACCTACAAGCACCTCGTCGCGCCGCAGCACCGCAAGAAGTGGACGGACAAGAAGGTGGACAAGACCAAGCTGTCCATGAGCCTCTTCGTCTGGTACTTCGGGACCGACAAGACCTACGACGATGTGGCGCATCACACCATCCTCCTGGGCCCCCGATACAAGGCGCTTCTAGACGACATCTTCGACAATTTCAAGCTCGCCGACGACTTCTCGCTCTACCTCCACCGCCCCAGCGCGACCGATCCGAACATGGCCCCTCCCGGCCACGACAGCTTCTACGTCCTCTCGCCCGTCCCGCACCTTGAGAGTGGCACGGACTGGACGAAGCACACCGAGAAGTACCGCCAGGCCGTGGAGGCGTACTTGGAGAAGACTGTGCTACCAGGTCTCTCCGAGCACGTCACCGCATCGCTCGCGCTCACGCCCAAAGAGTTCGAGGAGGACTACCTCTCGCTCAAGGGCGCGGCGTTCTCCATTCAGCCGCAGCTCACGCAGAGCGCCTACTTCCGCCCGCACAACAAGTCGGAGGACGTGGAGGGCCTGTTCCTCGTCGGTGCGGGCACGCACCCTGGAGCGGGAATGCCGGGCGTGCTCTCCTCGGCTCGCGTCCTCGACACGCTGATTCCAGACGCGAAGGACTTCGAGCGCCAGAGGCCCGCGCCTCTGGCGGCGTAGCGCTGCGCCTCTGGCGGCGTGCGCTCTGGCGCCAGAGGCCAGGGTTGTGCCACGGCGCCACGCGCTGAGGACGTGCCCACCTCGCATCGCTGCGAGGGCAGCGGACACGCTTCTTATCTCTCAGCCTATCTGCGCGAAGCCCGCGCGCTGCGCCAGAGGCTCGGGAAGCGTGATGCTGCCGTCCGCGTTCTGGTTGTTCTCCAGCACCGCCGCGAGGATGCGCGGGAGTGCCAGGCCGCTGCCGTTGAGCGTGTGCACGAACTCCGGCTTGGCGTCGGCCTCGGGGCGGTAGCGGATGGCGGCGCGGCGCGCCTGAAACGCCTGGAAGTTGGAGATGGATGAGACTTCCAGCCACATGCCTTGGCCCGCGCTCCACACTTCCAGGTCGTACTTCTTCGACTGCGTGAAGCCCATGTCGCCTGTGCACATGAGCAGGCGGCGGTAGGGCAGACCCAGCGCCTGCACGGCGCGCTCGGCGTCCTCGCGCAGCGTTTCCAAGTGCTCGTCCGAAGCCTCTGGCGTGCAGAAGCGGACCAACTCTACCTTGTCGAACTGGTGGAGGCGGTTGAGGCCGCGCACGTCTTTGCCGTAGGAGCCCGCCTCGCGGCGCCAGCATGGCGTGTGCGCGGCGTAGAGAATGGGCAGGTCGGCCGCGTTGAAGATCTCGTCGCGGTGGAAGTTGGTCACCGGGACTTCGCCGGTCGGGATCATGTAGAGGCTGTCCTTGGTGGCCTCATACATCTGGCCCTCCTTGTCTGGGATCTGTCCGGTGCCCACGCCAGAGGCTTCGTTCACCAGCAGCGGCGCCTGCATTTCGGTGTAGCCCGCCTCGCCCGCGAGGTCCAAAAACAGGCTGATGAGCGCGCGCTGCAGCCGCGCGCCTTTGCCGATGTAGAACGGGAAGCCCGCGCCCGCCACCTTGGCGCCGCGCTCCCAGTCGATGAGGCCGTGCTTCTCGGCCAACTCCCAGTGCGCCAGAGGCTCGAACGCTTCGCCGTCAGGACCAGTGAAGCTCTGCTTCTCGCCCCACTCGAACGCGATCACGTTGTCCTCTGGCGTCGCGCCGACGGGCACGCTCGGGTCGGGCACGTTGGGGATTTCGAGCATGAGAGCATTAAAGGCGGTCTCGGCCTCTCGCGCCTTGGTCTCCAGCGTTTTAAGCTGCTCCTTGACATCGGCGACCTCCGCCAGAAGCCCCTGCGCTTCGTCGCGCTTGCCCGCCTTCATGAGCGGCCCGATGGTTTTGTTCAGCTCGCCCTGGCGTTGCTGGAGCGCCTGGAGCGCCGTGATCGCCTCGCGCCTCTGGCGGTCGGCGTCCAGCGCGCGGTCGACGAGCGCGGGGTCGCCGGTGCGCTTGTTCGTGATGGCCTCGCGGACGCGGTCGGGGTGGTCGCGGAGAAACTGGGGGTCGAGCACGGGGCAGCCGGTTTGGGACGGGAGGGCGCCAGAAGCTAGCCTAGCTTCGATTTCCACCCCCGCTCCACGCCCGACATGCGACGCCTCTTCATCCCACTTCTCGTCCTTCTCGCACTTGCGCCTCTGGCGGCATGCGATTCCGAGGCGGGGGGCGTGGGGGCTATCGAGTCCTGGAAGCTGCAACGGGTAGTGAACGAGGCGGGTGTAGAGGTGCCAGCGCCCATCGGCTCGGGATTGCTTTTGGAGCAGGGCGGCGGGGAATTCCATCTCAGTTCCGGCAACGACTGCTCAGGGACATACCGTTCGGAGTTCGTGGTGAACGAGCAGATTCTAGAGCTCGCATTCGACACGTGCACGGAGCGCGCGACGACGTTTGAGACAGACCTCTCCGTCATACTCGGCGCGTTCAGGACCGACGCAACTCGGACTGGGCCTCTTTACCGTGGCGGCGAGCCTCGGCAAATGGAGATCCAGGTGTTCACGCCAGAGGCCGCGTACACGCTTGTGTTCTCCCTCTTCGGAGTTTCCACGTCAGTCGTGCCAGAGGCCTCTCGCTAGACGGGGAACGCCAGAGGCGTGTAGATTGAGCGCAGACCCTACACCGTCCTGATGCCGACGTTTTTCCGCAGCGCTCTTTTCGCCCTCGCTCTATTTCTCACCGGGTGCGGCGGCTCGGGCGCCTCTGGCGGCGGCGTGCTGCTCGCGGGCTCGTCGTGGAGCCTGGAGCGTGTCGTATATCCCACCGGCGAAGTCGTCCGCGGCTCCGGCGAAACCGTCGCGTTTGGGTCGGATGGCTCGCTGTCCATCGCGTCGTGCAACACGTGCCAGGGGCGATTCAAGATGAGTCGCGGCTCGCTCCGCGTGGCCGAGGGCCTGGGTTGCACGCGCATGGCTTGCCCCACCGACGTGCTCCAACTGGAGCAGTTTTTCGCCACCGATCTCTCCGTCCGGCGCGACGGCTCCTACCTCATCCTCACGCCAGAGGCCGAGACCTCTGGCGAGATGCCGCAACTCGTGCTGCTGCCCACGCAGGCGCCGCAAGGCTCGAACTAGGCCAGCACGCCGAGGCGCTTGCCCAACTCGCCGAGTGCCTCCGCCAGAGGCGTCGCGCGGAAGCCGAGCTCGCTCTGCGCCCGGAGTGTGAGCAGGCCCGCCTTGAGAGGCCGCGGTGCGTCCGGGTGCAGCTCGGCGGTGGTCACCGGTCGCAAGAGGCCCGCATCGTAGCCGTAGCGCTCGGCCAGGATCTGCGCGAACTCGAACGTGCTGATGTACTCACTCCCGGCCAGATGGTACGTCCCGTCACGGCGCCCTTCGATGATTCTCGCGATGCCTCTGGCGAGATCGGGGACGTAGGTGGGCGTCCGGTACTGGTCCGAGGGGACCTGTACGACCCGGCCTTCCGACAGGTCGCGGACGAGAAACGTCGCGAGGTTGAAGCGGCCCTCGGGGTATCCCACGACGTCGCCAAAGCCGAGCGTTGTACGCACGATGCTCCACTCCGCCAGCCGCGAGCCGATGATGGCGTTTTCGGCGGCCAGCTTGGAGCGCCCGTAGGCGTTGACGGGCGATGGCCGGTCGTCCTCGCTGTACGGACCGGCGGTGCCGTCGAAGACGAAATCGGTGGAGACGAACACGAGGCGCGCGCCGTGGCGGCGGCAGGACCTCGCGAGGCGCTCGGTCGCATGCACGTTGACAGCCCAGCAGGCTTCCCGCTCACGCTCGCACGGCTCCACCTTGCTCATCGCCGCGAGATGCACCACGACCGTCGGCGCGAAATCCTGCATCACGCGCTCGACCTGCGCCGAGTCGGTCACGTCGAGCGGGATCCAGCCGCCGGAAAACTCCCGCAAGCGCGGTCCGTCGCCACGGCCGGTCAGCAAGAGGTCCAGCCCTGGCCACTGCGCGAACTGACGCGTCAGCGCCTGGCCGACGAGCCCGTCGGCGCCGGTGATGAGAACGCGAGGAGGAATCACGCCTCGGCGCGCCGGGCGTAGATCGACTCCGTGAGTGTTTCCACGATGCCCGCCAGAGGCGCGCCGGGCGTAAACACGTGGTCGACCGTGCCCGCCTCCAAGAGGCCTCTGGCGTCGGCTTCAGGAATCGTGCCGCCCGCCAGAAGCACGACGTTGGTCATGCCTTCGGCATCGAGCGCCTCGCGGATGCGGGGCAGGACCGTGTTGTGCGCGCCCGAGAGGATCGAGACGCCGATGGCATCCACGTCCTCTTCCAGCGCAGCGCGCACGACGACCGCGGGGGTCTTGCGGAGCCCGGTGTACACCACCTCCATGCCCGCATCGCGCAGCGCAGCCGCTACGACCTTGGCGCCGCGGTCATGGCCGTCCAGGCCGACTTTGGCGATGAGGATGCGGATGGGTCGCTGGGTCATGGATGGTGGGGAAGGCCTCTGGCGCCAGAGGCGTGGGCCGAACGCTAGAAGTAGATGCGGCCTCCGATGCCGCCGCCGAAGTCGAAGTCGGTCTCGTTGAAGAGCTGCAGCCGCGGCGAGGCGATGCCGTACAGCTCGATCTCACGCGTCGCGAAAAGCGAGAGGCCGACGCCGAGGCTCAGGCCGCCGACGGTGTCGCGGTCCTCGCGCGCGATGACGTACGCGCCGGGGCCATAGAACAGGCGGAGGTCTGAATCTCCCTGAATCCGGCGCTCGCGGATGATGTAGTGTCCTTCGAGAGTGACCGATGAGTTCCGGCCCAGGTCCCACCCTGCGGCGAGCGCGAGCGCTCCGCTCCCGGAGCCGAACTTGGCAGAGACGCCCGTCGGGTTGCCGAGCTGGGCACCAATTCCGAACTGGGCGGAGGCGCTGGGCGCGAGGAGAGCGAGGGCAAACGCGAGAGAGAGGAGGCGAGACATAGCGTAGGAGAGGGGAGATGTCTGGTGCCCGGTCCAGACGCAGCCGCGGAGTCGGCTGGTAACGGCGGGTGTACGCACGCATGTGGCTCGCGATCCGCCTCTGGCGCCAGAGGCGTGAGCAGACCGCCAGAGGCGTGCATCGCGATATCTCGTGGCTTTTCGCCAGAGGCTACTCGTCGGCGGCGACCTCGGCGAGGTGGTCGCGGAGGTTGTCCGCGTCGGAGAGCGAGAGACGGCCGGAGAGGATCAGGCGCAGCTCGCGGCGCCGCGCGGCGCCGTCGAAGCGCTCGCGCTCTTCGTCGGTCTCGGGCGCCAGAGGCACGACGGGAATGGGGCGCCCGCTCTGGTCCACGGCCACGAACGTGAAAAACGCCCGGTTGCACTTGCGCCGCGTGCCGGTCGTCGTGTCCTCGGCCCACACGTCGATCTCGACCTCCATGCTCGTCGTAAACGCCCGGTTGACGACCGCCTCGATCAGCACGACCTCGCCCAGCTTGATCGCACTGCGGAAGTCGACGTTGTCCACGCTGGCCGTGACGCACGTGCGGTTGGAATGGCGCATGGCCGAGATTCCCGCGGCCACGTCCATAAAGTGGAGCAGCCGCCCGCCCATGAGGTTGCCGAGCGTGTTGGTGTCGTTGGGCAGCACCAGCTCGTTCATGCGGGTTCGGCTGGCCTCTGGCGCTTTGGTGGTCACAGGTGTCGGGAGCGGGGCGCCCAAACTACCGTGTGCCTCTGGCGGAGAACCGTGAACGCCTGCCGCGAACAGGGGCTCTGGCGCCAGAGGCGCAGCGAAGCGTGGTTCCAGTCCCCAGTACCCGCCAGAGGCTCAGGTCTTCTGCGGCTGCTTCTTGGCGGCAGGAAAGAGCACGTTGTTCAGGATCAGGCGGTAGCCGGGCGAGTCCGGGAAGAGCGCGAGATCTGTCGGCGGGTCGCCGACCATGTGCTGGTAGTCTTCGGGGTCGTGCCCGGCGTAGAAGGCGAAAAAGCCGCGGCCAACGGGGCCGTAGAGGTAGCGCACGGTCCCGGTCGGGTGCTCGCCCAGGACGACGATGCCGGGCTTGAGCGCGTCGGCGCGGTAGGCGGTCGTCTGGCCCATAAAGCCGCGCACGGACGCGACGTGGTTCTGCGTGAGCATGGACGGGACCGGGTCGTAGCGGGCTGAGAACTCGAAGAGTGTGAAGTAGTCCGTGAGCGGGTTGCGGAGCGCCTGCGGCGGCGGCGCGTCCAAATCGGAGTGCTCGTACTCCATCGGGTTGAACGACGGGCGGAAGTCGGTAAACGCGACGGTCTCGGAGAAGTCCAGCGCCTCGGCGGCGCCAGGGGCCACGCCGTCGCCGTCCATCTGCGCGGGCACGATGTCTGTGTCACGGGCGGCAAGCGCGATGTCGAACGTGTCCGTCCCGGAGCACATCGCGAAGAGAAAGCCGCCCTCGGCGACGTAGTCGCGGATGGTCTGCACGATCTCCAGCTTGAGCCCGCTCACCTTCTGGTGGCCGTGCTTGCGCGCGCTGGCCTCGGCCTCGCGCTGCTGCTGCTGGTACCACGGCTGGCCGCGATAGGCGGAGTAGAACTTGCCGTACTGTCCCGTAAAGTCCTCGTGGTGCAGGTGCAGCCAGTCGTAGTCCTTGATGGAGCCGTCGAGGATCTCGTCGTCGTAGATCTGCTCGTAGGGGACCTCGGCGTAGGTCAGTGCGAGGAGGACGGCGTCGTCCCAGGGGAGCGTCTGGCCGGGCGCGTAGACCGCGATCTTGGGCGCCTTTTCCAGCCGCACGATCGACGTGTTCGCCGCTGGCGTCTCGACCTCGGCCGTGATCTGGGCGCCAGAGGCCGCCTGGTAGCTCACGCCTCTGGCGCGGAGCTCGTCGCGCAGGCCGGGCGTGTCGGGCGCGAGAAAGGCGCCGCCGCGGTAGTTGAGCAGCCAGTCCACGCCCAGCCCGTCGGCGAGGGCCCAGTAGACGGCGCCGTAGGCCTTGAGGTGGTCGCTCTGGCTCTCGTCCATTGGGATGAGGAGGTCCTGGGCGCGGACGCCAGAGGCGGCGAGGAGAAGCGCGAGGAGGGCGAGGCAGCGGGTCATAGCGGGTTCGGGTGCGAGGCACGGCGTAGAGACCTCATGCCGTGGCGTCTGTACTGCATAGGCGGCGCGTCAGACATGGCCTCTGGCGCCAGAGGCTAGGTGCGGGCGGCCTCGCGCAGGGCGCGGAGGCGCTCGCGGGCGCGAGGCACCAGGAGCGAGCCGGGATAGAGATCGAGAAGCAGACCGTAGGCGGCGAGCGCGCCTGCGGGGTCCGCGAGGTCGCGCTCCAGAATCTCGCCTCTGGCGAAGAGCGCGCGGTCGCGGAAGTACGAGCGCGGCTGCTCGGCCGGGATGCGTTCGAGCGACGCGAGAGCGCCCGCGAAGTCGCCAGAGGCCCGGAGCGCGTGGGCGCGCAGCATCAGGATCTCGTCCGCCAGAGGCTGCATCGGGTCGGCAGCGTCGAGCACGGCGAGGCTGTCGAGTGTGGCGAGCGCGGCAGGGTAGAGGCCGCGGCGGTGGAGCAGGGCGGCGCGGCCGTACTGGCGCAGAGCGCCGTTGGTGGAGTCCGGCCCGGCGTTCTCGTCCAGCGTGAGGCGCAGCGAGACGGCGTCGTTGGCGGTGTCGGCGGCGGTGTTGTCGTCCATGGCCTCGGCGCGTGCGAGCGCGGAGAGCAGGTAGCCTTCGTAGAAGTCGATAAGGGCCAGTTCGTAGCGCGCTTGCTCCGCCAGAGGCCCGATGCGGATGGCGTCCTCGACGGCCTGGTAGCGGTCGCGAGCTTCGAACAAGTCGCCGCGCTGCAGAGCTACGGCGGCGAGATCGAGCCGCGCCTGTCCCAGCACAGCCGGGGTGCGGGTGGACGTGAGCAGGCGGTCGAGTGCGGCCTCGGCGCGGTCCGGGTCGTTGTAGGCGCCGAGGTACAGGTCGGCCAGGCGGCGCAGAGCCTCTGGCGTGTCGGGGTGGCCGGGGTAATCGGCGGCGAACTGCTCGAAGGCGTCGCGGGCGCGGTCGGTGAGTGGCGTGGCGAGGCCGGTGCTGGGGCGCTCGCCAGAGGCTTCGGCGCGGGCGGCGCTCAGGCGGGCGCGGTAGAGCAGGGCGGGGGCGACGAGCGGACCGTCGGCGTGGCGCTCCAGGATGGCGTCCAGCGCGTCGTCCGCTTCGTCGTAGGCGCCGGCGGAGAGGGCGGCCTCGGCAAAGCGGAAGACGGCACGGCCGTCGCCGTCGTTCAAGCGGTCGGCGGCGCGCGTGGCGTCGAGCGCGGCGCGGTAGTCCTCGCGCTCCAGCGCGATCCACGCCGCCATCTCGCGGAAGGCCGCGTTGAACGGATCCGCTGCCGCGGCCTCGCGGATCGCGGCGTCAAAAGCCTCTGGCGCACCCGCCGAGGCGATCAGGCGGGTGAGCTGCGTCTGCACGCCGCGGACGGCGCTCGGGTCCTCGGCCACGAGCTCCAGGTACAGCGCCGCGGCGCGGCCGTACTCGCCGCCCAGCCCGAACAGGTGCGCGCGTTCGAGCCGGAACAGCAATGGATCTGCCAGACGATCCGTCCCGCGCTGCAAAACCTGGGCGGCCTCGGCGTAGAGGCGCTCCTGCGAGATCGCGTTGGCGACCAACCGGTACGTTTGCTCGGCCTCTGGCGCCACGCCGATGGCCTCGTCCCACGCCGCGGTGGCTTCGTCCACCTGCCCGGATGCGTAGAGCAAACCCCCGCGTTGCGCCAGAAGCGCAGGGCTGCGTCGGCCTTCGGTGATGCGGCGCTCAATGAGGGCGAGCGCGTCGTCGAAGCGCCGTCCCTCGCGGTACGCGTCCAGGAGGCGCGTCCAGACCGCCGATGTGCCGGGGCGGGTCGCGTACAGGTCTTCGAGGATCACGATGGCCTCGTCGACCATCCCCGCCTCTTGCCTGCGCCGCGCGAGGTCGAGCCTCTGGCGCATGTCGGGCTCGCGCTCGTCCCTCGGCACCAGCGTGGGCTTGTCCCCGATCTGCGGCGCCGGTGGAGGCGTCGGCGGCGGGACCGGGGGCGTCTGGGCGCTCAGCGCGGGCGCCAGAGGCAGAAGGAGCAGAAAGACGAGGAAGCGCACGTGGACTCGGAAGCGTCTCGGAAGGTAGGGGGGCGGATGGGCGCGGCCACAGGCCAGGGGCCGCTATCTTCGCCGCCCCTCCGCGAACGCCTCCGGCGGGACCCTATTGCCGATGATCCCCGACCTCCGCCACCCGGCCCCGCGCCCTCACGACGGCCCCCGCCGTCTCGCCGTGCTGGGCTCGACAGGCTCCATCGGCACGCAAACTCTGGACGTGGCGGCACTCCACCCCGAGTCGGTGCGCGTCGTCACGCTTACCGCCGGGCGCAACTGGGAGCTTCTGGCGCAGCAGGCGCAAGAGGTGCGGCCCGAGCGCGTCGTGATCGCCGACGAGACGTGCCGGGCGCCTCTGGCGGAGGCCCTGGCCGGAACCGGAATCGAGGTGCTTGCGGGCGCCGAGGCCATCGAAGCGGTCGCGCCAGAGGCGGACATCGTCGTGGCCGCCATCGTCGGCGCGGCGGGCCTGCGGCCGACGCTCGCGGCGCTGCGGGCGGGCGTGGACGTGGCGCTCGCGACCAAGGAGGCGCTCGTCGTCGCGGGCGAACTCGTGCGTGACGCCTGCGCGGCCTCTGGCGCGCACGTGCTGCCGATCGACAGCGAGCACTCGGCGCTGTTTCAGTGCTTGGTCGGCGAGCCGCCAGAGGCCATCGAGCGCGTCGTGCTGACCGCCTCTGGCGGACCGTTCCGAGAGCGCGACCCCAAGACGTTTGCCAGCATCACGCCCGAGGAGGCGCTGGACCACCCCAACTGGAGCATGGGCGCGCGCATCACCGTCGACTCGGCGACGATGATGAACAAAGTGCTGGAGGTCATCGAGGCGCGATGGCTCTACGACCTGAAGCCCGAGCAGGTCGGCGTGGTCGTCCACCCGCAGTCCATCGTCCACTCCGTCGTGGAGTTCGTCGACGGCTCGGCCAAGGCGCAGATCGGCGTGCCGACGATGAAGGTGCCCATCCAGTACGCGCTCTCGTTTCCGGACCGCTGGCCCGCGCCGCACCCGCGTCTGGACTGGGCTACGATGGGCTCGCTCGACTTCCACGCGCCCGACGAAGCTGCTTTCCCCGCGCTGCCTCTGGCGCAAGAGGCCATGCGCGCGGGCGGCGCCGTCCCCGCCGCGCTCAACGCCGCGGACGAGGTCGCGGTCCAGGCCTTCTTAGATGGCCAGATCCGCTTTCCCGACATCCCGCGCCTCGTCGCCGAGGCGATGGACGATGCGCAGGAGGCCTCTGGCGAAACTCTGGAAGCGCTGCTGGACGCCGACGCCCGCGCCCGCGCGTTCGTGCGCCAGAGGCTGGGATGAGGGATGGCGCCGCGTTCTTTTGTTCCGCCTCTGGCGCCAGAGGCAAGCACGGAGAAGCCCTGAACCCGGAACCCGGAACCCGGAACCCGGCGCCAGAGGCCTCTGGCGAGCGCGATCTTTGCGCACCACACCCCGCATCCAGCAATGCCTGTCCGCGTCCTCTTCGTCTGCTTGGGAAACATCTGCCGCAGCCCCGTCGCCGAAGGCCTGTTCCAGCAGAAAGTGGACGAGGCGGGTCTCGGCGCGGAGATCGAGGTCGACTCCGCCGGAACCGGCGGCTGGCACGCTGGCGCGCCGCCGGATGCGCGGATGACCGCGGCTGCGGCAACTCACGGCACAGACCTGTCCGCACTCAAAGCACGCCAACTCACCCGCGCCGATCTCGACCACTTCGAGCACGTCTTTGTGATGGACAAAAACAACCTCCACGACACGCTCTATCTCGACCCGGACGGCGACCGAAGCACCCAGGTGCGCCTCTTCCGCGAGTTCGACCCTGAGCCCGGCGACTATCAGGTGCCCGACCCGTATTACGGCGGCGATAGCGGCTTCGAAACGGTGTACCAGATGGTGGACCGCACCTGCGATGTCATCCTGAGCCGCCTGCGCGAGATCTACGCCATCTGAGGCTCAGCCTCTGGCGCGGCGGTGGGCATCGACGCGGGCTCCGCCAGAGGCAGGACGAGCGTAAACGTGCTGCCCTGGCCCTCGGCCGTCTCCACATCGATGCGCCCGCCGTGCAAGACGGCCATCTCTCGCGCGATGGACAGGCCGAGCCCCGAAGCAATTTCGCCGCCGGTAGGAGACGGGGAGAGGGTCTGAAACGGCTGGAAAAGAGCAGCTTTGTCCTCCTCGCTCAGGCCCGGGCCGGTATCCCGAACGGCGACCCGAAACGCCTCACCGGCCGTAAACCGCACGTCGATGGCGCCACCTGAAGGCGTGTACTTGACGGCGTTCGAGACCAGATTGTCCAGGATGGCGCTGCACCGCTCCGGGTCTATGCTCGCCAGAGGCGCGGACTCGGCGAGGTCGAGGGTGAGCGTCTGGTTCTTGGCCTCGGCACGAGGACGGTGATCCGAAACCGTGGCGTGCGTGAGCGCCGCCAGGTCTGTCGGCTGGAGGTTGAGGCGCAGGTGGCCCTGGTCGAGTGCAGACGTAACGAGAAGGTCCTCGACGAGCGTCAGCATGCGCTGCGCGCTGCGCTGGATGACTCCGGCCATCTCTTGCACGTCGGGCTGGCCTGTGGCCTCCTCTTCGATGAGGTCGGCGAACCCGAGGATGCCCGTGAGCGGGCTGCGAAGGTCGTGGGCCGCGATGCCGAGCAGCTTGGTTTTGAGCGCGCTCGTTTGCTGCATCGCGCTTTCCGAGGCCTCGGCCCTCTGGCGCGCCGCTTCCGCTTCCGCTTTCCCTGCCGTCAGAACCTGAATACGGACGGATAGCGCGATCGAGAGCAAGATCACCTCAGAAAGTGTCGCGACCTGGAGCAACGGTCGGCCGTATGCCACCTGAAGGTCCGGCGCGACAAAGAACAGCAACACATAGACGGCCGCCATGAGCAGGAACCAGATCGCGGCGAGCAAATAGGCGCGCGCGGGTCTAAATCCTCTGCGGTATGCATGGATGCCTGCAGAAAGAGCAACACCCAGTCCTAGCAGGGTGTTGAGTGCGCCGAGCTTCTCGACCGTTCCCCACATGCCAAGCACCGACATCGCCAGGATCACCAGCCACGCGCCGAAGCACAGCCGCAGAAGGAGATCATGGCGTGGGGCCGTCTCCCATGTTCTCAAAAAGCGCCGGACAAACAGCGCGTATCCCAGTCCGATCAGGATGAGGCCGTAAAACTGGACCTCTGCAAACGGTGCCACCTGCGACGGCCACGCCAACTCAAACAGGTGCCCACTCGTAGCGCCCCAGAACACGGCGTTGCCTGCCAAGAACAAGACGTAGTAGAGGTAGCTCCGGTCCTGCAGCGAGGCGTACAAGAACAGGTTGTAGAGCAGCATCGCGAGAAGCGCACCTATAAACAGCCCTTGCAAGATGTTTGTCCGTCTCTGGCTTTGCGCGAACGCCCGAGCCTCCTGAGGGACGCGCCACGACGAAATCTCGTAGCTGTTTCTGGGGTGCGAGACGCGCAGGTAGAGCACCGCTCTCTCGTGAGGCCCGAGTTCGACAGCGATGGCGACGGGCTCCGCCAGAGGCTGTGACCGCTGAGCCAGCGGAACGCGCCGACCTGTCCTGTGCTCCTCCGTCCGGCCGTCGGCACGGACCAGCGTCGCCGAGACCTCGGCGTGTGCGAGGGGAAGGATCCACTCGGTGCTCTCCGAGGCTGCGGACTCCAGCGTGACGCGCGCCCAGAATGCCTCTGGCGTGCTCGGGCTCGTGGGGGTGGAGAACCGCGCGCTGGGCGCGCGTGCCTCGTCGAACGTCAGAGCGGCGTTCTCGTTGATCTTCCAGTGCGTCTCCAGCGGGTCCGGCGTGACCGCCGGGTCCAAGCGGACCTGTGCCTGTACGGCCGGGGCCACACTGAGCAGGCAGGCGAGCAGGTAAAAGGGAAGCCTGGAGATTGAGATGGCATCGAGTACGCATCGGTGTGTATCGGCGCGCTCTCGCTACCGGTCAAGTAGCTGTGAGAACAAGCTCTTTGAGAGGCCGTTATGGAACCGTCTTGCCCTCTGCCGCGCGCCTCTGCCGTGCGCCTCTGCCGCCGCCGCCTCTGGCGCCAGAGGCTAGAGCTTTAGCGCCGGCTCCGCGCCCAGCGTCAGGTCGCTCGTCTCGCCGGCAGCCCACTTGAACGCCGCCGTGACCGCGATCATCGCCGCGTTGTCGACCGAAAAGCGCATCGCGGGCATGTGCAGCGCCCAGCCCTCGGCGCCAGAGGCCTCTTGCGCCGCCGCGCGCAGGCCTGTGTTGGCCGAGACGCCGCCCACGATGGCGACATCGCGCACGCCGGTCTGACGCACCGCATCACTCAGCGCGCCCACGAGCGCGTCGCACGCCGCGTGCTGAAACGAAGCGGCGACGTCGGCGCGGTGCGCCTCCAGCCACGCCTCTGGCGCTAGGCCCGCGGCCTCTGGCGCGTCGGCCACGAGGTAGCGGACGGCCGTTTTGATGCCCGAAAACGAGAAGTCCGCGACCGAGCGCGACTTGTGGCTCGTGATGCGCGGCGGGGGGAGCGCGAACCGCGCCGCGTCGCCAGAGGCGGCCAGGCGGTCGATGTGCGGGCCGCCGGGGTAGCCCAGGCCGAGCAGCCGCGCGACTTTGTCGAACGCCTCGCCTGCGGCGTCGTCGCGCGTGCGGCCCAGTTCCTCGTGCACAAAGCCCTCGCGGACGAGCGTGAGCAGCGTGTGTCCGCCCGAGACAGTCAGGCAGAGAAACGGGAAGGCCGGGTGCGGCTCGTCCACGAACACAGAATAGACGTGGCCTTCCAGGTGGTTGACGCCGATCAGCGGAATGCCCAGACCCAGCGCAAGTCCTTTGGCGGTGCTCAGTCCCACGAGAAGCGACCCCGCGAGCCCCGGTCCGTACGTCACCGCCACCGCGCCGAGCTCCGCCAGAGGCACGCCCGCCTCTTCCAGCGCGGTCCTGACGGTCGGCACGATGAGGCGCTGGTGCGCCCGGCTCGCGAGCTCCGGCACGACGCCGCCCCAGCCTTCGTGCACGCGCTGGCTCGCCACGACGGAGGACGCCAGCCGCCCGTCTGCCCACACGGCAGCCGCGGTATCGTCGCACGACGACTCGATGGCGAGAATGGGCGGAAGGTCGGGAATCATGCCGCAAGATCCGACGCCTCTGGCGTCCCGGGGAGCGCTTCCCTGAGGTTTCGCCAGAGGCGGCCTCTGGCGTGGCCGGCCGGGCCCTCCCGATGTGAGAAATCGCACGCTGTTTAGTGAGGCCAGCGGGTGCAAAAACTGGACGCGAGGCTCTGCGATGCGCGCGATCTCGCCAGAGGCTGCGGTTGAGACGCGTCCCATTTCGGGTTTCACTGTGGGACGATGGGTCGCTCGCGAACCCGTGGGGCGCAGCAATGGGCGTGGCCAGCGGTATGGCGCCGCGCTTGCATCGGCTCTCTCCACATCGCACACCTGTTATGCCTCAGTACATCCTCATTCTCGCCGCTTCCATCATCCTCGGTGTGCTAGGGTTGTCCCGGCATTCCGACCAGGCCAAAGACGACCGGGACACGATGGTGCGCGAAATCGAAGCCGCCGCGCTGACGGTCGCAGAGAAGTGGGCCGGGCACGCTCGCGATCTCGCCTTCGATGAGGCGGACATCGGGGCCCCAGAGGTGCGTCTACAGGGCGACGCCAGCGGCCTCTCCGCTGTTCTCGGCCTAGATGCAGGCGAGTCGCACAGCGCCCCCCACTCGTTCGACGACGTGGACGACTTTCACGGCCTCTCGCGTCAGGACTCGGCCAGCGTCCTTAAGGATGTCACCTTCGTGTTCGATATCACCATCACAGCGGGGTACACGCAGGGTGCTGGCTGGGCCACCTCTGCCACGCCTACGACCTCCAAAGCGGTCACGGTGCGAGTGCGCGAGGTGGTGACAGGAAATCAAGGGCGAGCGCCAGTCGAGGTCGTGCTTCCTGTGCGCCTGACACCTGCACTCCAGTACACCCACCGCTAATGCAGTTCCTTCTCGATCATTCGCTGGCTGTCGTGTGCAGCGCCGCGATCATCATCGCTGCGCTCACCCTGCAGACGCGTTCGCGCGTTCACAACGTGCAGGAGGTGGTGTCCAACTCGGCCCGCACCAAGGTGGATGAGTTTGCGGATGTGCTCACGCAAGACTTGGACAACACGCTGTCCGAGATGCAGGCGTGGGAGCTGATGGGGACCTACCGCTGCCGCCTGGAGCAAGACCCTAGCGGCTCCCACACCACCCTCGTCGAGGTGCCGTCGTTTGTCGCGAGCGGAGCCGCTGGCGTTCCTGTTCCAGGACACATCCGGTACACGCTCGTCGCCACGGGCGATTCTGTGCGCGTCGCAGACGGATGGGCGCGTACGCACACGCTCATGCGCGAAGTAGACAGCGGCGCGGGCTACAGCACCCCTGGGCCTGTGGCCACAGATCTCGTGGACTTCGATGTCACGTTTCGCGGGCGTGCGTCCACGTCTACAGCAGGCACCCCGCCACTACGGTTTACCCAGATCGCGTTCGAACTGGCCACAGGCCTCCGCGAAGTGCAGACGGGAAGCACGTTTCTCAACGTCGCGCGCACAGGCGTGACCGTTCGTCCACCCAACCTCGTTTCCCGCACCTGATATGGGCCGCTTTGTACTCATCCTCGTCGCGTCCGTCGCGATCACGAGTCTCGTCTACGGCGTCAGTTCTGGGGACCGTGACCACATCGAGATGCAGGACCGTGCCATTGCGCGCCAGTCCCTCAACGATGCGGTCTCCGTCGTGCTAGACAAAGCCATCGACCCCACGACGCGTCGCTGGACGCCGGTCAACCCGGTCGGTGACGAGATTTCGGTCGGCAGGACTGTCGTCGTGGACGACTATCACCTCGAAGACGGCGGCCAGGTCGCCGTCTTTACGCTGACAGCGAGAGCGGGGGGCAAAGACGTGACCCAGACCAGCCGGTACCTCATCGCGGATCCCGGCTGGCCCGGCCCTCTGTGGGTGGACGCGCCGTACGCCGTCTCCATCGTGGACCCAGATGCCCGCATCGACGGCACGGCGGACGATGGCGTCCGAGGGGTCTCCTTTGACGAGACGCGCTTTAACCGCTACAACCTGGGCAGCGTCCTCAGGCGCGATGACATCCCGACGGACTTGGGCGCGGGGCTGGTAAACGCCAGAGGCGATCTCCAACCGGTAACGATGAACGCGGGCATGTCGACGGTCCTCGAGAAATATCGCACGCCCACAGTCATCGAACTGGTCGGGCGCGCGCTCAACGAGTTCGGTCCCGATGACTCGCGGTTCGTAGGCAACACGACCGTTTCGTCCAGCCGGACGTTCGGCGACTACGACACGGGATCGCCGTCCAAAATCGTTCACGTGTCCGGCAACCTGACCGTCGGCCCATCGGGCAACATCGAAGGAAGCGGGCTTCTCATCGTGGATGGAGACCTGGTGGTGCAGGGAAGACTCCGGTGGGCTGGCATCATCGTCGTCCGCACGACGAAGCAGGAACTCAACGTCGACCTCAAGAGTGGCGATGTCGAAGTGCGCGGAAGCGTGGTCATCGACCAGGAGGCGCCACCTCCCGGTGGTCACACCGACCTCACGATCAACCGCTCGATGAACGGCACCTGGGTGCCGACAGGTGGAGAGTGGTCGGGAAGTGGCTCGGGCGCGCGCCCATGGTTGAAGCACACGCACCGCATCGACTTTACGATTCCCGAGGTGCGCACGTTCTATTTCGCTGAGCGCGGCCGTGACCGCCACGAGAGCTTCACCAAGTTCCGAGAGACGCTGTCAGCACTGACAGCTCAAGACGCTTCTCAGAAGGTCTACTTCCGGTTCCGCAACCCGCGCAACCACGGAAGCGCTCTTTTCCATCTGGTCTCGGGCGCGAAGGTTCTGGAGGGCTCTGTCTCTGTGGGTTTCGGCGCGAACGCTCGCCAGGGCGACTCCTGGGCGTCTCCGAGCTTCCTGCCCTCGGCCATCGACACGTTTATCGTGGATGTGCAGAGCCTGCGGATGCTTCAGCACCTCACGAACAACGACACTCCCACGAGCCCTTTCTGGAAGGGAGGAAAGTGCAACGACCGCCCCCAGTGCGTCGGAAACCTTCCAGACCGAGACGGTGCGCTCGCGGTCCAGATCGTTCGCGATGCAGACGATTCTGTGGTCTACGAAGGGTCCATCTACTGGCATTCCAAAGAGCCTGGCCACGCCGAGTTCAACCAGGAACAGGCCGCTGACGCGGCATGGCGGGAGTCGATCCGAAACGGCACGTCGTCCTACGGCGCCAAATTTTTGGCAGGCCCGGGTGTGGACATCGGCTTCGACACTGGCACCATCGCGCAGGTGCTGAGACGCCTTCGGTTTAACGCTCTCGTCCTGACTCACGTCAACTCTTACATGGAGACTTCGACGCCCATTCCTCCCACTCCAACAGGAGGACCTGTCGTGCCGCCGTCTCCTGAGCCACCTCCTGCGGGCACGCCTACGGCCGAGCCTCCATCTGAGGCTAGGATCCAGGTCTGCCACCGCGGCAGCACCATCGAAGTCAGCCGACTCGCGTCCTTTTTCCATCGCTTCCACGGCGACCCGCTCGGAGCATGCACTGCAAACGACGAGGAACGTGAGAAGGGCCGAAAGGAGCGGGACAAAGACAAAGACAAAAGCAAAGGTCGGAAATAGGAGCCATCCCCGGCTTCTGGCGGCTACGCGTCCTGCTCGCAGGCGTCGCGCTAGCCCCTGCATGGACAGGACGCCTCTGGCGACGCTGGCATGGTTGGCCTCGGTCCCTTTTTCGTGCCAGGGTTCGCCCGCGGCCTCTGCTCGAGCATGACGCTAGAGGCCGAAGTGAGTCTTTCCATCGTCTCGCCAGAGGCCCCTGCGGTGCCCAGTAGGCGTGCGATGCTTCGCTCAGCAGGATCGAATAATGTTGCGTGCCCAGGGCACTCGCCCGGGGCACGCGGCGTTGAGTTGACGCACTCCATCTGGAGGTCTATCCTGCACGACCCGCCTTCCCTCTGCGCATGCGTACTGCCGTCCTCACTACAGCTCTCGGATTCGCTCTGCTCGTCGCTGCTCCTGCTTCTGCACAGCTCCAGGCAGAAGTGCCGGGTCGCCAGGCTGCGGTGGAGGTGCTCGCCTCGCCAGAGGCGCCCACGCTCTCGCTTGCAGGGTTATTCAACGCGCAGACGCTCAAGCTGAGCCAGAGCTACCAATATGGCTACCAGACAGGCGCGTTCGGTGACTTGGGGCTGGGCGTGTACACGACCTCGCTGCAGTGGCAGCCGAGTGGCAAACTGGCCGCCCGGGTAGACGTGGGTCTCGCGCATGGCGCGGTGGGCTCCCTTGCAAACGCTGCGGGATTCTCTGCCGACAACCCGGCGCAGATCTACCTGCAGAATGCAGAATTGGCCTACCGGCCGACCGAGAACTCCATGATTCGCCTGCAGATCCGCCAGACGCCGTACGGCTCGGCGTGTGCCTATGGCTACCAGGGGGGATGCTCGCAGAACTATGGCGGGTTCAACCAGGGCGCGTACGGTCAGGGCTTCGGTCTGAACGCGTCGTCAGGAGCTAGCAGCAACCTGTTCTTCCGCGACGGTCAGTAGCGCATTGTCGCGTCCGCGGATTGTCGATGTCTTGCTCAACGTCGCGCTCGTCGGCGTGGGGCTTCTGGTGGTGGTGCTGCTGTACGGGCTACTCACGCGGACGTTTGTACCTCGCACGACGCCTACCCGCGACGTAGAGCTCACGATTGGCGCGGAGCCGGGCGCCGACCCCATTCAGGTCGAGGTGCGGAATGCCGTCGGTGTGGACGGCCTAGGGCGTGATGTGACGGCGTTTCTCCGTCGCCGCGGCTTCGACGTGGTAGAGGTGGGTGATGCGCCTGCGCGTGAAGAGAGCGCCGTAGAAGTCCGCGCCGGGACCGAAGCGTACGCGCAGCGCGTAGCCGCAGCGCTCGGCGTCCCGGAAGAGCATATATCAGCACCGGGGCCTCTGGCGGACTACGACCCGGATGTGGCCGTGTTCATCGGGGCCGACTATTCCGGCCTCGCGCCCTTTCTGGGTCTCCCTTCTGATTCTACCGACTGACGTACGTATGCCGACCGCCTCCACCTCCCGCTCGACCCGCACCCAGCGCGAAGGCCCCACTCTGGGCCGTGATCTGGCACGCATCGCCATCGAGGCGGCGCTCGACAAAAAAGCGGTCGACGTGACTGTGATGGACCTGCGCGGGATCTCCGGTGAGGTCGACTACTTCGTGATCGCGACGGGTGAGAGCGACCTGCAGATCAAAGCGATCACCGAGAACGTCGTGATGACGATCCGCGAGCAGGCCGACGAGCGACCTGCGCACCGCGAGGGGCAGGCTGGATCGAGTAGCTGGATCGTGTTGGACTACTTCGACCTCGCGGTCCACATCTTTACGCCAGAGGCTCGCGAGCACTACGACTTGGAGCGGCTCTGGGGCGATGCCCCGTCGGAGACGGTCGCCGAGGATGCGGAATCAGTGCTGCTTCTGGAAGGTGACGGCGCTCGCCCCGAGCCTATCGCCACCCCGGCCGAGGACGCGGCCGAGGACGCTACGCCAGAGGAGGACAGCGCTCCGGCGGCGTGAGAGGCGCGCTGCTCGTGCTCGCACTGGTGTGCTCCGCGTGCGGGGGCAGTGGTAGCGCGTCGGACGCCTCTGGCGACGACCGCTTTGGGCACCGCTACGACGGCGTGGCGCCGGACGGGCGCGAAACCATGCTGCTCACACCGGCCGATAGCGTGCGCCGCGTGCTCATCTACCCGGCGGTGCTGGACTCCATCGCGGTGCGTCCGCAGCAGCCGACGGCCACGCCAGAGGCGCCGGTCTCGGTCGAAGTGCTTCTCAAGGGCACGCTGCCCGATGCGTGCTCCCGGCTGGAGGACGCGAGCCAGGTTCGCCGTGGCAACCTGATCACCGTCGAGGTGACGATGCGGCAGCCCCGTGGGCGTGCCTGCGCCCAGGTGGTCCGGCCGTTTCGGTTTTATCTCCCGCTGGAGGGCACATATGGCCCAGGTTCGTACACGCTCAAGGTCAACGGGGCCGCGGTACCGTTCCGAATTCGCGAGTCGACGCCAGAGGCCCGGTGACGGCGCGTGGCTGGATGGTGGCCGCGGGCATCAGCGGGGCGCTGGCCGTCGCGCTGGGTGCGTTCGGGGCGCATGCGCTGGCGGAGGCGGTGACGCCGGAGCGGCTGGGGACGTGGCGCACAGCGTCGCAGTACCACCTCGCGCACGCCGTCGCGTTGGTAGCGGTGGCGCTGGCCGCTCGTGGCGGCTGGAACGTGCGGGCCTCTGGCGCACTGTTCCTGGCTGGGACCGTGCTGTTCTGTGGCAGCCTGTACGCGCTCGTGCTGCTGGACCTGGGCGCGCTGGGTGCCGTCGCGCCACTCGGCGGCCTCGCGTTTATCTCGGGCTGGTTGTGGCTCGCGTGGACCGCATGGAGCACGCCAGAGGCGGAGGGATGAGGGCGCCGCTCGATTGTTCCGCCAGCGGCCCGGTGCTCCATTCAGCCTCTGGCGCCGCACGAGACACGCGCCAGAGGCCGTGCGCACAAAAAAGGGAGCCAGCGCGATGCTGACTCCCTCTAAACCGCGACGGGGCCGTTGGGCTAGCCCGCTTCCTCGTCGAAGAGGATCATAAAGCTGGGCGCGAGGCTGTGCTCGCGCGCGAGCGCCAAGAGTTGATCGGCGGCGTCCTCTGGCGTTTCGTAGGTGCCGAACTCCTTGCCGTCGACGGCGAGGGCGTAGTCGATCTCACCGTCCTCGTCGGCGTCGAGGTCTTCCCACTCGACGGCTTCCTCGATGAGGAAGGTGTCGCGCTCGGGGTCGTACGAGGCGAGATATTTCTCGCGCACACTCTCGGGGTCGATAAGGCTGACGTTGCCGAGTGCGCCGTACTCCTCGTCGTAGAAGAGGGCTTCGATGAGCAACTGGCGGGCGAACTGGTCGACGTTGAACATGGGAGAAAGAGTCGGTTGGGGAGGAGGTGCGCCGATGATACGTGCCGCGTGCGGCTTGCAGTCGCGCGGCGGAGGAAGACGCGGAGTTTTTACCGCGCCATCGCCACTACGTCTGCGCGGGAGGTGCGTTTCAACTCCAGCCCCAGGCGGGCGGCGAGGTGATGCACCAAGCGCGCCGAGACGGCCTCTGGCGTGGGCGCGTCGCGCTGCGCTGCACTCACGCCAGAGGCTTCCCGCACGAGCGAGGTCACGCCGCGGTCGTCGATGCCACAGGGCACAATCAGGTCGAACCACCCGAGGTCCGTCGCGACGTTGAGCGCCAAGCCGTGCATGGTGACCCAGCGGCTGCAGCGCACGCCCATCGCGCAGACCTTGCGCTCGTCGCCTCTGGCGTCGGGGCCCACCCAGACGCCGGTGCGTCCGGGTACGCGGTCGGCGCGCACGCCCCAGTCGGCGCAGGTGCGGATCACGGCCTCTTCCATCTCGCGGAGGAAGCGGTGGAGGTCGCGCATGGGCTCGCCCTCGGCGTTGGAGAGGCGGTCGAGGTCGAGGATCGGGTACGCCACGACCTGACCCGGCCCGTGAAACGTGATGTCGCCGCCGCGGTCGGTCTCGACGAACGTCGCGCCGCGCGCCGCGAGGTCGTCGCCAGAGGCCAGCAGGTTGGCCGCGTCGCCGCTCTTGCCCAGCGTAAACACGGGCGGGTGCTCCACGAGCAAAAGCACGTGCGGCGCCTCTGGCGAGGATTCCGCCTCTGGCGTGGCGCGCTTGGCCGCAATCAGGCGTGCTTGCAGCGCCGCCTGCAGATCCCACGCCTCGCGGTAGCCCATCCGTCCCAGGTCGCAGAGGAGAGTCGTGTGGGACATGGACGTGCCTCTGGCGCCAGAGGCTTGGAGTGGCCTCTGGCGAGAGCGGCTAGTTCGAGAACGAGATGCGCAGCGTGACACCGCCGTCGTAGCTCGCGATGCGCGAGTTGACGAGGCTGCTGCTGCGCTCGTAGCGGAAGAACACGTCCATGTTGACGCGGTTCGAGATCTGGTAGCCGACGCGCGGCCAGATCGAGACGCGGTTGAAGGTTTCGCTCCGAGGCGACTCGGTCTCTTCACCTGCGAGCGTGTCCTCGATGTCATCGAGGACACGGCGAATCTGTGTCTCGTCGTTGGTGAGCGAGGCAGTCAGGGTGAAGCGGATGGTGTTGCGCAAACGGCTGAAAAACGGCAGACGGAAGCCAGACTTCGAGTAGGTGACGTTGCCCTGAACGTCGCTCACCCGCTTCTGCGTCAGCGAAGCGTTGAGTGGCTGCAGCGTGAGCACGCGGCTGCGGTTGTAGGTCAGCTCTGTGCTGAGGCCACCTTTCCAGCCCACGCGCACGCCGACGAGTGGCTGGAATCTCTCGTTGACGACAATCGCATTGGGCTCGACCTCGCTCAGAGGCTCGATCAGCGTCACACCCCCAACCTCGGTCGTGTTTTGAACGCTGCCTTCGGCGATGGACTTGTACGAGGTCTGGCTAGAGGCGAAGTAGCCGTGCTGTATGGTTACCTGCTGCGTGAAACGCTCCAGGATTGGCCAGCGGCTTAGCCCCGTCCAGCTGACCTCCCAACTGGGTACTGGGATGGTGAACAGGCCATCGGGACCGAACCGACCCAGGCCACCCGCAAACGTGTTGTTGAAGTCTTCGGCCAAGCCGCTGGCGGAGCCCACAGACGAGGTCACAGGCTCATCGCCAGAGGCTCCGGCGGTGTCTTCGCGGTAGCGGTCGAGGTGGCGGTCGACCAGCGTCTGGTAGCTACTCCCGATCGCGAACACCGTCGACTGTCCGGATCCGGTACGGATCGCGTCGCGCTCGATCAACTCCTCTGGCGTCCGGTCGATGGGGTAGACGTTGTTGGCGTCCCACTTCGCGGAGCCGTTGAGGGAGACGCGCAGGCTCTGCGTGAGCTGGAGCGTCGTGCGGCCGTCAAAGTCGTGACTGTTGCTCAGCACGTCTCTCAGCTGGAGCGTCACGTCGGGATCGGAGAGGCGCGACTCGATGGGCAGGCGCCGCGTGAGGCCGAGGCGGTACGCCAGAGGCGGCGCGTCGCCTGTGGCGGCGGCGAGCAGGCTAAAACCGTCACCTACGACGCCGTTGGCCGTCGAGCCCAGCGCGCCGCGGTAGTTGACCTGCACGTCCTCGAAGCCTGTGGCCGCCAGGAACAGCCGCCGCCCCAGTCCGCCTAAGTCCACGAGCGGACGGCGCGGTTCGTCGTCCGCCTCTGGCGTCGCAGCCGGAGCGCCCGCAGCCGGAGCGCCCGCAGCCGGAGCGCCCGCAGCCGGAGCACCCGCTGCCTCTGGCGCGACCGTGTTTTCGGTTCGGCGCGAGCCGACAGGCTCGGGAAGACCGCTGGGCGGAGGCGTCGGAACCGGAAGGCCCGAACTCGGAGCCTCTGGCGCCAGAGGCGTGTCGGCTGTATCTGCGCCCGCATCGCCAGAGGCGGCGGCCTCGGCGGCGAGGCGTGCGGCGTCCTCGGCGGCACGGGCAGCCTCGCGCTCCGTCTTGCGGCGCTCGCGCTCGGCGTCACGCTCGCGGCGGCGTGCGTCGGAGGCCTGCTTGGCCTTTCGGTCCGTGTCTTCGATGGAGCGGTAGAAGGGGAACAGGCGCCAGAACTCGCGCGGGCGCAGCTTGAGACCCGTCGTGAGGCGCAACTGGCTGCCGACGCCCGCGATGGTCTGGTCCTCGAAGCCGGTCACCGGCTGGAAGTCCCACGCGTACGACGACGACAGCCCGATGGCCTGGGGCTGAATCCACGCGAGCCATTTGACGTTGCGCGTCGAGATGCGCAGATTCGACGTAAACGTCTGGTCGTAGCGGTCGGTGAGCAGGCGGCGGTCACCCGAGAGCACGTCGCCGACGGCTTCGGCCCATGGTAGGACTGTAAGCTGAGGCGTGTTGCCACCCAGGATCTGCAGCGAGTCCAGCTGAGAGGCGCGCGTGATGCCGAAGCGTTGCCAGAGCTCGCTTCCGGGCAGCCGCGCTTCGTCCCGGCTGATGTCGAACTGCTCGATGCGCCCAGCATCGCCGAAGTAGCCCGATGTGTCCCTCGCGAGAACCGTGAAGCGCTCGTTCACACCTGCGATATCCAGGCTCTGCGTGGTATTGGAACCATAGGTCGTCTCCAGAAACGGGAACAGCCGGTACTGCATGTTGAACGCTCGCGTGTGCCCGAAGTCGTGCGTGACGCGGCGCGGGTACAAGAAGTCGTTGACGAGTTCGGGTTCGTCTATATCGACCGCGCGAGGCCTCTCGCGGCTGACCGCAACCGTGCGGCCTGCATTGGTCGAGAACGACAGCGAGCTCGGGAGCCAGCTCAGCCGCACCCCTTCAAGCGCGCTCCCGAGCAGTGGAACACCGGACGTAAACCAGAACGGACGGACCGTCTTGGGCTTGGGCACGGTCAGGCGGTAGCTCGCATCCACGCGCCAGTTGTCGGAGTCGCTCGTGAGCTGGCGCGGGCTGCGAGCCTCTTGCGTGGCGTTGGTGTACGAGAGGTTGAGCGCGTCGAGCGTGTACTTCAGCCACGGCGAGCGGCTGCCGGTCTTGCTCAGTGGAATCCGCAGCGTGCGCTGGCGCGAGACGGTCTGGGCAGCGCTGCGGATCGAGTCGGCGAGGATGCGGCGCTCGGGCTCGGGAAGGTCCTCGTTCGCGAGCGTCTGCTCCGCCAGGTCCTCGATACGGATGTCGCTGTTGGTCGGGTCGAAGCGCGGAGTGGACTGGTTTTCGGTGTACGAGAGCTGCACAGGTGCGCTCCACCCGTAGCGCTCGGGTAGCAGCTTGTGCGCGTTGAACGTGGACGAGAGCGTGACACCGAAGCGGTCCACGAAGTCGCGGTCGCCGAGCCCTGCCCCCAGTCCGCCGAACCCGTCCTGGCTCAGCGAAACGCGTGCCGTCGCGTTGACCACGTCTGCCAGGCGCGCCTGCGCCGTCAGGAAGCCGCTGGCGCCGCCGCCCTCGTCGTATCCGGAGACGCGGAGCTCGTTGAGCCACACCTCGACCGCTTCCAGAGGCACCGGGTCACCGTTTTCGCCGTTGCGAATGCCCACGACGACGTTGGAGACCGACTGGATGGACGGCGTGCCCACAATCGAAAGGCGCGCGCCGGGTGCGGCACCCTCTGGCGTCCGGTCCTCGGTGTACCGCACGTCCGTCGGAGCGCCAGAGGCGTCTCGCGCAACTTTGATCTTGTTGAGCTCGCTCAGGACGATGTTGATCGAGTTGAGGTCCTGGCGCTCGTCATCGGAGCAGTTCACGCGCGTCGACGCGTCCTCGCCCTCGGGGTCGTCGCCGCCAGGGCAGGCGTTGGTCTGCCAGAGATAGTCCGCGGCCCTGGTCGGGTCGATGATCTCTTCTCCGTTGCCAAAGGCGCGAACCAGGCCCTCGCTATCCGAGGGGTAGATCGGCTGCTCGATCTCGTAGTAGTTCTCCGTCTCATCGGCACCGAGGCGCAGGAAGATGCGCATGTTGTCGCGCGTCTCGAAGCCTTCGCCGTGCACATACATGCGCACGTTGGAGTACTTCGTGAGGTCGAGGCGGTTGGTCGAGAACGGCTTGAAGAGTGCCCGCGACTGGCCTTCCCCCAGGCCTTCGGCGCGGAACACGAGCGAGGTCTCGCGCGCGTCGCGGCTGGAGCCGGAGAGGTCTCGGTTGATCGGGCGCAGCGCGCTGACAGGGGTCAGGTACTCGTTCGTGTTTTCGTCTGTGTTGATCGAGGCGATGAAGAGGTCGGGCCCTGTCCCGCCAGAGGCTCCGTCTTCGGTGATGCCCACGTCGAGCGACTTCTGCCACTGGCTGCCGACGAGTTCGAGCGTCGCAAAGCGCAGGGTGGCCGGTTGCTGGTGGCCGGTCGTCCACATGCGCACCATCTGCACGTTGGCGAGGTTGCCGCCGAAGTCGATCCGCTCCTCGCTGCGCACTGGAATACGGACGAGGTACCACGTCGCTCCGTTGGTCTCAATGGTGCTACCGGTGAAGTACGGGCTGGCTCTCAGGCCGCTCTCGTCCAAGGGCAAGGAGTAGCGGTAGAACTGCTCTTCGGACTGACGCGTGGCGGTAAAGCTGTCGTCGATGTCCTCTGTCGAAGGCACGCGCGAGTTTCCACTGTTCTCGTCCGGCAAGATTCTGTCGCGAGGGATGTTGTTGTTGAGCTCGCTGCCAGAGTAGAAGTGCGAGAACCGCTCCTGCGCTGATGCTCTGCCGGGGAAAAAGCCGTTGTCGTCGAAGTAGTCGTCGTCGAAATGGTGGTAGTCGTCGCCAGAGGGATCGTCTTCGGAACGAAGCCGCTCGGGCCCAGATGTGGGAAGGGCCGCCAGGAAGCCCGCGACGCCTTCGAGGTCGCGCTCGGCGAATGCGTAAGGCACGCCGCCAGAGGCCACGAGGTCGCGGCGGGAGGCGAGGCCGTCCAATCCAAGGTCTTCTGTGCGACCGGTGTCTTCGTAAAAGTCGACGTTGCCCTGAGGGTTGCCGTCTGCAAGTCGGCCCCATTCGTCGATCTCGTCGCGGTCTGGATCAGACTCGGAGATGCCGTCCTCGGAGTTGAGGGCTCCGTTGGGCAGGGTGTCCTCGTTGAGGATGCCGAGGTCGAAGTTCAGGACAGCGCCCTGATTGATCGCATCCACGCCATCCCGCCCACCGAGCGGGGCGACGAGGAATTCGATGGACTCGATTGTGTTGGCACCGTCGAAGTCTGAATAGGCCGCGTCGATGCTCTGAATCATTCCGCCCCAAGCCGACGGGTTGTCGCTCGCAAACGTCGTCGCGAGCTCGCGGTTGAAGTTGTACGGGCCGCGTCGCGTCGGGTCGAAGTAGACATCGAGCAGGCCAAGGGGCTGCCGGCGCTCCGCGTCTGTGAACTGGCGGTCGTACAGGTCTTGCGGGAAGACGGGCTGTGCGGCCACAGGCAGGCTGCCCAGGCGATCCGCTAGTGTCTCGTATGCTCGGTTGTTGACGGTGTAGAATCCGAACAGGCCGCGCCAGTTCGTCGCGAGGCGAGGGTCGTTGATGGACGTGACGCCTCGCACGTAGGGAACGGTGCCCGCACCATCCATCGGGCCGGAGCCTTTGGGCGGCGCTGCGATTCGCCACCCGAACGCTTGCTCTAGCGTGCTGTTGACGGTTTCTGCCTGCTCGAAGTCGTCGATGGACGAGATGCCCCGCGCTTCATCTTCCGGCAGGGAGCGGTCTAGGTCCGCGAGATCGCGTTGAACTTGACGAAACGCGAACGTTTCGGGGTGGCCGGGCGAGAACTGCGCAAACTCTCCGCGGAACTCTAGCGACGAGGGCGCGCGCGTCTGGATGAGAGGCAGGGCATCGAGAGCACGAGTGATCCAGCGCGGTTCGAACGTCACCCCGCCATCCACTCCAAAGATGGTGTTTTCGAGCGCTTCCTCCCCGATCCTGAACTTGTCGTTGAGGGGCCGCTCCGCCAAGCGCATCCATGTCGCGCCGAGGCCTGCGTTGTCGCTGATGCGGTAGTCGCTGCGAAGGCCGACGAGCGTCTTGCTGCCGATGGAAAACAGCTTGTTCTTCTCCACCTCGACCCGGATCTGCTTGCCGGGGGCGAGGTAGAGCGGGTTCCTGATCTCGACGGTGCCAGCGGTTTCGTTGACGATATAGTCCTGTCCCTCGATGAGCGGGGTCCCGCCAGAGGTCACGGTCACAGAGCCCTCGACAACGCCGAAGCCGACGTTGAAGACGGATTGCGAGGCGCTTTTGTACTCGCCACCGATGTTGTACCGGCTCAGCTTGTTGAGTTGCCGCTCTGCAACAGCAGGTTTGAGTTCGTAGAGTTCCTTGAATACAAGATCAGAGGCGACCGCATCATACCCGGCGTTGATCTGAATCCCTAGCTGCTGCCCGTCGACGTAGATCCCGTCGCGCAAGAGGCCTTCGAGGTATCGCCCAAAGGGCTCGCGGACGGGGAAGATGATGCGCCCGTTTTGCGCGTCGATGGTGTAGCCGGTGCGGAAGTCAAACTCGTTGTCGCTTCGGGGTACACCACCGTCGGCTGTGCGGTCGAGGCCGAAAGCGGCGAGCAGGTTGATGCCGTCGGAGATCTGGACGCCGGGCAGGGTGAACTGTGCGGTGTTACCCGGTGGCTCGTAGGTGATGTTGAGCGTGAAGTTGCTCGGGTTGATCGAGCGGCCACCGACGCGGTAGATGTTGCGCATCGTGAGGTCCCACGGTGCCTCGGTGACGTTTGTGGTACGTCCGCGGAGCAGCTTGAGGCGTGAGCGCTCGCCCTCCTGGTTGATGTCGGTGCTGTGGTTGCTGAAGTCACCGATCGTAACCGAGGTGCCATCGGTGCGACGGTACTGGTAGGTGACAGCGAGCGCGTCCTCGGGCCCGAGCGCTCCGGTGAGCGAGATCCAGCCCAGGCGCTCATCGAGCGTGAAGTCAGTGCCGGGGCGAAGCTGGCGCCATTTGCCGCGGACGAACTCGCCTGCGGTCAGCCCGAACTCCTCTTCCGGGAGCACGGCGTTCGCCTGCGTGCGGAGGCGGACCAGGTCTTGGTCATCGTACTGATCGGCCTCTGGCGAGGGGAGCGGAGCGGTGGCGCCGCCGAGCAGGTCGAGATAGGCGCGGCCGCCTTCGAGCACCTGAATGGGCTCGCCGAGGTCTGTCAGGCCGACGCCAAAGATGATGGCGTCGGTGGAGTTGGTGGTGCTGTTGGCCTGTGGGTCCTGGACCCAGACTTCGATGTCTGTGATCTCCCCGAGACCCGGTGGTGGCGTCGGGACCGACGGGTCCTGGTGCGCGTTATTCCACCAACTGTAGAAGGCGAAGCCGAGGAAAAAGTGCGTGTCGTTCTCGTAGCGCGTGGGAGAGAGCGAGATCGTCGTGGCCTGTGAGCCGCCTTCGATCACGACGGCATCGCTTTCGGCGTCCTGCTGGCTCGCGACGCCCGTTACGGAGAGTGGGCCAAACTGCAGATCGGCGCGAAGGCCAAACAGGCGCTGCCCGCCGCGGATCAGCTCTGATGGGGTCTGGAGGAAGACGTTGCCCGCCTCGACCTTTTGGACGATATCGTCTTCGTAGCCGGTGTAGACAAGCGACACCTGGTTCTCGAAGTCGAATTGGCTCTGCGTGTCGTAGTTGACGTTGATGCGCAGCTTGTCGCCGATGGTGCCCGCGACGTTGAGGTTCAGTTCCTGCCCGAAGTCTGGGGCGAGGGAGCCGTTTTGATTCGACTGGTCGAGCGCGTTCTGGTCGTAGCCGACCCCGAGGTCGAGCGTGGAGTTGCCGGTGACGCGGAGGTCGACCTCGTTCTTGCCGAAAATGGTTCGGAACGCCGACTGGTTGCCGCCGGGGATGTCGATGTTGATGCCGACGCCCGCGCGGCGCTGCTGGCGCTGCAGGCGCCCAGCTGCCAGAGACCGAAAGCCATCCTGGATGTTGACGCTCTGCTGCGCTGCGAGATATTCCTGTAGCGAGAGGTCGACCGGCGTGCGAATGTCCTTGCCGCCGATGGTTTCGCGGACGTTGTATTGCAGCAGCGACGAGTCCAACTCGATGAGCTGCTGGCGCGCCCGGATCGATCCGCCGAGCAGAGACGGCACGAGGCGTTGCACCGGGACGGCGTAGAAGTTGTCGCGCGGCAGCGACGGCAGCAGGTAGGCTGCGTTCGAGGTCGTGTCTGCGGTGGTGGTATCGACGCGGATCGTATCGCCGCGCACCACCACCGTATCCGAGTCTGCCCGGACGGCCTCTTGCGCCAGAGGCTGTGCCCAGAACCCGCTACCTGGTGTGGCTTCGAGGGTGCCTGCTCGCACGAGCAGGAGAAGAAATCCAGCCGCCGCGAGTAGGCCTAGAAGCCCGAGGTGCCGCAGGGGGGAGGAAGAACGGTCAGTCGCTCGCACGAGGCGGGAGGGGGCTGCTCGAAAGGGTATGTCTCCTCGTCGCAGCCCAGCGGGGTGCGGTCACGGGAGGGCATACAAAAAGCGTAGCGGAAGCAGCAGCGGCGACGGGGGAGGGCCTCGGGGACTGTCGGAACGCGGGCACGGGCGTTCTCGTATCGGACGGCTAAAGCTAGCCGGGGAGGCGGGGAGGCGACAAGGGTGAAACGGCGTCGCCTCTCGCAGACGCGTGATTCCACCGAGTCTCCGCCAGAGGCCGAAGCGGTGCGGGAGCAGGCGGCCTCTGGCGCCAGGGGTGAAGGGTAGCTCCACGTCGGCTCGCGGCGGTAGTCTCCGGGTTCATCCGCTGCCGACCCGATGCGCGTTCTGCCCGCTCTCGTTTTCCTTCTGGCCCTCGCGCTTTCCGCGTGTGGCTCGGCGCCGCCAGAGGCGGCGATGTCTGCATCTGAGGCGCGCGCGGGCGTGATGAAGACGCTCGACACGCAGGTGGCGGCGTGGAACGAGGGCTCGATCCGTGGCTTCATGGACGGCTATGCGCGGACCGATACATTGATGTTCCTCTCGGGCGGCTCGGTGCGCCGAGGGTGGGAGGAGAGCTTCTACGCCTACAAGCGCGGCTACCCGGACCGCGCCGCGATGGGCACGCTGTCGTTCGAGGAGATCGACGTGCGGCCTCTCTCTTCGACGCATGCGCTCGCCTTTGGCCGCTGGCGGCTCACGCGCGGCGAGGACGCTCCGACGGGTTTGTTTTCGCTCGTGCTGCAGAACACCGCCGAGGGCTGGCTCGTCGTGCACGACCACACTTCTTCTGAATAGCCGCCTCTGGCGCTGACAGCGATGACAGACTCTCTCACAGGCCGCGTCGTGGTCGTTACCGGGGCGGGCGGGCGGCTGGGCCGCGTGGTTGTGCACCACCTCGCAGCGGCGGGTGCGACCGTCGCGGCGCTCGACCTCGCGGCACCGAGTGACCTTCCCGAGGGCGCCAGAGGCTGGGGCGCGGACGTGACAGACGAGGCGGCGGTGGAGAGGGCCTTCGCAGCAGTCAACGCCGACCTCGGGCCGATCTGGGGGCTCGTCCACACCGTCGGCATGTGGGACGGCGCGCCTCTGGCGGAGACAGCGTTGGACGCGTGGCGCCGCGTGATGGACCTCAACCTGACGAGCACGTTTCTGTGCGTTCGCGAGGGCGTACGGCGCATGGAACGCGGCCGGATCGTCGCCATCGCGTCGCGCCAGGGGGCGGACGCGGCGCCCGCTCAGCAGGCGGCATACGCGGCATCCAAGGCAGGTGTAATTCGGCTCGTGGAGGCCGTCGCGGCGGAGCATTCGGAGATCGCGGCGGTCGCCGTCGCGCCGTCAACGATCCTTTTTGGCGGCGAAGAGGCCGGAGCCTCTGGCGTCACAGCCGAGGCCGTCGCCGACGTGTGCGTGCGGCTCTGCGGCGAGGCCGGAGCGGTCCACAGCGGGACCATTCTGCGCGCGTATGGCAGCGGCTGAGCCTCTGGCGCCAAAGGCTGGGCTCTAGGCCACCACCGCCAGAGGCTGTACTCCGCGACGCTCGATCTCGATGCCGCGCTCGGCCAGGTCCGCCAGCAGGATGTCGGCGGGGAGGACGTTTTCGAGGCTTTCGTGACCGCCGCCTGGAGGCGGGTCGAAGGCGAGATGTGCGGCCATGCTCGCGGCGGGAAACGCGGTGCAGCGCTGCATCGCGCTCAGGCCCGTGGCCTCGTCCCAGCGGTCGACCAGTCGGATGGTGTGGCGCTGTGCCTCGCCAGAGGCCACACCGGCCACGCGGTCGGCGTCGACGCGCAGGATGACGGCGTCTTCGTAGGCGCCGCCTAGCCTCTGGCGCAAGCGGCGCACGAGCACGTCGCGGTAGGTGAGGTGCGTGCGGATGTCGAGGACCGTCGAGTCGGCCATGCCGAGGTCGAGCAGAAAGCGCATCTGCTCCGCGTGGCCGGGATAACGGAGGATCTTGATGTCGAGCCGGTCCAGACGGTCCGCCAGGCGGCTCACGAGAGCACCCAGTCCTGAGCCTGCGTAGAACGCCTCCATCATGCCAAAGTCGTCGATCTCGACGTGCTCGATGCCCGTCAGCGGATCGCGGGTCTGCACCGAGCCGTCGCGCACCACGCTGACCGGGCTGGTATAGTCGTCGATGAGCTTTTCGGCGGAGTGCGCCAACCGGTGGTTAAAGGGCGGGCTGGGCGAGGCGGGCACGTCGCCCACGAGCACGCGGACGCGGTCGGCCTCGGGAAACGCGTCCAGCGCCTCCACGACGAGCACGTTGACCAGGCCCGGACCCAGGCCGGAGCCTGTCACGATCCACTTGCCGCGCGTGGCGGCGCGCTCAGAAAGCTCCGGGTCGTTGAGCGGGCCGCCCAGGTCTACAAAGTGCGCGCCTGCTTCGATGGCGAGCTCGGCCAACCGCGGGCTGTGCTCCGGTCCCACGCAGGACACAACGACGGCGCTTCCCGCGACGATGGGCTGGAGCGTGGGTGTGTCGCGCGCATCGACCTCGTAGGTCCGCAGCAGAGGGTGGGCTTCGGTTTTGCGAAGCGCTCGCAACACAACAGGACGCGCCTCGCACACTTGGACGCGCGTGATGCCCGGCCTCCGGCAGAGGTCGTGAGCGACGGCGGTTCCGATGGCGCCAGCGCCTAAAACAGTGACTTTCATGCGTGCAGAGAGGGTCGCCAGGCGAGTCTAAAGGTACGCCCGGTGGCTGGCGGTGTAAGCGCTTACTGCGCCTCTGGCGTCGAAGAAGCTGACCTGAGGTGCGCCCACCCATCGCGCCCAAAGACTCTGGCACGGCGCAGTGCGCGTGCCGGGCGAGCCTCGCTCCTGCAGGCCGAGGCCTCTGGCGAGTTGCGGAGCCTAGACGGAACCGTACACCGCCTCTGCCCTGCGCGTGGAGACGACGGGTTGGAGAGCCTCTTGCGCCAGAGGCGGGCGCGGCCCAGCTTCCTCGTGGAACTCGGAACTCGGAACTCGCGCGAAGCGCCGCCAGAGGCAGGGCGCGGCGCGATCTTTCGGTACACCGTTACCGATCTGCGCATGACCGTCCGCTCCTTTACCGTCGGCCCGTTTCCCGAAAACACCTACGTCATCCACAGCGCAGGCGAGGCGGCGGTCATCGACCCTGGCACGGCCTCTGGCGAAGAGCGCGAGCGCGTGCACAGCTATATCGAGCGCAACAGGCTGACCGTGCGGCACCTGCTGCTGACGCACGGGCACATCGACCACATTCTCGGGTGCTCGCACTTCGCGACGCGCTACGGCCCCACAGCCGAGAGCGGTGGCTGGGCGCTCCACCCGGCGGACCTGGAGATGCTGCAAGGCGCGCGCATCCAGGGCGAGATGTTCGGCATCAAGGTGACCGAGCCGCCTGCGCCGACGCGAGAGCTGGCGCACGGCGACCACATCGCGCTAGGAGAAACGACGCTGGAGGTGCGCCACGCGCCCGGCCACTCGCCCGGCTCGGTCCTGTTCGTCGATCACGCCAGCGGCCAGGTGATCGGCGGCGACGTGCTGTTCCAGGGCTCCATCGGCCGTACGGACTTGTGGGGCGGGGACATGGAAACGCTGCTCACGTCCATCCGCGAGCAACTCCTCACGTTGCCCGACGAGACCATTGTGTACTCCGGCCACGGCCCCAGCACGACGGTCGGTACGGAGCGGCGCACAAACCCGTTTCTGAACGAGTAGCGCGGCCTCTGGCGCCAGAGGCCACGTCGCTCTAGCGCCGGACGAGCGTGAGCGTCGCGCTCGGATTCAAGCTGAGGGCGAGATCGAGCCCCAGGAGCTCGCTGATAAACTGGCCGGAGCCTGTGAGGTCCATTGACGTGTCCGAGCGTACCGCTGCGTCGAGCGTGGCGATGCCCAGCGTGAGCGCCGTGGCTCCGACGGAATAGTCCGTGCTAAAGTCGAGATCGTCGTTTCCGCGGTCGTTTGAGGCCTGCGTGAGGTCTGCCATAATCCGCGCCCGGCCATCGGCGTCAAACTCGATCTGGAAGTCGTCGAGCTCGACTTCCGCGTCGGCTGTGCGGTCGACCTCGCCACTGCCGTCGTCGTCACGGAGAGCGTCGAAGGTCCAGGTGCCAACGACAAATTCTGTACTGAGCGCGGGGGGCTCCTCGGTGGAGTCGCAACCCGTGACGAGGAAAAGGGCGAGGAGGGAGAGGGTGAAGAGTCGCATCGGGACGGGGAGATGTGGGGGGTATCTCCCAACTGATCTCCCCGCCGCTTCGTGCGGAGGCAGCCTCCTTTCGTTCGCGGCACGCGCCGCTAGCGGCTGCGCGAGCCTCGTCCACGGCCCTTGCCGCCGCCTGAGCCGCGCTTGCGCCCGTTGCCTTTGCCGCTTCCGCCAGAGGCGCGTCCTCCGCCGCGGTTGCCGCCGCCACGGTTGCCGCCCCCTCCGCCAGAGGCCGCTTTCATGGCCTCGGCCATCGTCGGCGCGTCGAAGCCGTCGTACTCCACCTGCTCGATGTCCTTGCCGGTGTGCTTCTCGATAGCCTTGAGGTAGGGAGCCTCTGGCGCCGAGATAAACGAAATCGCGTCGCCGGTGGTCTCCGCGCGGCCCGTCCGGCCGATGCGGTGGATGTAGTCCTCGGGAATGTTGGGCGTGTCGAAGTTGATGACGTGCGAGACGCCGTCGATGTCGATGCCGCGCGCCGCGATGTCGGTCGCGACCATGATCTGGTACTCGCCGCCTTCGAAACCCTTGAGGGCGCGCTGGCGCTGGCCCTGAGAGCGGTTGGAGTGGATCGCGATGGCACTGTAACCCGCGCGGTCCAGCTTTTTCTTGATCCGGTCGGCGCGGTACTTCGTCCGCGAGAAGACGATGATCTTGTTGACCTCCTCGGTGTCGATGATGTGGTGCAGGAGCGCCTGCTTCTCCGCCTCCGCGATGAGCACGGCGCGCTGCGTGACCGTCGCGGCCGGGTCGCGCCGCTTGCCCACCTCGATGGTCTCGGGCTGGTACAGGATCGTCCTGGCGAGCTCTTGGATCTCCTTAGGCATCGTGGCTGAGAAGAGCATCGTCTGGCGCTGCTCCGGCACGGCCGCGACGATTTTGCGCACGTCGCGGATAAAGCCCATGTCGAACATCCGGTCGGCCTCGTCCAGCACCAGAATGTCCACCTTGTCCAGCTTGATCACGCCCTCGCTCATGAAGTCGAGCAGGCGGCCGGGCGTGGCGACGATGAGATCGGTCCCACGGCGAATGGCCTCGCGCTGCTTGCCTTTGCTCACACCACCGTAGATCGTCGCGCTGCGCACGCCGGTGTGCGCGCCGTACTTCTTGGCCGCGTCCGTGATCTGGATCGCTAGCTCACGCGTCGGCGTGACGACGAGGGCGCGGATGGGCCTCTGGCGGCCGGTGCCTTGGGAAGGCTCGCGCTCCAGGTAGTCCAGAATGGGCAGCACGAACGCCGCCGTTTTGCCCGTGCCGGTCTGGGCCACGCCTACCACGTCGATGCCCTTGAGGCCGTGGGGAAGCGTCGCCGCCTGGACGGGCGTGGGGGTGGTGTAGCCTGCGTCGCGCACGCCCTTGCGGACGGCGGGGGTAAAGTTGAAGTCGTCGAACGTCATATCGTCGTGCGCCACGGCCTCTGGCGGCCCGGGGACGGGCGCGAGGCGGGCGGGAAGCGAGTGGTCCGCTTCCGAGAAACACGACGGCGCCGACGGCGCCACGGCCGGTAGCGGTGATGGTGAAAGATCGGAAGCGCCTCTGGCGGGCGCCTCTGCGCAGCCTTCTCAGGTGCCCGCTACCGCGCCACGACGACCGTTTGTACGCCGCCTCCCGCCTCCGTTTGCACGTGCACGCGGTACACGCCCGCCGGGAGCGCCGAGAGGTCCAGCGCGATGCGCTGCTCGCCAGAGGCTCGCGCGTACGCCTCTGGCGCGAGAACGGTGCGGCCGAGCGCGTCGAGGACGAGCACACGGACGCTTCCAGGGGTGCCGAGTGTGAACGCGAGGCGTACGGCGCCTGATGTAGGGGAGGGCGCCACGCGGATGCCCAGCGCCAGAGGCTCAGGAGGCGCCCCGGCGTCGGTCGCGTTGTCGACGGCGAAGACGTATATGAGGCCGCCACGCTCGCCATTGAGCGACTCGTCGTCCGTGGCCCACGCAACGACGTCGTCACCCAGCGCTACGTGATGCCCGAAGTTGTCCCCGATGGGGTCGCCGTCGGAGACGAACTCCCGAAGCCACGCCCAGCCCGCCTCGCCTCTGGCGTAGAGGTGTCCGCGCCCGGCGTGCGCCCCGCCCTGATCGCTTCCCCACGCGCTGACGGCGGCGAGGTCGCCTCGCAGGTCCACGTCGAAGCCGAAGATGTCCCGCGCGACGGGCATCGGCTGGATCAACTCAGCCTCTTCTGCCCACTCGCCCGACGAGGCGTCCCGCCTGTATACCGTGGCGGTCCCCGAGCGGCCAGCGGCCGTCTCGGCGAGCCACGCGCCCGCGAGCAGCCGGTCGCCATCCAGCGCGACGCTGTAGCCCAACTCCCCGCCCGCGTTCGTGCCGCGCACCATCGCCTGGTGCTCCCAAACGGAGCCATTGGTCTCGTACACGTGCACCTCGCCCGTGCCGCGTCCGGTGTCACCGATGGCGATGCGCGCGCCGTCAACGTCGACGGAGGCACCAAACTGGGACGTGGAGCCTGGCGTCGGAGACTGAAGCGTCGCCACCTGGCTCCACTCGCCGCTGTCGAGGGAGAACACCAGCGCTTCGCCCGCCGCGCCCGCGCCAGAGGCCACGACGGCGACCGCCCCGTCGAGCGCGACGGCCGAGCCGTACGCCTGCGCTGGGCTCGCCTCTGGCGCCGCCAACTCGGTTTCGAGCGTCCATATCCCGCGCTCGTGCCGGAACACGTAGGCGGCGCTCCGGCCCGATGCGCCCACGAGCGCCCGGTCCCCGCTGATGTCCACTGCGATGCCGAACCGGTCCTCCGCCGTCACATCCGGAGCGAGCAAAGTCGCCTCTAGCGTCCATTCCTGCGCGATGCGGCGGTAAACGTAGGCCACGCCCGTGTTCATGGCCGTGTCATCGGTGAACGGGGCGCCCACAACCATCACGTCCTCGGAGATCGCCACCGATTGTCCGAACCCGTCGCCAGAGGCAACCATGGGCGGCGAGAAACGCTGCGGCGCCTCTTGCGCGAGGGCCTCTGGCGCGAACGTGAGGACGGCCAGGCAGGTCAGGGCGTACAGGGTGTGGCGCACGGCGGGACGTAGATAGTGGGGTAGAGTACCGACGGGGTACGGTCCGAGCGAGGCCAAAAGGGGCGGCCTCAATTCACCCCCCGTGCACCCGCGCATACGGCCCGTTTTCCTAGTTTCGGGTCCGCTTCCGGCGTCACCGCCAGAGGCCCCTGCCCGCCCACGCGCCGCCCGAGAGGGACCTGCGCCTCTGGCGGGCATACGTCGGCCGCCCGGAGAGACCGGGACCGGCCGGACTCCACACGTATCCCACAGGGACACCCGCAGGACTGCCTGCACGCCCAATGGCCACCAAGCCACCGATGTACGAACTGTTGTACATCATCAACCCCGTTCTCAACGAGGAGCAGACCGCTGACATCGTCAAGCGCGTCGACGCCTACCTGAAGGAGAACGAGGCGACCATCGACAACACGAACGTCCAGGGCAGCCAGCGGCTGGCCTACCCCATCGAGAAGAAGCGCAACGGTTACTACGTGATCGCCAACTTCTCGGCACCCGGCGAGTTCATCGCCCGTCTCGACCGCGCGCTGCGCATCAACGACGACATCATGCGGCACCTGCTGCTTCGCTACGATGCGAAGATGGCGCGTCACTACGAAGCCACCAAGACTGGCGACGCCCCGAAGATGCCTGCCCGTACCGAGAAAGCCTAACCCCTCCGATGGAAATCACACCTACACCGAAGACCACCGCGATGGAGGGCGTCAGCGCCCCCACCGACGAGGCACCCGCCACGCAGGTCGAGCAGATCGCCGAGCAGAGCGACCGCGAGATCGTCAAAAAGGCGGTCGATCCCAAGACTGCCGCCACGCTCATGGCGGGCTCCACCAACGACACCCTGGAGCGCATCGCCGCTCCTGGTGCGCGTCACGAGCGCCAGAGCTGCCCGTTTAAGGCCGCCGGCATCGAGTACATCGACTACAAAGATGTCGAGACGCTCAAGCAGTACATCAACGAGCAGGGCCGGATTTTCCCGCGTCGCATGACCGGAGTCTCCGCCAAGTTCCAGCGCCAGCTGACGACCGCCATCAAGCGCGCCCGTCACGTCGCCCTTCTGCCCTTCGTCGCCGACAACGTCAAGTAGTTCCGCCTCCCGACCGCCCGGCGCCTCTGGCGCCAGAGGCCCGTTTGGGCCGCAGGGCATCGGGACCGGACAACCGAACACCGATATGAAAGTCATTCTGACTGAAGATCACGACACGCTCGGCCTCAGGGGCGACGTCGTCGAGGTCAAGAACGGATACGGGCGCAACTTCCTCGTGCCCCGCCAACTCGCGGTCATCGCGAGCAAGTCCAACGTGAAGCGCTACACCGAGGAGCGCCGCCAGCAAGAGCACAAGCTCGAAGCGCGCCGCGCCAAGGACGGCGAGCTCGCAGGAAAGCTGGAGGGCACCGAGATCACCATCGCCATGAAGACCGGCGAGGAGGATCGCATCTTCGGCAGCATCACGACGCAGCAGATCGCCGAGGGCCTCGAAGCCCAGGGCCTGCCCGTCGACCGCCGCAAGATCACGCTCTCCGAGGAGATCAAGGCCGTCGGCGTCTACCCCGCGACCGTCCGCATCTCGCCCGAGCACACGGCCGAGATCAAGGTCAAGGTGGTGCCCACCGAAGAGGCGCTCTAGCCTCTGGCGTGCCCGCGCCTCTGGCGCCAGAGGCCTGTCCTCTGACGATCCGTTTGCAGCGCCCGTCCCGGACCTCGGGGCGGGCGTTGTACGTTTGTGGCGCCTCGCGCCGTTCACCTGTCTCACTCGTCCCCTCGCCGTGCTCCGTCTTCTCCTCGCCGCTTCGCTGCTCGCGCTCGCCTCTAGCGCGAGCGCACAGAGCTCCGCCATCGGACCGCTTCGCGCCACAGACCTGGTGCAGTGGAGCGCGCGCATCGTCACCGGCGACGACCCGGGCGAGGCGCGCTTCGTCGCCTCGGCGACCATCGCGGACGGCTGGCGCCTCTACGCGGTCGGCTCGCCCTCGGGCATTCCCATGACCCTCGCGATGGGCGCACTTCCGACCGGCGTCGCCGCCAGAGGCGCGCTTCGCCAGACGCGTCCGTCGGAGAAGTACGACGAGATCTTAAAAGAGAGCTACACCTACCACGCGGGCGCCGCGCGCGTCTCGCAGGGGATCTACGTCACCACGGCCGCGAGAGGTCGCCACCGCATCACCGCTGAGCTTCGCTTCGCGGTCTGCAACGATAGCGTGTGCCTCCCACCGACGACGGTCCCCCTGCGTGCAACCCTGGCGGTAGGCGGGTAGTGTCCCTCGCGCCAGAGGCCTCCGGGCAGAGCCTCTGGCGTCAACGCTTCGTGACTTCGTACAGAGGTGATGCGGCGCTACCACCACCCAGCCGATACAACCGGCCGGACCGATCCTCTGCCCATGCTCCGTCTTTCCCTGCTCGCCTGCCTCGTTCTGTGTAGTGGCTGCGATGTCGCAGGTCTTCTGGCGGAGCCCAGTGGCACCACGCCGACGGCCTCTGGCGAGCCGTGGGGGGAAATGGTCTCAGCGGTCAACGCCGCCCGTGCCACGGGCCGAAGCTGCGGTGGCGCCTGGAAAGAAGCCGCGCCCCCCGTGACGTGGAACGGATCGCTTCAGAAAGCGGCGAGTCGCCACTCGCGAGACATGGCCCGAACCGGACGCTTCTCGCACGAAGGGAGTGACGGAAGCCGCGTGGGGCAGCGTGCCACGCGCGCCGGATACGCGTGGCGCAGCGTGGGGGAGAACCTTGCGCTGATGGACCTTCCGGTGCAGAGCGTCGTGAGCGCGCTCTTGCGGAGTGCGTCGCACTGCTCGGCCATCATGGACCCGGCATTCGCCGAGATGGGCGCCGCGCGAGAGGGGGACTACTGGACGCAGGTGTTCGGGCGGCCTCGCTGAGTGCGAGCCTCTGGCGCCAGAGGCACTGCACTGGAGACGCTAGGCTGAACCGCCAGATGAACCGCCAGATACAGCATCGCCTCTGGCGCCGAAGCGGCCAGAGGCGATCTGAAGGGCGTCGCGCCAGAGGCTAGGGTGCGGACGAGCGGCGCTTGCGGTCGAACGTCTCCTGCTGGTTGGTGCCAGCGGGCACCGCATACGGGTCCGGCGGCAGGTCCACCATGCGGATCGCCGGATAGTCCGCGCGTCGCGCGAACGGCTGGGGCGGCTCAGCTGATATCGCTGCCGATGATCAGCACCATCGTGCCCTGGTCGTGGATGGTCGCGCCAGCGGACGAGATGAGGTCGCCGCCGGTCTTGTCCCACGTGTCGGTCCAGGTGTAGAGCCACTTGGCGTCGGGCTCCAGGAGGCGGATGCAGCCGTGCGAGGCGGGGCCTGCGGTGGGCAGTGCGTACTGGTGCATGTGGATGCCGCGGCGCTCGTGCAGGTTCATCACCCAGTGCATCTCCCACAGCTCGGCATCTGGCGCGAGGAGCCGTAGCCAGGGCTGAGCGTGCTCACGCGGTAGTCCTGCTTCCAGTTGACGTTGAAGCGTCCGCTGGGCGTGCGGCCGCTTTCGGCGCCAGTGTTGATGAGGCCCCAGCGCTGCAACTCGCCAAAGCGGTAGGCTGCCCACGACTGCACGGTCTTGTTCAGGATCACGATCTTCTCCAGATCGCGCGCGCCAGGGTAGTAGCGCGGAAACGGCGAGTAAGCGCGAAAGTCGAGGCCGAAGGCGCTCGGCACCACGAGCGTATCGCCGGGGCTGAGATCTTCCAGGTCGTTGCGGTTGAGCAGCCACAGCAGCGGCTTGACGACGTCCCGGTTGCCGAACTGGCGGTAGAGGGAGAGGCGCGCCTGAAGGCGGTTGGAGCCCTCGGGCACGACGTAATAGTCGTAGTAGACGCGCGGCACCTCGCGGATGCTCTCCGTCGTGCGCTTCTCCATCGTGTCGATCAGCCACGCCTGGCTGAAGTATGCCGTGCTCGCGTCTTGCGAGAGGTCCTGCGAGATGAGGCCGTCGGCGGCGCGGTCGGAGTCGCTTTGCGCGAGCGCTGCGCCAGAGGCGAGCGTGAGCGCGAGAAGCAGGGCGGTAAAGCGCATTTCTGTAAGATTGAGTCGTTTGGACGAGTATACAACGGGCCTCTGGCGTGGGTCCGCGCCCAACGCTGCAGATTTCGCGTGCTCAGCCTCTGGCGAAGGAATGGCGGTGACTGTTAGGTTGGCGCACCTACGGGTACTGGGCACCTATCTCCCTCTGCACCACGACTTCCGTCCCATGCGCCGTCTCCTTTTCGCACTCGCCGTACTCGTGGCCGCCTCTGGCGCGGCCCACGCCCAAACCCTTACCGAAACACGCGTCTCGCCAGAGGCTGTCGCCGAGTCGTCCGATGACACGGCCCTCGCGCCGACGATTCTCCTGATTCGTGTTGACGAGTCGGAGGTGCTCGCCGAGGTCTTGGAGCAGATCGACACCGACAAGCGCTTCGGCATCGGGACGGGCAGCGCGTTCAACGCTTTTGGAATCAGCGGGACATACGACGTGAACGAGACGATCACCGCCGAGGCCATTCTCGGCATCTTCGGTTCCCTCACATCGCTCGGAGGGCGCGTGTGGTACCGCTTCAACCGGAACGAGGGGTACGACCTGTACGGATTTGGCGGGGTAAGCTTTCTCAGCTACGGCTCCTTTATCGACGAGGACGCCGTCGGTGTGTCTGGAGGCGTCGGCATCGAAGTGGGACTGCCGCAACTGATCGGCGACCCCGACTTTCCGCCGATCTTCCTCAACGCCGACATCGGGCTGGGCTTCGCGACGTTCGACGCGTACGACGGCTTCTCGCTCTTTGGCGGCGGCGGCGGCATTCACTTCCGGTTCTAGACCGCGCGTCTGTTTCCAGGGCGGCGCCTCTGGCGCGGGTCCGCGAGGGGTGGGAGCTTAGGCCTCCTGCCCCTCGCCCTATGTCTCCCTCCGATCTCGCCTCTGGCGTCCGCGCTCGCCAGAGGCGCGCCATCGCCCGCGCGCTGACCGTCGTCGAAAACGGATTGCCTGGCGCAGACGACTTGGTGGACGCGCTCTACAGCGATACCGGCCGCGCGTGGCGCGTCGGGATTACCGGCCCGCCGGGCGCGGGCAAGTCCACGCTTACAGATCGTCTCGTGGGAGCGCTGCGCGCCAGAGGCGAGACGGTAGCGGTCGTGGCCGTCGACCCGTCGAGCCCGTTTACGGGCGGCGCGCTCCTGGGCGACCGCGTGCGTCTGGAAGACCGCGTGGACGACGACGGCGTGTTCGTGCGCAGCCTCGCCGCCAGAGGCGCACTCGGTGGCCTGGCCGAGGCGGCCGAGGCCGCCTGCGACGTGTTCGACGCGGCGGGCTTCGACGTCGTGCTCCTCGAAACCGTCGGCGTGGGGCAGGGCGAGATCGACGTGGCCGAGACCGCCGACACCACGCTCGTCGTGCTCGTGCCCGAAAGCGGCGACGCCGTGCAGGCCATGAAAGCGGGCCTCATGGAAGTCGCCGACGTGTTCTGCGTCAACAAAGCCGACCACCCCGAGGCGGGCGCGATGGTGCGCGCGCTGCGCCAGATGATGCACCTCAGCCTGGGCGCGCGAGCGGCCGCTGGCGTGAAGGAGAGGAGGGGCGCCTCTGGCGAGATCCCGACCGTGGTGAAGACCTCAGCGCTCAAAAACGAGAACATCGACGGCCTGGTGGCAGCACTCGACGCGCACCGCCTCCACCTGGAGCCCGACTGGGCCGCCTCGCGCGAGGCGCGTCTGAGACGCCGCGTGCGCCGCCTGGTGGAAGTCCGCTGGCGCGAGACGTTCTGGGCGGGCGCTCGCCGCCAGAGGCTGGACGACGCCGTGCGCGACCTCGACGCCGAGAACCGCGCACCGTACGCGCTCGCGGCGCGCGTGCTGCACGCGGACGCATCCTAGCCGAGCCTCTGGCGCCAGAGGCGTGCACTCCGGCGTGCTACGCCGACCGCCTGACGCTGAGACCGTCGCCAGAGGCGATGTGACCTCATGGTATCTTCGCCCGGCTTAGATGGACCACGCCCACCGCGGCCTTTCCCTTTTCACCACTCAGACCACCATGAGCAAAGGACCCGACGCTGAAGCGTCCAGCGATCTCGCTGCCCACGAAATAGCCGCCTCTGGCGGTGCCATCGCCTCGGGCGCGATCGGCGCCGGAGACACGCGCTTTTTCGGGCACCCTCTGGGACTCTCCAACCTCTTCTTTACGGAGCTGTTCGAGCGGTTCTCGTACTACGGGATGCGGGCGCTGCTCGTCCTGTTCATGACCGCCGCGACGGTGGACGGCGGTCTGGGCTACGACGTGGCGAAGTCCACGCTCATCTACGGTCTGTACACCTCGCTGGTGTACCTCGTCAACCTTCCCGGAGGCTGGATCGCGGATAGGCTGCTGGGTCAGCGGCGGTCGGTGCTGATCGGCGGCAGCATTATCGCGGCGGGCCACTTTACGATGGCCATTCCGTCGACTCTGTTCTTCTTCCTGGGACTGGGGCTGATCGTGATCGGCACGGGCCTGTTGAAGCCGAACATCTCGGTCATGGTGGGCCAGTTGTACCCTGCGGAGGACGCACGGCGCGATGCGGGCTTCACCATCTTCTACATGGGCATCAACATGGGAGCCTTTGCGGCGCCCATCATCTGTGGTGCGCTCGCGGTCAACTACGGCTGGCACACCGGCTTCGCAGCCGCTGGCGTCGGCATGACGATCGGTATGATCGTCTACGTGATCTTCGGCAAGCAACTCGGAGATGTCGGCGCGATTACGCCAGAGGCTCTGACCGAGAAGTCGGCCTCGACGTCGATGCTCGTCAAGGGGCTCCTGGGCGTGGGCGTGCTGATCGGTGGCATCTACGCCATGATGGCGGCGGGCGTGATCCCGGCCACGGCCGAGGGGATTACAGGCGTCTACACCGTCGTCCTGTTTCTCATCGTGGTCGGTCTGTTTGGCTGGCTGTACACCCGGAAGTACTGGACAGACCTGGAGCGCAAGAGGCTCTACCTGATCGGCTTGTTGTTCGTCGGTGCAGCCGTCTTCTGGGCTGCGTTCGAGCAGGCAGGCTCCTCGCTCAACCTCTTCGCGGAGCGCTCGACTGACCGTGTGCTCCCCGACTTCCTGGCGTGGATCCCCGGCTTGGAAGACATCGGCGGCCGCATGGCGATTCCGACGGCGTGGTTTCAGTCGGCCAATGCCTTCTTCATCTTCACCATCGCGCCGATCGTCGCCACGCTGTGGGTGTGGCTGGGGCGGCGCAAGAAGGACCCCAGCTCGCCGACCAAGTTTGGCATCGGCCTGCTGCTCCTCGGCTCGGGCTTTCTCGTGATGGTGGCCGCGGGCGCAGCCGCCGCTGGCGGCGCTCAAGTGTCGCCGTGGTGGCTCATCCTGACGTACCTCCTGCACACGCTGGGCGAGCTCACGCTTTCCCCGGTGGGCCTGAGCGCGATGACCAAGCTGGCCCCGGCCCGCGTGTCGTCGCTCATGATGGGCGTCTGGTTCTTGGCCGCGTCGGTCGGCAACTTTATCGCGGGCTACATCGCGTCGTTCTACGAGACGATGGAGCTGTCGAGCTTCATGGGCCTCGTCGCGGCCATCGCGATTGCGGCGGGCGTGGTGTTCTTCTTTGTCGCCGGGCCGTTCAAGAAGATGATGGCCCGCGCCGAGGCGTAGGCCGCATCCTCTGGCGCCGGGGCTCGCCTCTGGCGCCAGAGGCGGGCTTGGATCCGCCAGAGGCCTGGGCTTGGATCCGCCAGAGGCGCGGAGACTCCACACGCGGGAGCGGTCACGGGTGCGGCTCCCGCTCTAGTTTTGAGCATGACCGATGTACCCGTGATCGTCCTGCCGCACGGCGAAGGACTCGACCTCCCGACGCACGCCGAGCCTCAAAGCGCGGGCCTCGACCTGCGCGCGGCTGTGCCCGAGCATGAGCCTCTGGCGCTCGAAGCGGGTGCGTTCGCGCTCGTGCCGACCGGCTTGCAGATCGCGCTGCCGCCTGGAACTGAAGGGCAGGTGCGGCCCCGCTCTGGCCTCGCCTTCAAACACGGCGTGACGGTCCTCAACAGCCCGGGCACCATCGACTCCTCGTACAGGGGCGAAATCGGCGTGCTGCTCGTCAACCACGGGCGCGAGACGTTCCACGTCGCCAGAGGCGAGCGCATCGCGCAACTCGTCGTGGCGCGCTACGAGCGCGTGCGGTTCGTGCCGAGCGAGAGCCTGGACGCCACCGAGCGCGGCGCGGGCGGCTTCGGCTCGACGGGCACGGCGTAGCCTCTGGCGCGATGGCGATCGTCTTTATCCACCGCGGCGCGAGCGCGTACCTGGAGTACGCACTGAGGCAGGCGAAGTACGCCTCGCCCGAGAGCGAGATCGTGCTCCTTGGTGACGCGTCGAACGCGAGCTTTCCTGCGACGACGCACGTGGACCTCGCTCGCGCCCCGTACGCCACTGCGACCGAGGACTTCGATGCCGCCTACGTCCACCTCTCGACCAACCGACGTGCATTCGAGGAGGTATGCTTCCAGCGGTGGTTCTGGCTGCGCGCGTGGATGCACGAATCGGACACGCACGCATGCTGGACCGCCGACTCTGACGTGATGCTCTACGCGCCAGAGGCGGAACTGACCAGCACATGGGCTGAGAGTGCGCCTCTGGCGCTGCAGATCCTCGCCGATCAGGCCGACTTCCGGTGGTGCACAACGGCAGGTATCGCGTACTGGACGCGCGACGCGCTGGACGCCTTCTGTGCGTTTGTGCTCTCGGGCTACGCTGCGGGCTCGCCTCTGGCGGCACGCTATGCGGAGAAGTGGGCGTTCCACACGAGCACAGGCGCGCCAGGTGGAGTGTGTGACATGACGGCGCTTTACCTGTTTCTGGACACCGAGTCCGCCAGAGGCGTCGCCAATCTGTGCGAGGTGCGGGAGGGCGTGACGTGCGACTTCAACACCGCCGTCGCGGAGAACGAGTACCCAGATGAGTACGAAATGCGTGGCGGGCTCAAGGCGACGACCTGGGATTCACGAGGCGTGCCTCACGTCCTCAGCAAACGGCTCGGTCGGTCGGTGCGCTTCCACGCACTTCACTTTGCCGGGCAGACAAAGCCCGCGATGGCCGAGGCATATCAGGGGCCCGCGTTCGCGCGACACGCCGAGATCGCACGCCGCTTGCGGTGGACGTACGGGCTGAGGCGTCTAGCGTCGCGGGCCATCGCGCCGGTGCGCAAGCTGCGCGCACGGCTGAGGTAGCGGCCTCTGGCGCCAGAGGCTAGCGGCGGCGGATCATGAACAGGCGCTCGACCGGCTGCACGGTCTCGTTGCGGACGGTCTGCCGGTCGCCGTCGACTTCTTCGAGACGCACGCGCACGAGCACGGTCCGGGCGCCCTCGGGGAACGTGAACGGCAGCGCGTAGGCGTCGTCGCGCGTAAACGTGGTGTAGCGGCCGTCGGCGTAGCGCGTGGAAAGCGTCCAGGTGTAGCGGTAGGCGCCGTGGCGCTCGGCAGGCAGCGCCAGAAGCGTCGCGGTCTCGCCCGGGTCCATCTCGCGCGGCACCTCCAGTTCCAGCGCCAGAGGCGCCGTCCACGCGCCAAAGCCCCACCTACCCGCATAGCCCACGACGGGCCGCGTGGGACGCTCCAGGCGCGCCCCGCGCACGGTCGAGAGGCGGGGCACGCGCCTCTGGCGGAGGGCGCCGACGACGCGCATCACGCTGTCGCGCGAGAGCGCGGGGTCGGCGGCGTAGAGGAACCAGTCGACATCGAAGCGGCGCGGCTCGCGGAGTGTGGCGCGGTCGGCGCAGGTGCGGTCCTGTGCCGAAGGCGGCATGAGGTGCTGGCTGAACAACGCCGTGAGGCGCGGCTGTGTGGGCGGGGTGAGCACGCCAGAGGCCATCTCGATGCGCCCGCCCCACCCATCGGAGACGAGCCCGAAGCGGATGCCCTCGTCGGCGATGTGAATGAGAAGCGTTGCGAGCACGTCGCCCTGAGGCGCGGGAAGCCCGGCGGCGCGACGTCCCTGGAGCAGCGCGCTGCAGGCCTCTGGCGCGAGCGTGCGGTCCTCGGTGCCACGGGTGTAGCGGCACGTCCACGCGCGCGGCGTGGTGCGGCTGTACGAGCCGCCTGTCGGGACCGGCGCCCCGAGCGTAGACGCCATGGGCGCCTTGTTGCCGCCTTGGGGTAGGCCTTGCGACGCGCCGACGGCGGAGTAGAGAAATGGCTGGTCTTGTCCTAGAAAGCCGTTGTTCCACTCGTGATCGACCTCGTTCGTGACGCGCACCTCCTCGCCGCCTGCGCGCACCCACGCGCTGTGGGGCGCGATGAGCCAGAACGCGTGAATCATGTCCGCGACATCCTGCGAGGGGAGTGAGCCCAGGCGCACGTGCGCCGCCCACGTGCCGCGGCGGGCCGTAAAGCCGCTCGCGATCTGCTGCACGTTGACCGGACGCGCGGGATCGGTAGCGTCGGGGCAGCCCTCGCCCTGATGCGGTCCGGGCGCGACCTCGAACCGAAGCCCGGAGGCCTCTGGCGTGAGCGTGCGGGCGGGCGGGTTGTGGCCCGCTTCCTGCCACGCGACGCGGTACCACATCCGGTGCTGGGCTGTTTCGCCAGAGGCGGAGACGACCCATTCGTTCGGACCGTAGAGCGATCCTGGCGGGCCGAGAGAGAGCGTATCGGGGTCGCCCAAGAGAGTCTCCTGCCACTGTGTAGAGCCATAGGCGAAGTCGTCGAAGACGAAGCCGGTGGGGAGCGGTTGTGCGCCAGCGGCCGTGGCGGTGAGAAGGGCGAGGAGAAAAAGGCGCATGGCTAAGCGGAGGAAAGAAGGGTCATCCACGCCTTGCGGACAGCACCGGGGCTAAACGCCGCGTCGAACCGCGCGCGGGCCGCGAGGGAGAGCGCGCGCCACCGCTCCGGATCAGCGCAGCGCTCGATGGCGTCGGCAAAAGCGTGGGCCTCTGGCGGGGCGAGCACGCCGCTCGTGCCGTTTTCAATCATGTCGGGGATGCTCGCGTGCGCCGTCGAGATGACAGGGGTGCCCGCGCTGAGCGCCTCGATGATCGTGAGCGGTTGCGCCTCCACGGGGTAGCTCGTCGGCAGCACGAACAGGTCCGCATCCAGATACAACTCCCGCACGGCGTTGCGGTCGCTCACGCTGCCGAGGTGCCGCACCGACTGCGCCGCGCCAGAGGCGCGCGCGCGCGCGCCGAACTCGCGCTCGGCCGCCGCGCTGGGCCAGCGGCCCGCAAACGTGGCCTGAACCGGCACGCCGCGACGGACCAACTCTGCCACGGCGCCGAGCGCGACGAGGTAGCCCTTGGATGGGATCATGCCCGAGAGGTAGAGCACGCGCACAGGGCGGCCCGCGAGGCGCCGCTCAGCCTTGCGCGCCGCCGCCTCTGGCGAGACGACGAGGTCAATGGTGTTGGGAATAATGGCTCGCTTCTCTGCAGGAACCCACTCCGCGCATCGCTGCGCGAGAGTCTCGGTGTTGAAGACGATTTTTGTCACGCGCCGGACGACGCGCTGGGCTGTGTGGCGTGTGAGCGAGTGTTCGAACAGGGCATGGAAGTCTCCACGGTGGACAACCGCGTACACGGGGCGCCGGGCGCTGAGCGCAGGGAGCACCCCTGTTAGATCGCGAGCGTGCCCTAAAGGACTGGGCGAGACCGAGGGCCACAGTACTGGGCAGCCGTCAGGCAGCGTCTCTAGCGAAGCGTGTAGGCGCTTCTGGACGCTGAGCGCGTAGTACGCACGCGTGAGAAGCGAAGCGCCACTAAGTGTATCACCTTCGGGCACGGAGAGATCTACGCGGTGCATCGTCAGATGTCCGTCATTCTCGCGGTCGAGCAGGTCGGCTAGCGTGCGTGTCACAACGGCTTGGCCGTCTAGCGGAGGTGGGAAGCGGCCTACGACACATGCAGCCTCTAGCGAAGCGACACTGCCTATGTCATCTGCTATTGCAAGTGGTAGAATGGTGGATTGCGTCCGTTCACCAACGCCAGCATCGAGCGAACTCCCGCCGTAACCGCCCTGAAGTGTTTCGGCTACTGGATAATCTTGTATCGGTTTAGGAAGTGGAGCCCCTAGCGTTGCCCTTGCGGCAAGGACCTCTCCTGAAGCATCACGGATGTCCTGCATTAAAGTTGAGCGGTGAGGTGGTCCAGCACGCGGCTGACGGCCACAGGCCAGTTGGTGTGCTGCTCGTAGCGGTCGCGTGCGGCATGAGCTAGCACCGAATACGACTGTGGTTCGCGGACGAGCGCGACAGCGCACTGGGCGATCTCGAGCGGCGTCGCCTCCGGCGCAAAGAGGACTCCGCCCGCGCCTACAGCCGAGGGTACGCCCCCTGTGCGCGTCGAGAGGGAGGGCGTCGCAAAAGCGCCAGCCTCGGCGAAGACGCAACCGAAGTCTTCGGCGCGGACTGGCATGCAGAGAAAGTGGCTGTCGCGGAAAAAGGCCGCGTAGCCGCTCGTGCTCTACAGGGTTTGTCTTGGAGAGGAAGCCTTCAACGACTATGCCAGAGGCCCCAGAAGCCTGCACCTCTGGCGCCAGAGGCGGATTCGCACCCGCAATGTGGAGCGAGGTGGGCAGGCCGAGCGCAGTCATTTCCTGCGCGACACGCACGGCGCGGTCGCCTCCCTTGCGGAACCAGTCCTTGCCTAGAAACAACAGCTGCGCACGGTCTACAGGCCGCGCGGAGAGGTGCTGCAGGGCGTCGTCTCGCGAGGGGGGATCCTCTAGGTTGGCTGCCCACGGAAGCACGCGTACGCGCTCCGGCGGCATGCTGAAGTAGCCTCTGGCGGAGTCTGCAGCGCGCTCGGAGGCGTAGAATGCCAGGCTCGTGTGTTCCAGTGCAGCCCTCTCGGTATCCAGTCCTTCGCGCACGTTGCCGTCGTGCAAGCCGCTATAGTCTCCGTAATACTCTAAGTTCATCTCAAACGTGCCATCGACCCAGAAGGCGCTCGGTACGTCGGGTCGGAAGGTGGCGAAGGGGAGTGACGAAAGAGCGAGGACGGCGTCGGGGCGGATGCGTTGGAGTGCTTGCTGTGTCTGCTCACCCATCGCGCGGGCGGCATCCCAGGTATGGTGGCGCAGGTAGCCGCGCCCGCCCATACGGTGTCGCAACTTGGTGCAGCCGTCCCGCCAGAGGCGAGCCCATGTGCAGCGGGCCGACAGTGCTAAGCCGACCGCCACGCGCGGAGAGTGCTTCGCGTAAGTGGTTGGCGACGCGGTACGGGATGCCGGAGAACGCGCCGGGGTCCGCAGGGTCTTGCAGCGAGACAAAGGCGAGATGCATCAGTCAGGGATGGCGTGGTGGGCGCGAGGGTCGCGGCGGGCGAGAAGAGCGAGGGCGGCGCGGGTGCACATCGGAAACCGCGCCATGGGCGCCGTGCGCGTTGCGCGCCAGAGGCCGCGGGCGAAGTCCTCGGGCCGGAAGCTCGCGACAATCTCGCGCGAGCGGGCGCCGAGCCGCTGGCGCTCCGCCTCGGGCAGCGCCGCGGTTCGCGCGAGAAGCGCCGCCAGACCGGCCGTGTCCTCTGGCGCGAACGTCCACCCGTTGCCGTGCACCAGGTCAGGCGCACATCCCGCGCCGGTGGACACGAGAACAGGGAGGCCGCACGCCATCGCTTCGTTGACAACCAGTCCCCACTGGTCCTGCCAGGCGGGGTGTACAAACGCACTCGCGCGCCCATAGGCCGCCACAAGCCCCTCGCTCTGCTGGAAGCCTGCGAAGTGCACGCCGGCTCCGGCCTCGCGCTCCAGAGCTGCGCGCTCCGGCCCATCCCCGACGAGCACGAGCGGCCAGGGGGCGCTCGCCTCGCCGCGGTACCGGGCATAGGCGCGCAGCAACCCGTCGAGGTTTTTGCGCGCGACGAACCGGCCACTGGCGAGGAAAAAGGGCTCGCGCGGAAGCGTGACTGAAGCCTCTGGCGCATCGCCAGAGGCATACTTGGCGGCGCCAGAGGCGAACCGCGCGTTGTCCACAACATCGAGTGGGGCAAAGGTGGCGCGCGCGCCCAGCGCCTCGGCGTAGGCGCGGCTTTGCGTTCCGGCCACGAGCGCGGCATCCACGCCCGCCACGAGCGCGCGCTTGAGCGCTTCGCGGGGCGCGCTCCGCGGCGCGTCCTCGGCGCGGCTGTCGAACATCATGACGGCCGTGCGCCTCTGGCGGCGGCACCACGCGAGAGCAGCGAGGGCATCGGGCGTGGAGTAGCTGGCAAACGCGACGGCCTGGGGCGCGAGGCGGTCGAGCGTGGTGGCAATGCCGCGGCGCATGTCGGGTGCCGGAATGCTCTCGAACGCTCGCGCGGGAAACACGCACTGGCGCCACGGCTCGCCGCCGCCCTCGGGCGCCCACGCGTACGTCTCGTCGTCGCCTGCCACCTCGATGCCCACGAGGTCCACTCCGCCAGAGGCGAACCGCTCGCGTGCCGCGCGCAGCCGCGCGAGGTGGTACGGCCCGAAGCGGGCCCAGATCACGCAGACCGTGGGGCGGCTCACAGGAGGGCGTCGAGCAGGGTGTCGGTAAAGTGGCGGAGCGTGTTCGCAGCGGCAAAGGCTCGGGCGCTCTCGGCGTCGAAGCCGTCTCGCGGTGCGAGCGCCGCATCGCCCAGAGCCGTGGCGAGAGCCTCTGGCGAGAGCGTGTCGACCGTCCGGCCCAGCCGGTGCGAGCGCACCACGTGGCCCATCGCGCCCCAGTCCTGCGCCACGACGGGCACGCCTGCGCCCGCCGCTCGCATCACGAATCCGCTGGAGCCGACATGGCGCTGGTACGGCACGAGCAGCAGATCGGCCGCGGTGATCAGGCCCTGAAGATGTCCGTCGGGTACGCGTCCCTCGCGCACGACGACCTGCACGCCAGAGGACTCTGTGGCTGCACGCAGACGCTCGAAATCGCTCTGTTCCTCGGCACGAACCGCACCCGCGAACACGACCGCGAGCGCACGCGCGGCTTCGGCGCGCACACGCGGGATCGCCGCGAGCGTGGCGAGCGCGCCTTTGCGTGCATCCAGCCCGCCCGCCAGCAGCGCGACCGTGCGCCCACGCTCGACGCCCCATTCCGCTCGGACAGCCTCTGGCGCCAGAGGCGAGGGCTCGTGCGGCACCGGGTCGGGGAGATGCTCGACGCGAACGCCAGGCGGCGCGAGGGCGCGGAGCGCGGGCACGGCGGTTTCATCCAGCGAGAACAGCGTGTGCAGCGCCCGGTGCCGAAGCGCTGACCACGTCGCCCAGCGCTTGCCCATCCGCGCGAGGCGCTCGCCGAGCGTATCGGGTGGCGAGCCCAGGTCTGAATAGTGTAGCGTCGGGCGGAAGGTGATCGCGGAGATGCGCGTGCCCGCGCCGCCAGAGGTAGGCCCGCCAGAGGCCTCTGGCGTGACCGCGCCTCGCGTGGCGAGCGTGCTCAGGAAGTGCTCGGCGCTCGTCAGAAGCACGTCGCGTGGCCGCGCCGCAGCAATCACGTCGTGCAGCTCGCGCACGCGCTGGGCGCGCGGCGCTTCGTTGGGCCACGCCGCGACGGGAATCAGGCGGGCGCCTTCCAGCGCCAGAGGCGCCGGGTCGAGCAGCGATGGCGGCGCGGCGATAGCGAGCGAGCCGATCTCGTGCCTCTGACGGTACGCATCGGCGATCCACGCGAGGTGCTCCGCGCGATGCCCGCCCGCGTTGGGCTCGACGACGAGAAGGCGCGTCACGTGCGCGGTCCGCTCAGGGCCTCTGGCGCGTCCACCGCTGCCTCTGGCGCGCCAGAGGCCGGGTGCTTCGCTGGGCGCGGAGTCGGCTCCCGGGCCGCGACGCCAGAGGCGAGCGCGAGCGCGAGCGCGATGACGAACATCTGGTCCAAAATCGCCCACGGGTTGGCGGGATACGCCAAGAGCAAAATCGCCACGACCAGGCCCGCGCCAGCGGCTGCGAGCGCCGTGTGCACCGGCGGACGGTGCTCGAAGCGCGCCGCCCACGCCGCCTGCAAGCCGATGCCGACCATCGCGAACACGAACGCCAGAAGCCCGAGCGCGCCCGTTTTGTGCGCGATCCAAGCGTAGCCGTTGTGCAAAAAGCTCCACGTCGTCGTCGTGCCCGATATCAAGTCGAAGCGCGTTATCGTCGCTCCCCACCCGTGGCCGATAGCCGGGCTTTCGAGCACCGATTCCCAAGCGGCCGCACTTTCGACGTAGCGGTTAATCAGCGATGGGTCCTGCGTGAACGAGGATGAAATGGACGCAAACCGTTTGAGCAGTCCGAGCCCGAATAGCGCCAGCCGCTCGCCAAGCAGCGCGACCCCGCCGATGGCCCCGGCGGCGGCTCCCAGCACGATCGTCGGGACCAGGCGGCGCTGCAGGCGCCACGGAAGCACGGCTCCCGCCACGACGAGCGCTGCCGCGCCCGCCAGCCACTGCGTACGCGACCGCGCGATCACGAGCCCACCCAGCACAACCGCCGCGATACCGAGCAGCACGATTCGGTTGCGCCACTTTGGTGCCGCTGCCGCCCAGAGCAGCGCCACGACGAGCGCGATCATCGCTTGCACCTCGCCCGAAGTAATGCGCGCGTCCATGATCTCGTAGGCCACCGTGGCCTCGGCGAACGCCGTCTGCAACCGATACGCGCTCATGGCCGAGCCGAGCACCCCGATCCCAAGCAGGCACGCTGCTAGAATCTCGGGACCTTTTTCAGCCCGTACGACGATCTCGCGCGCCGGGAAAAACATGGCCAGCGCGAGCAGACACGTGATATCTGAGCGGAGGTCGCCGGCGATGTTGCCGAGGAAAATGGCGAAAAGCACACCGCCCACGCCAGAGGCGAGGAGGAAAAACAGCATCGCCACATCGGCACCGGAGCGAAGCACGCGGCGCCCGCTCAGAAGCGTCGCGCCGTACCACGCCCCGATGTAGAGCACGAGGCTGAGGCCGAAGAGCACCTCGAACACATCCACGCCGTCATCGGCTCCCAGCGCAGCCACGCTCATCGCCGCGACGGCCACGAAGCGGACCGTCGGCCCCGCGCCGGTCACGGTGCCGATCATCGTGACCACGAGCAGCGCGCCCAACCCGAGCGCGACGAGCGGCGCGGCCTCTGGCGCGGCGACGAACACCAGCGCGAGCACGCCCAGGCCCAGCGCGAGCGCGATGCCCATCGCCAGAGGCGAGGAGGGGGACGTGGGGCGGGGAAGAGCGGCCTCCACGGTTACGCCGCGGCTCGCAAGCGCTGCACAAAGCCGGAGCGCCTCTGGCGCCACCACGAGACCGCGAGAACGAGCAAGCAGGCGAGGATGCCCGCCGCGGCCGTCATCGAGATCACGAGGATGGAGCGCCGCGGCTCTGACTTCTTGGACGGCGCGATGGCGGTATCGAGCACCTGCACGGCGTCGGCGTCGCGGCGCTCGGAGAGTACCGCCTGCTCGTACATCGGCCGGAGGGCGGTCACGATCTGCTTCTGCGTTTCGAGCTCCTGGAAGATCGCCGCGTACTGCCGTCCCACAGCGGGAAGCTGGTTCATGGGGACCGGCATGACGGCCTCACCGCCGCCCGTCAGCGAGCCCAGGCTGCGGCGTGCGGATTCGAGCGCGGCGCGCGCGGTCTGCACGTCCGGGTTTTCGTCGCCGTACTGTGAGCGAAGGGCGTCGTAGCGCACCTCCGCCTCGGCGATTTGCCCCGATGCCTCGCCGACTGATTCCATGAACGCGGCCGCTTGCGACTCAATCTCGATCACGCCGTTGCGCTCCTGAAATGCCTGCATCGCGTTGAGAGACGAGTCCAGCGCGAGTTGTGCTTCCTCCAGCCTCTGGCCCAGAAACTCGCGGTCCTCGCCCGCGCTGCCGCTACTGAACGCGATGTGGCGCTGATTGAGCACGTCCACGAACGCGTTTGCCATCCGCGCCGAGCGGTCCGGGTCTTCGTCCAGCACACTGACGGCGAGGTAGTCCAATTCGAGGCTTACGTCGAAGGTGGCGCGCTCGACCAACTCCGCGACCGCCTTGTCGCGTGGGTTGGCGTCTTCGCCCGTTTCGTACACCCGGACCAGGTCGAACTCGTCGACGATCTGTTCGAGCGTGGAGCGCGAGGTGAGAATGGCGAGATAGCGCGTGTACCCGCCACCTCCGCCACCACCACCCAGGATGGCCGATGCGCCTGGCACGACGCTGTCCAGCAGGCCGCCAAAGCTGTCGCTCTTCTCAGGCAGAAGCACGCGCGTTTCGGCGCGGAACTGGTTGTCCAGGCTCAGCGCATACCACACCGAGAGCGCAGCCGCGAGCGTCGTGATGCCGATGATGACCCAGCGCCAGCGGTAGAGCGTGCCGCCGAGCCACCACAGCTCGCGCCGCACTTCGGGCGCGGCCCAGCCCTCGCTGTACGCCTCTGGCGAGGAGGAGTCGGACGGCGCAGCCTCTGGCGCCAGAGGCGCGTCGGGTTGGGATGCACCTGGGCGGGAAGCCTCTGGCGGGAGCGGGCCAGGCCCGTCGCCGCGGCTTACGGATACCTCGGGAAGGGTCGACATGGCTTAGTTGTTGGGGCGCAGCGCCTCGACGGCGAAGATGATCGTCGCGACGGCGCCGACGGTCGAGATCACGGTCTGGAATAGCTGAAAGCGCGCCTGCCGCCGGTCGCGGTCGGCTTGGAGCTGAAGCTGCGTGAGGTCGCGCTCCTGTTGCAGTGCAAACTGCCGAAACTGCAGCGAAAGCTGTTCGAGCTGCGGCGTGTCGGCCGTGGGCTCGCGCGCGGCGTAGACGGCGTCGCCGGGGAGCACGGGGCCGCCGAGCGAGAACAGGCCCGTTGCGGGATGGACGACGTACACGTCCGTCGCGGTCGGCGCGAGGCCGCCCGCTTGCTCGATGTACGCAGAGGCGTCCTGCCCCTGGCGGAAGGGCAGGTATCCCGAGCGGCTGACCTGCCCGTAGACGCGGATCTGTCCGAGGTCGGTGGGGACCACCAGGCGGTCGCCGTCGCGCAGCAGCACGTCGGCGTTGCCCGCAAGCGCAGCCTCAATGTCGAGCGAGACGCGCGGCGTGCGAAACGTCTCCTGCGCGAATAGACGGCGCCCGACGAAGTTGAAGTCGCTCAACTGGCCGAGTGGGAGCGAGACGTCCTCGAAGCGCCGCACGTCGGGCGCATCTTCCAGGTCGAGCGGGTCACCGCCGACATCGCTGCGCGTTTCGAGAGGCTCGGAGCGCTCGCGGCGTTCGAGGTAGGCGCCGCGCGCGAGCGCGTCGGGCGCGAGACCGCCCGCGAGGTCGACGAGGCCGCCCAGCGTCGTGCGGCCCGCAACGATGGGGTAGGTGCCGGGAAACGCCAGCGCGCCCACCGCCGAGGCCGTGCCCGCCTCTGGCGCCACCGCGATGGCGAACACCTGATCTCGCGGCCCGACGCGCAGCACGCCCGGCCTCCGCCAGAGGCACTTCCTGCGCGGTGCCGTCGGCACTCACGACGCGCACGGCGCTCACTGAGCCCTGCAGATTGCCGCCAGAGGCTACGTTGAGGAGCGCGAGCGCGGTGTCGTTCGGGCGCGCGTCGTAGACGCCGCGGCGCGCCACGGCGCCGCTGACGAAGACGCCCTCGCGCGTGGGGTCGAACGTGGGCAGGTGGACGGCGTCACCGTCGAGCAGGTACGGGTTGTAGCGCACGTCGCCGGTGGCGATGTAAAGCGCGAGGTCGACGCGGTCTTCGGTGCCGTCGCGGTGGCGCACGAGCACGTTTCGGTAGGCGGGGCGCGCCTCGCGGTCCGTGCTGGGCGTCTCCTCGTACCGCTCCAGGTCGATGGCCGGGCGGATCGGGCGGCCGCCAACCGACTCGGGCTGGGCCGTCGTGAGGGCGTCTTCGACGCGGGCCGCGGCGCGCACGGGAAAGCGGCCGGGCTGCGGGACGGCGCCCGAGACGTGGATGGTGAACTGCCGGGGGCGCGAGAGCACCACATCTGTCGTGACGTTGCGATACGCGCGGTTGAGCGCGGCGTTGATCTGCGCGCGCGCGGCGGCGAGCGAGCGACCGGCTACGACGAAGCTGCCCGCCTCGGGCACAACCAACCGTCCGTCTGCGCTTACCACCGCCGTGAGCTCGCGGGCGGGCGTGCCTCCGATGGCGAGCATGAACACATCGCCGGGTCCCACGATATACTCGTCCTCATCGACGGCGCCTTCGAGCGCGAGCGTGAGATCCTCGCTGACCGCACCGGGGCGCGGGATGGAGGGAAAGCCGGGGCCGAACGAGGGCGTCTGGGCCGCCGCACCTACCGCCATGAGCAGGACGAGTAGGATCGGCGAGAGCGAGCGCAAAGAGGAAACCATAGAGAGCCGGAGAGGGGGCCCGAGGCGAACGTAAAATCGCTTCCGAAAGTACGCCCCGCCATTAACTCACGGAGCCCCGTTTGCCGCCAGAGGCGCGAGGGTACCCTTCTTTGCCCCCTCCTCACGCCATGACGCTCACACATCCCGCGCCTGCAAAGGTCAACCTGGGCCTCCGCGTGCTCCGCCGCCGCGCCGACGGCTACCACGAGATCGAGAGCGCCTTTCTGCCTCTGGCGTGGTCCGATGCCGTGCGAGCCGAGAGCAGCGACGTGCTCGCGCTCACGACCTCCGATCCTGCGCTGCCCACCGACCGCGGCAACCTGGTGTGGCGCGCCGCCGAAGCGCTGGCCGAGTGGGCAGGCATCGAGCCTCTGGCGCGGCTGCACCTCGACAAGCGCGTGCCCTACGGCGCCGGGCTGGGCAGCGGAAGCTCGGACGCCGCGACGACGCTCCTGCTCCTCGCGCGCCTCTGGCGCCTGGACGTTCCGCCCCAGGCCATGCACCGCCTCGCCGAGCGACTGGGCGCCGACGTGCCGTTTTTTCTGCTCGGCGGGCCTGCTCTCGCGACCGGCACCGGCACCGACCTCGCGCCGCTCGTGGGCGCCGATGGCGAGCCGTACCGCTGCCCGTTTACGCTCGTCGTGGCCGTGCCGCCCGTCCACGTGCCGACGGCCGAGGCGTACGGCTGGATCACGCCAGAGGCCTCGGCGCACCCGCCTCTGGCGGAGGCCATTGCGAGCAACGATCTGGGGCGGTGGCGGCGCGAGGTGACCAACAGCTTCGAGGCGCCTGTTGTGGCGCGCTTTCCCGAGGTGGGCGCGGTGCGGAACGCGCTCGTCGCCGGTGGCGCGGGGTGGGTGGCGCTCTCGGGCTCGGGAAGCTCGGTCGTGGCGGCGTTCGAATCGCAAGAGGCCGCGCGTGAGGCGGCGCAGGTGGCGCGCGAACGCGGCGCGCGGGTTCACGTCGAGCCTGCCGCTTCCTGAGTCTCTGCAAAGGCGCTCGCGCGCCAGAGGCCCGCGGGTACCTTCCCGACATGGTTCGATTTCTCCGCTCCACGGTCCACAGCGCGCTGCGTCGGGCAGGCATCAGCTTGGTCCCGTACCCGCTCCAGGTGGTGCTGCGGCAGATCCGCCCCGATGTGGTGCTGGACGTAGGCGCCAACACGGGGCAGTACGGCCTCGAACTGCGCAAGCGTGGCTTTCGCGGCCAACTCCTTTCGTTCGAGCCTCTGGCGGACGCTCACGCGGAACTCGCGGCGCACGCCAGAGGCGACGCGGCGTGGCGCACGTTCCACACGGCGCTGGGCGCCGAGACGGGCGAGGCGACGATTCACCGCGCGAGCAACTCCGCGAGCTCGTCTCTGCGCGCGCCCGCCGCGGCCATGCACGACGCCGCGCCGCACCTCTCGTTCGACGGTACCGAATCCATTCGCGTGCAACGCTTGGACGACCTCGCGCCCGACCTCCTCGCGCCCGGCGCTCGCGCCTTTCTCAAAGTCGACACGCAGGGCTTCGAACTCGACGTGCTCCGCGGCGCCGAGGCGTCGCTCGAACACATGGTGGCGGTTCAACTCGAATCGTCGCTCTCGCCGCTCTACCAAGGGCAGCCTCCGATGGAGGAGGTGCTGGCGTGGATGCGCGCCAGAGGCTGGGCGCCGGGCTGGCTCCACCCGGCGTACTGGACCGCCGGTGATCGGCGCTGGATGGAGGCCGACGTGCTCTTCGTTCGCGCCTGATGGACGGGCACCGGGCGACTCGAAACGCAGCCTCTAGCGTCGCGCAGACCGTTTTGAGCGCGCTGCTGCTGTTCGGGCTGTACCGGTACCTCCTGGCCGAGGTTGGGGCCGCCAGCCTGGGGGTGTGGTCGGTGATCCTGGCGTCGACGGGTGCCGCACGCATCGCCGATCTGGGGTTGGCGGGCAGTGCGGTCAAGTTCGTGGCGTCGTATCTCGCCAGAGGCGATGAGGAGACGGCCGGGGCGGTCGCGGAGACGACGGTGACGACCATCGGGCTCGTGATTGCGGTAATGGCGGTGGGTGCCTATTTCGTCGTGGGGGCGCTGCTGCCGGCATTTATCGAGCCCGAGGGGCTGGAGGCGGCGCGGGAATTGCTGCCGTGGGCGTGCGTGTCGTTCTGGCTCGTAAGCCTGGCGGGGGCGGCGCAGAGCGGTCTTGAGGGCTGCGCCCGGTTCGACATTCGCAACGCGGTGCTTCTGGCGTCGCAGGTGGTGTATGTCGGTCTCGCCATCGTGCTCGTCGGCCGGGTGGGGCTGGTGGGGCTGGCGTTCGCTCAGATTGTTCAGGGCGCGCTGTGGTTTGGCGCGCTGTGGCTCGCGCTCCGCCAGAGGCTGCCGGGACTGGGCTGGCTGCCCAGGCGCTTGCGGCCGGACCTGGTGCGCGAGATGCTGAGCTACGGCGTGAGCTTTCAACTCCTGGGCATCCTGCGGATGCTCTTCGAGCCTACGACCAAGGCACTTATGAGCCGCTACGGCGGGTTGGAGGCGGCGGGGCTCTACGAGGTTGCGTCGGCGGCCGTCCTCAAGGTGCGCTCGCTGCTCGTGGCTGCGCTGCAGGTCGTTACGCCAGAGGTGGCGACGCTGCACGAGCGCAGGCCCAGCCGCGTCAACGGGGTATACCGCGAGGTGGATCGCCTGAGCTGGGCACTGAGCCTGCCCATCTTCGCGGGCCTGGTAGCGGGCGCGCCGCTGCTCTCGCACCTTCTCACCGGCGGATTCGACGCACAGGTCGTGTTTTTTGTCGCCGTGCTCAGCATCGGGTGGCTCCTGAATACGGTCTCGGTACCTGCCTTTTTCGTGCTTCTGGGCACGGGGCAGATGTGGCACGTCGTGGCGAGCCACGTCACCATCGGCGTGGCGAACGCGGCGCTGTGCTGGGCGCTGGGTCGTGTGTACGGCGCGGATGGCGTGGTCTGGGCGTGGGCGCTGGCGCTGGGCCTGGGCAGCGCGCACCTGCTCTGGGGCCTCTGGCGCCAGAGGCGCGTGGTGTCCGTCCCGCCGCTGCGCGTCGTCGCGATGGGGGGCGCGGTGATGGTAGCCGCTACGGTGGCGCTGTGGCTGGGCGTGACGCACGCGCAGAGTTGGGCGTGGGCTCTGGGCGCGCTCGCAGGGTTCGCGTTCGCGTCTCTCGCGGCGGTCTGGGCGCTACCGGAGCGCCGCCGCGTGACGGGCGCGCTCGCGGGGCTCATCGGACGCTGAGGCCTCTGGCGCGGCGGCTGATGCTGCCGGAGTAGAGGACGCACGCCCTCCATCCTCGCCAGAGGCCTCTGGCGGAGATATCTCTCGCCCTGTCTCCCTCCCAGAGAGAGGGGACCTCGCTTGGGAGTGCGGAACGGGAAGGGCCTCTGGCGCCAGAGGCGCGCGCAAGGCAGCTTTACCGGAACCCGGAACCCGGCCGCAGCGCCAGAGCTATCCGTCGACCTCGCGCTCGATCTCTAGTGCCGCCGCCACCAACTCGTCCTCCATGTTCGCCAGCTTCTCGTGCTGCGCCACATAGCGGCTCATCGCGTCCTTGAGCGACGTGTCCTGGCGCACGACCGTCCTCTGGCGGCGCTCCTGCGCGTCGACCACGCGCTCGATGGCGGCGATGTGCTCGGCGTCCTTGAGCGCGTCGCGCACGGCGCCCTGGTCGACGCTGCCGATCTGCTCCTCGCCCACCTTGTAGCGCACGCGCACGATGGCCTCGGTGATGTCCTCGCGCGCGACCGCTTTGAGAATGGCATCCGTCGGGTCCGCGGCCTCGGTCGCATCCACCTCGATGGGCAGAAAGCGCCGTGCGGGCGTGTCGACGTATTCGTAGCGCGTGCGCGGCGTCGCGCCGGGTTCAATGTCGATGAGCACGAAACCCTTGCGTGCGTCGAACTCCTTGAACGAGATCCGCTCGATGGACGACGAGTAGATCACCGGCGGCCCCTCGCCTCTGGCGAAGGCCTCGGCGTTGCGGTCTTGGAAGCGGTGGATGTGCCCCAGCGCGACGTAGTCCACGCCCGGCTGTGCCAGCTGGCCGACTGTAAACGTGGGCTCGTGCGCGATCAGGCTGGAGCGTTCGCTGCCACTCAACTCTGCGCCCTGCACCGTCAGATGCGCCGCGACGACTGCGGGCATCGACGGATCGAGCTCGCTCGCGGACTGACGCACGAACGTGGTGTACAGCTCCTCGATGGCGCCGCGGATCTCGTGCGGCGTCGCGCGGCGGTACTTCTCGCGCGAGAGAATCTTGGACCGAATGGGCCACGGCAGCGCGATCAGCTGCATCGGGCCGGAGCGGGTCTGGATCGGGTTGCTCGGGCCGCGGAAGGTGGGGGTGACGAACACATCCACCTTGCCCTCCAGGACGCCAAAGATGTCGACCGAGGACGCTTTCCCAAAGCTGACCGGGTGATCGTGGTTGCCCACGATCATTACGATGGGAATGCCCGCGTCCGCCAGAGGCCGCAGCGCTTCGGCGAAGAGCTTCTGCTGCGTGGGCGTGGGGTCGGCGGTGCGATAGGCGTCGCCGGCGAAGAGGAACACGTCAATGTTCTCCTCGATTGCGCGCGCCACCATGAAGTCGAAGCACCGCTTGAAGTCGAGCAGGCGTGTGTTGAGGCCGCTGGCGGGATCGAGCCGCCCGTGGGTCTCGTAGCCCAGGTGGATGTCGGCGCAGTGGAGAAGTCTCATCGGTTGAACGTCGGGTGTCATCGCGCCAGAGGCCTCTGGCGAAGGGGGAGACGCGGCAGAGGCGCCTCTGGCGGGAGGCTACGCACAAGGCTGTGACACCGCGCTGTGGCAGCGCCCTGTAACGAAGAGAGGGAAGCCGGACGCGCCCGCTTCCCTCTCTCGATCTCTGCGCCAGAGGCTACCAGCCGATGCGGCCGCCGCGCTCCGACGAGCCGCCCTGCGGCGCCGGTGCGGGCGCAGGGGGCGGCGGTGCTGCGGGTCGGGATCGATCGCGAGAGTTGTAATCGTCGAGTGTCGTTCTCGCGGCATTGCGCTCCTCCGGACTTTCGGATGGAGTTCTTGAGCGTCGGCTGCGAGGGCGCGAGTTGCTATCGCCCCCCCAAAAGCCGCCACCGCCGATGCGCGCCGAGCGGCCCGCCGAGTAGTTCTCAGGCTTCTCGAACGTGTGATCGGGATCGAGCGCGACCGTCGAGTCGGCCTGCAGGAGCTCGAAAAACGCGCCCACGTTGGGCAGCGCCGTCCGGCCGCCCTGCCCGCGAGCCGTGTCCCGGAACTTGATGCGGCGGTCGTTGAAGCCCGTCCACGAGCCGACGACCAGATCAGGGTGCATGGCCACAAACCAACCGTCGGCGTTTTCCTGCGTGGTGCCGGTTTTGCCCGCCAAGTCCAGCTTACGTGTGGCGGGGAAACGGCCGGTAAGCCCACGTGCTGTGCCTGCCTGAATCACGCCGCGCATGGTCGCGAAGGTGGTGTACGCCGTGCTCGGGTTGAGAACCTCGCGTCCGGCCGGGGTGAAGTCCTCGATGACGTTGCCGTAGCGGTCCTCGATGCTGGCGACGGCCAGCACGATGTGCGGCGGCACCGCCGGGTCGCTCGGGCGCACCTCTTCCATGCTCGGGCCGTGGTAGATCCCGCCAGAGGCCACGGTAGAGTACGCGGCGGCCATCTCCAGCAGCGTCACGTCGCTCGTGCCCAGCGCGATGGAGCGCACGGCCTCGATGTTGCTGCGGATGCCCATCTCCTCGGCTGTCTCCTTGATCTTCTCGGGGCCGAAGTGCTTGGTAATGCGCGCCGCCACGATGTTGACCGAGTTGGCGAGCGCGGTCTTGACCGGCATGTAACCGCCTACGCCGCCACCGGAGTTTTTCGGGATCCAGTCGCCCCACTTGAACCCGGCATTGCTGACGTATGACTCAGGGCTGTAGCCCTCTGCGAAGGCGGTGGCGTAGGCGAAGAGCTTGAACGTAGAGCCAGGCTGGCGCTTCGAGGTGCCCACGTGGTCGTACTGGTCCTCGACGTAGTTGCGGCCTCCTACCCACGCTTTGACCTGTCCCGTGTGCGGATCCATGGCGACAAGCCCAGCCTCGACGCGCATCTTGATGGTCTTGAGCGAGTCCATGAACGTCTCCTGACCGCGGAGCTCTGCGATCGCGTCCTCGCGCGCGATGCCATCGCGGCGAAGCTGCTGATAGGGCTCGGTGTCGGCGATGTATTCGTTGACGACGGCCGTGTTGCGGCTCCACCAGTAGCCGTACGGGTTGGCGGAGGTGCCCCAGGAGCGGCCCGTGATGTCTTCCAGCTTGTCCATCTGCTCGCGCACGGCCTGCGTCGCGAGCGCTTGCATGCGGCTGTCGATCGTCGTGCGGATGACGAGGCCGTCGGCGTAGGGGTCGTAGTTGTTGCGCTCGGCCCACTCCTTGAACCAGATGCGGAGCACCTCCGCGAAGTGCGGCGCGAGGTTGTCCTCGTGCGAGTACGGGCTAAACGTGAGCCGGATCGGTGCCGCGCGGTGCTCCTGGTACTCGGCCTCCGAAAGCACGCCCTCGGAGCGCATGTTGGTCAGGACTACGTTGCGCCGGTCGATGCTTTGCTGGTTGGTGGACTCGAACGTGACCGCGCCGTCCGGGCGGCCTCTGGCGGGGTCGTAGGCGCTGTTCGCGGCCAACATGCCGATAAGGACAGCGGACTCCGAGGGGTCAAGCGCGCTCGCGCGCTTGTCGAAATACGTCTCCGAGGCGCTCTCGATGCCGTAGGCGTTGTAGAGGAACGGGACGGTGTTGAGATACGCCTCCAGGATCTCGTCCTTGGTGTAGATCCGCTCGATACGGATAGCGGTCAGGATCTCCTTGATCTTGCGGATAACCGACTTTTCGCCCATCACAAAGTTGACGTCCTCCCGGTAGAGGTTGCGCGAGAGCTGCATCGTGACCGTCGATGCGCCGCGGAAGTCGCCGCTTACGATCGCGTCTTTGACGATGGCGCCGAGCGCGATGCCGTCCACGCCCCAGTGCTCGTAGAAGCGCCTGTCCTCGGTCGCGAGGAGAGCGTCGGTGACGTAGGGCGAAATGGAGTCGAGCGAGACCCAGGTGCGGTTTTCGTCCTGGTAGTAGCGCGCCAGCTCCAAGTCGTCCGAGGTGAGAACGACGGTCGCGAGCAGGTTTTTCGGGTTCTCGATCTGCTCCAGCGACGGCAGCTGTGGCCAGAAGTAGGCGACCATGCCAAAGCCTCCGAGGATGCCCAGCGCGACGATGCCCATCACGACCGAGAGCACGCGGAGCGTGCGGCGGCGCTGCGCCGTGCGCGGCGTCTGCGGCGGGGGAGGAGGCAGCACGGCCCGCGAGGCGCCGTCGCCAGAGGCGTAGTCCGGGCTCGCGAAAAAGGCGGCGAGCTCAGCGTCCGCCGTCGCGCCGTCGCCAGAGGCCTCTGGCGGAGCGGTGGCCGCGGCGCCAGAAGCGGAGGCGCCAGAAGCGGAGGCGCCTGAAGCGGAGGCGCCTGAAGCGGAGGCGCCAGAGGCTGGCTCTGGCGTGCCGTCGAAAAAGTCAGCCAGGCCCTCGTCGCCCGAGCGGGCGGAGGCGTCGGCGAAGTAGTTCTCCAGTTCGGAGTCGGAGTACGTCTTGTTGTCGTCCATGCGTCCCGAGGAGGGTCAGAGGAGGGCGGGGGCCCGAAGCGTGGGAGCGTCCACCGTAGTGGCGTGGAGCGTTTCGGCGCCCGCGGCGGTCCAGCGGAGCAGCGATGCGCGCGGGCCTCTGGCGCCAGAGGCCGGTTCGTCGAGTCGCCCAAAGGTGCGCGCGCCGAACCAGTAGCCGGTGTTGAGGTAGGTGCCGTGCGCGGTCGTGTCGAGCGTGGCGGTGTGGGAGTGTCCCATCACAACGAACTCGGCGTCGGTTTCGCGCAAGAGGCCTCTGGCGGTGCCGTCGACGCGCCGAGCGCTCTCGGGGTCGGGCGTGCCGTCTGTGCCAAAGCGGTGCGAGACCCAGCGCGCGAACGCGTAGCCGGAGTCACCGGGAAGGCACATGCGGTAGAGCCGGGCAAGCTGCGGGTGGCGCACGAGGTGCGGAAGGCGGGAGAGGAGGGAAGCCCGGGAGGCGGGGCCGGGGCCGTCGCCATGGGCAATATAGGTGTTTGCGCCCTCTCGTTCGCCCTGCCACGGCCCTCGCCAGAGGCGCACGCCGATCTCGTCTTCGAGCAGGTCCACGTGCCACGGATCGCGGTTGCCGACGAGGTAGTGGACCTCGGCGCCGCGGTCGCACCAGTCGGCGAGCAGGCCGAGCAGGCGCAGGCCTTCTTTGGGCGCGAGGTGCCGGTATTCGATCCACTGGTCGAACACGTCTCCGAGCAAGACCAGGCGGCCTCCGTCCAGAACCTCGTCCTCGTGCGCGCGCAGCATCGCCACCAGATCGCGCTCGGCGCTACGGGTGGCCTCGCGCGAGCCGCGGCCGAGGTGGGCATCGGAGACGAAAAGGGTCATGGAGGAAAGGCCTCTGGCGAACATACCGGGGCGGAGCGAGTGCGCCGGAGGCAGGATGCGCGTCGAGCGTGGACGGAAATGGCCGCTCGGAGTTGCTCGTGCGAGTGCGTGTGTTTTTCGTCGCCAGAGGCCGGGGTGGAAGCGGCAGAGGCGCAACTTCGCTCCCGCGTGCCCGTTGGCGCCGAACTCCCACCCGCATGTCGTGGCGTTTCCTCAAAACAGCAGTCCGTCGTTTGGTGCACCGGCCGTCCCGCCGGTCGTCAAGAACCTCCTCATCATCAACGGGCTGGTCTTTCTGGCGCAGCAGATCCCGCTCCTGGCGGAGCCGCTGGACATCTACGGGATGCTCTGGCCTGCCGGGACCGAGGCGGTGATGCGCCTGGAGGGGCAGCTGACGCGCGTGCCCCAGTTCTGGCCGTGGCAGATCATCACGGGCACGTTCATGCACGGCGGCTTTAGCCACATCCTGTTCAACATGTTCGGGCTGTGGATGTTTGGCGGCATGGTGGAGCAGACCATCGGCTCGAAGCGGTTTCTGGGGTTGTACGTGTCGTGCCTCGTCGGCGCGAGCCTGTTGCAGCTCGGCGTGATCTCGTGGCCGTTCTGGATGGGCGAGGGAGGGACTCCGTACCCAACGCTCGGGGCCTCTGGCGGCGTGCTCGGTGTGCTGGGCGCGTTCGGGATGCTGTATCCCAACCAGCCGATCTACCTGCTGTTCTTGCCCGTCCCGATTCCGGCGAAGTACATGGTGATGGGGTACGCCGCCATCGACATTCTGGGCGGTGTGGGCGTGTACGCCTCGCGAACGGCGCACTTTGCGCACCTGGGCGGCTTGGCCACAGGCATCCTGCTGATCTTGTACTGGCGCGGCCGACTTCCCGTTAAACCTCGCGCCCGCGCACTCTAGATTTCCCCATGTCCGACCCCGACTCCCCAATCACTCGGTTTCAGACGTGGCGCGCGAGCCTGCCTCCCGCGCTCCGCTTGCTGCTCACGATCAACGTCGTGCTGTTTATCGCGCTCATTGTGCTCAGCGTGGCGCAACTAGGCGGGCTCGCGGTGCGCTGGACCGCTCTCACAGGCGATCCCGCCGTGGCGATCACGCGGCCGTGGACGGTGCTCACGCATGGCTTTATCAATCCCATCGGCGGGCAGGTGTTCTGGGGGCTGCTCTCGTTTGTGTTTGCTCTGGCGTGGCTGACGTGGATGGGGCGCGACATGGAAAACACCTACGGGAGCCACCAACTCCTGGGGCTGTACCTGCTCGCGACGCTCGTGGGCTCGGCGTTTGCGCTCGCGTGGGGCGCAACAGGCGGGGCCGCTGGCGCGCGGCTGTACACGGGCGCTTGGGGTCCGGTAGGCGCCGTTGTCGTCGCGATTGGTGTGCTACACCCGCGCGAGTCGCTCAACCTGTTTCTGCTGGGCGCGGTGCCCATGAAGTGGATCGCGATCGCGTTTGTGGGCTTCGACTTTCTCTCGACGTGGCTGCAAGCCAGCTTTCTAGACGCTTCGCATGTAGGCGCTTACGCTACGGGTGCGGTGTTCGCGCTTGCGCAGCGCCGGAACGTCGAGTTGGGCGCGTGGACGCGCGTGCTGCTCCGCGGAGAGGGCGCCGAGCCGGACCCGATGGCGCAGTACCGGGCCTCGCAGGGCGGAGGCGGGGGCATGGGCCGCAGCCGCGGCGGTAACGACGACGGCGAGGCCTGGAAGCGGGCCGCCAAAACGACTACTAAAGCCTCTGGCGGGCGCCAGAGGCCCAGCCGCGCCGCCACGCCCGCAGCACCCACCCAGCGTGACATCGACGCCATCTTGGAGAAGATCCACGCCAAAGGGGCTGGACAGCCTCTCGAAGGACGAGCGCAAGGTTCTCGATACATGGTCGGGCGGTTGAGCCCGAGCGCCGCCACCCGCCAGAGGCCCGCTACCCGTCCGTCGCTCGCGCACCGCGTGCTGGGCGCCGCGCTGTGGCTTCTGGCGCTGCCGCTGCTCGCGGCGGTCGTGGTAGGGCTGGCGGCGCAGTGGATCGACCCGCGAACCGTCTGGTGGCCGCAGCTGTTCGCCGTCGTGCTGCCGTTTCTCTCCTTTGGACTCGTCGCCACGGCGCTGCTCTCGATGCTGCTGAAGGCGCGCGTGCTTGCGCTCGTGCAGGTCGTGCTGCTGTTGTTCGTGCTCGTGCGCACCGAGCCGTGGGCGCGGCTGGGCGGAGACGATGCGGCCGCCTCTGGCGACACCGCGGCCGCCTCTGGCGAGCGCCTAGCCATGCGCCTGGTCACGTTCAACGTGCCCGAGCACCTCGCGCCAGAGGCCATGCGCGACAGCATGACGGCGTTTGCGCGCCGCGAGGCGCCCGACGTGCTGGCCATGCAAGACGCCTGGGTGCGCGGGCCGCGCCAGGAGCGCGAGGCGTGGGAAGCGCCGCAGGTGCGCGGCGTGGTGGACTCGCTGGGCTACGCGCTCCGCGTGCCGCGCCTGGTGCCCGGGCAACGTGGCTGGAAACGAGGCGCGACGGGCATCCCGCTGCTTCTGGCGCCAGAGGCTGGCACCCAGGCCGCGCGCGTGGTCGAGCAGGAGGCCATCGCGATCGCGGGGCCGGGCGACGACGAGTCGTCCCAGGCGACGCGGAGCGTGCTGGAATGGCAAGGGCGCCGGTTCGTGCTCTACAACGTCCACCTGCGCTCGTTCGGGGAGGCAAAACCGTGGCTCGACCCGGAGTTCACGCCGTTCAAGCCACGCACGTGGCCGCGCAGCTTTTCGCGCCTTTCGGGCGTCTACCGCGAGCGCGCGACCGACGTGGACATGATCGTGAGCGCCATCGAACGCGAGACGCTGCCGGTCATCATCGCGGGCGACTTCAACTCGACGGCCGACAACTGGTCCTACCGCGAACTGCGTCAGGCGGGTGGCACGCGGCGGCAGGATGCGTACCGCGAGGCGGGCGACACCATCTGGGGGCGTACCTACCACGCAGACAATCTCATCGTGCGCATCGACCACATTCTGGTGGACCCGGCGCTGGTCGTGGAGCGCGCCGAGATGCGCAACGTCGGCTTCTCGGACCACCGCCCGGTGCTGTCTCGGATTCGGTGGCGCGACGAATAGGGCAAGGATCCGCCAGAGGCGTCGCCGGAAAGGGGACTTGTGGAGCCCAGGTTTCGTAAGGTTGCGCCGCTTCCCAGGCTACCCCACTACATGCGCCTCTCCACGTACGACCTCCTCCCGTATACCCTCCAGCTAGACTCGCCGATTCGCCTCGGCGGGGTGGAGATGACGGAACGAAAGGGCATTCTCCTTCGCTTCGAGGCCGAAAGCGGCGAGATCGGCTGGGGCGACTGCGCCCCGCTGCCTGGCTTCTCGCGCGAGACGCTCGACGAGGCGCGCAGCGCACTCGACACGCTGGCCGCCAGCTTTGGCGAGCACAGCTTGGACCCGCGGCTCTTCGTCGACCCCGCCGGGCCGGTGTACCGCGCGCTCGATGCCGCCACACCGCCACCGAGCGTCCGCTACGCGCTCGACCTCGCGCTGTGGAGCATGGGCGCCGAGGTGCTCGACCGCACGCTCGCGCAAGGGCTCCACCCCGAGCCTGCCGTCGCACTGCCTCTTTGCGGCCTCTTGCAGGGCGACAAAAAGACGATTCTCAAGGACGCTGCGCAGATGGGCAAGGCCTCGTACCGCGCCGTCAAGATGAAGGTGGGCCGGGGCAAGATGGAGGACGAGATCGCGCTCGTGCACGAGGTGCGTAGCAAAATCGGCGCGGGCGTCGAACTGCGTCTGGACGCCAACCGCGCGTGGACCATGGAGGAGGCCAAAACCTTCGCCAGAGGCATCAAGGGCGCGCAGATTTCCTTTGTGGAGGAGCCGCTGCAAGACCCCACGGGCCTGCCCATGCTGTGGATGGACACGGGTCTGCCCATTGCGATCGACGAGACGCTGCACCTGCCGCAGGGCGAGGCGTTTATCCGCGGCTGGGTGGCCGCCGTCGTGCTCAAGCCGACGCTGATCGGCGGGATCGTGCGCACGCTGCAACTGGCCGCCAAGGCGCGGACCGTGGGCGCACGCCCCATCCTGTCGAGCTCGTACGAAAGTGGCGTCGGCCTGCGCGGACTGGTCGCGCTGGCGGCTGCGACGGACGCCGAGCCCGCAGGCCTGGACACCGCACGCCGCTTCAAGACCGACGTGCTCGCACAGCCGCTCGTCTTCGACGGTCCGTTCGTGGACGTGCCCGCGCTGCTCAGCAAGCCCGTCGAGATCTCCGACGTGCTGGCCTAGTGGGCGCCGCCGCGGACCCCGTCGCGGCGCAGGCTCGCCAGAGGCACGGCTCGCCTCTGGCGCCGGGACACGACCCGCCGGAGCCTCTGGCGGTCGCCGGCCGCGAGTCGCTGACATGGGCCGAGTGGGACGCGCGCATCGGACGCGCCGCCAGAGGCATCGCTGCACTGGGCGCGGACCGCGTGGCGCTGCGCTGCGACGACCGCCTGACGCTAGCCGCGCTCACGCTCGGCGCCATCCGCGCAGGCGTGCTGGCCGTGCTCGTGCCTGCGCGGTGGCCCGCGCCTCTGGCGGAAGAGTCGTTGGCCGCGGCGGACGTGACCGTGGCCGTTTCGGACCTGCCTCTGGCGGACGTCGAAACCGTCGCGCCAGAGGCCGTGCTGGCCGGGCGCGAGGCGATGCCGGGCGGAGACCTGGACCCCGACCGGCACGCCGTGGCGGTGTTTACGTCGGGCTCGACCGGCGCGCCCAAAGCGGCTGTCCTTTCGTGGGGCGCGCTCGCGGCGAGCGCCAGAGGCGTCAACGCGCACGTGGGGCTGGGCGCAGGCGACCGCTGGTTGCTGGATTTGCCCGTGGCGCACGTGGGCGGGCTGGGCATCGTGATCCGCTGCGCGATGGCGGGCGCGACGATGGTGCTACCTCTCGCGGATCAGTCTCTGGCGGAGGCGATGGGCGCGCTCCGGCCCACACACGCGTCGCTCGTCTCGACGCAGCTGCGGCGGCTGCTAGCCTCTGGCGCCGACCTGTCGTCGCTGCGCGCCGTGCTGCTCGGCGGCAGCGCCATGCCCGGCGATCTCCTGCGCGAGGCGGTCGCCCGCGGCCTGCCGGTCTCGCCGAGCTACGGGCTGACGGAGATGGGCTCGACGGTCACGGCGGTCGCGCTCGGCACACGACCATGGGCCGCGCCAGAGGCTCTCGCCACCTCGGGCGCGCCTCTGGCGGAGCGCGAGGTGCGTATCTCAGATTCGGGCGAGATCGAAGTGCGCGGCGCGACGCGCTTCGCGGGCTATCTCACCGCCAGCGGCCTCTCGCGACCGTTCGACGCCCGCACCTGGTTCGCGACAGGCGACCTCGGGCGGATGGACGCCTCGGGGCGGCTCGTCGTGAGTGGGCGCCGTGGGCTCATGTTCGTCTCGGGCGGCGAAAACGTGCAGCCCGAAGCCATCGAGCGTGAGCTTCTGGCGCTCGGAGCCGTTGCCGAGGCGGTCGTCGTGCCTGTAGACGACGCCGAGTTCGGGCAGCGGCCTCTGGCGTTCGTGCGTCCGGCGGCGGGCGCGGCGCTGGATGCCGATGCAATTCGTGCGGTGCTGCGCACATCGCTTCCGGGCTACATGATTCCCGTCGCGGTTCGGGAGTGGGAGGGCGCACGCGGCATGAAACCGGATCGGGCCGGGTTGGCGCGGCAGGCTCGCGCCGCCAGAGGCACCGACGGGGGAGGGGCGTGATCGGTAGGTTCGGGGCTCGCCCGCCCCTGACTCCCATTCGCTCCCGACTCATGCGCGTCGCCGCCTTCGCTTTTGTTCTCGTTGCCCTTGCCGGATGCGCGGGCTCGCCGCCGCCAGAGGCCACCACGATGGTCGGCACGTGGCAGGGGGAGGGCGGGCAGTGGGACGACGGCGACCGCGCGCGCGCGCCCGACCGCCGGTGGCCGCTCGACATCACCGTCGCGCGGACCGTCGCGGGCGAACTGCGCGGCGGGATCGACTACCCGTCGTTCGAGTGCGGCGGCCTCTTGCGCTACGTCGGCCCGAGTACCGAGGTCGACGCGCTACCCGGCGACCTCATCTTCCGCGAGGAGATCACCTACGGCAGCGACATCTGCTTTACCGGCGGCACGGTCCTGCTGCGCCTGGACGGTGCGAGCCTGGTCTACGCCTGGGCCACCGACGCGTCATCGACCGTTGCCGCGGCACGCCTGCAGCGGCTGGACTGAGCGGGCAACCGGGCGCGCCTACAGCCCGTGAAGCGCGCGCACGTGCGCCGCCAGAGGCGAGAGGTCTGGCCCGTCGCGGCGGCTCGGCCCAAACGGATCGACAACGTCTCCAGCAGGATCGAGCAAGACCCGCAGGGATGCCGCGACGCCTGCGGCGAGCGCCTCCGGGTGGTAGCCGCCTTCGAGCGTGAGTACCAGACGGCCTCTGGCGTAGGTATCGGCGGTCTCGCGAACAGCCCGCACGAGATCCGCGAGGCCAGAAACAGAAAGCGAAAGACTGCCGATGGGATCGAGCCGGTGCGCGTCGTAGCCCGCCGAGAGGATCACCAAGTCGGGCGCGAAGCGCTCCGCCAGAGGCGGCAGGATCTGGCGGTACAGGCCCGCGAGGCCCGCGTCCGTCGTGCCGCCGGGGACGGGGAGGTTGACCGTCGCGCCCAGACCTAGGCCTGCGCCGGTTTCGTCGGCGTTTCCTGAGCCGGGGAAAATGTCGGCCTGGTGCGAGGAGACGAAAAGCACCGTCGGGTCGTCGTAGAACGCCTCTTGCGTGCCGTTGCCGTGGTGCACGTCCATGTCGACGATCATCACGCGCGCGGCGCCAGAGGCCTGGGCGGCTCGCGCGGCGATGGCGGCGTTCGAGAGCAGGCAGAATCCCATTGCGGCGCCCGGTCGCGCGTGATGGCCGGGCGGGCGCCCAAGCGCGAACCCGTTGAGCACCTCGCCTGCGCACACCCGCCGCACGATCTCGATCAGGTCGCCAGAGGCCTCGCGCACGAGCCGCCACGAGTCGGCGGTGGCGTAGGTGTCCACGTCGAGCATCCCGCCGCCGGTCTCGCAAAACGCCTCCAGCATGTCCAGATACGCGGGCTCGTGGACGCGTTCGAGCTGTGCGCGAGAGGCCGCGTCGCCTTGCACGCGAACGAGCCCGTCGAGCGCGGCATCGCCCAGGACCCTCTGGCGGATGGCTTCGAGCCGCGCGGGGCGCTCGGGGTGGCCACGGGCAGCGTGGAGCGCGTGGTCGTCGCGGAGGGAGAAAACGGTCATGCGGGCGAGGCGACGAGGTCCAGCGCCTTGGGCGCGACGACGTAGGGCTTCACGACGGGCGTCGTCATCGCGTCGACAGCGCCGGAGTCGGAGGCGAGCGACAGCTCGCGCAGCGTCCCGTCGCGTTCCAGAATGGAGATGGGCTCGCCTGCGCTCTCGTACGCGTTGTGCCGCGAGGATGCCGTCGTGAGGTAATACCGCGCGTCGTCGCCAGAGGCCTCTGGCGTGGAGAGGCCGGTGCGGACCAGCCACTGCGCCACGCGCTCATGCCACGCGCCCTGCTCGTCGCCAGAGGCGGGCGCGTCGAGAAAGGTGGTGCGGAACAGGTCGCGGTCCAGAAAGCGCCGCGAGAGGTCGGCGAGCACGCGGTCGTCGGAGCGCTTCCACTGCTTGAGCGAGGCCAGCACGTCGGTGTCGTCCAGTTCGCAGAAGGCGTCCAGAATGGCGGGCGCGACAGCGTCGGGGTCGGCGAAATGATCGGCGGTGATCTCGCCGCTCATAAACGTGGCCAGTGCGGGCGTGGTGCGGGCGAGTGCCGGATCGCCAGAGGCCCAGTTCTGCCGGGCGCGCGCAAAGGCGCCGCGCAGCACGGCGTCGGCGGCGAGCACGGTTTTGTGCAGGTAGACCTGCCAGTACATCAGCCGCCGCGAGAGCAGCGCGTTTTCGACGGCGTAGCCGCCCTTGGCTTCGATCACGAGCCGCGCATCCGCCCCGCGGCCGTGCACGCGGAGCGTCTTCAGGATGCGCTCGACGCCGACCACGCCCTCGGCGACGCCGGTGTAAAACGAGTCGCGACGCAGGTAATCCAGCCGGTCCATGTCGAGCTGGCTCGCGAGCAGCGCCTGGAAAAAGGGTCGCTCGTACGTGCCGTCGAAGATGGCGAGCGCGGTCGCGAGCGCACCGCTCATACGGCGGTCGATGCGGCCGAGGATGGCGCGGCTCATGGCCTCGTGGCGGAAGCGTTCGCCAGAGGCTCCGGGCGGGATGAGCTGCGCTTCGAGCGTGTGCGAAAACGGTCCGTGGCCCACGTCGTGCAAGAGCGCGGCGACGAGCGCGCCCTCGACCTCGTCCGTCGTGAGGACCGTTCCTTTGCCCTGGAGCGTGCTCAGCGCCTCGTACATGAGCGACATCGCGCCCAGGCCGTGCTCGAAGCGCGTGTGGACGGCGCCCGGAAACACGAGAAAGCCCAGGCCGAGCTGCCGGATGCGGCGCAGGCGCTGGAACTCTGGCGTTTCCACCAGCTCCAGCACCAGCCCTTTGGGCACGCTGACGAACCCGTGGACGGGATCGTTGAAAAGTTTGAAGCGGGGTGTCACCTTGGTGCCGGGGGTCCGTTTAGACTACCCTCCCTCTACTGGCAAGAGTTCCCATGCGCTCCTCCGACCCCACCCAATACAATCCCGGCTCCTACGACCACGAGTTCGACGCGCCGCTTGACGAGACTCTTTTCGACGCCCAGACGTGGCCTCTGGCGTCGCCGTGGAAGCGGCTGGGCGCCGTGATCGTGGACGGCCTGATCGCATTTGGCGTCGCGCTGCCGGGCCTGATGCTCGTCGGCTTTGGTGGCGAAACGGGCTCCGAGCCTGTCGCGGTACTCGGCGGTCTGTTTCTGCTGCTACCGCTGCTCGCCCTCAGCGTCTACCAGATCATGTTGCTCAGCCGCGACGGGCAGACGATCGGCAAACGCATCCTCAACCTCCGCATCGTAGACGCCCGCGACGGCTCCAACCCCGGCTTTGTGCGCGCGTGGCTGCTGCGCAGCTTCGTCATGGGCATCCTCGGGTTCGTGCCGCTCGTGAGCCTGGTCGATGCTCTGATGATCTTTACCGACGAGCACCGCACGCTCCATGACCGCCTCGCCGAGACGGTCGTCGAAGACGAGTCGCGCTAGGTGACGCCGGTCGCGCTTTGCCTCGACGCGCCAGAGGCGATCCGCCCGGCGCTGCTCTACGCTGCCGAGGAACTGCTGCGGCCTCTGGCGTGCGCGCCGCGGCCCGTCGCGCGCGAGGATCTGGGCGCCGACGGGATCTACGTCGGCCCAGAGCCCGAGTCTGTAGCCTCTGGCGCTGTTCGCATCCGCCAGCGGCCCGGGACCATCGCCGCGCTCTTGGATGGACGTGCGATTGCGCCCGAGGAAGCGGCGCGGTGGAGCGGGGGAGAGGCGCTGCCGTTTCCGCTGGGCACTGCCGCGCCAGAGGCCAAGCCCTCGGCAGTTGTGGAGGCCGACGTGCTGGCCTCGGCCTTCTGGTGGCTCGCGGGCGTGCAAGAGCGCACCGGCGCGCGTGACCGCTGGGGACGCGTCCCCTACGCCGCCTCACTCCAGGCTGCGCTGAACATGCCTCTGGCGACGCCCGTCGACGCGATGCGCACCTGGCTGGGCGACGCGCTGCGCGCCAGAGGCGTAGCGGTGCAGCGCCCGGATTGGAACGGCCACGCGTGGGCCGTCGCGCTCACGCACGATCTGGACGGGCTGCGCACGTCTCGCCTGCGCGCGCTCGCAGGCAGCGTCGCCCGAGGCGGCCTCTGGCGCGGCGTGCAGCGCGCGATGGGGCCGGACGTGCGCGCCGAGAGTGCCCGCGCGCTCGTCGCCCTCGCGCGGCGCCACGGCGTGCGCTCGACGCTGTTCGTCAAGACCGGCGCCAGCGGCCCCGAGGACCTCGCGCCTCTGGCGCGCCGTGGCTGGGCGGCGCGAAGAGAGCAGGCCTGGCTGCGTGGGCTCGCCGCAGACGGCTTCGAGATCGGCCTGCACCCCAGCATGGAGGCCGCGACCGACGCCCGCCGCCTCTGGCGCGAACGCCAGAGGCTCGCGCAGTCGTTGGGTGCGGTGCCTCGGCTCGTGCGCTCGCACTACCTGCGCTGGGACCCGGCGGTCACGCCCGCGCTCTACGCCGCCGAGCGGTTCGCGCTGGACTCCACGCTGGGCTGGGCCGCTCAGCCCGGCTTCCGCCGTGGCACGGCGCATCCGTTTCGGCTGTGGGATCACGCGCGCGGCGCGCCGTCTGCGCTCTGGGAGGCGCCTCTGGCGATCATGGACACCACGCTTTTCGCGCATCAGAGCCTCTCGCCAGAGGCCGCCGCCGAGTCTGTGCAGGCTGTGCTGAGCGCTGCCCGAGCCTCTGGCGGGCTCGCGGTCGTGCTGTGGCACAACGCGATGGGACCCGGCAGGGAGTGGGCCTTTCGCCTGCACATCCTCGACCACGCGATTGGGCAGGCGCGCCGTGACGGCGCGGCATTCCTGGGGCTGGATCGCGCGCTCCGCTTCGCCAGAGGCGATTCTGTGTAAAGATAAGGTGCGCCGCTCGGTGTGGCACGGCGATGGCCGTATATGGCGTCCACCCGTCTCCGACTCCCGTCCCGCATGGCCTTTTTTACCCGTAGCACCGAGGAGGTGCTGGCGCCTCAACTGCTCCGCGACCTTCCCTTTGGCGTCGCTGTGTACGCGCTGGAGACGGTCGGCGACCCGGAATCGCTTCGGTTGGTCTATGCCAACCGCGCCAGCGAAGTCATCACAGGCCTCTCGAATGAGAAGGAGGTGGGACGCTTGTTGCGTGAGATCGTGCCGGGCATCATGGAGACGCCTCTTCCCGAGGCGTACGCCCGGGTTGCCACCACGGGCACGCCAGAGGACCTGGGAACGGTCACCTACGGAGACGACAGGATTTCCTCGTCTACGTTCGGCGTCCGTGCTCTAGCCTTAAAGGACAGACGCGTCGCAGTCGTCTTCGAGAACGTCTCCGCGCGGACCGAGCTCGCGGACCTTCGCGACGCGCAGGCATCGCTGGTCTCCAACGAGCGCCGCTACCGGTCGCTGGTCGAAGCCACCGCGTCCATCGTGTGGCGCACCTCCGCCTCTGGCGAGCTCGAAGGCGAGCAGCCTGACTGGTGCGGCTTTACGGGACAGTCGCACGAGGAAGCGCTCGTGTACGGATGGCTGGACGCAATCCACCCTGAGGACCGCGAACGCACTCAGGCTGCCTGGAGCGACGCGCTCGATACGCGCGGCACCTACGAGATCCGCCACCGCCTGCGCCGCCACGACGGCGAGTACCGCCACATGTCCGCCCGCGGCGTGCCCGTGCTCGACGCCTCTGGCGAGATCGTCGAGTGGGTGGGCGTCCACACCGACGTACACGAGCAGCGCGAGGCGAGCGACGCCCTAGAGGCCAGCGAGTCCCGCTTCCGCACGCTCTTCGACGCCTTCGGTGACGTGGTGCTGGTCTACCCGGTGCAGAGTGAGGGGCCAGCGCACCTGGTGGCGTTCAACAAGGCCGCCGTGAAGCGCTACGGCTACACCGAGGACGAACTGAGCCAGATGAGCATCCAGGACCTCATCAAGCCCGAATCTGTCTCGGTGCCCGACGCCATCGCGCGGCTGCGGCGCGAGACCGAGGCCACGTTCGAATCGGTCCACCTCACCAAAGAGGGGCAGCGGATCTACATGTACACCAACGCGCGCCTGGTCGACTACGACGGCACGCTGTGCGTGCTCGCGGTCTGCCGCGACGATACCGAGCGCCGCGCCTTCCAGCGCCAGCTTTCTCGCGCCAACCTCCGCCTAGAGCGGACCGTCGACGCGCGCACGACCGAGATTGAGGGCTTCGCCGAAGACCTCCGCATCCTGCACGGCATCATCACCTCCGAGCACGCCTCGCCAGAGGCTCGGTTCGACGCGTTCTTGCGCGCGGGCTGCGAGATGTTCGAGCTGCCGCTCGGCATCCTCTCGTCCACGCCGCGAGACCCGGCCTCTGGCGAGATGCAGTACCGCCTCGAAGCCGTCGTCTCGCCCGACCCCGCCATCGAGACCGGGCTGACGATCCCTCTCGAAGAGGCGTTCTGCGACGCGGTCTACGAAACGGGCGAGACCGTCGTCTACGGCGACGCGCTGGACGAGGCGCCCACGCACCCGGCGTGCGTGCAGCGCGGCCTGCGCGCCTTTATCGGCACGCCGATCCGCGTCGACGGCGAGTTCTATGGCACGCTCAACTTCGTCTCGCCTGAGCCGCGTCCGAGCGGCTTCAAGACAACCGAGCTGGACCTCATCGAGATGATGGCCGGCGCCATCGGCCGGCAGATCTCGCTAGACCGCGTGACGGAAAAGAACGCCCGCGACCTCGCGTGGCACCGCGCCGTGTCGGAGGCTGTCGGTGATGCCGTGGTCCACATCGACACCGACGGCGAGGTGCTGGAACACAACAAGGCCGCCGAGGGCATCCTGGAAGACGACCACCTGCCCGAGGACCGCGTCGACCGCCACGGCGAGCCTCTGGCGCCAGAGGCCTTCCCCGAGCGCATCGCGATGGAGGACGACCGCACGGTTCGCGCCAAGCTGCAGGGCGTCGACGGCGAGGACATGCGGCACTGGTACCTCGTCAACGCCGCGCCGGTTGACGAAGACCGCGACGGCATCTCGGACGGCGCCGTCGTCGTGCTGCAAGACGTGACGGCCGTGCAGGAGATCGCGGAAAAGGCCATCCGCACCCGCGACCTTTTGCGCTCTGTCCTCGCGGCCTCGCCCGAGGGCGTGATGGCGTTTAGCGCCGTCCGAGAGAACGGCGAAATTGTCGACTTCGAGTGGTTGCTCGCCAACCCGCGCGTCGAATCCATCGTCGGCTACGCCGAGCACGATCTGCTGGGCAAGCGCCTGCTCGACGTGTTCCCCGGCAACCGCGAGGCGGGCCTGTTCGACGCGTACAAAGACGTGGTCGAACGCGAGACGCCCTACGAGACCGTCGTCCCGTACAGCGCCGACGGCCTGGACACCTCGTTCCGCCTCGTGGCGGTGCCTCTGACCAGCGCCGACGGCTTTACCGTCACGTTTACGGAGGCGAGCGCCGGGGCAGACGCCTCTGGCGCAGACTCCAAGGCGACCGCATCCGTGCCGGGCGAATGATTACCGGCTCCTGCTGCTTGCTCGTCTTCGCCAAGGTGCCGCGCGCGGGCCGCGTCAAGACGCGCCTCACGCCGCCTCTGGCGCCAGAGGCGGCGGCGCGCCTCTACGACGCGTTTCTGCGCGACGCACTCGACGTGTACGCGGCTCAGGCCTCTGGCGAGGACCCGCTAGGTCTCGGGGAAGCGATTGCTGTGTACCTGTACCTGGACCACGCGCCGCCGCCCGGCCTGGCGCCAGAGGCCGTGGATGTGTTCGAGCAGGCGCCGGGCGGGCTGGGCGAGAAGATGGCGACGGCGTTCGCCGAGGCGTTTGCGGCGGGGCATGAGCGGATCGTGGTCGTCGGCACAGACCACCCCACGCTGCCGATGGAGCTCTTGGGCGAGGCGTTCCGGCAGTTGCGCGAGCCTCTGGCGTGCGTCGTCGCGCCGAGCGACGACGGCGGCTACGTGTTTCTGGGCCTCAACGACCTGGTGCCGGATCTCTTCGAGATGGACTACAGCCACGAGCACGTTTTCGAGGACACGCTGGAGCGCGCGGCGCGCAACAGCCTCTCGCGGGTGGTCATGCCCGAGCACTACGACGTGGACACCGGCGAGGACCTCGCGCGTCTACTCGCCGAGTGGCGCGGTGGCGCCGCGGTCGGCCCGCGCACGGCGGCCATGCTCGCGACGCTGAGCGCCAGAGGCTGACCTCGCGCATGGGCCTCTGGCGCCAGAGGCCGGAGAGGCGGCAGAAGCCTCCGCGCCAGAGGCGGTCTGTTTGGAGGCGCTAGGGGAATCCCCTGTCCTCAGGGACACCTCGCCACGTCCCGATGGAGATCCACGACCACGGCGGACCCGGGCGCCTGGCGCAGGCGCTCGCCTCCTACGCCGCAGCCTCTGGCGAGAGCCACACGCTCCGCGCCATGCTGGACCACCTGCCGGTGGTCGCCTTCCGCATCGACCCCGAGGGGCGGTTGGCCGAATCCAGCGGGCTGGCGCGCGCGGCCATCGTCGCGGAGCGCGGCGACTCGCGCGGACGGCTCGTGCGCGAGGCCTACGCGGACTTCCCCGAGATTCTGGACGCCCTGGACCGGGCGCAGGCCGGGGAGACCGTCGAGTTTCAGATCGCCATCGGCGGGCGGGAGTACCGCACCGTGTACCGCCCGCTGCCGGACGGCTCCATCGTGGGCGTGGCGCTCGAACTGCGGCCTCTGGCGGAGCGCCTGGCACCCAGCGCGGGGGCGAACGCGTTGGGCGCGAGCGTGCTCATCGTAGACCCGCGCGAGCGCGTGCGGACGGGGCTCGCGCTGCAACTGCGCGCCGCCGGGCTCCACATCGCGGCGCAGGCGGAGGACGCAGACGCCGCCATGCGTGCGCTGGACCCGAGCGTGGACGTGGTGGTGCTGTGCAGCCGCGCAGGCGTGGAGCCGCTGCTGCGCATCCGTGCGGCCTACCCCCGCGTGCGCACGCTCGCGATCGTAGTGCGACCCACGCCAGAGGCTGTCGCGTGGTGGCAGGAGCGCGGCGCCCACGGCGTGATGGGCGCCGAGGCGAGCGGCGGCGAGGTGGCCGAAGCGGTCCGCATCGTGGCGCGCTACGGCGCGTTCGTGGCCGACGCCTCGCACCTGGGAGCGCGCACGGCTCCCGCCCAACTGGCGCCGCGAGAGCGCCAGGTGGCGTGCCTGCTCGCGCTGGGGTTGACCCGCGCCGAGATCGCCGCCAAAATGGGCATCGCGGCCGGGACGGTGGGCGTCCACGCGCTGCGCGCCCGCGACAAGCTGGACGTGCGCACCGACACGGCCCTCGCACTCCACGCCATCCGCGAAGGCTGGGAGGTGGTGGACGGGATTCGCCCGGACTAGCGCTCAACGCGCGACAGTAAAGCGCGCCGTGACCTGCTCGCCCCGGACCTCGGCGCGTGCCACGTAGACGCCTGCCGCCCACGCGGCCGTGTTCACCTCCCACGCGTGCGCGGTGCGGGCGCCAGAGGCGTGGGTGTACACCGCGCGGCCTCTGGCGTCGAAGACCGTGAGCCAGGCCGCCTCTGGCGTGCCGATGTCCAGTGCGACGCGCACGGCGCCAGAGGACGGATTGGGGCTGACGTGCAGGGGCGCGCCAGAGGCGGCGGGCGCGGGCTCGCGCGCGACCGGCGTGAGCCGCTCCACCGTCCGCATGTCGTGTGCGGTGTCGTCTGGACCGATGCCATTCTTGTATAGCCCTACGATGAGCCGACCCTCTGGGTCTACCATCGCCCACCCCGCCCGGTCCTCCGCGGGGTCCCCCAGGAACTCGCTCCAGACGGTCCACGTCGCGCCGCCGTCCTCAGTCCCCCAGATCGGACCCCGCTTCATCACGGCGACGGCCCGCCCGCCGCCGAGGTCCACAGCCTCCACGCAGCTTCGGAAGCTGCCGGGATGGACCGACGGCCCGCGCTGCCACGTGTCGCCCCCGTCGTCGCTGACCGTCACGGTGAGGCTGTCGCCCAGCACGCGGGTGTCGTTTATGAGTGTGATGAGACGGTCGCCCCCGCTGGGGGCCTGCCCTCTCAGCGCAGCGACGCAGAAGGTGTTTTGCTGGAAATGCGCCCACTCGTTGGGGTTCTTGTCCCACGTGAGCCCCCCGTCGTCGCTCGTCGTGACGCCGCTCAGCCCCACGCCGACGAGCCGCCCTGCGTGGGGGCCAGAGGCGACCGCGGCGGCGCGGATCACCTCCACGCTGTCATCGACGACCCCGCCCCCATCGAAAGCCGTCTCCCACGTCGCGCCGCGATCGGATGAGAACAACGCGTTCCGCTGCCCCGTCGCGACGACAATCCGACCCGCGTACAGCCCAGCAGGAATCGTGAGCACGTGCTCCGAGCCCAGAGTGTTGCTCTCGCCGCGGCGTTCCCATGTCTGTCCGCCGTCCGTGGAGCGGTACATCGAGACGTGCGCTTGCACGATGAGTGTGTCTCTGCCGAGCGGGAGCGTCCAGTCCTCTCCTCCGCCGACGCGAGGCCCGGCGTCTTCCCACGAGGTGGAAGCATCATGGGGCGGCGGCAGTCGCCACGTTGCGAACTCGTTCCGCCCGTTGGACCGGATGCCGACGCCACCGTAGACCAGCGCGCCGTCGTCGTCGGCGGCGTAGGCGAGGTCGCTGTCGCGGGGCTCGTCGCCCACGGGCTCCCACGTCAGCACAGGTTGCGCCGCGGCGGGGAGCGTGAGAATCAGGGCGAGCAGAGCGTATAGAGATCGCATGTTGTCGTCGGGATCGTCGAACAAAGTAAAACGAGAGCGGTGAGGTGCGGATGACTCCGTACCTCACCGCCGTCGTACGTCGCGTGAGCCTAGCACGCCACGGTGAACCTCGCCACGGCGGCTGAGACCACGGAGCCGTCGGCGCGGAGCACCGCGCGGGCCACGTACACGCCGGGCGCGAGCGTGCTCGCGTCGAGGGCCACGCGCCGCGTGGTGCCTACGCCTCTGGCGTCGAGCGTGGCGACCGCGCGGCCCAGCGCGTCGTAGACCACGAGGTCGACCGCTGCCTCGGCGTCGGGCACCGAGAGCACGACTTCGGCCGCGCCTGCGCTCGGGTTGGGGTGCACCGAGAGCGCGAGCGCTGCCGTAGCAGTCGTGCTCTTCGCCAGAGGCCCGGGTGCGGCGCCGCGCTTCTGTAGCGCGCCGCTCACGTCGGCGCCCTCGAACGCCACCGCAACACTCAGCGCTGCGTCAGCCGCCGACTCCGCGTCGAGCGCGTGCAGCGCCGCGAGATGGCGAAGTGCCATGCTCTCGTCCCGCTCTGCTGTCGCCGAGCGGACGAGTATTCGCTGAGCAAACACCGAGTGGCGCGGCCCCTGCTGGAGCAGCGCCTCGGCCGCTTCGCGCACGCTAAGGCTGCAGCCCGCGATCCGGGCGCGTGCTCCATCCTCGCCCCAGCGGGGGCGCCCTGTCTGTAGCCGGATGCGCCATCGCGGTGTACACAGATCGCCACACGCGCCTACGCATCCGTCCGCGTGGACAGCGTCCGATGCGCCCAGATCGCCACCGCCCCGCATCCGGCTACACGCCAGAGGAGGAGCCCGAACGGGCCTCTGGCGCCAGAGGCAGAACCTCCGGGGGTGTACCTTCGCGGTCCCCTCTCCCTGTGCTCTATGCCCTCCGCCACGCTCACCGCCTCGACCCTCTCCGGGGGCTCTCTCAAGACCCTGGAGCAGTTCATCATCGAGCGCGAGAGTGACTCCCCGGGCTCGACGGGCCAGTTCTCGCGCCTCTTGCGCGATTTGGCGCTCGCGGCCAAAGTGGTCGAGCGCGACGTGCGCAAAGCCGGTCTGGTCGACATCTTCGGCGAGACGGGCGATGTGAACGTGCAAGGCGAGGTGCAGAAAAAGCTGGACGTACTGGCCCACGAGGAGTTCGTGCGGGCCCTGCGCCGTGGCGGTGAAGTCTGCCTGATCGGCAGTGAGGAACACGCCGAGGCCATCCCGCTCCAGTTCGACGACTGCCAGGGCAAGTACATCGTCCTGTTCGACCCGCTCGACGGATCGACGAACGTGGATGTCAATGTGTCCATCGGCACCATCTTCTCGATCTACAAAGTCCCAGAGGATCACGAAGGCGAGGTCACGGTCGAGAACGCGTTGCAGCCCGGGCGCGATCAGGTGGCGGCGGGCTACATCGTCTACGGCTCGTCCACCATCCTCGTCTACACGACCGGCAACGGCGTCAACGGCTTTACGCTGGACCCCAGCATCGGTGAGTTTTTGCTCTCGCACCCCAACATTCGCACGCCCGAAATGGGCCAGATGTACTCCATCAACGAGGGCAACTACAACTCGTGGGAGCCGGGCCTGAAGGAATACATCAAGTGGATGCAGACCGAGGCACCGGACGACGACCCGCCGCGCCCGTTTACGACGCGGTACATCGGCTCGTTCGTGGCGGATTTCCACCGCAACCTGATGAAAGGCGGCGTCTACATCTACCCCGCCAACGCGCGCAACCCCAGCGGCAAGCTGCGCCTGATGTACGAGGCCAACCCGATGGCCTTCATCATCGAGCAAGCGGGCGGCATCGCCTCCACCGGCTCCGGCCCGATCCTCGACGTGCCGCCAGAGGCCCTGCACCAGCGCTGCCCGGTCTACATCGGCAGCCCGAAGATGGTGGAGATGGCGAAGCAGTTTCTGAGCGGCGCGCGCACCTCGCGGGACTAGCCTCTGGCGCCAGAGGCGAGAGGACGTGAAGAGATGCCGTACGTTGCGTGCCCCTCAACCCCCATGTACGTCTATGCGTAACTCTCTCCTGGTCGCCATCCTTCTCATGTCGTCGGCTGTCTCGGCGCAAGTGGATCAGGGCGATATCGAGATCGGTGGCTCCGCCGCGTTCCAAATCTTCGACGGCAATGCGTTCCTTGCGCTCACTCCCACCGTCGGTCTGTTCGTCACCGACGCGATCGAAGTAGGTCTCAATCCGCAGATCATTACGGACTTCGAGGACGGAACCGTCTTTCTCACAGCCTTTGGCGCGTACCACTTCAATGCCCCCGGCAAGCGGACCGTGCCATTCGTGGGAGCCAACCTCGGCGCCAGCCTTACGGATGGTGGCGGCCTCGCACTTGGCGCGCAGGGCGGCATCAAGCACTTTTTCTCGCCCGGTGGCGCCGTCACCCTGGCCGCAGTGCTGAACACGAACGACGACTTCGACCCCGTCGTGCTTGGTGTGCAAGCGGGTGTGTCCATCTTTATCTCGCGCTAGCCTGCATTGTCACGGCCTCTGGCGCCCGGACGTACTGCCACGTCCGGGCGTTTTGTGTTCCGGCCTCGCGCCAGAGGCCCGTAGATTCCCCGTCCCCGAGACCCCACACCGATGGAATCCGACCCGAACGCCCCGCAGCAGCAACTCCAAATCGAACTCACGCCCGACGTGGCCGAGGGCGAGTATTCCAACCTCGTAATGATCGCGCACAGCCCGGAGGAGTTCATCCTGGACTTTATCCGCGTGATGCCGGGCGTACCTAAGGCGCGCGTCAAGAGCCGCGTCGTGGTCACGCCGAGCCACGCCAAGCGGCTTCTGGCGGCGCTGGCCGACAACATTCAGCGTTTCGAGGCGCAGTACGGCGAGATCGGCGAAAGCCAGCACAGCCACTTTCCCGGCGTCGCGTTCAACGGACCCGGCGGCGAAGCCTGAGCCTGATTCAGAGCACGGCCTCTGGCGCAGCGTCCTCGCGCCAGAGGCGAACAAGCGCCTCGTCCATGCGCGCCTCGGACGCGGTCGCGGCCTCTGGCGGCGCGGCGATTACGCCAGAGGCGGGCGGCAGGGCCTGGATGCGCGCGACGAGAGGCGTCGTGCGAGCCGCAAGGCGCCAGTAGGCTGAGATCAGGCTTTCGCCGTCCAGCCACGCCGCGCGGCCGCGCGGCACGAAGTCGATCACGGCGAGCAGAATGTCAGCCTCGGCGTCGCGCGCGACCTCGAAGGCGCCGTGGCGGAACGGCGATACCATCGGCCCGTGGCGCACACCGCCCTCGGGCGCGAGCGCGATGGGCGTCGGGCTGCGCTCGACAGCGGCTTTCATGCGCTGCCGCGCGTCCTCGCGGGAGCTGTCCGCGCCCCGGTCCACGTACACCGTGCCCACGGCTGTCGCCATCCACCCGATGCCGGGCAGCTTGCGCACGCCAGAGGCCGCCAGAAACCGCACCGGCCGGACCGAGAGCAGCACGCAGATGTCCATGTAGCTGACGTGGTTGAAGAACACGAAGCCTCGGTGGGCGCGCAGCGCGTCGGCGCCTCTGGCGTCGAGCCGGATGCCGGAGATGGCGACAAAGGCGCGGCTGATCCAGACCGACATCCACATCGCGGGCCGCGCGTCGCGGATGCGACCGGGGATCAGCGCCGAGAGCAGCAGCACGACCGTTCCGACGGCGACCAGCAGCGTGGTCGCGAGAATGCGGAGCACACCCACGATAGCGCCCGCGATGGTCGTGAGCGGAAGGGCCGCGGCGGCCTCGGGGTATGAAAGTGGCGTCATGGCGCGGAGTCTACGCCTCTGGCGTGGCGAGGGAGTAGGAGACGCGCCGCGGTTTCTGTTCCGCCAGAGGCCTCTGGCGTCCGGCCGGTTTCGATCCCGTAGATCCCGTAGAGACGCCACGGTGTGGCGTCTGCCGATGTCCCGCCGGCGCCACCGAGCCCCGGCCTCTGGCGCCAGAGGCGAGCGCGATGCAGCTTTACCCAGAACCCAGAACCCAGCTACAGCCGCCCCACGAGCGAGGCCAGCCGCAGGCGCCACACCTTTGTCGTGGCCTCGCGTACGATCGCGCTGTTCATTTTGCTCTGCCCTTCGGTCCGCTCGGTGAACACAATGGGCACCTCCACCAAGCGAAACCCCTTTTTCCAGGCACGGTACTTCATCTCGATCTGGAACGAGTAGCCGTTGGATGTCACGCGGTCGAAGTCGATGGCCTGCAGCACGTCGTGCGTGAAGCACGCGAAGCCCGCCGTCACGTCCATGACCGGCAGGCGCGTGATGGCGCGCGTGTACATCCCGGCGCCGTAGCTCAGGATGAGCCGCCCGAGCGGCCAGTTCATCACGCGCACGCCGCCCACATACCGGCTCCCGACGGCCACGTCGGCCTCGCCAGAGGCGCAGGCGTGCAATAGCGTGGGGAGGTCGTCGGGGTTGTGCGAGAGGTCGGCGTCCATCTCGCAGATAAACGCGAAACCCGCGTCGCGCGCGGCGCGGAAGCCTGTCAGGTAGGCCGTGCCCAGTCCCATCTTGCCCGCCCTCTCAATCATGCCGATGCGGTCGGGTGCCTCGCGCATCAGGCGCCGCACGATCTCTGCGGTCCCATCCGGTGACCCGTCATCGACGACGAGCGCCGCGAAACGCTCCAGCGCGAGCACGCGGCGCAAAACGGTTTCGACGTTGGCCGCCTCGTTGTAGGTCGGGATCACCACGACGGCATCGTGCTCCGGTCCGGGCGCTTGGGTAAAAGGAGAGGCGCTCACGCGAGATAGAGGGAAGGGCGGGAGGATACGCACCCCGCCAGAGGCTATTTTGCGCAGCACCCGGACCCGCGCCACGCATCTCGGGTACCGCCTCCCCCGACCGCCCCTCCGCTCCGATGGCTTCGACCACCGCACCCACGGCCTCTACTCACAACGGCACCGACACGCCCGACGTGCCCCTGCCGGACGTTCGCTTTTTCCGCAACAGCGGCCATACGCACACCAGCCTCGGACTAAGCGCGGACGACGTGATCGCGATGTACCGCAACATGCTGCTGCAGCGCCGCTTCGAGGAGCGCGCGGCGCAGATGTACGGCCGCCAAAAGATCTCCGGCTTTCTGCACTTGTACATCGGGCAAGAGGCGGTCTCGACCGGCGCCGTCTGGGCCACGCGCCCCGACGATCCCATCATTACGGCCTACCGCGATCACGGCTTGGCGCTCGCCAGAGGCATGTCTTCCAAGGCGGGCATGGCCGAGCTGTTCGGCAAGATCGACGGCTGCTCGCGCGGCAAGGGGGCTCGATGCACTTCTTCGACATTGAGAAAAGCTTCTACGGCGGCCATGGCATCGTGGGCGGGCAGATCCCGGTCGGCGTGGGGCTGGGCTTTGCGTGCAAGTACAAAGAGACCGGCGGCGTCGCGATGGCGTTTTTCGGCGACGGCGCCATCAACCAGGGCGCGTTCCACGAGGCGGCCAACCTCGCGGCGCTGTACAAGGTGCCCGTCCTCATCTGCGTCGAAAACAACGAGTACGCGATGGGCACGAGCGTCGAGCGCTCGCGCGGCGATGCCAACCTCTGGAAGTCAGGCTACCCCTACGGCATGAAGTCCGTCGTGATCGACGGCATGGACATGTTCGAGGTCTACCACGCCTTCAAGACCATCGCCGACGAGGCGCGAGGTGCTGGAGCAGGCGGCGACGGAGCCTCTGGCGAAACCCATCCCATTTTCGTGGAGATCCAGACGTACCGCTACCGCGGCCACTCCATGTCCGACCCGCAGAAGTACCGGACCAAGGAAGAGATGGAGGGCAAGAAGAACGAGGACCCCATCGTGCGGATCAAGCAGTACCTGCTGGAGCACGAACTCGCCACCATCGACGCGCTCGATGGCGTTGACGATGCGGTCAAGGCAGAGGTGATGGACGCTGTCGAGTTTGCCGAGAACAGCCCGTTCCCGCCAGAGGAGACGATGTACGAAGACGTCTACGTCCAGAAGGACTACCCCTTTATCAGCTAGCAGAAGGGGTATGGGGTACAGGGTACGGCGTACCCGACGAAACGTACCCGGTACCTCGCACCCAGTACCTGTATTCCAATGCCAGAACTGCAATACCGTGAGGCCCTCCGCGACGCCATGAGCGAGGAGATGCGCCGCGACGACAACGTCTTCCTGATCGGCGAAGAGGTCGCCGAGTACGACGGCGCCTACAAGGTGAGCCAGGGGATGCTGGACGAGTTCGGTGCCAAGCGCATCATCGACACGCCGATCTCGGAGAACGGCTTTGCCGGGCTCGCCATCGGCGCGTCCATGCTCGGGCTGCGGCCCATCGTCGAGTTCATGACGTGGAACTTCACGTTCGTGTGCTTCGACCAGATCGTGAGCAACGCGGCCAAGATGCGCTACATGAGTGGTGGCCAACTCAACGTGCCCGTCGTGTTTCGCGGCGGTAACGGCGGCGCGGGACAGCTCGGCGCGACGCACAGCAACTCTGTCGAGGCACTGTACTCCAACGTGCCCGGCCTCAAGATCGTGGCGCCTTCCAACCCGGACGATGCCAAAGGCCTGCTCAAAGCCGCCATCCGCGACGACGACCCGGTGCTCTTCCTAGAGTCCGAGTTGATGTTCGGCATGAAGGGCGAGGTCTCCGCCGCCGAGGACTACATCATTCCCATCGGTGAGGCGCGCATGGGTCGCGAGGGCGACGACGTGACCATCGTGGGGCATTCGAAGATGTACCACATCGCGATGGAGGCCGCCGAGGAACTCGCCAAGCAGGGCATCGAAGCGACCGTGATCGACCCGCGCACGTTGCGGCCCTACCCGATCACGCCGGTCGTAGAGAGCGTGAAGAAGACCAACCGGCTCGTGATCGTGGACGAGTGCCAGCCGTACGGCGGCATCGCGAGCGAGGTCGGCTTTCGCATCCAGCAGCAGTGCTTCGACCACCTCGATGCGCCCATCGAGCGCGTCACCGCGCCCGACGTGCCCGCGCCGTACGCCAAGAACCTCATCGAGGCCTGGATGCCGAGCGTGGACGACACGATCGCGGCCGTCAAGCGCACACTGTACATGGAGGGATAGAGGGATTCGGGATGCGGGATGCGGGGCCTCTGGCGTCCCGATTCGGCACCCTCCCTCATGCCTCATCATCCTTATCCCTCAATCCCTTTCTTTAGATGGCTATCGCCGTTGAAATGCCCAAAATGAGCGACACCATGGAAGAGGGTGTCCTCGTCTCCTGGCTCGCCGAAGAGGGCGACGCCGTCTCCGCAGGCGACGTGATCGCGCAGGTCGAGACCGACAAGGCCACGATGGACCTGGAGGTGTACGACGACGGTGTGCTGCTCAAAAAGGTCATCGGAGAGGGTGACGCCGTACCGATTGGCGGTCTAATCGCCGTTCTCGGCCAAGAGGGGGAGAGCGCCGACGACGTGCTCGCGTCCTACTCCGGCGATGGCGCCTCGGGCGCCGCGCCAGAGGCCACACCCGCCGATCCGGCCTCTGGCGAGACGGGCGCCACCCAAACAGCTGGCACGCCACCTGAGGGCTACGGCCATCGGCCCGACGAGAGTGCGCCCGAGGCGAGCCCCGTTGACGCGGCCTCTGGCGAGAGCGGCGGCCGCGTCAAGGCCAGCCCGCTCGCGCGGCGCATGGCGCAAGAGGCCGGATTGGACCTCGCGAGCGTGACGGGCTCCGGCCCCGAGGGCCGTGTGGTCAAGCGCGACGTGGAAGCGGCGATGGAAGGCGGCGGCGCCAAGGCCCAGGCTGCACCGCAGCCCGTTCCGGTCAAAGCGCCCCAGCCTGTGGCCCCCGCGCCAGAGGCTAAGGTTCCAGCACCAAAGCCGCAGGCAGCCCCTGGCGGCGTCTCGGACACGCGCATCTCGCAGATGCGCAAAACCATCGCGCGGCGCCTGGCGCAGAGCAAGTTTACCGCGCCGCACTTCTACCTCACGGTCGATGTGGACATGGCCGAGTCGATGGACTTCCGCCAGAGGCTCAACGCCATGACCGCCGAGCGCGGGCTGGCCAAGATCTCGTTTAACGACTTGGTCACCAAGGCGTGCGCGAGCGCGCTGCGCCGCCACCCAGCCGTCAACTCGTCGTGGATGGAGGAGGAAGGCGTGATCCGCCAGCACGGAGATGTGAACGTGGCCATCGCGGTCGCGATGCCCGACGGGCTAATTACGCCGGTCGTGCGCAACGCGGACCAGAAGGGACTGGCCGACATCGCGGCTGAGACCCGCGACCTCGCGACGCGCGCCAAGGACCGCAAGCTGGACCCGAGCGAGTGGGAGGGGAGCACCTTCACCACGTCCAACCTCGGCATGTTCGGCATCAGCGAGTTCACGGCCATCGTCAACCCGCCCAACGCGTGCATCCTCGCGATCGGCGGCATCCGCGACATTCCCGTCGTCAAGGACGGCGCGGTCGTGCCCGGCAAGGTGATGACCGTTACACTCTCGTGCGATCACCGCGTGGTCGATGGAGCCTCTGGCGCCGAGTTCCTGGGCGACGTGAAGGCGTTCCTGGAGACGCCGTCGATGATGCTTCTCTAGTGGGTTCCGGGTTTCGAATTCCGGGTTCCGAGTTGCCTACGTCTCGGACCGCGGAGGCAGGAGAGAGAGAGGTGAGGCGCATTGCGCACCTCTCGGACGTGCACTTCGGCAAAATCGAGCACCCGGGTGTCGTGGACGCGTTGGTGGAGGAGGTCAACGCCGAGCCGTTCGACCTCGTCGTCGTCTCGGGCGATCTCACGCAGCGTGCGACGGAGCGGCAGTTCCAGGATGCCCGCGCGATGCTGGACCGGTTCACGGCGCCCACGCTCGTCGTGCCCGGCAACCACGACGTGCGCGCGTGGTGGCACCAGCCGTTCGAGCGCGTCTTCGACTCGGCTCGGCGCTTCAAGCAGTTCATCACGCCCGACGTGACGCCTCAGTTCACCGCCAGAGGCCTCGCTGTCTTCGGCCTGGACTCGGCGCACGGCCTGACGATCAAGGGGGGCAAGATTCGCCCGCGCCATCTGGAGGAGATGGCGGCTTTCTTTGCCGCGCAGGATTCTGGCGACTTCCGCGTGCTCGTGCTGCACCACCATTTGCTGCGCCTGAAAGAACTCGGCGGGCACGATGTGGCCCGTGGCGCGCGGCGGGCGCTCGCCATCGCAGAGGCCTCTGGCGTGGATCTGGTGCTGTGCGGGCACTTGCACCGCAGCCATGTGGCACGCGTCGAGCTAGCCCCTGATCTCGCGGGCGCACCGGGCCACAGGCTCATCGTCGCGAGTGCCGGTACGGCGACCTCCAGCCGCGGCCGTGCAGAGAACAAGATGACGAACGTCTACAACTGGATCGAGGTCGGCCCTAGGAGCTTCACGATTCAGGAGCGTCGGTTCGAGCCTCTGGCGGGCGCGTTCGCGCACGACCGGGAGACGACGTTCGCCCGAACGTAACGGATCGATGGCAGGCCCGTAGGTTGCCCCACCCGCTCCTACCATGCCTGACCTTCCGCCCGAGGCCGACCCTTCATTTCCTAGCGAAGAGGAGGGCGCGCCTCTGCCTCCCGTCTCGCCTCTGCCACCCGTCTCGCCCCCAGCGCCAGACGGTAGTCCTGCGGAAAACTCGCCAGAGGCCTCTGGCGCCCAGCATGAAGCGCGTCGCGTGCCAGAGCCATCCCAAGAGGTGGAGACCGCGCCAGAGGCAGAGGATGTGATAGAGGCCGCGCGAGAGGCTGAGTTCAGTCCTGTCGATCAGGCGTCGCGCGAGCGGGCTGCACTGGAAGCCTCGCCGTCCTCGCGGTGCCTCAACTGCCGCGCGGAACTGCCCGGCGACTACTGCCCGGCCTGCGGGCAAAAGGATCAACCGCTGCGCCAGCCGGTGCACCAATATCTCGTCACGGCCCTCTCTGAGTATCTCGGGCTGGACGGGCGCGTGTGGCCGTCGCTGGGCTCGCTGCTGTTCAAGCCGGGGCGTCTTACGCAGGCGTATGTGCTCGGGAAGCGGCAACAGTACGTGCGGCCGCTGCGGCTCTACATCACGAGCAGCCTGCTGTTCTTCTTTCTGCTCGCGCTGATCGACCCCGTCGGGCGCATCCGCGCCGAGGTCGACGGCGTGGTCTCGCCGGACTCGACGGTGAGTGCGTCGGCCTACCTCGTCTCGCTGGACGAGCGCGCAGTCAGTGACGCGCGAGCGCGGGAAGAGGCAGTGGCCAAGCGGGACTCCCTCCTCGCGATCGCCTCTGGCGAGGAGGCCGCGCGCGTGGACTCCCTGGCCGCGCTCGGCGTCGCCGATTCTGTGACCGAGGCCTCGGCGTGGGACGGCCTGACGGCGAGCGCGCTCGCCTCTGTGCGCGAGGAACTGGAAGAGACGCGCGAGGAGATAGCGCAGGACTCCGTGCTCTCGGTCAACGACCGTCGGCGCGCGTGGCTGGGCGAGACCGTCCGCGACTTCCCGCCCGACAGCCTGGTCCGCCCGGCCGACCTTCAGCAAGCGGCCGAACTCCTCATCCGAGAGGACGAAGGCGACTTCGTAATCAGCGACATCGACTTTGGCGGGACGGCGTACCAGGAGTTCAACGACGCCCGTACCACGCAGGCCCGCGCCAACGCGGGATGGGCGCTGGGCCGCCAGACGCTCCGCCGCGCTCCCACCGCCATCTTTCTGCTCCTGCCGTTTTTCGCCCTGTTCATGAAAGTGCTCTACGTGCGCCGCGGGTGGTACTACTCCGAGCACCTCGTCTTCGCGCTGCACGTTCACGCGTTCGCGTTCGCCGTTTTCAGCCTGATCGCCGTCCTGATCTGGGTCTCTGGCGCGGCCGAGTGGAGCTCCGTCCTCGCGTCGCTTATGATGCTGCTCATCCCGCTGTACTTCGTGCTCGCGCAAAAGCGCGTCTACGCCCAGGGGTGGGTCAAAACGCTCCTCAAGACGGCCGCGATGGGCTGGCTCTACGGCCTCGCGCTCATCTTTGCCGCCGTGCTGGCCGTCGTGCTGGCCGCCGCGATGGGATAGCCTCTGGCGGACGTACCTCTAGAGGACGTGTACTCCGGCGCCAGAGGCCAAAAAAAGCGGGGCGCCTCGCAGTGAGGCGCCTCGCAGGAGGCGCCCCGAGGATGCGTCGCCAGAGGCCTCTGGCGACACCGTGCGTGCGTGTGCGCTATACGCTTGCGCCGACGCGCGGCCCCGCCTCCTTGGTGGTCTCGCTCACGGTGTCCGCGTACTTCTCGAAGTTGTCCGCGAACATCCGCGCGAGCTGCGCCGCCTTGTCGTCGTAGTCCTCGCCAGAGGCCCACGTGCCGCGGGGCACGAGCACGTCGCTCGGTACACCTTCGATGGCGTTCGGGATGGCGAGGCCGAAGACGGGGTCCTCGGTCGTTTCCACGTCGTCGAGTTCGCCCGCGAGGGCGGCGTTGACCATGCGGCGCGTGTGGGCCAGCTTCATGCGCTCGCCCGTACCGTACGGGCCGCCGGTCCAGCCGGTGTTGACCAGGAAAACGCGGGCGCCGTGCTCGCGAATCTTCTTGCCCAGCAGCTCGGCGTAGACGCTCGGCTCGCGCACCATGAACGGCTCGCCGAAGCACGCCGAGAACGTGGCTTTGGGCTCCGTCACGCCGCGCTCGGTCCCAGCCACCTTGGCGGTGTAGCCGCTCAGGAAGTGGTACATCGCCTGCTCGGGCGTGAGCTTCGAAATGGGCGGGAGCACGCCGAACGCGTCCGCGGTGAGGAAGACGACCGTTTCGGGCTGCCCGCCCTGGCCGTTCTCGCTCGCGTTCGGGATCATCGAGATCGGGTAGGAGATGCGCGTGTTCTCCGTGATCGTGCCGTCGTCGAAGTCGATGGAGCGGTCCTCACGGAGAATCACATTCTCGACCAGTGTCCCGAATTGCCGGGTCGTGCCGTAGATCTCGGGCTCGCCCTCGGGCGAGAGGCGGATGGCCTTGGCGTAGCAGCCGCCCTCGAAGTTGAACACGCCGTGGTCGCTCCAGCCATGCTCGTCGTCGCCGATAAGCGTGCGCGAGGCATCAGCCGACAGCGTCGTTTTGCCCGTTCCGGACAGGCCAAAAAAGACGGCGGTGTTGGAGCCGTCTGTGGCCTCGTTGGCCGAGCAGTGCATCGGCAGGACGCCCTTGGGCGGCAAAATGAAATTGAGCGCCGAGAAGATGGACTTCTTGATCTCGCCTGCGTAGTGCGTGCCGCCGATGAGCACGAGACCGCGCGTGAGGTGGAGCGTCACGAACGTAGACGAGTTGAGCTCCTTGACCTTTTCGGGCTTCGCGTTGAAGTCGCACAGGTCGACCACGGTGTAGTCGGGCTCGAAATCGCTCGTGTCCTCGCCCTCGGCAGGGCGGAGAAACATGTTGTAGGCGAAAATGCTGTGCCACGCCTCCTCGGTGATGACGCGCACTTTGACCTGATAGCGCGGATCGGCGCCCGCGTAGCAGTCGCGTACGAAGAGCGTGCGGCCTCTGGCGTAGCGCCCCATCTCACCCAGCAGGTGATCGAAGGACGCCTCGGAGATGGGCACGTTGGTGCTGCCCCAGCCGACCTCGGCTTCGGTTCCGGGCTCTTTGACGACGTAGCGGTCGTTGGGCGACCGGCCTGTGTGGGGGTCAGTCCGCGTCGCCAGAGGCCCTCCGGCGACCAGGCGGCCTTCGCCGCGGCGGACGGCGAGCTCGACCAGGCGTGCGGGAGGCAGGTTGTAGTACAGGGTCTCGGAGCCACCGAGGCCGAGGGATTCGAGGTGGCGGAGAAGAGAGTCGGGCGCGTGCATGGGCGCGGGGACGGGCGAGAAGAGAATGGACCGGAAGCGCTTCCGGCTCGGCGGAAAAAAACATCCGCCAGAGGCCGCCAAAGATACGGCGGGTGCGTGAAAGCACCCGGAAGAGACCGTGAGAGGCACGGTATCTTTCGCCGACACGTTCCACCGGCGTCCCGCTCCCCATTCGGTCTATGTCCGTTCGATTCTCTACGGCCCTCGCGGCTCTCCTGCTGCTCGTTTCGCCTCTGGCGAGCGCTCAGCCGCTTCCCATCCAACTCGACCTCGACACCGCGAGCTATCTCTACGGAGACGGGGAATCCATCCTGGAGATCTACGTGTCGGTCGGCGTTCACACGCTCACGTTTACGCAAGACGGGGACGGCGGCTATTCGGCACAGGTGCCAGTAAACGTCTCGGTCATGCCCGCCGCCAGCGGCGCGCCGCGGGGCACCGCGCAGACGCCGGTTTACGACCAGATGCTCGACCTGCGCTTCCAGGTCGCAGACACACTCTTGCTGCAGACCGGTCGCGAGTACGTCGAGCAGATTCGCACGACGCTCCCGCCCGGTGACTACGACGTAGTCGCGACGGTCCCCGCGGATGCCGCGCAAGCGCGTGCTCAGATCGAACTCCGCGCCAACGATGTTGCGATTCCGGACTATGAACGGTCCGCCGCGGCGTCGATCTCCACGGTTCAGCTGGCGTCGTCCATTTCGAGAGCCGAAGAAGGCGCGACGGATTTCGTCAAGAGTGGTCTGGAGGTTCAGCCCAACCCGACAGGCGTCTTCGCGATGGACGCCGAAGGCATGGGAATGCGCAGCGTGCCGTACTACGCGGAGGTCTACGGCATCGGCTCTTCGGTAGAGGCGGAGAACTACACCGTGCTGGCGTACCTCTCGCAGTCGGACCGCGCCAACCCGATCGACGGGTATCAGCAGCGCAGCCAGCGGCCTGTGCGCCCGGTCGATGTCATTGTGGGCCGCTTCGATATTTCCAAACTTCCTACGGGCTCGTACTACCTCCGCATCGCGGCGCTCAACGCATCGAACGAGCCTGTGGCCGAGCGCAGCCAGAAGCTCTACATCGTCAACCCGACGGTCGAGCAAGAGAACATCTACGCCAATGGCCAGGATTTTGAAACCGTCTTGTTTAGCGGTCTGAGCCAGGAAGAGATCGACCTCGAAATCAAGCAGATCGACATTCTCTCGAACGGCCGCGAGCAGTCGGCCGCGAGGGCCATCACAGACTTGGATGCAAAGCGCAATTTCCTGGCGTCGTTCTGGCGTGAGCGGGACGAGGACCCCAATCCCAACATCAACAGCGCGCGCCGCGCGTTCCTGCAGCGCATCAACGTTGCGCGGGAGCGGTACAGCGAGCCGATGGTGAGCCAGGGAGAGGTCAGCGAGCGTGGGCGCATCTTCGTCAAGTACGGCCCGCCCACACAGGTCGATTCTCAGCCATTTGGGCAGGACACCGTCCCGTTCGTGGTCTGGAACTATGACAACATTCCTGGGGAGGGCCGCGCGCTCTTCGTGTTCGCCGACAGCTTCTCCAGCGGCCGCTTCGAACTCATCCACTCCGATGTAACCGGCGAAGTCACACTTCCGGACTGGCGGGAAGAGCTCACGCGCATGTCGATTCAGAACTAGCGCTGTGACGCCAGAGGCAGTTTTGACGCCAGAGGCGAGCGCCGTGCAAGCCTCTGGCGTCGCGAGAGTGCTGAGAGCGGGAGGCGTCGCGCTCGTCCCCGCCGAAGGAGTCTACGGATTGGTCGCAGACGCTCGGCGGCCGGACGCCGTCGCGCGCCTGCGGCAGCTCAAGCGCCGCGACGCCGACAAGCCCATGCTGGGCCTGATCCGCCGCTGGCGCGATGCCGCGGCGTGGGTCGAGGACGTGCCGGTGTGGGCGGAGGCGTTGGAGCGCCAGAGGCTCGCGGTTACGCTGTTGCTGCGTGCGACGGAGCAGGCGCCCTCGGCGCTTGTCGGCCCCGGTGGCCTCATCGGCCTCCGCGTGCCTGCCGACGCGTTCGGGCGCGCGCTCGTCGAAGCCTCTGGCGGCGCGGTCGTGTCGACCTCGGCCAACCTCTCGGGCCAGCCCGCGGCGACGCGCGTCGAAGACGTGCCGCTCGCGCTGCGCCAGAGGCTGGACGCGGTCGTGGATGCCGGGGTGCGGGCGGGGCAGCCCAGTTCCATCGTGCGGTGGGAGGGAGGCCGCGGCGAGGTCGTCCGCGAAGGCGCCGTGGATCGCGAGACGCTCGCGCGCTTGATGGTCGGGTAGCGCGCCAGAGGCGGGTATCTTCGCGGCTCTCCCTAGACTTGCAGACCCGCCGCTATGGCTACCGCCCGCATCGCCTCCCTCGCCGACCACGTCGGCCAGACCGTTACGCTCCAGGGGTGGCTCTACAATCAGCGCGGCTCCAAGGCGCTCGCCTTTCTCGAAGTGCGCGACGGCAGCGGCATCGTGCAGGTGGTGGTGAGCGAGGAGGAGGTTTCGCCAGAGGCGTGGCAAGCCGTACAGGACGCGACGCAGGAAAGCGGCATCGAGGTGACCGGTGAGGTCGTCGAAGACACGCGCCAGACCGGCGGCGTCGAAGTGCGGGCCTCTGGCGTGACGCTCGTGAGCCAGGCGGAGCCGTACCCGATCACGCCCAAAGAGCACGGCGTGGAGTTTTTGATGGACCGGCGCCACCTGTGGCTACGCAGCAAGCGCCAGTGGGCCATCGCGCGCGTACGCAACCGCGTCATCATGGCCATCCACGGCTACTTCCAGGACGACGGTTTTATCCAGATGGACGCGCCGATCCTGACCGGCAACGCCGTCGAGGGCACGAGCACGCTGTTCGAGCTGGACTACTTCGAGGAGCCCGCGTACCTCACGCAGAGCGGCCAACTCCACGGCGAGGCCATGGCGATGGCGCACGGCAAGATCTACACCTTCGGCCCCACATTCCGCGCCGAGAAGTCCAAGACCCGGCGCCACCTGACCGAGTTCTGGATGATCGAGCCCGAGATGGCCTTTCACGATCTCGCGATGAACATGGAGGTCGCCGAGGGTCTCTTGCAACGCATCACGCGCGAGGTGATCGAGACGTGTGCCGAAGAACTCGACATCCTGGAGCGCGACGTGGATGCGTTGCGTGCGTGTACGGACACTCCGTATCCGCGCCTCTCGTACTCCGAGGCGGTCGACCTCTTGACCTCCGAGAAGACTCAAACGCTGCTCCAATCCGAACTCGACGCCAGAGGCTCAGAGAAAGAAGCGCTCGACGCCGAACGTGAGACCGATCAGGCCGCCTACGGTCAGGCCAAGAAGGGCGAGAAAAAGCGCATCGACGCGCGCCGCATCGAGATCGACAAGCGCCTCGCGCAGGTGGACGAGGACCTGCGCAACCTGCCCACGTGGATGGAAAGTGCCCGCACGTTCGAGTGGGGCGCCGACTTCGGCGGCAGCGACGAAACGGTCATCACGAAGCACTTCAAGACGCCGATCATCGTCCACCGCTACCCGGCCAGTCGTCAAGGCGTTCTACATGAAGCGCGATCCCGAGGACGACCGCCTCGCGCTAGGCATGGACGTGCTCGCGCCCGAGGGCTACGGCGAGATCATCGGCGGCGGCGAGCGCGCGACGGACCTGGAGTTCCTGCGCGAGCAGATCGCGCTCCACGGACTTCCCGAGAGCGCCTTCGACTGGTACCTCGACCTGCGCCGCTACGGTTCGGTCCCGCACGCGGGCTTCGGCCTGGGCCTGGAGCGCACCGTCTCGTGGATGTGCGGCCTGGGCCACGTGCGCGAGTCGATCCCGTTTCCGCGCCTCATCGGCCGCTTGCACCCGTAGTTGCGGGCCTCTGGCGCCAGGCCTCTGGCGCCAGAGGCGTGTTCCGGTAGAGCGGTGGCACCGCCTGGCTCTGGCGCCCCGAGTTGTTCGCGGTCCCGCAGAGGCGCCACGGTGTGGCGTCTCCATGCAAGTGCGATCACGCCACAGGCCTCGGGCTTTCCGCCTCTGTCGCCACACGTTCAGCATGTCAGCCCGACAAAGCGGAGCGCCGAAGGATCTAGCCACGTCCGCGCGTGTGGTCACATGAGGCCTCGCGCCATCCGGCGAGTAGATCCCTCGGCTCCGCTCGGGATGACAAGGTGGAGAGACCGTCTGCAGCCTCTGGCGCCAGAGGCTACGCGCGGCGCAGCTTCCACCCGGAACCCGGAACCCGGAACCCGGAACCCGGAACCCGCCAGAGGCGACGCGGTCCCTCTGGCGGAGGGGCGGAGTAGCTTGCGACCCACCCAGTTGCACGCATGACACGCCTCCTGTTCGCCGCGCTGATCGCGCTAAGCCTCGCGGTCCCGGCCCGCGCCCAGTTCACGCTCAACGTCCCCGATACGACGCGCGTGCTCACCGTCTCCGGCTTCGGTCGCGCCGCCGCCGACGCCGACCGCGCCGTCCTGCGTGTCGCCTTCGAGACCGAGGGCGAGACCATCGACGAGGCCATCGACAAGCACACGCAAGAGGTCGAGCGCGTGCGCACGCTTCTGGTGGCCTCTGGCGTGCCCGAGAGCGAGATCAAGCTGGAGCGCGTGTCGGTCGGCCCGTCGGGTGGCGGCGGGCGGTTCGAGACGATGCGGCCCGGCGACGGCGACCAGACGTACACGGCCAGCCGCGTGCTCGTCGTGCGCGTAGACGATCTGGAGAGCGTGCCGCGCTTGCTCGGCGAACTCGTGCGCAACAGCGACGACGATCTGCTGGACATCCAGCGCCGCAACGTGGACGTGCGCTACACGGTCCGCGCGCCAGAGGCTCTGCAGGAGGAGGCGCTGCGCTCGGCGGTGACCAAGGCGCGCGAGCGCGCCGCGCTCATCGCGAGCATGGCGGGCGTGACGCTCGGCGACGTGACGAGCGTGGCCGAGGGCTCGGGCTCGCTTTACGGCATGGACCCGCGCGCGGCGGCGATGATGAACGAAGGCGGCTCCGGCCTCACCGACGGCGAGTTCGTCGTTACCTCGTCGGTCGTCGTCACGTTCGTGATCCGATGAGTGCGGCGCCCATGCAGCCGTACACTCCGCTCGACATCGCAGACGATGAGCGGCTCGACCGCGCCAGAGGCTTCTTCGAGACGATGGATGCGCGTCGGTCGGTCCGCGAGTTCTCGGACCGGGCCGTTCCGCGTGAGTTGGTCGAGCTCGCCATCCGCACAGCCAGTACGGCGCCCAGCGGCGCGCACAAGCAGCCGTGGACGTTCGCGGTCGTCTCCAGCGCCGCGCTCAAAGCCACCATCCGCGAGGCGGCGGAGCAGGAGGAAAAAGCCTTCTATCAGGGCCGCGCGACGGACGAGTGGCTCGAAGCCCTCGCGCCGCTGGGTACGGACTGGGAAAAGTCATTTCTGACGACTGCGCCGTGGATCGTCGTGCTGTTCTCGCAGCGCTTCGGCGTAAGCGAGGACGGCTCGCGGGAGAAGTTCTACTACGTGCAGGAAAGCGTTGGCATCGCGGCCGGGATGTTCATCACCGCGATCCACACGATGGGCCTCGCGACGCTGACCCACACGCCCAGCCCGATGGGCTTCTTGCGCGACGCGCTCGGCCGGCCCTCCAACGAGGCCGCGACGATCCTTTTCCCGGTCGGCTTTCCCGCCGAGGATGCCGAGGTGCCGGTCTTGCGCCGCAAGCCTCTGGCGGAGGTGTCGGTGTGGTTCGAGGACTGAGCCTCTGGCGCCAGAGGCGCGCGTACCTACCCGTTCGCATTGAACCACACGTCTGTCCCAGCGTTCTCTCGAAAACCATCCGTCACCCCCTATGCCCGCTGTCCAATCGAAGGCCGATATCGTGCGTGTCGTGCAGGCCCTTCCCGATGAGACCTCTCTCGATGATGTGATCGAGCGACTGATCCTCTTGCGGAAAGTCAACGTCGGCCTCGCCCAGAAGGGAGAGGGCCTCACGCAATCCGAGGCCGAGGCGGAGTTCAGGAAGCCTAGAGCCGAGCGGTCGTGGAACCGTGGCTGAGGTGATCTGGCGTCCGCAGGCGCTTCGCGATTTGGAAGCGATCGAATCGTACTACGAGGAGGTCGCCCCAGACTTCGCCTCGCTGTTCGTCGCCGGTGCGTTCGAGGCCACACGGCGCCTAGCTGACTTTCCCAATGTGGGCCGCGTGGTCCCAGAAATCGGTGATGAGTCGGTCCGAGAGGTGATCTACCGCCAGTATCGGATTTTGTTACATCGTGGGCGAGGGCACAGCTGAGGTGTTGACGGTGTATCACTCCTCGCGCGTGCTCGGGGATTTGTAACCGCTCCTGCTAAAATTCTCGCCTCTGGCGCCAGAGGCTCAGTCCTCGCATAGCATATGTCAGCCAACCCGTTCGACATCCTCGATACCGTTTGCGACAGGGAGAGCTTCGTGGCATTCGTCAAAGCTCTGGGGAAGGACTTCGCCGACCAGATAGAGAAGGAACAAGTAAACCCCAGCCCGCTCTACGGACCCGGCGCGAACGGGTGGGAAAACGGTCGCATCGATACGTTCCTAGATGCAGCGTCGGCGTGGGCAGATGCTGTCTCTGATCGGCTGGGAGCGTTCGAGAAGAGGGATAACCCGTGGTGGATCTGCGCGCACATCTTGTACATGGGCAAGATCTACGAGTGATCAGCCCGCTCGCCCCCGCCAGAGGCCTCTGGCGCTAGGCCCGCGCCAGCACCCACGCCGCCACCGCGTCGATCACCTCGTCGCGCTCCGGCTCGTTCATCGTCTCGTGGCGCAGCCCGCGCCAGAGGCGCAGCGTGGAATCCGGCGCCGGGCACGCCTCCACCAGCCGTGAACTGCCCGACGGCATCGTGATCGTGTCGTCCGTGCCGTGGAAGACGAAGAGCGGCTTGTCGAAGGCCTCTGGCGTGGCTTCCAACTTCTGCGCGGACTGCAGGATTTCGTAGCCCGTGCGAGCCTGGACGCCCGTGTTGATGACCAACGGATCGTTTCGGTAGCGTTCGCCGACCTGCTCATCGCGCGAGAGGGCGGTGCGGTCCAGCGTGGTCACGCGCACGCGCGGAAGGCGCTTGGATACAAACGGCGCCGCCTTTTGCAAGAGCGCGTTTACCGGCGGCAGCGCCAGCGCAGGCGACGACAGGATGAGCCCTTCGAACGCCGAGTGGTCCCGCGAGGCCCACCATGACGCCGCGATCAGACCGCCCATCGAGTGGCCCATGAGAAACATCGGCGCGCCCGAGCCTCTGGCGGCGACGTGACGCACCAACTGGTCCACGTCGAGCAGGTACTCTGCAAACGAGTCGATCTGCCCGCGCTCGCCCTCCGACTGGCCGTGCCCGCGCAGGTCGATGGCATGGACCTCGATGCCCTTGAGCATCAGCCGCGAGGCGACGTACGCGTAGCGCCCACTGTGCTCGTGGATGCCATGGACCAGCACGATCTGCGCGCGGATCTCCGCGCCGGGCGTGTCTGGCCGCCAGTGTCGCCAGAACAGGGCGGGGGAGTCGTCGGCGAAGGTTCCGGAGGAGTGCGTCATGGGAACGGGGCGGGGCTCGCGAGGATACCACGGCGGCCCACCCGCCAACACCGTGCTCATCCTCGAATCGTCGCCAGAGGCCGCCGACCTGCTCGCGTTTGTGGACGAGAGCGTGCGCAGCCTGCAGCAGTCCGGCGCCGAGCCGCGCACCATTCTGGCCGGGCCTCTGGCGTACGAGCGTCTGCGCGAGGCCGTCGCGGCGCGCTTTGGGCGCGAGAACCAGCACGTCGAGCAGGTGCAGTGGCTGAGCGTCGTCATCGACCCGTCCCGCGAGGGCCGCATCTGCGTGCTCCCGACAGTTCGCGAGACGGCCGAGGGCGTCCGCATCGAGTCCCTCTAGCCTCTGGCGCCAGAGGCGCCGCATCCCCACCCATTATGAAAGCCACCTGGAACGGAGCCACCCTCGCCGAGAGCGACGCCACCGTCGTCGTCGAAGGCAACCACTACTTCCCGCCAGAGGCGCTGCGACGAGGAGTTCTTCGCCGACAGCGATCACACCACCGCATGTCCGTGGAAGGGCACGGCGAACTACAAGAACATCGTTGTGGACGGCAAGACCAACGTCAACGCGGCGTGGCTGTACCCCGAGCCTAAAGATGCCGCGGCAGAGATCAAAGGCCACGTTGCGTTCTGGAAAGGCGTCGTGGTCTCCGGCTGAGGCTGGGGCTCCAGAGAGGCCTCTGGCGCGGTGGCCGCGTCTCCGCCAGAGGCCATCGAGAGAGAAACCGCGCCCGAGCGCGCGTTCTCCACTTGAGACAACGCGGGGGGAAGCCGATACTGAGACCATGAGCGCGCCCCGCATGTACACCCTCCCGCAACCCGTCCGAGAGCACACCCGCAGCGATGCGCTGCTGACGTTCGTACGCGAAATCCTGCCGTTTCGACGCTCGCTTACCGGCGAAGGTCTCCGGCAGACACTCGACGCCATCGGCGAGCGCGTGCCGCTGCAGGTGCGCGAGGTCTTTAGCGGCACCCCCATCCTCGACTGGGAAGCGCCACCCGAGTGGCAGGTCCGCCAAGCGCACCTCAGCCTGCCCGATGGGCGCCGCATCGTGGACTGGGCCGACAGCCCGCTGCACCTCGTGCAGTATTCCGGCCCACGCCGGGCGCGGATGCCTCTGGCGGAACTCAGAAAGCACCTCCACACCGTTCCCGAGCACCTGGACTGGGTGCCCTACCGAACCGCCTACTGGACCGACGACTGGGGCTTCTGCCTCCGCCAGAGGACGCTCGACGCCCTCACCGCCGAGATCGGCCCCGACGGCGACGTCGATGTGCTGATCGACTCGCGTTTGACAGACGGCGCGATGAGCATCGCCGAGTGCCGCATCCAGGGCGAGACCGATCAGGAGATTTTGATCTCCACACACGCCTGCCACCCGGCGCTCGCCAACGACAACTGCAGCGCGCTGGCCGTCGCCACGTTCGCTGCCGAGGCGCTGTCGCAGGCCGAGGGGCTGCGCCACTCCATCCGCTTCATCTTCGGCCCCGGCACCATCGGTGCCATCGCGTGGTTGGCAGCCAACCCCGATGCGCGCGAGTTCGTGAGCGCGGGACTCGTGCTCGCCAACCTGGGAGACCGCGGCGACTTCGTCTACAAGCGCTCGCGCGGAGGCACGCTGAACCAGCCTCTGGCGGTCGACCGCGCAGTCGAAGCCATCCTGCCGGGGGCCGAGATTCGTCCGTTCGAGCCGTTTGGGTACGACGAGCGCCAGTTCAACAGCCCCGGCTTCAACCTGCCTATGGGGCGCCTCACGCGCACGCCGCACGGCGAATACCCGGAGTATCACACCTCGGCTGACAGCCTTTCGCTGCTCTCGCCCGCTGCGTTGGACGAGTCGCTGGAGACGCTGCTCAGCATTATCCACGCGCTAGACGGCAACGAGCGCTACCTCGCCACGCGCCCCTACGGCGAGCCCATGCTGGGCCGCCACGGACTCTACGACCCCGTCGGTGGCAAGACGCTCGCGCCAGAGGCTCAGCGCGCCGCGCTCTGGCTGCTCAACCTCTCGGACGGCCACCACGACCTTCTGGACGTGACCGCGCAAAGCGGCCTGCCGTTCACCGCCGTCCGCGAAGCCGCCGACCGCTTGGTGACGGCCTGCCTGCTCACGCCCGCCTCTGGCGCCCGCCCCCACCTCCAGCGCCGATGACGCCTCCTGACCTCTCGCGCTACACTCAGTCCCGCGCCCACCAAGCGCGCGCGCACGCCCTGATTCCTGGTGGCGCGCACACGTACGCCAAAGGCGACGACCAGATGCCGGAGCACATGCCGGTCGTGGTCGCCAGAGGCCAGGGATGCCGCGTGTGGGATGTAGACGGCAACGAGTACGTCGAGTACGGCATGGGGCTCCGGGCGGTCACGCTGGGCCACGCGGATCCGCGCGTAAACGCTGCGGCGCGCCGCGCGATGGACAGCGGGCTCAACTTTACGCGCCCCGCCGCCATCGAACTGGAGGCGGCGGAGATGCTGGCGAGTCTCATCCCGAGCGCCGAGCGCGTCAAGTTCACCAAGGACGGCTCCTCGGCCACGACGGCCGCCGTCAAGCTCTCGCGCGCCGCGACCGGCCGTGACCTCGTCGCGATCTGCCACGCGCACCCATTTCTCTCGCAAGACGATTGGTTTATCGGGCAGACGCCGATGGACGCGGGCATCCCACAGGCCGTCAAAGACCTCACGGTCGGCTTTCCCTACGGCGACGCCAGAGGCCTGCAAGAGCTCTTCGACGCGCACCCCGGCCAGATCGCGTGCGTGATCATGGAGGCCACGCGCGACGGCTCCGACCCGACGGCGTACCTCCGCGAGGTCCGCGACATCTGCTCGGCCTCTGGCGCGGTTTTCGTGCTCGACGAGATGATCACCGGCTTCCGCTGGCACGCCAGAGGCGCTGGGCACCTCTTCGACGTGCAGCCAGATCTGGCGACGTTTGGCAAGGCACTCGCCAACGGCTTCTCCGCGAGCGCGCTCGTCGGCCGCGCCGAGATCATGGACCTGGGCGGATTCCACGCCTCTGGCGACCGCGTCTTTCTGCTTTCCGCCACGCACGGCGCCGAAACCGTCGCGCTCGGCGCCGCTCTTGAAACGCTGCGCATTTGCCGCGACGAAGACGTGGCGGGCCAACTCCACCGCCAGGGCGCGCGTTTGCGCGAGGGCGTGGCCGAGGTCGTGGACCACATGAACCTGCACGAGCACTTTGGCACGGCCGGGCGCGACTGCAACCTCGTCTTCTATACCCGCGACGAAGCGGGCGAAGGCAGCCAGCCGTTTCGCACGCTGTTCTTGCAAGAGTGCACGCGCCGCGGGCTTCTGGCGCCCAGCTTTGTCGTCTCGACGGCGCACACCGACGCCGTGATCGACCGCACGGTCGAAATCGTGGCCGAAGCGCTCGGGCGTGTACGCGCAGGCGCTCGACGCGGGCTCGGTCGAGGGCTTCCTCATGGGCCGCCCCGTCCAGCCCGTCTTCCGACGCCGCGTGGGCACGGTCTGGAGCACGGGTGCTCCGCCAGAGGCGGACGTTCCAGCCTCTGGCGCACCTCGTGCCGCGCAGACGCCCCTCTCGCCAGAGGTACGTAGCTCGCCCGAGGCCTCTGGCGACGGTGCCGTAGCATCCATGGCGCCCGCGATCTCCCCCTCTGTTTCCGACACCGACTCTAGCCTCTGATGAAAGTCGTTCTCTTCTGCGGCGGCGAAGGCATGCGCATCCGCGAGCACTCCGGCCCACTGCCCAAACCGATGGTCAGCGTCGGCTACCGGCCGATTCTGTGGCACGTGATGAAGTACTACGCCCACTACGGCCACAAGGACTTTATCCTCTGCCTGGGCCACGGCGCCGACCACATCAAGCGCTACTTCGTGGACTACGACGAGACGGTCAGCAACGACTTCGTGATGGAGGCGGGCGGCAAAGTCGATCTGCTGCAGTCCGATATCCACGACTGGCGCATCACGTTTGTGGACACCGGCATAAAGGCCTGCGTCGGGGAACGGTTGATGGCCGTCCGTCCGTTTCTGGAAGGGGAGGAGTGGTTTCTCGCCAACTACGCCGACGGCGTGACCTCGGCGCCGCTGGACGAGATGATCGAGTTCGCGAAAGCGAGCGAGCGCGCCGCCACGTTTCTGGGCGTGCAGCCCAACTACACCTCCCACGTCGTGCGCAGCGACGACAGCGGCAACGTTTCGGCCGTGGAGCACGTCACCGAGATCGGCCTGCGCATCAACGGTGGCTTTTTCGTGCTCAACCAGCGCGTGTTCGAGTACATGCGCCCTGGCGACGACATCATGGGTGACCCCGCACATCGTATGGCGGCCGAGGGACAGCTGGGCACGTTTATCCACAACGGCTTCTGGGCGTGCATGGACACGTTTAAGGAAAAGCAGCTTCTCGAAGACATCCACGCGGGCGGCGGCGCGCCGTGGGAAGTCTGGAACCAGGGCCCCCAGCACACCGGCGACGGCGCCCTGGTACGCGCGCAGGTCGCCACGCGTGCTGCCTCTGGCGCCGCGCCAGAGGCCATCCTTCCCATGCCGAGCGCGCCCGCGCCAGAGGCGTAGGTGTTCGACCTCGACCCTGCGCTCGGGCGCGACGAGCCGCTGCGCCTGCTCGCCCTCGGCGCCCACGCCGACGATATCGAGATCGGTGCCGGAGGCACGATCCTGCGCCTGCTCTCGGAGCGGCCTCGGACCGAGGTCACGTGGGCCGTCGTGACCGGGGACGAACTGCGCGACCGGGAGGCCGTCGAGAGTGCGCAGGCACTGCTCAAGAATGCCTCTGGCGTGACGACCGAGAACGGCCGGTTCCGCGACGGGCACCTGCCCGCATCGCTGACCGAGGTCAAGGAGTGGGCGCAGGCACGGCTGGCGAGCGTAAAGCCCCATCTCGTGCTCACGACGGGATTGTTCGACCGCCACCAGGACCACCGGCTCACGGCAGAGCTGGCGTGGCAAACGTTTCGCGGCGCCACCATCGCTGAAGTCGAGATTCCGAAATGGGACGGGGACACGTTGCGCCCCAACGCGTTCGTGCGTTTGTCTGATGTTCAGGCTCAAGCGAAGGTGGAGCATTTGATGGCGCATTTCCCCTCGCAGCAGTCGAAAGGGTGGTACGACGCCGAGACGTTTCGCGCGACACTCCGCCTGCGCGGCATCGAAGCGGGATGCAGGTGGGCCGAGGCGTTCACCTGCCGCAAGCTGGCGTGGTGACGGTGCTCGCATCCTCCGCGCTCGGCCTCTGGCGCCAGAGGCTGGCATTGTGCGCGGGCCTCGCGGTGTGCCTGGGTGCGTGCGCCGAGCCTGAGCCGGTACGCATCCTCCGCACGCCGCAGACGGCGACCGCTCGCACGCCAGAGGCTTCGGTGGCCTCTGGGATGGCTGTCTCCGGCCGCGTGTTCGTGGTCGACGGGGGGGCTGCGAACGCGAGCGATCAGAACGCTGGGACCGCGCGCGAGCCCTGGCGCTCGATCTCCCGGGCCACTGGCCGCGGCGTTCTCGCGCCCGGCGATACGGTCGAAATCCGGGCAGGTGTCTACCGCGAGAGCGTCGAGCCGCGCGAGGGGGGGCGGCGTGACGCGCGCATCGTCTTCCGCGCCGCCAGAGGCGAACAGGTCGTCGTGACGGGCGCCGATCTGGCATCCGGCTGGAGCGCGCTCGGCGGAGGCCTCTGGCGACGCGCGTGGACCGGGCCGGGCCTCCCGAGCTACAACCCAGACCGCGTGTTTCGGCGCGAGCTGGTCGTGGCTTCTGGCGTCGTCATGCGGCCCGCAGCCTCGCGCGAAACCATCCGAGAGGGCACGTTCTGGGCTGAGGGGCCGCCAGAGGCTCCGGTCGCCATCGTCGCGCGCTTTTCGGGTGACCTGGCGCCAGAGGCCAGCGGAGCCTCTGGCGTGGAGATCGCGGTCCGCTCGCGACTGTTCTGGCCGACGGGTGCAGACCCGTACTCGGAATGTGGGAGCGCCGAGACGCCGGGCTACTTCCACCTCATCGGCATCACGTTCCGGCACGCGAGCAACCTGGCGCAGAAAGGCGCGGTCTGCGTCGGAAGCGCGGGCTCGCTCGTGGAGGACGTTCGCGCCGAGTGGACCAACGGGCGCGGCATCGACGGCTCGGGCCGCGACCACGTGTTTCGCCGCACCGCCGCCGATTACAACGGGCAGATGGGCTGGGGCGCCTCGTGCCAAAATTGCTTGTGGGTGGATACGCAGGCTGTGGGCAACAACTGGAAGGGCTACGACCCGTTCTGGGAGGCGGGCGGCGGCAAGTGGACGCGCTCGCGCGAGACCGTCATCCGGCGCCACACCTCGCGCGGCAACGACGGCCCCGGCATCTGGCTCGACATCGACAACGCGGACAACACCGTCGAGGCCAGCACATCGACCGGTGACATGGTGGCGGGCATCATGCTGGAGTTCGAGACCGTCCGCACGCTCGTGCAGCACAACACGGTCCGCGGCACGCGCTGGCGCGAGTGGAGCGGCAGCGGCATTCTGAGCCAAGCCGCGAGCCACAACGTGCTGCTCCACAACACCGTGATCGGCAACGAGGGCAGTGGCCTCTGGCTCCGCCTGGACCCGCTGCGCCGCGCGCCCGACGGCCACACCTGGGTCGTCGGCAACCGCATCGCGGGCAACCTCGCCAGAGGCCGCGTGGAAGCGCGCGAAGTCTCGACCGAGGGCCTGGACCGTGACAATGTGCGCTCCTACCGCTTCGCCCACAACGCCATCGGCCGCGTCGCCTCTGGCGATCCCGTCGTGCGGGCCTCGTTCTTTGTCCACCCCACGGCCTCTGGCGACTACCGCGGCTCTCGCCTCGCCGACTGGCGACGGTGGGTGCGCGACGAGGGCAGCGCGTTCGCTGAGCGCGTGGCCGTGAAGCCTCTGGCGCTGCCGCGCGCCGGAGCGCCCGAGGCGCCCGCGCGATGGGCCGAGTCCTCGGGCGCTGCCCCCCAAGTGGTCGGGCTCTAGAGGGCAGGCGCCGCTTCCGGCAGGCGCCGCTTCCGGCAGGGGCTCAGCGTGTTCGGCCTCTGGCGCCGGACCAATCGCCAGAGGCGAGGGCAGGGACGCCAGAGGCTGAGGAACCGCGGCGGAGCGCGAGGCGATCTTGAAGCATGCCCGACCCCCACACGATCTCTGGCCGCCTCGGCGCCATCCGCGCCCGCATCGAGACTGCCTGCGCCCGCGCCGGGCGCGACCCCAGCGAGATCACCCTGATCGCCGTCACCAAAACGCACGGCCTGGACGTGCTGCGCGAGGCGCTGGGCGCGGGACTCTCCGATCTGGGTGAGAACCGGGTGGGGGAGATGGTCGAGAAAACCGAGGCCCTGGCCGAAGCCTCTGGCGGCGCGCCGACGTGGCACTTTATCGGCAGCCTGCAGCGCAACAAAGCCCGCGACGTGGCCGAGTGCGCCGACGTGTTTCACGCGCTCGACAGCCCACGCCTCGCCAACGAACTCGACAAGCGCGCCAGAGGCGCTGGCCGCGTGCTCCGCTGCTTCGTGCAGGTCAACATCTCGGGCGAGGACTCGAAGCACGGCGTCGCGCCAGAGACGCTCCCCGAGTTGTTGGAGCGCGTCCGTGGCTTCGATGCGCTCGACGTGTGCGGACTGATGGGCATGGCCGCGCCCGCCGCGCCAGAAGACCTGGACCGCGTGGTGCGGCCGCAGTTCGCCACGCTCCGCCGCCTCGCAGAGGACAGCCTCTGGCGCGCCGCGCCACAGCTCTCGATGGGCATGAGCGGCGACTTCGAAGCCGCCATCGAAGAAGGCGCCACGCACGTCCGTCTGGGACGTGTGCTGTTCGGCGCCAGAGGCTAGCGACCGGATCGGTGCGCGCACCGTAGCTTGGCGCCGTCCGGTCCCGCCTTCCCCGGTACACGCACCGCACCGCGCGCAGCCGGTCATCTCGTCGTCACCAGAAGCCTCTCGCTATGCTCTCGCCTCGCGACATTCGCAACCTCAAGAACTCGTTCAAGAAGAAGAGCTTCGGGGGTGGATACGATACTCAGGACGTGGATCAGCACCTCGCCTCGCTCGCCGAGCGCTGGGAGTCCGTGCTCGACGACCGCCGCCACGCGGAAGAGAAGGTGACCGAGCTCGAAGGCAAGCTCCAGCATTACGAAAAGGTGGAGCTCGCGCTGCAAGAGGCGCTCGAAACCGCCCGCGATACCGCGCGGCGCACCGAGGAATCTGCGGACCGCAAGGCGCGCCTCATCATCGAGGAAGCCGAACTCCGCGCGCAGCGCATCGTGCAGGACGCGGAGAACGAGCGCTTCGGGCTGCGGCAGGATCTCGCGACGCTCACCAACCGGCAGACTGAGGTCGCGGCGCGGCTCCGCGGCTTCCTCATGTCGGAGTTGGAGATTCTCGCTCAGTTCCAGGGCGAAGACCCCGTCGGGTTTATCAAGCTCGTCGCGCCGGACCGCTCGTACGAGGCCCGAACGCTGGAGGCGCCCATCGATTCCCCGCGATTGGCCGCAGCCTACGGCGAGGGACCGACCGACTCCACTGCGCCTCCGCCAGAGGCCGAGGAGGAAAACGCCACTCAAGCGCTCGCCTCTGGCGCCGACGACTCCGGCGACGACTTCAGCGGCGACGCCGACTTCGGCGACGATGCCGACCTGGAAGACGTAGACATCGAATCGGCGCGGATGGACCTGTCGGAGTTCGACGCCGCCGACGACGCCACGATCGCGATGGCAGGCGCCGGAGCCATGGTAGCGCCTCTGGCGCCAGAGGCACCTGTCACGTCTCGCACGGTCGAGACACCCGCGGCGCCTCGCAGCTTCGATGCTCCCGCAACGCCGCACGTCACCGAGGCGCCCGCAACGCCGCACGCCACAGGAGCGCCCGCGGCGCCAGAGGCCCCCGAGGTCAGCCGCCCATCAGTACCCAGCAGTCCGTGGCTCGACACCGCGAACGCGGCCTCGACGCCGAGCCCGTGGGCCATCACGCCTACCGACGCTGCGCCTACCGAGTCCGCGCCTCCCGGCCCCGACCGCTCGACGCCGCCCGCCGCGCCCGGCTGGTCGTCGCCAGTCGCGACGTTCCCGCCTGCCTCTGGCGGTGATGCGCCATCGGCTCCCGCCAGCGGCGAGGCGCCCAACGGCTGGAGCCTGCGCTCGCTCGTGACCGGCGAGAGCGACGAGTCCGGCTCGCAGGCCGAGCGCGAGAAGATCCGCCGCATCCTCGACGACCTGGACTGACCCGGCCCGCCCTATCGGCCTCTGGCGCCAGAGGCTGCTTTCCCACCCGTACCCCAGACAACGTGCAGACCCCAGACGAGCTGACCCGCCCTGTCCACGCCGCCGTCGAGGCGCTTCGCCAGAGGCTCGGGGACCACTCGGCACGCATCGGCCTGATCCTCGGCACCGGGCTGGGCAAGCTGGGCGAGGAGATCGAAGTCAGCCACTCCGTCGGCTACGAGGAGATTCCGGAGATGCCGGTTTCGACGGTCGAGAGCCACCACGGGCGGCTTCTGGCGGGCACGCTCCGCGGTGTACCGGTTCTCGCGATGCAGGGCCGCTTCCACCTCTACGAGGGCTACGACGCGCAGCAGATCACGCGTCCGGTTCGCATCTTGAAGGAACTGGGCGTCGACACGCTGATCGTCTCGAACGCGGCGGGCGGCATGAACCCGCTGTACCGCCGCGCGGACCTGATGCTGCTCACCGATCACATCAACATGCAGGGCGTCAACCCGCTCACCGGACCCAACGTGGAGGCGTGGGGGCCGCGCTTCCCGGACATGAGCGAGCCCTACGACCTCGACCTCCGCGAGGCGGCGCAGGCGGCGGCTCTCGCCAGAGGCATCCGGCTGCAGCAGGGCGTCTATGTGGCCGTCGAGGGCCCCAACCTGGAGACGCGCGCCGAGTACCGCTTCCTCCGCACCATCGGCGCCGATGCCGTGGGCATGAGCACCGTCCCCGAGGTCATCGTCGCGAAGCACATGGGGATGCGCTGCATGGCGATCTCGGTCATCACCGACGAGTGCTTCCCAGACGCCTTGGAGCCGGTCAGCATCGCCGATGTGCTCAAGGCCGCTGGCGAAGCCGAGCCGCAGCTCACGCAGATTATCGGTGACGTGGTGGAAGGGATGAGGGGATGAGGAGGCGACTTTTGTTCCGCCAGAGGCCGCGTCTGATGGGCCAGCCTCTGGCGCCAGAAGCATGACGCCATTCCCACCTTGTCATCCCGAGCGGAGCCGAGGGATCTAGCCACAGTTAGCGCTGATGACCTGCCCAGCGTGCGAGTGTCCGGTGAGTAGATCCCTCGTCGCTGCGCTCTGTCGGGATGGCAAGGTGGAAGGACGGAGGCGACCAACACGCGCAGCCTCTGGCGCCAGCGGTTAGCGGAGAGCAGCTTTACCCGGAACCCGCGCGAAGCGCGCCGCCAGAGGCGGATTCGCGAGTGCGGAGGAAACGCCGAGCGGGAGGCGAAGTACCACCGCTACCTCATCTCCAACCCCCTCTGCACCATGGCTTTCGAGCTTCCCGACCTCCCTTACGGCTACGACGCCCTCGCGCCGCACATCGACGAGCAGACGATGCGCATCCACCACGGCAAGCATCACGCGGGCTACACCGCCAAGCTCAACGCGGCGCTCGAAGGCACCGAGTGGGCCGACAAGCCTATCGAGGAAACCCTCGCCAACCTGGACGCGCTGCCCAAGGACAAGCAGACCGCCGTCCGCAACAACGGCGGCGGCTTTCTCAACCACGGCATCTTCTGGACGACCATGAGCCCGAGCGGCGGTGGAGAGCCCACCGGCGAACTCGCAGCAGCAATCGACAAGGCATTTGGATCGTTCGACGCCTTCAAGGAGAAGTTCGAGACCGCGGCCAAGACGCAGTTCGGCTCCGGCTGGGCATGGCTCGAACTCTCCAAGGACGGCTCGCTGCAGGTTCACGGGCACGCCAACCAGGACAACCCCGTGCTGCACGGCGCCAAGCCGATTCTCGGCCTCGACGTGTGGGAGCACGCCTACTACCTCAACTACCAGAACCGGCGCCCCGACTACGTGTCGGCGTGGTGGAACGTGATCAACTGGGACGAGGCGGACCGCCGCTTCCGCAGCTACAAGGCGCAGTAACGCAGCCTCTGGCGCCAGAGGCGCTGTGCCCGTTCGGGGCGGTCTCGCGAGAGGCCGTCCCTTTTTTAGGCCGCGACGAGCTCGTGCGCGAGCCTGAGCGCGCCGCGAGCCGGAGCCGCTGGCGTCGGGTCGATGGTCCAGCCGGGCAGGTGGCGGTCGAGCGCGCCCAGGAGGGCGGCGCGGTAGACGGGCTCGCCAGACAAGCCGCCGACGAGCGCGAGTCGATGCGTGAGCGTGTCGGCCACGCGCGTCGCGAGCCATCCGGCCTGCTGTCCGATGGCGTTGGTTTCGCGCATGAGCGCCTGCTCAGCGATCCAGTCTCCTGCTTCGCAGGCGGCGAGGAGGACGGGCGCAAACTCCGCCAGAGGCCGCTGAGCCTCGTAGACGGTGTGGATGAGGGCGTCGGCGGTATGGATGTCTTCGTCTTCGGCGAACCGCTCGGTGAGAGCCGTCGGCGGGCCGCCGTCGTGGGCGGCGAGCGCGGCGCGGACGGCGGCGCGGCCGAGTGCGGTGCCGCTGCCATCGTCGCCCAGGCGCCAGCCCCAGCCTCCGGCGCGAATCAACTCGCCCTCTTCGGTGCGTCCGAACAGAACCGAGCCGGTGCCGACGACGAGCACGGCGCCGCTGCCACCTTCCCACGCGGCGTCGAGCGCGATCTGCGCATCGTGGACCACGCGAACGGATACGGTCTCGCCCAACTCGCTCGCGAGAGCCGACTCCAACTGAGAGCGCTCGGGCTCGCGCCCAGCTCCCGCCACGCCTGCGCACACCGACACGACCGCGGCGCCATCTGCTTCGCCAGAGGCCTGGCGGACGAGCGCTGCGAGAGTCTGTGCGGCGGCTTCTATGCCATCGCGCAAGACATTGGTGCCAGGGCCTACCAGCTCGAACTCGCGAGCCCCCAGGCGCGCGTGAGCGGCCGTTTTGGTGCCGCCCGCGTCCAGGCCGATGATGAGGGAGGGGGAGGCGGGCATTACCGAGCGGGAACGAGGCGGAGGACAGGAGCCTCTGGCGAGGAGCGGCGCCAGAGGCGGCGCAGGACAGGATCGCGGCCGTCGCGCGGAGCGCCCCGGCTGACCGAGGGACGCATGGTGACCGCGTCGTCGCCCGAGGCCCACATGGAGAACACGGCGGGGCCGGGCGGGCCGTCGAGGACGAGCGAGGCCGAGGGCACGAGTGCGCTGGGATGGCCGCCGGTGCGCGACGCCAGAGGCGCGTACTGATCCGTCGAGCCGCCCAGCAGCGGGTAGCGCAGGTCGCCCACGAGACGGTTCCAGTTCCACGTGCCGGGGCGGGCGCCGAGCGTATCGCGCAGGGACGCCATGCCCAGCCGAAGCGTTTGCGTGACGAGGATGGAGTCGGCTCGCTGGCTCAGGTCGAGATCGCGCCCGAAGACCGTGCGCTGCGCCCGGATCCACGCCTCGGCGATGGTGGGCGCGACGGCCTCTGGCGTGTACAGCCCGTCCCAGCCGCGCAAAAAGGCGTAGGCGTCTTGGAGATCCAGCGAGAGCGAGTCCCGGTTGCCGAGCGCGCGTACCAGGCGGCGCGTGTCGATGGCAGCCCAGGGACTTCCCTGGTCCATCGCGATGGCCTGGGGTGAGAGAAGCGGGCGCTGAGCAGCGAGATCGGCGAGGCGCGGGACGGCGAGCGCCGAGGTGGGGTGCGCGCCTGCAAACGTCCAGCCCGAGTCGCTCTCGGCGACGGGCGGCGCGCCCAAGACCGCTACGGTTCCGCCAGAGGCGATCAGGCCGTCGCCGCGGAAGAGCCGGAACTGAGGCGTCCGGCCCGCCAGAAGCGCCCGGAACGCGCCCACGTCGGATGCCGGCTGGAAGCCGGTCCAGCGCAGGCGCAGGCCCGCGTCTTCCAGGGTGGGCTCGGAGAGAATGGCTTCGCCATCGGGACCGACCGCGAGCGTGTCGCGCGGCGCGTCGGTGGGCTGGCGGAGGACCAGACCGCGTCGGTCGCGCAGTACTTCGATGAGGCGCTCGTCGCCGTCGCGGTCTACGAGGCGGCTGTAGACGGGTGGCGGGACGGCGCTCGTGTCGGCCGCGACCGACGCATCCGACGTGAGAAACACGGCCCACGTGTCGGCGCCAGAGGCCAGGATGAGCGTGCCGGGCACGCTGCCGACGGTCTGCTCGCGGCCGCCCACGCGCAACCGCGCGCCCACGAGGAGCGGCAGTGCCGAGGCGCCGTAGGGCTGGTGCGAGACGAACGTAAAGCCGTCGGCGGAGGGCGTGGCGTAGGCGCGCGCGTGCTCCAGACCGCCGAGCGCGAGCGCGTGGCGAAGCAGTGAGTCGCCGCGCGCGAAGTCCCGCTGTGCCGCTCCGGTCAGCTCACGTGTCATCGCGCCAGAGGCGACGCTGTCGCCAGAGGCCTCCAGGGTGGGTCGGGGCTGAGTCGCGCCAGAGGCCTGTGGCGAGGTGCCCAGCCACGCGACCATGCGTTCGATGGCGAGCGCGTGCCACGGCTCCCAGGGCGCGATGTCGACGCCCAGGCGCACGAACTCGTCGCGCTCGGCGACGGCGGCATCGGCAAAGGCGAGGCGGATGCCTCTGGCGTAGGCGTCGACCGCCTCGCGGTCCTCGGCGGGGAGCCCGGCGTACGCCTCGCGCGCGAGAGCGCCGAAGCCCAGTTGGCGAGCGTGGCGGTCGGCGTCGAGCGCATCGGGGCCGGTCCAGGCGGCGAGCCCGCCCAGCGCCGCCTGGCGCCACAGCGCGACCGACCAGCCGAAGTCAGCGGCGTGCGCGTAGCCCAGACCGGTCCACATCGCAGACTCGCTGTCGGCGTCGATCTCGACGCCAGCCTCTGGCGACCACGTCAGTCGCGCATCAGCGTCCAGCCCGGCTACCTCTAGCGCGCCCTCACGCTGCGGCTCTGGGCCGTAGGCGAGAAGCCCGAGCGCCCCGCCCACGAGCACGAAGCCGACGAGGACGAGACCGAGAACGATGAGAATGCGCGACACAGCAGGGGGGAAGGGGAGTGCAAGCTAGCCAGCGGCGGGAAGGCAGACTGTCAGGAAACCGCGGCGCCTGCCCAGTCCAAGAGGTCCTCGCGAGACTTCGCGTTGAGAACGTCTCCCGCCTCCAGCCCCGCCTTCTGTGCCGCCGCGACGCCCCACTGCGTGTCGTCCAGGCCGTCGGTGACGTGCGCGTCCGGGTTGATGGAGACCGGGATGCCGCGCTCGCGCGCCGCGCGGAGGTGCTGCCAGTCCAGGTCCAGGCGCCAGGGGTTGGCGTTGAGTTCGATGGCCGTGCCAGTCTCGGCGCACGCATCCAAGACCGCCTCCACGTCGATGGGGTAGCCCTCGCGGCGGAGGAGCAAGCGTCCCGTCGCGTGGCCCAGAATGTCGACGTGCGGGTTGGCGACGGCCCGCAAGAGGCGCTCTGTTGCCTCGGCCTCGGTCATCGACAGGTTGATGTGGACGCTCGCGACCACGATGTCGAGCGCGGCGAGCGCGTCGTCGGGGAAGTCCATGCTCCCGTCTTGCAGGATGTCGCACTCCGAGCCGGTGAGGATGCGAAAGTCCTCGCCTCTGGCGGCGTAGGCTGTGTTCAGTTCGGTGGCTTCCTTTTGCTGCGCCGCGAGCTCGTCCAGCGAGAGGCCGTGCGCGATGTGCAGGCTGCGGCTGTGGTCGCCGATGCCGTAGTAGGTCAGGCCTCTGGCGCGTGCGGCCTCGGCCATCTCGTGCAGCGTGTTGGCGCCGTCGCTCCACGTGCTGTGGTTGTGCAGCGTACCGCGCAAGTCCTCCAACGTGATGAGCGTCGGCAACGTGCCGCCAGAGGCCGCCGCGACTTCCCACGTGCCCTCGCGAATGGGCGGCGGAATCGTGTCCACGCCCGCAGCCTCGAAGATCGCGGACTCTTCCGCCACATCGCCGGGCTCGCCGAAGGCTTCGCGCCAGAGGCCCAGGTGCGCCTCGCTGCCGGTCGTGCGCCAGAGGACGGTCCCCAAGGCCTCTGGCGAGGCGTGGTGCAGGACGAGCGGCTGGCCGTTGGGCAACGCGAAGCCGTCACCCGCGCGGTACGCGCCGAGCGCGCCAGAGGCGGCCTCTGGCGACGCATCCGTGACGATCTCGGCGCGGTCGATGATGATGCACTGGCGGCGGACCGCTCCGGTAATCTCGGCGCGGTGGCCCGCGGCGCGCAGCGCGTCGCGCGCGGCTTCGGCTTCGGGGAGCGCCTTGGCGTAGTGCGATTTGCCGCGGTAGACCTTGAGCTGTTCGATGCTCGCGAGCACGTTCTGGACCGTTTTCGCGCCGAACCCCGGCAGCGCCGCGAGCGCGCCAGAGGCTGCGGCGTGTTCCAGCTCTTCCAGGCTGGCTACGTCCAACTCCTGCCAGATCGCGCGCACTTTTTTGGGCCCGAGGCCTTTAACGTGGAGCACTTCGGGCAGCCCCGGCGGCAAGCTCTGCAGCAGCTCTTCGTTGAGCGCGAGCGCGCCCGTGTCTACAATCTCGCGGATGTCGGCGGCGATGCCTTTGCCGATGCCGCGGATCGTCGTCAGCTCCTGCGCGCCGTAGCCCGCCGCAGCCTCGTCCATGCGGTCGACGGTGCGCGCAGCGGAGGAAAAGGCGCGGGCCCGGAAGTCGTTGCCGCCGGTCAGTTCGAGAAGCTGCCCGGCCATTTTGAGCTGGCGGGCGATCAGTTTGTTCGTCACGGTCTGAAGTGAGGTGGCCTCTGGCGGCTGCGGTCGCGGGAAAGGACGGGGTACACCGCCGGGCGTCGCGGGTTCGCCAGAGGCCGAGATCGCGAGCCTCCGGCGTGCGATTCGGCGCCGCTTCTGGCGCCAGAGGCCGGGCGCGCGCCTCTGCCGTGCGGCGCCTCTGGCGGTGGGCCTAGTTTGGGCCATGCCGACGACCGCTCTCGCCGCGCCCGCTTCCGCCCGCCCCGCCCGGCACCCCGCGCCCCGCGTCAGCATCGTCGTGCCGACGCTCAACGAGGAGACAACGCTGGCGTCGCTGCTTCGCCCGCTTCGCGCGCACGCCAGAGGCCTGGGGCTGGAACTCATCGTCAGCGACGGTGGCTCGACAGACGCCACAGTCGAGATCGCCGAGCGCTGGGCCGACCGCGTGGTCGTGCACACCGCTGCGCACCGGCAGACCATCGCCGCCGGACGCAACGCGGGCGCGCACGATGCGCAGGTGGCCTCTGGCGACGTGCTGCTCTTTTTCAACGCCGACATCGGACTGCCAAAGGACCTGCCGCGCTTTATCCGCGACGTGACCGAGGCCGCGCGCCAGCACGGCGCCGCGACGTGCCGCGTGATCGTCGACCCGCAAGAGGCCCGCGTGATGGAGCGCATCGTGCTGAACACGTGCAACGCGCTGTATTGGGGCATCAACACGCTGCGCATCGTGGGCATGGGCCGCGGCGAGGTCCACGCCGTGCGCCGCGACGTGTTCGAGGCCTCTGGCGGCTACCGCGAGCACCTGGCCGCTGGCGAGGACTTCGACCTGTTCAAGCGCATCCTGCGCCTGCCGGGCGCGCGCGTGGCGTTCCTCTGGCGCCACGTGGTCTTTGAGAGCCCGCGCCGCTACCGCCAGCGCGGCCTCTTCCGCACGATGGGCGCCTGGGCGCTCAACGCGACCTGGGTAGCCTTCCGCGACCGCTCGCGCTCGACGGAGTGGGAGGCGGTGCGATAGTGGAAGGGCGCCGGTTTCTTCCGCCAGAGGCTGGGAGGGCGCCAGTGGGGAGTGGCGGAGGTGTCGGCCGTAGGGGCGTATCGCATACGCCCACGCAGTCTCGCCAGAGGCCTCTGGCGGGTCTCCCCGTGTGGGAACGTGGCCGCAGCGTGACGTGGAAGACCCGTCGTCGCACGCTCTGCCGGAATGACGGGTTGGAAAGAGCCGCTCGCCTCTGGCGCCAGAGGCGAGCCGGCAGCAGCTTTGCTCGGAACTCGGAACTCGGAACTGCGCGAGGTGCCGCCAGAGGCCCGCATGCAACCGCTCGGACCCGCCCGGCGTCCCTCCGCATATCTTGAACGGTGCGCCGCCTCTGGCGGGCACGAACGGCTTTCGGGGCCGCGTTCGGCCTCCATCCATCCCCGCACTCCATGACCCGCTCTCGCCTCCGCCCGGTGCTCGCCACCGGTGCCCTCGCGCTCGCCCTCGCCCTCGTCTTCCAGGTCGGCGGCGCGTTTACCTCGTCCGACGACGTGCAACAGTCGCGCAAGGTGCAGGAGGCGTACAACCTCATCACCGAGTCCTACGTCGAGGACGTGGACTCGGCCAAGCTGGCCGAGAGCGCCATCGAGGGCATGCTCGCTGACCTCGACCCGCACTCGATCTACATCTCGCCCGAGGAGATGAAGGCGGTCCGCGAGAGCTTTAACGCCAGCTTCGACGGCATCGGGATCTACTACGAGTTCGTCGAAGGCGCGGCGGAGCAGGACACGCTCGTCGTGCTCATGCCCATCGCGGGCGGACCCAGCGAGGAGGCCGGGCTGGAGGCCGGTGACCGCATCGTGATGATCGACGACACGAGCTCGGTCGGCTTCGACACCGAGTTGGTGCAGAAGTATCTCAAAGGGCCGCGTGGCACGCGTGTCGACTTGGTCGTCAAGCGCCCCGGCTTCCGCACCCCGCTGGAGTTCACCATCACGCGCGACCGCATCCCGCTCGAAACCGTCGTGGCGGACTACATGATGGACGAGCAGACGGGCTACATCAAGCTGCAGCGCTTTGCGCGCACCAGCCACGAGGAGGTCAAGGACGCCATCCGCGGCCTCCGCGCCCAGGGGATGCAGCGCTTGGTGCTCGACCTGCGCGACAACGCTGGCGGCCTGCTCGACCAGGCCTACGCCATTTCCGACGAGTTCCTGGAAGCGGGCGAGATGATCGTCTACACCGATAGCCGCCACCCACGTAACCGCCGCCAGTACGTCGCCACCTCTGGCGGCATGTTCGAGGACGACCCGCTGATCGTGCTCGTGAACGAGAACAGCGCGAGCGCGAGCGAGATCGTGGCTGGTGCGGTGCAGGACCACGACCGTGGTTTGCTCGTGGGCCGTCAGACGTTCGGCAAGGGCCTCGTGCAGCAGCAGTTTCCGCTCTCCGACGGCTCCGTCATGCAGATGACCGTATCTCGCTACTTCACCCCCGTCGGGCGCCTGATTCAGACGCCGTACGAACTCGGCGAGGGTGACGAGGCCTACGTCAGCGCTAAGCAAGACCTCCGCGAGGCCGTGCGCGAGCAGGTAGCCTCTGGCGGAATGATCGACGGCGACGTGCTCGCGGCCGGGCTCCCGGACTCGCTCAAGTACAAGACCGACGGCGGCCGGACGGTCTACGGCGGCGGCGGCATCTTCCCCGACTACGTGGTCGGGTTGGACACGCTGTCTCGCACAGGCCAGATCGTGATCGGCCGCGCGCTGGATTCCCAGTTCGCGCGGGACTTTGTCTCTGCCAACCCCGGCATTGCCGAGCAGTGGAAAGGGCGCGAGCGCGCCTTTGCCCGCTCCTACACGCTTCCAGCGGGCACGATGGAGGAGTTTCTCGCTTTCGCAGAGAAGGCGGGCGTCCGCGTGGTAGACGTGCGCGACGGTGAGGACGACGGCGACGCCATCTCGCGCGCCGAGATCGCGGACGCACGCAACACCATCGAGACGCGCATCCGCGCCTTCGTAGCGCGCCGCACGTTCGGCATCGACGCCTTCTTCCCGGTCGTCGGCCAGATCGACCCGACGCTGACGCAGGCCGCGCGCCTGTGGGACTCGGCCACGAGCCTGGCCTCGCTCTAGCGGACCTGCCGCCGCTCAAACCGAGCGGCGGCCTCTGGCGCCATGACGATCCTCGCTATCGCAGGCAGTCTCCGAGCGGCGTCTTCCAACGCCTCGCTCGTGCGCGCGCTCGCGCCTCTGGCGCCAGAGGACGTTCAGGTGAGCGTGTTCAGCGGACTGGAACACCTCCCGCTGTTCTCGCCCGACCTCGACCCGCCGCCAGAGGCGGTCGTGGAGTTTCGGGCCCAGGCGCGCGCGGCCTCTGGCGTCGTGATCTGCACGCCGGAGTACGCCTATGGCATGCCGGGCGCGCTCAAGAACGCGCTGGACTGGCTCGTGAGTTCGGGCGAGTTGTACCAGAAGCCTGTGGCGGCACTGAGCGCGTCGCCGTCGGCCGAGGGCGGCGCCCAGGCGCTCGCAGGGTTGCGGCAAACGCTGACGGCGCTCGGTGCGGTCGTGCCGCCAGAGGCGTCGTTTGCAATCGGGCTGGTCAAGCAGAAGCTGGATGGCGACATGGTGACGGATCCCGCGTTGCAGGCTGAACTTCGGCGTGCCCTCGCGGCGCTGATCCAGGCGAGCGCCTGAGCCTCTGGCGCCAGAGGCCTGACGGTGGCAGATTGCGTGCTGCATTCTTGCACCTGTCCTCCCGGCCTCTGGCGTCATGAACCTCTTCGCGAACCCCGACTCTGAACTCGACGAGCGCCGTGCCCTCGTCGCGCTTGCGGCCGTGCCCGGCGTGGGCTCGGGACGCGCTCGGTCTCTCCTCGCCGCGTTCGGCAGTGCCGCCGAGGTCTTCGCCTCGCCAGAGGCTCGTCTCGCGCGCGTCGACGGCATCGGCAAGGGCACCGCGCGCGCCATCGCCAAGGCCGACCCGTGGGCGTACGCTGACGCCCAACTCGCAACCGCGAGCACGCTGGGTGCGACGCTGCTCACGCTCTCGGACGATGGCTACCCCGACCGCCTGCGCCAGATCTACGACGCGCCGCCGTTTCTGTGGGTGCGCGGCGAGATCACGCCAGAGGACGCACGCGCGGTAGCGGTCGTGGGCACGCGCAAAGCCAGCGACGAGGGGCGCCGCGCGGCACACCGGCTGGGCCGTGAGCTCGCCGAAGCGGGCGTGACCGTCGTAAGCGGTCTGGCGTACGGCATCGACATCGAGGCGCACCGTGGGGCGCTGGCAGGCGGCGGACGCACGATCTCGGTCCTGGGCTCGGGCGTGGACCGCATCTACCCCTCGCGCCACACCAACACAGTTCGGCAGATCATCGAAGAGGGCAGAGGTGCCGTCGTCAGCGAACTCTCGCTCGGCACCAAGCCCGACGCGGGCAACTTCCCGCGCCGCAACCGCATCATCGCCGGGCTCAGCATCGCCACGGTCGTCGCCGAGGCGCGCGTCTCGGGCGGCGCGCTGCTGACGGCCATGATGGCGCTGGAGCAAAACCGCGAGGTGTTCGCCTTCCCCGTCTCCATCTTTTCTGAAGCGCAGGGCACCAACCGGCTCATCCAACGCGGCTTCGCCGCCCTCGCGACAGGTGCCGCAGGCATCCTCGAGGATATCGCGCCGCTGCTCCCGGCCTCTGGCGCAACCGCAGGCGCTCAGGCCTCTGGCGCTCAAGCCTCTGGCGCTCAGGCTTCTGGCGGCCCCGGCCCGAGCGGCGCCAGAGGCTCGGCGCCTGAGGCACCGCCGGACCTCACCGCAGGCGAGCGCAAGCTCTTCGACGCGCTGAGCGCCGAGCCGCGCCACCTCGACGCGATCTGCGCTGAGTCGGGTCTGGACACGTCGACCGCGCTCGTGTACCTGCTGCAACTGGAGTTTCGCGGCCTCGTGCGGCAACTCGCGGGCAAGCAGTTCTTCCGCAGCTAGAGGCACGAGACTAGCGCCAGAGGCGTACAGGAACGGCCGGGCCTCTGGCGGGTGGGAGGGGGCATCCTCTCCGGTTCGTATGACTTCTGCTATCAAAGTCTTCCTCCTCTTCCTGGCGGTGCTGTGGGTGGTTGCGACCGTCCTTCCGTTTGTCCGCGCGCCCTACTGGTGGGTGCGCATGTTCGACTTCCCGCGCGCGCAAATCACCGTCGCAGCGCTCGTGACACTTGGCCTGTTCGGGATCGTCAACATCGGCATCGCTGATGCTGCGAAGTGGGAGTGGGTGGTGTTCGCGCTTCTCGGGCTTTCGGTCGCGTACCAGTCGTTTCGCATGCTGCCGTACACCTCGGTCTGGAGCGAGCAGGTGGTGAGCGCCTCGCCAGATTCCGATCCCGACCGCCACATCCGGCTCGTGATCTCGAACGTGCTCATGGAAAACCGCGAGGGTGAGCGCTGGTTGCAGGTCATCCGCGATGCCGACCCCGATGTGCTCGCGGCCGTCGAAACGGACCAATGGTGGGCCGATAAAGCGGGCGAGCTGGAAGACACGCTGCCTCACTCCATCGAAGTGCCGCAGGACGACACGTACGGCATGCTCGTGCGCAGCCGCTTTCCCATCGTCGACCACGAGGTGCGGCACTTTGTCGAAGAGACCGTACCCAGTATCGAAGTGACGCTGGAAATCGCCTCGGGCGAGCAGGTGAAGTTGCTCGTGCTGCATCCGCGTCCGCCGCGGCCCGACATTCAGCAAGACTCGCGCCTGCGCGATGCCGAACTGGTCATGGCCGGGCGCGAGGTCGCGACGTTCGACGTGCCCACGCTCGTCGCCGGAGACCTTAACGACGTGGCCTGGAGCCGCAGCACGTCGCTGTTTCAAAAACTTTCCGGCCTGCTCGACCCCCGCATCGGCCGAGGCTTGTTCTCCACGTTCCACGCCGATCACTGGTGGTTGCGCTACCCGCTCGATCACGTATTCCACTCGGACGACCTCGCGCTTGTGGAGATCGCGCGCCTCGGAAAAGTGGGCAGCGACCACTTCCCAATGCTCATCGAACTCGCCGTCGATCCGTCGAAGCGTCCCCTGCAGGAAGGGCCGGACAAAGACCGCGACGATATGGAAGATGCCAACGAAGCCGTGGAGGATGCAGCCGAGCAGCTTCAGGAGGAGTCCGCCGGTGAGCGGCGCGAGCGCGAGATCGAGGACCAGTAAAGCGCCTCTGGCGCCAGAGGCAGGCGCCGGTCTGTTTCCAGTCTCCCGCCAGAGGCGCGGGACTTCGGCCGGATTCCACGCGCGGCGCGGCCTCTGGCGAAACGGGCTCGCTAGCTTGCGGCACACTCCTTCCGCGCTCATGGCTACCCCCGCAACACTCATCTACGGCGACGGCATCGGGCCGGAAGTCGTTAAGGCCACGGTCCAGGTGTTGGAGGCCACAGGCGTGGCGTTTGACTGGGACGAGCAGCAGGCCGGGCTGGGCGCATACGAAACCACCGGCAACCCGCTTCCCGAGGCGACCGTCGAGAGCATCGAGCGCACCAAGCTTGCGCTCAAAGGGCCGCTCACGACGCCGGTTGGCAGCGGCTTCCGCAGCATCAACGTGGCGCTGCGCAAGCGTTTCGACTGCTACGCGAACGTGCGACCGTGCGTCACGCTGCCCAACACGCAGGGACCGTTCGAGGGCGTCGACCTGATGCTCTACCGCGAGAACACCGAGGGCCTGTACACCGGCATCGAGTACACCGACGAACGCAACGGCATCGCGGACGCCGTCGCGCGGTACTCGGTGACAGGTTGCGAGCGCATCGTGCGCTACGCGTTCGAGGACGCGATCCGGCGCGGCCGCAAAAGGCTGACGCTCGTGCACAAGGCCAACATTCTCAAGGAGACCGGCGGCATGTTTTTGCGCATCGGCAAAGAGATGGCCGAGGAGTTTCCCCAGATTGAGTTTGACGACCGCATCGTGGACAACATGGCGATGCAACTCGTCATTCGCCCCCAGGAGTACGATTCCATCGTGACCTCCAACCTGTTCGGCGACATCCTCTCGGACCTGATGAGCGGGCTCGTCGGCGGTCTCGGCGTGACGGGCTCGGCCAACATCGGCGCGGAGCACGCGCTTTTTGAGGCCGTCCACGGCTCCGCGCCCGACATCGCGGGCAAGGGCATCGCCAACCCCACGGCCATCATCCGCTCCGGCGAGATGATGCTCCGCCACCTCGGCGAGATCGCCGCCGCCGATGCCATCGGCGAGGCGCTGCACGACGTGTACGCCGAGAACACCCACCTTACCGGCGACCTGGGAGGCACGGCCTCCACAGGCGAGTTCGCCGACCACCTCGCGGCCCGTGTGGCCCAGATCGTGAACGCATGATTCAGCGCATCCAGACTCTCTACCTCCTCGTCGCGGGCACGCTGCTCGTGCTTTTCGCGGTCTTTGCGGACGCGTGGTCCGCACCCATTGCGGCCAACATGGCGTGGCTGGGCACAGCCGGGCTCGTGCTTGCGGGCATCGCGGCAGCCATCTCGTTCGGTGCTGCGGTGCTATACAAGGACCGCAAGCGCCAGAGGCAGATCATCCAGGCTGCGCAGGTCGCCGTGCTGCTCACGGTTGCCGTAGCGATCGCGGGCCTGTTCCTGCGCGAAGGCGACGCGCCTCTGGCGACGGGCGGCATCTTGCTCGCGCTCGCGCCTGTGCTCGCGTATGTAATCCTGCGCCTCGCACAGCGTGGCGTGGACAAGGACATCAAGCTCGTCCGCTCGATGGACCGCCTGCGCTGATGCGCGCGAAGCGGTGCGAGCGCAAACACCTGCATCTCCTGAGCGCAGAGAGATGGGGGATGTGCGCGCGACGCGCGCGGGAATAGGGGATGGGCAGAGTCCCTGACCAAGACGCCGCGCTCGATGGCGAGCCCCTGGCGCGTGCCGCGGCGCCAGAGGCGGCACGGAAGGCCCAGCCGCCAGAGGCCTCTGGCGCGACGCCGCGCGTGTGGCTCATTCTCTCCGCGGGGCTTGCCACGCTCGGGGCCTCTGCGATTTTGATTCGCTACGCGGGCGTGGATGGCGGCGTGGACTTTCGCGTGCTCGTGTTCTGGCGCCTCGTGTTCTCGGTCGTGTTGCTGCTGCCGGTGGGATTGGGGCGCACCGCGCGCGCGGACTATGCACGGCTGAACTCGCGCGACATGCTGCTCGTCGGCACAGCGGGCGCGCTGCTCGGGCTGCACTTTCTGGGATGGTTCGCGTCGCTGGCGTACACCGCCGTCGCGAGTGCGACCGTGCTGGTGACGATGAGCCCGCTGTTTATCGCCATCCTGGGCACGCTCTTTTTCCGCGAGAAGCTGGGAGGGCGCGCCTGGGTCGCGATTCTCGCGGGCGTCGCCGGTGCAGCACTGATCGGCGTTGCGGACGCCAGAGGCGGGGCGTTTCCGCGCGCGCTCCTGGGCAACAGCCTCGCGCTCGGCGCGGCGTTCGCGTTCTCGGTGTATCTCCTCATCGGGCGGACCGTGCGCCAAAAGCTGGGCTTCGCGGCCTACTTCTTCCCGATGAACGTGGTGGTGCTGGTCTTGGTGGCGGGCGTCGCGCTGGTCGGCGGTGTAGACCTCGCAATCGGGTGGAAGACGCTCGGAATGTGTCTCGCGATGGCACTCGGGCCTGGCCTCTTGGGTCACGGCGCGTTCGCGTACGCCGTCAAATACATCCCAGCGTCGACGGTGGGCTTGCTGTCGCTGCTGGAGCCACTCGTCGCGGCAGCGCTCGCGGCGCTCCTGTTCGAGGAGTTTCCGCTGCCTCTGGCGTGGGCCGGCATGGGCATTGTGCTGGCGTCTATCGCCGCGATCCTGTGGCCAGGCCGCCGCGCGAGATCGGTCCGCGGAGTTCCGAGAACTGACTGACGCCTCTGGCGAAATGGTCGAGCACGACCGAGCGGCCGTAGAGAGGAGGCTGCGGCTCGCCAGCCTCTGGCGGCACGACCGCGCGGATGCGAGGCCGAGCGTCGCGCCAGCCCTCGCGAATGGCGCGGGCGGTATCGAGGTCGCCAGAGGCGAGAGCGCGCGTAGCCGGCGACGGCATCGAACGCGCGGCGGGCGCGAAGCACGCGCGTAGCCTCTGGCGCGGGCAGGTTCTTGGCCAGCATCACCAGCCCGTTGCGGTAGTTGTAGTACGTCTTGCGCGCGTTGCCCCGCGGCAGCGACGCGCCGCCGAGGTGATAGACCTCGGCCTCTGGCGCCACGCGCACGCGCCAGCCCAGCCGCCAGAGGCGCCAGCACAGGTCGATCTCTTCCATGTGCATCCCGAAGCTGGCATCGAAGCCGCCCGCTTCGTCCCAGGCCTCGCGCCGGATTGCGAAGGCGGCGCCGGTGGCCCACGTCACGTCGCGGGCGTTGTCGTACTGGCCGCGGTCGGCTTCGAGCGCGTCGAAGATTCGGCCGCGCGTGAACGGGAAGCCGTAGCGATCCAGAAATCCGCCAGAGGCGCCCGCGTACTCGAACGTGGTGCGGTCGAGTTGGAGCAGCTTGGGCTGCACGGCGCCCACGCCAGGCTCTGCGAGCGCGGCTACGAGAGGCCGGAGCCAGTCGGGCTGCACCTCGACATCGTTGTTGAGGAACACCAGGAGTTCGCCTCTGGCGTGCGGCACGGCTTCATTGTTGCCGCCTGCGAAGAGCAGGTTTTCGCTGTGGCGCACGACGACGACCTCGGGGTGGTGCTCGGCGAGCCACGAAGCGGTTCCGTCGCCAGAGGCGTTGTCGGCCACGACGATTTCCAGCGCCGGGTAGTCCGTGGCAAGGACCGAGGGCAGGAAGCGCTGCAAAAGCGCCAGCCCGTTCCAGGTGACAATGACGACGGAGACGAGCGGGTGCGACACGGAAGCGGCGGGGCGGACGCCGAAGCTACCGAGACAGACGGCGCAGCCCTCACCGGTCCCACCACGAACCTTGGACTGCGCCGACTGCTACCACAACCGGCTTCCTTGCGGGAGCCAGTTTTATCAAGGCAGGCGATAGACACTGGCCTGTGAACGGTCTAACAGGAACCGCGAGGGAATCCCGTCACGGCTCAGCGCCAGCCTCTGGCGTGTCGCTCTAGCTTCCAGGGTGACTTCCGATGCTTCCACCGCTACACCGCTCGACGTGCTCCGCCAGAGGTGGGGCTTCGATGCGTTCCGGCCCGGTCAGGCCGAGGCCATCGCAGCGGTTTGCGACGGACGCGACGCGCTCGCGGTGCTCCCGACGGGCGGCGGCAAAAGCCTCGTCTACCAAGTGCCTGCGCTCATGCGGCCAGGCCTCGCGCTCGTCGTCTCGCCTCTTATCGCGCTCATGCGCGACCAGGTAGACGCGCTGCACGCCAGAGGCGTCCGCGCCGCAATGGCGCACGGCGGCCTCTCGCGCCGAGACCAGGAGCAGCTCTGGACCGACGCGGAGTTCGGGCGCTACCAGATCCTCTACCTCACGCCCGAGCGTCTGCAAACCGACCTGTTCACGTCGCGCGCACCACGCCTGCCCGTCTCGCTGCTCGCCATCGACGAGGCGCACTGCATCTCCGAGTGGGGCCACGACTTTCGCCCAGCGTACCGCCGCATCGCTAGCGCCAGAGGCCTGCTGACGAACGCCTCTGGCGAGCGCGGCGCCCGTCGTGGCGGTGACGGCGACGGCGACGCCCGAGGTGCGGCGCGACATCGTGACGCAGCTAGAGTTGGAGGACCCGGAGCGGGTCGTGCGCGGCTTCGACCGGCCCAACCTCGTGTGGAGCGTGCTGCACTCCGAAAACAAAGCCCAAACCGTGGCGGGCGTCTTCGAGGGCGTGCCGGGACCGGGGCTGGTCTACGCCGGGACGCGCAAGGCGACCGAGCAGTGGGCGCGTCGCTTGTCAGCCTCTGGCGTGGGTGCCGAGGCGTACCACGCAGGGCTCGCGCCAGAGGCTCGGACGCGCGTGCAGCGGCGGTGGCTGGCGGGCGAGACGCGCGTGATCGCGGCGACGAGCGCGTTCGGCATGGGCATCGACAAAGCCGACGTGCGGGCCGTCGTCCACACGGCGCTGCCGCCGACCGTCGAGGCGTACTACCAGGAGGCGGGCCGCGCGGGGCGCGACGGCGCGCGGGCGTACTGCACGCTCGTGATCTCTCCGGGCGATGACGCGTTGCCACGCGCAATGGCCGCGGGCAGTCACCCGACGGCGAAGCAGGTGCAAGCGGTCTACGTCGCTGCGGGCTCGCTCGTCGGTCTCGCCATCGGCTCCGAGCCCGACGGCCCGACACGCCTCGACCCCGCGCGCCTCGCGACGCTCGCGGGCGTGCCATTGCCTCTGGCGCACGCCGCGTTGCTGCACCTCGCGCACCAGGGCGCCTGGGCCGTCCGCGATGCCCGGCCCGACCGCGTGCGCGTCCGCGTCCACCAGACTGCGCCCGCACTGCTCACCTACGCCGACTCGCAACCGCCGCCTCTGGCGAAGTTCGTGACGGCTTTGGTGCGTGCGCTCCCGCCAGAGGCCTTTGGCGACGGCGCCGAGGTGCGCATGGAGCCTCTGGCGAAGGCCACAGGCCTGCCGGACGCGCGCGTATTGGCGGGCCTGAACTTCCTGAGCGAGCGCGGCATCGTCACCGCGACGCACGGCGCGGGCGTGGACCTGATCTGGAGCACCTCGCGCGGCACCACGGCGCCCGTCGACGCGCCTGCACTCGCCAGAGGCTTGCGGCGCGCCAGTCGTGGTCTGGACCACGTCGTGCGCTACGCCGAGAGCGTCGGGTGCAGGCGCCAACACTTGTTGGCGTACTTCGGAGAACGCGCGCCCTCGCGCTGCGGCCGCTGCGACGTTTGCCTGGGCCGCCACCGCCCCGCGACCGTCACGCCAGAGGATGAGCGGGATCTCGTCGCGATTCTCGGTGCCGTGCGCGGAGGCACCCCGCGCGAGGCGTGGCTGCCAGATACGACGCCGCGCCGCCGCGATGCGCTCGCGGACTGGCTTCTGGCGGAAGGCTTGCTCGACCTGACGGAGCCTCTGGCGGATGTCTACGCGCTCACGCCCAAAGGCCTCAAAGCGCTCCGCCGCCAAGTGTGAACCGCTGCTCACGCGCCGCGCCGCCAGAGGAGTTTCCTGGCATGGAGGCTTCTGGCGTGGTCGTGCGCTCTGCGAATACGCCCGCGCCAGAGGCATCTAGTAGCAAGACCGTGCTCGCGCGCGTGCCGTAGTCCGGCGAGGCGATGAAAATGGGGGAGAGGGTGCGCTCCCAGTCCAACCCGACACCTGTCTCGGGCAGCGCAGCGTCGGGCGCGGGCTCGGCATCCGCCAGAAGCCTAAACAGCGCCTCTGGCGCGAGGTCCGCGTGGTCGAGAACGGCGGGATCGCGCAAGAGGCCCTGCAGAGACTCGGTGCCGCGCTTCACTTTGGGCCACGGTGTGTTGAGCGTCGCGTTGCTCAGGCCGTGGACGCCCGGCGGCACGCGCTCGGGCGCGTCGGTGTGCGTGGAGGCGATCCACACGTCGGCGCCCGCACCTGTCAGCAGGTTGAACGGGTTGTAGGCCTGCCTCTGGCGGAACGCGCGGCGCGCGTAGGCCTCTGGCGTGTCGTTGCCGCGGAGGAAATCGGCGGGCAGGCCACCGCGAGAGCGCCGGTCCTTGGCGTGCGCGGGAAGGTCTCGCACGTTTGTGAGCGCGGCCCAGCGTCCGCTCCCGGTCACGCCCAGCCACGTCCCGCCTGCTTCCACGTCTCGCCCGCCGATGATCTCAGTGTCATCGCGCCAGAGGCCTGCCGGTGCTGTCGGGCGGGCGTAGTGCTCGTCGCGGTTGGCGGCGAGGATCACGCGCCACCGCGGGTGCCGGTCGAGCGCGAGGAAGACGACGCACATCGATGCAAAAGGGATGGATGCAGCATGCGCGATGAAGAGGGAAGCGGCCTCTGGCGCCAGAGGCGGGCGCGAAACAGCTTTACCCGGAACCCGGAACCCGGAACCCGGAACCCGGAACCCGGAACCCGGAACCCGGAACTCACCCGAACAGCCAGAGGCAGATCCAGACCGCGAACAGCATCGCCGCGCCGTCGGCGATGAGCCCGGCGGGAAGCGCGTGGCGCGTCTTCTTGATGCCGACCGCGCCGAAGTAGACCGCGATCACGTAGAACGTCGTCTCGGTCGAGCCGAACATCGTCGCGACGATGCGGGTCAGGATGTTGTCCGTGCCGTACTGCGTCGCGAAGTCCGCCACGATGGCAGCCGAGCCGGAGCCCGTCAGCGGACGCACAATCGCCATGGGCAGAACCTCGGCGGGCACGCCGATAAGGCCTAGGACGGGCGTGAGCGCCGTCACCAGAAAGTCCAGCGCGCCAGAGGCCCGGAACATCCCGATCGCGAACAAAATGGCGACGAGGTACGGGATGATGGTCACGGCGAGCGAGAAGCCCTCCTTCGCGCCGTCCACGAAGCGCTCGTACACCGGCACGCGTTTGAACAGCCCGTACAGCGGGATCCCGACGATGAGCGCCGGGAGCACAAAGGTGGACAGGACGCTGATAATCTCTCGGAAGGTGTCCATCAGGCGTCGGGGCTAGAGGTGTCGCCAGAGGCAGGCGCGCCAGAAGCCTCTGGCGAGGCGAAGGCTGGGCGAGCCTCTGGCGTAAACGTGGCGAGCATTTCCGGCCGTCTCGGGTCCGTCGCACGGTATCGGCGCAGCTTGGAAAGCCCTTTCGCGGTGAGGATCGCGACGGTGAGCGAGCACACCGTCGTGAAGACGATGGCGAAGTACACCTCGTTGATCTCCAATCCGATGAGCGCGATGAGCAAGACCGGCGGCACGAGCTGCACGCTGGCCGTGTTCATCGCCAGAAGCATCGCCATTTCGTCCGTCGCGGTCTCGCGCTCCGGGTTAAGTGTTTGGAGCTCCTCCATGGCCTTGATGCCAAACGGCGTAGCGGCATTGCCCAGCCCGAAAATGTTGGCCGCGAGGTTGAGCGCGATCATGCCCATCGCGGGGTGCCCGTCCGGGATGCCGGGAAACAGCGGTTTGAGCAACGGCCGCACCAGCTTGACCAGCGAGTACACGATTCCTGCCTCCTCGGCGATTTTCATCAGCCCCAGGAAAAGCGCCAGCACGCCGATCAGGCCCAGCGCGATCTCGACCGCGACTTCGGCGAAATCCAGCGCCGCCGCCGAGATGGCGCGCATCTTGGCGAAGCGCACCGGCGCGAACGTGACGCTCGTGGCCAGCGACGCGCCCGATGAGTCCGCCTCTGGCGCCAGAGGCCCGGCCGGAAGCTCGCCCTGCAACACTTGGTCGCGCGGGTTGGTCTCGTCGCGGATCGTCGCGAGCACGCCCGGAAGGTCGGCGTCGGCGGCGAAGCGCAGTTCGCGGCCCCCGGCCTCGCTCTGCAGCAGCGTGCCGCTGTAGCTGTTCGCGACCGCCAGAGGCGCACCGAGTCCGTAGAAGGTGCCCAGCGCGGTCGAGTCCAGCCGGATCTCGACAGGCTGGCGCGGCGCCGAGGCGTCGTAGCCGCCGGGGAAGTCCACCGCCAGAGGCACCGCCTGGCCGTTGCGGTACGTGTCCCGCGTGAGGTCGCCTACGTCGGTGACGGTGGCGAAGAGCAGGCTGAGGAATATCAGGCCTGCCCAGATATAGTTGAGCATGAGCGCGCGAGGCAGAGGGGCGCTCGAAGGTCGCTGCCTATGGGCGCCGCGTCAACCGGCCTCTGGCGTGATGCGGCCCTCTGGCGAGAACGCGTGTCGATGGCCTCTGGCGCCAGAGGCCAGAAAGACTGCAGCCCGACCGCCAGAGGGCGACCGAGCTGCAAGCCGGGGTGTCTGGGGCCTCTCGTGAGGCGACACGTCAGATGGCGTCAGTCCGCGACGAGGACGATGGCGTCGGCGGTGGCAGGCTGATCGCTCTGAGCCTGAAGGTCGGGCTCTCCGCTGGCGTTCACAATGAGCGCGAGGGCAGCGAGGGCGAGAAGGGTAGCGGAAACGAGGCGGGCCATCGGGGAAGGGGGTGACGTGCTAGAGCCTCTTGCGGAGACTGTTCCAGAGCGAGCTAGGTACGGCCCACTCTGTTAACGTGTCACGAAGCCGGGACGCCAGAGGCAGTTGTTAACGCGAACCTTACAGCTGGAAGCGCTTCCTGAGGTGCCGTCCTACGCTTCGCGTTTGCACACGGCGGCTCGGTTCAGGCACCATTTCTCATGCGAAACCAGAAGCTGTGCCGCTCCGGCGTTAGCCGTGCCCCTTCTACTTGCAGAGCAGCCGCAGGCACAAACGCCCACCGTCGGTGGCGGGTACGTCGGTGGCGGGTACGTCGCCAGAGGCTTCAGCCCGCCTCTGGCGCCGCGCCCTCGCCAGAGGCTCCGCTGGGCTGCGCCTCTGGCGCATCGTAGAACGCGCGGATCTTGCGCGCCGCCGCGGGACCTGTGACCGCCGCGATCTCCGCCTCTGGCGCCTCGCGGACGGCCTTGGCGCTACCGAGGACGGTGAGCAGCTTCTGCGTCGTCTTGGCGCCCACGCCGGGGATGTCCAAGAGCTCGCTGCGCAGGTCTTTGATGCGGCGCTGCTTGCGCTGGGCTGTGATGGCGAAGCGGTGCGCCTCATCGCGGCAGCGCTGCACCAGGCGCAGGCTGGAGGACGTGCGAGGGATCATGGTGCTCGTGCTGTCGCCGGGGAAGAAGACCTCTTCCAGGCGCTTGGCGAGGCCCACGACGGGAAACTTGCCGTACACGTCTACGCGCTGAAGGCTGCTCACCGCGCTGGAGAGCTGGCCCTTGCCTCCGTCTATGATGACCAAGTCCGGCCACGGGCCGTTTTCCTCAAGCAGGCGGGCGTAGCGGCGCTCCACGACCTCGCGCATGGACTGGAAGTCGTCGGGCTTGCCGTCTGGGACGGTTCGGATCTTGTAGGTGCGGTAGTCGCTTTTGCGCGGCTTGCCGTCCTGGAAGACCACGCAAGAGGCCACGGTCCCGGTCCCGCCCAGGTGCGAGATGTCGAACGTCTCGATGCGGCGCGGCGGTTTTTTGAGCCGCAAATCGCGCTGCAGGCTGAGCACGCTTTTGGGAATGAAGTCCTCGTTGCGCTTCTCCTTCTGGCGCAGCCACTCGCCGAGCAGCAACTCCGCGTTGGCCTCGACCATGCGCAAGAGGCTGGCTTTCTCGCCGCGCTGCGGGTTGTTGACGACCACTTTCTTGCCGCGGCCCTCCGCCAGAAGCGCCGTCACGGCCTCTGGCGACTCCATCGCGACCGAGAGGTACACCTCGTCGGGGAAGAAGGTGGCCTGCGCGTAGTGCGACTCGACAACGCGCTGCATCAGCTCGGCGTCCGGGACTTCGTCGACGGGGCGGAGAATCTTGTGCTGGCGGCCCAAGATTTTCCCCTCGCGGACCTTGAAGAGCACGCCGACGCCGACGTTTTCCTTGCGGTCAACGCTGATCGCGAACAGGTCACGGTCGACTTCCTGGTCGCTCACGATTTTCTGCTTGGTGCTGTACTTCGTGAGCGCCGCCACGCGGTCGCGGTAGACGGCGGCTTCCTCGAACTCCTTCTCGCTCGCCAGACGCTGCATCTCGTCTTTGAGCAGCGCGACGAGTTCGCCGGTCTTGCCGTTGAGCAGGTGCTTGATCTGCTCGATGGAGGAGGCGTAATGCTCGGGCGTTTCGTAGCCCACGCACGGCCCGGCGCACTTCTGGATGTGGTAGTCCAGGCACACCTGGTACTTGCCCGCTTCGATGGCTTTCGGGTTGAGCGGGAGCGAGCACGAGCGGAGCTTGAAGAGGTCCTTGATGGTCGCCAGGACGTGGCGCATCGCCTTGGCGTCGGTGTACGGGCCGAAGTAGAGCGAGCCGTCTTTGCGCACGTTGCGCGTGGGGAAGACGCGGGGGAAGCGCTCCTTTTTGATGCAGATGTACGGGTACGTCTTGTCGTCCTTGAGCAGCACGTTGTAGCGTGGCTGGAGCTCCTTGATGAGGTTGTTCTCCAGGATCAGCGCCTCGGCCTCCGTGTCTGTGACGATCACTTCCACGTCCACCACCTTTTTGACGAGCGCCGTGATGCGGGCCTCTCGCGGGCGACCTTGTTGGAAGTACGAGCGCACGCGAGACCGGATGTTTTTGGCCTTGCCGACGTAGAGAACGGTCCCCTCGGCGTCTTTGTGCTGGTACACGCCCGGCCCGGTGGGGAGGTGCTTGAGCTTGTCGGCGAAAACGTCTGCGTCGGTCATGGAATGTGCCTCTGGCGGAATGGCGTCCAGCGTGGGTGCCTGTGGGTGGCCTCTGGGGGTGTCGCCAGAGGCGGGTGTACGCCGACCGGGCAGTGTCGTGCCCGGCGGTGACGGCGGAGTGTCGCGTGCGCCCGGAATGGGTAGCGAGTCACGCCAGAGGCGTCTACCGCCAGAGACTTCTACCGCCAGAGGCAACGATCGCGCTGGGCGTGGCGGAGGCGTGCCACACCGCGCGTGTGTTGGAGTTGCGGGAGGAAGGGCCGATAGGAAGAGGATGAGCACGCCTTCGTCTCCTCTCACGTATCGCGTCGCCACGCTTCCCACCATCGCGGTCATTGCTGTGGTGCTGGCGAGTCTGGTGCTGGGCGGCCTGCCGTTGCGCCTCGGTGTGCTGCTGATTCCGGCGTGGGTGCTGTGGGAGTGGTCGTTCGGCTACGAGATCTCGCGCGTGGCCTCTGGCGCGTCGCTGGCAGAGTTCCGCGAGCACTTCCGGCGCACGCACAGCGCGACGATCCTGACTCTGACAGCACTCGGGCTCATCCAGTCTGCCGATGCCTTCTGGTTTCTTCCCGACGTGGTGTCGGGCGTCGTGGGTATCGCCCTGGGTGTGGTCATGATCGTCACCGGACTGATTGGCTTCGTCGCGCACATCAAGCAACTCCACTGGATGTGCGACGCGCTGGCGAGCGCGGAGGCCGGTGAGCCTGCCCGCGCTCCGTGGTGGGAGCCACTGTTCGCTGTTCTCATGCGTCCGCTCTGGGCGATTCTGGCACACGAGCGAGCGCGCCGCCTGATTTTGGCTCAGCCTCTGGCGCCAGAGGCCTGAGGATCGCGCCAGAGGCCCCAGTGTGTGGGGCCTGAATCTGGCAGCGGGATCTCGTGTATCGCGCGGAAGCCGTGGCGCGCGTACCACGCGACGTTGGCCTCGGTGCCGGTTTCGAGGTAGCACGGGAGCCCTGCGCGGTCCGCGCGCCGCGTTCCGGCGCGAACGAGCGCGGAGCCGAGGCCTCGCCCCTGGGCCTCTGGCGAGGTCGCGAGAATGCTGAGATAGAACAGGTCGCCGCGCGGGTAGGCGTGGTCGAAGGCGTCGAGCGCGCGCAGCACGCGCGCGAAATCGGAGAGGCCGGTGCTGTGGCGCAGGGCGGGGAGCAGCGCTCGCTCGGCCTCGCGCGCGTCCGCGCCCGGCTTCCGCCACAGCGCGACGGCGCTGATCTCGCCTGCGGCCTCGGCGCACTCGGCCCGGCCGTGCGGCCCGTAGAGGCGGCGGAGGGCCGCGGCGTAGTAGGTCGCCGCCTGCCTCTGGCGTGCCGCTGCGTCGGGAAACAGGTGGCACATCAGCGGGTCCTCGGCAAAGGCCCGTGCGACGACGCGCGCGGCGCCAGAGGCCTCGGTAGGGAGGAGCGGGCGGGTCACGGCGAAGAAGCGCCCGGCGCATCGGTGATGCCGAGGAGGTGATACGACGTGTTGTCGCCCTCGCGGCGGACCTCGACGCTCGCGATGACGCTGTGGAATGCGCGGAGCGTCTCGTACGCAGCGGGCGGCATCTCAAACCAAGCGAGCGTTTGCGCTGCATACGGGTGTGCCCACGCGCGCAGCACGATGCGGTCTGGCGCGCAGGGCTCGCATTGCAGACCGGGCTCGCACGGCGGGCACAACTCGTATCCCGCCACATCGGCGACCACGTTGGTGCGCAGCGTGTCGCCAGAGGCCATCAGGTTCGCGAGCCTCTGGCGCGGCAACGCGAGCGTGTCAGGCAGCGTTAGCCGTGCCGCGTCGGCTGGTGCATCACCGATCCACTGAGGGTTGATCGTGCCGTCGGTCAAGAGTGGCGTGTAGTAGGATGGCGCGCGTGCGGGCCACGGCTCAGAGGCGTCTGGAGGGGACGCGCACCCCACGAGGAGAGCGAGGACGATCAGAACTGGCTTCATGACGAGAGGAGGTGCGCGGCCACGCCTCTGGCGAAGGCGTCGGCGTCGAGCGTGGAAAGGTTGTGGTCTACGCCTGGCAGGACCGAGAGGGCGGCGTCAGGAAGCACTCGCGCGAGGTGCAGCGCCTGCTCGACGCTGAACAGCGCGTCGCGGTCGCCGATGCTGACGAGGGTCGGGGCGGAGACCTCGGCCAGCATCGCGTCAGTAATCCAGTCGCCGGGCAGGCGCTCGGCGAAGTCGGTCATCTGCGCGACGACCTCGCGCCAGAGGCCGCCGTGGAGGTCGGCGAGATGCGTCTGGACGTGCTGCGGCATGTTCGTCAGGCCGTCGGTCATGATCCCGACCTCGCGCGGCGTCCACTGCGTGCTCGTGGCGTGGAGCGCCAAGCGCGCGACGGGCCTCTGGCGGGCGACCTCTAGCGCCACGCCTGCGCCGAGCGAGTAGCCGAAGACGTGCGGGCGTTCCAGCCCGAGGTAGTCCATCGCGGCGATGACGCCAGAGGCGAACCGCACCCAACTCATGGGCTCGGGATCGGGGCTCGCGCCGTGGCCGGGCAGGTCCAACGCGATCACGCGGAAGTGCTCAGCCCAGACCGGCGCGAAGCGTGCGAGCTGATCCGCGGTGCCGGTCGCGCCGTGCAGCGCGACGAGCGGCGGGGCGTCGGCGTCGGCCCATCGTCCAGCCGCCCATCTCGCGCTCGCCCCACGGCACCGCCAGAGGCCGCGGCGAAGCGGGCGCCGACGCGCAGAGCTCGACGAGCACGCCCGCGGTGTCCTTGGGGTGCAGGAAGACGATACGCTTGCCGTCGGCGCCCGGCTGGGGCACGTCGCTCAGGAGGCGGATGCCGAGGCTGCGAACGCGCGCCATCTCGACGTCCAGGTCCTCCACCTCGAAGGCGATGTGGTGCAGGCCCGGGCCTCTGGCGTCCAGAAACGTGGCGATGGGCGAGCCCTCCGCGACCGATTCCAAGAGTTCGAGCTTGGGCGCCGCGCCAGAGGCGCCGCCGTCGCCAAAGAAAACGGTGCGGACGCCCTGCGAGGACACCACTTCGGTCTTGTAGGGCGCAGCACCGAGCAGGTGCTCGAAAAGGGAAGCGGCAGTGTCGTCGGCGGCGATGCCGATGTGATCGAGAGTCATGTGCGGAGAAACCGGAAGAGGGGCGCGAGGGTTTAGGCCTCATGCTACTGCACGCCGGACATTCGCACGATCACTCGCCTCTGGCGGAGCCTATGTCCCTGGCCGAGCACGAGGCTTCGCCAGAGGCGGAACGTGCGCAGGCGTGGGCCATGCGGGCGTCGCTGGCCGTCGCGGTGGTGATGCTGGCCGGGAAGGGCTGGGCGTATCACCTGACGGGCTCGACGGCAATCCTCTCTGACGCGCTGGAATCGGTGATCCACCTCGCGGCAACGGCCGTGGCAGGTTTTAGCCTGTGGTACGCGCGGCAGCCTGCCGACCGTAAGCATCCGTACGGGCACGGCAAGATCGCCTACTTCTCCTCGGGTGCCGAGGGCGCACTGATCATGGTCGCGGGGCTCGCGATTGCGTGGGAAGCGGTGCGCGCGCTCATCGAAGGGCCAGAGCTGTCCAACCTCGGCGCGGGCCTGGCGATCACGGCCGGCCTGGGCGCGATCAACCTCATCCTGGGCCTCTACCTCATCCGCGTCGGCAAACGCACCAACGCGCTCGTGCTCGTCGCCAACGGGCATCACGTCTTGACCGACATGTGGACGAGTCTAGGCGTGCTCGTCGGCGTCGCGCTTGTGCTCCTGACGGGCATCGAGTGGCTGGACCCGTTGGTGGCTTTGGTCATGGGGCTCAACATCTTGTGGACCTCGGCTCGGCTCATGCGCGAGTCCGCCAGAGGCTTGATGGACACCGCCGACGAGGCCGAAACGCAGCGCGTGCTCGAACTGCTCGCGGCCTCTGGCGAGATCGACGGGTTTCATCACGTGCGGCACCGCCGCGTCAACGACCGCGTGTTTCTGGAGCAGCACCTGCTCTTCGACGACGACCTCTCGTTGGACGAGGCGCACCGGCGCGCGAGTGCGGTGGAGGCGCGGCAGCGGGCGCTGTTTCCCCAGAGCCGCGTGCAAATCACGAGCCACCTGGAGCCCGCGAGCCACGAGCACGCCGAGGGCGTGCCGCACGACGCGGTAGTGGATGGGTTGGCGGAGGGGCGGGTGTGAGTGCTTGCGCCAGAGGCTTCGTGGCGGGAAGCTGCTGGCGCCAGAAGCTTTATAGCGGGAGGCTCCGGTGCCAGGCTGGGACCCCCCGAGGATGCTCCGCTCTGTGCGCTGGTCCGGCCTCTGGCGTGTGCCGAGCGTCTGAGCCGTAGGGTGCTTCTTGTGGTCGCATCCTCTGTCCCCCTAAACAAGGGGGACAATCCGCACCGCGGTCGCCTCCCGGGGCTGATGTGGCTCGGTGCCTCGCCAGAGGTGAGATCTGGATTGTCCCCGCTCTTGAGGGGGACAGAGAACGCGACCCTCCGTCTCGCAATCAGCGCGCGTGGTACCTCGCCCAGCCTCTGGCGGCAGGTCAGAGCGCAAGCCCGAGCGTTCTCAGGGGGTTCTACCCGCCGAGCACCGCCCCTCATGTCGCCTCTGGCGCCAGAGGCAACTGGGAAGCAGCTTCACCCGGAACCCGGAACCCGGAACCCACCCAGAGGCCGCGACACACCCCGGTCAGCGCCCGGCGCTAGCTTCCCGGCCCCACACAGCAAGACGCATGCGCATCGCAGTTATCGGTGGCCTCGCGGCCGGACCCGCCGCCGCCGCCGAGGCCAAGCGCGAGGCGCCAGAGGCCGAAGTCGTGCTCTACGAGGCCTCGCCGCACGTCTCCGTGGGTGCGTGCGAGATGCCGTACTTCGTGGCGGACCGGCTGGAGGGCACGCCCGACCTCATCGTGCTGACACCCGAGGAACTGGAGCGCTCACGCGATTTAAAGGTGTTCGTCAACCACCGCGTGACGGCGCTGGACGCGCGCCGTGGCACGCTGACCGTCCACGCGAGCGCGTACAACGCGACGCGCGAGGAGCGCTTCGACCGCTTTATTCTCGCGACCGGCGCCCGCGCCAAGCGCCTGGGCGTGCCCGGCGAAGACGCTGGGGGTGTGTTCGTCCTCCGCGACCTTGCCGACGCCAGAGGCTTCAAAATGTGGCTCAAAACGGAGCCCGTGCAGCACGTCTGCGTCGTCGGCGGCGGCTACATCGGTGTCGAGATCGCCGAAGCCATGCGCGACCGCGGGCTTCGCGCGACGATCCTCGACCCCAACGGCCGCGTGCTCGCCAACGCCTTCGCGCCAGAGGCCTCGGGGCAGATGGACGCGGCAGTGCGTGCTGCGGGCGTGGCGGTGCGCGCCGAGAAGCCGACCGAGATCCTCGGTGCGGGCGACGGACGCGTCGAAGCCGTGCGGACCAACAAAGGCGAGATCATCGGCTGTCAGGCCGTGGTCGTCGCCATCGGTATCGAGCCGCGCACCGAACTGGCCGAAGAAGCGGGCGTCACGCTGGGGGCGACCGGCGCCGTCGCCACCGACGAGCAGATGCGCACCAATCTGCGCAATGTGTGGGCCTGCGGCGACCTTATCGAGGTCTCGCGCGTGACCGGCGGCCCCAAGATCCATTGGCCTCTGGCGCCGACCGGCCGCCGCACGGCGCGCGTGGCCGCGCGCAACGCCGCCAGAGGCGCGGGCGACGTGTTCCGCGGGGTTACGGGCGCGGTCGGCGTCAAGGCGTTCGGCATCGAGGCGGCGTCTATCGGGATGCGCGAGGGGAGCGCGCGCGAGGCGGGCTTCGAGCCTCTGGTGGTGCAGATCCGCCACAAAACGCGCACGGCCGTCTTTCCCGGCTCCCAGCCCATCGACGTGCGCTTGGTCGTGGATCGCGCCAGAGGCCGCATCCTCGGCGGGCAGGTCGTCGCGCCGGAGTATGCGGCGCAGCGCGCCAACGTGCTCGTGCCGCTCATCCGCAGCGGCGCGACGGCGCGCGACTTGGCGGAGGACGTAGACCTGATCTACAACCCGCCTCTAGCGCCCGCGGTGGACCCGCTCAAGATTGCGGCGAGCGTGGCGCTGAAAGCGCTGAGGTAGAGCGGCCTCTGGCGCCAGAGGCTTGGGCCGTCTGCGCGCTACCTTGCTGCAACGCCGTTCCGATTCCGCTATGAGCATCCAAGAGATCGAATCCCAGGCCCTCCGCCTTCCGGCGAGTCAGCGCGCCCAGCTCGCCCAGCACCTCATCGCCAGCCTCGACGAGGCCGACGAGGTGGAGCGCGCCTGGGCCGACGAGGCAGCGCGCCGCTCAGATGCGCTCCGCTCCGGCACGGCCGAAGCTCTTTCTGCTCCTGACGTATTCGCAGACGCCCGCCGCGCGGTCCGGTGACAAACGTCCAGTTTCACCCTGATGCGCGCTCCGAACTGCTCGACGCGGCCACCTATTACGAGGAGCAAGCGGACGGGCTCGGAGGGCAGTTCATCGACGAGGCGCAGCGCGTCGCGGGCGTGCTAGCGGAGTCGCCGGGGCTCGGCTCTCCGGTGGTCGGCAGCGATGTTCTTCGGCGCTGGCCGCTCCGGCGGTTTCCGTATTACGTGATCTACCAAGCTGGCGAACGGTCTCTTCTCGTGCTCGCGGTTGCGCACGAGCGCCGTCGGCCTCGCTACTGGTCAGGGCGTTCGTAGGCGCGAGGCTTACCCAAATCGCTTTGGCCTCTGGCGCCTGCGGTGGACCCGCTCAAGATCGCGGCGAGCGTAGCGCTGAAAGCGCTGAGGTAGAGCGGCCTCTGGCGCCAGAGGCCGCCACACGTCACGCGTCGTCCAAGCTGTCGCGGAGGCCGTCGACGCCCGCTTTGGAGGCGCAGTGCTCACAGCAGTACACCTTGCCGTGCGCCTGCAGGCCGTGCCCGAGCACGCGCACCTGGCATTGCGCGCAGCGCGGCGCGAGGGCGTGCACGGCGCACTCGAACGAGTCGAAGGTGTGCACCTGCCCGTCGTGGGCGGTGATGGTGAAGGCTTTGGCGTAGTCGTTGCCGCAGGTGTCGCAGGTGGGCATGGAAGCGGTGAAGAGAGGGTGGGAGGGGAGCCGGGCCCCCAGACTACGGGTAGCCTCGGCGCACGTTTCCTCGCTTCGCGCCTTATGCCCCGTCCCGATCCCGCCCGCCTGCTCGCCGCCGAGCGCCTTTTGCGCGTCGAGGAGGAAGGCGCCTTTGTCGCCCGCCTCGGGATCGACCGCGAGGGCGCCGCGCCAGAGGCCGAGCGGCGCGCGCTCGCGCTCGTGGCCGGCGTCAGCCGCTGGCGGCGCTGGCTGGACTGGTCGCTGCAGCAGTTTTTGCGGCAGCCTCTGGCGAGCCTGGACCCCGAGTTGCAGCAGGCGCTGCGCATCGGCGCGTTCGAGTTGCTCATCGAGGAGAAGCCCGCCCACGCCGCCGTAAGCGAAGCCGTCGACGTGGCGCAGGCGCTCTTGCACAAAGGCGCGGCGGGCCTCGCTAACGCCGTGCTCCGCAAGCTGGCGCGCGCGCGCGACGCCGGAGCCCTGGCCGAGCCCGCCTCTGGCGACGTGGCGCTGGACCTCGCCACACGCCACTCGCACCCGACGTGGCTTACGCGCCGCTGGCTCGACCGCTACGGCGCCGAGGCCACGCGCGCGCTCATGGACGCCGACAACGCCATCCCGCGTTATACCCTCCGCGCCAACCGCCTCGTCACCACGCCAGAGGCTTTGCACGACGCCCTGCTGGCCTCTGGCGCCGAGCCCGAGCCCTCGCGCTGGAGCGAGGACTCGCTCACCGTCGAGCGTCTGGGACCGGCCATCGGCGCCGGCATTCTCGCCAGAGGCGAGGCGGCGGTGCAGGACGAGGCCGCGGCGCTCGTCGTGCGCGTGCTGGACCCGCAGCCAGGCGAGAACATTTTGGACGCCACGGCCGCGCCCGGTGGCAAGACCATCTACGCCGCCGAGCGGATGGGCAACACCGGGCGCGTCGTGGCCGTGGACCTGCACGAGGGCAAGACGCGGCTCATCGGCACCGCCGCCCAGGCCCACGGCGCGAGCATCGTCGAGCCTCTGGCGGCGAACCTTATCACGTGGGACTCGCCAGAGGCCTTCGACCGCGTGCTTTTGGACGCGCCGTGCTCCGGGACAGGCGTGCTGGGCAAGCGCGCCGACATGCGCTGGCGCCGGATGCCCGAAGACCTGCGCGACCTCACGGACTTGCAAAACCGACTGCTCGACGCTGCCGCCCGGCGCGTGCGCCCCGGCGGGTTGCTCGTCTACTCCACGTGCTCGCTCGAACCCGAGGAAAACGAGGAGCGCGTCGCCGCCTTTCTCGCGCGCCACCCCGAGTTCGCGCACGAGCCTCTGGCGGAGCAGGTGCCCGCCGAGATGCGTACGCCCGGCGGCAACTACACCGCGCTACCCCACGTCCACAACACAGACGGCGCCTTTGCCGCCCGCCTCCGCCGCAGCCAGCCATGACCGATCAACTCACGTCCTACGCCGCCGCCTACCGCCAGGCGCAAACCGATGCCCACCGCATTGCGGATGGTCTCTCGGACGCGCAGTTCAACTGGAAGCCAAACCCCAAGTCGTGGTCGGTCGGTGAGTGCTTTGTGCATCTCAACACGATGGCAAAGGGCTACGCGCCCGTCTTCGAGAGCGCCGTCACCCAGGGCGGCCCTCGCGCCAGCGGCCCGTTCGCCTATGGCTTCGTCGCGCGCAAGTTCATCGACGCTGTCCGCCCCGGCAGCCGCGCGATCCCCACCGGCGGTCCCATGAAGCCGCCGGCTACGACCGGCACGCAGTCCAACATCGACAAGACGCGCGCGATGGCGTCGTTCGACACGTACACCGACCGCTTGGCCTCGGCCTGCGAAGAAGCGGATGGCCTGGACCTCGCCGCGATCAAGGTGCGCTCCCCGTTTCTCAAGATCATGAAGCTGCCCCTCGGCGCCTGGCTGGAGGCGATGGGCCTCCACGCGATCCGCCACGTCATGCAGGCCGAGCGCGTGACGCAAGAGGCTCGGTTTCCCGCATAGCCTCTGGCGCCAGAAGCGAGCGCGAACCAGCCTCACCCGGACCCCGGAACTCGGGCCGAGCGCCAGAGGCCCATGCAGTGTGTGCGAGAAATGAGGGGCGCCCGCGCGTGCCCTTGCCCGAGCCGCCCCGCGTCCCGACCTTTGCCATCACACCCGACCCCGACCCGTCCCGACCAGGCTTCGCTCTCGAACCCCCGCGTTCCCATGATGCGCTTCCTCTCGCGGACCCTCGCCGGTCTGGCCGTGCTCGCCCTTTCCGTCTCGCCAGAGGCCCAGACCGAGGTCGTCAAGTACGGCGCGGACTTTCTCGCCTCTGGCGTCGGTGCGCGCGCGCTGGGCATGGGCGGGGCGTATGTGGCCCACGCCGATGACGTGACGGCGGGCTATTGGAACGCCGCGGGTCTGGATGGGCTGCAAAGTCCCGAGATCGCGTACATGCACACCGAGCGCTTCGGTGGCCTGGTAGCGTTCGACTACGGCGCGATCGCGTGGCCCATCACATCGAAGACGACCGTCGGTGTGTCGTTCGTCCGCAGCGGCGTGGATGACATCGCGAGCACGCTCCGCGCCTTTAACCCGGACACGGGTCTCCCGCTCCCGGACGCCGAAAGCCAGATCGACCTGTTTTCCGCCGCGGACAATGCGGTCTACCTCTCGGCCTCGCAGCGCCTACGCGAGAACCTGACCGCTGGCGCGTCCTTCAAAGTCGTGCGGCGCGGGATTGGTGACTTTGCGACGGCGTGGGGGTACTCGCTCGATCTGGCAGCGCAGTACCAGCTTGGCCGCGTCCGGCTGGGCGCGAACCTGCAAGACGTGACGACGATGGTGCAATCGTGGTCGGTCAACGAGGCCGAGTTCGAGGGCTTCGAGGAAACCTTCGGCGCCGACGCGCCCGTGGGCCTGACCGAGATCGTGCTGCCTCTGGCGCGACTGGGCGCCGCGACGACGCTGCCCCTTTCCGACGACATCGGCATCACGCTCGCGACCGACTTGGACTTGGGCTTCGATGGCCAGAGCGCCAACGTGGTCGACGCCGGGGGCGTCTCGTTCCGCCCGCGCATCGGCGGCGAGGTGGACTACAAAGGCATCATCGCCTTCCGCGCGGGCATCTCCGACGTGACCACCTCGGAGCGCTTCGGCACGCAGATCACGCCGTCTGTCGGCGTGGGGCTCAACGCAGGCCGCTTCAACGTGGACTACGGCTTCGGCGACTTCGCGGGCGTGCAGGGCGACCTGGGAGTCTCGCACCGCATCTCGCTCCAGTTCACGCTCGCCGGCGAGCGCTTCGCGCGGCCCAACCGCTAGCCGCCTCTGGCGACGCTTCCGCCAGAGGCTCTGATCTCATGCGAACGTTTCTCGCTTGCGTCGCCGTTCTCGCGCTCGCCTCTGGCGCCCGCGCGCAGAACGAAACCATCTGCCCCGACGCGTTTACGCAGGCGGAGTTAAACCTGTGCGCCAGAGGCCTCTACGAAGAGGCCGATGCCGAGCTGAACCGCGCCTACCGCGACCTGATGCGAAGCGTCGAGGTAGGTCCCGGGGAGGATGAGAGGTGGCAGGCGTACGACCGGAGGCAGCGACAGCGGCACCGCGACGCGCAGCGCGCCTGGATTCCGTTCCGCGATGCGCACTGCGAAACCGTGGCGGCGCAATACGAGGGGGGCAGCATGGAGCCGATGGTGCGGGTCCTCTGCCTGGCTAGGGCGACGCGCGAGAGGACTGCCCAACTGCGCGCATTACTCGCGCCGCTCGGCGGCTAGCGATGGCGGAACCGCCAGAGGTTGTCTGGAGCCAGATGCTTTCGCGGCTACGCCGCCCAGACCGCGTGCTGGCGGTTTGCGCGGGCGTGGCGTGCGTGCTCTGGATCGCGTGTGTGGGGCCGGTGCGGACGTGGGCGAGCGATGCGGGCATCCGGCAGATGTGGGTGTTCGGCGTCGCGCCGGGATTCTTCGCCGGTGCGACGTTCGTGCTGTGGCAGTCGCTCGGGACCGGGACGCGCGCCGCAGCGTCCGTTGTGATCTCGGTTGGCCTGAGCGTTCTCGCCGAGGCTGCGCAGCTGTTCCTACCGGGCTCGACGGCCGACCCGTTCGACATCGTGGCGGGCGTCGCGGGGGCGCTTCTGGCGGCGCCGGTTGTGTGGTGGCGCACGCGCGAGTCGTGACGGCCTCTGGCGCCAGAGGCCGGGTGGGCACGCCCCCGGCGTATGTTGGCGTTCACGCACGCTCGCACCCTCTCTGCATATGTCGCGCGACGACCTCTTCTCTCTCGGCGTCAGCCTCGCCGTCCACGCTCTGCTCCTGCTGCTCTTCTTCGCCGTCGCGGCCGAGAGCCGCGAGGCGCTGGAGCCTGCCGACGTGCGCTTGGTGGAGATGGACTTCGGGATGGTCCCGCTGCGCCCTGTCGTGACCGGGCCGCCTCAGCGGGCCGAAGCAGGAGAGCGGTCGCAGGCGCGCGAGCAGCCGGAGCCCGAGCGGCCCGCGCCGCCCTCGGCCTCGCCGGTGCGCACGCCCGAGCGCCCGCGCCCCAACACGCCACGCGAGACGCCGCCCATCGCGCGCAACACGCCCACGCCCGACGCGCCCGTCCGCCGTCCGAGCCCGCCGAGCAACACGCGCACGCCAGAGGCCAACCCGACGCCGAGGACACAGCCTGAGCCGTCAACCTCTACCGGAACCGGTGGCGGCAACAGTACAAACGACGGCAACACAGCCTCTGGCGACGGTCCGGGTTCTGGTGGTGAAGCCGCAGCCGAGGTCGGCTTCAACTTCGGCAACCGCAGCTTCGACTGCCCCAGCATCCCCGACGCGCCTCCCGGGCGTCGGCGGTCGGCTGACGTTCAACATCACGTTCTAACCCGCAGGGTCAGTTTGTGACGCGCGCGCGCTAGCAGGCCGCAACAGCGCGCTGGAGTCGCACATCAGCCCGTACCTCGCGGCGCTGCCGCGCGCAGCGGCTACCGGGCGCAGCCTCTCAGATCAACCAGACCACGCAAGCGACGTTCAACGTCCGCTGAGCCTCTGGCGAAGCGCGCGTCTCGCGCCCGAGACTTCGTCGCCTGCGGCCCGCGCGAGGGCCTGCGCGACGAGCGCCTCGGGCGAGCGGCCTGGGCCTGCGAAGGCATCTGCCACAGCGTGCAAGAGTGGCAAACCGACGGCCTCTGGCGCCAGCAGATACAGCGGCTCCCACGCCAGAGGCTCAAACTTGGCCTTGAAGCGCTCCAGTCCCTCGAAGTTGTAAAAGCGCCGCGCGTGCGCGCGCATCCACCACAAGAGCGCGCGGAGGTGGAGCGGGGGAGGGGACTCGGTGGCCGGCGCGTGAGTCGAGAGCGGCACCATCCCGAGCGTCAGGAGCGCGGCGCCAGAGGCGTGGCGGAAGGCCGCGTCGAGCAACAGCGCTGCTGTGCCATTCGGCGCCTCTGGCGCCTGAAGAATCCACTCGACGAACACGCCATTGCGGGCCGGGATCGGCGCCAGGACGAGATAACCGATGCGCCGCGCGCCTACGGTTGCGACCAGGAACTGGCGCGAGGATGGCGCGCGGAGCACGTCAGTTTGCACGAGGAAGTCCAGCGGCGGCAGGCCGCGCCGGGCCAGCCACGCCTGCCGGATGGGCTCGAGTGTGTGCGCCGACGCGGTCGCCAGAGGCGAGACCGTCACGCCTTTGTTGCGCGCGCGGTTGATCTGCTGCCGCAGCGACGCCTTCCGTGCGACGATCTGGGGCCACAGGTTGGGATCCCACACGGGCTGCGCGCCCAGCACCAACTCCCCGCCTCTGGCGCCAGACCTGTGCCACGCGTCGCGAAACCGCACGCTCGCGCCGAACCACGCTACCGTCGCGCCAGAGGCCTGGGCCTCGCGCGCAAAGGCCTGAGCCGCCTCGCGCTGAGAAGCGGGCGCACAGACGGGCTCGCCTGCGCCCAGCCAGACCTCGGGCCCGCCGGGCCAGCGCCGGGTGCGGGCGTAGGCCACGAACGCGCCGTCGCGCTGCCATCGCAAGAGGCCAGGATTGAGCGCCTGGACCGCCGCCGCGTTCCATCCGTGCCGCGCGACGAGCGCCTGTGGTGTCGGCTCGCCGGAGGCTGGGATAGCCTCTGGCGTCACAGGTCGAGGCTGGCCTGGAGGCGCAGGAAAAAGCGGTCCTCGCCCGGATCCCAACGCTGCCAGTCTAGAAAGAGGCGCGCCTGCAGGCTGTTGACGGGCTCCCACAGCACGTCGAGTTCGGCGCCCGGTCCGGTAAACACCTCGCCGGAGAGGAAGTCTTTGATGAACGGGTCGGGCTGCGTGCCCACGCTCACGTCGCCGCCGACGATGAGCGGCTCGCCAGAGGCCGTGACCGTGTTCTCACCGCGGCGGGCGTAGCGGACGGCGCCTCTGGCGCGAAGGCCGCCGGGCAGCCAGGTTTCGGCGCCTGCGAGCCACTGGTCTGCGTTGGGCCCGAGCGGGTGGCCCAGCCCGAAGCCGTTGTGGGTGTAGCCGTTGAAAAACGAGCCGTCGGCCACGAACCGGTGCGTGTACACGAACGGCTCGATGCGCGTGTATTCCGCAAACGCCGTCGCGCCGAACGCAGCGAGACTCGCGCCCGCCTGCGCCGCCCACTTGTTGTTGTTGCCGACCGTCTCGCCGATGCGCGAGAAGCTGAGATCGTCCGCGAGATAGGTCCCGTAGAACTCGACGCCCGGCCGCACCCGCACCACGGCATCGGCGCTGAACAGCGAGTTGTCGCGGTCCCACAACGCGTGCTCGGCGGGCTTGATAGGAAAGACGGGGTTGAGGTACGCGATCTCCGGCCCGCGCTGTCCGTAGACGACGGCCTCGGTAAAGGCCACGCTCCCAAACGCCGCGTGCGCCTCGAAGCGGTGCATCGCGAAGTAGCGCTCGGGACTCTGCAGAAATTGATCGCCGTTCTCGTTCACGAACCGGCTCTGGTCGCTCAGCGCAGCGTGGACGAACTGGTAGCGCACCGGCCGCGTCTCGATGCCCGCGCGCAGGAATGGGAAGTAATCCACGCCAGAGGCAAGAATCAGCGGCTGCGACGCGCTCGGCCCGATGCGCAGGCGTTCGTTGGCGATCTCGGCCGAGAACGGGCCTCTGGCGACACGCACCGAGGCCGTCGAGCGGTCGAACGAGCCCGGCGGCACGTCCCCCACGCTGACGTAGTAGAGCGGCTCCAGGTCGGGGTCGGCGCGGAGAACGCGCGAGTCGCCTGCAACCTGCAGCCCGTTAAATGTGTGGCTTGTAAAGCCGACGACATCGCGCCAGTGGCCGCTGATTTCTAACTCCGGGAGCAGCGCTGCGCCGCTGGCATCCGCGAGAGGCCGCTGCGTGGTCGTGATCCCGCGCGAGCTGCGCGACTGTACCCCGCCTCTGGCGCCGATGCGGAACTCGCCGTCGTCGGTCCGGACAAACGCGAGGTAGCGCTCGGCGCCGAGGTCGAACACGTCCGCCTCGCCGTCGCCGAGAAACGCGTGCGTTTGCGCCAGAGGCGGCGCGAACTCGCGCCGGTAGGCCTCCACCCAGCGCCGAGCGCCCGGTGCAAGGCGGTGGCGAGACAGGCTGTCCAAGTGCGCCAGAACCGTCCCGCGCGCCAGAGGCAGCACCTCGTGGCGGTAGCCGGGGAGGCGTCCGGCGACGCGCTGCGCGTGGAGCAGGGCGTACACGCCGTGCTCGGCGGGGACGATCTCGGGCGAGCCGACCGCGCCGGTCTGTGCCGCTACGTTCCAGGCGACGAGGCCGCTGGCGAGAACGAGGAGGGCGAAGAGGCACGGGCGCATGGCCGCAAGCTAGAGCCGCCGGGCCTGCGCCCGCGCACCGCCAGAGGCAGGGCACGCCCGTGTGCACCGGTTGCGGTGGGCGTGCCCGCTCTCTACTTTCGAGGCGCACCCACACCGCAGCGCTCGACACCTTCGTTACGCCTCTCTCTCTCGCGTATCTCGTGTCTCGCCGCGTCGAGCTTTCTGCTCTCCTTCTCGTAGATGCCCTCGGGCTGGGTGCCGCCTGGGTGGCGTTCCGGGCTGCGTGCGCGCGCTGGGAATGGATGGCCGTCGAGCCGATGGGCGCCTCGGCGATCGCAAAGGGCTCGCTTCTGGCGCTGGGCTGGATCACGCTTCTCGCCTTTGCCGGTCTCTACGCCGACCGCTACGCCAGAGGCCGCTTCGATGAGCTGGTGACGCTGCTCAAGGTGATCACCTTTGGCTCGTTGGTGCTCTTTTTCGGCTACTACCTGGACCGGCTCTCGCCGGGCTCGGCGCGGCAGGCAGTAGCGCTCTACGGCGCGTCGGTGCTCGCGTTTGTGGGGCTGGGCCGGCTCGTCGTCCGCGGCGTGCAAAAAGCACTCATCCTGCGCGGGCACGGTCTGCACCGCGCCGTCGTGGTGGGCTGGAGTGACCGCGTGGAAACGCTGTATCACGACCTTGCGCGCTACCCGGCCGCGGGCATCGAACTCGTCGGCGCGGTCCGGCTCACGCACGAGGCCACGCCCGTCGGCACGTTCGCCTACGCCGAGATGCCCTCCTCGCGCCCGCCTCTGGCGGCCCCAGCGGATGTGCGCGTGCTGCCCTCGGGCGACGCGCTGCCCGCAGGCGCGCTCGAAGTGACGGCCTCTGGCGCGCCGTCGCACGCCATCGCCGAGTTGCCGGGCCTCATCGACCGGCTGGGCGTGCAAGACGTGCTGATCGCGCTGGGCTCCGACGACATCGACACGCTCGACCAGGTGCTGCGCGTCTGCGACGGCCGCTCGGTCAGCCTCAAGCTCGTGCCCGATTTCTACGCCGCCGTCGGTGGCATGGCGCGGACCGAGCACATCTACGGTCTGCCGCTTATCGAGGTCTTCCCGGAGCCCATCGCGGCGTGGGAGAAAGGCACGAAGCGCATTCTCGACATCGTCGCGAGCGCGGTTGTGCTGCTCCTTGGCGCGCCGCTGTGGCTGGGCTTGGCGGCGCTCGTGGCTCTCACCTCGCCCGGCGGCGCCATCTACCGCCAGAGGCGGGTGGGTCAGGGCGGGCGCCTGTTCACCATCCACAAGTATCGCACCATGGTCGACGGCGCCGAGCGCGAGACCGGGCCGGTCTGGGCGGCCTCTGGCGACAGCCGCGTGACGCCGCTGGGACGCTGGATGCGCAAGACGCGCCTGGACGAGGTGCCGCAGTTCTGGGACGTGCTGCGCGGCGAGATGAGCCTCGTCGGCCCGCGCCCCGAGCGGCCGTTCTTCGTGGACCGCCTCGTGGACGAGATCCCGCTGTACTCCCGCCGCCACCGCGTCCAACCCGGCATCACCGGTCTCGCGCAGGTCAAGCACGGCTACGACACGGACATCGACGACGTGCGCCAGAAGCTGAAGTACGACCTGTTCTACATCGAGAACCTGAGCCTGCAGATGGACGCGAAGATCCTGCTGCAGACGATCAAGACGACGGTCTTGGGACGAGGGCAGTAGTCTCTGGTCAGCCACGTAGTAGCCTCTGTGGTGGGCTCAAAGCCGTCGCAGTGCTTTGCGCGCTGTCGACGTGGGCGGGCTGTGACCTGACTGGGAGGGGGTGGCAAGACCACGTTGACGCCAATGGCGTCCCAGATGTGTCCCTACCGAGTGTTGGCACCTGCGCATTCACTACGATATACGACGACTAGCGAGGCGCACGTGCGCCAGCGGGCGGTGCCCGGTCGGTATTCCGACGTGTCTGAGAGGCGCAGGCAGCGAGAATAAGTGGGAAGGTGGGCTCGTCGTGAGCCATGACAGACCTTTTATCGCCAATCTCGAGCTTTGATATTCTTGCCTCTTGAAGTTGAAAATTATCGGTACGACGCGTAGATGAGAACTTTCTGGTTCATCTGCTGGCCTGCGAGCATGACGGGGAACCAACTAGTCGCCGGGTTCAGCTCTAAGTCAGGATCTGCGATCATAGACGCTCAGTGACGGACAGCACTCTTGGGGGCCGCATTTCGCTTCCGCGGTATAGCGACTGAGAACGCGAACAGATCGGCCAAGGACCGCTTCGTGACTGTCGAGGGGGCCTTCCACATCGCCAAGTCCACTGTGGACGCGTAAGACCTCACGTCGCCAGAGGCCTCTGGCGCGCGCGCCCGCCTCTGGCGTCCACATTCCGCGAACCTCGCGCGCCGGGTTGACGCCAGAGGCCCGCGCCCGGACCTTGCGGCTCCTCTCTCGCGCCTCTGGCGCCCCCGCATGGAGCTCGACCCCGCCCTGACGCCCGCCGAGGCCCCCGCCGATCCTCTGGCGCTCTACCGCGCGCTCCAACTCCCGCGGACCGTCGAGGAGAAGATGCTGCGGCTCATCCGCCAGAACCGCATCTCCAAGTGGTTCAGCGGCTACGGGCAAGAGGCCATCTCCGTCGGCGTCGCCAGCGGCCTGGAGGACCGCGATTGGCTGCTGCCGATGCACCGCAACCTGGGCGTGTGGACCACGCGCGGCGTCGAGCTTCCGCGCCTGTTCTGCCAACTCATGGGCCGCGAGGGCGGCTTCACCAACGGCCGCGACCGCACGTTTCACTTCGGCCTGCCCGAGAAGCGCATCGTGGGCATGATCTCGCACCTCGCGGCGATGCTGCCCGTGGCCGACGGCCTGGGCCTGGCGGCGCAGATGAACGCCTCTGGCGCCGTCGCTGCGGCCTTCGTGGGCGAGGGCGCGACCCGCGAGGGCGAGTTTCACGAGGCGCTGAGCTTGGCGGGCACGTGGAAGCTGCCCGTCCTGTTCATCGTGGAAAACAATGGCTACGGCCTCTCCACGCCCACGAGCGACGCGCTCCCCGTGGACGATGTGGCGGAGGCCGCTGCGGGCTACGGGATGCCCGGCTACGTCGTGGACGGCAACGACGTGCTTGCCGTTCGCTCTATCGTGCAGACCGTCGCGCGCCGCGCGCGAGAAGGGGGAGGCCCGGCGCTGTTGGAAATGAAGACGTTCCGCATGCGCGGCCACGAGGAAGCCAGCGGCACCAAGTACGTGCCCGACGAACTCTTCGACCTCTGGCGCGACCGCGACCCCGTCCTCCGCCTCCGCCAGAGGCTGATCGAGTCCGGCACGCCACGAGGCCGACCTGGACGCCATCGACGCCGACCTCGTCGCGCAGATCGAGGACGTGGCCGAGTGGGCGCTGACGCAGCCCGAGTGCGTCGAGCACGCCAGAGGCGGAGCACGGCGCGCTCTTCGCGCCGCACACCTCGGCGCGAGATCGCCTCTGGCGAGACCGAAGAGACGCGCGTTCATCGACGCCGTCAGCGCCGGCCTGGGCGACGCGATGGAGGCCGACGAGACGGTGATCCTGATGGGCCAGGACGTGGCGGAGTACGGCGGCGTGTTCAAAGTCTCCGAAGGCTTCCTGGAGCGCTTCGGCGCCGGACCGCGTGCGCAACACGCCCATCATCGAAAACGGCGCGCTGGGCTGCGCGATGGGCCTCGCGCTGGACGGCTTCAAGCCCGTCGTGGAGATGCAGTACGCGGACTTCATCTCGTGCGGCTTCAACCAGATCGTCAACAACCTCGCGACGACGCACTACCGCTGGGGCTCGCCGCTGAACGTGACCGTCCGCGCGCCCTTCGGCGGCGGCATCGGCGCCGGGCCGTTCCACTCCCAGTCGCCAGAGGCCTGGTTCTGCCACGTGCCAGGCCTCAAAGTCGTCATCCCCGGCACACCGCAAGATGCCAAGGGCCTCTTGCGCGCGGCCATCGAAGACCCCAACCCGGTGCTCGTCTTCGAGCACAAAAAGCTGTACCGCTCGCTCCGCGGCCCGGTGGCCTCTGGCGAAGTCGTCACGCCCATTGGCAAAGCGCGGATCGCACGCGAGGGGACCGACCTGACGCTCGTGACGTGGGGCGTGGGCCTGGTCTGGGCCGAGGCAGAGGCCGAACGCCAGAAGCACGCCTCTGGCGCGAGCGTCGAGATCATCGACCTGCGCACGTTGGTGCCGTGGGACCGCGAGGCGGTTCTTGCGAGCGTGGAGAAGACCGGGCGGCTCGTGGTCTTGCACGAAGCCACGCGCACCGGCGGCTTCGGCGCCGAGGTCGCGGCCGAAATCTCAGAAGCGGCCTTCGGGCACCTGGACGCCCCGCCCGTCCGCGTCGGCGGCGCCGACCTGCCCATCGCGTTCTCCAAGCAGATCGAGAGCGAGGTCTACACCGCCGAGTCCCGCCTGAGCGCCGCGGTTGACCGTACGCTGAACTACTGAGCCTCTGGAACCAGAGGCACTGATACACCTTCGGCAGCGGACACCCACCCAACCGTCATTCCCGCGCAGGCGGGAATCCATAGAGGGCTTGAGCGAACGCCAGAGGCGGATGGTATCGCTGGGTCGCGCGCGTGAGGCGACTTTGGCAACAGCGAGGCTTATGGCGCCACGTCCGGGCATGGTATGGGATCCCGCTTCCGCGGGAATGACGCAACGAAGGGCGTGCTGCAGCTAAGTCACCGAAGCGCTGGTCCCAGCGCAGACTCTCGCCAAAGACCTCTGGCGAAACTGCGCAAACGCACTGCGCCCCGCTCCGCCAGAGGCAGAACGGGGCGCAACGAGTGGAGATGCTGGGATTCGAACCCAGGTCCGAGCGAGCCGCCAGTCCAGGCGTCTACAATGCGTAGCCAGTTGTTCTAGGTCTTTACTCTCGGAGATGGAGCCGCTGGCGAGCGTCTCTGAGAGTGCAGGCTGATTGGCCTTTGCGCCTTGGTCCAGCCGGAACCGCCGCGCGCAGCCTATCTAAATATGGTGCCTCTGTCCGGGCCGATAGGCAAATCCGGACGGAGACAGCTAGCGGGTTTGGTTATGCCGCGAGCGAGTAAGAGTAGTCGTTTGCAACTATTCTGTTTCCCGATGAGGGTCACGGGGGTATCGGGAACCCCCCGGCATGCAGCCTGCCGACCTGCTCACCCGTCGAAACCATGTCATCCCCAGTATGGAAAAGAGCAGACGGTGCGCCAGAGGCGCCTCGTCGTTCCTGTCACTGCAACCTACAACGCCTCTGGCGCTCGGGTGTTGCCGCCAGAGGCTAGTCCGTCGCCTCTTCATCCCGGTCGCGCGGCGCGTCGAGCGCGATGAGGCCGCGGCTGGCGAGCGCCTTGGTAACGTCGGCGAGTGCACGGTCCCGCAATCCCTTCGAGAGGTACGGCAGCTTGGAGCGGCCCCCGAGCACGTTGCGGCGCACGGCATGGACGTACACGCGCACAAAGCGTCCGTCTAGCGGCGCGAGGTCTAGCGTAGCGTCGATATCGGAAAACACGCCGGTGTCGATCCTCTTTACAGCCGTCGAGACGACGTTGGGAGCGTCAGAAGGCGCGAGTGACCACCCGGCGTCCTGGAGCGCGCCTTCCAACTCCTCCATCAGGCTCTCGCCAGAGGCTACAGCATCCGCCTCTGGCGGTACGCGGTAATCACGGTAGGTGGGCGCAAGCGACGGGGCGCACCCGGAAGCGAGAAGGGCGAGCAGGAGAAGGAGGCGAGGCACGGCGCGTGGGGCAGGTCTCCCATTCTAGGCGCGCGAGCCACCCTCGCGCAGGGCCAAAAAAAGAGCCGGGCGGACGCTCTCACCCAAAAGCGTCCGCCCGGCGATGCGCAGGCCGAAGCCTTGGTCGCGCATGTGTCGCTCGAGCAGCATCAGAAGTTGTTCACCCCTCTGTGCTGTGTCTTGCTGACAGGCAACTGCTGTGCCAGAAAGCCTCTGGCGCACGAAATCAAGCTCACGCCTAGTGGAGTGGCCTGTATCGTGGGCACGGGTGTGCAACTGTGTCCTCTTCCGTGAACGCTAGTCGGGACAGCCCCCAGGTGGAAAGACCCCAAACAGCACGCAATCGCGTTTCTGCGTGAAGGCAGGTTGTAGAACCGCCTTTCCATTGGGATCTGGGCGCCAGAGGCCCTAGATTTGCCCTGCTAGGTCTGATACTCCACCCAACCCCCGACACTATGCCCTGCGGAAAAAAGCGCAAGCGCCACAAGATCGCGACACACAAGCGCAAGAAGCGGCTTCGTAAGAACCGCCACAAGAAGAAGAACCGCTAGGCTCACGCCCAGCAGGTCCTTGCAAGAGGTCGCGTCTGAAAGGGCGCGGCCTCTTTCTCGTTTGGGACGATGGCTGAAGGTCCGTTCCGGCTCGGAGTTCTATCTTCCCACTCCTCTCTCTCCCGCAAGTCGCCATGAGCACCCGCAGACGAGCCGCCCGTTCGACCACATTTGGTTTCCTCGTCGGAGGAGCCTCCGGCTTCGCCTTAGGACTACTGCTCGCGCCCGACGAGGGCCGACAGATGCGCCGCCGGGTGGCGTACCTCCTCGACCGCTGGGCGGCAGACCTTTCCGGCCTGCTCGACCGCCTCGAAACCTCGGACGGCGAATCCAGCGTGGCCCGCGAAAAAGCCGACGCCCTCGTCGCCGACGCTCGCGAGCAGGCCGCGCGCCTTCTCGACGAAGCTGACGCGTTGATCGCCGACGCGCGCTCGCGCCGACCCGCCTCAGATCGCCCCGCAGATTCTGGGGCCAATACACTTACACCCTAGTCTCTACGTGAGGTTTTCTATCCTCCTTCCTGCTTCCGAGGGGAAGCAGACCGGCGGCAATCCTCTGGCCCCGGACATGTTCGACTATCGCTCGTCGAACACCTTTAATTATTTTAACGAGTTCAACGCCGAGCGCCGCGCGCTTATCGACGCGCTGCAAAAGCAGGTCAAGGCTGGCGAAGCGGACGAACTCGAAAAACTCTTCGGCGTCAAGGACGACACGCTTCAGCAGGCCGTCGATGTAACGGGCGAACTGTACCGGAGCGCGCTCATCGCAGCCATCGACCGGTACAACCCGGGCGTGATGTACGCCGCGATGCAGTTTCCCGAACTGCCGACAGGCGCCCAGCGCCGCCTGCTGGAAAACGGCGTCATCTTTTCCGGCCTGTTCGGCCTCTTGCGCCCGGACGACCTGATTCCGAACTACCGCCTGAAGATGGACGCGTCTGTCGAGGAGGTCGGCAAGGTGTCGTCGTACTGGAAGCCCATCATCTCGGACCGGCTCAACGCGCTGTTGGAAGGGCAGGTGGTGTGGAACCTCTTGCCGGGCGCGCATACTGCAGCGTGGGACGACAAGGAGACGTACGCTCGCATGTTCCAACTCAAGTTCTACCGCGAGGACGAGAGTGGGGAGCGCAAAGCCGTCACGCACGGCATCAAGGGGCTGCGCGGTGCACTCGTGCATCACATCGTGATCGAGCTTCCCGAGACCGTCGAGGATGTGGACGCCTGGGAGGCCCCCGACGGCTATGAGGTCGACTTCGGCAACTCGGAGATCGACGACGAGACGGGAGGAGGCACCATCGTCATGGTGTCCAGCCCCGGCTGGGAAGACCGCCGCGCCGCTCGCCGCAAGGCGCGCCGCGAAGCCGAGGCCGAGGCGGCAGCCGCCAAGAAGGCTCGCGAATCCGACGACGACTAGCCTCTGGCGACGGCACTGTGCGTCGGGCACGGTCGGCTCCGGTTTTAATCGCCAGAGGCTCCGAGCGGGCCTCTGGCGCCACGAAGACTACATCTCATGTCCGTCGTAATCGGCATTGCGGGAGGCTCCGGCTCTGGCAAGACCACCGTCCAGAAACGCGTGTTGGAGGCGTTTGGCCCGCGCCGCATCGCCCTTCTCGACCACGACGCGTACTACCGCGATCTGGAGCACCTCGCGCCAGAGGAGCGCGCGCGGTTCAACTTCGACCATCCGGACGCTCTGGAGACAGAACTGATGGTGCAGCACCTGGACTCGCTTCTGGCGGGCGAAGCCGTCCAAAAGCCGACGTACGACTTTACCAACCACAGCCGCCGAGCCGAGACGCAGCACATCGACCCGATGCCGGTCGTCGTCGTGGAGGGGATTCTGGTGCTCGCTGAGCGCGAGCTGCGCCAGCGGATGGACATCAAGCTGTACGTGGACGCGCCAGATGACGTGCGCCTGATGCGCCGGATCGAGCGCGACCTGCACGAGCGCGGCCGCTCCATCGACTCGGTCCTGGGCCAGTACCGCCGGACGGTCCGGCCGATGCACCTGGAGTTTGTCGAGCCTTCCAAGCGCCACGCCGACGTGATCATCCCGCGCGGCGGCCAGAACCGTGTCGCCATCGACATGGTGCTTTCTCGCATCCAGATGCTGCTCGCGGCCGACGGATAGCGGCCTCTGGCGGACATACCACACCGGCGCATGGGCCTCTGGCGCCAGAGGCGGATTGCTATCTCGCGCCAGAGGCGAGCAGCCGGATCCCGTCGAGGACGAGACGGGGCGCGACGTGGTCGATGCCGTCCAGACGCTTCGCGAGCCAGCCGCCCCAGCCGCCGCTGGCGATGATGAGAGGCGGCGCAGAGAGTTCCGCGGCCGTTCTGCGCAAGAGGCCTGCCATGCCATCGAGCACGAGCGCCGTCAGGCCGGACTGGATCGCCTCGGACGTGCTGCGCCCGATTACGCGCTCGGGTCGCTCCCATGTGACCTCGGGAAGCTGCGCCGTGCCTCTGGCGAGAGACCGCTTGAGCGTGTGCGGCCCGGGCAGGATGGCGCCGCCGCGGTAGACCGGTCCTTCGGGCGTGAGGTCGACGGCGTCGAGCGTGATGGCCGTGCCCGCGTCGAAGGAGAGGACTGGGCGGCGCGCAGGGCCACCGTAGAGCAGCCAGGCGGCGGCGGCAGCGGCCACACGGTCGTTGCCCAGCGTATCCGGCGTGAGGTAGCCCATGGCAAAGGGCAGCGGGCCTCTGGCGCGGACGACAAACGGCTCGTGGCCAGTCGCGTGGAAAAGTGCGGGCACGATGCGCTCCTGCAGCGCTGGAACAACCGAGCACACGCCGCAGGCCTGGACGCCCGAGGCCATCTTCGCGAACCGGGGCGCCCAGGCTTCGGGCGGCGCGTCTACACTCGACCGGAACGAAACCGGCGCCTCCCACACGCCAGAGGCATAGCGCGCTGCTTTGATGCTGCTGTTGCCGATGTCGACCGCGAGAAAAACGCTCATGGCAGCACGGTCGTTTCCCCGGCGTGAACCTCGACGGTCTCGCCAGAGGCGTCCAGGCGGAGCGCGCCAGAGGGGGAGAGGCCGAGCGCGATGCCCGCCAGAGGCGCGCGGCTCGTGCCCGGAAACCCGACGTGCACGCGCTGGCCGAGCGCGGGAATGCGCGCCTCTGCCGCGCGCACGAGCGCCTCTGGCGACAGGCTCAGCCGCGCCTCCAGTGCGAGTAGAAGGTCCGCCAGAAGCTGCGCGCGGTCGTGCTCAGCGCCGGTCGCGAGCGCGAGCGACGTGGCGCGCGGGGCGACCTGGGGCGGAAACACCTGCCGGTTGACGTTGACGCCGATCCCGAGGATGACCGTCGGGCTCTGGCTGCCCGAGCCGCATGTGCGCCACCGTGTCTCCGCGAGCACACCTGCGATCTTTTTGCCCTCTAGCAGCACATCGTTGGGCCACTTCAGGCTCACGCCAGAGGCCTCTGGCGCGAGAGCATCGGCGGCGGCGAGAGCCGCGACGAGCGGCACCAGTCCCAGGTGCTCTGGGCGGAGGCGAGGACGCAGCACGAGCGACAGCGCAAGGTCGCGGCCGGGCTCGTCGGCCCAGGTGCGGCCGAGGCGGCCTTTGCCTTCGCGCTGGTGGTCGGCTGTGACGAGTGCGCCGGTGGGCGCGCCGGCTTCGGCCCAGCCGGCGGCGTGCGTTTGCGTGCTCCCGAGCGCCTCGTAGTGCCGGTGCGTGCGGCCCAGCCGCACGCTCTGCAGGCGGCCGCGAAGCGCGAGGTCGAGCGCCACCACTACTGCGCCGCCGGCCTCTGGCGGGGAACGCGCGCCCACTCCACCCGCGACGCGCGGGCGTCGCTGAGCGGCACGTCGGTGCTCGCGTCGATCTGTGCCGAGCCCGGCACCAGGCCTCTGGCGCCAGAGGCGGTCGCGCCAGAGGCGAGGTCGGCGCGAAGGCGGCTGGTCTCGTCGAACAGCGCCGAGGTCATCTCGCGCCGCACGTCAACCGCGAGTAACTCGCCCGCCTCTGGCGAGACGGCGGCGCGGACGTAGCGGATAGACTGCGTGCGTCGCCCGTCTGCGACGAACCGGGCTTCGACGATGCGCGCTGCGCGCCCGGCCACGAGCGTGTCTCCGAGCACTCGCGTGGCGTACTGGTCCCGCGCCGAGGCGTCGAGGTAGGGCGGCTCGTCTGAGAGAAATGCTGGGAGAGGGTTGAGGACCGAGTCCACCGTTTGCGGCTCGCCGCTCTCGGTTCGGACAAAGCGGCCGGTTTGCGGGGCGCCGAACACTGCATCCCACGCGTCGCCGGAGACGAACGCCAGAAGCCGGTCCGCTTCCGCATCCCGCTCGGGGATCACGGCGGGGGCGTCGGCGCAGGCGGTGAGAAAAAGGGCGAGCAGGAGAAAGCGTCTCATGCGTGCAAGATCGCGCTCTCAGAACCCGCGCGCCGAGGCGCTGTTCACGCGGCCCGCTCCCCGCTATCCGCATGCCGTTCTCGTCCGAACTCAGTGTTGCACGTGCCGCCGCGCTCGACGCCGCGTCTCTCATCCGAGCGCGCGCGCCCGGCTTTGACCGCAGCCACGCGCGGACCAAGACCACACACGATTTGGTGACCGATGTCGACGAGGCGGCGCAGCGCGTCATCCTCTCGCACCTGCGCGAGGCGTTCCCGACCGACGCCGTTCTCGCCGAAGAGGGCGCCAGAGGCACTGCTCAGCCTCTGGCGGAAGGCCGCCGCTGGATTGTGGACCCGCTGGACGGCACGACCAACTTCGCGCACGGCATTTCTCCCTACGCAGTCTCGATTGCACTGGAAGAGGCGGGCGAGATCGTGGTTGGCGTCGTGGTTGAGGTGGCCTCTGGCGAGACATTCTGCGCCACCCGCGGCGGCGGCCTGACCGTCGACGGCGTGCCCGCAACGGTCTCGGCGACGGAAGTGCTCGGTGAAGCGTTGCTCGCCACAGGCTTCCCGTTCCGGGACTACTCCTACGCCAGAGGCTATCTAGAGACGTTCGAGACGCTGATGCTCGCCTGCCGAGGGCTCCGGCGGCACGGCTCGGCAGCGATGGACCTCGCGTGGACGGCCGCGGGGCGCTTCGATGGGTTCTTCGAAGCTGGGCTGGCTCCGTGGGATGTGGCTGCGGGCGTGTTGCTCGTGCGCGAGGCGGGCGGCATCGTCACCGGCATCGACGGTACCTCTCATCCCGTGTTTTCAGGAGGCCTCGTCGCGGCTCCGCCCACGCTCGCGCCGCGCATTGTCGAGGCGTGCGCGCCTCTGGCGGAAGCCTTTTGCCGTCTCAGTAAAGAGGTGCGATAGATGTTAAGCCGGACTCGTTAACGGCGATACCCACGGTCCTACCACCCCGCCTGCCCGTGCTCCCCTCTGTCCCTGCAGAGCCACGTCCTCTGCTTCCGGCAAATCGACTGCCCCTCGTTCTTGTCGCCGACGATGTCCCGGACAACCGGAGACTCTTCTCTCTCTACCTCCGCAAAGAGTTTGAGGTCGTGACTGCATCGACGGCAGAGGAGGCGCTCGACGTGTTGCGCCAGAGGCCCATTGAGGCCGCGCTGCTCGATATCAACTACGGGGGCGGCAAGAACGGCTTCGACGCGATCCGAGAGATCCGCGCCGACTCCGCTATCGCTCACGTACCCGCAGCAGCCCTCACGGCGCACGTCGCGCCGGAGGACTGCGACCAGTGCCTCGCGGCGGGCTTCGATGCCTTTCTCGCCAAGCCGGTGCGCCGAGCCGAAATGCAGAAAGCCTTATGGGCGCTCTTGGAACTGCGCAAGAGCGTCCGGAAAGCCGCATAGCCTCCCCTCGCGCGTATCGGGCGCCTCTGGCGGTCTGCCTCTGGCGGTCTGCCTCTACTAGCCGTCCGCCTCTGGCGCCAGAGGCCACTAGAACAGCGCGTAGATAAACGGCGCGAGCGCCGAGCCTTGCACCGCGACGATCATCAGGCCGAGCAGCAGCAGCACGACCACGATGGGCGCGAGCCAGAACTTTTTGCGCTGGCGGAGAAACGACCAGAACTCGCTGAGGACACGGACTTTCGACATGCGGGCAGGCGGCGACGGGATCGGAATCTAGCGCCGTCGCGAGCGTAACCTCTACACGCCTCTGGCGTAGCCGGGCACACCTCTCGCTTGCTCTCCCGACCTGTGCCCTCTGCGGCCACCGAATTTTCCGAAGGCGCTCGCATCGCCTTTAGCGCGCTGGCCGCGAGCAAGATGCGCGCGCTGCTGACCACGCTCGGCATCATCATCGGCATCGTGTCGGTGACGGCCACGCTGACGGTCATCAACGGGATCGAGGGCGAGTTCGACCGCTCGATGGCGATCATCGGCGACGATGCTCTCTTTGTGCAGCAGCAGCCGTGGTTCTTCTCGTTCGACGACTGGTGGAAATATCGCCAGAGGCCCGAGATTCCAGCCGACCTCGCGCCGTACATACAGTCGCGCTCAGACTTTGCCGAGGCGGTCGCGCCGATCACCGGCTTCGGGGCCACGCTGCGCCGTGGGCGCGACGAGATCGGGGGCATCGGCGTGGAGGCGAGCACGGCGAACTACGTCGATACCGGCGGCTCCGACCTGGAGGAAGGCCGCTTCTTTACCGACGTGGAGGCGCGCGCCGGGCGGCCTGTGGCCGTGATCGGCTCGGACGTGGTCGAGGCTCTGTTTCCCGCCGAGGACCCCATCGGCAAAGACGTGCGCATCAACGGCAAGCGCTTCGAAGTGATCGGCACGTTGGAGCGGCGCGGCAGCTTCCTCGGGCTGGCCTCCGCCGACACGCGCGCGGTGATTCCGCTGGAGACCTACACGCGCCTGTTCGACTCGACGCCCGACATTTCAGTCAAGGTCAAGATCACTGACATGGCGCAGGTCGAGGAAGCGGAGGAGGAGATCAGCGGCTTGGTTCGCCTCTTCCGCGGCCTCGACCCGCTCGACGACGACGACTTCTCCATCAACCGGCAGGAGCAGTTCCGGCAGCTGTTCCAGACGCTCCGCGTGACGACCTACGGCGTCGGCCTGTTTCTAACGGCACTGTCGCTTCTCGTGGGCGGCATCGGCGTGATGAACATCATGTTTGTGAGCGTCAAAGAGCGCACGCGCGAGATCGGCGTGCGCAAAGCCCTCGGCGCCACGCGCCGCGCAGTGCTCATTCAGTTTCTGGTCGAGGCCGTCGTGATCTGCTTGGTGGGCGGCGTGATTGGCGTGGCGCTGGCGGGGCTTCTGGCGCTGGGCATCAATCAGGTGTTTACGGCGCAGCTCACGCTCGGGACCGTCTTTGTGGCCTTCGCGATCTGCGCGCTCGTCGGCCTCACATTTGGCCTCGCGCCCGCGTGGCAGGCGGCCAAATCCCGCCCGGTGGAGGCGCTGCGTTATGAGTAAGCCTCTGGCGCCAAAGGCGCTCCGCACCGTTTTGCGTCCTGCCGCGCCGCCAGAGGCTTCTGGCGCGTTGCCTTTCAGGGTCCAGAGATGACGGCACCGCGCGATATCGTCCGCATGTCCCTGAGCGCGTTGCGTGGAAATGGGCTCCGGTCCGTGTTGACCGTGCTCGGGATTACGGTGGGCGTGTTTTCCGTTATTGCATCCGTCACGGCCGTGGCTGTGTTGGAAAGCGTGCTCATCGACAATTTGGTCTCGATGGGCTCGCAGACGATCACGGTCTCGCGGATGCCAGGCAACCGGCAACCGACCGAAGACGAGTACCGGCGCCCTCAACTCTCGATCGACGTGGCAGAGCGTCTGGCAGATCGCGCGTCGCTCGCGGCGTCTGTGAGCCCCTACGTGCAGACTGGAAGCCGCGAGGTGCGGGGTGGCGGCGAGACTACAGATCCCAACGTGCTGCTCGTCGGCGCAGACGAGTCCTACGCGTCGAACAACGGGTTGGAGACGAGCACCGGCCGCTTTATCAACGCCGACGATGTGCAGTCCTCACGCGCCGTCGCGATTCTAGGCACGTCGGTTCAGGAGGAACTGTTTGCGGGCCGCGAGGCGCTAGGCAAAGAGATCCGCATCGACGGGCGGCGCTTTACCGTCATCGGGGTTCTGGAGGAGGAGAGTGGCGGCTTCGGCATGTTCGACCCCAACAACCGCGTCATCGTGCCCATCACGCGCGCGATTCCAGCGTTCGGACTGGGCGACCGAAATCTGGACATCGACGTGCGCGCCCCCACGCCCGAACTCGTCGCCGCCACGCGCGACGAAACCATTGGCCTCTTGCGCGCCATTCGCGGCCTCACGCCAGAGGCTGAAAACGACTTCGAGGTGACCTCCAGCGATGGCCTGGCCGATGGGCTCAAAGGGTTTTCGCGGGCGCTCGCGCTGGGCGGCGCGGGCGTGGGGTTGATCGCGCTGTTGGCCGCTGGCGTCGGCGTGATGAACATCATGCTGGTGAGTGTGGCCGAGCGGACGCGCGAGATCGGCGTGCGCAAGTCGCTGGGCGCCACGCGCCGCGACGTGCTCGTTCAGTTTCTGCTCGAAGCGGTGGCGCTGTGCCAGCTGGGTGGCCTCGTGGGCATTGGGCTCGGGCTCATCGTCGGCAATCTGCTCGCGGCGGTGTTCAAGAGTGCGCCCGCATTCCCCGTCGGCTGGGCGATTGCGGCGATCGCAGGCGTGACCATCGTCGCGCTGACGTTTGGTGTCTATCCGGCGGTCAAGGCCTCGCGGCTGCGGCCGGTGGAGGCGCTGCGCTTCGAGTAGCCTCTGGCGCCACGAGAGCGTACCCCGCCTGCCGAGAGCGTCGCCTCTGGCGCCAGAGGCCGGGCCCGAGCGGGTAGCTTGCGGCTCACTCCCGGTCCTCTGTTTTGGCTACTTCCTCCTCGGACTCGAACGCGGCCAAACGGGCCGCTGGCGAAGCGGCCGCCGCGCTGGCGGACTCTGGAATGCGTCTGGGCCTCGGAACGGGCTCCACGACCGCCTTCGCCATCGAAGCGCTGGGTCGGCGTGTGCGCGAAGATGGGCTCGATATCGCGGGCGTGCCGACGTCCTTTGCAGCCGAGCGTCTCGCGCGGCAGCACGGCGTCCCGCTGCTCACGCTGGACGATCTGGGGCTTGATTCGCTCGCGCCAGAGGCTCACGCGCTGGATCTCGCGATGGACGGCGCTGACGAGGTCAGCCCGGCGTTCGACCTGACCAAAGGACGCGGCGCGGCGCAGGTGCGTGAGAAGGTGGTCGCGGCGCTGGCGGCGCGGTTCGTGGTCCTCATCGACCCGTCGAAAGACGTGGAGCGGTTGGGCTCGCGGATGCCGATCCCGGTGGAGGTGCTCCCGATGGCCGAGCCTGCGGTCTCGCGCGCGCTTCGTGGCCTGGGTGCGGCGCCCCACCTTCGCATGGGCCAGAATAAAGACGGCCCCGTCGTGACCGACCAGGGCCTGTGGGTGCTCGACGCGCACTTCGCCAGCGGCATCGCGGAGCCGGGGCCTCTGGCGCGCGAGATCGACGGCCTACCGGGCGTGTTGGGCCACGGTTTGTTTGTGGGCATGGCGACCGATGTGTTCGTCGGGTTGCCAGATGGCACGGTCGAGCGGCGAGCGCGGTAGCCACTGGCGCCAGATGCTGGAGCCGATTTGCTTCCAGTCCCCAGCCCCCAGCCCCCAGCCCCCAGCCCCCAGCCCCCCAAACGCAAACCGCCCCGGTGACGCGGAGTCACCGGGGCGGCAGAGGCGAGACGCCAGAGGCTCTAGCGAAGCTTGAAGTCGACCGGGAGGGTGAAGCGAACCTTCACCGGACGGCCGCGCTGCATGCCGGGCTTGAACTTGGACTCTTGCACGGCGCGAACAGCCTCATCGCAGAGGAGCTGGTTCGGGCAGCGAACGGCGACGGCCTGGGAGACCGCACCGCGCTCGTCGACGACGAACTGCACGAACACCTTGCCTTCGACACCCGCACGGCGGGCCATCTCGGGGTAGGTCACGCTTTTCTGAAGCGCTTCGAGACCACCGATGAGCTCAGGCTTCTGCTCCACGACCTCGAAGATCTCGGGCTCAACTGGCTCGGGCTCTGGAGGTGGTGGGGGCGGCGCCGGCTCGTTCTTTGGTGGCGGCGGCGGTGGGGCTGGCGGTTTCGGCGGAGCCGTCGGGGCGTTGACCGGGGCATCGAAGTCAAGTTCGATCTCGTCGATGATCTCGTCCTCGATGATCGCATCATCCGGCACTTCCTCTGGTGGAGGCGGTGCGGGCGGCGGTGGCGGCGGCGGCTCGACGATCTTCGTCTGCTCGATGTCCTCGATTTCGATGATCTCCTGCTCATCGGCCATCACGTCCATCTCTTCGCCGCCAGAAATCGGGACGGTGAACGCGCCGAGCAGCAGCAGGAGCGCGGCGACGGCGCCGATCTGCACGTACAGCGGGTACTTGCTTTTGAGGTCGGCTTCGGGTGTTTTGCGTAGAGCCATAGTGGGGAGGGAACGACGGAGAAACGGCGGGTGCCGGAGGCACAATGTAGGCACGGTGAACGCTAGCGTCACGTACCATCATCGCGAGGAGAATCTCGCCCGTGTGGAGTGTAGACCGCCAGAGGCGGCGGAAGTTGCTCGGGCCTCTGGCGGAAATCTGAGCGCGAGCGCAGAGAACGCGCCGCCGCTTCGCCAGAGGCGATCTAGCGCAGGATGAACTGGATGGGCAGCGTGTAGCGCACCTTGACGGCGCGGCCGCGCTGGGTACCGGGCTCGAAGTGGCTCTCGCGCACAGCTTTGAGCGCGGCCTCCGAGAGCGCGCTGTTGGGCGAACGGACGACCTCGGGCTCCGTCACGCGGCCGGTCTCATCGACCACGAAGCGCACGAAGACCGTGCCGCTGGCGCCGACGCGCTGCGCGACCTCGGGGTAGACGACGCGGCTCTGCAGGCCTTCTAGGCCACCGATCAGAACGGGTTGGTTCTCGACCGGTACGAAGTCCAGCACCTCGTTGACATCGAAGGCCTCTGGCGGCGTGGGGGGCGGGGTAGTGCGAGAGGGCGGAGGCGTCGGGGGCGCCAGAGGCGCGGCGGGTGCGCTTGTGGGCATCGCGGCATCCTCGAAGTTGAAGTCGATCGCGGCGACGGTTTCGTCTTCGACCTGCTTCTCGTCTGGGACCTCGACGGGCGGCGGCGCGGCGGGCGGTGGCGGTGGCGGCGGCGTCACCGTGCTCAGCGGGATGTCGAGCATGATGATCGGGTCGTCATCGGGCTCGACGATGGGCGCGGGAGCCTCTGGCGGCATGGGCACGCTGAACGCGGCGAGAGAGAGAAGCAGCGCGAAGACGGCGCCGATCTGGACGTGCAGGCGGTAGTCGCGGCGAAGCGCGGCGGGCTGTAGGGGGCGGTCGGGCACGGGAGCGGGGGAAAGGTGCTCCGGGAAGACCGCCAGAGGCCTCTAACGTTGCTCGCGTTCGAGCCGAGCCCGCGTCGCCGTTCGCGCGGTGAGCAGCGCGAGGCCGACGCCGATTACGTCTGCGATCGCGTCGAACGGGTCCGCGAAGCGGCCGATAAACGACAGCGACTGCCACAGCTCGGTCCCAATCGCGAGCGCGATCCCAGTCAGGAGAACGGTGCGCGGTTTGGCGCCCGCCCACAGCCATCCCAACCCAAAGCCCAGAAAGGCGACGATGTGGTACACCTTGTCGATGGACAGGATGTTGAACGTCGGGATGGCGTCGCCGGGAATGGAGCAGCCCGCGATGATGGCGAGCGTCCACAGGGTGGCGAGAGCGGTGCGACGGTTCACAACAGGTCGCCCGCGAGCATGGAGCCGGGCCTGCCGCCGTAGGCGCACGCCGCGCGGTAGCCCAGGTGGAGCGCGGCGAGCGCGGCGTCCTCTGGCGAGAGTCCCTGTGCCATCAGGCCAGCCGTGGTGCCTGCGAGCACGTCGCCTGTTCCGGCCGTGGCGAGCGCCCGCTTCCCCGGCGGGCCGATGGCGACCACTCCAGCCTCTGGCGTGATCGCACGTGAGGGTACAGCGCGCGGTGCCTTTACAGGCTCGCTGTTATCGCCAGAGGCTGAATCTGCGTCAGAGGCCCTGGCGGTTCGCGCCTCTGGCGTGCCGATCACGCTCGGCATTCCCTTGAGGAGAAGCGTGCTGTTCCACCGAACGGCGAGCTCGCGGACCGTCGCGATGCGGTCCCCGGGCTCAAAGTCGGCGTCGCCGAGCAGGCGGCGCAGTTCGCCGAGGTGCGGCGTGAGCGCGAGCGGGCGCCCGGCCTTCGCCAGAGGCGCGGCGTTGCCCGCGAAGGCACCCAGCCCGTCAGCGTCGAGCACGAGCGGGGTGGAGCCGCTGGCGACGAGCTCCCGCACGAGCCGGTGTGTCTCCTCGTCGCGCCCCAAACCGCAGCCGATGAGCGCGGCGTCAGCGCTGTCCAGCCTCTGGCGAATGGCGCCGAGCGCGGCATAGGCGACGCCACCCCCAGCGGTTTCTGGCTGGGCGTCGACCATCACTTCCGTGTTGTGCGCGTCGACGGTGTGGCGTGCGCTTTCGGGCGTGAGGCAGATCACCGCACCCGCTCCGGCACGCGCCGCGGCACGGGTCGCGAGCACGGCCGCGCCGGTGTACGCGCGGCTTCCCACGACGCACGCGGCCGTGCCCGCCGCGTACTTGTGCGCGTGCGCCTCGCGCTGCGGCAGAACCGCCTCCAGCCAGTCAGGCCCCGCCGTCCACGCGGCCACATCCTCTCGCAAGAGGCTGTCTGGAATACCGATCTCCGCGACGCGGACCTCGCCCGCGAGCGCCGGTCCGCGGCCGAGGAGCAGACCCACTTTGAGCGCGCCCATCGCGAGCGTCACGTCGGCGCGGACCGTGGCCTCTGGCGCCGTGCCCAGGTCGGCGTCGAGCCCCGACGGCAGATCGACGGCCAGGATCTTCGCGCGCGGCCTCTGGCGGTTCACCCACACAGCGAGCGAGCGGACGGGCTCGCGCAGATCGCCTCTGGCGCCGATACCGAGCATTGCGTCGACGATCACGCCAGAGGCGCGGCCCAGGTCGGCCTCTGGCGGGAGGATCGTGAGACGGTCGCCCGCGATGCGGTCGAGCAGTGCGCGGTTGGCGGCGCAGTCTGGGGTCGCGGGCTCGCCACACAGGACCACGCGGACGGTCCAGGAGCGGGCGTGCAGCACGCGAGCCACGACCAGGCCGTCGCCGCCGTTGTTGCCACGGCCCGCCAGAACGGTGGCCTCTGGCGCTGCGCCGGGCGGTAGCAGGCGCTCCGCGGCGTCGGCGCAGGCGCGGCCCGCGGTTTCCATGAGCACGCGTCCGGGCACGCCCCATTCCTCTATCGTGCGGCGGTCCGCCTCACGCATCGCGTGGGCATCCAGGACGGGCAGGAGCAGGTCAGATCGGGAAAACATGGGAGGGCCTCTGGCGCCAGAGGCAGGGCGTTGGGCTAGGCGTCGCCGCCCGGTGCTTGCAAGAGGCGCGTGTTCTCGAACGCCTTCGCCTCGTCGATAAACAGCTGGAGGTGCGGGAACGGGATCTCGATATCGGACGCCTTGAGCGCCTCGAAGATCTTTTCGCGGTACTCGAACCCGACGGCGACCTCCAGCTTGGAGTCCTTGAGAAAGATGCGCAGCTCCATGTCCACGCTCGAATCGTTGAGCGTGGTCACCACGACCTGCGGCTCGTAGTCCGGGTGCAGGCGCGCGTCGCCAGAGGCCAGCGCCAGCACGACCTCGCGCGCCTCGGAGGGGCTCTCTTTGTACGCGATGCCGAACGGCACGGTCACGCGCAGCGCGCGGTGCATGGAGTGGTTCAGGATCTTTTCTTCGATCACCTTCGCGTTGGGCAGAATCGCGATCTGGTTGTCCAGCGTGCGCACGCGCGTGCTGCGCAGCGTGATCTCCTCGACGGTCCCAAAGGTGTCGTGCAGTTCGATGTTGTCGCCCACGCGAAACGGCCGGTCGATAAGAATGGTCACCCCCGCGATCAGGTTTTGGACCGTGTCCTGCGCCGCAAAGCCCAGCGCCAGTCCCGCGATGCCCAGTCCCGCGATGAACCCCGTCACCGGAAGCCCCAACTTCTCCGCGACCGTCACGGCCGCAATCGCGACGATCACGAACCGGACGGCGCGCATGATGAGCTGCTCGACACCCGTGTCGATGTGGTGGCTCCGCCCGAGCGTGCGCTTGAGGACGCCTTTGACGACTCTCAGCACCAGCCAGAACGCGAGCGCGATCAAAATGGCAGGAATGAGGTGCTGGATGCCGAACGTCCACAGCGCGTTGATCACGCGCTCCGCCGCGCCGGTCACGTCGCCAGAGGCCAGCGCCGTTCCGGCGTCTCTGAACCCGCCTACGACTTCCCCGATGCTGGACGTGTCCACGGCCACCGTGTCCGCCGCGAGGCTGTCCGCCAGGGTTCTGGCGGAGTCTGCCGCCGTGGTGAGGACCGAGTCTGCGCCAGAGGCCTGCATCACGCCGTGCGGCGCTGAGCGGCCGTGAGCGTGTTGGCGAGCAGCATCGCAATCGTCATCGGGCCGACGCCGCCGGGCACGGGCGTGATGGCGTGCGCGGTCTCGCGGACCGCCTCGAACGCTACGTCCCCCACCAGGCGGTAGCCTCTGGCGCGAGAGGCGTCCTCGACGCGGTTGATGCCCACGTCGATGACCGTCGCGCCGGGCTTGACCATGTCGGCGGTGACGAACTCCGCGCGGCCGATGGCCGCGATGAGGATGTCGGCCTGGCGCGTGATCTCAGTCAGGTTTTTCGTTCGGCTGTGGCAGACCGTGACGGTGCAGTCCAGGCCGCGGCGCAGCAGCAGGCTCGCCATCGGCTTGCCGACGATGTTGCTCCGCCCCAGCACGACCGCGTGTGCGCCAGAGGTCTCGACGCCGCTGCGCCGCAGCATCTCGACGATGCCCGCAGGCGTGCACGGCTCCAGCGTGTCTTCGCCCAGCACGAGCGTGCCGATGTTCTCCGGGTGGAAGCCGTCCACGTCCTTCGCGGGGTCGAGCGCGCGGATCACCGCCGCCTCGTCGATGTGATCGGGCAGCGGAAGCTGGACCAGAATCCCGTCCACGTTGGGCGCCGCGTTTAGCTCCGCCAGAAGCCCCAGCAGCGCACTCTGGCTCATGTCGGCGGGCTTGAGCAGCGTCTCGGCGTCGATGCCGACTTCTTCGGCGGCGCGCTTCTTGGCGCGCACGTAGGACTGCGAGGCGGCGTTGTCACCGAGCAGTACCACGCGCAGGACGGGCACGCGCCCACGCCTCTGGCGAAAGGCCTCGACGCCCTCGGCGACTTCGGCGCGGACCTCGGCGGCGATGGCGGTTCCGTCGATGAGCATGGGGGCGAGCGCGGGTGAGCCCAAAGCTACGGGGCGCGGACCGCAGAACGGCGAATGCGGAATGCAGATGTCGCCTCTGGCGCCAGAGGCTTTGGGCGAGGCGATTCTGGCTGGGCGTTACGATCGGCTGGGAGCACCGCCCGCTTCGCTCGCCCTGCGGTCGCGAAGCTGTCCCCCTTGTCAAGGGGGACACTCCACATCTGAATCTCTCAGACAACAGAGGCCGACTCTTCTCTCGGGGGAGACTGCAGTGGTAATTGTCCCCTTCATGGAGGGGGACAGCTTTGCGACCAACGCGAGAGCAAAGCGGGGGGTAGCCACGCCGCGCCTCTGTGCTCAACACGCCTCTGGCGCCAGAGGCTGACCTCGCGCACCCCAGTCCCCAGTCTTCACCCCGCCTCTGGCGGAACGCCGCGCCGCCAGAGGCATCTTCGAGGCTCCCACCTTTGCACGCACATGATCCGCGTCGGCATTCTGGGCGCCACGGGCGCCGTCGGTCAGACTTTCGTCCGCTTGCTGGACGCTCACCCCACGTTCGAGGTCGCCGCGCTGGCCGCGTCCGAGCGGAGCGCGGGCAAACCCTACCGCGAGGCCTGCACGTGGACGCAGGACGAAGCGATGCCCGAGTGGGCCGCGGGCATGACCGTCGCGCTTTGTACGCCAGAGGCATTAGGCGGGCCTGACGGCATGGACGTGGACCTGGTGTTCTCGGGTCTGGACGCGAGCGTGGCCGGTGACATCGAACGCGCCTTTGCCGCCTCGGGCGTGCCGGTGGTGAGCAACGCACGCAACCACCGTATGGACCCGGCGGTGCCGCTGCTCATTCCCGAGATCAACCCGGATCACCTCGCGCTGGTCGAGCGGCAGGAGTGGCCGGGGCCGGACGGCCAGGCCTCTGGCGGCATGATCGTCACCAACCCCAACTGCTCGACCGTCGGACTGGTGATGGCGCTTGCGCCGCTGCACGCCGCGTTCGGCGTCGAGGCGGTGCACGTCGTGACGCTGCAGGCACTCTCGGGCGCGGGCTACCCCGGCGTGCCGTCGCTGGACATTCTGGGCAACGTGGTGCCGCACATCGGCGGGGAAGAGGCCAAGATGGCGACCGAGCCGCTCAAGATTCTGGGCACGCTCACAGCCTCTGGCGTCGAGCCGGCCGAGATGGTGATTTCGGCGCAGTGCACCCGCGTGGCCGTGATCGACGGGCACACCGAGTGCGTCTCGGTGCGCCTCACGGGCAACCCCAGCGCGGCCGACGTGGAAGGGGCGCTTCGCGACTGGCGCTCGCCTCTGGCGGGACGCGACCTCCCGACTGCGCCAGAGGCGGCTATTCAGATCGTAGACGGCAACGGGCCGCAGCCGCGGCGCCACGCCAAAGCCGGCGGCGGCATGACGGTCAGCATCGGCCAGATTCAGGACTGCCCGGTGCTGGGCGTCAAGTTCGTCGTGCTGAGCCACAACACCGTCCGAGGTGCTGCAGGCGGCGCGCTGCTCAACGCCGAACTGATGGTCGCCGAGGGCCTGGTTCGCCAGAGGCAGGCGGCGTGAGCGACCGGCCCACACCCGATGGCGCTGCGCCAGAGGCCATCACCATCCGCCGCGCGGGCCGCGACGACCGCACCGCCGCGGTCAGCCTCTGGCGCCAACTCCAGGCCGACCACGAGGCGCAGGATCCGCGCTACCGCATCGCGCCCGACGCCGAGGCGCGCTGGGCGACCGACTACCGCACGTGGACGCGCGCCCACACGAGCCGCGTGTGGGTCGCGGAGGTGACCGCCGCCGCGCCAGAGGCCTCTGGCGAACTCGTGGGCCTTCTCACCGCGCATCTCGCTGACCCGACGCCGATGTACCGCGGCGCGTCGTTTGTGTTTGTGAGCGATCTGGTGACCGCTAGCACCTGGCGAGGCCAGGGCATCGGCGCGCGGTTGGTGGAGACCGCGCGGGCGTGGGGACGCGAGGTGGGCGCGGGCGAGCTCAGAGCGGGCGTGCTCGCCACCAACCCGGCCGGCCGCCGCTTCTGGGAGCGCGAAGGCGGCGCCGATTACACGATCACAGTCGTGATGCCACTTGAGTCTGCCGCCTCTGGCGCCGATACCTGAGCGGACGCAGGCCGGGGCGCCACGTCCCCGCACACATGGCCGATCTCACCGTTCAGTACGTCTCGACCGAAAGCGGCGAGGTCACGTCCGTGCTCGTGCCCATCGAACTCTGGCGCGAGATCGGGATCAAGCTCGCCACCAGCCCGCCCAAGCCCAGCCACCCGCTGCTGCTCGGCGGGATGCTGAACCGCCTCCTGAAGTCGAGAAAGCGCACAGGCGGAATGCCGCTCGATGACGTGCTGCGCCAGTTCGGCATCGACCAGGAGGCATGAGACTCGTCCGCCTCGACCCCGACGCCGTCAGCGACCTCGCGTGGTGGAAAGGCCGCCACCCCGACGAGGTGCACCGCGTCGTGGAACTCATCGACGCCACGCAGCACCGCCCGTTCGACGGGCCGGGCGGCCCACAGCCACTCATCGGCCAACTCACCGGCCTCTGGTGCCGCCGCATCGACGACACGCACTGGCTCGTGTACGACGTGTCCGACGAAGGCATCCGCGTGCTCGCCTGCCGTTACAAGCTGGAGGAGTAAGAGGGCTCCGCCAGAGGCAATCCTGCGCCAGAGGCCTCTGGCGATCGTTCGCGCCTATCCGCTGGCGCCGACGCGGCGCGCGAACGCCCACGCCGCCTCCACCATCTCGCTCGGCACGCCATCCGCCACCCGTCCCTCGCCGATGGCATCGAGCACGACAAAGCGCAGGCCCGAGGCCGCGCGCTTCTTGTCTGATTGCATCGCGGCCATGAGCTCAGGCGTGTCCAGACCGTCCAGCGTAGCGCGGATGCGGAGCTCTCGCACCAACGCGTCGGCCTCCGCGAACGGCGCCGGGAGGTCGGCCTCCGCACCCAGAGGCTCGCCCGCCTGGAGTGAGGACGAGAGGTGCAGCGCCGCCCGCATGCCGACGGCGACCGCCTCGCCGTGCAGGATCCGCCCGTAGCCCGCCACCTTTTCGATGGCATGGCCAAACGTGTGCCCAAAATTGAGAAGCGCCCGGCGCCCCGCTTCGCGCTCGTCGCCGCTCACGATGCCCGCTTTGACCGCCGCCGCGTCGCGCAGGAGCTCCGGCGCGATGGGATCGCGCAGGCCCATCAGCGCTCCCAGGTCCTGTTGCAAACGCGTCGCCAGAGGCCGGTCCGCCACCAGCGCGTGCTTGACGATCTCGGCGCAGCCCGCCCGCACCTCGGAGCGGAACAGCGTCCGCAAGAGGCCCCAATCGCTCACCACCAGCCGCGGCGGGTAGAACGCGCCGATCAGGTTTTTGCCCGCTGGGTGGTTGATGCCGGTTTTGCCGCCCAGCGCGCTGTCCACCTGCGCCACGACCGTCGTGGGAATCTGCACCAGCGGCACGCCGCGCAAGAGCGTCGCCGCGGCAAAGCCCGCGAGGTCGCCCACCACGCCACCGCCGAGCGCGAACACAGGCGTCTGCCGCGTGATGCCCACGCCCAGCGCCCAGTCCATGACCAGGCTGTACGTGTCCAGCGACTTCGACGCCTCGCCGGGCGCGACCACGAGCGGGCGCGGACGCCATCCTCTGGCGCCGAACGCCTCCATCAACTCGCCCAGATGCAGGTCGGCGACGTGCTCGTCTGTGATGACGAGTGCCGGGCCGGGGTCCAGTCCTGCGCGCTCGGCGAGTTCGGGGACACGCGCCAGAGGCTCGAAGCGGACGGCGTAGGCGGTGCCGCCAGCGGTGGGAATGCGGAGGGGGCGGAGGTCAGGCATGGCCCAAGCTACCGGCGAGCCCGCCTCTGGCGGAAGGCGTGATCGGTGCCTCCGCCTCTGGCGCCAGAGGCCTAGCGCGCGGCGAGCGTAGGCGGCGGCGGGGGCGGCAGCGCGAGGCGCACGAACGCGAACGATCCTACAACGCCGTGCCCACCCTCCACGTTGGAGTACAGAGGCGTCGGCTCCGCGAAGGGGTTGCCTTCGTTGTTGTTCTGCTGGCTGCGCGAGGACTGATAGCGCGCAAACGGCTCGCTCACGCGACCCACAAGAAGTGCAAACGTCCGGGTCGCGGTCGCAAACTCGTCCACAAAGGTGTCGAAGCTCAGATCGAAGGTTTTCCGCTGGCCGGGAAACAACGCGTCCCGGAAGACGACGCTGCCGTAAAACTCCGCGTCGGTCTCCACGCCTACGTCCACGTCCAGCAGGTCGTAGCCGTCCCGGAACGACGGTGCGACACTCGTAAACCGGTACGTGTACTCGAATAGGCACCCCCCTGTGGGTACGCATTCCGGTCCCTCATAGCGGTCCTGCAGGAGCAGCGCCATCTCGTAGATGTCGTCTCCCGGCAGGTCCGTCAGCGCGAGCCTCACCTTGCGCGAGTTGTTGAAGCCCTGTTCGTCGTAGAACGTCCACTCGTCGCTCACGATCTCGGCCTCTGGCGCCAGAGGAATCGTCGTCTCCGCCGAGACCGAGGGCAGGCCCGGCGCGCTGACCTCGATGCGGTACGTGCGCCCGGCCTCTGGCGTGGCGCCAGAGGTGGAGACGTACGTCGAGGGCTGGTTGGAATACGCCGGCTGGCCGTCCGGGCCCGCGGTCTGGAGCACGAGCGTTTCGACCACGCTCTCTCCCTCACGGACGACGACCGTCGCGTTGCGGACCTGGTAGTCCCGGACCGTGCCCAGCGGGAGCGTCTTGCCGACCGCGACGCTCCAACTGGAGTCCGGCGACGGGAACGCGTACACCACCAGCGCCTCCTCGAACGGCGGCGGATCGATCATGATGGACGTCTCGCACGCCGCCAGAGGCAGAAGGGCGAGCAGCAGCGCCAGAGGCGCAAGTGAAAGGCGGCGCATGGTTAGAACTGGAACTGATAGGAGATGGACGGAATCACTTGAAACAGGCTGTAGCCGCGAAGCGAGAGGCCCTCGGTGCCTTGCTCGGCGTCCTCGGCGGTTACAAAAAACGGGTTGCGGCGCGCGTACACGTTGTAGACGCCGAGTACGAGCGCGTGCTCACCCCACCACGAGCGCCCGTTCCACGTCAGGCCCAGGTCCATCCGGTGGTAGGCGGGAAGGCGCGAGCTGTTGCGAGGAGCATACGTGTACCCCTCGCCGAAAAAGCGGCCTTGCGTGTTGAGCGACTCGTTTACAGCCGACGTGAACGTGGAGGGCAGGCGGCCTGTAGGCGCGGTAAACCCGCTGCCCGTTCCATACACCCACGTCATCGCGAGGGTGATGCCTCGGGTTGCCTGGTGCTGGACCGTCAGGCCGACGTCGTGGCGGCGGTCGTACTTGAACGGGAACGTCTCGCCGCGGTTGAGTTCGGGAAACGTCCGGTCCGTGTTCGCGAGGGTGTATCCCAGCCACCCGGTCGTGCGCCCGGCATTGCGGCGCGCGAGCACTTCGAGGCCTACAGACCGGCCCGAACCCGTCGTCACCGCTGCCTCCCAATCCGAGGCCGCCGCACCCAGGAAACTCGTGCCCTCGCGGTACTCGATCAGCCCATCCATCTCTTTCCAGTACACTTCGCTCTCCAGGGTCCAGTCGCCAATCGTGCGCGAGACGCCAGAGGCCACCTGCCACGCGGACTGTGCGGGCACTCGGTCGGTCGCAGGCACCCACAGGTCGGTCGGCAGGCCGATGCCGCTGTTGGTGAGCAGGTGCACGTACTGCCGCATCCGCGCAAAACTGGCCTTGACCGACGTGCGCTGCCCGATGCGGTAGCGCGCCGCCAGCCGCGGCTCCAGCGACGAAAACGTGCGCCCATCGACTGCGAACAGCGAGGCGTGCAGCCCCAGGTTGACGCGCAGCGCGTCCGAGATGCGCCAGTCGTCTTCGCCGTAGGCCTGAAACTCCAGCGCGCTCACCGGTGCCGAGGGCGCCAGAAGCGTGTCCAGCGAAGCAAAGCCGGGTTCCTCCAGCCGCACCTGCACCGCACCCGGGCGGTAGCGATGGTGCGTCACCCCGAGGCCACTCAAGACCGCGTGCTGCGGCGCGGGCGACCACTCGATGTCGCCTCTGGCGGAGAAGTCCCGAATGCCAGAGCGGTAGTTGAGTCCGAACGATGACGGTTCCACGCCGGGCCTCTCGCGCTCCTCAAAGCCTGCACCGAGGTCGAAGCGGTAGTCGCTCGCCAGAAGCGTCGTGTTGAGGAACAGCTTGGGGGAGAGGACGCGCGTGTATCGGATCGTGCCGGTCCGGTTGCCCCAGTCGATCGTGTTCGTGTTGCGGTCGCCGTTCTCTTCGAAGTCGCCGAAGAACCGGTCGTTGCCGCCGTAGAACGAGCCGAAGATGCGGTCCTTGGGCGAGAGCGTCGCGTTGACCTTCGCGTTGAGGTCCCAGAAGTAATAGCCCGCGTCTTGCCCCTCGGGGATAAACGGCCGCGCGAGCAGATCGGCGTAGGTCCGCCGCCCGGAGAGGATAAACGAGGCCTTGTCTTTCACAATGGGCGCCTCAATCGTGAGACGGCTCGCGATGATGCCGATCGAGCCCTGGCCCGTCACCTCGCGCTGATTGCCCTCGCGCATTCGCATGTCCACGACCGACGAGAGCCGCCCGCCGTAGCGCGCCGGAAAGCCGCCCTTGACGAGTTCGACGTTGCTCAGCGCGTCGCCGTTGAAGACGGAGAAGAAGCCGAACAGGTGGCTCGCGTTGTAGATCGGCGCGCCGTCCAGGAGCAGCAGGTTCTGGTCCGGGCCGCCGCCGCGGACGTAAAAGCCGCTCGTGCCCTCGGTCCCGCCCTGCACGCCTGGCAGAAGTTGAAGCGCCTTCAAAATGTCCGCCTCGCCCAGCAAGACGGGAATTTTCTTCAGGTCCGCCGCCGCGACCGTCACCGTGCCCATCCGCGTCGTCTCGTCGGCCCGCTCGGCGCGGTCGGCGGTGACGACGGCCGTGCCCAGCACGTCGGCCTCTGGCGCGAGCGCCACGTCGAGTTCCAGGCTTTGCGTGCGGTCGAGCCGCAGCGCCAGAGGCTCGTAGCCGACGTAGGAGATCACGAGCGATTCCGTCGTGTCGGGGGCGGGCGTGCGCGGAAGCGTCAGCGAGAAAAAGCCGTAGACGTTCGTCACGGCGCCGCGCTGCAAGCCCGGTGCGAAGACGCTCGCGCCGATCAGCGTCTCGCGCGTGTCGGCGTCGCGCACGAACCCGCTCAGCGTGACCGTGGATTGCGCCATGGCGCCAGAGGCGATTAGGAGAAGCGCGAGAGGGAGCAGTCGGAGCATCGGCACAGGAGCAGGTGCAGGGAGATACGGAGGCAGCGGCGCACGCGCTGCGCCAGAGGCGAATTGCGACCCGGTGGCCAGCCTCTGGCGAAGGAAAGAGTCGCGGCGTGACAGCCAAGAGTAACCGCCACCACCGGAGGACACCCAGAAGGGCACGCCGTTGCGCCCATTCCCTAGCGCCATGCGGCGCACGCCCGATAGGACTGGTGCGTTGGCCGGGTATCTTGACGCACACGCTTCTCACCACACCTATGACTCGCTTTCTCGCCGCGCCCGTCGCGGCCCTCGCGCTCCTCTTCTCGCCTCTGGCGGGATGCTCCGGCCCCGACGCGCTAGAGATCACCTCGGTCGGCACGACGACCGAGATCAACCGCGATCCAGACGCCGCGCTCCGCGCCCAGGTGGACGTGTTTCTGGACCAGTACACGCGCGGCATGTTGCCGCTGTCGTACGCCAGCGCTCTCGCCGAGTGGGACGCCAACACGCGCATCGTCGAGGGCGACACGCTGACCGCCGCCAAGGTGCGCCGCGCCAACGAAGCCCTCGCGGCCTACACCGGATCCGAGCGCAACATCCAGGGCGCGCGCACCTTCCTGGAAAGCCGCGAAACGCTCACTGACCTCCAGGCTCGCCAGCTCGATGCCATTCTGTACGCCGCGGCGCAGAACCCGCAGACCGTGCCAGATCTGGTGCGGGAGCGCATCGCCGCCGAGGCCGCACAGAACGACGCGCTCTTCGGCTACACGTTCATGCTGGATGGTGAGCCGATCACGCCCAATGACATCGACCGCCTCTTGCGCGAGTCTACCGATCTCGCCGAGCGCGAACAGGTGTGGCGCGCCTCCAAAGGCGTCGGCCCCACGCTCACCGAGGGCCTCGCGGGCCTCCAGCGCCTCCGAAACCAAACCGTGCAGGCGCTGGGCTACGACGACTATTTCTCCTATCAGGTCTCCGACTACGGCATGAGCCGCGAGGAGCTTCTGGCGCTCACCGAGCAACTCAACCAGGAACTGCGCCCGCTCTACCGCGAACTCCACACCTGGGCGCGCTACGAGCTCGCCGAGCAGTACGGCGTGCCCGTCCCCGAGTACCTCCCTGCGCACTGGCTGCCCAACCGCTGGGGCCAGGATTGGACCGCGCTCGCCTCTCTCGCCTCTGGCGCCGACGCCAGCGGCAGAACATTGGATGACGCCCTCGCGGAGAAAACGCCCGAGTGGATCGTGCAGCAGGCCGAGCGTTTCTACGTCTCGCTGGGGCTGGAAGAGCTGCCCCGCAGCTTCTACACACGCTCCAGCCTGTACCCGCTGCCTGCGGGCGCACGGTACAAGAAGAACACCCACGCCAGCGCCTGGCACCTAGATCTGGACCGCGATGTGCGCTCGCTGATGTCCGTCGAGGCCGACTCGGACTGGTACGAGACGACGCACCACGAGCTGGGCCACATCTATTACTACCTCGCCTACACAAACCCGGACGTGCCGCCGCTGCTCCGTGGCGGCGCCAACCGCGCCTACCACGAGGCCGTCGGCTCCATGCTCGGTCTCGCCGCGATGCAGCCGCGCTTCGTGAACGCCATCGGGCTAGAGGTGGACCCTGTGAGCGATCCCATCCAGAGCCTCTTGCGCGAGGCGCTCAACTACGCCGTCTTTATCCCCTTCAGCGCGGGCACGATGACGCAGTGGGAAGCCGCGCTCTACAGCGAGAACCTGCCAGAGGATCAGTGGAACGCCAAATGGTGGGAGCTCGCGAAGGAGTATCAGGGCATCGTGCCACCCACGCCTGCCCGCGCCGCTGTTGGCGCGCCGTTTAACGACGCGGCCACCAAGACGCACATCAACAACGACGCCGCGCAGTACTACGACTATGCGCTCAGCAACGTGCTCCTCTTCCAACTCCACGACCACATCGCGACGGAGATTCTGGGCGAGGACCCGCGCGACACCAATTACTACGGCCGCGAGGACGTGGGCGCGTTTCTCACCGAACTCCTCTCGCCAGGGGCCACGGTGGACGGCACGGAGCTCTTGGAGCGCATGACCGGCAGCGGCCTCACGGCACAGCCCATGCTGGACTACTTCGCGCCGCTCGTGGACTGGCTTCAGGCCCAGAACGAGGGCCGCGACTACACACTCTAGATCCCATGCACAAAACACTCGTCGTTCTTTTCGTTGGTGCTCTCGTCCTCGCTTCGTGCGACAGTGGGGGGGAGTCCCCTGAGCCTCCGGTCGACCTCTCTGGACGATGGATCGGGGAGCAATCTCTGGATCTGGTACAGACCTTCAGTGGCAGAGCCTGCAATGAGACGTTCGAAAACGCCGAACTGAGAACCGAGGGCTTCTGGAGGGTGACGCTGAGGCTCACCGACCGTGCGTCTGTCGTCTCCGGTACGGTGGAATACGAGCTTCAGTACGCAACGGAGATCTGGAAAGACGGACGCCAACTGGATTCGTGCGGGAGCATCGACGCAGGCATATCGGAGACCACGTTTACCCGGACGGACGACACGATCAGATTCAGCGGCATCGTGTTCACGGAGGAAGCTGTGTTCGATATCTCACCAACCCGGTTGGAGGGCTACCTCGCTCTGACGCCTTACATCAGGGAGCGAATCGGCCAGGGCCAACGGCTGGATCTTTCGTTGTCCCGCCGCTGAGCTGCGCCGGCGAGGCTCCTGTTCGCCAGATGACCTCGCCAGATAACTCGCCAGAGGCTGTTTGCGTGGCCTCTGGCGGGAGAGACGGAACAAAATGAGAGGAAAGATGTGGGAGGCAAACCGCGAGACGCGGCCCGCGCTCCACTCTGAGGCGCGCTCATCCACCCCCACACTTCTACTCTCCCCATGGGTCTCCTCGATTTCCTGAAAGACAAAGGCAAAGACGTATTTGGCGGCGGCGGCAACGAAGCCGAGTCCATCAAGAAAGAGGTCGAGCGCGCGCTCGGCTCCAACGTCAGCAACCTGACCGTTCACTTTAACGACGGCAAGGTCTCGCTCATGGGCGATGCCAAAAGCCTCGCTGCAAAAGAGAAGGCGGCACTGATCGCGGGCAACGTCAAGGGCGTCTCGAACGTCGACGATGGCGGCCTGAAAGTCGCAGGCGCAGCCGCGGCAGCACCTGCCAACTCGAGCGTAGGCCAGACGCGCTACTACACGATCAAGAGCGGCGACACGCTCGGCAAGATCGCAAAGGACATGTACGGCGAGTCCGGCGACTTCAACAAGATCTTCGAGGCGAACCGCGAGGTCATCGGCGATCCGGACAAGATCTACCCTGGTCAGCAGATCCGCATCCCGGCGTAACGCCAGCGGCTCTTCAGCTTTCGCGCCCCGTCAGTCCTCTGGCGGGGCGCGTTGCCTTTTGTGCGCACCGTGAGAGCGCCTCTGGCGCCAGAGGCGAGCACATCTACGATAGCGTCCGGCCGAACGCGAGGGAGGCGAGCCACAGCACCAGACCTGCGCGCGCGCTCCAGAGAAGCGTGCGAATCCAGTTGGTGCCCACGAGGTTCGCGTGCGCCTCGGTGTCGAAACCTGCGCTGAGCGTGCTGTGCAGCGGCACCTGAATAAACGCTGTGCTGGCCCAGATCACGCCCACCATCGCGGCGCCTGCGAGAAGGGCCCACATCGGGAAGGCCTCTGGCGGGTCGAGAACGAGCCAGATCGCCGTCGCGAGTTCGATCAGCATCGCGGGACCGACGATCCACGTGATGCGCGCCTGATGCGACGCCTCGTAGGCCGCCCATCCCGCTTCGCCGACGCCGGAGAACAGCGGGTAGTGCACCACCTGCACGATCCAGATCGCGCCGAACATGGTGAGGGTGGAGAGGAGGTGGGCGAGGAAAACGAGCTTCAAGAAGGGAGTGGGTTAGGGGGACTGGCAGAACTGTGGGGGACGTAGAAAGCGTCTAGCGCCAGAGGCCTAGGGCCTGCCAAGGGGGGATGCGTCTTGGTTCTCTCTACCCAGAGCCTGCCCCGAGCGCAGGCGAATGGGCGCATCTCCCCGAGGGAAGAGGGTTTCCGGAGTGCTCTGGCGCCAGAGGCGCGTGGTGCACACCTACTGGCTCAATACGGCCTCGGCGGCGTGCCGCCCGGCGACCATGGCGCCGTTGATGCTGGCATTGCGGCGGTGATCGCCGGTGACGAACAGGCCGGAGCCTAGCGCCAGAGGCCGCTCGGGCGGTTCCAGATGTGCCAGGTCCGGCAGGGCATACGTCACACGGTCGGCGCGGAGAAAGCGCCAGCGCTCGGTCTTGGCGCCGAACCAGCCGCGGAGCTGGGCGCGCGCCGAGGCTTCGAGTGCTGCGTCGTCAGCCTCTGGCGTGCCAAGGACGGACGCGGAGACGAGCGTCTGGCCTTCGGGTGCGTAGCTGGGCGCGACGTTGCTGAGGATCTGGATGTTGTTGACCGGGCCTCCGCCCGTGCCGTCGAGCATCAGCGTCGTGTGGTCGACGGGCGGGGAATCTGCGGCCCAGTACAGGCAGACGGTGCTTTTGGCAGCCGTCTCGCCCACGCCGGTCAGGCGCGCAGCCTCGGGGCCTTCGGTCGCGACTACGACCGCGTCGGCGCGCAGCGTCTCGCCAGAGGCCAGCGTGACTTCGCGCGGCGTGACCGACTCGACCCGCGTGTTGAGGCGCAGAGCCTCTGGCGGGATCGCCTCGGCGAGTTGCTCGGGGATGGCTTGCATGCCTCTGGCGGGAAGCGCGGCGTCGCCTTCGGAGAACATGCGGAAGTAGAACTCGAAGGCGCGCGAGCTGCCCAGCAGCGCCGGGTCGAGAAGGACGCCGCCCAGAAACGGGCGGAAGAACTGCTCGATCATCGCGGCGGAAAAGCCGTAGCGGCTGCGCAGCGCGCCGATGGTGGTCGTCTCGGGGCGCTGCCACAGGTCGTCCACGATGCCCGCGCGGACGGACTGGCGCAGGCCCAGCACGCGCAGCTTGTCCGCGAGCGTGCCGACGGGCGAGAGGGCGGTCGGGATCGCTGCCAGAGGATCTCGGAACGGGTCAGCGACAGTCGCGAAGCTCTCGCCCAGCCACACTTCGGCGCCAGAGGCGAACGGCTGAAGGTCGAGCGCGTCGAGGTCGAGCACGCGCTGCACCTCGGGGTAGGCGGTGAGCAGCACCTGAAAGCCGCGGTCTAGCCGGAAGCCGTCCACCACATCGGTGCGGACACGTCCGCCGACCGCGTCGGCAGCGTCTAAGACAGTGACGCTCGCGCCAGAGGCGAGCAGGGTGCGGGCGCAGCAAAGGCCGGAGAGTCCGGCGCCGACGATGACGACGTGCATGGAGAGGCGCGGTGCGCAGCAAGGAAAGGGCAGAGCCTCTGGCGCCAGAGGCTCGGGGAATGGCTAACGGGTGGAGCCGTAGAGGTGGCCCAGCGCCGAGTCGAGCGTCGGGTACGAGTAGGCGAAGCCGTCGGCGCGAAGCGCGGCGGGAACCATGCGGACGCTTTTGAGCGCGAGCTCGCGCGCGGCCTCGCCGCCGAGCGTGCGCAGAATCGGCGCGGGCAGGCGCCCGAGCGTGGGGCGTCCGAGCGTGCGGCCAAGCGCCTGGATCACCACTTTGGACGGCGCGGGCGTAGGCGCTGAGAAGTTGACCGGGCCTCTGGCGTCGGAGCGCAGGAGGTGGTGGAAGGCGTAGAGGGCATCGTCGAGCGCGAGCCACGGCCAGAAGGCGTCGCCTTTGCCGGGCCAGCCGGCCAGTCCGGTTTGCGCCAGAGGCCCGAGCGTGGCGAGCATCCCGCCCGCGGGCGAGAGGACGAGCCCGATGCGCGCATGAACCGTGCGAATACCCGCGGCTTCGGCGGCCTCGGTGGAGGCCTCCCAGGCGCCGCAGACCTCGGCAAGAAAGCCGGTGCCCTGCGCGTCCGTTTCGGTCGTGGGGCGCGAGCCCGTGTCGCCGTAGTAGCCGCTGGCGGAGGCCGAGATCAGCACCTCGGGCGGCGTGGGCAGCGCCGCGAGCGCGCGCGAGAGCAGCATCGTGCCCTGTGTGCGGCTTTCCCAGATGCGGCGCTTTTTGGCCGTGCTCCAGGGGAAGCCGAAGACGGGTTCGCCTGCGAGATGAATCACGGCCTGGGGCGCCAGCGCCGCCAATCCTGCGGTGTCGATCTCGCCCGCACCCGGGTTCCACAGGATCGCGCGCTCGCGGTCGCCTCGGTCCCACTGCCGGACGGCCTCTGGCGAGCGGACGAGCCGCACGATGCGGTGGCCTCCGCCGCCGAGGAAGGCGCAGAGAGCAGAGCCGATCAGCCCCGTGGAGCCCGTTATTGCAATCGTCCACGGCTCGTCCTCCCACGTCGCGTGCCGCGCGAGATCCTCTTGCGTGACCCGGTGCCGGTATCCGAACATCCGCTCCAACTGCCCCTCGGCAATCGCGCCACCGACAAGCTCGGAGACAGGCGCCAGAGGCAGGCTGTACGTCACGTCGTCCTCCAGTTCTGACGCGTCGGGGCCGCGTGGAATCGCGCGATGCACGTGCTCCCAGGCGGCAAACGGGCCGCTGACCTGGATGTCGCGGAACTCGCAGGCGGCGTCGCGCTCTTCGCACGCGCGGCTGTACGCGTGGTGCTCGGCCGTCCACCGGATCGCGGCGGGGCCGACGCCCAGGCGGATCACGGCGCGGTCGCCGGGCCGAATACCGTCGAAGCGCTCCAGCGAGACGTTTTGCCAGGGCGGGGAGAGGCGCGCAAAGGCGCCGGGGCGCTCGTGCCAGTCGAAGAGTTCGGCGGCGGAAACAGGGACGGGGGAACGGGCGACGAAGTGCTGAGGCATAGCATTGCAGAGGGGCCGGGCGTACGCCCGTGCCTGCGCGTCGATCCGCAGCCTCTGGCGCCAGAGGCGTATCCTTCGTCACCGCGCCAGAGGCCCGTCGTAGACTTGCGGCCCCACTTTCCCCTGTGCTTGTGCCGCTCGCTCCCCCCGCGCCGTTCTCCGTCAGCCCCGCCGACGCCGCGTGGCTGCGCATGGAGGAGCCGTCCAACCCGATGACCATTACCGGCGTGATCGCCTTTGGTACGCGCATGACGCGCGAACGCGCCGAGGCGATGCTCATGGAGCGGTTCGTGCCGTTCAACCGGTTCCGGATGCGGATCGACAACCCGGCGTCGCCGCGCGCGAAGTGGGTGCCAGATGAGGCGTTCGACCTGGACGATCACCTGACCGAGATCGAGCTTCCCGCGCCGGGCGGCTACCGCGGGATGGAAGCACTCGTGAGCGACCTGATGAGCCAGCCGCTCAGCTTCGAGCACTCGCCGTGGAGCTTCCACCTCGTCCACGACATCGACGACGAGACCGTGAGTGCGTTCGTGATCCGGCTGCACCACGTCATCGGCGACGGCCTGGGGTTGATGCCGGTTCTCCTCTCCATGTGCGACGAACGCTTCGACCCCGCGCTCATCCCCGGCTCGCCAGAGGCTCCCGCGAGGCCACCGAAGAAGCCTCTGGCGAAACGAGCCGCGCGCACCGCCAGAGGCGCGGCCCAGGAAACGCGCGACCTGCTGACCGATCCTCGTCACCTCTGGAAGCGGCTCAAGAGCGTCGGCGGAAGCGTGGGCTCGCTGGGTCATTTGCTCGTGATGCCCAAAGACTCGGAGACCGTTTTCAAAGGCGAGGCGTCGCCGCGCAAGCGCGCCGCGTGGACCCGCGCGATCCCACTGCCGACGATCAAGGCTATCGGCGAGGCGACGGATTCCAAGATCAACGACGTGCTCATGGCGACCGCAGCGGGCGCCATGCGCCGTTACCTCATCGCCAGAGGCGAGAGCGTGCGCGGCGTGGAGGTGCGCGTGGCAGTCCCGTTCAACGTGCGCCGCCCCGACCGCCCGTACGACATGGGCAACGCGTTCTCGCTCGTCTTCGTCGCGCTGCCGGTCGGCACCATTGACCCGCTGGAACGCCTTCGGCTGCTCAAGGAGCGGATGAACACGCTCAAGGACTCGCAGCAACCGGCCGTCGTGTACGGCATCCTGCAGTCCATCGGCAAGGCGCCGAGCTGGGGGCACCAGTTCGTGGTCGACATGTTCGCGTCCAAGGCCTCGGCGGTGGTCACCAACGTGCCGGGCCCGACGGAGGAGCTGCACATGATGGGCGCGCCCGTGCGCGAGCTCATGTTCTGGGTGCCGCAGGCGGGCGACATCGGCCTCGGGCTGTCCATCCTGAGCTACAACGACGCCGTGCGGGTCGGTGTGGCCGTCGACGAAGCCTACGCCTCGGACCCGCGTCCGCTCGTGGAGGCGTTCGAGATGGAGTTCGCCGAACTCGCGGCGCAGTACGCGTAGCCTCTGGCGTGGCGGACCTCTCGCGCGGGCCTCTGGCGCCAGAGGCTAGTCGTCCTTTCCCTCCACGTCGAAGCCGAGGATTTTGTTGACGGCGGGGATGCCAAAGATGGTTAGCACGAGGCCTTCCTGAGGCTTGAGCATGTCTTTGAGCCGTACGCGCCCCAGCAGCGCCGACGTGTCGGCTTTGGCTTCAAGGCTGTCGAGCGGGAGCGCGCGCCGGGCGCGGATGTAGGCGTCGCGCCCACCGTAGACGCCCGCGGGGCTGCGGAACCGCTGCGCCCACGTCACCTCCGCTGGCGCGTCGCCCACGCGGTGCAGGCCCACGACCGATCTCTGGCGAAAGCGGACGGCGGGAAAGTCCAGACCCGTGACGCCAGTATCGACGCGGCCTTCGCGCACATAGGTCGCGGGCAGCCAGACGGAGTCGCGCAGGGCGGTCCCGGACCAGACGGGCGCGTAGGTCCAGCGGTGGTCGGCGTCGAAGTACTGCACCGCCGCGCCAGAGGCGCCGTGCTCGCGCGCAGGTCTGCCTCGGCGACGACCCAGAGCGAATCGACCACGCGGATCCGGCCAGAGAGCAGGCCGGGGCGCCGCGGCACGACGGCAAGATCGAGCATCCGCATCCCGTCCACCTCGACGGTCTCGCCCAGCCGGAAGGCGTACGCGCCGATAGCATCGGGGTGGCCGGGCGCCATGATGCGCTGGCCGTCCAGCGTCAGCCAGTCCTCGAACAGGAGATCAGGGACGGCGCCCACGTCGGCCCAGCGGAACGGGCCGCCATCGGGGCGGCGGCGGCGGGCGACGATCTCTTCGCGCAGGCCTCCAGCAGGGCGCCACGCCATGTTGGAAAGCGACTCGGAGAGGCGAATGGGGACGGGCCGCACATCCAGACGCCCGTCGCGCAGAAGCAGAAAGCGCGTGTAGACCTCGGCGGAGTAGCCGCCCAGCGCGCGCGAGAGGCTGGCCTTGCGCGCGAGCACGCGGCGCCAGATGCGTTCGCCTGGCGGCTCGGCGCTGACCGCCACCTCGCCCATGACGTACGGCGCGGGCGAGAGCCGCACCACGCGGCGGATGACGCCATCGCGCGCGTCGCCGGGGCGCAGCGAAAGGATGGCCGGGGCGTAGCCCACGAAGCGCACGATGACCGTCGCGGGCAGGCCTTCGAGCGCGAGCACGAGACGGCCGCTGGCGTCCGAGGCGTCACCGCGATCTGTGTCTTGGACCTGCGCCGTGGCGCCCGGCAGCGGCGTGCCATCGTCGGCGTCTACGACCTCGGCTTCGAAGCGGATGGGCTGCGCCGCCAGAGGCGTGCAGGCGAGCAAAAGCGCGAAGCAGGCCAGGTGCAGGCGAAACATGGGCATCGGAAGCGATGGCGTGCAAACGCGGCCTCTGGCGTTTTGGTGCCACGGCGTCAGCATCGCGCCCGCGCGTCTCGCGAGCGTACGCGCCAGAGGGCTCGGGTCGCCTCTGGCGCGTGTACGACCAGACCCCGTGGACCGCGGACGCGTCACATCCGCGCCGGAGGCGTGGGGCGATAGAGACAAGAGGGCCCCGGTACTCCTCGCGCGAGCAGGTGAAGCCCTCGGCTCGTGCTCACGCTGCGACCGTTCCCGCCACGACCTGCACCATTTCAGACGGAGACACGCGCTCTCGAATCGCGGCGGTGACATCGGGTGCCGTCAGTGCGCCGATGCGCTCGGCGTAGTCGTCCATGTACGAGACCTCGAAGCCGCGCTCGGCGTTGACGAGCAGGCGCGCGGCCACGCCGCCGGTCGTGGCGAGCGCGACGGCGTGCTGGCCCAGGAACGTCGCCTGCGTGCGCGCGAGTTCGTCCTCGGTGATGCCGCCAGAGGCCCACGCCTCGACGACCTCGCGCGTGGCGGCGATGCCGCGCTCCAGGTTTTCCTGGCTGAGCGAGATCGAGACGCGCGCGTCCATGTCGTGCTCGACCGCCACGCCGCCCAGGCGCGCACTTACGCCGTAGGTCAGGCCCTGCTCGTCGCGGACGGTCTGCATGAGGCGCCCGGAGAAGTTGCCGCCCAGCGCGAACACGCCCGCGAACAGCGGCAGAAATGCCTCGTCGCCACGGCGGAGCGCCAGCGGGTGGCCCAGGCGCACATCGAGGTTTTGCTTATCTGGCATCGCCACGACCTCGCTCGCAGCCTCTGGCGCGAGCGCCTCCGCGGTGTACGTGGCCGTACGGCCGTGCGGCGTCCACGCGCCGAGTGCCGCGCCGACGCGCGCCGCCAGAGGCTCGGGCTGCACGTCGCCCACGAAGGCGACGATGAGGCCGTCGCTGCCAAAGTGCTCGGCGTGGTAGCGGCGGACGGCCTCTGGCGTGATCGCTTCGAGCGCGGCCATTTCGGCCTCTGGCGCGAGGATGTGGTTGGGGTGCGCCGGACCGTACAGGCGTCGCGAGAAAGCGCCAGAGGCCATCGCGCCGGTCGATTCGGTCGCGCGGCGCACGCTGGCGAGCGCTTTGCGGCGAGCCTTTTCGATCTCGTCGTCGTGCAGCGCAGGCTCGCGGAGTTGCTCCGCCAGAAGCGTGAGCACGTCGTCCAGATCGTCGCGGAGGCAGCGTCCGGCGAAGCCTGCGCGGAGACCGTCGGAGTAGAAGGAGAGGCGCGCGCCGCGGCCTTCGAGCGCTTCGGCGATCTCGAAGCGGTCGCGGGTGCGCGTGCCCTTGTCGAGCACGTCCGTCACCAGACCCTGCACGGCGTCCTCGCCTGCGCCCATATCGGGGCCGGTGAGGAACGAGCCGCGGAACGAGACGACATCGCGGATGCCGGTGGGGAGCGCGAACACGCGCGCAGCGCCAGCCTCGCGCACGGCGACGCGAGAGGCGAGAGAGAGGTCGGACATGGGTTAAGCGTCGGGGAGGTAGTGCCCGACGGTGAGCCGGTCGTCGCTGACGATGGCGACGGCCGCGGCCTGCACGGCCTCTGGCGTGACCGCCTCGATGCGCTCGCGGTAGCGGGTGAACAGCGTCCAATCGCCGACGGCGATGGCTTCGTTGAGTTGGGCGACAATCGCGTGCGGCCCGTCGCGCCCATAGGCTTCGTCGGCGATGACCTGGCGCCGCGCGCGGTCCATTTCGGCCTGGGTGATGCCGCCCCCAGCGATCTCTTCGAGCGCGGCCTTCAGTTCGGCTTCGACGGTGGCGTGCTCTACGTCGGCGGCGAGGTTGCCGTAGAGGAGGAACAGGCCGGGATCGCGCAGGCGCGGATAGTAGGCGAAGGCGCTCGTGGTGAGGCCTTTGTCGGTGAGGCGTTTGAAGAGGCGCGAGGACTTGCCCGCAGTCATGACCTGCACGAGCACGTCGAGCGCGTCCGAGGTTTCGCTCAGGCCGGGGGGCGCTTTGTAGCCCAGCAAAACCGAGCCCAACTCGCCCGCCATTCGGACCGTCGTGCGGCGTTCGCCGCGCTGCTCGGGCTCGCGCGTGACGGTGTCCGCGATGTTCGCCAGAGGCTCGGCCTCTGGCGCGGCTTCGGGGCCTGCGGGGATGGCGCCAAAGTGCTCGTCCAGGAGGTCGAGCACCTCGCGGCGGTCGAACCGGCCCGCCACGCTCGCGGTCGCGCGGGACGGCCAGTAATAGGTGTCGTAGAAGTGGCGCAGGCCGCTGGCGGTGACCGTCTCCACGTCCGAGCGCCACCCGATGACCGGGTGGCCGTACGGGTGCGCGTGGAAGGCCGAGGCGAACACGGCGTGGAGCAGCTTGCGAAACGCCTCGTTTTCACCGCGGTCGAGCTCGTTGAGCACGACGGTGCGCTCACTTGCCAGGTCGTCGTCGCTGACTCGCGCGCCGCGCATCCGGTCGGCCTCGACCTCGACCGCCAGAGGCAGGTAGGCCTCGGGCAGGACCGCGTAGTAGTTCGTGCGGTCGTACCACGTGGTCGCGTTGATACTGCCGCCGATGCTCTGGAGCGTCTGGAACACGCTCGTGCCCGCCTCGCGGTTGAAGCGGTCGGTGCCCTTGAACATGAGGTGCTCCAAGAGGTGCGTCGCGCCGGTGAGGCCTGCGCCTTCGTTGCGGCTGCCCACGCGGTAGGTCACCTGAAACGCGGCGACGGGCGGAGCCGCCTCGCCGGTGGGATCGGGTGCGAGAAGCACCATCAGGCCGTTTTCGGTGTGCCGGTATGCCTCGACGCCGCCTTCGGCGCGGTCGAAGGTGAAGGCAGGGTGGTCGAGTATCTCTGGCATAGGCGCGGGGAGGGCCGCACGATACCGCCTCTGGCGTGGAGGGTTCTGCAGGGCGGCCGGGCCGGTGCAGAATGCCGAGCTGCGTTCGCCGGAGGCCTCTGGCGCCGGTCGGAACGCGGCGGTCCGCCAGAGGCTTGGCGTCTGCGTGCGGCCTCTGGCGAAACCGCGTCGAAACCGTCGTGCAAGGGATCCTCGCCCGCGCCAGAGGCTACAGGAAGCATGGACCGATCTGCCACGCCAGAGGACTCGAAACCGCGCCGCGCCGAGCGTCTCGCGTGGATCACGCTGGGCTACACCGTGCTCGTGATCTTGTGGGGCGCCGTCGTCCGCGCGACGGGTGCGGGCGCGGGCTGCGGCTCGCACTGGCCGACGTGCAACGGCGAGATCGTACCGATGGCACCGAGCCTGAACACGATCATCGAGTTTGGGCACCGCGTCACGAGTGGGCTGGCGCTGCCGTTGGTGCTCGCGATGGCCGTGTTTGTGTGGCGCGCCTTTCCGAAGGGCGCGGCGGTGCGGCGCTATGCGGTGCTCTCGGTCCTGTTCATGGTTATCGAAGGCGCGATTGGCGCCGGATTGGTGCTGCTGGAGTACGTCGCGCTGGACGCCCGCACGGCGCGCGCGCTGTGGATCGCGGGGCACCTGGTCAACACGTTCGTCTTGCTCGGGTGGATCACGCTCACGGCCTGGGGCGCGGGCGGCCGTCCGTTGCCGCGGTGGCGCGGCTCGGGCGCCAGAGGCCTGGCCATCGGCGCGGCGCTCGTGGGGCTGGTCATTCTGGGCGCCTCGGGCGCGATCACGGCGCTCGGCGACACGCTCGTGCTCGTCGGCGGGCTCTCGCCCGAGGAGCACGCGCTGGTCGAGACGCTGGTCGGGCTGAGGCTTCTGCACCCGACGCTGGCGTTCGTGGTCCTCGCGCTCGTGGGCGCGGCGGTGTGGACCTCGCGCGAGCAGCCTCTGGCGAAGCGCTTCGGGATCTGGATCGTGGCGCTGTTCGGGTTTCAACTCGTGTTCGGCGGGCTCAACGTGCTGTTCCTCGCGCCGCTGTGGATGCAGGTCACGCACCTGCTCATCACCGACGCGATCTGGATCTCGTTCGTGTGCTTTGCCGCGCAGGCGCTCGGCGCGCAGCGCGTGGCGCGGGCTGCGCCGCCGGTCTACGCCTGACGCCAGAGGCCTCTGGCGCTCGCCTGTCGCGCACCTTCTCTTTGTCGCGCATGAGTCTGGGGCACCGTTTGGGCCTCGCGGTCAGCCTCTGGCGGGTGCATCTTGGGGCATGCGGTATTTGCTCGCTCTGCTCCTGTTCGCCTCGGCCCCCGCGCTCGCGCAGGCCGACTCCACCCGCAGCGCTCTCGACGAGGCGCAGGCGCTCATCGCCAGAGGCGAGGACGGGGCGGCGTACCGCCTGGCCGGGCGCGCGCTGGATGGCTCGCCCGGCGACGTGCCGCTGCTTGAACTGCGCCTCGCGCTGCAGCAGCGCGGCGTGGGCATGACGGGGCGGCCGCCGTTTGCGCGCCGCATCACGCGCCGCCGCGCCGCCGAGCGCCTCTTGCGTCTGGATTCCACCAGCGCCGTCGCGCACGACGAGATCGGGCGCCAGAGGCTGGAGGACTACCTGTTCGACCGCGACTTCATCAAGGTGGGTGGCGGCTTTGGGGACGTGGCGATGCGCCACGGAGATGTGCTGAGCCGCAACGACCGCGCGAACCGCCGCCGCGGCGCCACGCGCGCGGTGCGCTTTAACCGCGGAGGCCGCTACGATCTAGCCAGTCTCCGCGCGACGTACCCGCTGCTGGGCAAGCCCGGCATGGAGCGCGACGGGCGCGACGCGCGCGCATCGCTCGAAGCGGCGGTGCGCCACGGCGGGAGCACCTACGCGTGGCCTCTGGCGCGGCTCTTTATCGCCACCGGCGAGCACGACGCGTTGCTCGCGCTGGCCGATGCCCAGACCGACGACGAACTGCGCAGCATCGCCCTCTTCCGCCTCGGCCGCACGCCAGAGGCCTCTGGCGCCTTTGCCGACGCCATGCGCGCGATGACCGCCGACGAGCGCCGCGACCTGGACGACCCGGCGCGGGTGCGCCCGGACGACCCGCCGCGCGACGCCGAGAGCTTCTGGCGCGGACAAGACGTGCGGCTCCTGACCGAGGAGAACGAGCGCCTGCTTGGAGCACCGCGCCCGCGTCCTCGAAGCCGACCGCCTCTTCGGCTGGCCCACGGAACTGGGACGCGAGACCACGCGCGGCCAGATCTACATCCGCTACGGCGTGCCGCAGGAGCGCGCGACGATGTCCGAGCCGTTCTACCCCGGCGACGCGCACGTCACCCAAGGCGGCGACCTGATGGGCTCGCCGCGCTACGTCGTCTGGGAGTACGCGGGCGGCCCGCGCTACGTGTTCATGGACCCGTACTGGAGCGGCGACTACGCCATCTACGCGCCCTCGGCGCTCGCCTTTTCCGCCAGCGCGAGCGCCGACGAGGACGACTACATCGAGCAAGACGAGCGCCTGTCGCGCGAGATGCCCGACGCGAGCCAGTATGCCCCGCCGGTGTCCTGGCCTCTGGCGGTGCTCACGACCGCGTTCAAGGGCGAGAACGGCGCGACAGATCTGGTCGTCTCGATGGGCGTGGACGGGGGAGGGGGCGAGGTCCAGGCCGCGGCGTTTGCTCTGCGCGAGGGCACGCCAGAGGCCGAAGCCCGGCCCCCCTCTGGCGCGACGGTGCGCACGAGCACGGGGGAGATGCACGCGTTCGTGGCGACGCTCTCGGTCCGGCCGGGACGGCTCACGGTCGTCTCCGAAGTCGCGGGAGAGAGCGGCGAAGGCGGGTGGGTGCGCGAAAGCTTCGTCGCGTGGGACTACGGTTCCGGCCTCAAGCTCTCGGGCCTGCTTCTGGCGACAGGGCTAGACGAAGGCCGCACACCCGAACCGGGCGAGATCCGCCGCGGCGATGCTGTCATCCGCCCCTCGCCAGAGGCCGTCTACGCCGTTGCGGATCCGGTGGCCGTCTACGCCGAGGTCTACGGCCTGAACCTCCGCGATGGCCTCGCGCGCTACACCGTCGAAGCCGCGCTCGTGCCCGACGACCGGCGTGCGGGCGTCGTCCGCGCCATCGGCGGCCTGTTCGGCCGAGGCCGCCGCCGCGGCGTCGCCGTGCGCGTCGACGCCTCCTCGCCCACGCCCGACGCGGGAATCCCGCTCCTCTTGGATGCTAGCCGCCAGAGGCCGGGCGCGTACACGCTCACGCTCGCGGTCACGGACGAGGCCTCTGGCGAGACGGTGGAGACCTCGCGCGCGGTGACGCTGCGATGAGGGATGAGGGATGAGGGATGAGGGATGAGGGATGAGGGATGAGGGATGAGGAGGGGCGCCTCGATTTTTGTTCCGCCAGAGGCCGCATCTGCTCGACTCCTCTATCTCACATATTTGTCATCCCGAGAGAGCCCGTTCGGCGTCGCTCAGGGCAGGCTCCGCGACGAGGGAGCTACTCGCCGGATGCTCGCACGTTGGGCGCATCTTCGTCGCTCACTGTGACTAGCTCCCTCGGCTCCGCTGGCCGCCCTACCCTTCGGGGTCGGGATGACAAGCAGGAGGGAGCGCCACTGCCTCTGGCGCCACTGCCTCTGGCACCACTGCCTCGCGTCCACACATCTCCCAGTCCTCGCCAGAGGCAGGGGGGTTATGCCGCAGCGGCGGTCGCCAACTGGCCACAGGCCGCGTCGATGTCCTGGCCGCGGCTGCGGCGTACGGTCACGCGGACGTCCTCTCGCACGAGGGCGCGGATGAAGCGCTCCAACTCAGCCTCTGGCGGCGAGGTAAAGCCTGTTCCCTCGACCGGGTTGTACACGATCAGGTTGACCTTGGAGGGCGCCCAGCGCGTGACCGCGGCGAGGTGGCGAGCGTCCTCGTCCGAGTCGTTCTGGCCCGCGAAGACGCAGTATTCGTAGGTGACGCGCTTCGCCGGTCAGGGCGTGGTAGTGGCGGATGGCGTCGCGCAGGGCGCCGAGGTCTGTCTTCTCCGAGCGGTTGACGGGCATGATGGCGCTCCGCTGCGCGTCGGTCGGCGCGTGCAGACTTACCGCAAGGCGAAAGCCGGGAATCACGCCAGAGGCCTGCCCGTCCGCGACCTCGCGGATGCGCCGCGCCAGGCCGACCGTGGAAACAGTCACGCGGCGCGCGGACAGTCCCAGCCCCTCGCGGATGAGCCTGACACTTTTGACGACCGCGCGCATGTTCTGCAGCGGCTCGCCCATGCCCATGTAGACGACGTTGCTGAGGCCACGGCCGTACGTCTCGTGCGCGAGCGCGTCGAGGTGTTGCGCCTGGGCGGCGATCTGGCCCGCGGTCAGGTTTTCTTGGAAGCCCATGCGGCCCGTCGCGCAGAACGTGCAGCCCATCGCGCAGCCGACCTGCGAGGACACGCAGGCTGTGAGGCGCTTCGCCTTGCCCGTCTCGTCGTCCACATCGGGGATGAGCACGGCCTCGACGGCGCGGCCCGAGGGCAGGCGCAGCAGCGTCTTGACCGTCCCATCGGTCGCGGTCTGGCGGCTCGTCTCCTCCAACCGCCCGATCTGCGCCTCGGCGCCGAGCCTCTGGCGGAGCGCCAGAGGCAGGTTGGTCATGGCGTCGAAGGAGCGCGCGCCTTTTTCGTGCATCCACTCGAAGAGCTGCTTGCCCCGATAGGCAGGCTCGCCAATCTCGCGCATGAAGGCGGCGAGTTCGGGCTGGTCGAGGGCGAGGAGGTCGGGAGGCGCGGACATGGTCGTAAGAACGCCCCTGGCGCCCGCACCCGGGTGGACGCGGCGCGGATCGGGTGTGAAATGGGCGCCAGAGGCTAGCGCGCGTCGAGCGGGCTGGTCACGCCGGGGATGCCGCGGTTGAGGAGGTGGGTGTAGATCTCGGTGGTGCGCACGTCTTTGTGGCCCAAGAGCTCCTGGACGGTGCGGATGTCGGCGCCGCGCTCGAGCATGTGTGTCGCGAAGGAGTGCCGGAACGCGTGCGGGCTGACGGGCTTGGGGACGCCCGCGGCGCGGGCGGCGGCTTTGACGGCGCGCTGGACGGTGGACTCGCTGAGGTGGTGCCTCTGGCGGGCACCGCTGCGCGGATCGGTGGAGGGCCTGGCAGAAGGGAAGAGGTACTGCCACGCGAGGTCTGTCGCTGCGGCGGGGTACTTCGTGGCGAGTGCGGAGGGGAGGTAGACGCTGCCGTGGCCCTCGCGGACGGCCTGCTCATGCGCGAGGCGGACGGATTCGAGGCGCGCAGCGAGGTCTACTCCGAGGCTTTCGGGGAGAACAGTGACACGGTCGCGGTCGCCTTTGGCCTCGCGGATGGTCAGCACGCCAGAGGCGATGTCCACGTCTTTGACGCGCAGACGGAGTGCTTCGAGAAGGCGCAGGCCTGAGCCGTACAGCAGCGACGCGATGAGAAGCTGCGTGCCACGCATCTCCGCGAGGACGGCCCGGACTTCCTCGCGAGTGAGCACGACGGGTAGCCGCTTGGGCCGCTTGGCGTGTACGAACTCGCCTACGCTCGCCAGAGGCGTGCCCAGTACGGCGTCGTAGAGGAACAGAAGCGCCGCGAGCGCCTGATTTTGAGTGGAGGCGGCCACGTTTCGGTCGACGGCGAGATGCTCCAGAAACGCCGCGACCTCTGGCGCGCCCATGGCCTCGGGGTGGCGCGGCTCGCCAGAGGCGGTGCGGTGGAAGAGGCAGTAGCGCTTGGCCCAGGAGGTGTAGGCGGCCTCGGTGCGAATGGAGTAGTGGCGCACGCGGCAGGCGGTGCGGACGCGGTCGAGGAGGCGGCCTCTGGCGGGAGCGTGTTCATCCGTCATGGTGCGGGAATAATACCGCGCGCCGCCAGAGGCGTTTTGCTGGGCGAGATGTGCGCGAGTATTATGGGTCACGCCGCTCCGGTTTTATCCGGCGTGGCGCCTCTCAATCCTTGGTTACACGTCCTGCTTCCGCCGCTATGTCTGAGCGCTTCGTAGATGATCGGCGGTCGCTCTACGACTTCGGAAACCTGTTCGCGGTCGAGTGCCCGAGGTGCAAGAAGCGGGCGCGAGTCGAAGCCGAGGGCCGACCGCTGCGGGCCACGGCCGCTTCGCTTACCTGCATCCACTGCGGCTACTCGGACCGGCGCCAGTTGGACGGCCACGCGCTCCCCACGGTCTCCGACTCCGGCGACGTGCTCGATCCGGGCACGGTCCACGTCCGGGCCGCCGTAGACTGGTTCTTCCACCGGCCGCTCTGGCTCCGCACGTCATGCGCTGGGAACGAGCTGTGGGCGTACAACCCGGACCACCTCGAACACCTGCGGTCCTACGTCTCGGCTGATCTCCGCGAGCGGGCGTCGGCGCACAGCGTTGTCGGGCGGCTTCCGAAATGGATGACGAGCGGGAAGAACCGATCTGAGGTCTTGCGTTGCGTTGCCTGCCTCGAACGCCGTGCCCAGCAAGACGTGTAACCCGCGGCTGCAGGCCGACCTAGGGCTCCGGCGTTCTCGGCTCGTTCAGGCGTCGGCGGTACCTTTGCCTCGTTCACCCATCGTGCTGCTTGCCCTGGGCGGCTGAGCCGCAAACTGTTAGGCCGCGCTTGAAGCCACATGCTGTCACGGCTCTCGATTCTCCTGTTGTTGGCTTCAGTCGGCTGCACCTCGGAGACAGCGGACATACCGCCCGCGTTCGTAGAGCTTTCCGTGACGGAGCAAACGCGAGCGCGGTGTGAGTCCGGTCCCGACGAGTTGCCTCCCCCTTCGCCGAGCTTTCGGGCCGGTCTCGATAGCGTAAGTAGCGACGTGGAAGAAGAGCGTCTGGAGGCGCGTACTACCGAGTGGGCGGAGCGTGTGCTTTCCGAAGCCGAAGCCGTCGTCGGATCGTCCGGTCCTTGGAACGCCCCATCGCCTCACGCCGCAGCTTTCCGAGTGATCCAAGAGTTGCCTTCCGATTCAGCCGCTGTCTCGTTCCAACGCATCTACGAAAACGCTCATGCGGCAGGACAGATCTACGCTCTGGCGGGGCTCCGGCAGGCGGGGGCCTCTGGCGCAGCGGCTCTGATGGATGGTTTCGCAAACAACCGAGATTGGGTCCTCGTCTGGCAGTACGATGAGATTTCCTGCGTCCGCACTGGCGACTTCGTTAGCGGTTCTGATACGGGGTGGCCACCGGACATCGCCAGCGGCTCATTTGCGACTTGGCTCCAACCGCTATCGCCCGCGCCGTAGAACCCCTCAAAGAAGCTGAATAGCTCCAGCGTGGCGTCCGAGCACAACGAATCAGGGGCTCCGGGCTGAAGCCCTGCCCCTCGCACCAGCTCTCGCCGGGCAGCGTCCTACGTCCCCGAATTGTGGCGGCCGACTCGTATCGGTGGGTGCCGTCCGCGCGTTGGCCATCAAGGCCCCGGCGGCGGCCAGACCCCTCAAGGAGTTCGCGGTGGCCGGATTTCTCCGGGCCATCCGCTGCCCCGCTGAAGCGGGGCAGTCTCAGATACACGTCGTGGGCGCCAGAACCGTCTTCCCATTCCCGGAGTGGAGGGCGCCGGTGTGGCGCCAGTTCAACGTGCGGGCTTGACGGTCCGGCCACTGGGGGGTACGAGGAGTATAGGACGCGGCGCCGCTTCTTGGAAGTATCCCGCCACTGCAGGCCGACGTGGGGCTTGAGCGTTCCCAGCTCGTCCAAGCGCCCGCGCTTCCATAGCTTCGTCCATCCATCCTGCCATTTGCCCCACGCGGCTGAGCGCCAATCTGTTCGTTGGAGGCAAGAACTGCGCTACGTTCGGTTCCACCACGCTCCCAACTGGTGGCCCGCCACCAGCACCACCATATCGACGACGGCGTTGATGGGTGACTCGGGTCCTGACGTGACGAAGAAGCGCTGCCCTCCCTCTGACCGCTCGAACACCTGCTCGGCCACTTCGTACAGCGTCCCCGCAACGACGGCCGTGCGCAGCGGCACGTCCATCAGCCCAAAGGTGAGCCCAGACGAGAAGTGAACGATCGTCCATGGGTCGACGCCACGCTGGTTTTGGTGGGCTTTGTGTGTCGCGAAAAGGCGCATGGCGGTCCGGGTCGGTGGTCCCCCAACATCGGCACGCGGGACGCACTCCAGAAGAGGGCGGGTCCTGCCACGCATGTAAGGCGCACCCCTACAGGCGTCCAGTGGAGCGTTTCTGACTGGAAGCCGCGCTTGCTGCCCGCCAGAGGCCGCCCGTTCCGGCCGTCGGGGGCTGCGCCTCCCACCACAGTGGCGCAGCCCGGCCGACGGGCGGTAGACGCCGGGGCGCGAGGCCCCGTCGGAGGTCGTCTGACCTCGCATGTCTAGCATACAGCGCGGTCGGCAGGATGCCTACCCGGGGCCTCTGGCGGAGCGTGCCGGGCAAAGGCTCACGGGCGTGCCGGGAAATCCCCTACACGCCTCTGGCGCCAGAGGCGAAACCGCGATGCGCGGCAACCTGTGTGGTCTCGGCTGGTCTCCGGGAGCCTGGTCCCCGTAAGCTTCGGGCTCCTGCTCACGCACTAGCAAGACATGTATCCGAACGCGCGAACGTATTTCCCCGTCCTGCTCGGCTTTCTACTCGCCACTGGCGTGGTCGCACAGCCTGCGGGCCAGCCGTCGTACCTCGTTCAGGTCGGCGTCGCCGACAGCCTGTACTCAGATGTGCTCGCCGAGCAGCGCGACTTCTGGGTCCATCTTCCCAACGGGGGCGACCTGCAGGAGGGGCACGCGTACCCGGTGATCTACCTGCTCGATGGAGGCGTTCACCTCGCGGCTCTCGCTGCCATTCAGGACTACTACACCTACTTCCGGATGCCCGAGATGATCGTCGTCGGCATCTCGAACCGGGAGAACCGGACGCGCGACCTCACGACATCGCAGGTGGACACGAGGCGCGGCACGGCCGTCGAGGCCTCTGGCGGAGCCGAGCGGTTCACGCGGTTCTTGGAAGAGGAACTGATGCCTCACATCGACCAGACGTACCCGACCTCACCGCATCGGACGCTCATCGGCCACTCGTACGGCGGTCTGTTTGCCATTCGAACGATGATTCATCGTCGGGAGCTGTTCACGAACTACATCGCCATCGACCCGAGCATGGACTGGGACCAGCAGGCGATGCTGCACGAGGCCACCGCGGCGCTCGAAACGGAGGACTTCTCCGGCACGGGGCTGTACGTCTCGCTCGCGAACGAGATCATCCGGTTCAGCGACACGATGACCATCGACGAGGTCGTGCGAGACACGACCGAGTTCAGTCTCGGCGTCCGGTCCAGACTCGCCTTCGCGCGCGCTGCGGAGGCCGCTGGCGCCAGAGGCCTTCGGTTCTCGTGGGGCTTCTACGAGAAGGACCTCCACGGCACGGTTCCGCTGATCTCGATGCGGGACGGGCTCCTCTTTCTCTACGACTGGTGGGAGCTCAAGCGCCCCTCGCGCTACAACGACCCCTCCACGCCCACCGCCGAACTGGTAGAGATGATCCGGGAGCGCAACGCGACCCTGACGGCCAACATGGGCTACCCGCTGGCGATGGAGGAAGACCTGCTGACCATGCTCGGCATGATGGCGATGGACATGGAACAGCCGGACAAGGCCGGAGCCGTCTTCGCGATCCTGCTAGAGGCGTACCCCGAGAGTGCGGACGCGCACGCGACGGTGGCGGACTACTTCGAGGCGTTGGGCGACATTCCTACGGCTCTCCGCCACGCGCAGAGAGCGTTCTCGATCAGCGGACGTGAAGCGGATGGAGCCCGCGTCCGGTCCCTGACAGACCGTCTCTGATGCCCAGCCTCTGGCGCCAGAGGCGGGCGCATCTCTACGCGGCGCCCTCGCCCTCCACCCACGCCACGGCGTGCTTCATGAGCTCGGTCCCGTTGGCGAGCCCCAGCTTGGTCTTGATCCGCGCCCGGTAGCTCTCGACCGTCTTGACGCTCAGGTGCAGCCGCTCCGAGATCTCGCGCGAGGGGATGCCACGGCCGGTCATCTCGAAGACCTCCAACTCGCGGTCGCTCAGCACCTCCAGCGGGCTCTGCGATCGCGTCCTTGCGTCCCAATCGCGGCGCCGAAGAGCAGCTTGTCTTTGAGCTCCTCCGAGAGGTGGATCCCGCCGCGGAGCACGCGCCGCACGGCGCCCACGATCTCGTCTCCGGCTTGCAGCTTGGACACGTAGCCTCTGGCGCCGGCGCGGACGGCGCGCTCGGCGTACAACTCCTCGTCGTGGCGCGAGACGACGAGGACGGGCAGGTCTGGGCTGCGCGCGAGCAAGTGCTTGAGCAGTTCGAGGCCGTTCATGCCCGGCAGCGAGATGTCGACGATGGCGAAGTCGGGCGCGAGATCGTCGTAGAGGTCGAGCGCTTCTTCGGCGTCCGAGGCCTGGGCGGCGATTTCGAGATCGGGCTCGGCGCCGAGCGTCATCGCGAGGCCCTGGCGCATGAGGGGGTGGTCGTCGACGAGGAGGATGCGGGTCATGTCAGGGGGACGGTGCAGGTGACGACCGTCCCGCGGTCCGCGCCGGGGCGGATTTCGAGCGTGCCGCCGGCGAGGTGCGCGCGGTAGTGCATGATGCGGAGTCCCATGCCTCGATGGTCGGACGGGCGGGCGGGGGCGGAGACGCTGCGCGCGAGGCCAGGGTCGGCGCCACCAGAAGCCTCTGGCGCCAGAGGCTCGGTTTCGAGCACGCCGCCGGGCCGGAGCGATTCTTCGAAACCGACGCCGTCGTCCTCGACGCGCAGGCGGAGCTGGTCGGCGCCGCGGATGAGGCGTACGCGGATCGCCTGCGCGCGGCCGTGCTGGGCGGCGTTGGAGACGGCCTCTTGCGCGATGCGGAACAGGTGCGTGGCCGCGAGGCCGCTCAGCGACTCGGCGCCACTCGCGCCCGAGCCCTCCGATTTGGCCCGGACCTCGACGCCGTACAACTGGCGCGCGCGCTCGGCCATGCGCTCCAGTGCGGTCGCGAGCCCGTTCTCCTCCAACTCCACCGGCACGAGCGTGCGCGCGAGGGTTCGGGCGTGGGCGTCGGCCTCGTCCAAGAGCGCGATGACGTTGCGCGCGGCGTCGCCAGAGGCTGAGCCCTCGGCGTCGAGCTGGCGCACGAGGCCTCTGGCGAAGAGGCCGATGCCGGTCAGCGTCTGGCCCAGGCCGTCGTGGAGGTCCTGGCCGATGCGGCGGCGCTCGTCCTCGGCCACGCGCAGCACCTCTTGTTCGAGCGCTCGGCGCTCCGAAATGTCGCGCACGAGCCCGACGAACATCCGCTCGCCATTCGCGAGGCGCACCTCGCTGACCGCGAGGTCCATCGGGAACGTGGCGCCAGAGGCCCGCCGCCCGGTCACCTCGCGCCCAATCCCGATGATGCGCCGCACGCCGGTGTCGAGGTAGGCGCCGAGGTAGCCGTCGTGCTCGGAGTGGTACGGCTCGGGCATGAGCACATGGATGTTCTGGCCGCGCACGTCGGCCTCGTCGATATCCGAAGATGCGCTGGGCGCCCGGGTTAAACGTCTCGATGCGGCCGCGCTCGTCGATGGTGATGACGCCGTCCACGCTGGTCTCCACGACGGCGCGGGCGCGGTCCTGGCTCTCGGCCAGCTTGTGCCTCTGGCGGTCCAGCGCCAGGCGCGAGTGAAGGACCGAGGCGGCGGCGCGCACGAACGCCTTCTCGTCGTCGTCCAGCCGCCGTCCGAGAATCGCGAGCAGCGCCAGAGGCTCGTGCCGGGCGCCGATGCGCAGCAGCGTCGCCGGACCGCCGAGGCCGGGCAGCGTGTCCACTTCGAGCGGCACGTCGTGCGCCAGCGCTTCCGCGTACGGTCCCTCGAAGGCGATCTCCGCCTCTGGCGGCGCGACGCCAGAGGCCACGACGAGGTGGAGCCCCCGCTTGCCGCCGCCCAGGTCGTCACCGGAGAAGACGGCCGCGCCCGCGCCGAGGGCCGTTGCGATGGCCTCGACGGTAGAGCGGGCCAGCACGTCGGCGTCGCCGAAGGCGGCGTCGGCGAGGGCGGCGGTCGCGAGCTCTGCGAGCGGCACGGCGAGGTCGGGTCGGAGGGCGCCTGGGGTCATGCGCGCAAGGTAGAGGCCCGGTTCACGCCGGGACCGCCAGAGGCTCGGCCTCGATGCGCTCGCGCGCGCCGTCGCGGCGGACGACTCTCCAGCGCGAACGGCTCGCCGTCGCCTCCGCTCACGAGCCGCACCGCCAGAGGCCGCACGATGCGGTGGTCCAGCCCGTCGGCCATCACGTCGATGGCGTCGTCGTGCGGGTCGTAGGCCAGGCCGTGGAGCCGCGCGCCGTCCAGGATGGTGCCTCTGGCGTCCTGCCCCACGACGCCCACGGTCACGGCCCAGGGCTTGGCTTCGGCACGTCGCGAGAGATCTTCGAGCGCGCTACCCCAGCTCTCGGCCGCCAGCGGCTCCGCGCGCGTGAGCGCGTCGCGGTCGGTCACCGCCAGAGGCCGCGCGCCGATGGGCAGCGTGAGGACCGGCGCGGGCGCCTGCCGCACGAGCGCCTCGGCGACGCTGCCGAAGAACACCTTGCCCAGCCCGCTCCGGCCGTGCGTGCCCTGCACAACCAGGCTCGCGCCGGTCTCACGCGCAAGACTCAACACCTCGGCCTCTGGCGACCCGGCGCGGACGAGAACCTCGGTCGCCAGAGGCAGCGTCACGCGCTCGCGCACGCGAGTGTCCAGCGCCTCGCGAGCGTTTACGACGAGCGTGTCGACATCCATCGGTGCGAATTCCAGGGCGTACGGCGCGGGCACGAACAGCGGCTCGACGGCGTGGAACACGACCAGCCGCGCGCCCATCGCGTGCGCGAACCCGGCGGCCGTCTCGATTACGTTCGCCTCGTCCGCGCCAAACGCGACCGCCGCGATCACGGGGCCTCTGGCGCCAGAGGCCTCGGGGCCAACGGTGAGCACGGGGCAGGGGGCGCGGCGCAGTACGTACTCGGCGGTGCTGCCCAGCACGAGGCGGTCCCAGCCGCCGCGCCCGTGCGTGCCCATCACGATGAGGTCGGCCGAGATCTCCGCGCCGACCGTCACGATGGCGGCCCCGGCCGAGGTGGCCTGCCGCGTGTGCGCGGTGTGATGCTTGCCCGGCGTCTCGCGGACGACGTTGGGCGAGCGCCCAAAGCGGCCCGCCGGAGGGACGATTTCGACGTACACCTCGTGGAGGGCGGCGCCGTGGCGTGCGGCCAGCGTTTTGCCCAGCGCCAGCGCGGCGCCCGCGATGTCGGAGCGGTCGGTGGGGACGAGGATGGTTTGGATCTCGATCATGGTAGGGGGAGGATGTCGGCCGGGCGGCGCACCGCAGGCATGGAGCTCGCCAGGACGTCGGTGGCTTTGAGGGTGAGGACGGGGCAGGTGGCGCGCCGCAGCGTGGCCTGCGCGACGCTGCCCAGCACGGCCCGGCCCAGCCCGCGGCGCCCGTGCGTGCCCATCACGATCACGCCCGCCCCGATGGACGTAGCCGTGCGAGGGATGACCCGCGCCGGGTCGCCCATGAGCGCGTGAACCGCCCGCGGGTGCACCTCGGCGCCGATCTGCTCCAGCCTCTGGCGCACGCGTGCGTCCTCCTTCGGGTCGTAGTCCATGACCGCGAAGTAATCTGGCGCGAGGTCGGGGTACGGCCCGGCGGTCTGCGTCACATGGACCAGTTCGATGGGCGCGCCGGTCTGTTCGCTTAGCGCGCGCGCGGCTACCAGAGGCCTCGTGCCGGTGGGGGAGAAGTCGACCGGGACCAAAACCGGCGCGTCGGGACCGAGGCCTCTGGCGCTGTAGGCCGAGGGAACTGTCAGAACGGGGCACGAGGCCCGCGGTACGCAGGCCTCGGCGACGCTTCCGAGCAACAACCGCCCCACGCCCGTGCGCCCGTGCGTGCCCACAACGAGCAGGTCGGCGCCAGAGGCCTCGGTGTAGGCCACGATCACGTCCTGCGCCGACGTGCCGTTGACGACGGAGATCGTCGGGTCGAGCCCGTCCAGGTCGCCGCGCGAGAGGCCCAGCGATTCGGCGACGAACCGCTCCACGCGAACGCGGAGCAAACTCTCCACGCTCGGGCCGCCGCCGAAATTGGCCTGGAAGGCGATATGCGCGTGCAGCACATGGAGGTCCGCGCCGGTCTGCCCGGCGAGGTCGGCTGCGAGCGCGAGCGCAGGCGCCGATGCGGGCGACAGGTCCGTCGCAACGACGAGGGTGTGGAGGTCGAACATAGGTCTAGAGCTCGGGCGCCAGAGGCCTCTGGCGGGCCACCCACCAGCGCCCGCTGGCGGGAATCGTGTCGATGGTGGTGGGGAGCGCGTCGAACGCGCCCTCGATGCGGTCACCGGCGAGCGTGCCCGCAAAGTGGGTTTCGAGCGGCAGCTTCCACTCCGGGTCGTCGTACGGCGCGAGCACGCCGCGGACGGTCGCCGAGTCCACGTCGACGATGTGCAGCGCGAGGACCACGGGCTCGGGGTTCGGCGCCTCTGGCGTGGCGCGTGGGCGCATCACGAGTTGGGCGACGGCGCGCGTGGCGCCCGCTCCCAGCACGAACGTCAGCGTGCCCGAGCGGCCGGTGGCCTCGCAGGCATACTCGCCGGTCCAGACACCTTCCAGCCGGGCCACGTCCTGCGCGTAGCCGTCGACGGGCACGGTGGCCTCTTGCGCGAGGGCCAAGCCAGACAGCGCCAGAGGCGCGAGAAGGAGAAAGAGCGCGGTGCGGAGCATAGGACTTAGAGTAAAAGGGGCGCGGCCTCCATCTCGCCAGAGGCCTCCTCGGGCTCGACCAGGCTGCGTGCGACCAGCACCGGCCGCGCGGCGGACCGGGCGACCGTGCCCGCGACCGAGCCCAGCAGCGCCCGCTTTACTCGTCCCCGTTGGTGCGGCGCGAGAACGATCAGTTCGGAGTCCAACACGTCGGCCACCCGGCCGATCACCTCTTCGGCTTTCCCACGCTCGATGTAGACGCCTGCGTCGCCCAGCCCCGCGCTCTCTGCTTCGGCACGGAGAGCCTCGGCGGCGTGGTCGCGAATGCTCGGGACGATGTCGAGGACAGCGTTGTCCAGCCACCCGACGGGGTAGGGAAGGGGCTCCAACACGTGGAGGAGGTCCACCTGCTCGCTTCCCAGATCGCGCGAGAGGCCTCTGGCGAACGCCAGAAGCGATGTCGTGCCCTCGTGCATGTCGACGGGCACGAGCACGCGTCGCGCCGGATGCGCCGAAAATGGAGCGGACCGCACGGGCGCGACGAGCACATCGCAGGGCGCCGTCCGCACCACCTCCTCGGCTACGCTCCCCAGCATCATCCGCCGCAGGCCGCGCCGCCCGTGCGTGCCCGTCACGATCATGTCCGCGTCCACCTCGTCGGCGTAGGTCAGCACCTCTGGCGCGACGGCGTAGGCGTAGCGGATCGCGAAGACGACATCGGCTGCCGTGGCGCTCGCGAATTCCACCTGCTGGCGGAGGGCGGCGTGCGTACCGTCCTCGCCTGGGCCGCCCGCGTGCGTGCCGCCGCCGAAGGGCCCGTCCACGCCGCCCAGTTCCTCTGGCGCCAGAGGCGTCGGGCTGACGATGTGCAAGAGGTGCACCTCGGCGCCCGTCCGCTGACCCAGCGTGAGCGCCATGCGCAGGGCTTCTTGCGCGAAGTCGGAAAAGTCGGTCGGGACGAGGAGGCGGTGCATGGGGTTGTGGATCGTGCTCCAAGGTGCGCGATCGCGCCCGAGGCGACCAGCGGGCGCAGACGCCGCGCCGTGCCGGGGTGCCCCGCGCGTGTGCTGAGGCGTGTGCGGCATTCCCCTACACGGCGTCGCCGGTCCCTCCCGCACGGCCTCGGGCCGCTCCCGCGCCAGAGGCGGCCTCTGGCGCCCGTAGGCTGGTCTCACTCCCTCGCGATTTTGCCATGACCCTCACGTCTCCCCGCACGGCGACAGACGCCGACTTTCCGGCCGGAGCCTCTATCGGGGCGCAACTCGAAGCGATGCTCAACTGGGCCGTGCTCGCGCCCAGCGTGCTCAACACGCAGCCGTGGCGCTTCGCCGTCGAGGACGAAACGGCTCTCGTGCTAGCCGATCGCTCGCGCCAACTCACGCACGTGGACCCGGAGGGGCGCGAGCTCGCCGTCTCGTGCGGCGCGGCGCTTTTTACCCTCCGCCTCGCGGCGCGCCACTTTGGCTTCGAGAGCACCGTGGAGCGCACGCCAGAGGCCGACCGCCCGGATCTGCTCGCGCGGCTGCGCCTCACCGGTGCCTCTGCCGCGACGGATCACGAGGAGGCGCTGTTTCGCGTTATCAAGCACCGGTACACCAGTCGGCGCCCGTTCGCAGACCGCACGCTCCCGGCGGGCCTGCTCCGCAGCCTCCAGCAGGCCGCCGAGGCCGAGGGCGGGCGCCTGACCGTCGTCGAGGATGCGGGCGCGAAAGCGGGGATCGGCGCGCTCGTCGCACGGGCCATCCGCCACCAGGGCGCCGACCGGGCCACAGCCGACGAACTCCACGCTTGGCTCCGCAGCAACCAGGACCCACGCCGCGATGGCGTGCCGGACCGCGTGCAGGCGGGCCTGGACCGCGTCTCGTACCTCCGCACCGAGTCCACCCGCTTCGCGCGCCAGGCCGAAGCGCTCGCCGCCGCCGCACCGGCGCTGCTCGTGCTCTCCACGCCTCGCGATACGCCTCTGGCGTGGGTGCGTGCGGGCGAAGCGCTCCAGCGCGTGCTGCTCACCGCTGCGCTCTACGAGGTCTCGGCCTCATACCTCAACCAGCCCATCGAAGTGCCGCCGCTGCGCCGCGACCTCGCCACGTTCATTCCCGACGGTCACCCGCACGTTCTCTTCCGCGTCGGCTTCGCCGCCGACGCCTCCGGCACGCACCGTCGCGGCGTGCACGATGTCCTCAGGACCCGCTCACCATGACCTACCAACCCATCCGCCGCATCCTTTTCCCGACCGATCTCTCGGACTGCGCGGAGAGCGCGTACACGCACGCCGCCTGGCTCGCCGACCGCTTCGGCGCCACGCTCTACGTTCTCCACGTGCGCGAAGACCCTGGCTTCCCGCCGCCCGATTGGGCGCAGGACATCGAGGTCACGACCGGAGATGTCGCGGAAGACCTCGGGCTGCCTCTGGCGCCAGAGGCCGACCCGCTGGATGTCGTCGATGTGGTGTACGACGAGGTGAAAGCGTCCGACGTGGCGGCGGCCATTCTGCACCGCGCCTCGGTGCTCCCGGCCGACCTCGTGGTCATGGGCACGCACGGCCGCAGCGGTCTGGGCCGCGCGCTCCTGGGCAGCGTCGCCGAATCGGTGATGCGGCACGCGCGCTGCCCCGTGCTGACCGTCCGGCCGGGTGCGGGAGGCGAGCCTCTGGCGTTTCAGCAGTTTCTCGTCGCGATGGAGACGACGGATCCGGTGCCGCCAGAGGCGATGTGGGGTGCGCGGCTGGCGCGGGCCTACCGCGCGCGGCTAGACCTGCTCCGCGTCGTGCCGCTCACCATGCTCCATCCGGGGGCGTCGGAGGCTGGGCGGCGAGCGCATCACGACCTTCGCGTCCTCGAAGAAAAACTCCTCGCGGACGGCGTGCAGGCGGCATCGCGCGTGGCCGAAGGTGACCCGGCGGAAGTCATCGCACGGACGGCCGGTGAGATCCGGGCCGACATGGTCGTGCTGGGCAGCCACGGCCGCGAGGGCGTGCGGCGGGCAATCCTGGGCAGTGTGTCCGAGGCCGTCATCCGAATCGCGCCGTGTCCCGTCTTCGTTGCGCGGCGCGCGGCCGTCCCGGTTGCGTGAGCGCTCAGACACTCTCTTACTCCGCCGCGCCAAAGGCTCTGGGGCCGCCGTCGCCAGAGGCCCCTAGCCCCGCGCCTCTGGCGGTGGGATGGCGGCGCGAGGCCGTTTTCGTGGCGCTCTCGCTGGCCGGGCTCGTCGCCGGGTTCGTGGCGGAGCACCTGAGCGCCGAGGCGGTGGCGTGGGGCGCCTACGCCGTTTCGTACGCCTCTGGCGGCTGGGGCGGGCTGCGCGCCGGGCCTGGCCGCTCTGCGCCAGAGGCGGGCGGACATCGACTTGCTGATGATCCTGGCCGCGCTGGGCGCGCTCGCCATCGGGGCGCCCTTCGAAGGCGCGATGCTGCTGTTTCTCTTTTCGCTCTCGAACCTGCTGCAGGACATCGCGCTGGGACGCAGCCGCCGGGCGATTGAGGCGCTGATGGACCTTCGGCCCGACGTGGCGCTCGTCCGGCGCGGCGGCGTACTCGTCGAGCTGTCCCGTCGAGCAGGTCGAGATCGGGGAGACGCTGAGGCTCAAGCCCGGCGACCGCGTCCCGCTGGATGGGACCGTCGTGATGGGCCGGAGCCTGCTGGATCAGGCGTCGCTGACGGGCGAGAGCGTGCCCGTCGAGAAGAACCCGGGCGACGACGTGTTTGCCGGGACCGTCAACGGCGGCGGCGCGCTGGACGTGCGCGTGACGGCGCCCGCGGGCGCCTCGGCTATCGCGCGCGTCATCCGTCTTGGTGGAAGACGCGCAGGGCGAGAAGGCCGAGACGCAGCGGCTCTTGGACCGCTTCGAGCAGCCCTACGCGCTCGGCGTGATCGCGCTCACGCTCGTCGCGATTGCCCTCCCGCCTCTGGCGTGGGGCGAGGCGTTCCGCCCCGCGTTTTACCGCGCGATGACGCTCATGGTGGCCGCGAGCCCCTGCGCGCTCATCATCTCGACGCCCGCGGCCGTGCTCAGCGCCATCGCTGCGGCCGCGCGCCGCGGCGTGCTGTTCAAGGGCGGCGTCCACGTCGAGGCCGCCGCGACGATCCGCGCCGTCGTGTTCGACAAAACGGGCACGCTCACGACGGGCCAGCATCGTCGTTCTGCGGCTCGATCTCGCGGTCGACGAAGAACCAGTCGCCGCTGAGGATGCCCGCACCCGTCATCGACTCGCCCTCAGCCTGCATCCAGTAGCACGAGGCCGAGAGCGCATCGGTCAGTTCGTGCAGGTCCAATCGCCCCTTCACGCAGTCGTCGGCATGGGGGAGGGGGCTCGCCAAAACGCGCGAAAGGGGAGAGGCCTGCCATCGTCGAGACACTGTCTTGCGGGCACGCATACTCCGAAAGTGACCCTCTCAAAGGGATGTCGCCCACTCTGAGACCTGCACTCGGCCTCCCGTCCCTCCACGATGGCCTCTGGCGCGATAGGACAGAACTCGTCGGTGGGCAATCCTGCACAGACGAGCAAACGCTACGAAAGGAGGGCATGTCCTCAAGACGCCTACATCCCAGACGTTGCGATACCAGAAGACCGGACTCCAGGTCTTCCGAAGCTGAACTGCTGGCGAGCGGCGCCTTTACCCCGGAGTTGGCCTCGCCACGAGAGCGATGGCCGATCCACCATCAGTGGCCCCGCCGCCGAGAACGCCGGGAGTTGTACGTTGGGCAACCTGGCCGCGGCAAAGACGACTGGTACCCGTGCCGACGCGCCCAACAGATGCGTTTTAACACGTCAGGCGCTGTATGCACTTCGGGTATCTCACATTCTGTCGGCCACACAACTGCGCACCCTTCGCAGCACGATATCGACCGGGACCTGAAGAGGACACGTACGGCCTGCTACGTCCCCCGAGACGACGCCAGCCTAACACCTCTTCGGGTCCCCGGCACGAGGTCTCCCACCATGGTTGAGAAAGAGGTCGCCACGCGTGCACACGTGTGGTGAAGGCTCCACACAGAGCCGGGTCCCTAACTCATCGCTGATATTTCCTGTACCATGTGGATTCCTTCTGAAGAGGCGAGCACGCGCGTGCTCGTTGTGGACCGCCATCCTGCCATTTGCGAGGCCCTCGCGGGCATGATCGAAACGTCCGGGCCTCTGGCGCTGGCGGGCGCGGCAAGCACCGCAGACGAGGCCTACACGGCCGTGAAGATCCACCATCCTGACGTGGTGGTCTTGGACCTCAATCTCCCCGACGGTGACGGTATCGACGTCGTGCACAACCTGATCTCAATGTACCCCGCGTTGAAAATCGTGGTCTACACGGCCTATCGGGAGGGGGTCTACGCCGAGCGAGCGCTTCGCGCCGGTGTGCTGGCATACGTAATGAAGACGGAGCCGACGAGCGTGGTTGAGGAGGCGATCCAGAGCGTCGCCAGAGGCGAAGTCCACCTCAGCGCCGCTATGGCGTCTCGGATTCTCATCCGGTCGGTCGGCGAGCAGTCGGGCGCGCCTACCAGCCCAACCGAGCTCCTTACCGACCGCGAGGTCGCCGTGCTCCAGCTTTTGGGAGAAGGGGCCGACGCCGACAAGATCGCGGTTCAGCTGCACGTGAGCCGAAAAACAGTCGAGACGCACCGTCGCCACATCAAAGAAAAGCTCGAGCTTGACTCCGTTTCAGCTCTTCTGGTGTTCGCGGTGCGGTGGGTGGAAGCCTAGCCCACGTGCAAGGTGGCGGGCCGAGCCCTTGCACAAGCCTCTGGCGCCAGAGGCAGCATCACCCTCGCGCTGGCGACGGTAGGCGAGGCGGAGTTGAGGGCGACGCTTCTGGCTAGGCGCCGGCCGCTGCGATGGGCGCAGGCTGGGGCTGGCGAGCACGTCGAGGAACCGGGGGGATCGGAACGGGGACGGGTGCCGTGTCCAGAACACTATCGTAGATCTGGAGCAGCCGAGAGTAGTTCGCGTCGGCTGTGAAGTGCGTCTCGAAGTGGCGTCGCACGCGTCGTCGCATGGCCTGCCACTCGTCGGGGTGCGCGAGCGCCCACTGCACCTGCTGGACAAGGCTCACCACATTGCCTGGCTCGAACTGGAGGCCTGTGCGCCCGTGGTCGACAAGCTCGGAGATGGCCCCGATGTCCGCGGCGATAACGGGGGTCCCGACCGCGAACGCCTCCATCGCCACGCGCCCGAACGTCTCGAACCACTCCGAGGGGAAGACGACGAAGCGCGCCTCGCTCATCAACTCGTGCACGCGCGCCAGAGGCTGGCGGCCGAGCCACGTTACGCCTGGAATCGTCGCCGCCGCCTCTTCGGCGAGGGCGGAATCCGGACCGTCGCCGATGATCTTGAGGTCGATAACGCTGCCCACCTGCTTCCAGGCCTCGAAGAGCGTGGCGAGCCCTTTCTCGGGCGAGAGCCGGCCGGCGAAAAGGGCGTAGCCGCCAGACCCGCTCCCGACCGCGGGCACGGGATCGAGGAAGTTGGGCTTGACCGCGATCCGGTCGAGCGGGATGCCGCTCTGCCCCAGCTTGCCTCTGGCGAAGGCCGTGAGCGAGATGTACGCGTCGACCATCGTGGTCCATGTGTGCGCGGCGCGATGGACCGCCACGACGGCGGCGGTAACGGCGCTGGCGGCTCGGCTGCCGCGGTAGCACCCGTGCTGCACGCCCCGCCACGGCGCGAACGAGCCCAGGCAGCTCTCGCACACGCTCCCCTCGCGGAAGAACAGGCCGTTGACGCAGCTCATTCTGTAGTTGCGGAGGTTCTGCACGACCGGGACGCCCTCGGCGCGGGCGGCGTAGTAGACCGACGGCGAGAGGAGGGGGAACGTGTTGTTGCAGTGCATCACGTCCGGCCGGTGCTGGCGCAAGAGGCCTCGGACGGTGTCGTACGCGGGACGGCTCCAGACCGCGCCCGCGGCCACACCGAGCCGCGACATCTTTCCCACGGTGTCGTTGTGGACGGTGTGGACCGTGACCTCGTGGCCGCGCGACTGCAGGAGGCGGACTTCGGCCTCGAAGCTCTCGTCCTCGCCGCCGCGCTGCTGGTAGTAGTTGTGCAGGAAAAGAACGCGAGACGGCATGCGAGCAGGGGAGGGGGCGCCGTGTGGCGCGGTCCCTCTCTCCTCGTCTCAGCCTGGCGGTCCCGCAGAAGCCTCTGGCGCCGCGGCGTTGGCTTGTGTCGCGTCGCCGTGGGCCTCTGGCGCGTGCAGATGTGGCGATCTGCGCCAGAGGCTTCGGGCCTGCCGGGCAGCCACAGCGACGAAGTCGTGGGGACGCGCACGCTGCGCTCCCCCCACACGCCCTCTCAGGCGCCTCTGGCGCCCGCGCCCATCTGGTGGCTAGCGCACCACCAACATCCGCATCGCGCGAGCGTAGGGGCCCGCTTCGAGGCGGTACACGTACACGCCAGAGGCCAGGCGTCCGGCGTCGAACGTGGCCTCGTGCCAGCCCGCCGCCTGCCGCTCGTCCACGACGTGCGCGACCAGGCGGCCCAGCGCGTCGTAGACCGAGAGGCGCACCGGCACCTCGTCCGCGAGCGCGTAGCGGAATGTCGTGCGGGCGCGGAACGGGTTGGGGCGGTTGGGCTCCAGCGCGAACTCCAGCGGGAGGGCCTCCGCTTTGGACTCGGCGCCAGAGGCAAACGCGGAAGCGGGCGGCAGCGCGTAGAGCAGGCCCGCGGGCAGCGCGACGTAGCCGACGACCTCGGTTCCGTGCGTCGTCTCGGCGTCCTGCGACTGCTCTTCCTCGACGCGCATTTGCAGGCCAGCGGCGCTCGTCAGCCGCGACCGGAGCGTCGACGGGTCGCTGCCGTTGAGTGTCTGCATGGCTGCGATGACGACGGGCGGAGCGGCAAAGGGTGCGGTGTACGTGATGCCGGAGAACACGTCGGTCACGCGGTCGGTCGTGCGCGCGACGTCCAGCTTGCCGTCCGTCACCCCCAGCGCGAAGGCGACGTAGGCGAGCGTTTCCGGTCCGGCTTTGCCCTCGCGCTCCTGCGCCATCAGGCGCACCTGGAACGACGACGCGCTCACGTTGCGGAGCCGCACAGCGAGTGCCTTGGGGTTCGACGGGCTCACCACCTGCCCGACTAAAACGGGCGGCGCGGCGAACGGAGCCGAGAACGAAGCGGTCGAGATGTTGCCCTTGGCCGAGGTCGTGCCGGCTTCGAGCAGGCGGCCGTCGGCGAGCGTGTGCACACCGCGTTCGGCGACGACGTAGGGGACTGTTTCGGTCCCGTGCGCGCCGTCGAGGTAGTCCCACTCGTCGAGCTGGAACTCGAAGCCCGAGCCTGTCACGTTGCGGACGCGGAGTGTGAGCGGCTCGGGATCGCCAGAGGACGCGGGGCCCATGACCACGATCGGGTCGGTAAAGGCGTGCTGGAACGCGACCGCGTGCCACGTGCTGGCGTCGGCCTGGGAGACTGTAACCGAGCCTGCCTCGGCGATAACGGTGAGGCTGCCATCGTTGATCGTCAGCGTTTTCTGCGCCGTGCCGGTCGCGCCAGAGGCGTCCGTCACGGTCACCTCCACGATGTAGGTCCCCGCACCGGCGTAGGTGTGGGCGGGCGTGGGGCCTGTGGCCGTGGCGCCGTCGCCAAAGGTCCACGCAAAGCCGGTGATCGCGTCGTTGGCGGTCGATGCGCTCGCGTCGAAGGTGTAGGAGCGCGGCGCCTCGCCGTCGGGTGTGGCCGTAAAGCGGGCCTCTGGCGGGGCAGTGCCGGTGGTGCGGGCGCTTTCCGGCGGACCGTCGCCGCTGGGCGTAAAGGCCGGGTCGGTCGAGAGCACGAGGCGGTCCAAGACCAGCCCGTCCTCGCGCATCCACACGCTGACCACGTGCTCGCCTGCCGAAGGGACGTGAGGCGCGCCCGCGTGCCCTGGTCCATCGTCACGCTCGTCCACGTGAGGCCGTCGCGGACGGTCGTAAAGATGCGGTCGGATGTGGCTGAGGCTGCGCCGTCGAGGCCGACGTGGAACGAGTCGTCGTTGTCGGACGCGCCGAGCACGCGGCCCCATACGTAGTACGTGCCGGGCGCGTCGAACACCATGCGATAACGCAGCTCGGGAGAGGTGCCTTCGTAGCCAGCGTTGCGGTTGACGCCCGTGTTGGGCAGCGCGCCGAGCGCCGTCCCGACCGATCCCGCTGCGGGCGCCTCGTCCCACGACTTGCCGCCGCGCGCGACCGACTCGTGAGCATTCTCCGCCTCGACGACGACCAGACCAGCCGCCTCGACAAACGCGCCATCGGCGGCGTCGCCTACCGCAAGGACCTGCTCGGCCGTGCCCGTCGCGCCAGAGGCGTCGGTCACGGTCAGCACGACCGTGTACGAGCCGCTGGCGGCGTAGGTGTGACCTGGCGCCACGCCGCTTCCAGTGGAGCCGTCGCCAAAGGCCCAGGCGTAGCCTGTCACGCCCTCGTCGTCGGTCGAGCTGCTGGCGTCGAACGCGAGCACGAGCGGGTCGGCTGCGTCGGGTGTGGCCGTAAAGGCGGCCTCTGGCGGGCGGTTGCCCGTCGGGCGGAGGAGCAGGATCTGGCCCGCGCCGCCGTATTCGGAGACGTAGAGGTCGCCCGTCGCAGGGTTCTCGACCAAGTCGAGCGGGTCCGAAAGCAGTTCGGAGCCCTGGATAAAGAGCACGGCGTCGCCGTCGGGCGCGATGTCGCCAGAGGCGTCGGGCGTGAGCGCGACGATGTCGTCGCCGCCGCTATAGCGGACGACCAGGAGCGTGCCCGCGAGCGCGCCGTCGAAGGCGCCGCTCTGGTACTCGATCACGCCGTTGGGCGAGATGTTGCGGCCGAAGTTGTACGCGAAGCCGTTCCACGCCGCGTCCGGCAGCACGCCCACGGGGTAGGTGTTGACCTGGGCGGGGTCCTGCGCCGCGGTCGGGTTGCCGCCGTTGAGCACGTACTCGCCGCGCGAGGGGTTGGGGTGCCCGAAAAAGCGGTAGTCCCACGTCCCGCCGACCGGCGGCGGAATGCGGAAGAGGTAGTCGTTTTGCGTCTCGACGCTGTCCAGCGCCGCCACGGCAGGGCCGTTGTACGGCGTGCCGTCGGGCCGGAGCGTGCCGGGCACGCTCGCGGGCGTGCGCCCGCCCGACGCGGAGCCGTTGGTGGGCACGTACAGGTCGCCGTTGCTGTGCCACACCAGGTCGTACGCGTTGCGGACGCCAGAGGCGAAGATCTGCACCGGCGCGCCGCTGGCGTACGGGTCGTACGTGCCGCCCTCGGACGTTTTCGCGTCCAGCGGGAGCGCGCCAGAGGCCAGCAGCGCGGCCACGTCGACGCGGAGCACGGCGGCGCTCAGCAGGTGCTCAGGCCGGTTGCCCCAGGCGGTATCGGGCTCGCCCATGGCGGAGTTGCTGCCCTGGAGCAGGTACAGCGCGCCGTCCGGGCCGAACGCGACGCTGTTGGTCGCGTGGTCGCGGATGGAGCGCGGCAGCCCGACGATCACGTCCTGGTAGTCGGTGAAGTTGGTGCCCGAGAGCCGCGTCAGCACGCCGCCCCAGTCCGCGACGTTGTTGAAGCCGAACGTCGAGTGCGTGACCCAGAGAATCGGGTCGGCGGCGGTCGAGGCCGGGTCAAACGCGAGGCCGATAAGCAGCCGGTTGCCGCCGTTGACGGTCTTGACCACGTTGAACGATTCGAGGTTGGAGAGCGACCCGTCCGCGGCGATGTCCCAGCGCTTGATCGTGCCCTGGATCGTCGTGGCGTAGAGCCGCCCGTCGGGGCCGATGGCGAGCGACGAGTGCCGGCCGCTGGCGCTCGGCGTCGCCGCCGCCAGAGGCACGCGCTCGAACTGGATCGCGGACGGCGCCGAGCCTGCGGGCAGCGAGCCGGTCGTAAACGAGGTCGTGTACGGCTCGAACGGCTGCCCGGCGAGGTCGAGCAGGCCGTCGGTGACCTCGAACGTGTAGGCCGTATTCGCCGCCAGAAGCGTCGTCGGCTGCAGCACGATCGCGTCGCCACCGCCGCTCGTGTTGAGCTGCGCCGTGACCGCCTGGCCCGGCGAGCCGGTCGGGTACAGAAACGACCGTCGCCGCCGCTCAGCGTCGCCGCGTCGATGCCCTCGCCCACGTTGGGCAGGTTCACGTCGGCGGCCACGAAGGCGTTGCGGAGCACGCCCTCGGCGCCTCTGGCGGGCGCCGTCCCCGTGACCGATGGGCGCGAAGCGGTGGCCTGCACCGAAATCGTCTGGGTGGCCGTCGCCGTCGCGCCAGAGGCGTCCGTCACCGTCAGCGAGACGGTGTACGTGCCTGCCGTTGCGTAGGTGTGCTCAAGCGTCGGATCGCTGGAGGTGCTGTCGGGCGTCGCGTCGCCAAAGGCCCACGTGAAGCTTGAGATCGGCCCCTCGGCATCGGACGAGGTGGCGCCGTCGAAGAGGATCGTCAGCGGCGAGGCGCCGTCGGGCGTGGCCGTAAACGCGGCCTCTGGCGCCTGGTTGGGCGTGCCGGGCACGCCGCGGTAGGTCGGCCGGGTAAAGTTGCCGGTCGAGAAGTACAGGCTCCCGCCGATGCTCCCGCCGACGCCAGAGGCCCGCGCGACGGGCAGCGACGTGAGCGCGGTCCACGTGTCCGTCGCGGGGTCGTAGGCGAGTGCCGTGTCCACGTACGACTTGTGCTGGCGCTCGCCGCCGAGCACGACGATCCGCCCCTCGTGCACGTAGGTGGTGTTGCTGATGTGGCCCAGGCCCTGCGGGAGGTCCGCGACGGCCGTCCACACGTCGCTGACTGGGGTCGTAGGCGTGGACGGACGCCTGCGTGACCAGGTCGTCGTCGTGGCCGTGCTGGCCGCCGACGATGTAGATGAGGTGGTTGAGAACGGCCGGACCGGCGTGGTGGCGCGGGTTGGGGAGCGAGGCGGCGGTCGTCCAGCTTGCGGGTTGGCCTGCTACAAAGGCCTCGTAGTCGAGCACGTAGACCGTCCCGAAGTCCACTGTTTTCGCTTTGTTGAACCCTCCGATGTAGAACAGCTGTCCGCCGTCGTAGGCCAGTTGGCCGCCGGAGCGGTCGGCGGGCAGCGCAGGGAGCGCGGCGTACGAATCACTTGCTACGTCGTACCGCCACACCTCGTCGGTCCCGAAGATCTGCCCGGTTCGCGCGGCGTTGGCGATGTTGCCTCCCGCGAGGAAGATGTCCACGCCGTCCGTCGCGATGCCTGTGTGCGTCACGCCGCCGCCGTTGGTGAATGGCAGGGGCGCGATCGCGCTCCACGTGCCGCCGGTCCCCGTGCCGGGGTCGAAGACGAAGGCGCGAGGGGTCGGCGTAAAGCAGTCGCACGCTCCGTTCTTCTTCTCCACGTCGAAGCCGCCGAACGAATAGAGCATTCCCCCCACGACCGCGCTCTGCCCCTCGGAGTTGCCGATGGGCTGCGCCGTGTCGGTGCTCCAGTTGACCTCGGTAAATAGCGTGGCAGGCACCCAGCGCGTCGCGTGGGCCTCTGGCGACGGCTCGGAGACGCCGCCCGCGCCGTCGACCGCGCGCACGATGTAGAACGCCCGCGCGCCAGAGGCCAGCGTGGCGTCCGAGAAGGCCGAGGTGGTGATCGGCGTGGCCGTCAGGTCCAGGTACGGGCCGCCAGAGGCGGAACTGCGGTGGACGGTGTAGCCCGCGAGGTCGGCCTCGGTGTTGTCGGCCCAGTCCAGCGTCACGCCGGCCACGCTGCCGGTCGCGACGAGTGCCTCTGGCGACGGCGGGCGGCAGATCGGCCAGGTCGGGGAGGATTTCGAGCGCCGAGAGCATCGGGTTGTTGGCGCTCGCCTGGAAGCCGATGTTGAGCATGTTGCCCGTCACGGTCGTCTGGAACGTCTTGACGAGCGCGGCGCGCACGCCGACCTCGGCAAAGATGTCGAGGTCGGTCAGGACGGGCTGTGCCCTCCATCGAGACCGAGAACACGCGGCGCCCGACCGTGGCTGGCGGGGCGCTGCAGAACCCCAGTAGATCTCGGCGAAGTGCAGGCGGACGGTGTAGGTCCCGTCCGGGACGGGCACGTTGTACGCGAACGCGCGCGGGCCGCTCGATTGCGGCTCCAACTCGGTCCGGTACAGGTCGTCGGCGGTGGTTCCGGCGATGTCGCCCAGGTCGCACGTCGGCGTGTAGCTCTGCCCGTTGGTGGCGAACTGATCGGCCTCGAACGTCTCCGCGCCGGTCGCGACGGCCAAGCCGCCCGCGTTGAGCCGAACCGTCCCAGACGTGGCCACGGCCTCGTTGGGCGTGACGTTGGAGACGAGGTAGACGTTGTCGTTGAAGTCGTAGTTGATCCCCGCGTAGTCCATCCCCATGAGGTAGGTGTTGGGGATCGTGCTGCCATCGCGCTCTTTGGCGGGCCAGAAGCGGATGTGCTGCCCGCACGTGCCGGGACCGCTGCTGCAGTCGTCGTTGTCGGTCGCGTTGCGGAACGAGTCGCTCCACTCGTTGCTCGCCACGCGGAAGCCGAAGACGGTCCCGGCGCCGGGCTCAAACGAGCCTCTGGCGAGAGCGACGGAGCTTCCGGCGCGCCGGGGGAGCACGGTCTGCCCGTCGGCCGGGTTGTGGCGGAGCACGAGCGAGGTGGCGGAGAGGCCTTGTTCGTGCCAGAAGACGGGCGCGGCGTCCGTGCAGCAGCCGTGGAAGGCCGCAAGTTGCTGCACCTCGACCGGCTGCGAGGCGTCGGCCAAGCGCCAGTAGGGCGAGATCACCTCGTCGCCTGTGCGCTCGATGCGGCCCTGGCTGTTGAGCCGCTCCCCTGGAAGCAGGATCTCCGTTTTGTACCCGAAGAGCTGCTCGATCAGCTCCGCGAGGCGGGGCTCGCGGTTGCCCTCGGAGACCTCCTGCCAGTAGCCCGCGAGCGTGACCTCCAGGCTCGGCGAGGCCGGGTCGTCAGAGCCGATGGTGAGCGAGCCGATGTGGTTTCCGCGCGTGCCGCCGCTTTTCGAGCCGGTCTCGGCAACAAACCGCACCGACACGTCTGTGAACGCGCCTACCGGAGGGTGAGCGGGAGGGCAGGAGGGGAGACGACCTCGTACGGCCCCGACAGGCTCATCGACGAAACCGTGAGCGGTCCGCTGCCAACATTGGAAAGCCGGACCGTCGAGACATCGTGCACGCCGTTGTCCGGAGGCGGACTGGCGAGCGAGCCGATCCGGCTCATCACCAGGCGGGTCGCAAACGGAGCCTCGTCTACGTTCTCGACGCGAAGCTCGGGCGCCTGGGACAAGGCCACGGGGGCCGCGAGGACGAGAAGAACGGCGACGGCGACACAGCGAGAAACGAAGCGAGACATAGGTGTGGGCTCACGAGAGCAGCACGAGCGGGGAAGGGCCGGATGCGGACGGGGGAGGGGGCCTGGCGCCCCTGTCCGCTGTGCCCTCGTTCCACCGCGAGGCATGTGCAGAACCATGCGCAACATCTCTCGCGGTCCGCCCGCCTCTGGCGCGAATCCCACCCTCGCCAGGGGCCAGCCGTGACGCGCATCGACACCTCTGGCGCCAGAGGCTCCGTGCGTCTCGCCCGTTCTACTCAGCCGAAGACGGCGTCACAGCGCCTGCACCACGCCGCGAGAGGCCATCGGCGAGCTTGCGGACCGCGAACGGGAGCACGGCCGGGTGCCCGGCGGCGAGCCGCACGGCCTCACCCAGCGCGAGCGATCCCAGCGCGCGGCGCACGCGCAGAAACGCGAGGTGGCTGCGGGCCCCGGCGAGCCTCTGGCGCAGCGCCCTCTCCAGGCCGGGCGTGGACCGGATCAGGGGCTCCTCCACGACCTGCGCGTTGACCTCGATGTCGTTCTCGATCATCCGCACCAGCCCAGCCGTGATCGACCCGGCGCGCTTGCGCCGATAGTAGTACGCCTCCGGTACGGCCACAAAGCGCGCCCCGCGCGCCAGGCTGCGCACGTACAGGACCGAGTCCTCGACGCCGCAGATGCGCTCGTCGTAGCGCAGGCCGTGCGCGTTCAGGAACGAGCGCCGCATGAGCGCCTTGCCGCTGCCAAAGCGCAGCCCGGCAAAGCCCGGCCGGTTGGACCGCACGAACTCGATGGGGTCCAGCACGCGCCTCTGGCGCAGCGGCTCGCGCGCGGTTTGAAACTGTGTCGTAAACGGCGTCGCCTCGCCGTCGCGGACGATGTGCTGGTCGTCGATCACGAAGTCCGCCTCTTCCTCGTCCGCGACCGCCAGAAGCCGCTCCAGGCGCTCGGGCGCGTACCAGTCGTCGGCGTCCAGGACCGCCACCCACTCGCCTCTGGCGGCGTCGATGGCGCGGTTGCGGGCAGCGCTCGGGCCGCGGTTCCGGCCGTCCGAGATCACGCGCACGCGCGGACCCTCCAGCGACCGCGCCAGAGGCAGCGTGCCGTCGGTCGAGCCGTCGTCCACGATGACGGCGTCCACATCTGGCGCGGTCTGCGCCAGCACGGAGGCGACCGCCGCTTCCAGGTAGGGCGCGACGTTGTAGGCGGGGATGATGACGGTCACGCCCATAGCATCACTCCTTCGGGATAGGCAGCCTGGGCGCCAGAGGCCTCTGGCGAAGGCTGCAAGGTCGTGGGCGCGAGCCGAGTCGCCTCGGGGGCGAGGTCGTAGCCCAGCGCTCCCAGCGACTCGCCGACGTAGGCCTGAGTTTTCCGGTTGCTCTCGGCGTAGCGGTGGCCCACGAACGCCGCGATGGCCGCAGCGGCGCGGCGCTTGGTGAGGCGGTCGAGTGCGGCAGGTGTGACGCGCGTCGCGAGGTCCGCGACGCGGTTGATCTTCGGGATGCGGAGCGGCGCCGAAGGGTTCGAACTGTCGCGGTAGAAGGCGAAGTTCAGGCGCCGTTGCAAGCCTAGGACCGCCCACGAACGGCTGCCGCGCGTCACCTCGACCGTCACGCCCGCCAGAGGCTGACCGCCTCCGAACGTGATCGAGGCGGTTGCAAAACGCGAGGCGGTCGCGCGCGAGCGTTTCGAAGGGGAGCACGAGCACGCGCTCGCGGCCAAACGCCTCGTGGTAGTACTCGATCAGGCGGTGGTACTCCAGAAACCGCGCGTTGAAGAGCGGCAGCTTCGCGCCGGGCGGCGGGTGGAGAAAGCTGGCGAGCGAGCACGCGCCGCCGCCGCACACGTACTCGTTGTAGAACGAGGTCAGAAACGAGCGCTGCTCGCGGATCACGATGGCGACGCGCGCCATGGGAAACAGCTCGGCCAGCCGGTCGGCGACGATCGTGCTGTCGAAGCCGCCCGAGATCGGGTTGCCCGACAGGCGCTCGTGGGAGATCACGGGCACGAGCCCTCGCTTTTCGCACACCGCCAGAGGCCCGGCCACGAGCGCGCGGACCGCCTCGGCGTCGTAGTCCAGGACCGAGGGGCGCACCAGGATCTCGGTCAGCGCCTCGCGCGAGGCCAGCGCCAGAAGCCCCGCAGCGGGGTCGTTCAACACGCGCGTCTGGAGCCACGTGCTGCCAGTCTTCATGTAGCCGATGTGGAGGAGCGGGCTCATAGTGCTTCCGCCGCCAGAGGCTGAGTGTGATGGGCCTCTGGCGCCGGGCGGCCCAGCGTCAGCTCGTCGTAGAGGCCTTCGAGCGCGCGCGCCTGACGGCGGATGTCGAACCTCTCGCGCACCCACTCGATGCCGCGTGCGCTCATCGCCGTCCACAACTCGTCGTCGGTGAGCAGCGCCGTGATGCGCTCGGCCAGCGCACCGACGTCCTTTTCCGGCACGAGAAAGCCCGAGCGGCCGTCGTCGATGGCCTCGGGCACGCCGCCTGTCGGGAACGTCACGACGGGCGTGCCGACGGATTGCGCCTCCAGAAACACGATCCCGAGGCCCTCGCGGTCGCCAGAGGCCGCGACGATGCTGGGCACGCTGAGCACGCGGGCTCTGTTCATCCACGCGACGACTTGGTCCGGGGGCAGGCGGCCGAGAAAGCGGACGGAGCGCAGTGTCGCGTGCGCCTCGCGTTCAAGCGACGCCCGCAGCGGCCCGTCGCCCACGACCACGAGCTCGGCCTCTGGCGTCTGCTCCTGCACGCGCTTCATCGCGCGAAGGAGGTACTCGGCGCCCTTTTTCTCCACCAGGCGACCCACGAAGAGCACGAGCGGCGGTGGAGGCCCGGCGGGACGGTCCGGCGCGAACCGCTCCGTATCGATGCCGAGAAAGTGAACGCGCACTTTGTCTTCGGGAAAGCCCTTTTTGAGCAGGATGTCGCGCATGTAGTTCGCGACGACGAGAAACGCGTCGGCCTGGCGCATCAGGCGCTTCTGGCGCAAGAGGAACAGCTGCGAGGTGAGCGTGGGTGTGCGCAAGCGGTCGGCGAGCGTGCGCGAGGCGTCGATGCCGTGGAACGTGACGACGAGCGGGATGCCGAGCGCCTCGGTAGCGGGCAGCGCGACGGCCGCGCATCCGCCAAAATGCGCGTGCATCAGCGCAGGGCGATGCGCGCGGAGGCGCCGCACAAAGTCGGGCGCGTGGCCCGAAAGCTTGAACCGCAGCTCGCGCGCCCGTCCCGCGGCGCTCCCGTCGCTGACGACCTCGACGGGTGGCAACAGAGGCAGGCCTTCCACGCGCCGACAGCCCGAGAACACGGGCCGGTAGCGCGTGAGGGAGGCCGCGTGGTCGCGGATAAACGTCTCCGAGTAGGGGAGAAGCGTGTTCGTGTAAATCAGGGCGGTGCGAGCGTCTGTCATCGTGGGATGGAGGGAATGGACCGCGTGGTGTCGCGGGAGGAGGGCGGTCGGTCGGGGGTGCGGACGGCGGCGCGGACCCGCTGCGCGAGCCCGAAGCCCAGCGTGCGGTGCAACTGGCGGTAGGCCCACCCGGCGCCAGAGGCCGGGGGTGGCACGTAGCCGGGGCCAAAGTGCTCGCGGTAGCTCGCCACGCCACGTTGCACGTCGAAGGCGCACCGCATCTGGACGAGGGCGAACAGCGCGGCCTCGGTCTGGCAGAGTGCACGGTCGTCGCCCATGCCGCGGACGTGCGCGCGGATCGCGGCGCCGAGCTCGATGCGCCGGAGCAGGTTGGCCTCTGGCGCCGACTGCGTAATGGAGGCGGGCTGCTGGTACAGGCCCGTGAGCGTTTCCTGGTCGAAGAGCACTCTGGCGCCGTTGCACAGTAGCCGGAACATGAGCTCGTATTCCTGGCTGCTGGCCCACGCCTCGTTCCAGCCACCCACCGCCTCGACCGCGGCGCGCCGGAACAGGTTGGCGGAGGTGATCCCCAGACGGACCCACGCGAGCGCAGCCCACACGTCGCGAGGCCAGGCGATGCGGACGACCTCGCGGCCGTCCAGCCGGAGGCGCGTGTAGCTCCCGGCGATGATGTCCGGCCCGCCAGAGGCGAGGTCGCCAGAGGCTGGATCGCCGGGCGCCGAGCCTCTGGCGGAGTGCGCGGCTTTGGAGGCCACGAGGCCGAGTTGGTGCGAGAGTTTGGACGGGTGGATCCAGTCGTCGGCATCGAGGAACTGGACGTACGAGGCCGTAACGTGGGCGAGCCCGCGGTTGCGCGCTGCGCAGGCGCCGGCGTTGGGCTGCACGATCATTCGGATCCGGCCCGGTGCCTCCGCGGCCAAGCGCCCCAGCACCTCTAGCGTGCCGTCCGTCGAGCCGTCGTCCACGCAGATCACTTCTATGGGCGGGCGGCTCTGCGCCAGGGCCGAGCGCACGGCGCGTTCGACCGTGGCCGCGCAGTTGTGGCAGGGTATCACGACGGAGGCGGTAGGCGTATCCATGTCAAGCGTGGGGCTCGGGGGAGACGGCCGCCAGAGGCTCGGCTCGCCTCTGGCGCAGCGAGCGGAAGCAGGCCCAGCGCCTCGTCGCGCGCCGTCGGCGCGAAGACGTGGATGGACGCGAGGTAGGCCACCCCGCCGACGCCAGAGGCGAGCGCGAGAAACGGCAGATCGGCCATCTCGGGTAACACGACGCGCAGGCCGAGGATGGCGGCGACCATCGCGAGTGCCCCGGCGCCTGCGGGCACAAACTGGCCCACGTACGTGCCGGGCCTGAACGGCAGCACCTTCGCGATCAGCCACAGGCTCAGCGGCGAGAACACGTAGGCCCGCAGCGCCACCACGGCCGCGACCGCCACGATGCCCCACTGCACCGCAATCGCGAACCCGACGAGCGCCGCGACGACGCTCACCGCCATCGCGAACAGGCTCCACGACGGCCGCCCTATCGCCAGCAGCACGCTCCCGTTGAAAAACGTGACCGACGAGAGCGCCCCGCCGATCGCCAGCCACTGCATCACGGGAATGCTCGGCCCCCACTGCGGCCCGAAAAAGACCGGGATGGCCTCTGGCGCGAGCGCCGCGAGGGCGAAAAACGCCGGGAACGACAAGAACGCCGTGTACCGCGTCGCTTTGTAGAACGCCCGCAGCAACCGCTCGGGCTCGCGCTGCAGGCGCGAGAAGACGGGGAACGCGACCTGCCGCGTCACGCCCGTCAGCACGTCCAGAAGCGTCGTCAGTACGCGGTACGCGATGGTGTAGTAGCCCAGCGCGACCGGCCCGAGCACGAACCCGATCAGCAAATCGTCCGAGCGCTGGCTGAAGAACGAGAGCACGTTGATGCCGACGCTGTTGACCGAAAACGCCATCAGGTCGCGCGCGTGACCCAGCGAGGCCTGGAGGCCCGGGCGCCAGAGGCTCATGCTCCACAGCAGCAGCACCTCGGCGGTTTTGCTCGCCAGCAGTTGCCCCACCAGGCTCCACACGCCGAACCCGCTCAGCGCCATCCCGATGCCCACGATCCCGCCGACGGTGTTCGCCCCAAGCGTGCGGAGGGCCAGCTTTCGGAAGGCCAGACCGCGGCGCATCAGCGCGATCTGCACCGCGTTGAGCGACGCCAGCAGGAACAGCGGCGAGAGGCCGCGCAGGATCGGCGCGAGGTCGGGCGTGCGCATCGCGGCGGCGATGGGATCGGCCAGCGCGAGCGTGAGCGCGGTCATGAGCGAGCCCGTCGCCACGTTGATCCAGAAGGCCGAGTCCAGGTGACCCGGCTCCACATCGTCGCGCTGGATAATGGCCTCGGCCAGGCCCTGCGCGATGACGACCTGCACGAACGCCACGAACACGCCCGCCAGCGCGACGAGCCCAAAGGCCTCTGGCGAGAGCAGCCGCGCCAGAAGCAGAAAAACGAGCAGAGAGGCCAGCTTGCCGCCCCACTTTTCCAGGGCGGACCACGCGACCCCGTTGAGCGCGTCGTGTCGGAGGCTCATGGGCTCGCCGCGAGGACGGGGTGCGAGGGCGCATTGGGCGCGGCTGCGGGAGCGTAGCCGAGCGCCTCCAGCCGGTCGCCGCACCGAGCGTCCAAGCGGCGCAGCGCGTCGCCGCCGAAAAACTCGGCCCACGTCACAGAGCGGTCGCCGCGCGGCTGGTAGGCCACGTCGAGTTGGTCGGTGATGTCGGCCTCTGGCGCCAGCCTGCACCGCTCGGCGAGACGCGCGATGGTGCCCGCCTTGTCAGCCATAAAGTCCTCGTAGCGCACCAGGTGGATGCGGTCGGCATTCTGGAGGTACACGTCCGCGATGGCGCGCCAGCGGCTCGCGAGCGACTCGACGTGCGTCCCGCCGTCCAGGCCCAGCCACGCGCCGTCCACCACGAGCCGCCACAGCGGGTTGACGCGCTCGTGCCACCCCGCCAGAGGCTCGGCGTCGCCGCGCAGGTCCAGCCGGTTGAGCACGCTCCGGATGTTGTCGCGCGGGTCGCGCACGATCATCACGAACTGCGCTTGGGGAAAGGCCTGTGCGAGCTGCGGGTAGAGCAGCGACAGGTTGGGCTCTTTGACCAGCCCGCGCGAGAAGTCCAGCGCGTGGCGCCGCAGAAAGGCCGGAAACGGAACGCTGCCGTCGTGGACGCCGCGCAGCCACGACGCGGTGAGGTAGCGGAAGTCCAGCGTTGCCGAGCGCCCGGCGTAGCGCGCCAGAAGCGCGGCCACAGCCGTCGTGCCCGCTTTCTGGTTGCCCAGCACGATCACCGGACGCGCGTGCCTGGGCGCCATCTGCCCGACCGAGAACCACGCGGCCTTTTTGCCCGCCGAGAGCGCGCTCTGCACCATCGGCGGGATCTGGACGCCAGAGGCGAGAGGCAAAGCGGGCATGGGTCAGGCAGTGATGTGGGGAGAGGGGAAGGGCACGGCTCAGCCGCCCGCGCGAGCCAGGCGCTCGATGGCCAGGGCCAGCACGCCGACCGTGCTCACGATCTGGACTGCATCGCGCCAACCAAACGAGCGCCGCGAGCGCACCTCGATAATCAGCACGTCGCCGTCGAGGACCTCTGGCGCAAACGCAGTCCCGCCCGCCTCGCCGATGGGACCGTCGTAGACGATTTCCTCCCCGCTGCCTTTGCGGTGCAGGCGGAGCGTGAGGGTGGTCCGCGCGCCGTCCGAGGCGGTGCCGAGCGCGGGGCCGCCGGCGAGGGCGAGCAGTTCGCCCAGCTCCATGCCTTCGCTGACTTCGTAGAGCCCTGGTGCGCGCACGGCGCCCAGGACTTGCGCTTGCACCGAGGGCGTCCCCGGCCGGACGTAGTAAAACGCGCTCGCGTTCGTGTCCGCGCTCTCCACTCGCCCGGCGCGGACCTCGACCATCAGCACGTCGCCGTCCTCCAGAACCGGCGTCTCGGCGCTGCCGACGAGCTGCTCCAGCGGCGCCTCGAAGGCGAGCTCCTGGCCTCTGGCGCGGTGGAGCTGCACCGATGCCTCGGCGCGCGTGCCCGAGGGCGACACGCCCAGCGTCGGTCCGCCCGTCAGGGCGAGCAACTGGCCGAGCTCCATGCCTTCGCTGACCTCGTAGAGGCCGGGCGCGCGGACCGCGCCCAAGACTTGCACGCGGACCGACGCCGTGCCGGGCCGGACGTAGTAGTAGGCCGCGTCGGCGTTGGTCGTCATCGCCTCGGCGCGGCCGAGCACGGCCTGAGCCTCTGGCGCGGGCGCCGCCGCCAGAACGGCGAGAAGCAGCCCCATCAGAGAGACGACGGCAGGGCGGTCGCGCCAGAGGCTGGCCCCGGCGGTCGCCAGAGGCCTCTGGCGGGAGGCGGAAGGGGAGGAGCGGCATCAAGAGGGTTCGGGGGTGTGGTAGGCGGCGTAGTGGTTCTGCCGGTACCCGTAGGTGCTCCGGTAGCGTGCCTCCGTAGGGTCGAAGCGGTTGAGGACGGCGCCGAGCACGTGCCCGCCGGCTTCCTCCAGTTCGCTGCGCGACTGCGCGAGGGCCTCGGTGTCGGTCGTGCCCGCCTGCGCGACGAGCAGGCAGGCGTCGCACAGCGACGCGATCAGCGCGGCGTCGGAGGCCACCATCATCGGCGGCGTGTCGATCACGATGGAGTCGAACCGGGCGCGGAGCGCGGGGAGCAGCACGCGCATCCGCGGCGAGGTCAGCACGTCCATCGGGACGGCCACAGGCGTGCGCGTGGAGAGCGCGAACAGGTTCCAGGTGGGCGTGAACGACGCCTCGGCCAGCGATTCGACCTCGTCCATCGTCCCGGCGTGCTCGATGAGGCTCTGCAGCGACGGCCCTTCCTCGACCCCGAGGTAGCGCGCGACCGACGGGCGCCGCAGGTCGGCGTCGATGAGCAGCGTGCGCCGGTTGGCGCGGACCATCGTCGCGGCGAGGTTGACCGCGGTCGTGCTTTTGCCCGCTCCCACCTCGGCGCTCGTCACCAGGATCACCTGTGCGACGCGGTCCGGCAAGCCGAACTGGATGCGCGAGTACAGGTGCCGGTACGCCTCCGCCGCCTCCGATTGGGGCGTGAGCAGGGCCACGACGTTGTCTGCCGGTCCGCCGACGGGCGTCCGTTGCGTTCTCCAGATGCCTTTTTGCGGCGGGGCGCCGCGTCCATCGACGGGACGGTGCCCAGAAGCGCGATGCCCATTTCCTGAACGTCCTCTGGCGTGTGCACGCGCGCGTCCACGCGAGAGCGCGTGGCGGCTGCGCCGAAGCCGAGCAGCAGCCCGAGCAGGCCCGCCAAGGCCCATCACGCGGAGCGGGCTCTTGTTGAGCACCTCGGCGGGCGGGTCCGCCTCGCGGAGCATCCGCAGCGAGCCGATCTCGGAGTTCTCGGCGATCGTGATCTCTTGCAGCTTGCTCGAGAGGTAGGTGTAAAGTTGCTCCGCCGTGGCGCGGCGGCGCTCCAACTGCACGACCGCCACGGACTGACGCGGGATGTCCTGCCGGCGGGCGGCGTAGGTGCCCAGTTGGCCTCGCTGCGCGGCCAGTTGCGCTTCCAGGCCCGTGATCGCGATCCGGTCCTCGATAAGACGACGCTCCAGATCCGTCGCGTAGCCGACGCCTGCGCCGCTGGCGCCCGCGCCGCCGGTGGCGAGGGACTCGCGGACGTAGCGGTCCGAGAGCTCATCGATGCGGCGCTTCCACTGCGCGATCTCGCTGCGGAGCTGCCGGGTGCGCGGGTCGTCAGGCGTGGCGCGGGCGTCGGGCGTGGTTTGGTAGAACTGCTCCAGGCGCGTTTCCAGCGCGGCCATCTGCGTTTGGGCGGCCTCGATCTCGCGGTCGGCGCCCGAGCCGACCTGCGGGGCCAAGCCCGGCCGGATGCGGCGCAACTCGGCCTCCGTGGCTTGCACCGAGGCGCGCCGCGCCTGGAGCGCGGCGGACGCTTCGCGCACCGAGGACGACAGCCGCGCCCCGTCGTTGACGACGGCCTGCGCCTCGGTATCCAGCGCCGCGGTGCCTTCGCGGCTCATGTAGCTCGCCAGTGCCTCCTCGGTCTCCTCCAACTCGCTCTCGGCCGTCGCCAGCCGACCGGCCACAAACGCGCGCGACTCGGCCAGGCGCCGCTTGCTGTCCTCGCGGACGTACTCGATGGCGGCCTCGGCGTATGCGTTGGCAATCCGCGCGGCCTCTGGCGCGCTAGGGCTCGTGGCCGAGATCGCGATGGCGGTAGGCTCACGCGCCGAGAACGCGACCGTCGCGCGGAGGCGCTCGGCCAGCGCGCGCCGGGTTTCCTCCGCCTCGGGGCCTCTGGCGCCAGAGGTTGGGTCGCCAGAGGCCGGGGCGCCAGAGGCCGAGTCGCGGAGCAGGCGCGCGGCGACGGTCTGCGCCAGGGCGGGCGATTCGCGGAGCATGAGGAGCAGTTCGTCCGTCGTCGCGTCGGTCGGGCCCGCGACGAAGCCCAGCGTGAGCGCGTCGTCGGGGTCTTCGGGCTCGCCAGAGGCCGTCAGGAGCAGGCTTTCGGCCTGGTACACGTCGGGCGTGAGCAGGACGTAGGCCGCGCCGAGGCCCATCGCGAGGGCGACCGCGCCCAGCACCAGCAGCCAGTGCCGGGACAGGACGCGCGAGAAGGACTGGAGACCGCCTCGGAGCCCGCCGCCGGGCGCCGGACTGTACAGCAGTGGTTGGGAGGACGAGGAGGGTGCTGTCATCGAAAGGGGACGAGGGGCTGGAGCAGCCACTTGGGGCATCCGTGTGTCTGTCCCCATCGTCTCGGCGGTGCGGGAGTGCAGAAGGCGTGCTCAGGATTCGTACGCTTCTTTTCTGCGGGACCCTTGCTCTGCGACGATTGACGTGTGATCGGCCGGGCGTTTCCGGCTTTCGCTTGCCTCTCGCGTGACCTCTGCCCTCGCCCTGTCCTCTGCGCCCGCCCGTGCGGGCGACCGCTACCTCGTGGGGTTGGGGTGGCTTTTGCTGGGCTACGCGCTCTTGGGCCGCGGCGCGGCCTACCTTGGCGTGCCGCCGGTGTACATCGGCGAGGTGATGTTGGTGGCGGGCCTGTTCGTCGCCAGAGGCCAGCTGGGGCTCGCGTTTCGGACGCCTCTGGCGCAACTGCTCGGGGTCTCGATGGTGTGGGGTGCCGCGTGCACCATGCCGTACATCTCGACCTACGGCGCGTTCGCCTTCCGCGATGCCGCGCTGTGGGGCTACGGCGTCTTCGCGATCATCGCGGCGGCGTTGCTGCTGGAAGACCCCCAGCGACTGCGGCAGCTCGTGCTGCGGTACCGCACGTTTGTGGTCGTGTTTGGGTCGCTGGCGTGGCTCGCATTGGCACTCAAAGGGCAGAGCCAGTTTTTGCCGCACCTGCCCGGCACGGACACGCCCATCGTCCAGGTGAAAAGCGGCGATACGCTGGTGCACGTGGCCGGGGCGGCGGCGTTCTTGATCGTCGGGCTTGGGCAAGCCGCGCCTGTGGCTGATCGGGCTCCTGGCGCTCACGCCGATGCTGAGCAACCGGGCCGGGATGCTCTCGTGCGCCGTCGGCGTGGTCCTCGCGTCCGTGCTCACGCCGTTCGCGGGCAAGCCGATGCGGCTGGTCTACCTCGCGGCGGTCGCGCTAGTGGCGGTGGCGCTGTTCCAGCCCTCGGTCACCCTCGGCACGCGCACGGTCTCGGCGGACGTGCTGCAGGACAAGATCGAGAGCATCCTCGCGCCAGAGGCGACCGGGCGGCTCAACAACACACGCGCGTGGCGCCTGCAGTGGTGGTCCGATATCGTGGGCTACACCGTGAACGGGCCGTACTTCTGGACGGGCAAGGGCTACGGCGTCAACCTCTCGGTCGACGACGGCTTCGCCTCGGCCGCTGGCGAAGCACTCAGGAGCCCGCACAACAGTCACATGAACGTGCTCGCGCGGAGCGGCGTGCCGGGCTTTGTGCTCTGGCTGGCCCTCCACCTGGGCTGGCTGGGCGCCATGGCGGTCCACTACGTCCGCAGCCGCCGCGCCCGAGACACGACCTGGATGGCGCTGTTCGCGTTTCTCATCGCGTACTGGAGCGCGCTGATGGTCAACGCCAGCTTCGACGTGGTGCTAGAGAGCCCGATGGGCGCGATCTGGATGTGGACGCTGTTCGGCACGGGCGTGGCGGCGATGTGCATCCACACGTCGCGGCCGGAGGTGTTGCGGGAGCCGGTATAGAGCCGCGCGTGTGCGCCAGAGGCCTCTGGCGTCAGGGGCGGCGATACGGGATGGGCGCTCTACGTCTGGCGGCGAAACCTCCTTACAGCGTCCTTCCCGCGCAGGCGGGAACCCAGAGTGACGCGCGCCAGAGGCCTGCAAGGGCTCACGCTCACAAGGGAGGGCATGCACTGCTGGAATCGCCTCTGGCGTGCGTCCGGCGCGGTGGCGGCATTCTGCAAGGCATTCCCGGTACTCTGGATTCCCGCCTGCGCGGGAATGACGGCGCGAGAGAATGTGCCGCCGTGATTGGGTAAGGGGAGAGAGTCTTGCAGCCTCAGCCTACGGGGGCCGCCAAAAGCTCACAGTCGGCCTCTGGCGCACCCATGCTCGGCGCCAGAGGCCTCTGGCGGGCGCGCTACAAGGCCACCGCCTCGACGGCGGCGCCGTCTCCGCCGGGCAGCATTCCGGCGGCGTCAAGCTTGGCGCGGAGTTGGCTCTCAATCCACGCGTAGGTCCGCGCGAGGCCGTCTTCGAGCGCAATCTCGGGCTCCCAGCCCAGGACCTCGCGGAGCTGGGTGTTGTCCGAGTTGCGTCCGCGCACGCCCTGCGGGCCGTCGATGTGTTCGTGGGCGACCTCGACCCCGGCCGCTCTGGCCGCGATGTCGCACAGCTCGTTGATCGTCACCATTCGGTCGCGGCCCAGGTTGAGCGGCTCCTTGTGGTTGGACATCATGAGGCGGTAGACGCCTTCGCAGCAGTCGTCGACGTGCATGAACGAGCGCGTCTGCTCGCCGTCGCCCCAGATCTCGACCGTCGGCGGGCCGCCAGAGGCGCCTTCTTTGCCGCCCATCAGCTTGGCGTAGGCCACCTTGCGCATCATGGCCGCTGGCGCTTTCTCGCGCCCACCTTCCCACGTGCCGAGCTCGCCGTACACGTTGTGGAAGCGCACGGTCCGCGTTTTCATGCCGTAGTCCTCGGCGTAGTAGTGGCAGATGAGCTCGGTGAAGAGCTTTTCCCAGCCATAGGCGTCCTGTGGCGCCGCGGGGTACGCGTCGGACTCCCGGAGCGCCGCCGAGTCGGTCGCGGTTTGCAGGTGCTCGGGGTAGATGCAGGCGCTGGAGGTGTAGAAGTAGCGGCTCACCCCGGCCAGACGCGCCGCGTCGATGGTGTGGGTGTTGATGAGGACGTTGTTGTGCAGGATGCGGCTGTGGTTGGCCGAGATAAAGCCCATCCCGCCCATGTCGGCCGCGAGCGCGTACACGTGCTCGATGGTCCCGCCGTCAGAGGTGGGCAGCAGGGCCTGGAGGCAGTCGTCCCACCGCCGGAGGTCGAGGATCTGGAAGTCGTCGGCGCGGGTGGCCTCGAACTCGGGGTGCTTGAGGTCGACGCCGCGGACCCAGTAGCCGCGGTCTTTGAGGTAGCCGACGAGGTGGTGGCCGATAAAGCCACCGGCTCCGGTGACGAGAACGCGCTGTTGCATGATGCGAGGGGGAGGGGAGAGATCAGACGGCACGCGGGTGCGTGCGTGCGAGCTGGCGCCCAAAGCGGGCGACAAAACGAGGAACGATGTGGGTGTAGCGGCGCCAGAGGCGGCGCGGCTCGACGGCGAGGCGGAAGGCCCACTCCAGGCCTGCGCGCTGCAGCATGGGCGGCGCCTGCCGCACGCGACCGGCGTGGAAGTCGAAGGCCGCCCCCACGCCCACCATCACGGCGGGAATGCGGCCGCGGTGCGCTGCCATCCACCGCTCCTGCTTGGGGCAGCCGATCCCGACGAACACCAAGCCGCGCGCCAGAGGCTGCGATGGCGCGCGTGTCGGCCTCGTCCTCCTCTGGCGTGGGCGGGCGGAACGGGGGCGAGATGGCGATGGCGACCTTGAGGGCCGGAAACGTCCGGGTGAGAAACGTCTGGAAGGCTTCCAGGCTGTCGGGCGTGCCGCCGTAGAGCGCGATGGGCAGGTTGGCATCGGCGGCGGCGTCGCACAGCCAGAGCGTGAGCGTGGGGCCGTAGACGCGCTCGGCCTCGGCGAGGCCCAGGCGACGCAGCGCCCATACCAGCGGCATCCCGTCGGGCGTGACCAGGTCGGCGTTGTTGAGGACGGTCTGGAATGCAGGGTCCTCGCTGGCCTCGATAATGCCGTGGACGCTCGTGGCGCAGACGTAGGCCGAGCGCCTCTGGCGCGCCCACGCCACCACCTGCCGCGTGGCCGCGTCGTAGCTCGTGGCGTCGACACGGGAGCCGAGAACCTGCCTTGACGGCGGACGGGGTGGAGCGATGGGCTCGGGATGGAGAGCGGGCATAGACAGTCTCAGGTCGGGTCGGGCGGTACTCGGCCGCAGCGGGCGAGCGCACAGTGGGTTGTCGTCGCGCCAGAGGCCGGGTGCAGAGGGCGCGGCGCCAGAGGTTGCCTGACAGGCCGGGCAAGGCCTCTGGCGCCGAGGGGTTCGGCACCGTGATTTCAGCACGGTGATTTCAGCGCAGTGCCGATGCTGCAACGAGAGGAGCGCGTGGGTTCACCCGGACCCGCCGCCTTCCCCTCTCGACACGTATCAGAATGGCTTCGTCTTCCTGGGACTGGACCGTCCAGCGCCGCGCGCGCTACTATTTGCGGCGCGCCGTCCGGCACCTTCCGCGCCTCTACCTGCCCGTCTCGCGGATCCGAAAGCGGCCGTACATGCGCATCAACGGGCACGGATGATCCACACGGGCGTGGTCCAAGAGGGGACGCGCGTGGTCATCGAGGGCTACCCGCGGTGCGGCAACACGTTTGCCGTCGTCGCCTTCCAACTCGCCCAGGGCGTGCCGGTCAAAGCGGCCCACCACCTCCACGCCGAGGCGCAGATCATCGGCGCGGCCCGTCTTGGCGTGCCGGCGCTACTTCTGATCCGCGAGCCCGAGGACGCCATCGTGTCCAACGCGCGCTCGTTCGGGTACCCGCTCCAGACCGCGCTCCGGGACTACGTGGTGTTTTACTCGCGCGTGCTGCCCTACCGCGAGCATGTTGTGGTCGCAGATTTTCAGGAGGTCACAACGGATTTTGGCGCCGTGACCGACACGCTGAACGCTCGCTTCGGGACAGACTTCGCGCCGTTCGACCACTCCGACGAGGGCGTGGAGCGGTGCTTTGCGGTCATCGACGAGTTTTACCAGCGCACGGCGCCGGAGCCAGGTCGGACGGTGGCGCGGCCCTCGCGCCAGAGGCAGGCGGGCAAGGAGGAACTGCGCGAGGCGTTCCGGGCGCCCGAGCTCGGCGCACTCCGTACAGAGGCCGAACGCCTCTACCGCACCCTCACCGGCACGGCGATCAGCGGGGACGGCGCCAGCAGCCCCGCCGCACCCCTGCAACGCGCCGAGCCTCCCGTCCTCTCCGAGCCTCTGGCGACGGGCCGATGACCCGCGCGCTCGATCCCAGCTCGCTCCTTCCGGAGGTGCTCAGCTGCGCCCGCGCGGCGGGTGCGCTCGTGCTGGAGGCCTCTGGCGCTCCTCGCCCGCCGTGCCGGGACGCCGCCGCGCACGCAGGTGACACGCCAGAGGCGCGCGCGCGGCAGGCCTCTGGCGAGGTGCTGCGCCAGGGACTCGCGCGGCTTCTCCCCGGCGTTCCCGTCTTGGACTCGGGCGCGCGCGGACGGACATCGCTCTGGTGGTGCGTCGACCCGCTCGGTGGCGCGGAGGAACTCGCCAGAGGCACCGGCCTGTTCACCGTCGACGTGGGCTTGGTGCGCGGCCACCGGCCCGTTCTGGGCGTCGTGCATGTGCCCGCGCGAGGCCGCACGTACTGCGGCGCCATCGATCACGGCGCGTACCGCTCCGAGGCCACAGGCCTGCCCGTTCCCATCCGCGTGCGCCACGCCGATCCGTGCCTGCTCCGAATCATCTCGGGCCGAGGCCAGGCGACGCCCGCGCACGCCGCGATGAACCGCCGGGTGTACATGGCCGGTGTCCGCGTGGCGTCGCAGCGCGCGGGCTCAACGCTGCCCCTGTGCCGCGTCGCCGAGGGCTCGGCCGACCTCGCACCGTGGACGGTCTCGGCGCACGGCGCCGCCCCCGCCGCGGCGCACGCCGTGCTAGAGGCCGCTGGCGGACGCCTGACCGATCTGTTCGGGCGCTCGCCCCGCTACGCCGCGTCCTCGCGCGATCTGGACCTCGTCGCCTCTGGCGACCCCGACCTGGACTGGCAGCGCTACACCGCGCCGGTTGCGCGCGCGATGCCTGCTACGGTGCCCGCCTGGGCGGTCTAGCGATCAGCCTCTGGCGCCAGAGGCCGTTCTCGGTCCGCGCGAAAGAGCAGCTTCTGTAACGGGGAGGGGCGGTACGAAAGAGAGAGAGCCTTCTCATCACATTATGTATACCTGTCTCTACTCCGCTCGCGCCATCGGCTGTGCGTGGTTGCTCTCTACCGTTCTCCTGGCTCCCGTGGCCTCTGCGCAAAGCACGATTCCCATCTTAGACACGGTTGAGGAGGTAATTGCCCGGATCAACGCGGGCGGACCGGCTCGTCACCACGGGTGGCGCCGAATGGTCCGCCGACACCCTATTCGACGGCGGGCGCATGTCTGCCAACAGCACCGTGCGCGAGGTCGCCGGAACCACGGCGGACACGCTCTACCTCAGCGGTCGGACCGCGACGGGACGCCGCGAGCGGTTCGCGTATCGCATCCCCGTGCCGGGCGCGGGCCTGTACACGCTCCGCCTGCACTTCGCCGAGATCTACTGGGGCGTCGACGGCGGGGAGCCGGGCGGCGTGGGCTCGCGCGTGTTCGACGTGGACGCTGAAGGGCAAACAATCCTCGACGACTACGACATCACGGCCGACGTCGGCGCGGCCACCGCGTCGGTCAAAGAGTTCTCCGTGCTCGTGGCCGACGACGACGTGCTCGACGTGGGCTTTTTCGCCTCGGTCGACCAGCCGTTCGTGGTCGCCCTCGAGGTCTCGCGAGAGGTGGCCTCGACCACGGGGGCGGCGCCGGGCGTTCTGCCGTTCGCGCTCAGCCCGCCGTTCCCCAATCCTGCTTCGGGCCACGCGTCGCTCCAGATCGATCTCCCCGAGACGGCCCGCGTCGCGGTCAGTCTCTACGACGCGCTCGGCCGCCGCGTGAGCACGTCCTCCACCACACTGGCCTCTGGCGACGGGCAGGCGCTCGCGCTAGACCTCCAAGGCCTTGCGCCGGGCGTCTACGCCTTCCACGTCGAGGTCGAGATGGGCGGCGCGCGCACCGCTTCGGTCGGGTCCGTTACCGTCGCTCGGTAAGTCTCCGCCAGAGGCCTCTGGCGGAGATCTGCTGCGCACGTCACCCTGCGCACACCCGCGTCGCGCTCTCGCCAGAGGCTCGCGCCCTAGCGCCGGTAGCCGCTAAAAGAGCGGCCTCAAGCGCGCGAGCAGGTGGTTCCGGCTGAGATTTACGAGGTACTCCAGGACGGCCTGGTGCTTCTGGCGGTACTCCTTGCTCCCGATCGTGCCGACGTAGTCGTTCAGGACCTCGCGAAACGAACGGTCTGGCGTGCCTGGTTCGACGAACTGATCGCGCAGGATGTCATCGACGGCGGAGAAGTAGGCCGCGTAGAGGCTGGGCGAGAGACGCCGCTTGTGGAGGTACAGCGATTCCATATCGAGACGCACCTTCGTCAAGGTTTTCTCGATAGTGCCCAGCACCAACATCCGGTGGTCCCGGTCCTCGACGGTTTTGGTGGCTGGGGCCGAGGTGTCGAGCGACTCACCGCGCCGTGCGAGCACATTTCGGATGCACAGCGCGAGATCCGGGATCGTGACTGAGGGGGCATAGAGGGCGTGCGTTTCGAGTAGGTCTGCGACCGAGTCGATCACGCCGCTGAGGTCCTGGCCTGAGCCCAGCACCTCGTGGAGGTAGACCTCGAGCACCTCTGGCGGCATCAGGGGCCGGCTCATGGCCTCGTCCCCGGCATTGCGGAGTTCGACGACCTGCGTCGCCCGAACGCGCCGCATGATGATCCGGTCGTGCGACGCCGCATGATGCTTGAGCGTGCGGATCAGCCGCCCGACGGTCGGGTCGCTCTCGCGGTACCGCCGGAACAGTCCCTCGTTGATTGCGCTGAAAATCAGACGCCGGATCGCGATCTCCAGGCCGGCCTCGTCCAGCGACTCCCACTCGACCGAGGCGAGGTAGGACTGAACCCGGACCAAGCGGCCGTGATCGTCCCGCTGAAAGAGGTCGGCCAAGCAATCGAGCGCCAGATCCTCAACCGTCAGGTTGAACTGTTCCAGGCGGAGCCGCCCGCTTTGGCATCGGCGTACGAGGTAAGCGGTTGCAACGCGTTGACCGCGTCGCACGAAGTCGTTGATCGCGGAGCGCGGAGGGGTGTCACTAGCAAGCCCTGTAACTGTCGTTCGCAGGGGAGATATTGTAATAGGCATATGACATAAGGAGGGAATCACATTTCGAGGGATCGAGAAAGCTTGGTCGTGCGTCGTTCTCCCCAGAGTTATTGGCTTGTCCCGGCCTGGGACGAGAAGAGTAGAGCACCCGTAGTGACGCGATGTGAGCTTTTCCTCCCTTCAGACCCAAGCTTTTGGCTCATCCTGCCGCAGGACCGTGCGCCTGTTCACGTGCACTGTCAAGCTTTTGGCACGAGCTTGCCGCATCGTCACCCACCACCGATGATTGACCTCGAAGACCGTATCGAACGTTTGGTTCGCTACCCTCACACGCTCCAACCGGATGAGCGCGACGCACTTACGCGCTTAACCTCAACCGATCCCACGGCAGAGCGCCTCGCCAAGTTCTACAAGTCGTTCTACGACGAATTGGACTCGACGCCGATGCCTCCGGAGCCTGATCGCCCCGAGTAGCCGACCTACACCTCGCGGTACCTGCGGCCGGCAAATCACTCGACGCCTCTGGCGCCAGAGGCTACCTAACCCTCAAAGGTAAAAGCGGAGTCGATCGCGTTGCTCCGCCACGAGGTGTGTGGGACCGCTCGCAGCCCCACGCAAAAGGCCCCGCCGATGTAGAATCGGCGGGGCTTTCGAATAGAACGTGTAAGGGTTAGTGAGCCAGCGTCAAGCGCTGCACGGCGGCCTGGTCACCGGCTTGGAGCCGAACGATGTAGACACCGCTGGGCAGCCGCGTGCCGTCAAACGTGACGGCGTGCTCCCCGGCCTGCCGCGTCTCGTCGACCAGGATGGCTACGGACCGGCCAAGCACGTCGAGCACGTCGATACGAACCGCTGAGGCTTCGGGGACGGTGTACCGAAGCGTGGCCGTGCCCCGCGTCGGGTTGGGAGCCGCTGGCGCGAGCGCCAGAGGACTCGTCTCGTCTGTGACCATGCTCTCTGTCGTCGTTCCCGCCGCGCTTTTCGCGTCGAACGCGCGGACGGTCATCGCAGAAAGCGTGGGGCCCTTGCGGTCCTGGAGAAAGCGAACGTCGAGCTCGCCATCCGTCACGACGACGGTGACGGTCTGGTCGTAGGCGGCATTCCCTCCGACTGTCCCAAAGAGGTCGAGGTCAGTCACCACTTCGACGCCCTCCACCTCGACGTCGAACAGGCGCTGGTCGGCTCCGTCGTAGACGAACTCGGCGAACTGGAGCGTGAGCCTGTAGGTGCCGTTCGCCAGAGGCACGGCATAGGCGAACTGCCCGGCGCGAGCCGTGCCGTAGAGCGCGTCGTCGGGCGTTCCGGCGATGTCTGTGTCGGTGCTTCGGAGGCGGCCGCCTGTGAACCGCGCGTCGGCCTGGTAGGCCGTTCCGTCGGCGGCGGTAAAGGCGTTGCCGCCCGCGTTGACGGCGAACGCCACCTCACCGCTCGGCGGCGGAGGGGCGGGGTTTGTGGCGCGGACGGTCATCGCCGAAAGCACGGGCCCCTTGATGTCCTGCACAAACCGGACATCGAGGCTGCCATCGGTGACGACGACGGTCGCCTTGCGGGTGTACGCGGTGTTGGCCCCGACCGCCGCAAAGATGTCGACGTCGCTCGCGACGGCGTTGCCTTCGGCCTCTATGTCAAAGCGCCTCTGGCGAGGTCCGTCGTAGACAAACTCGGCGAAATGGAACGTGATTTCGTAGGTGTCTGCGGGAAGCGGAACGCTGTACGCGAACTGCCCGGCGCGGGCCGTCTGGTACAGCGCGTCGTCCTGGGTGCCAGCGATGGGGGCGTTGGTGTTGCGAGGGCGACCGCTTGTAAACCGGGCGTCGGCCTGGTAGATCGTTCCGTCGGCGGCGGTAAAGGCGTTGCCGCCCGCGTTGACGGCGAACACGACGTCGCTGGGGTCCGAGGGACCAGGCGGGGTGGGTTCGGTCGGTGTGGTCCCGCCGCTGAGCTCGTGGGCGCCGAGCGACCCGCCAGAGGCCGGGCGCGCGTTGCCGAACACGTCCGTTCGGATGGCCGCGATGCCCTGGGGCAGCGCGACGGCGCGACCGGCGTACTGGCTGGATGCGCTCAGCTTCCAGCCGGTGAGCGAAATTGCCTGCGTTGACGAAGCCGGGCTTCGACGGATTGGTGATCAGCCCGCGGGCATCAAAGCCTGCAGGTCGCTGCCACTCGCTCAGCGTGTTCGAGTACAGGGCGCCATCGCCCAGGCCCGAGGGGGAGACCATAAAGTTGGCCTCGTTGGGCTGCACGTCGTTGGGGTCGCGCTTGCCGTAGCCGTTGCCGTCGATCCGGTTGGTGTTGACGAGCTCCCAAGGGGAGAGCGCGCTGGACGAGCCGCTGCCGAGCACCATGATGTCGCGTCCCGCCTCGGCGGCGAGGGCGTTGCCTACGAACAGGTTGTTGTAGACGGTCGTCTGGGACGACACCCCCCGGTTGTCTCCGCCGACGCGGATGCCCGTCCCGTTGTTGGACAACACCGTGTTGTAGGCGACGAGGTTGCGGGCGCTGACGGAGATCGAGATGCCGATGCCGTTCCAGATCGAGCTGTAGTAGCGCGTGCCGGTGACGACGTTGTTGTAGATCCGGTTGTCGTCGGAGTGGAGCTCGATCTGGATGCCTTGCTTGAGGTTGTTGGAGACGCGGTTGCCGTAGATCTCGTTGTCGTTGGCGTCCTCGTCGAGCCAGATGCCGGCGCCTTCGTTGTCGGCGTAGGTGTTGAAGCGGAACGTAGAGCGCGTGGTGCCGGTGATCTTGCCACCGCCGCCGTGTGAGCGGCCGCCTTCGTCCTGCCACCACTTCCAGTGGTTGCCGCGGACTTCGGAGTATTCCACCGTGCAGCGGTCACAGCCCTGCGCGCCGATGCCCTCGGTTCCGTTGTTGTTCGCGATGACACCGCGCACGACGTGGTCGCTGCCGGTCAGCTGGATGCCGCCCGCGTTGTTCCAGACCGTCTCGATCTCTTCGATGCGGCTTCCCTGGGAGCCCGTGCAAACGGCCATCCTCTGGCGCTTGGACGTCGAGTGCGTAAAGCGGAACAGGAGCACACGGTAGTAGCCATCCTCGGAGCGCGTGCACACGTCGCGGCTTTGGGGCTGGAAGAGAAGGTCGCGCTGGCCGACCTCGACGAACTGCGCGTTCGGATTGGTGTTGCCGTTGGTGCGCAGGTAGACAGCCGTGGGGGCGCTGTCGTTGCCCTGGACCCAGAACTGGCCGGGACCGACGGTCGGGCGCGAGGTGCCGCTCAGCTGCCGCAGAACGTCCCCGTTGACGGCGAACAGCTCGCGACGGCGATCCGCCAGAGGCGAGCCTTCGGAGGGAAGCGCGTCCCAGACCCAGTCGTGGCGCCAGGAGCCGTCGCTTCTGTGCCTTCCAGCCGTTGTAGCCCGAGTTCGGACGGTTCACGATGTCCGATCCCGAGACCGTCACGACATCGCCCGGATAGGCGGCAAAGGTGATGAGGCGGCCCGAAGCGCCCGCCGAGCGGGGCCGGATTTCTTCGCGATAGGTGCCTGCACGGACGAGGACGGCGTCGCCAGGCGTGAGCTGCCCGGCTTTGTTGGCGCGCGAGATCGTTTTCCAGGGGCGGCTCTTCGTGCCGGGGTTGCCGTCGTTGCCTGTGGCCTGGTCGACCCAGAACAAATCGCCGTCGCGGGACAGGATGGTCTCCGCGTTGCCGCACGAGCCCGTTGCGTCATCGACGAGACGACCCACTCCGCAGTCGCGGTGAAAGGACTGGGCAGAGGAGACGTTGGATACGCAGAAGAGAACGCAGCAGAGTATCGCGAGGGTATACGGGTGCTTGATCGCGGTGAAGCGGTGCATGGAACGGGTAGGGTGGGGGGGGGGGGGGAGGTGGGAGCCACGTGGTCGGGCTCACGGCGAATGCCACACGACCACTGCCGGGGCGTCAGTAGTCCTATCGGCCCCGTGGGGCATAAGGTTAACCCGGAGGGCAAACCATCGTGTTCACCCTCGCGAGAGGGAGCGATATAGCCATCACGTATGAGCATCGCGACGCGTTTTCGTTGCGTAGGCGTCATATAAGGGCTTTGGCCTTCCTCGCGTCCAAGCTGTTTATCAGGAAAACCTTCGGCAACGAGACGCGCTCGGGACGACTGAAGAGTCCCTCAATCCGCCAGAGGCTCGGCTCCTCGGGTATTCCTCAACTGCACGCGTTCTGCGCAGGATGCAGTAGCGGGCTAGAGTATTCGAAAGCTGCCGCCGCCGACACCGCCCATGGCCGCTTACTCCGACGACCTCCGCCGCCGCGTGCTCGATGCGGCGTTGCTCGGCGACGCGTCCGAGCAGGCTGTCGCGGACCGCTTCGGCGTTAGCCGCTCGTTCGTGCAGAAGATGAAGCGGCTCTACCGAGCGACCGGGTCCGTCGCACCGTCTCGCGCTCGGCGTGGACCGCTGCCTCGGCTTTCGCACGCAGACCGCGAGGCGCTCGCGGATTGGCTGGCTCAGGCGCCAGAGGCGACGGCCGCGCAATTGGCCGCGCGCCTGGCAGAGGAGCGCGGTGTGGTGGTGAGCCGGGCGACGGTCAACCGCGTGGTGTTGGAAGACGGGCTGCGGCACAAAAAAAAAGCCCGCCTGGACTCCAGTAGCATGGCCTCTGGCGCCTGGCTGGCGCTCGCCTCTGGCGGGACAGCGGGACAGACGTGCCGCGCTGAGCGCTCGAAATCATGAGCACTCACCCCGGTCGGTTCGTGTCCGGTGCCCTCTCGCGGCACCAGCGTGCGGCACGTGAGCAGAATTCCGCTCGCACGCCGTCCCTCACTAGAACCTCAGGCATTCATCGTGATTGGAGTGACCACAGGGCATGGTTTTACGGTCTGTGGCCCTACTTCTCCCGAATGGTGATCGTGGCGGCCTGCCTCGTCGCGGCTGCATGTTGGCCTGGGACAGACGCCGCGGGCGACGGAATGGCCACGCCTCTGGCGGGACTCGGAGGCATGGAATGGTCCTCAAATGGTGGCGCGAGCTCCGACGACGTGCCCTGGGGACCGGCGTCCCCGCTGTACGCCCCGACGTACGGCGACGCGTGCCCAGCCGGGCACGTCTCCGCCGAAGGCGCGTGCGTCGCGGTCGAGGCGTGGCTCGCGAGCCTGGGCTTCGAGACGGTCTGCACGGCCGACGCCAGAGGCCGAGGCGACGCCACGACCATCGCTGGGTGCGGGTACGCCGAGGGGCAGGCGACGGTCGTCCGGGCGGGCACGTACCGCGAGGACGTGCGCCCGACTGCGGACGTTTTCGCGCTCGTGGCCTATCCCGGTGAGCGTCCCATTGTGAGCGGCGCAGACATCGTGCCCGCCGGGGGATGGGTGCCGATGGGTGAGGGCCTCTGGCGCCACGCGTGGGAGTGGAGCGCGCAAGGCACCGCCAGAGGCGAGACCTCGGGTGGGCGGCGCCGGGAACTGCTGGTGGTGGCGGGCGAGATGATGGAGGCCATCGGGGGAGAGCAGCGCCCCACGCTGGAAGCCGGGCAGTTCTGGGTAGAGGGACCGACATCGGCGCCACAGGCGGTGTACCTGAACCCGCCAGAGGCCATCGACCCCAACACGCGCGAGGTTGAGATCGGGCAGCGCTGGCAGCTGTTCTACCCCGCCGACGCCTCTGGCGGGCCGTGCGGGCGGTCGCGCCAGACGGGCCTGCTGGTGGCGGGCATGACGTTCCGCCACGGCACGGCGCGGCGCCAGAGGTTTGCGGTCTGCCTGGGCGGCGCCAGAGGCACGATCCTGGACTCGGACGTAGGCTGGCAGAACGGCGGCGGGCTCGACCTCGCGGGCTCGGGCCACAGCGCGGTGGGCAACGTGATCCACGACAACGGGATCGAAGGCGTCGGCGGGACGCGATCTATAGATGTAGAGGTGGCTTTTAACGAGGTCCGCCGCAACGGCTGGGCCGACCCCGCCGCGCGCGGGCACGGCGGCGCGGGCAAGTTCACGCGCTCGCGCGGGCTCGATCGTGCGGCACAACGTGTTCGCAGACAACGACGTCAACGGCCTCTGGCTCGACATCCACAACCGCAACGCCATCATCGCGGCCAACCTGTTCAGGCGCAACGCGAACACAGGTCTGTTTTTGGAGCTGTTCAGCGATTCCAGCTTGGTGGCGGGCAACCTGTGCGTCGCCAACCGGGTGCGGCGGGACGATGCGCCCGGACGCGCTCGGTTGGCCGGATGCCTCCGCCTGACCGACGCCAGCGCAAACGTCGTCGCGTTCAATACGGTCGTCCAGGCCTCGAACGCGGCCCTGGTCGTGCTCTCCGACGACCGCTCGCTGTGGCCGTGCGAGCACGACGGCGACCCCGCGTGCGGCCCGGACGAGGCGCGCTCGGGCCAGAACCCGTACGCCCCGGCCTCTGGCGGGCGCCCGCTCCGGTCGTGGGGCAACGCGTTTCTCAACAACCTCCTGCTGGCCCGCCCCGCAGAGGCCTATGCCAACGCCAGAGGCCAGCGCGTGCAACTCCGCGGGGCCGCGGCCTGGGTGGCAGCGGGGGACGGCGAGCACCATCTGGGGCGGCAACCTCGCCTGGGCGCCAGAGGCCGGGACTCGCGCCTACCGCGCGCCCACCGCGCAGGCGGGCGGGGACGGGCGCAACACGTTTAGCACGCCGCTGGCGGTGCTCGCGGATACCTCGACCGTGGCCGGGATGCTGCGGCTCGTTGCGGGCTCGCCCGCGCGGGGCGCAGCGGTGGCTGTCCCCTCGTCTCTCTATCTGCGATTCGACGCGGGGCCTCGGCGCGACGCGGCGGTCTACCACCTCGCCCACGACGCGTGGGGCGATGCTCGGCCCATGCCAGCCAACGTGGGGGCGGGCCGCTAATGATCGCGTTGGGAGGCACGGCCGATCTCTGCGCGCGCACGAGAACCACGCGATCCGTGTCCCACGCCTCTGGCGCCAGAGGCGCGTGCGATCTCGATGTGGTAGGGACGCCTCGCCGAGGCGTCCGCGAAGCGAACCCAGCACGCTCGGCTGCCCACCTCGCGAGCACAGTCCCCCGTCGCAGCCTCTGGCGCCAGAGGCCACGCGCTCAGTACGCGCCGGAGCGCGCGAGGACCGCGCGGGCCGTCCGGACGAGGATGACGGCGTCGAGCCAGAGCGACCAGTTGCGGACGTAGTACGGGTCCCAGAGCTCCATCCCTTCGTTGCCGATGTCGCTTCGGCCCGAGACCTGCCACAGGCCGGTGATGCCCGGGCGGACCTGCTCGCGCAGCGACTGCGCGCCAGAGGAGAGCACCTCGTGGTGGTAGCTCGGCAGCGGCCGCGGGCCGACCAGCGACATGTGGCCCAGGAGCACGTTGAGGATCTGCGGAAGCTCGTCCAGGCTGAGGCCGCGAAGCAGACGCCCAACGCGCGTGATGCGGGGATCGTGGCGCAGCTTGAAGTGCGTTTCCCACTCCTCGCGTAGCGCGGGGTCGCTTGCGAGGCGTCGCTGAAGCACGGCCTCGGCGTCCGGGCGCATCGTGCGGAATTTGTAGGTCTGGAACGTGCGGCCGTCCGAGCCGATGCGCTCTTGGAGGAACAGCGGCGACGCGCGGTCTTCGAGCCAGATCAGCGCCCCAATCGCGAGGCAGACTGGCACCCAGATGGGGGCGGAGAGCGTGACGAGCGCGATGTCGAACAGCCGCTTGGTGAGGCGCGAGGCCGGGCTGGAGAGGTTCTGCGTGATCTCCAAGCCGAGCACACCGCGGAGGTCGCGCGGGCGCACCCACAGGCACGGCGTGGTCATCAGGTCGGGTACGACAATCACGGTGCGGAACGCCGCCAGAGGCCCTTCTAGGAGGCGCGACGCGTGGCCGCGTTCGAGCCCTTCGAGCGCGAGCACGGCCACCGACTGCGGCGGCGTGCGCGGAGACGCCAGAGGCCCGGCGCCTTCCAGCGACGCTAGATCCCCGCGGAGGACGGGCGTGTACCCCGTTCCGGTCTCGTCTCCGAGCAGCCCTGCCACGGCATCGCGCGCCTCGCCGACGCCGAACACGATGGCCGGAATGCCCCAGCGCCCTGCCTCAATCAGCGACCGCCGGACCCACGTCCGCATCAACGGGACCGTAATCGCGCACACGAGCCACGCGATGCCGATGACAGCCAAGTCGGGGAGGACCTGTTGGATGCTGCCCTCTGGCGCGTACAGGTTCGCGACGGCGCTGCCGTAGGAAAGCGTGATGGCCAGCGTGCCGAAAACGGAGACGAGCAGCGTCGTCACGCGCCTCAGCTCTTCGACCGGCCCGAGGCCCCATCCGGGGAGGAGCCGGAGCAGCGACGCTCCCGCGAACCAGAGCACGACGAGGTAGAGCGCCCACATCGGGAGTGCGTAGGGCTGGCCAAGTCCCCAGTGGCCCAGCGTCGAGGCGATCAGGACGGCGCCGGCCATCGAGAGGAGGTCACCGGCGCCGAGGGCGAGCGAGTTGGTCAGCGCGCGCGTGCGGTACGACACCTCGCCAGAGGCGGGCGGCGCGAGGTCTGAGGTGCGGCCTCTGGCGCGAGCGCCTCGGTCGAGGCGAGCTGGAGCGCTGGGGTCTGCAACGCGCGAGCGCTTGAGCGCTGCGGCAGGCAGGGGCGAGTATCGAGCGGGCGGAGTCCCATGCATGCCCCCCTGTCGTTGCGTCCCGGCCGCAGTGCCGAAGGCCAATCTGCATGCCTCTGGCGCCGGGAACATCAGCTCCGCCTGCACTCTCACCAAATGGTGCCATCGCGAGGAGCGTGCGACGCGGCGATCACGTGGCGCCGAGCCAGAACCCATCAGATCGCCGCGCGGAGCCTGCCCTGAGCGCAGCCGAATGGGCTCGCGATGACAACCGTGTGGAAGCAAGCGCATGGGGTGTACCGCCATGACGACACGGGCACCTCGCCAGAGGCTAGGGCGCCGCGGCCTCTGGCGAGCGGCTCCGAGCGATGCGACGCCGCGTACGCCTCGGCGGGTGCTTTCTGTGCAGGGTCCTCGTTGCGACGAAGACATGGACGCACGATCCCACTTCACCCCGAGGGCGCTTCCAGGCGGCGGCTTCTGTTTATGACACACACCCCGGCTGTCTCCGTCATCGTCCCGGCGTACAACGCCGCCCGCACGGTGGAGGAGTGCGTGCACTCGGTTCTGGCGCAGACGTACACGTCGTTCGAGATCCTCGTCATCGACGACGGCTCGACCGACGACACGGCGAGCATCGTCGGGCGGATGGAGGACGAGCGCGTGCAGCTGCTCTGCCAGCCCAACGCGGGCGTGGCGACGGCACGCAACGCGGGAATCGCCGCGTCCAGAGGCTCGCTGATCGCGCCGTTGGACGCGGACGACATCTGGTACCCTGGAAAGCTGGCCGCGCAGGTGGCGCGGATGCGGCGCGGCGGCGAGGCGATGGGCATGGTCTATTCGTGGTGGACGGCCATCGACGAGGCGTCCGTGGTGCGCGGCACGTCGTCGCGGTGCCGGGCCGAGGGGCACCTTGCGCTGTGCCTCTTCTATGCCAACTTCCTGGGCAACGCGAGCGTGCCGCTGTACCGCCGGAGCATCGTGGAGCGCGTCGGCGGCTACGACCCTGAGCTCCGCGCGCGCGGCGCGCAGGGCTGCGAGGACTGGGACCTCTCGCTCCGCGTCGCGGCCTGCTCCGAGGTCGGCGTCGCGCCGGGCCACTTCACGGGCTACCGCCGCGCAGCAGGCTCGATGTCTGGCGACGTGGCCGCGATGGCGCGCTCGTACAACGCCATCGTGCAGTGGGTGCGGGCGAACTGGAAGGACGTCCCGCCAGAGGTCTACCGCTGGTCTCGGGCCAACTTCGCGTCCTACCTCGCCTCGCAATGCCAGCGCGCAGGCCAGTACGGCGAGGCGGCGCGGTGGACCGCCGAGGCCTTGCGCAACGACTCGGCACTGCTCCTCTCCAGACCGACGTACCGCGCGCTTGCGCTCGCGCTCGCCAGTGCGGCCGGAGCCGACCGGCTCATCGGCGCCGTGCGCCAGAGGCGCGCGCACCCACTCGCTCCGGCGCCTCTGGCGCGAGATGAGAAGGACAGGGTGGGCGCGCCCTGCGCGTCGCCGTGGGACGATTCCACCCGGCTGTACGACCGGGTGCGGGCGCGCCGCTGGCGGGAGATCTGCGCCGTCGGCCCCGCTGCACTGCACGCGAATGCGCTCCCAGATTGGGTCCCCGAACCCGCCGACGCGCCCGCTCTGGCCTGCTAAGCGCAGGGGCCTCTGGCGCCAGAGGCCGGGCCGTTTGCTCCAAGGCGCGCTTTATCCCGTGCGAGGGGTCGCCGGTGGCGCCAGAGGCAGGTCCGCTTGTTCGCGCACGCCGCGAGGCCTCCGGTGGCGGAGATAGTAGCGGACGCCCCCAACGGCCCCGGCGATCTCCACGCCGAGCAGCCGCTCCCGACCGCGGAAGCCGCGGAGCAGGCCTCGCGCGAGGCGGCGCGCGTAGTAGCGCGGCAGCTGGATGCCGAGGCGGTGGAGGTTTCCGCGGTGGCCCGTCCGCTCGTGCTGGACGAGAAGCGCGGCGGTGTGGCCGCTCATGTACGCGCGGATCTGGCGGCGCAGCTCGTCGTCGGTGCGGCGGTGGAGGTGGTGGACGATGGCCGTGGGCTCGTAGCGGCACGTGCGGCCCGCGGCGAGAAGGCGGTACCAGAACTCGGAGTCGCCGCTGCATCCCGCCGCGCCCACGTCCAACCGCTCGTCGAACAGCCCGACGGCCTCGAACACGGAGCGGCGGAAGGCCATGTTGGCCCCGGCGCCGATCTCCCACACGGGCGTGCCGCGCCGCTGTGTCCGCGCGAAGTAGGCGGGATCGTAGGTGCGCGGGCTGTAGCCGCGGTTGAACCCCCAGTGCTGCTCGAACTCTCGCTGCGCGCGCGTGTCGAGCTCGGCCGGGAGCACGAGCCCGGTCACGGCGTCGGCGCCAGAGGCAAACCCGCGGTGGAGCCCGCGAATCCAGGCGCGGTGCGGTGTCACGTCGTCATCGGTGTAGGCGACGATGTCGGAGGTGGCCTCTCGCGCGCCCCGGTTGCGCGCGTGGTCCAAGCCGGGCGTGGGCTCGCAGACGTAGCGGACGCGCGGCCACCGCGCGACGACTTCGCGGCTCGCGTCTGAGCTCGGCGCGTTGTCGACGACGACGATCTCATCCGGCGCGGGATCGAGGCGGTCGAGTGCCTCCAGGCACGCCGCCAGAGGCCCGGGCCGGTCGCGCGTGCACACGACGACGGTCACACTGGGCGCGTCGGCGGGACTCGTCGCGAGGTGCTCCCGGACGCTCTCGAAGACCGAGGCGGTTGGCGGCAGCGAGCGAAGGTGGTCGGCAAAGGCGGGCGGCGCGTGGCCGCCGGTGTCGCCTCTGGCGAGAGGGCTGCGTCTGACGGGAGCGTCGCCTCTGGCGCCAGAGGCGACGAGGTGAGCGCAGAGCGCGCTCGCGCACACCTGGAGCGCTCGCTCTTGCACCGCCGACGCCAGAAGCGGCAGGTCGGTCTCGAGAATCCGGCTGTGGCCCAGGGCCACGTCGCCGAGCCAGAACACGGCGTAGACGCCCGCGCCGCCCGTAGCCGCGATGCCTGGCGGCGCGAGAACGGGGAGGTTGAGGATGCGGACGGGAAGACCGGTCGTCATGCGTTGGCGCGGATGCGCGCGGCCAGGCGCTGCGCGCGCGGGTAGCGGCCCGCAAGGCCCGCGAGGCCACCCCACAACTCAGCCAGCGTCATGTCGAGGGGCATCGGGCCGCGGCGGAAGGCGGCGCGGCCGATGGCGCGGCCCTGGCTGCGAAACCACCACCAGAGCAGGCGCCGGACGCGCGGCCGCACCTCGGGATCGTGCGCGTAGAGCTTCATCGCGAACGCCGTCGTGCCCGTCCCCCAGCTCTGGCGGAACTGCCGCCGCAGCCCGGCCCGGTCGCGCCGGTGCTCGTGCCGCACCGCGAACGCGGGCTCGTAGACGAGCGGGCGGCCGCTGCGGACCACGCGGTAGAACATGTCGACATCGCCGCCGCCTGGGAGCGCCGCGCCCATGTCGAGCGCCTCGTCGAACCCACCCAGATCGCGGACGAGAGCGGTGCGGAAGGCCATGTTCGCGCCCGTCCCGAAGACACCCGCGCCGCACGGGTAGGTCCGGTCTCCGGCGTGCTCGGCGGCGTAGCGCTGCGTGGCGAACCCTTTCCGAAACCCACCGCGCCGCTCGAAGATGATCTGGGCCTCGGTCTCCAGCGCCAGAGGCAGCACCAAGCCGGTAAACGCTCCGGCGTCTGGATTCTCCGCGAACGCCTCGGCCAGCCCCGCGAGCCAGCCCGGCTCCACGACCACATCGTCGTCCAGAAACGCGATCATCTCGCCAGAGGCCTCGTGGAGCGCTTGGTTGCGCGCGAAGTCCAGGCCCTGGAGCGGCTCCGTGACGTAGCGGACGGCGAGCCGCTCTCCGCACACGACGGGCGCCGTGGCGGCGAACGCCTCGACCACATCGCGCGTGTCTGGATTGGGCGGGGCGTTGTCCACGACGAGCAGCGCGAGGCGAGGTGCGCCGGTCGGTGGCGTGTTTAGAGCACCCAGCGACGCGATGAGGCGCGCGACCTCCCGAGGGCGGCCGTGCGTGCACACGGCCAGCGTCAGGCTGGGAAGCGGCGGACCCGGCGCGGCAGCGGTCTCGGACCGCAATCGCTGCACGAACGCCTCGTGCCCGCCAGAGGCCTCGGCCAGGCGGGCGGCCTCTGGCGCGCTCCAGAACGGCGCCCGCGCGGAGTGGGCGGATCGCGAACCCGCACGGGCGCCCGTGCCAGCGCACGGTCATGGCAAGTCCCGTCTGGTCCGGTTGGAGACGGATCGCGCGGGGCGGCTCGGAAAGGTCGACGTCGAGAAGGGCGTAGGGCATTACGAGGGGACAAGCGGTTGGGCGGCGTGCATGCGCGAGAGCAGGCCGCCGCTGGCGATCAGCGCGTCGAACGAGCCGGTCTCGGCGACGCGCCCGCCGTCCAGCACGACCACGTGGTCGGCCCGGGCGATGGTCGAGAGGTGGTGCGCCACGACGATCACGGTCCGGTCCCGCCCGAAGTCTGCGAGAGCCTCCGCGACGGCGTGCTCGGTCAGCGCGTCCAGCGCGTTGGTGGCCTCGTCCAGCAGCACGATCTCGGGGTCACGGACGAGCGCGCGCGCCAGCGCGAGCCTCTGGCGCTGACCGCCGGAGAGCCGGGCCCCGCGCTCGCCCAGGCGGTGTCGTAGCCGTCGGGGAGGGCCTGGATAAAGACGTCGGCGTGTGCGCGCTGGGCCGCCTCTATCACGTCGGCATCGCTCGCCCCCTCGCGCCCGTAGGCGATGTTGTCGCGGACGCTCGCGTTGAAGAGGTACACCTCCTGGCTCACGACCGCCAACCGGCGCCGCCAACTGGCCACGTCGAAAACGCCGAGCGGGACGCCGTCGACCAGTACGCGCCCTCGGCTGGGGTCGTAGAGGCGCAAAAGCAGCTTGAACACGGTCGATTTGCCCGCGCCCGACGGCCCGGCAATCGCGGTGGTTTGGCCCGCGGGGATGCGAAACGAGTCGCCGCGCAGGGCAGGAGCCTCGTCGGGGCCGTAGGCAAACCCGACGCCGTCGAAGCAGATCTCGTCGCACAGTTCGCCAAACGCGCGGTCGCCAGAGGCCTGCGTGGGCCTCTGGCGCAAGAGGTTGGTCACGCGGCGCACCACGGGCGCGAGCGTGACGAGCTGGACGCGCGTGCCGTCCAGCCCCTGCACCATCGGCTGGAGCCGGTACAGCACGGCGACGAACACGAACAAAACCGGCAGGTCCGCCGCCGACCGCACGCCGAGTAGCAAAACGGCGACGAGGAGCACCGCAGAGAGCACCTGGTACACCGGCCCGACCGTGCCGCCGAGCAGTCCCAGCCGGAAAAACGTGTGGCTGACGTGCTCCGACGCGCGGGCGTAGCGCGCGCTTTCGTACGCCTCGCGCCCGGACGTGCGGATCGGCAGGACAGCCGCGAGGCCGTCGAGCGTCCGCGCCATCAGGCGCTCTCTCGCGACGGTTGCGACCTCGGCATAGGTCTGGATCGGTCGGTTGAGAAGCCGTACGAGTCCGGCAATGCCCGCGAGCGCGCCTAGCGTCAAGAGGGTGAGCGGCCACGAGAGCGCGAGCAAAAACGCGACGTACAGCGCCGTCGCGATCACGCCGCCGACGGACCAGACGACGAGGCGGAGCGCCTCGGCCGTGCGCCAGGTCTCGCCCGCGAGGGTGTTGAGCAGTTGGCCGTGATCCGCCCGCTCGATGGTGCCGTAGTCGAGGCGCAGGAGCTGGTCGAATGCCTCGGTTCGGATGCGATGGCCCGCCTGGGCATCGAGCCATCCAAAGGCTGCATCCTGCAGGTACCCGACGCCTGCCCGAATCACTGCTGTCCCCACCATCGCCACCGCGACGACGCCTAACCGGTGCTGGGCGGGGACTCCGTCGAACAAAGACGCGAGCGAGCGCGCCACGCGGCCCGACCCCGCGCCGTCGAACACCGCGCCGTCGACGCTGTGGACGAACGGGAGAAACAGCCCGATTCCGAGCCCGCCGAGCAGCGTCGAGAGCACGCTGAGCACGACGACGGCAACGCTCACGCCCACGAACGGGCGCGCAAACGGCGCCACCTGACGCGCCACCTCCAGCGCCTGCGTTAGCCGCGCGGGCGGGTCGGGTGCGGGGAGGAGCGGGGAACGGGCGCTCAGGAGCAGTGCGGGAAAGGGGTGCGTATATCTCGTTCGGCTCGGGGCCTCTTGCGGAAACCGGCGAGCCCGACGCCATTTCAAGCGCGCGCCTCTGGCGCCAGAGGCGCGGTCAGGGCACGAGGGTGGGCGTCGGCGCGGGGCGCGAGTCGGGCGCGAGGACGGCATCGGCAGAGGGGCGGCCAATGGACTGGTACTCGAACCCGGACGCCGCCATCTGCGCCGGGTCGAAGACGTTGCGCCCGTCGAACACCAGCGGCACCCCGCGAGGGCCCGCCAGCATCGACCTGCGCACGCGGTCCAGGTCGGGGCGCCGAAACTCGGGCCATTCGGTCGCGACGACGAGCGCGTGGGCGCCAGAGGCTGCGGCGTAGGCGCTCTCGGCGTAGCGCAACACGCCGGGCCCCGCCAGAGGCTCGCGCTCAAAGGTGGCCCGGGTCGTCTCGGTGGCCTCGGGGTCGAACGCCACGATATCGGCGCCGAGGCGGGTGAGTTCGCCGATCAGCACGTGCGCGGGCGATTCGCGCACATCGTCGGTGTTGGGCTTGAAGGCGAGGCCCCACATCGCGAGGGTCTTGCCCTGCAGATCGCCGAGCGCCGCCTGAATGCGCGGCACGAGCGACATGCGCTGCCCGTGGTTGACGTTCAGGACCGCGCTCGAGGATCTGAAACTCGTAGTCGTTCTCGCGCGCCGTGCGGTGCAGCGCCTGCACGTCTTTGGGAAAGCAGCTTCCCCCGAAGCCGATCCCCGCGTACAGAAACTTGGGCCCGATGCGGCTGTCTGTCCCGATCCCCGCCCGCACCTCGTCCACGTTCGCCCCCACACGGTCGCAGACGTTCGCGATCTCGTTCATGAACGTGATCTTGGTCGCGAGCATCGCGTTGGCGGCGTACTTGGTCATCTCCGCGGAGGCCTCGTCCATGACCAGGATCGGGTTGCCGGAGCGCACAAAGGGCTCGTAGAGGCTCCGCATCACGTCCGCCGCGCGCTCCGAGCCGGTGCCGATCACGACACGCTCGGGCTTCATAAAGTCGTCTACGGCCACGCCCTCGCGCAGAAACTCAGGGTTCGAGACCACGTCGAAGTCCATGCCGGGCGTCAGGCCGTGCCGGGCGATGGCGGCCGTCACGCGCATTGCCGTGCCGACAGGAACAGTGCTCTTGTCCACGATCACCTTGTACCCCCACGAGCGCGCCGCGGCGCCGTCCCCGCCAAACTCGCCTCTGGCGCCAGAGGCCTCGGCCGCGAGGCGGCCCAGGTCGTCAGAGACGCCGAGGATGTAGCGGAGGTCTGCCGCACCGCCCTCGCCGGGGGGCGTCGGGAGCGCGAGGAAGACCACGTCCGCAGGCATCACCGCCTCGGCGAGATCCGTCGTGAAGTGGAGGCGGCCCTCACGGCGCCCTCGCTCAAAGGTGGCTTCTAGTCCAGGCTCGTAGATGGTCAGCCGGCCGCTGCGCAGCCGCTCGATCTTGGTCGCGTCGATGTCAACGCAGGTGACCTGGTTTCCCATCTCGGCGAAGCAGACGCCCGAGACGAGACCGACGTATCCCGTTCCGACAACGGCGATGTTCATAGGTAAAACTGGATGTTGAAGGGCGTCACGCAGCCGGCGCCAGAGGCCGACAGGTGGCGGTCTGTAGTCGATGCAGCCTTACATCATTCCACACGAGGGCTCTTGCGGAAATTCTATCGCGGAGGCATGCTCATCGCACACCTAAAGGTGCGGACAGAGGTGTCTTCTCCCTGCGCGCCGTCCTCCGTTCCCAGATCTAGGTGCTTCCCAGCGGCAAACAGAACGGTTTCACCGGTCATGCCGCGCCCCTTCCTATAGTTGGCGTCGCCCCCGACCCTGTAGCTCCACACCCTTCGACGCACCCCATAATTTCGACATGGGTCAGCATTTGATTTAAACTGTATGTGTCGGCCGATGCCAACCGTCTGCGAGTACGGCCATCGCACACTTGCCCTGGTCGCGTCCGCGAAGCCGAGTCCTCCCTCTCTACTCAGAGCGAATGGTTGTAATGACCTAGGTGCGCTTTCAAGGTGAAGAGGATCCGCCACCATCCCGGGGGACCTTCGGGATGCGTGTAAAATGTCATCACAGTGATGCTTACCCTCACGCGCTCAGGGGTCCATCGGTCTCCGATGAGGCTCTTGATTCTGGCGAGTCTGATGCATCCCGACGAGCCGCGAGAGCGGAGTCAACGTGTAAAGCACGGCTGCGACGGCCTCGAAGGCTCCGTCCGCTACTGGCCGACGGTCGCGACGACGCTCAGCGGCGGCGAGCGGGCGTTCGCGGCGCCCGGGGGCAGCACCGACGTCCACCAAGCGTACGACCTGCCCGTGATCACGAACGTCTCCGTCGGCTGGCGGCTCTGAGGCCACCGCGGCTCAGCCGGCGGCCGAGGCTCAACCGGCTGCGGCTCAGCCGACGGCGACGCGGCGCCGGGTGCGGCTGAGCGCCTCGGGCGTCACGCCGAGGTACGACGCGACGTGATACAGCGGCACGCGCAGGACCACGCGCGGGCTCCGCGCCAAGAGCCGCCGGTAGCGCTTCTCGGCCGAGAACTGCTGGAGCTCGGCCGCCCGCGCCCGCGCCCCGTCGAACAGCCGCCCGGCGACGTCGCCGCGGACGCTGGCGAGCGCAGGCACCTGGGCGGCGAGCGCCGCGAAGGCGTCGTGCGTCAGCACGTCGAGCGCCGTCGGCTCGACCGCCGTGATCGTCTGCGACGCCGGGGCGCCGTCGAAGAACCCGTCGAGGTCGCCGGCCACGTCGCCCTCGAAGTCGAACGCCGTCACGTGGTCGGTGCCGTCGCGGAGGACGGAGTAGCGGAGCGCCCCCTCGCGGACGAACCCGACCCACCGGCGGACCTCGCCCTCGGTCGCGAGCGGCTCGCCGGCCTCCAGCCGGACGGGCACCACCGCTCGGCCACCGCCGCCCACTCGTCCTCGGACAGCGGGGCGACGGACTCCAGCCACGGGCGGAAGCTGTTAGGGGCATCTGTGTGCATAGAACTAGCTGAACGAATGGTCAGGGCCATCGTCTCCCGGACCCCGGGGGACCTTCGGGATGCGTGTAAAATGTCATCACAGTGATGCTTACCCTCACGCGCTCAGGGGTCCATCGGTCTCCGATGAGGCTCTTGATTCTGGCGAGTCTGATGCATCCCGACGAGCCGCGAGAGCGGAGTCAACGTGTAAAGCACGGCTGACGCTCGAAGGCTCCGTCCGTTACTGGCCGACGGTCGCGACGACGCTCAGCGGCGGCGAGCGGGCGTTCGCGGCGCCCGGGGGCGGCACCGACGTCCACCACGCGTACGACCTGCCCGTGATCACGAACGTCTCCGTCGGCTGGCGGCTCTGAGGCCACCGCGGCTCAGCCGGCGGCCGAGGCTCAACCGGCTGCGGCTCAGTCCTCGGCCACGCGGCGCCGGATGCGGCTGAGCGCCTCCGGCGTCACGCCGAGGTACGATGCGACGTGATACAGCGGCACGCGCAGGACCACGCGCGGGCTCCGCGCCAAGAGCCGCCGGTACCGCTCCTCGGCCGAGAACTGCTGGAGCTCGGCCGCCCGCGCCCGCGCCCCGTCGAACAGCCGCCCGGCGACGGCGCCGCGGACGCCGGCGAGCACAGGCACCTGGGCGGCGAGCGCCGCGAAGGCGTCGTGCGTCAGCACGTCGAGCGCCGTCGGCTCGACCGCCGTGATCGTCTGCGACGCCGGGGCGCCGTCGAAGAACCCGTCGAGGTCGCCGGCCACGTCGCCCTCGAAGTCGAACGCCGTCACGTGGTCCGTCCCGTCGCGGAGGACGGAGTAGCGGAGCGCCCCGTCGCGGACGAACCCGACCCAGCGCCGGACCTCGCCCTCGGTCGCGAGCGGCTCGCCGGCCTCCAGCCGGACGGGGACCAGCCGCTCGGCCACCGCCGCCCACTCGTCCTCGGACAGCGGGGCGACGGACTCCAGCCACGGGCGGAAGCTGTTAGGGGCATCTGTGTGCATAGAACTAGCTGAACGAATGGTCAGGGCAATCGTCCCCCGGCACCACCGCCGGTCGAGGTGAGCGAAGCTACCGACGTGGCGGCGCTCACGGCTGCCGTCGTCGGGAGGACGCTGGCTCGTTACTGGGGGTGACCTCACCTAAACGCTCCGAGCGTCGTTGAGCTCTGAGTGGGTGTCCGGAAAACAGCAGGACACTGTCGGCGAAGTCAGCCGAGGTTCCTCAGGATCCCATGATCCGTCATCCAGTCCGGACCTCCTTCACAATCCGGCCGACGACCGACCGGCTCACACCCGCCTCGCCGCCGCACTCGTCTGCCAGCACCCGGTGGACTTTCCGCACCGAGAGGTCCGTCGTCCGAGCCAACTCCTCGACCCGCGCGACGACCGTTTCGTCCGTTGCCGGTCGGCCGACGTGGCGCCCCCGCGCCTTGGCCGCAGCCATCCCGGCCTGAACCCGCTCGGCGATCAGCGCGCTCTCGAGCTCGGCCATCGCGCCGATGACCGCGAACATCGCCCGGCCCATCGGGCTCGTCGTGTCGACGTTGTCCTGGACGGAGACGAACCGGACCCCGAGGTGGTCGAATTCGTCGAGCGCGCGGACCAAGTGGGACACGCTCCGGGCGAACCGGTCGAACTTCCACACGAGCACGCAGTCGAGCTCGCGCTTGCGCGCGGACGCCATGAGCCGGTCGAGGTCGGGCCGGCCCTCCTTGCGTCCCGAGACGGCGACGTCGGTGTAGGCGGCCACGACCGAGAGCCCGGCGCGGTCCGCGAAGGCGCGGAGCCCGTCGTGCTGGAGGTCCGGCGACTGGTCGGCCGTCGAGACGCGGGCGTAGGTGGCCGTGCGGACCGTCGGCGTCTCGGTACTGGAGCGGGCCGCCATATATAACGAGTAGCAGTGTCCGAGAAGGTAATCCTTGTGGGACGCGATCTCCGTACCCTCACGGGAGCCCGAGCGGCCGATTTCGCCGCTCTCCTGGCACCACCCTTTTGGGACACCCCGGGCGAAGGGCCTTCGCTCCCGAAGACCCCGCTGCCCGTGGCCTCCGTCGAGCGCACCGCCTACCCCCGCTTCCGGCCCTCGCTCTCGCGCGCCGAGGTCGAGGCGCTTTACGAGCCGACCGAAGATGAGATCGCCTTCATCCGAGCGCACGCCCGCACCGACCAGCGGCGGCTCGTGCTCCTCGTCCTGCTCAAGGGACACCAGCGTTTGGGTCGTCTGCCGTCAATCAAGCGGGTGCCGCGCCAGGTCCGTGCGTACCTCGCCGCCGCACTCGGTCTCCCGGCGAACACTCCTCTCGATGCCCGCACCCGACAGGACCGCCATCGGTACCGCCGGACCGTCCACGGCTTCCTCGGTGTCCGGTCGTACTCGGAGGGTGGGGCCGAAATCGCGGCCGGTGCCATGCGCGAGGCGGCAGCCGTGATGAGCGACCCGGCCGACCTCGTGAACGTGGCTGTCGAGACGCTCGTCCGCGAGCGCGTCGAACTCCCAGCCTTCAGCGCGCTCGACCGGCTCTCGGGCCGCGAGCGCGAGCGGGTCCACGGCGAGATCTACGGGCTCGTCGCCGGTCGGCTCACGGAGGGCGACCGCACGCGGCTCGACGCACTCCTCGATGTCGAGCCGGGCGAGTATCTCACCGGGTTCACGCGTCTCAAGGCGCCGCCGGGGCCACCAACGCTCAAGCGGGTTCGCGAGCGCGTCCGGCATCTCGGCGAGTTGGTGGGGTTGCTGGAGACCGCTCCTCTCATCGAAGGCGTGGCCCACACCAAGGTCCGCCAGTTCGCCGCCGAGGCGCGGGCGCTCGAGGTCGGCGACGTGAAGGGGCTGGCCGACGACGCCCACCGGCGAGCGCTCCTCGTCTGCTTCGTCCACGACGCCCAGGTCACGGCCCGCGACGACCTGGCCGAGATGTATCTCCGGCGGATGCGGCGGAGCCACAATCGGGCTCGCCAAGCGCTCGCCCGGCTCCACGAGCGCCACCGCGAGATCGAGGAAGAGATGCTGGCCGCCTTCGCAGACGTGCTCGGCGAGGCGGACAGCGAGAGAACAAGTGCCGAGATCGCCGACGCCGACCTCGGTCGCCGAGTCCGCCGAGTGCTCTCGGCCTACGGCGGGGCGGACGAGTTGAGGGAGAAGTACCGGACCGTCGCGCTCTACCACTCGGGCAACTACCTCCCGCTCCTGTGGGACGCCCACCGGGCGCATCGGTCGGCGCTCTTCGACCTTCTGGACCTGCTCCGACCCCAGGCAGCAACCCAGGACCGCTCGCTTCTCCGGGCACTCGACTACGTCCGCGAGCACCGAACGGCGCGGCGGGACCACTTCCCGGACGAGGTCGACCTGAGCTTCCTGAGCCTGCGCTGGCAGGCCTTCGTCGAAACACGGGAACGGGGAGAGGTCGTGCTCGGGCGCCGAGAGTTGGAAGTCGCCGTGCTCAGCCACGTCGCGGATTCCCTCCGCTCGGGCGACCTCTTTGTCCCCGGCTCTCAAGCCTTCGCCGACTACCGCGAACAGCTCCTCCCGTGGGACGAGTGCGAGGAGCGGCTGCCCGCATACTGCGAGGCGCTCGAGCTGCCCGCCACGGCCACCGAATTCGCCGCAGGTCTCCGAGCCCAACTCACAGCCGCAGCCGCGCGGGCCGACGGTGCGTTCCCCGACAACGCCGAGTTGTCCATCGACACGGCCGGTAAACCCCACCTCAAGCGGATGGCGGCTGAGCCTGTTCCCGAGGGGACCGATGCGTTGAAAGACACGCTCCGAGACCGGATGCCCGAGCGGCACCTCTTGGACGTGCTCAAGAACACGGCCGCGTGGTCGGGTTTCGCCCGCCACTTCGGCCCGCCGTCGGGCAACGACCCGAAGCTCACCGCTCCCGAGCGGCGGTACCTGCTCGCCGTATTCGGGTATGGGACCGGGCTCGGACCGACCCAGCTCTCGCGCCACGCCCGCGCCGGTGCCGACGCGACCACTCCCCGTGCGCTCGAGCTCACGAACCGCCAGCACGTGACGACTGCGAACCTGGAGGCCGCCCTCCGCGACGTCGTCGCCGAGTACACCCGGTTCGAACTCCCTTTCTTCTGGGGCTCGGGACGCGCGGCCGTCGCCGACGGGACCCACGTCCCGCTCGTCGAGAACGGGCTCCTCGGCGAGCGCAGCGTGCGACACGGGGTCTACGGCGGCATGGCCTATCACCATATCTCCGACACCTACATCGCGCTCTTCTCGCACTTCGTCGCCTGCGGCGTCTGGGAGGCCGTCTACATCCTGGACGGGCTTCTGAGAAACGACTCGGTCCTCCAGCCCGACACCGTCCACGCCGACACGCACGGGCAGTCGGAGCCTGTGTTTGGCCTGGCCCACTTGCTCGGCATCCGGCTCATGCCCCGGATGCGGACATGGGACGACGTCGCGTTCTACCGCCCGGACGCCGAGGCGAGCTACCGCCACCTCGACGCGCTGTTCACGCGGACGATCGACTGGAAGCTCATCGAGCGGCACTGGGCAGACCTGATGCAGGTCGCGCTCTCGGTCCAAGCCGGGGCGGTCCTGCCGTCGATGCTGCTGAGACGGCTCGGGACGCAGGCACGGAAGAACGCGCTCTACCGAGCGTTCCGCGAACTCGGCCGCGTTGTCCGGACGCTCTTCCTCCTGGACTACGTGACGGACCTGCCGCTCCGGCGGAGCATCCGAGCAGCCACGACGAAGGTCGAGGCGTACAACGGGTTCACCGAGTGGGTCCGGTTCGGGGGCGAGGCGATCCCGACGGGCGACCCCGTGGAGCGGGAGAAGCGGGTGAAGTACACCGACCTCGTGGCGTCGGCCGTCATGCTCCAGAACGTGGCCGACATGACCGACGCGCTCTCTGGACTCGTGGACGAGGGATGGGACGTGACGCCGGGCCAGGTCGCGCGGCTGAGCCCGTACGGTACGGCGCGGGTGAAGCGGTTCGGGGAGTACGTGCTCGATATGGACGGCGCGCCTCCGCCGCTCGTGCCCCGTCCGCTCGGGCTGGCCGACGTGTCGACGCCGCTATGATGACATTTTGCACGTATCCCGAAGGTCCCCCAGATCCGTCGGTCTCCGCGTTCCGCCGCATCCGAGCCCGTTCTCCTGCCACGAGAGCCAAGGGAGGTGAGGACGGGCTGGCAGCGGGGTCGCTCCCACGAGTGTTACGAACACCGATGGAAGCGACCGGGGCCACCCTCGGGTGGTGTGGCTACGGGGCCGATACGAAGAGCCGGAGCCAGGCGGCGAAGAAAGGGTCTTCCAGCCGGTACCGGACGGCCCCCTGGGTCTCTTCCTCGCGCGCGACGCCCGCCCTCACGAGCGCCTTGACCGCCGTTCGCATCGTGCTCGGCGAGGCGAGGTCGTAGGCCCGGACGACGGCGCCGGCGTAGAGCCCCGTCCCGCCCTCGGCGGCGACGGCCAGGAGCGCCTTCTTCTGGGTCGCGCTCAGGCCGTTCCACGTCTGGGTGTAGAACGGGTCGTCCCGGCGCGCAAGCTGCTCGAGCGTGGCCCGGACGCGCTCGGCCGTGACCGCGGTCCCGTCGGCGCGGGCCTCGGCCCAGACGTCGCGAGCGAGCCGCTGGACGTTGTACGGGACGTCCTCGGCGAGGTCGAGGACGGCCTCGACAGCGTCCTCCCCGATGTCGAATCCGGCGTCCTCGAACCCGGCCCGGATGAACGGGCGGAAGTCGTCTCGGGGGACCGGTCCGACGAAGAGGCGAGCGCCGAGACGGTAGAACGGGCGGCCCTCGTCGCCGGTCATCTCGGCCAGCATCCGGGTCTTGGACCCGGCGAACACGTAGCCGACATGGTCGTGGGACTGGACAGCGGCGCGAACCTGGCCCTCGGCCGCGACTCCACCGTCCTCGACGACCCGCTGGAACTCGTCGATCACGACGGCGACGGTCTTGCTCGACGTGGCCGCCAGCCGGTCGAGCCCGCCGAGCGCGTCGGACACGAGCGCGGGCTCGGTCTGGCCCTTCGCAGCCGTGAGCGAGGCGGAGAAGGTGTCGCTCAGCGGGTCGTACGAGAGCTGGGGGCGGAGCGCGCCGAACGCCTCCTGCACCCGCTTCCCCGCCTTGCGGACGGGGCCGGTCAGCGCCTTCGCCGCGTCGGACACGACGCGCTCGGCGAGCGTCGTGAGCGTGGGGTACGCCTCGGCGTTGTAGCGCAAGACGACGGCGCCCTCGGCCCGGACCCGCTCGGTGGCGGCACGCAGGATCGAGGTCTTCCCGAACCGGCGGGGTCCGATGAGGAACAGGCGGCCGCCGTCGGTGAGCGCCCGGGCGACGCGGTCGACCTCTTCGGTCCGGTCGACGATCTCGGCGCCCGAGAGCTCGCGGCCGTACTCGAAGGGGTTGGTCATCGCGGTTGCTCGGATCAGCGTTGCGCTAAACTACGCAATGCGCTTCGTCGCGAGATCCGTGCTCCACCAGACTCGTCCAGGCGGCGCGGACTTCGCGCTGGTAGGCCCGCCTCTTCTCGTACTACTCGGTCGCGCGAGCGACCTGGTCCTCGCGTGGAGCGCCGACCCGACCGGATGGAATCATCCCGACGAGGACCACGTCGCCGTCTGCCCAAGGGGTACCTGTGACGACGCCAGTCGTGCCGTGGGGCCAGGGCGCGCGCCGACCGCCTCGGCGTAGAATGGGACCCCAGACACGCGACGCACCATGGGCCTGTTCGACGACTTCCGGATCACGTCCGGCCCCTTCGAGGGGGAGCGGTACCAGACCAAAGACCTCGGCCGAGCGATGAGGGTCTACCGGGTCGGCGAGTCCGCCGTGCTCGAGGAGCAGACCGTGCATTACGAGGAGAGGGCGCTCACCGACGAGCGCCGCGAGGAGCTCCGGGCGCACGTCGAGGAGAAGGGCGAGGGGCTGCTCTCCTTCCACGAGCAGTACGCGCTGGAGAAGGGGTACGAGAGCGTCGAGACCCACCGGACATGGGACCCCGCGACGTACACGGGGACGGCCCGTGTCTACGAGTACGACTCGGAGACCGACGAGTCCCTGGACTTGATCTTGGAGTTCAAGGCGGGCGTCCTCGTATCCCTGCGCCGCGGCGAGAAGGACGCGGAGGGGGGGCGGTGGGACGTGGTCCCCGTGGGTCCGTCGCACCCCCCGGCGCACGAGGGTCCGGTGACTGTCGTCGTGGGTCCCACGGCCGAGGAGATCACCCGAGCCTTCCCCTCCGCGCGTGTGTTCTAGCCGCGACCTCGACCGACTCCGAGTCCCAATGGGCTCGCCGAGGTCGCCGGGACCCTCCGCCGCTACGCTTCGTCGCCAGCGCGTGGTGCTCGGCGAGCCGCTTGTTCGTCAGCGACGACTTCAGGCAGACGGACATGGACGTCGCGCTGTACTGAGCCGGAGCGGCGTCCCCGCCGTAGCCCGGTGCTCGGCCCACGTCTCGTCGATCAACTCGTGACATGGGGCGTTGGAGTCGACGTCCTGGCGGAGGCGCTCGGCACCAAGGGGCGCTCGCGTATCATCCGACACGAACGCACGAGGTTGCCATGGGAGACTACACGGCGAAGCCCGACGCGGAGGGGCAGCTCTCACTGAGGGGCGACGTGCTCGCCGCTCGCTACCGGGTCCACCACCGCACTGACGGCGTGATCGAGCTCCAGCCCGAGGCCGAGGGGTCGATCTCGACCCGCACGCTCCAGACCATCGAACAGTCGATGGAGGCGCTCGAAGAGTGAGGAGGTGGCGCCCGTCGACCTCGACGAGACGTTCCTCGATGCCGACACCGGGCCGGGCTTCCGCGTGTCGGCCGTCTCCGAGCTCGCGGCCGAGATTGAGCGGCTGCGGATCGAGGCCGGGCACACGACAGAGGACCTCCTGGAGAGACTCCGTAGCGAGCGCGAGCGCTACGTCCGCGAGCGGTACGGGAACGCGTTCGTCGACTCCCTGTCGGTACCGACTGGTGAGGGGTGAGCGTGCGACGCGCGTTCCGCCGTGGCTGCGGCGCCAGATTCACCGGTGGTCATGGTGTTACATTTCGTCGGTACTAAGGGTCAATGACCGACGATTCGTGACGCACGCCGACCGACTCCTCTCCCTTGCCCGCACCCGCGGCGTCCTTCGCTCGAAGGACCTCGCCCCGCTCGGCATCCCCCGCCAGACGCTCGCCCGGCTCCACCGTCGCGGGGCTCTCGACCGCGTTGGGCGCGGGCTCTACGTCCTCGCAGATGCCAACGTGACCGAGCACCACACGCTGGTCGAGGCCGCTCGCCGGGTCCCCAACGGCGTTGTGTGTCTGCTGTCCGCACTCCGCTTCCACGATCTCACGACGCAGGACCCGTTCGAGGTGTGGCTCGCCATCGAGGGCAAGGCGCGTCGGCCTGAGTCCGAGTCGATCCCGCTCCGGGTCGTCTATATGTCTGGCATGGCGTTCACCGAGGGCGCCGAGACGCACGAGGTGGAAGGCGTCGGGGTCCGGGTGTACGGCGCGGCGAAGACCGTCGCCGATTGCTTCAAGTATCGGAGCCGGGTCGGCCTCGACGTCGCCATCGAGGCGCTCAAGGACTACCGCTGGAGCCCCGCCTTCGACGCCGACGCGCTCTGGCGCTACGCTCAGGCGTGCCGGGTCTCGACCGTCATCCGTCCATACCTCGAGGCTGTCGCGTGAGCGGCGCACTCTGAACGGACGGTCTACAGGTTCCGCCGGACGACCAGGCGATAGCTGTTATTGCAAGATGGGGGATACCGTCCCAAGTGTCTACGAGTCGCTGTAGTGCCCCCTGCACTGAACGACGTCTATGGTATCGCCTGCGACACGGTACACGATCCGGTTCGTGTCGTCGACCCGCCGCGACCAAAACCCTGACAGGTCGCCCTTGAGCGGCTCCGGCTTGCCGATGCCGTCGAACGGGCTGCGCTGGATGTCTTTCAGGAGCGAGCGGACACGCTTCGCTCTGCGCTTGTCGGTGTCCTGCCAGTAGTTGAAGTCCTCGAACGCGCTCGCGGAGAACCTAATCCGCATCGGTCACCGCGTCGAGCTCGCCCATCGTCATCTCGACCACGTCCCCGGAATCGATCTGGGCGATGGAGTCCGCCAGACGCTCGCCGTTCTCACCGCGCATCAGAAACGCGGTCTCGGCCTCGCTGCGGTGATTCTGGAGCTCAGCCTGGATCCGGTCGTATTCGTACTTGGAAAGCATGACGGCCACCGGGCGCCCCTGCTTCTCGATGGTGACGGGTTCGCGCTGGGCGCGGTCGAGCAGGCGCCCGAAGTGATTCTTGGCCTCGGTGGCCGCGAGTGCAGTCATGGGTCTGGGGTGCTGGTCTGTCCATATTAGCTAAAACGGCTAATAGGGTCAACTGGTATCCGCTTGAGGATCGTCGGG